>JAIYBC010000067.1 GCA_027488845.1 Verrucomicrobiales bacterium | reverse complement strand
CAAAAGGCCGTCCACGCTCCCGGCGGAGAGACTCACACCCAGAGCTACCTGTTACTAGCAGGCGGACGGCCGTCGAGAGACATCATGGAAGAGCCCGAGTTGTTCAAGGTCGCAGTGCGGCCAGCCAGAAAGAAAAGGCCACCCCAAGAATTCAAGGTGGTGGCACTGCGGGAGTGCCCGCTACCGGAGCACCTGCTTAAATGCGAGTCCCCGGGGCACGCCGCCGACTACTGGCGGCGGTGCATCAGCACCCTGCCAAGCTACGATCCCGACAAGGAATCGTTTGTCGTGCTGCTGCTCACCACCCGGAAGCACGTCAAGGGTCACCAGGTGGTGGCTACCGGCATCCTCGATCAAGTGTTGGTCCACGCCCGCGAGGTGTTCCGACCTGCCATCGTGGCTGCCGCTCATGCGGTGATCCTGATGCACAATCACCCGGCGGGAGACCCGACACCAAGCGAAGCGGACATCCGCGTAACTCGCGACCTTGTCCGTGGTGGCCTGCTCCTCAGAATTGAGGTGCTTGACCATGTCATTATCACATCCCAGAGGCACTGTTCGCTGCGGGAACTTGGCTATCTTGCCGTTTGACCCAGCCCGCTCCAATGGAGCGGGCTTTTTATTTCGAAGTGCCGGCCTTGCCGACAGCAGCAATCTTTCCGAGGCCGCTTCAAAGGGACATCACCGAAGCCCACCGCACCCAGACTAGCTTGCTCGTACAGGAGGATTATTCAACCCACTCTCTTCCGCCGCCGGGAGAAGCATTCGTTTCAAGCTGCCTTAGAGCGGGATTCCACACCGGAAATTCAAATGCCGTCCACGCACCCGGCGAGGAGTAGCACATCAGATTCCAACTGCGACCAACAGACAGACGACTCTAGGGGGCAAATGGAATAGGCTGAGATGTTCAATGGCGCACCGCGCCCATCCGCCAGGAAGAAGCCACCCGTCGAATCCAAGATGGTCTCGCTTCGCGACTGAATCCGGCCATAAAAGCGGACCAGTGCGACATGCCGGCGAGCGCCAGAAAATGCTGGCGGCGCAACATGGCGACCGCTCCGCACCACAACCTCGACTTTGAATACTTCGTGTTGCCCCTGATCTATCCCAGGCACGGATCATCGGCCACCATCTAGTGACCGTCGGTCTGCTGGATCAGGTGTTGGTGTACTAACGGGGGGGGCGGCCGGCCATCATTGCCGCCGCGCATTCGGTCATTCTTATGTACAACCACAGTTCCGGCGAAACCAGCCCGAGCGACCCGGACACCCGTGTCACCAGCGACCTCATCCGTACCAGGCAATTGCTCAAGATGGAGGTCACCGACCGTACGGCCTTCGGAAATCACCAACACAAGTTACTCAAAGGGTTGGGGCAATTCAATGTTCAGCCAAAGCCTGACAGACAATCTTTTGTGGGGCTTCTTAAGTGGTTATGCTCTTGCCGCCATGCGGCTAATTACGTCGGCCATCTCCTTAGCCTGTGTGGAATACGGCATCTCACCTGAAACACGGACGATGCGAAAACGTGAACGTGATAAATATTCTTCGTATCGACTTATATCGGATTCGTAGTCCCTATCAGTCATGTATTCATCTGGGTGAAGATCAAGCCTACGTCGGAGGGTATCACGGCTAATGGAAACGTAGCAGATGAATACCTCGCCAGTCACATCCAACTTTTCCCATTTCAACCATGATTCGATCGGGTTATCTGCTCCGTTTCTATTGCTGTAAACCCAATCACAGATAAATGATCTGTCAACGATAACATTATATTTAAACAAATTATGCAGCTCGAGCAAGGCCGTCCCGATTCCCATGAAATAATAATGGTATTGTTGCAGGCTCAAGTCGGGGGTAATGTGTTTCCTGTATACCGGCAGGCCAAACTCCGCCGACAGCTTAGCCCCAAGTGTTGTTTTTCCGGCTTTATCGATGCCTTCGAGAAGTATTAGCATATCCTAACTCAGGTTTCTGATAAGGCATTTAAATCCATTCCCGATAGCATTTTCTCTAATTGTAGTTCTAGATCAGTAGGAGACTCATAGATGATCATATTTTGGATGACGCCTCCCACTGTAGTGGAATATTCTGCGGACCTTCTGCGTAGATATAGCATAGGTTTTCCTAGCGCGGCAGCATATCCTATCTCGATACCCACACCAATCGCGTGCTTATCTGTCACTTCAGCTATTAAAATAGTGGAGCTCTTTATGTCGTGGAACGATTGATTCATCATCCGCCTTTCGTCCCCCTTTGGAAACGTGTATTTATCCACGAATATGAGCGGTGTAATTCCCTGTCTATCAAGGGCGACTGCTATTGAATCAACTTCAGCTCCCATTGCACGTCTCGCTTGGTAACTAATTGATATAAACGCTGTTGGTTGCATTGTGTTAATATAGTGATCGGTTTGGCCTCCATGCGTGTGCTGCAATATCAACCTGGCCATTGCGCACCGTAACCCCTTCAGACTCAAGAATCCTCTTCTGATTAGGAATGTAATCGAGGATGCTTCCTGATGTTGAGACAATTCTGTGCAACGGCATTTGATTTTCTTCTAAAAGGCGTTTAATAAAAACGGGAATTATTCTATAATGCGCTCGTGTCCCTCCTATTCCAACAATCAATAAGTTAAACGGCAACACCTTGCCTGCTGGGATTTGAGACGCAATATATTTTAATTTGTCAAAGCGCGTTTGGGGAACGCATTGCCAATTTTGCTGTATCACATAAACGACATCACCCAGCCTTACTTCGCCTCCCTTGATTACTACCGCATGGTAGCCGCGATTTCTCTTGAGACTGCTACAAATTACTTTGCATGGTTCATTCGGGTAAGTTAACTTTACGATTGCCTCCCCAATCCCCAGTAGGTTCCCCTGTTTTAGTGAATCAATATCGAGGCCGATCACGCTTAAATTCTCCATTAGTGAGCCGCTGGGCAAACCTTGATCGGCAAGAGACTCCATATTTGCTATTAACAGATGGCAAGGACTTAACTCTCCAAAGCCGACATTGCCTACTATGCCTTTTTGGGCAACTAGACTAATCGCCTTGCTGTTAACTAGTGGACGTTTTCGATCTGGACGGATGAATAAACCCTCAATTGTTCCGGAGGACATGCTTTTGTGAGCTAATTATTAGTTGCACCCGGTGTTCGGTAGGTAGCCGGCCACGTGCTCTCGATGAACTGCCTTAATTCTTCGTATGCCCTATTTAACTCATTGAAATCATTTTCAGTGCCCCACCAGTGTTGAGCGTTATGGTAGATGTGATATTTATCCCAGTCACCATCCCAGTCTGCATTCTTGTCGGTGCCCCGTAAATTAAATTCTTTTGGATGTTCGTAAACATAGGTGCCTGGAAGCGGAGAGAATCGGAACAATGAGACGCGTTCGACGAATGGAGCCACTTGCCCTAGGAGTTCAATCGTTTCTCTAGTTGTCTCCAGATTCTCTCCGGGATATCCGTGAACTAGGAAAAACTTGACCTTTATGCCAATCTCGTAGGCCAACCTTGCGGTAGTTCGTATCTGATCAATGGTTGTCCTTTTGTCCATGGCATTTAGTATCCGTTGGCTTCCCGATTCCATTCCGAACTTAATTTCGATGCAGCCCGAGTTGAACATAGCCTGCAACAAATCCTTATCCACTGTGTCTACCCTTGATAATCCTGACCACTTTAGCCCCAAGTCCTCAATAGAGCGTGCAACATCGTAAACCTTGCGCTTATCGACCACAAAATTGTCATCGACAATTGCGAAACCTTCGACTCCGTATCTTTCGATCAGATGGATCAACTCTAAGCGCGCGCTGTTTCCAGACCGGAACTGAATTTTTGATTGAGCTGCTGCGCAAAACCTGCATGGAAATGGGCATCCTCTTGTAAACATCACGTGCGCCATCCTAATGTCCGTGTTAGAGAGGCGATTTGTCATAACTATATCTTCAAGTGGTAAGAGGTGCCTTGATGGCAATGGTAGCCAATCAATATCCCTCACGATTCCACGAGGTCGCGTTCTTTTTGGCTTTCCGTTTTCTAGGTAGCACACTCCTTCAATATCCGAAAAGTCCCGAGTGCGAGATTGTGCGATGATTTCGAGAATCGTATTTTCACATTCCCCTATTCCAACCACATCTGGCTGAATCTCAAGAAGCGTCTGCTCGGGATAGAAATTGGGATGAACGCCTCCAACCATTATCAACGCATTGTTAGAATACAGACTTTGCATTCGTGTCTTCTTTGTGATGCCAAAAGTTGCAGATGAGGGAATGCTGAAACCAACTGCTTCAAATTCACGCAAGTCCAAGAACGTTTTGTCTTTGGAGATGCTGAATACCCGCACCTCATGGCCTTCTTTCTCGAGCATTGCAGAAAGATACATTACTCCAAAGGGAGGAAACTCTTTCCGCTTCTCATGGTATCGTGCTAAGTCGAATACCTCTGGATATACCATTGCAATTTTCATAGCAAAAATGAGTTGTTGAGATCCTACAGATTCTGGTCATCCGCCTTTCCCGCTTCTTTCAGAATATTGCATTCGAATTCCATTGTCAAGGGATCATTGGGCTGTTGACTGCACACATGAAATCTTCTATGAAGATTCCTCGTGGTGAGGCTGCCACGAGCTCCCGCAGCGCTGCCAGAAACTCAAATGAAGCTCGCTGCACCACGCTTAGTGCGCTTGCCTTATGTCCAACTTCTTCAAAAAGAAGGCTGAGGTCCTCAACCACTGGTTTGCCTTTGCCGACGGGTTCCAGACCTCTTCGTCGGAGTTCTACGACGCCCTGGCGAAGGAGCTTTCGGCCCGACAGGTTCCTCAGATGGAGCTTTCCCGGATCGAATTACCCGAAGGCGGGTTGCTTTCTGAAAAACGCGTCTACCTTCGGATGGTCCGCGAACGGCTGGTGTTCGATGTCTGTGCCGCTCCGTTTGGGAGCGGCTTTTTCTTTAGCTGCCGCACGGCTGAGATTCCCCTCGTCATCCCCGTGGTGCAGCTACTCTGCGCGGGGCTCCTAGGTCTAGGAGTGGCGGCCCTCTTGGTCAATTGGCTCGGGATGTTCTGGGGTGCCGTAATCGTGGTGCTGGGGCTGGCCGGAAGCATCTACATCCTGCGGAACGCTGTCGCCCTGGGCCTCCAGAACCTCGATACCACACTGCTCCAGATGCCTGTGCTCGGCCCGCTGTATGAGGTGCTCCTGCGGAAAGAGACCTACCATCGGATCGATTCGCGCCTCTGCTATCTGGAGGTCGTGCCGACGCTTGTGAAGAAACTGGCCGAGGATGCCGCCGCCGCGAAGGGCGTGAAGCTGGTCCGCCAATACGAGCTGGCCCCGGTCTTGGGCGAACTGTATCGCCCATCTCCCTTGAGCCATGTTATTCCGGTGGCTCCGCCAGCCCAGCCACCCTTGCCCTGAGCCGGGATGCCCAGCATCCACGAACAGATCTCCGAACAGTTCGGCGCCCTGCATCGACGACTCAAGGGCTGGCAGGTGTTCCCCGAGCCGGTAACACCAGAACCGCCTTTTCAGCCGTTTTCCGGATATCGCCTGGCCCCGGTGGTAGACGATGGACGTGTGCAGACAGTAGGCAGTTCGCTCCTTGCGGGATTGAGCCGCTGGTTGGGCGGCAAGTCCCCAGCTTCGCCTGAACAACGAGTCGAGGAGGAAGAACCCACACCCACGCCACTTGTCCGCACCGACCTGATCGAGTTGCAGACCTCGTTGCCGGCCAACCTCAATTTGCCCCGCGAGGCCTTTGAGGCGTTTTTGTCCCAACTAGCGGCCTGCAGGGAACCGCTGAGCTTCGAACTGGTTGGGCAGCCCGAACAGATTCATGCCCAATTCACCCTGGCTCCGTCCGACGCTCCACTCGTCCGGCGGCAGTTGGGTGCGTATTTCCCCGAGGCCGTCTTCATTCCAACCCACGGCACGCTCGAAGTCTTTGCTCAGGAAGACCGCCATCATGCCATCGTCGAGTTTGGGTTGGCCCGCGAATGCCTGTTCCCACTCGCCGGCGGCGGCAAACTCGATCCGTTCATCGGACTCATCGCCGCCCTGGGCGAGCTGCGAGAGGATGAACGAGCGGTGTACCAGGTCCTGTTCCAACCATGTCGGAACCGGTGGGCAGACAGCCTTGTTCGTAGCGTCACAGATCAGGAGGGGCGTTCCCTTTTTGCAAACCGGCCCGAGTTTGCCGGTTTGGCCCGTGAGAAAGTCGCAGAGCCGCTCTACGCCGCCGTCGTCAGATTGGCCGCCACGAGCGACACGTTCGAAGGAGCTTGGGAAATCGTCCGGAACCTGGCCGGCGCCTTGCGGGTGTTTGCCCGACTGGACGGAAACGAACTGATTCCCCTCCACAACGACGAGTATCCCCACGAAGTCCACGGCGAGGATGTGATGCGTCGCCAGACCCGTCGGAGCGGAATGTTGCTTAGCACCGAGGAACTGATCGGCTTCGTGCATTTGCCTGGCGCGTCCATCCGTGCCGCCAAGTTCCGCCGACAAGCCACCAATTCCAAACCCGCTCCGCGAGGCGTCACGGGTTCCTTGGGCATTGCCTTGGGTGAGAACATTCACGCCGGCGAAACCCGCACAGTTCGACTGACGCCTGACCAGCGCACCCGCCATCTGCATGTCATTGGAGCCAGCGGCACCGGCAAGAGCACCTTCCTGGAATCGCTTCTGTCTCAGGACCTGGAGGCTGGCGAAGGGTTTGCTTTGTTTGACCCACACGGAGACCTTGTCGAGAAGGTGTTGGGCCGGATTCCCGAGCACCGGATCAAGGACGTGATCCTTGTCGATCCGTCGGATGAGACGGCATCCATTGGGTTCAACATCCTTTCAGCCCATTCTGACTTGGAGAAGACGCTGCTGGCTTCCGATCTTGTAAGCGTCTTCGCCCGTCTCTCGACGAGCTGGGGCGATCAAATGGAAGGAGTCCTGCGAAATGCAATTCTTGCGTTTCTGGAAAGCAGTCAAGGTGGCACCTTGTCGGACCTCCGGCGGTTCCTGCTCGACCCGAAGTATCGGGAACGGTTCCTCGCTACTGTCCAGGACCCGGACATCCAGTTTTACTGGCGCAAGGGGTTCGCCCAGCTCACCGGCAACAAGTCCATTGGGCCAGTGCTCACGCGTTTGGAAACCTTCCTCTCGCCCAAGCCGCTCCGCTACATGGTGGCGCAGCCGGTCAACCGGCTCGACTTCGCCGACATCCTCGATTCTGGGAAGATCTTCCTCGCCAAGCTGTCCCAAGGCGCCATCGGCAAGGAGAACGCCTACTTGTTGGGTTCATTGCTCATGGCGAAGTTCCAGCAGACCGCCATGGCCCGCCAAAGACAGGCGGCTCTAGCCCGCCGGGATTTCTTCATTTACCTCGACGAGTTCCAGAACTTTATCACGCCGAGCTTGGCCGAGATCTTGAGCGGCGCGCGGAAGTACCGGTTGGGTTTGGTGCTTGCCCACCAGGAGCTGCGGCAGCTTGAGCGCGACCGGGAAGTCGCGAGCGCCGTGCTCTCGAATCCCTACACCCGCGTGGTGTTCCGGGTCGGCGATGATGATGCCCGGAAGCTTGAGAACGGGTTCAGTTCATTCACCGCCCGCGACCTCCAAAACCTGGGCACGGGCGAGGCAGTGGCGCGGATTGAGCGGAGCGACTGCGACTTCAACCTCAGCATACCACTGCCTGAAGAACCCGATCCGAATCAGGCCGAAGCCCGCCGGGCGGAAGTTGTCGCTGCGTCCCGAAGCCGATACGCGACTCCTCGAGCCGAAATCGAGGTCGTCCTGCGGATCAAGTTCGACGAAGTAGCACCACCGGCAGTCCCGGAGCCGAAACCAGTTACCGGTTCAGAAAAGGAAGCGGTCCCAACAGTCGGTTCTTCCCCACAAAACCCGGATCCAGGGATTTCCGCCCCTATTCCTTCGCATGTTCCAACCGCCCAAGCGCTGGAGATTGCGGTACCGAAGCAGACGGCCGACCCGGGGCGCGGTGGAGAGCAGCACAAATCCATTCAGAAGCGGCTGAAAGAAGGCGCCGAGAAACTGGGGTACAGGGTCACCACCGAGAAGCCGGTGCTCGACCGTGCCGGCAGCGTGGACCTGGCTTTGGAACATCCACGCCGGTCCATCGCAGTTGAAATCACCGTCACCACGACCATCGACCACGAGGTCGGCAATGTGAGCAAGTGCCTGAAGGCGGGTTTTCCCTTCGTTGCCGTGGTCTCAAGCAGCGAGACCAAGCTCCGGCAGATCCAGGAAGCCATCGGTGGTGCCTTGGGACCGGAGCAGGCAGCGCGGGTTGGCTACTTTCTGCCCGATGCATTCCTTGCGCACTTGGAGAGACTGGCCAAGGAAGACGCCACCGTTACTCCGCCCCCACCCACCGAACAGGTCACCCGCGGCTACAAGGTGAAACGGTCCTCTCGAAAGCTCACGCCGGAGGAGCTCAAGGTCAAAGAAGCGGCGGCGCTTCGTTTGGTCGCTGAGGCGATGAAGGAAAAGCCGCCCAGAGGCGGCTGAAGGTCATCTGCGACATTCCTCAACGAACTGGGCAAAGGCCGGGTCCTGAAACGCCTTCGACTTTTCCCACACGGACTTTGGAATCGGCAGAGAGAAGAACCAGCGGATGTCTCGGGCGACGGCTTGCCGGGTACGAAACACCCCTTCATCCAAGGCCTGCCAAGTCGCGTTCAGGTGCAACAAGAGCAGGGTCATGAACAGAGCCTCTTCGTTGGTGACCGGACTCATGACCAGGTCGACGTCGGATTCCAGTATCCGCGCCAGCTCCGGCCGCACAAACAGTTGGCTCCAGATCTCTCGATGGGCGGCGGTCAGCTCGAGAAGATTGCCGATTCGGCGAGAGCTTTCGTCCTTCCGGAACGACAGGGTCGTGAAAGCGAGGCTTGCGATGAGTCCAAACGATCCGAGCAAGTCGAACCCGTGTTCACTGATCCAGTGCAGGACGATTTCCATTCCGCCATTCTACCATGGCGGAATCGGGCTGGTCACACCTGGTCGGGGATATCGCTTTTGGCGAGCACCAGAGTTTTCCGAGGGATCCACACCACCCGTTCGTCCGGTCCGCAGCCAACTGTCGGTGGGAACTTCCCTCGCGCCTGTTCCGTGATGTCGATGCCGATGACGGCGAAGTTGCCGTCATCGAGTTCAAGCAGGTCAGGACAGCCCGCCAAGGCGACGGTGCGCTGTCCGTTCAGGTGGGGATCGGGGCCAAGGCGTCGGGCAAACATGAGCGTAGTTCACTATAGGGAAATACGCTGTCAACTCCAATCCCCTGTAGCAGTGGCCCGTGCCGAATCCCCAGCGAGGACGCCAGTTGTGCCTCCGCGTTCTCGAGCTTCTCAACGAGGAGCGGAAACGGCGGAAGGTCACCAAGTATGCGCTCTCCCAGCGATCTGGGGTTTCCCCGCAGATGATCGGCTACATCGAGAAAGGTGAGCGCAATCCGACGTTGGAAGTCGTTTGCCGTTTGGCTGCCGCCTTGGAGGTCGATCTGTCGAAGCTGTTCCGGCAGGCCGAGAAAGACATCCCAGGACCGGTGGCAGAATAGCCACGGCTTCGGATTGAGACTCACTTCCTCACCAGCCGGTAGAATGGCCCCTCGACCCGGTATGGCGAGCAGGCCTCGATGATGCGCAGGCGAAGGCGGGTCAGATTGCGTTCTGGGCGCTCCTCGGCGTCCTGCATCGACGGACGGCTCACTTCCAATTGGCGCCCCACTTCCGCCTTCGACCGCCCCACCCGGGTGCGCAATTCCTTGGCCAAGGCCCCTAGTTCGGCCTCCGCATAGAACGACTTCTTCGCCATGCCCTGAGGATGTTGAAATGTTAGCTCAGACGCCATACATCTTCCTTGCGTTTCGGCGAGTGTTTGTGGCATGAACCCGTGGTAATGAAGGAGAAGATGCCTGCCGCCAGCATTTCCCAGCCCGAGAACCGCCGCGTTGGCATCTGGATTCGGGTGAGCACCGAGGAGCAGGCCAAAGGAGAGGCCCCCGAGCACCATCTGGAGCGCGCCAAGATGTATGCCACGGCCCGTGGCTGGAAGATCGTCGAGGTCTACGACCTCGCTGGCCAGTCCGGAAAGGCCGTCCGCGACCATCCCGAGGCCAAGCGGATGATGGCGGACGTGAAGCGCGGGCACATTCAGGCGCTGCTTTTCAGCAAGTTGGCGCGGCTGTCGCGAAATCTCCGCGAGGTACAGGATTTCGGTGACTTCTTCCGCGAGCAGAATGCCGACTTGGTCTCGTTAAACGAAAGCATCGACACCAGCACAGCTGGCGGACGCATGTTCTTCCATCTGCTTGGAGTTTTTGCCCAGTGGGAACGGGAGGAGATCACCGAGCGAGTCAACGCGTCGGTAGCCATCCGCGCCAAGTTGGGCCAGCCGATCAATGGTCAGGCTCCCTACGGCTACCAGTGGGTGGACAAAAAGCTCGTTCCCCACCCAAACGAGGCTCCCATCCGAGCCAAGGCCTACGAGTTGTTTCGGCAGCATCGTCGCAAGGGTACCGTGGCCAAGCTCCTGAACGCCTCCGGCTACCGCACCCGCCAGCAGAAACCGTGGACCGACGTCCATGTCCGCCGCGTCCTCATCGAGACCTCCGCTAAGGGTGTCTACTTCTTCAATCGGGTGCGGAAGAACGGCGATTGGAAAAGCGTCGAGAAACCTGAAAGCGAATGGGGCAAGGTAGTCTGCGACTCCATCGTCCCAGAGGCTCTCTGGAATGAGGTCAACCAGATCATCGAGGAGCAGGGCAAGGTCAACCGCTTCCCCGGCAAGCTTCCCGCGCATACCTTCAGCAATCTCGCGTGGTGCGCTTGCGGCGGGAAGATGTACGTCCGCAGCAACAACCCGAAGTACGTCTGCGTGAAGTGCCAGAACAAGATCCCCATCACCGACCTCGAGGCGATTTTCCACGAAGAACTGTCCGCGTTTTTCACCAGCCCGGAGAAGATCGCCACGCATTTGGTGGAGGCCAACCAGAACCTTGCCGACAAGGAGCGGCTGCTTTCGACCCACCAACAGGCCATCCAACAGGTTCGGGAGGAGATGAACCGTACGCACCGACTCTATCTCGATGGCCAGGTCAGCTCGCAGGGCTTCGGCGACTTCTACAAGCCCGCCGAAGAGCGCCTCAACCAGCTGACACGAGAGCTTCCAAAGCTCCAGGCCGAGGTGGGCTACCTCAAGGTCAACACCCTGTCGGCCGACGCCGTGCTCTCCGAAGCCCGCGCGCTTTATTCCCGCTGGCCCACGCTGCCGGTTGATGAGCGCCGGAAGATCGCCGAAAGCCTCTGCGAACGCCTCACCATCGGGGTGGGTGAAATCGACATAACCCTCACTTATCTACCTACTTCTGAAGAACTGACAAAAAACCAACAGCAGTTGTAGGGGACGACGTGAGGAGTCCCTGGCTTCCCGGCGGGGTGCTTTGGACGGAGTTTGGCAATTGCGCTTGTTCCGTAGGCGGGTGTCCCCCTTAATCCGCCGCGCCAGGGTCCATGGATCTCGGACTTGTGAACCCCGCCAGGGCCGGAAGGCAGCAACGGTGCTTGCTCCGTGACTGCCGTGGGTGCCCTGGCATTTTTCTTTCCTCCGCTTCCCCAACGGCCTCGTCCGGACTTCTGTCCGTCTTCCTCCGCGAAGCGATTCCCGCGGTTGTTGACACCCGAGGGCATGGTACGGTCGGCGGACCTTGAAGACTGTCGTCCACTGGTTCCGACGGGATCTCCGGATCTCGGACAACACCGCGCTCCATGCCGCCTGGTCCGGCTCGGATCGACTGGTGCCCTTCTTCTGCTGGGACGACGCGATCCTCAAGGCCCCCGACGTCGGTCCTGCTCGCGTCGCCTTCCTGCTGCGTTCCCTGGAGTCGTTGGCGCGGAACCTTGAGACCCTGGGCCATCGTCTGATCGTGCGGCATGGGCGCCCGGAGGAGGAACTGGTCCGGCTTTGTCGCGAGACCGGGGCCAAGGAGGTCCACACGAACCGCGACTACGAGCCCTACGCCCGGGACCGCGACCTCAGGGTACGCGGTGCCTTGGAAGGGGAAGGGGTGTCGCTCAAGAGCCACCGTGACTCCGTGATCCGTGAGGAGCGGGATCTCCTTTCGAAGACCGGCGGGGTCTACACCGTGTTCACGCCGTACTCCCGGGCCTGGCGTGCGTTGCCTGTGCCGGCGCCGCTTCCCAGGATCGGCGGTCCCCGCACCGCATTGCCGGCCGATTGGGTGTCGTTGCCGCTGCCGTCGGACTCGGAGGCCTTGGGTCATCCGCTGCTGCAGGAGCTGTTTCCGGCCGGCGAGCGGTCCGCACGCCAGGCCTTGGACACCTTCGTCGAACAGCGGGTCTTCGACTACGAGACCGCGCGGAACCATCCCGCCGACGACACCGGGACCTCCCGGCTTTCGGCGCACCTGCGGTTCGGCACGGTGAACATCCGGACGGTGCTGGAGCGTCTTTCATCGGCGCGGGCGAAGGCGACGACGCCGGCGCAATTGAAGGGTGCCGACGTGTGGCTCAGCGAACTGGTCTGGCGCGAGTTCTACGTCCAGATCCTTGCCAACCACCCCCACGTCGCCCGCGGCGCCTTCCGTCCCGAATACGACGCGCTCCAGTGGTCGGGCAAGGACGCCTGGTTCGACGCGTGGGTGGCGGGACAGACGGGCTATCCGATCGTCGATGCCGCGATGCGTTGCCTCGCGAAGACCGGTTGGATGCACAACCGCCTCCGGATGATCGTGGCCATGTTCCTGACCAAGGACCTGTTGGTGTCCTGGCAGCGCGGGGAGCGGCATTTCATGCGGGCGCTGGTGGACGGCGACCTCGCGGCGAACAACGGCGGCTGGCAATGGAGCGCCGGTTGCGGCACCGACGCGGCGCCGTACTTCCGGATCTTCAACCCGGTCAGCCAAGGCGGGAAATTCGACCCCGAGGGGACGTTCGTTCGGCGCTGGCTGCCGGAATTGCGGGACGTCCCGGCGGATCGCATCCATGCTCCGTGGGAAAGCCCGCTGCTGCTGTCGCGCAGTGGGTATCCGCCGCCGATCGTGGACCACGACGTGCAGCGCCGGCGCTGCCTGGAGATGTTCCAGGCGGTGAAGGGGAAGCCGAAGGCGGCGGAGAAGGAAGAGGAGACGGAATGAACGACGTGGACCGACTCGAATACGACGCGCTGACCCGCCAATTGGAACGGATGCGGGCGATGCAGTACGCCTACAACCGCAAGTTCTTCATCCTGCTGCTCGTCTCCACGCTCGTCGCGGTGGCGTTGATCCTGGACGGCCGGCGTGAGGGGTTGGCGGTGGTTTGCTTCGGGCTGGTCACCACCGGGGTGACGTCGTCGTTCTTCCTCCACTTCTGCGACTTCGCCCGGGTGCACGCGCGGGCGCTGGAACGTCGCATCAACCGTCTCGTCGGCCGTCCCGTGCTGATCGCTTCCGAGTTGGAGGCCGACTACTTCTATCCGCACGTCTCGCCGAAGCTGAGCGGCTTCAGCTTCGCCGCCCCGGGCTTGTTCTTCTCCGTCTTCACGCTGCATTTCTGCGTCGTGTGGGGGGCGCTGGTGATCTGGGCCGGCCTGAAGCTGAGAGACCTCATGCCGGAAGGCCCCTGGTTCCTGCTCCTCTCGGCCTGGATCCTCTGGACCGCTGTCCAGGTGGCCTACCTGTACCACTGGTTCGTGATGTCTGGGGCCGAGGCCCGGCTCGCGGCCCGGCTCGCGGCGAACTACTCGGACGACACGCCGACCTGATCGCGACCCGGATCCGTGGACCCTCGCCCGAAGGGGGCGGATCTTGGTGCCTGTAGCGGGTGTGCCGCGATGCCCGACGCCCATGGGCCGAGGACGTGTGTGAGGGCCGGCTGGAGGGAAGGTGGAAAGTCCGCCAAAATGCGGGGTCTCTTCCCTTTTGCGTTCCGGGCGGTCCGGTCCAATACTGTCGTCCTCATTCCTACATGAACGCACCCATCCGTGTCGCTGTGACCGGCGCCGCCGGCCAGATCGGTTACTCCCTCCTCTTCCGCATCGCGTCCGGCGCGATGTTCGGTCCGGACCAGCCCGTGATCCTCCACCTCATCGAGATCGAGCCGGCGCTCAAGGCGCTCAACGGCGTGGTGATGGAGCTCGACGACTGCGCCTTCCCGCTCCTCCAGGGCGTGGTTCCGACGGCCAGCCTCGACGAGGGCTTCCGCGGCGTGAACTGGGCGCTGCTGGTCGGAAGCGTGCCCCGCAAGGCCGGCATGGAGCGCAAGGACCTGCTCGGCATCAACGGCCGCATCTTCACCGGCCAGGGCCAGGCCATCCAGCGCAACGCGGCCTCCGACATCCGCACGCTCGTCGTCGGCAATCCCTGCAACACCAACTGCCTCATCGCCCGCAACTCGGCGAAGGACATCCCGTCCGACCGCTGGTTCGCGATGACCATGCTCGACCAGAACCGCGCCTCCTCGCAGTTGGCCCGCAAGGCCGGTGTGCCCGTGACCCAGGTCAGCAACCTCGCCATCTGGGGCAACCACAGCTCCACGATGTTCCCCGACTTCGCCAACGCCCGCATCGGCGGCCGCCCGGCGACCGAGGTCATCAACGAGCCGGCGTGGTTCAAGGACACCTTCATCCCCACGGTCCAGAAGCGCGGCGCCGCCATCATCGAGGCCCGCGGCCTCAGCTCCGCCGCCTCCGCCGCCAACGCGGTCGTGGACACCGTCCGCGCCCTCACCACGGCCACCCATCCCGACGACTGCTTCAGCGTCGCCGTCGAGTCCGACGGCAGCTACGGCATCGAGAAGGGCCTGATCTACTCCTTCCCCATCCGCAGCTGCGGCAAGGGCTGGGGCATCATCCCGAACGTGCCGGTGGACGAGTTCAGCCGCTCCAAGATCGTCGCCACGGAAAACGAGCTGAAGGAGGAGAAGTCGCTCGTCGCCGAGCTGCTTGCCTGATCCGGCCGACGCCGAAGTCCGATTCCGGGCCGTCCTGCCATGCAATGCGGGACGGCCCTTTCCGTTTCCCGCCCGCCTCGCGGGGCCGTGCTGATGCGGCGGTGGGATCGGCATGCTGAGCCGCGGTGGGCGCGGAGCATCAGCGGAGGTGACGCGGATGCGGCGATGGCGGGCGTCGATCGGAACCGGACCGTTCCGGCACGCACGATTCTCCCGATTCCAAGGCCTGCCGGCGGTGGGCGCCTCAGGCGGTGCGGTCCGACAGCAGGTCGTATTGCCAGTCGAGCAGGTCGTCCCAGGCCCCGGGTTCGTTGCGGCCCAAGGCGAAGAGGGTCGCCTTCGACGCGATCAGCGTCGGATCGATTCCCAGCTCCTTGGCCTTCTGGTCCCGACGCTTCCCGATGCGGTCGGCCTCGTCGAGTTCCTCACGGGTCATCCGGCGGGAATGGACGCGGATCGGCCGGGGACGCTGGTCTTCCGGAACCTCGAGCCCCCGACGCACCGCCGCGATCAGGTCGGCGCGGCGCTTCGAGGTGAGGAAATGGGGCAGCACAAGTCCACGGGTGGAATTCCTCGAGGCGGCCTCCGCGGCGATTTCCGCCATCGTCTCGTGCTTGAGGATGAAGAAGGGCGGGCGTCCCGTCCGGAAGGCGTCCTTCTCCCGCCAATGCCAGACCTCCCTCAGCACGGCGAGTCCCAGCGGATCGAGCTTGTCGTGGCCCTTGGAGCGCCAGACGGAGTTCTCGTCGACCTTCTCGGGTTGACAGCAGTCCTCGACCAGCCTTCCGCAGGACTGCCGGTGCCAGTCGAGGCGACCCAGCTCCTCGAGCCGCGAACGCAGCCGGCGTTCCAGCGGACGCAGGTGCAGCACGTCGTTGAGGGCGTACTGGATCATCTTGTCGGTGAGCGGCCGCCGGCCCCAGTTGGCCTTCTGGGCTCCCTTCTCGAGCGTGATGCCGAGTTCCTTGGTCAGGACGTCGTTGAGCCCGAACCGCGTCTCGCCGAGGAGCCGCGCCGCCCACATCGTGTCGAAGATCCGGGAGGGCGTGAAATGGTGGCCCTGGAACAGCAGCCGGAGGTCGTAGTCGGCGGCGTGGAAGATGATCTCGTGGTCGTCCATCGCCTCCCAGATCGGTTCCAGGTGGAGGTCGGCCAGGGGATCGACGAGGACGGCTTCGCCCGGGATGGCGACCTGGAGCAGGCACAGCTTCTCCGGGTAGGCATGGAGGGAGTCCGCTTCGGTGTCGAGTGCGACCCATTCGGACTGCCGAATGCGTGCGGCGAAATCCCTCAACTCGGAGGTGGTGCTGATCACGGCGCCGGGAAAATGCGGAAAGGTGACGCCGAGGTGAAGCGCAATCGCGGCCGGATCAGGTTCGGGCGGATCCCCGGAGCGTCCTTTCCAAGAGCAGCATCAGCACGATCCCGAGGGTGATCCGTGCCAGCCAGGTGGTGGGAGCCCCTTCGGAATCGAACGAGCGCCAGCCCCTTTCCCATAGTTCGCGGAACAGCAGCGACCCCCCGATGGACACCGCCGGGGGCAGCCCGCGGCGGTGGAGCAGGACCGTCATCGTAGGGATCGCGAGCATCCAAAGCTGGAGTCCCGCCAGCCAAGGAAGCGCTTCGGCCGGATCGGGCAGGCGCCCGTTCCGCAGCCACCCCATGAGTCGGCTGCCCGCGCCGCCGCCGACGGCGCCGACCACCGCCGCGACGCGGACTCGCCGTTGCCACGCAAGGAGCAGGCCCTCCGCAGACAACGGGGTCGTCCGGAGCAGTTCGTCGGCCTCCGTTTGGAAGATCCGCCTCCACGAATGGATCGCGCTCCCGGCGCAAAGCGCCACCAGCAGGAGATCGCGCTGTTCGCCCGGCCGGCGGCTGAAGGTCCCTGCGAGCAGGCTCCCGACGCCGAAGCCCAGGAGCAGCCAAAGCCTGGGTTCATGGAGTCGGCCGTCCAGGCGACGCACCAGCCAGGTGGCGGGATCCACGGCGATTCGGTGCGACGGGTTTCCGGCGGAGTCGACCGGTGCTGAACCGCGGGAGGGTTCCTCCGCGGGACGCCAGGTCCGGACCAATGAACGACCCGCGAGATGGACGGCGCCGACCACCGCCGCCAGGGAAAGGGCAAGGACCCCCGCGGCTGCAATGACGTCGATCCATCCCGTGCCGGTGTTGAACTGGGGTGCCGAGAGGAAGTTCACCGAGCCGTATTGCAAACCGGAGGTCCACCAGAGCATGCGCCACCGCAGGAACCACGAGTCCCCGAAGGAGCGGACCAAGAGGTTCGACGGCGTCGCGAGGTGCTGTCCGAGGGTCGAAGCCGTCACGTGGAGAAACACCACGGCCGCCGCGGCGGCGGCGGAGAACCCGATCGCGGTCAGCCGTGCCACCAGGCCATCGCGAAACAGGGACGAGGCCAGCAGTCCCGACGTCAGCGCCAATGCGAGGGCCGCCGACTGGAAGAGCGCCATCCGGAAGATGTCGGGCAGGGTGATGCCGCCGAGGAGCAGGGGAACCACGAGGACCGGCACGATTGCGAGGAGCACGGAGGCGCCCTGGAGGCCGTGTGCGGCGACCTTGGACAGGACCACCTCGATGGGACGGAGCGGCGTGAGGAAGAGCAGGCCGATGGTCCCCTCGCGTTTCTCGCGGCTCAAGCAGTCCGCCGTCAGGAGCGGGCCCATGATCCAGAGGAAGGCGAAGACGAGGCGGTTCAGCCCGATGAAGAGGGGGCGGCCCGAGGTCGCGGCCCCGAGCCGGAGCGGCTCGACGGCATTCCAGACGACCGCCGCCATCACCGCGACGGCGAGGGACCGGACGACATGGGTGGTCGATCTCCGCGCCATCTCCTGCAGCTCGCGGCGAAAGGCGGGGGAGGCCGGGAAACCCATTGGTCCACCCTCGACCTACTGGGTCTCGCCCCGGGTGACCCGGAGGAACACCTCCTCGAGTCCGACCTCCTCCGGCTTCAACTCCAGGACCCCCAGTCCGGCTTGGACCAGCGTGCGGGCGATCACGGAGGGATCGGCGTCGGGGCTGGCGAGGACGACGCGGACCTGCCGTTCGAGCGGCGAGGCCTCGAGGATGCCCTCCGCACCGTGGAGACAGCGCGCGACCGTCTCCGGCTCCGAATGCGATCGGACCAGGTACACGGGGCCCGCGGAGGCCGGGCCGGCGGCTCCCTGCACGGGACCGGAATAGATCAGGCGTCCCCGCTCGATGATCGCGCACCGGTTGCACAGCGCCTGCAGCTCGCTGAGGATGTGGGAGCTGATGATGATGGTCTTACCCATCCGCCGGAGCTCCTGCAGGATCGCCATCATCTCGATGCGGGCCCGCGGATCCAGGCCCGAGGCCGGCTCGTCGAGCAGCAGCAGCTGGGGATCGTGGATCAACACCCGAGCGAGGCCCAACCGCTGTTGCATGCCGCGGCTCAGGGCGCCGATGACGGAGCCCCGTTTTCCGGTCAGGCCCACCAGCTCGAGGACGTCGGCGACGGTCCGTTCGCGGCGTTCCGCGGGAATGCGGTAGCAGGCCCCGAAGAAGTCGAGGTATTCGGTGACCTCCATGTCCTTGTACACGCCGAAGAAGTCCGGCATGTAGCCGATGAGGTGGCGCACCTGGTCGGCTTCGGCGACGACGTCCTTGTCGAAGATCCGCGCGGTGCCTGCGCTGGGCGTGAGGAACGTGGCGAGGATCCGGAGCGTCGTCGTCTTCCCGGCGCCGTTGGAGCCGATGAAGCCGAACAGGTCCCCGCGCTGGACGGTCAGGTCGAGCCGGTCGAGCGCCGTCATCGTGCCGTAGGCGCGGGTGAGTCCCGAGGTCTGGACGGCGGGTCCCGGGGGAATGGGAGGCGGATTGGCGGAGGCGGCACCGGGATTCATGGGCGGCTGGGATTCTTGGGACGGATCAGCATCCGGAAGACGGTGGTCGTCCGATGGCGGGAGACCTCGAAGCGGTTCAGGGGACCGGAAGGCCGATGGTCTTCGACCAACGCGAAGACCAGCAGGCCTCCGTCCCGCAACAGCGAGGACATGTCCTGGCCGGCGGCGCCGCGGCTTCGGTATCCCCGATCCTCTTCCCGCTCGTCCGTCTCCTCCGGAGGGGGGGCATCCGACCCCAGGATCGAGGCCGCGACCACCGTGGCGCCCCGGTCGGTGAGCCGTGGAGGATCGTCGCTGCGGCCGAACATCGCCCGACGGTGGTTCAGGACGGCACGGAACCGTGGAAGGTGTTCTTCCAGGAAACCCATCCGGGAGACGCCGCCGCCGGATCTGCGGTTCAGCGCCGCGGTTCCACCGGGCGGAAGGTCCCGGATTGGGCCGTGCACCAACCCGGATTCGACCACCCAGATGGCGGTGATGCGGTCGGGACCGGTGTTGCGGAAGGAGATGGTGGTGGCATCGGCGGAAAGGGCCGTCTCGAACGGTGCGGTCGCCGTGCCGGCCCACTCGGCCGTCGCGGTGCGGCTCGTCCATATCGGCACGAAGAGCTCCGCGTCCATGCCTTCGGCCTTGCTGCGGCTCAGCAGCCCGGAGTTGCCGCCGACGAGGTCCGTCTCGCCGAACGGGCGGCGGAACACCGCGGAATCCCGGTCCAACGACAGCGCGTAGCGGTCGTTGGACGGGGAATAGACCGATCCGTAGGTCCTGCCGCGGACGCCCGCGGCCAAGGCGTTGGTTCCGAGCGGGTGCAGGTCGACGAGGTGGAACTCGTTCCACTCGGTTTTCCCGGCCCGCAGATGGAAGCCGATGGCGTAGAGCATCAGGGAGAAGACGACGACATAGGCGGGGAAGGTGACCCAGGTCAGAATCGGTTTCCGGAGGCGGCGGACCAGCCAGCGGTCGAAGGGGCCGATCACCACGAGGTACACCACGAGCAGCGCCAGGAGTGAGACGATCGGAAGCTTCCGGACCTGTTCGGTCTCGACGAGGGCCGACATCACGTCGTCGAAAATCGTTGCCGACCAGGTCAGCAGGGCCTCCGAGGTGAGCAGTTGCGGAGGCACACCGAAGAGGGCGGCCCAGAAATGTCCGGAAGCCGCGGCGCCGCGGAGCGGTTCCCGTTCCGGATTCCAGCCGAGCAGGGTCACGCGACCCCAACCCACCGCCCGGGTCGAGGCGATGGTCGTCCCGCCGACCGAGATCACCGGACGGGCGTCCGGTGCCAGCGGTCCGAGGACCGTCGGACTTTCCAGGCCCCGGTCGAGGCCGTCGCCCGGGGCCGTCTGGAAAAGCCGCCCCGATCTCGGAGGTTGGTCCCCATCCTTGCCCTTCCGAGACCGCAGGCGAGGCGAGGGCGACTCGAATCCGTGGGAGGGCCGGGCCGGGGCCGACCGGATCCAATCGAGCAGGGCGGGCCCGACGACGACGGCACCGCTGTTCCGCGGCTGGATGGGCAGCAGGGATTTCAGCGCGGGTGCCGAGTCCGCGCCGGTGACCTGCTCTAGGGCGAGGACCAGATGGCCGCCGTTGTGGACCCAGGCGAGGAGTGCGTCGACTTGGGCCGGCCGGAACGAGGCCAGACGGTCGGAGTGCAGGTAGAGTCCGCCGAGACCTTCCAGCGCGAGTGGGTTTTCCGGGAAGTAGGCGGGATCCATCCGGGCCATCCGGACGTTGCTGTCCCAGGCTTCCGACGAAGCTCCGGGCATGGATGGGAGTCCGCTGGACGTGGCCGGGATGGCGCCGAGCAGCGACCCTTCCGCGAGGACGAACACGAGGTTCTGGGTCCGTTCCGCCAGGGTCTTGCCGAGGGAGTCGGCGACGCGGACGTGGACGCCTGAGGCGTTCGCGGAAGACGCGTGGGCGGTGAGCAGGAAGCGTTTCCGGGTGCCGGTGGGAAGCGATTCCCGGAGCACCTGACGGTCTGCGGCGGTGCCGCCGAACCCGAGCTCGATCGTCGCATCGAACGTCCCGCCGTCGTTGAAGACCTCCACGGCCACCGGGAACCAGTGTCCCATTCGGGCGGCGCCTTCGTAGCCGGCGAAGACGTCCAGTTGGATCTCCGCCCGGGCCTTCGGCATCAGCAGTCCGAGAAGAAGGAGAAACCCGGCAACCAGCAGTCCGGGCCGCATGCGGACCTGCGACGGAGTCGGGGGCGCGTTGTGGCCGACGTTCATCGGCGACCTCCCCCTGTCTGCGCGAGCTCCCCGAAGAGCCGTTCGAAGTCCCCGAACACGCGATCCAGGCTGAAGCGTTTCCGGACGGTCTCCCGTGCAGCCTCGGTGAGAAGCCGGGTGCCGGGTCCGTCGTCGAGCAGGCGCCGCAACGAGTTCAGGTAGGCTGCGGCATCGCCGGGTGGGACGACCAGGCCGTCGACGTCCGAGGTGAGGATCGCGGCGACGCCGCCGGCACCGGCGGCCACCACCGGGGTCCCCACCGCCATCGACTCGATCAGCACCCTCCCGAAGGGCTCCGGCTTCAGCGAGGTGTGGAGGAGGACGTCGAGGCTGGAAAGCGCGGCGGCGATGTCGCTTTGGAAGGGGACCATGGAGACGCGCCCATGGAGCGGAGCTTGGGCGATCCGGCTCCGCAACCGCTGTTCGAAGGGGGCGTCCTCGTTGAAGGCGCGGCCGATGATGACGAAGCGTCCGGCGCGTCCGGAGGCGATCCATTGTTCGGCGATCCGGAGGAAGAGTTCCTGGCCTTTCCAGGGTGTGATCCTTCCGACCACCCCGATGAGGGGTTCCGCGGGCGAAAGGCCGAGTTGTGCGCGGAGCGGTCGTGAGGCGTCGCGGACGTAGCGGTCGAGGGGGATGCCGTTGAGGATCGTCCGGATCCGTTGCTGGGGCACACCCAGATGGACGAGGGCGTCGGCCCCGGCCTGGGACACCGGAGCCAGGCGGGAGGCCAGTCGGCCGGCCTTGTGGGAGAAGGCCCGCCGGACCGGCCAGCCGAAGAACTCCGGGGTGAGCAGGTCGTTGACCCACCAGACGGAGGGGATCCCTGAACGGACGGCCGCGGCGCCGGCGGCGAAGTGATCCTTGTTGGTTGGCGTGAGCACGGCCTCCGGCTTCAGGCGTGAAATGAGTTCGCGGAGCGTTCCCGAGGCCCGCTGGAGCTCCAGCAGGCCCTTCACCTTGGCCCAGGGAGAGAAGGAGCGTCCCACCACCCGGAGTTCGTTCAGGGCCGGCGCGAAGCCGTAAGGAACGCGGTCCACGCCCAGGGCGGCCAAGGCGGAATCCAGCGGGCTGCCCGGGGCGCAGGCGACCGTCACCTGCCATCGACGGGCCAGTTCGGGATGCCCCAGCAGCTCGACCACGTTCACCTCGGCCCCGCCAAGGACCTTGCTGACGTGGTCGGCGATGAGGATGCGCCGCGGTGACATCGGGACGAAACTAGACGAGTCCGGACAAGAAGACCAAGCCGGGACGCAACGCGGGATTGGCAGGAGCCGCCACGTGCCTCACTCTCGCGCAAAACCCATGCAACTGCGCCCCATCGACTGGGTCATCATCCTCACTGCGTTCGCGGTCTACCTCCTGATCGGCTTCATCGCCGGCAAATCCGCGGGGAAGAACTACGAGAGCTACTTCCTCAGCGGTCGGACCATGCCGTGGTGGCTGCTGGGCACCTCGATGGTCGCCACCACCTTCGCCGCGGACACGCCCAACCTGGTCGCCGGGATCGTCCGACGGAACGGCGTCTTCGGGAACTGGGTCTGGTGGGCGCTGCTGCTGACCGGCACCAGCACGGTGTTCCTCTTCGCCAAGCTCTGGCGACGGAGCGGCATGCTCACCGACATCGAGTTCTACGAGCTCCGCTACTCCGGCAGGTCCGCCGCGTTCCTCCGTGGCTTCCGGGCGGTCTACCTCGGCGTGTTCTTCAACATCCTGGTGATGGCCAACGTGACCCTCGCCGCCATCAAGATCGGTGGCGTCATGTTCGGAATGGATCCGCTCCAGACCATCGCCCTCGCCTCGGTGGTGACCCTCGCGTACAGCATGGCCGGCGGCCTCACGAGCGTGCTGCTCACGGATCTCGTCCAGTTCGTGATCGCCATGGTCGGCGCCATCTGGGCTGCGGTCTTCGTCACCGGTCTCCCGGAGGTGGGCGGCCTCAAGCGCCTGCTGGCGGACCCGCGAGTCAGCCCCAAGCTCGACATCATCCCCGACTTCGCGACGGCGCCGTCCGACCTGGTCACGGCGGTCTTCCTCGTTCCGCTCCTGGTGACCTGGTGGAGCATCTACTACCCCGGCGCCGAACCCGGCGGCGGCGGCTATGTGGCGCAGCGGCTCCTGGCGGCGAAGAACGAGAAGCACGCGGTCGGCGCCTGCCTCTTCTTCAACGTGATGCACTACGCGGTTCGCCCATGGCCCTGGATCATCGTCGCACTCGCCTCGCTGATGGTGTTCCCGGACCTCGCCTCGCTCCGCTCGAAGTTCCCGCACCTCGATCCGAAGATCATCCAGGACGACCTCGCCTATCCGGCCATGATGACCTTCCTGCCGCCCGGGCTCATGGGGATCATGGTCGCCTCCCTGATCGCCGCCTACATGAGCACGATGTCGACCCAGGTGAACTACGGTTCCTCGATCGTGGTCAGCGACCTCTACACCCGGTTCATCAATCCCAAGGCGACCGACGGGCAGCAGGTCTGGCTGGGACGGATCTCCACGGTGCTGCTGATGCTGGCCTCCTGTGCGTTGGCGCTCCAGATGCAGGACGCGCTCTCCAACTTCAACCTCATGATGGAGGTGGGTGCCGGCACCGGACTCGTCCTGATCCTCCGTTGGTTCTGGTGGCGCATCAACGCGCAGGCCGAGATCGTGGCCATGGTGGTCTCGTTCGGCATGGCGGCCTTCTGGAGGTTCGGAAGCGCCGGCGAGGTTTCCGAGGCGCGGCGCATGGTGATCGGCGTGGCTGTGACCACCATTTCCTCGATCCTCGCCGCGGTCCTGACCACGCCCACCACGGAGGCGAAGCTCCGTGAGTTCTACAAGCGTGTCCAACCGGGCGGAAAGGGCTGGAGCCGTGTCCTGGAAGCCGCTGAACACGAGAGGATCCAGATGCAAGAGATCGGTTGGTCCAAGCGCTCGGACATCGTCCCGGGAATCATCTGCACGATCCTCGCCTCCATCGCCATCTGGGCGCTGATCTTCGCCGGAGGCTGGGCCATCTATGGCAAGTGGGTCCACGCGGCCTCCGCCGTCGCGGTGGCGGCCCTATGCGGCTGGAAGCTGCCGGGCCAGATGAGCCGGCTCCGCATCCGCGACTGAGCCGTCCGGAACCGGACGGCTCCGTTCACTCGGGCTTGCGCCAACCCAGGCGGATGGTCTGGGTGATCCGCGACAGGAACTTCCTCGGGTTCAGCAACAGGCTTCCGGAGTCCCCGGAGCGGCTGAATCCGGGGATGATCTCGCATTTGCCGTCGCACTCCGGGCAGAAGAGCAGGGGAAGCCGGCCCGAGCTGAGTCGGACCTGCCTGAGGGCGCTTCCATGGAAGGGCCGATGGCATTTCGTGCAGCGGAACGCGGCCTGCAGTTCCGGGAACCGTGAGCAGGCCAGCGTGCCGTCGGCCAAGGTCTTCGGTCCGGTCTCCTCCACCACCGTGGAAGGCAGCGTCGGAACCGCAATCGTGACCGACTCCTCCTCCAGGACCATCGCCACGGTTCCCATCTGGAGCACCTGTCCGGGCCGGATCGCGGACTCGGACACCGGTTGGCCGTCGATGAACGTGCCGTTGGTGGACTGGAGGTCGCGCACGACGATTCCCATTTCCCCGATCTCGACCTCGCAGTGGACGCCCGACACCGAGGGGTCGGGGATCCGTACCGTGTTCTCCGGGGATCGGCCGACGGTGTTCCGCCCGGAGCCCAGCCCGTAGGAGGCGTCCTGGGTCTTGCCCTTGAGTCGGTACAGGTTCATGGCATTTCGGGATACGGACCGCGACCCACCGCAACCGAACCGGGACGGAGCCTTGGGCTCCGTCGAATCTCAGAAGATGCTGCCGGCCGCCGTGCCGATGACCTGGAGTGGTCCGGCGTCTTCGAGGGTCTCCGTCGCCTTCTCGACCTTCTGCAGGGTGAGCTTCACGTTCTTCAGGAACGCGTCGTCGTTGATGAGTTGCCCGACCGTTCCGTTGCCGCGGTTCATCTTCTCGGTGATCTCGCGCAGGTTGGTCATCATGTTGGTCGTCTCACGGAAGAGGGACTCGTCGACGAGCAGCTTTCCGACGGTTCCGCGGCCTTCCTGAAGTCCGGCGACGATCTTCCGCGCGTCGGCGAGGGTCAGCTTCATGTCCTCGGAAGTCGCCACGAGGTTGGTCACGGCCACCAGCGTGTTGGCGTAGAGGGTGTCCTCCTTCATCAGGCGCCCGAGCGTCCCCTTGCCCTCGTTCATGGTGGTGGTGAGGTTCTGGAGGTTGCCGAGGATCATCGCGATGCGGGGCTGGTTGTCCTTCACCAAATCGGTCAGGGGCCCCAGCAGCTTGCCGAAATCCTCGCCCGAGAAGCTCTTGCTCATGTTCTGCATGCCGTCGGCGGCCGTCTCGAGCTTGGCCATGATCGC
The DNA here is from genome assembly GCA_027488845.1 of Verrucomicrobiales bacterium. Classification (GTDB taxonomy): domain Bacteria; phylum Verrucomicrobiota; class Verrucomicrobiia; order Limisphaerales; family UBA9464; genus SXXZ01. The sequence goes on along the minus strand of JAIYBC010000067.1, from coordinate 73,823 downwards.
GGCGAGGTCGGGCTGCTCCCTGGTCTCGAGGATGGCGTCCGGCGCGAGGGCGGGGGAGTTCTGGCTGCCGAAGTCGATGGCCACGAAGTTCTGTCCCATGAGCCCGGTGAACTTGATCACCGCCTTGCTGTCGGTGCGGATCTCCGCCGCGGGATCGACGTCCATGAGCACCTCGACCTTTCCGGAGTTGATCCGGATCGAGCGCACCTTGCCGACGTCCACGCCCGCGAGCTTCACCGGATCCCCGGCCTTCAGGTCGCCGGCGGTGTTGAAGCGGGCTCGGATCGGGATGCTCTTCGCGAAGTAGCGCTGTCCGCCGACCATCTCGAACAGGATGAAGGCGGCGACGACGACGACGGCGAAAAAGATTCCAAGCCGCGTTTCGAGGGAGTTCTTCATGGGGATGTGTCCGGGCCGAAGCCTTCGACTGCGGGCACGCTAGGAAGGTCCGGTGGTCCGGTCAACGCCCCGTCCGCGCGCCGGATCGGGAACCGGGTGACGGTTGGATGAACTTTGAAACACGCCGTTTACGCGGCCGATGGGATGCGTGTAGGCTCTCCGGACCGATGGAACGCACACTCATCCTTTGCAAGCCGGACTGCATGAAGAAGAACCTCGCCGGCGAGGTCCTGAACCGTTTTCAGAAGGCCGGCCTCCGGATCCAGGCCGCCAAGGTGCTCCGCCTCAGCGACGCACTCCTGACGGAACACTACGCGCACATCGCCTCGAAGCCCTTCTTCCCGGAGATCGTGGAGTTCATGAAGTCGGAGCCGGTCCTGGCCGTGATCCTTTCCGGCGAGAACGCGGTCGTCACCGTCCGCGACCTGCTCGGCCCCACCGACAGCCGCAAGGCGCCGAAGGGCACGATCCGCGGCGACCTCGGCGAGACCAACATGATCAACATCGCCCACGCCTCCGATTCCGTTGAGAACGCGGAGATCGAGGTGAAGCGCTTCTTCCGCGTCGACGAGATCCCGGCCTGAGGAGGAATCCGGCGGGAGGTAGCCGCTCGCGAAGCCGCAAGTCCGCGAAAGGAACCTCCCGGTCCTCAGTGGCAAAGCCGATCCTCTCACAGTGATTCGGCTGCTGTTCCGAGGTGGACTTCATTGAAGCCTGGAACCCCGATTCCGAGCACCCCCGGTGTCCCAAGGATGCCGGGGGTTTCGCGTTCCGAGGCGGGAACCGGTCCATGCGCTCGGCGCAGTGCAGATGGGGGCGCCGCATTGACTCCCGACGGTCGGACCATAGCTTGGCCGCCCGATGCCGGATCCCGCACGTCCCGACTCCCACGAATCCCGTCCCGACTGCATCCGTCTCCGCGGTGTCCGTCAGAACAACCTCAAGGGTTTCGACCTCGACCTTCCCCTCGGTGAACTGATCGTGGTCACCGGTCTCAGCGGCTCCGGCAAGAGCTCATTGGCTTTCGAGACGCTCTACGCCGAGGGACAGCGCCGTTACATCGAGACGTTCTCGCCCTACGCCCGCCAGTTCTTCGACCGCATGGACAAGCCGGCGGTGGATCGCATCGAGAACATCCCGCCCGCGATCGCCATCGAACAGCGCAACGCCGTCCGGACCACCCGCAGCACGGTCGGCACGATGACCGAGCTGTGCGACCACATGAAGGTGCTTTGGCCGCACCTGGCGGGACTCCATTGCCGTCAATGCGCCCGACCCGTCCGTAGGGAGCCGCCCGAGGCGGTTTGGGAGCGCGTTTCCAAGGATTCGGCCGCCGGCGCGGACCTGCTGGTCGCCTTCGACCTGCCGCTCTCGGACAAGATCCCGCTCGCCGAGCAGTTGGCGTTGGTTTCCAAGCAGGGCTTCCAGCGGATCGTCGCCGGGGGCGCCGTGCTGCGCGTGGAAGAAGCCGCCGCGTCGTCCTCGAAGGGTATCGCAGGACGACTGACCGTGGTCGCCGACCGGGTCCGAATGGCGTCCGGCTCGCGGAACCGCTTCGTCGAGGCGTGCGAGCAGGCCTACCACTTCGGGCAGGGACGCCTGACGGTCTTGGGTTCCACTGACGGGGGAAAGCTCTGGTCCTCGGTCGGCCATTTCTCCAAGGGACACCATTGCGCCGCCTGCGACCTCGAGTACGCGGAGCCCACGCCGGCGCTCTTCTCGTTCAACCATCCCGTGGGCGCCTGCCCGGCGTGCAAGGGGTTCGGAAGGGTCATCTCCATCGATCCCGACCTGGCGCTGCCGGACCGCTCGAAGTCGCTTTCCCAAGGCGTGGTGAAGCCCTGGCAGACCGAGTCCGGCGCCGAGTGCCAGGCGGACATGATGAGGATGGCCCGGAAGCGGGGCATCCCCACCGAGGTCCCGTTCAACCGCATGACGGAAGCGCAGCAGCGGTGGGTGATGGAAGGCGACCCGGGCCATGATCCGGAGGATCCGGAAAACGCGTGGCCGAAGAGCTGGTACGGTGTCCGTGGCTATTTCCGGTGGCTGGAAGGCAAGGCCTACAAGATGCACGTGCGGGTGCTGCTCGCCCGTTATCGGAGCTACCGGCGTTGCACCGCCTGCGAGGGGAAGCGCTTCAAGCAGGAGTCGCTTCTCTATCGATGGACGCCGCCGGGTGAGACCGTGGCGATGGACTTGGCCGGGTTCTATGCGTTGCCGGTCGCCGAAGCTGCCGTCCTGATCCGTCGACTGCTGGAGCAATCCCGTCATTCCGGACGCGATCCGGTCGGGATGGCCCTCCGCGAGGTGCGAACGCGGCTCGACTACCTACTCGAGGTCGGACTGGGCTATCTCACCTTGGACCGCGCCACCCGTACGCTGAGCGGCGGAGAGACGGAACGGGTGAACCTCACAACCTGCCTTGGGACGCGCCTCGTCAACACGCTGTACGTGCTCGACGAACCGAGCGTCGGACTCCATGCCCGCGACACCGTTCGGCTGATCCGGATCCTCGAGCGCCTGCGCGACCTGGGGAACACGGTCGTCGTTGTCGAACACGAGTCCGCCGTCATGCGGGCCGCGGATCGGATCGTGGACATCGGTCCCGGCCATGGTGAATCCGGCGGCCAGGTCGTCTTCCAGGGCCCCGCTTCGAATTTGGCCCGGGCCGAGGGTTCGCTCACCGCCGACTTCCTCACCGGACGCCGCCGCATCGAGCTGCCAAGGCGCCGCCCGGTCTCCCTGTTGGCGATCGGGACAAGCCTTTCGTCCATGTCGATGGAAGACGCCCTCCCGACCCGGAGCCGATACACGGCCGCCGGCCGTGCCGCGACGTTGCGTCTGAGGGGCGTCACGGCCAACAACCTCCGGGACCTCTCCGTGGAGATCCCCTTGGGAAGGCTGGTCGGAATCAGCGGCGTCAGCGGTTCCGGAAAGTCGACGCTCGTGCGGGAGGCCCTGCTGCCGCTGCTCCAGGCGCGGCTCGCGGGCACCGGTGCGGCGCAGGCCTTGGAGGAGGAGGTCGATGGCGAGTCCCTCGACGAGGCTGCCGGGGCCCTGGCCTCCGCGGAGCTGGAAGGGGCGGAGAACCTCGGTGCGGTGGTGCTGGTGGACCAGACATCATTGGGCCGAACGCCGCGTTCGAATCCGGCGGTCTACATCGGTGCGTTCGATGACATCCGCGACTTCTTCGCCTCGAGCGAGGTCGCGAAGTCCCTCGGTCTGCAGCCGGGACATTTCAGCTTCAACTCGCAGCTCGGCCAGTGCGAACAGTGCCGCGGCGCCGGCCACGAGAAGATCGAGATGCAGTTCCTGAGCGACATCTTCATCCGCTGCCCGGCCTGCAACGGCCGACGCTTCCGCGAGCACGTCGCCGGTGTCCGCATCACCGCGCCATCGGGGCAGGCGCTGTCGGTGGCCGACCTGTTGGAGGCGACCGTGGAGGATGCCGTGGCGTTCCTCTCCGGGTTTCCCGACTCGCGTCCGGCGCGCCGTGCCGTGGAGAAGCTGCGTCTGCTGGACGAGGTCGGGCTGGGCTACCTCCGGTTGGGGCAGCCGATCAACACGCTCTCGGGTGGCGAGAGCCAGCGACTGAAGCTGGTGAGCCACCTCGCGCAGACGCCGTCGGCGGCCGCGACGCGGATCCCTCCGAAGATCGCCGCGCGCCTTGGGACCGACGACCTGGCCCGGATCGCGCCCGCGGTGAAGCCGACGCTGTTCGTCTTCGACGAGCCCACGACCGGACTGCACTTCGAGGATGTCCGAATCCTCCTTTTGGTGTTCCAGCGCCTGGTGGACCAGGGGCATTCGGTGATCGTGATCGAGCACAACCTCGACGTGCTCAAGTGCACCGACTGGATCCTCGATCTCGGACCGGAAGCGGGGGACGAAGGTGGGAAACTGGTTGCGGCCGGCACACCGGAGCAGGTGGCCGCGGTCCGGGAAAGCCGGACCGGCCGATTCCTCGCCGAGGTCCTCGCCTCTTGATCCCTGGGTGACGGCGAGGAGGGATCTCACGCCAATACGCAAAGGCGCCAAGCGGGTTGCTGGATCTGAAGCCGCATGGGTGTTCCACGGTCGAATTCATGCGTGCCCGAATCCCGACCTGCGGCATCCATCCTGTGCCTTGGCGGATTTGCGGCCCTGCGTGCGGGTCTCTTGTGATTGGGCTCAGACTGTCGAGGAGAGGAGCATGGCCAAGGTCTTCAGTCCGTAGGCGGCCACCACGCAACCCGAGATCCGGTTGATCCAGAGCATCGCGACGGGCGTCACGCGTCGGCGTAGCCCCGACACCGCGGCGCTCAAACCCAACCACCACGCCGCGGAGCCGAGGAAGACCCCGAGCACCAGCATCACCGAGTCCGCGGTCGTGGCTCCCGGGCCCAAACCCATGCCCGCGAAGAGACCGACGAAGGAGAGGATGGTCATCGGATTCGCCAGGGTGAGGGCGAAGGTCGCGGCGAAGGCTCCGGGAAGACCTCGACCCGATGACGGAGCGGCTTCGGTCGGCGGAGGCTGAAGCAGTGTCCGGATGCCGATCCAGACGAGGAAGGCGTCTCCCGCCAACTGGAGGCCCAGGCGTTGTTGGACGAGCAGGCCGGACACCGCGCCGAGACCTCCGGCGGCGATGGCCCCGTACGCCGCGTCCGCGGTCGCTGCGCCGAGTCCGGTCGCCAGCCCGAAGCGCCAGCCGTCGACGAGGGTCCGTCGGATGCAGAGCAATCCGATCGGCCCCACCGGCGCCGCGATGGACAGTCCCAGCAGGGCGCCGCTGGCGGCCGTGAGGAAGGGTTCGGGGGCTTCCATGGGCTCAGGATCGCGGTCCCCGGGGGCCGATGCCGAGTGCAAAGGCCGATATCCCGGCCGGAATCGGCTTTATCTGGGCCCTTTTTCGGGCATGGTGCGCCGGACATGGACTCGAAGAAGCTCGCGCTGCTCTGTCGCGAACTGGCGGACAACAAGAAGGCGGAGAACATCGTCATCCTGGATGTGCGCAAGCTCTCCAGCGTGACCGACTATTTCGTCATCGCCACCGGAACCAGCGAGCCGCACCTGCGTGCGATCGAGAACGAGCTCCTGCGCGGCCTCCTCGACGACCTGGGCCTCAAGCCCAACCAGAGCGAGGGTTCGGCCCAGTCCAACTGGATCGTCGTCGACTACTTCGACGTGATCGTCCACCTGATGAAGCCCGACGTCCGGGAGCACTACGACCTCGAGGGGCTCTGGGCCGACGCGGCGCAGGTGAAGCCGCCGGCGCCGCGCAAGAAGGCGGCCCGGAAGACCGACGAGGTCTGATCCCCGGGTTCCGCCGGGAATCGAGGATTTGCTTCTCCCGCGGAGACTCAGGGACGCCGAGGGGGCGCCCGACGCCTGACGCCCGAACCCGATTCTGCTCAGTCCTTGGCGGGTGGGAGGGCATGGCGCCGGAGGTCGTCGAGTTCGACGAATTCCAACGCCGAGATGTGGCAGGCCTCCAACCGGACCGATGGTGCGACGCCGGCGTCCAGGGCTTCCTTCCAACGCTCGACACACAGGCACCAGAGGTCACCCGGCCCCAGTCCCTGAAACCCGAACTCGGGCCTTGGGGTGACCAGGTCGTTTCCGCGCATCAAGGAGAAGGCGAGGAACTCGGTGTTCATCTGGGCGCACACCGTGTGCAGCCCGCGGTCCTCGGGGCCGGTGCGGCAGAACCCGTCCCGGTAGAATCCGGTGACCGGATCCAGGCAACAGGGGACGAGCTTTCCTCCGAGAACATTGGACGCCATGGGGGAGACCGTCGGATCGAACCTCCGTGAATGCAACCTCATGGACAGACTCCCCGAGGCCGTCCGCCGTCTCGCTCCCGGCTTCTCCTCGGTTCGACCGAGCTCAGTCCGCGACATCCTCGGGGATCGATTCCCCGGTGCGCTTGGGTTTCCAGCGGGCGATCTCGGGCAGGAGAAGCAGGCTGGAGGCGAGGATCATGCCGCCTGCGATCCAGCCCATCTGCGCGGGGGCGATGGTCTGGACGGCGTGGAACGCGGCCACCGGGGCGAGGACGCCGCGGATGCCGGTGAGGAAGGTGTGGACGGCCATGTAGTCGGTGACCTGTCCGGGAGGCGCGACCTTGGTCACCCAAAGTCCCCAGGCCACGTCGCCGCCGGCGGTGGAGATGCCGTACAAGGTCGCCGCGACGAGGAGGCCGGTCGGCGAGTCGCTCATGAAGAACGCCCCGATGCCGACCGCGAACCCGACGTTCAACGTCGCCCGGAGTGCGAAGAAGTTCATCCGGTCGAAGAGCCGGCCCCAGACCGGGCTCATGACCAGTCGGGCGGCGTTGGGTATGACGAGCGTGTAGAACGCGATCTCGGTCGCGCCGAGGGCGAGTCCGTGCCGTGGGTTGCCGAGGTACTCGACGCGCATGGGGATCATCGCGAGGTTGGCGAAGCCCATGAGCATCCAGGCGATCAGCGCGTTGCGGAACACCGGGTCGGTGCGGAGGAAACGCAACGCCCGCAGCGGATGACCTCCGACGTCGGACCGGAGGGGAGCCGAAGGGATCCGGCTGACCGCCCAGGCGGCGCCGAAGTAGGCGAGCGCAAACAGGCCGCAGAGGATCCGCCAGCGGCCCGGGACCTTCATCACGTAGGCCGTCACCCAGAACAGCTTCACCCCGAGCGCCGACGCGAGTCCGCCGAGGTGGGGTTCCAGGATCTGTCCACCCAGCCAGCCGAAGAAGATGGCGGAGGCGATCCGGATCATGAAGGCGTTCGAGTAGAGCTTGCCACGACGCGATTCCGGGTAGTTGTCGTGGTAGACCTGCGTCATCAGGGGGATTGCGCAGGTGGTCGCGGTGAGCGCCAACAGGGAGGCCAGGGCGAAGAACTTCGGGTTCGGGTAGACGCCGAGCGCCAGGCAACAGAGGCCTCCGAGGAACAGGAGCCGACCCACGGCCTCAGTCGGACGCAGACCCATCCAGCGGGCCACGTTCACCAGCACCGGGGACAGGAGGAGGCCGACCGAGGTTCCGCCGGCGATCATCGCCTTCCACAGGGGACCCAGGTCGAACTGCCTCGTCGCGATCAGCAGCAGGAAGGTGTTGCCCGCCGTCTCGATGACCCCCGCGAAGAGGGAACGCCAGCGTTCCTGCCGGTAGGTGATGCGTTCGCGGGTGGTGGCGTCCACGTTCCGATTGAAGCGGCTCCGGAGCGGAATTCCCAAGGCGAACTTGCCCGGAACTTGCCGGCAGCGGGATCCGGGCCACGACCCGGTTAGCACTTTTGTTGCCGGGTGGAACCCGATAGGGTCGGGATGTCAAATGTCCGCCGGTCTCCATCTCAGCCAGCGTCTGTCCCAGCAGATGGTGCTGTCGCCGCAGCTCCAGCAGTCGCTGGCGTTGCTGCAGGCACCGGTGCTGGAGCTGAAGGCGATGGTGGAGCAGGAGCTCCAGCAGAACCCCGTCCTGGAGGAGCTGGCCGCCATCGAGGCGGATGCCGACATCAAGGAGTCCAAGGCCGAGGCCGAGGCGACGGCCGCGGATCCCACCGAGCCTCCCGAGGACCTCCGTTTCGATCCGGCCACAGAAAAGCCGTCGGACGAACCGGTCGACAAGTTCGCCGAGGACATGCAGAAGCTCCTCAAGATGGACGAGGAATGGCGCGAGGTCTTCGCCCAGACCAATTCCATCAACCGGGCCACCGAGGAGGACGAGGAGCGGCGTCAGCACATGTTCGACTCGCTGACCACCGGAACCTCGCTGCAGGAGCATCTGCTCGAGCAGGTGCGTTTCTCCGAGCTGCGTCCCGACCAGCTGCAGGTGGCGGAGCTGATCATCGGCAACATCGACGACCGAGGCTACCTGACCTCCAAGCCCGAGGAGCTCACGTTCTCCACCGGGGTGCCGACCGACCAGATCCAGGAGGTGCTCCGGGTGATCCAGTCGTTCGAACCCGCCGGCGTCGCCGCCCGGGACCTGCGCGAATGCCTCATGCTCCAGATGGAGCGCGCGGGCCGGACCGAGGACGTCGAGTACCTGATGCTCCGCGACTTCATGGACGAACTCGGCAAGCGCCGGTTCCCGGAAATCGCCCGCCAGCTCGGCATCACGCCCGCCGAGGCCCAGGACGCCGCGGCCCGCCTGGCCCGCCTCGATCCGAGACCCGGATCCGATTTCAGCACCGCCGCCCAGCAGTACGTCGTTCCCGAACTGGTGGTCCAGAAGACGCGTGTGGTCGACGACAGCCCAGACGTCCTGCCGGAGGACATCGAGGATCCCGAATCCCTCGCGGACACCCTGTGCGAGCCCGACGACGAAGTGGCCCGGATGGTGCGGGGTCGTCTTTCGATCGACGTGCGGAAGGCCCTCGAGAACTGGCGTCACAGCGGCATCCGCGACCTGCCGCGGCCCCTGTTGGAGGGCATCGCCGCCGACCTGACCCGGATGGTCCGCGGGGAGGAGCTGCTCTTCGACGCCGAGTTGCTGCTGCGCGTCTCCCTGAGCACCGCCGCGCGTCGCAAGCTGGAGGGGTACCTCGCCGCACCGCAGCCGGCGACCGCCTCACCGAAACCCGGCCCACCATTCGCCGTCGAAACCGCCGCCGCGCCGACCGAATCGTCGGACACCGCGCCCGACGCGTCGACGGAGCCGGAGCCGCCGGTGGAGCCCGAATCCATGACCCGGGCGCGGGCGAACCGTTGGCTGCTCGGGGACTTCCTGCCGCTGGCGGAGAAGCGGGAGCGCATGGACTTCACCGTCTCCAGCAACGACGAATTCATGCCCCACCTCCGGATCAGCAACACCTACAAGGACCTGCTGGCCCAAGCGGAGACCTCCGCCGAGGTCCGCGAGTACATCCGGGACAAGATCAAGGCCGGCAAGTTCCTCATCAAGAGCCTCCACCAGCGCCAGAGCACCATCCTGAACATCGGACGCGAGATCGTGAAACGGCAGCGCGAGTTCATGGAGCGGGGCGTGGAACACCTGAGGCCGATGACCATGGTGCAGGTGGCCGAGGTGGTGGGCGTCCATGAGACGACCGTCAGCCGTGCGGTCTCGGGCAAGTACATGCAGACCCCGCAGGGCCTGTTCGAGATGAAGTACTTCTTCACCTCGGGCGTGGCCACTTCCGACGGGCAGACCATGTCCAACACCTCGGTGAAGAACATCCTCTCCGACCTCATCTCCGGCGAAGACCGCGCCAAGCCGCTGTCCGACGACCAGTTGGTGAGCAAGCTGAAGGAGAAGGGGATCATCCTCGCCCGCCGTACGGTCGCCAAGTACCGCGCGGAACTGAACGTGCTGCCGAGCCATCTCCGCCGTGCCTATTGATCCCAAGCCCGCCGGCGGAAGACCGGGATTCCCATCCGGAATTTGACACCGCGGGCCTCCCGCCGTACCGCTAGGATTCCTTTTCGGAAAACACACAAAACCTACCTGAACCATATGCCTATCGCCGTCGGATCCGCCGCCCCGGACTTCAAGCTGAAGTCGAAGAACTCCACCGGTCTCGTGGACGTGCAGTTGAGCGCCAACTTCGGGAAGAAGAACACCGTCATCCTGTTCTTCCCGCTCGCCTTCACCGGCGTCTGCACCCAGGAGCTGTGCGACATCACCGCGGGCCTGAGCCAGTACAGCGGCCTGAACGCGGAGGTCGTCGGGATCAGCGTCGACAGCCCGTTCGCGCAGGAAGCCTGGGCGACCCAGCACAAGATCGGCATCACCCTGGTGAGCGACCTCAACAAGGAGACCACCAAGGCCTATGGCGTCCTGTTCCCGGGCCTCGCCGGCATCGGTGACACCTCGGCGCGCGCCGCGTTCGTCGTCGGCAAGGACGGCAAGGTCGCCTATGCCGAGCAGACCGCCACGCCGAAGGATCTCCCGAACTTCGCCGCGGTGAAGGACGTCCTCGCCAAGTTGGGCTGAGACGATTTCGACTCCGGTCATCGGCCGGAAGGCAGACGGGGCGGACCACCAGGTCCGCCCCGTTTCGTTTCCGAAGAGGTCGTTCTCCGATCGGCCTTTCAGCCCCCGGGAGGACCGAAGTCGGGTGGCGGGATCACCGCGTTCAAGCCCTGGACCAGGTCGTCCTGGCTGAGCTTGCCGGCAGCCTTCCGGTCGAACCGGCGGAACCACCCCTCCGCGAGGGCTTCGAACTCGGTCTTCTGGACCTTTGCATCCCCGTTGGTGTCCGCCGACTTCAGGAAGACCGGGGCGATGAAGTTGCCGGGCCCCATGTCACCCGGACCACCCGGACCACCCGGACCACCCGGACCACCCGGACCACCCGGACCACCCGGACCACCCGGACGGCCGGGGCCGCCACCGGGCCCGCGGCGTCCACCGCCTGGGCCGCCGAATCCGCCGGAGAGCGGGACGCCCTCGGACCGGCCCGCCAGTTGGTCGCCGACCGACTGGTGACGCGCCTTGGCGAAGGCCTTGATGGGTGGCGCGGACGGCATGCGGAATCCGCCCCGTCCTCCGGGACCGCCGAAGCCGGGACCGCCGTTTTCCGGACGTTGGCCAGCCACGATCCTGTCGAAGCGCTCAGCCTTGTCCGCGCCTTCCTCGACGACAGCGGGTCTCAGGGCCTTCGCCAGGGCGTCCACCTGACCAGCGAGGCGCTCGGGACGGAAGATCGTCTTCTGGAACTCGCCCATCTTGGCCAAGTAGAGCTTCCGGAAGGCGTCGACCTTCATCATCCGCTCCAGGAACCGGTTGTCGGGCGCCCAAGCCTGGGTGATCGACATCTCCTCGGGCGACGGGTTGAAGAAGTTGCCGAAGGCCCGGTCGAGGTCCCAGGGCACGAACTGGAACCGTTGGGTCTCCGGATGCAGGTAGACCACGTAGTTCTGTCCCACCATCAGGATGGAGTCGGTGTTGCTGAGCCAGACGGTCACCGCCAGGAAACGGGCGAACTCGTCGAGGTCGATGTAGTCGCCGATCTTCGCCGCGAAGTCGGCCTCGCCGCCGTTGGTCACGAGGCGGGCCAGTTCGAGGAAGCGCCGCTTCTGGGCGTCCGTGACCTCGGTCTTCGGGTCGTACGCCTGCCGGTAGGTCTCCCAGTCGTCCCCTTGGTATTTGAACGGCTCGCGGGTGACCGGCTTGAGGATGAGCCCCTTCTTCGTGCCGAAGCGGTCCTCGGCCCAGTTCTGGTCGGGGTTCTCGACGATCGAGTACAGACCGAGGTAGTGGTTGGTCCAGGTGCCGGGGACGTTGATCCGGACGCGGGCGTAGCTGGAACGCGGGGCGGGAACGCCGGCGTCGCGGTAGAGTTGGTGGGCCAGGGGCTCGTTCATCCAGCCCCCGTCGGTGGTGTTGTTGTGGAAGTTCAGCTTGGTGACGTCGCCGACCTTCTGCTTCTTGGTGAACTCGTTCAGGTCGACCTTCAGCGACTTCTTGTCGCTCATCCGGGAGTCCATGTAGGTGCCGTTGCCCTTGTAGCGGACGGCGACCTTCGGGAGTTCGGTGCCGTCGAAGTTCAGTCCGGCCTCGACGTACTCGAAGTGGATCCCGCTGGCGGCGCTCATTCCGTTTCGACCGCCCGCCTGGCCTTGGAGTCCGAAACCCGGTCCGCCGGCACCGCCGCCCGGTCCGCCCGGTCCGCCGGGACGGCCGTCAACCATGAGAGCGCGGTTCAGCCCGCCCCGGATCGACTCGATGTCCAAGGCTCCGCCCTTGGTGGTGTCCCATTCGGTGAACCACCGACCGAAGGCGTCCTGGAACTCCTTCCGGGTCAACGCGCCGTCCTTGTCGGCGTCCATGGCGGTCATGAAGCCGCCTGCCAGGAAGTTGCCGGGGCCAAACATCACCGGCCCGCCGGGTCCGCCTTGGTTCCCTCCACCGGGTCCGCGGCCCGAAGGTCCTTCCGGCCGCCCTGGTCCGCGGTTTCCGCCTCCCGGACCTGGGAATCCCGGCGGACCGAAGTTCCCGTTGGGAGGTTGGATGGCTTTCCAGTTCTCCGTGGTGAATGTCAGGGTCGCATCCCAAACCGTCTCGAGTTGAAAGAGTTCGGAACTCTTCTTCGGGGCCGCCGCGTGGAGGGATCCCGCGGTGGCCAATGCCAGGCCTGTGATCAGGAATCGATGGTTCACCCGCGCAGAGACACGAAGGTGACGGTTCGGTTACGGACGCGAGGCGAACTCTGGGGTCGGGTCTCGATTCCCGTTCTGCAGTCAGCGGCCGACGACTTGAACAATTCCATGAAGCCACGGAGATTCCGGGGCGTCCCCGTAGGCCGAACCGCTTTCAGAGCGAATCCGTCGATCCATCATGTCCCAATCTTCCCCAACTCCGTTCGGCCACCGTTTGACGGGAGCCGGGAACACCGTCCGATGGGCGATGGCGGTCCTGTTGGCGGTGGGCACGCTGACGGCGGCGGACGATCCGTTCTGGAAGGACCACGTCGAACCGCTGTTCCGCGACCGCTGCGGCAATTGCCACAGCGGCGTGAAGACCAAGAGCGGACTCGATCTCGGCGACTTCGCCTCGATCCTGAGGGGTGGCGACCGCGGGTCGGCGATCGTTCCGGGGCGTCCGGACGACAGCCTGCTGTTGAAGGTCCTCGTCCCGGGAGGCGATCCCCACATGCCGCCGAAGGGGCAGTTGACCGATGAGCAGATCGGCCTGGTCCGGACCTGGATCCAGCGTCAGAAGGCCTCCGACGGAACGCCGGTGACCAATGGTGTGCCGGCCGTGGCCACATCGGCGCCGCCGCGGAAGCCGCCGGTCTGGACGCCGCCCTCGGACCTTTCCCCGACACGGGTCGTGGACCGGTTCCTGGAACTCGGATGGAAGGAGCGCAAGGTGCGACCTTCCGATGCGGCCGACGACGCGGCGTTCCTCCGCCGGCTCCATCTGGACCTGGTGGGCCGGATTCCCACCGAGACGGAATTGGCCGAGGCGCTGGCCGACCGGAAACCCGGACGCCACGGGCGTTGGGTCGACCGTTTGCTGGCGTCGCCGGAGCATCCGCGGCATCTGGCGGAGGTGTTCGACGTGGTGCTGATGGGACGTCGGCGCGGCGACTTCGAGGACCAGCGGCGCCAGAACGGCTGGTTCGACTACCTCGAGGCGTCCTTCCGGGAGAACCGCCCTTGGAACGGCGTCCTGCACGAGCTGATCGTGGCGCGGCCGCGCAATCCGGAGGAGCGGGGCGCCGCATGGTTCCTGTACGAGCGCAAGGGCAACGCGCAGGCCATGGCCGAGGCGGTCGCGCCCCTGGTGTTCGGCGTCCAGATCCAGTGCGCCCAATGCCACGACCACATGATCGCCCGCGAGATCAAGCAGGCCCACTACTGGGGCCTGGTCGCGGCGTTCAACCGGACCCGGAACGTGGAAACGCCGAAGGGGCCCGGCCTGGCGGAGTCGGCCATCGGAGGGTTCGTCTCGTTCGCGAACCTCAAGAAGGAATCGCAGCCGGCCCTCATGACCCTGTTCAACGGCCGTCGCATCGACGAGGCCTGGCCCAAGGAAGGCGAAAAGGAGGTCGACGAACCGGCCCGCTACAAGGTTCCGCCCAGCACCGACAAGGGACCCGTGCCGGCTCCGGCGGAGCCGCTGTTCTCCCGGCGCGCCGCGCTGGCGGAAGCGGTCACCGCGGACAACCCGCTCCTCGCCCGGGCCATGGTCAACCGCGTCTGGGCCATGCTCTTCGGCCGTGGGCTGGTCCATCCGGTGGAGTTGATGGACTCCAAGCATCCGGCCAGCCACCCGGACCTGCTCGACTGGTTGGCCGCGGATTTCCAGGCCCATGGACACGATGTCCGGCGCCTGATCCGGACGCTGGCGCTCACCCGGGCCTACGCGATGGATTCGCGCCCCAAGGGATCCAAGGCGCCGCCCGCCGATGCCTTCGCCTGCGGCCCGGAGAAGCCTCTTTCGGCCGAGGCGTTGTACCGCTCGATCGTCCTGCTGACGGCTTCGGGCGACGCCGTGAAGGCGACGGACCGCGACCTGCGCCGGGCCTTCGTCCGGCAGTTCCCGGACCTGTTTCCGACCGAGTACAACGCCACCCTGCAACAGGCGCTGTTCCTCTCCAACGCGCCGGGATTCGACGCGCTCTTGGAGCCCCGGGACGGAGGCCTCACCCGTCGGTTGGCCGGCATACCCGATCCGTCGAAGCGCGCGGCAGAAGCCATTCGGATCGTGCTCGGCCGACCCGCGGCGAAGGACGAGGTCCGCGAGGCGGCCGGTTTCCTCGCCTCGCGCTCCGTCGAAGCCGGGACCAAGCAGCTGCTCTGGGCGCTGCTGACCTCGCCGGAATTCCAGACCAACCACTGAACCGATGCCGCTTCCCGAGTCCATCCCCGGCCTGAACGGATCCCTCTGCGGCGAGCCGGACCATGTGCTGCACCGCCGCCGTTTCCTCACCGGCATGGCGACGGCGGGGGCCGTCTCGGTGTCCAGTTGGGCGGGACTGTTCTCGGTGCCGACCTTCGCGGAAACCGTCCGGAAGAAGGCCAAGAAGTGCATCCTCCTCTGGCTTTGCGGCGCTCCGAGCCAGTTCGAGACCTGGGATCCCAAGCCCGGCCGGGTCAGCGGCGGACCGTTCCGCAGCATCGCCACGAAGATCCCCGGGGTGCACTTCGGCGAGCTCATGCCGCGTTTGGCCGGCATCGCCGACCGGCTCGCGGTGGTACGGTCGATGAAGACCAACCAGAGCGAACACCTCCAGGGCATCGACCTGCTGAACCGCGGGTCCGCTCCGAGGCCGCCATTCATCCGGCCCACGCTCGGCTCCGTGCTCGCCCAGCAGTTGGGACACCTGGAGAACCCGGTCCCCAACTTCATCCTGCTCGATCCCTGTCCCGAAGGGAACGAGTTCAAGGAGTTCAAGGCCGGCAACTGGGCCGGCTGGCTCGGGGCGCAGTACGGTCCGGTCCGCGTCGGCGGCGAGTACCGCATCGAGAACGCCGTGCGGCAGGCGGACATGACCACCGAGGACCACGAGGCGCGCTCGGCGCTGCGACGGTTCTTCGCCAAACGCTATGAGAACGAACGACGCTCCGCCGCCGCGGCCTCGCAGAACGCCGTCTTCGAGCGGGTGAAGGGCCTGATGAGCTGCGCGCATCTCTTCGACCTGGACCGGCTTCCCGCCCGCGACCGCGAGCGCTACGGACCCGGCGCGTTCGGGCTCCATGCGCTCCAGGCACGGCACCTCGTCGAGAACGGCGCGCCGTTCGTCATGGTCGCCAACGGCATGCCCTGGGACACCCACGTGTTCCACAACGAGATCTACCAGATGCTGGTGCCCGAGTTCGACCGCATCGCCTTCAACCTCGTCACCGACCTCGAGGAGCGCGGCCTGCTCGACGACACGCTGGTGGTGATGATGGGGGAGTTCGGCCGGACGCCCTGGATGAACCAGGCCCGCGGACGCGACCACTATCCCAACGCCTGGTCGCTCGCCCTTGCCGGATGCGGCATCCGTCGCGGCGTGGTGGTCGGGGAGACCGATGCCGACGGCGTGGACGTCGTCGGTTCCGCCCACGACGAGAAGAACCTTTTCGCGACGATCTTCACGGCGTTGGGCATCGACCCGCATGCGCCCTACGACCTCGGCGACCTGCCGACCTTCCATCGCGTGGAGGACCGCGCCGAACCGATCCGTGGCGTGCTGGCCTGAACCGCTTCCCCCGAACCCGCCATGTCCGAGAACGTACCGAAGACCCCGCCGACGAAGGCGGTTCCGCGCATCGAGCGCCTCCGGGAATTCCGTCTGCCGTCGCCCGTGCTGGCCCTCGACGCCACCCCCGACGGATCGCTCCTGCTCGCCGCGGGACAGGACGGATCGATCACCGCCCTCGACGCGGAAGCCGGTTCGCCGCGGATTGTCGGACGCCACGAAAGCTACGCCTCCTCCGTGGCGTTGCTGCCGGACCGCAGGACCGTGCTCTCGGGTGGCTACGACGGCACGCTGCGTTGGCACGACCTGACCGAGGGGAAGGAGATCCGCGCGGTGAAGGCGCACCGGTTCTGGTCGTGGGACATGGCGGTCTCCGCGGACGGACGTCGGGTAGCGACGGTGACGGGGCGTTATGAGGTCGGCGGCTACCGCTATGAACCCGCGCCGGAGACCGAGCCTTCGGTGAAGGTGTACGACACGGCCACCGGTGAACTTCTCGGCGCCTTTCCGCACGTGCCGCCAACCCAGGCGGTGGCCGTCTCCGCGGACGGCTCCCTGGTGGCCGCCGGCAACCTGATGGGCGAGGTCCGCGTGTGGGAGGTGGGAACAGGCCGTCAGGTCGGCGGGTGGAAGACCGACGACCTCACCGGCTGGGGCGTCATCAAGAGCCACCATTTCGTCGGCGGCATCTTCGACCTGACCTTCAGTCCGGACGGATCCGAGATCTACACCTGCGGGATGGGGCCGATGGCGGATCCGATGGCAGGCAACGGCGTCCAGCGCTGGCAGCGGTTCGATTGGCGCAGCGGGAAGAAGCTCGACCAGACCCATGAAGGCGAGAGCGGGCAGGGACTCATGGAGACGCTGGAGTTCCACCCGAAGGCCGGGCTTTTCGTGATGGCCGGCCGGCTTTTCCAGGGAACGTGGAACCTGGCCCTTTTCGAAACGGCGACCGGGAAATCCGTGTTCACCACGGACGCCAAACATCGGATCAGCCAGGTGCGGTTCTCGGCGGACGGCTCCCGCCTGTTCGTGGCCAAGGTGAAGGGACAGGACCGTCCCAAGGAAGGCCGATGGTCGGATGCCGGGCTCGTGGAAATCCATTCGGTGGTGACCTGAAGGACGGTCTCCCTGCCGATGTCCCACCCCGTCTGGGAGGTTGGGGATGTGATCCGGTTTTCCCAGGTGGTCGAGCTCCCGTCCGAGTCGGGTTGGCGGGTGGTCCTGTTCCGAGTCGGGCGCGACGGGTTGCTTGCGCCGTGTGCCGAGGTCGAGGTGGCCGACGCCTCCTCGGCCCGGCTGTGGGCGATCGCGGAGACCCGACGACGCGGCTGCGGCGTGCGCGCCGTGGTGTTCCGACCGGACGGAAGACGGGACTTCACCACCGGCGACCCGGCGGTGACGGGGAACGGTTGAGCTGCCCCGGAGGAGCCTCACGCAAATCCGCAAAGCCGCGAAGGGGAGTGGCTCCCAGTGACCTTGGGTGCGGCACGCCGTGCCCCGGCGGGAACATCATCCTCCGAGCGCACCGCGTCTCCGCGTGAGAGGGAATCCCCCTCGCCGTGGACTTACGCGTCCTTCGAGACGCGCAGACGGAAATGGACCTCCTCCGGGGTGATCAGCGTCGCGAAGAAGCGCTCGAAGAGGACAGGTTCCAGATTGATGAAGAAATTCAGCCAACGCAGGACCGCGAAGTTGGAGAAATGGAACCGCTTGGACTCCACGACGAACCGGGCGGGGCTGCCGTAGTTCGTGCGATGGCCGAGCTTCCACTTTTCGTAGAAGCGGAGGCGGCGGCCGCGGATGTCCTCGTAGTTGTCGAACGAGCGGATGCCGAAGGGGATCCGGTGGTCCGGTTCGGAGTAGAACTTGGTGCTGAGGAAGAAGGGGACCTTCACCGTGATCACGGCGTCGTGACGGCACACCCGCCAGATCTCGGTGACCACGGCGTTGAAATTCCCCATATGCTCCAAGATGTGGGACGCGTAGACCTCGTCGAAGTGGTTGTCAGGGAACGGCCACGGGTAGCGGTTGAGATCGCAGAGGTCGTTTCCGCCGTAGTCGACCGAATCGAGGTTCACCCACCCCGGTCGGATGTCGAGGCCACACCCGACGTTGAGTCTTTGGTGGCTACCAGCAGTGGAGGTGGTAATGGGAGTCGACATCAGGTCGGCAAAGCTAGGATGGCCGCTCCATCTTGGAAAGAGCGGCCATCCTATGTCGGCGTTTCAGCAGATTATGGCTTCGGCCTGACGGTGTAGAATCCATGCGGATTCGTAACCGCGGAATCGACAAAGACAGACTCCGAGTTGGTCGCACTGAACTCCCGTACGAGGCTCCAATCGCGATCGGTAGGGGAGTCTTTACGAAGTACCTGATACACCGTTCCGGTCGTGCTTCTCCAAGCGATCCGCGGAACCAGTGTCAGATTGATTCTGAACCCGGAGTTTGGATCAGTAGGATCGGTATTGTTGATAAATTCCTGAGCATTGGTAGAGCCATCACCGTCGGGATCCGCTGCAGCGAAGGCATTGATATTTAACCAGTATTCCGCTCCGAAGTAGCGAGTTCTCCATTCAGCTGTGATTCCATCGTTGAAAACATAGGCGCGGCGGAAGGACTGCGAAACGACTGAGCCAACCGGGGCATTGTTCTGGAATGCCAAGGCCCGAAGCGTGACGTTGGTCGTGATGGAGATAGGATTTGTAAACTGGGGAGACGAAGATGTCGGAGTGGTGCCGTCCGTTGTATAGCGGACAGTGCTACCATACAGGAATCCTTCAATTGCCGCTGAAGTTGAGTTCGTAAAAATTCCAGAGCCGTTGGGAACAATGGAAAACCGTGGCGTCAAATCGACCGAACTGCTGCGACGTAGCAATTGAAGTCCGTTGATTACGGCTACGTTTGCTTGCCCTGGCCGTGAGACGATTGTTAGGCCGCTCGAAGGCGCCACCGACACGTTGGTGAAGAGTACGTATTGCCGGCCATTTTGCCAAGTTGGCAAAGACCAGTCAGGAGCTGCGGAGGTAGCCTTGATACCGTAGGAATCCCCTAAAGAGGAAACTTCGATAAGTGAGTTTTGTGAATCAGGAGGCCCGCCGTGAGCATATACGAGGACATCATAAGTTCCTGTAGGCAAAGACGAAAGGTTGATGTCAATGTTGCCACCCCCCAATGGATAGAGGTAGGCTCCAAACATGGTGTCTGGAAATCCATTTCCCCAGGCGCCTGGAGCATTTGCTATGGATAGACTTGCAGGGGAAGATTCTCCAGTGCTCCAGAATAGGTTGCTTAGTGTTCCAAAGTTTCGGTATCCACCAGCGGGGTCATCGCGTATATATTTGTTCCATAGATCGTTTGTTGAGTTTCCAATTGCAGCGAGACCGACGCGATTCGGAGAGGTGATTTGAGTGAATTGGACGTTGATCAGGTTCGGAGGGGTTGGGCTTTGCTCGCGAACCAGTTGAATTCCGTTCAAAAATGATTGGGACGCGCCATCCGGCTTGCATTGAATGGAAAGTCCGCCATTAGGGGCGATAGTGACATTGGTAAAGGCAACGAACTGGTTTCCTTCAACCCACTCTGTGGAACGCCAAGCGCTCGTTGTAGTCGTTCGTCTCCAACCGAAATCTGCGTTTCCTGATTGGAGGTAAACCTTTGAGTTTTGTTCGTCCGGTGGTCCTCCGTGAGCATAAACAAGAACTCTGTAGATTCCAGGTGGTAGATTCGTTATTGAGACAGAGATGTCTCCGGCGTTTGCAGGGTAAACATATGCTCCAAACATCGGGTCTGGATGACCATTACCCCATAATCCGGGCGCGTTGTTGACAGTTATGGATGCAGGAGAGGCCTGTTGATTGGCCCAGTGTAGCCGATTGTTAGGGGTTCCAAGTAGTTGACTGTCTCGGTTGTGAAGATTCCAATGGTCCGTTGTGTTGGCTCCCACTGCTGCTGTTCCTGATTTTAGAGAGGAACCGCTGCCAGCAAACTGGATATTGATGATCTGGTCTTGCTGGTATTGTTGGGCTGTAACGGTAAATTGGCTACAGAAAACTAAAGCGAGCAGCTTTTTTATATATTTTAAAATCATTTCAAAACCTTCTTTATTGCGAAGACGCAATTCCAAGTTAAAAACTCTCGGACAATTGGGATCTTTGTGATGAAGGAGAACTCTGTGTAATATCGGGCTGTTGATTTGTGTATGGAGAGATTGTTATTTGATTGGATAATCTTCTCTATTTTTCCAATGTAGGTTACGAAAAGATTCTCACCAGGCCTATGGAACCTCGCTGGTTTGAGAATGTCGTAGATCGCTGTTCCTAGTTTTGGTCCCAGATAGTGAAATGGTGAAAACTCGTGGCCACCCCAAGGAGAAAGCCAATTCGTCCAGCTTAGGTAGAGGATTCCATCATTATTTAGCAAGCGGTGAGCATTGACTAGAAATTGGTCAGGGTGCCTAAGATGCTCTAAAACGTTAGATAAGATTACAAGGTCGTAGGGTCCGCTGCTCTGAAGCTTTTCGATTCCTTCCGTATCAAGGTTAGCCTTGATAAAAGTGGGGTCCTTGATTCCAGGTTGTAGAAAATTGGAGTCGTCAGAAAATACGACTTGATAACCAAGTTTCCGAAGTTCGTTACCGAAAACGCCGTGGCCGCAACCTAGGTCAAGTACTTTCCCCTCTTGCCTGGGTAGGAGGTTGGACTCCCGCATCCAGCGAATGGAGTCAGAGGCCTGGATATTGTAGAATTCCGGGTCATCCCGATGCTTGAGGAAGTGAATGAGAAGTTTCGGGAGGATCATCAAGGAATCGAAGTTGGGTCAAAATTGGGTCGGTGTTGGGCTTGACTGTCAAGCAGGACCAATCGGAAGTTGCGATGGACGGGTTGCTTTGGGACGCTTGAAGGCACTGCTTGAAGGTCCTGATCGTTTACAACTCCGCCTTGGATTCAAAGTCGATCTCTGGCGTCCAGACCTACCTTTCCGGTGTCGTTGGGCATTGGGTGCGAGCGGGACATCAGGTCGATTTCTTTGTGGCGAAGTCGGCTTGGCCCGTTTTTCGAGCATTGTTTCCAAATTGTGGTTTGATCAGCAGCGACAGTCTTTTCGACCCGAACCGCTATCTGGGAACTACGTGGCGTTACCTTCCAGTTTTTGCTTGGAGGACACTTTCCTGCGCGTGGACGCGGTTTTCATGCGACTACGATGTAGTGCTCTCGTGTGCTCAGTTCATCTACGAGGTTTTCCCTGCCCGATGGTTGGCCCGTCGGTTCGCGGCAGCATTGACCGTGAAGATTCATCATGTCGTCTCGAGCCAGCGAAGGGTGACTTCCGTTTTCGATCGCTTCCATCTTGTGTCGGAGCGCCTCACGGCCCGATGGCTCAACCGGGAGGCGGATGCGAT
This sequence comes from Verrucomicrobiales bacterium, assembly GCA_027488845.1. Lineage (GTDB taxonomy): Bacteria > Verrucomicrobiota > Verrucomicrobiia > Limisphaerales > UBA9464 > SXXZ01. The sequence goes on along the minus strand of JAIYBC010000067.1, from coordinate 52,421 downwards.
CCTGTGTGGCACGGAGTTGATCGCCCGTGACTTCAATGCGCTGGAGTCCCGGCTGGGTTTGACGCCTTCGCGGACGTTTTCCACCGGCTATGGCTTGGATCTGGAGGCCTTGCCGTTGTCCGTGGACGCCGAGAAGGAGTTCGACGCGGTGCTCCTCGGTCGGGTCCATGAACACAAGGGCGTCTTCGACGTGGTTCCGCTCTGGAAGCGGGTGTTGGAAGTCAGGCCCGGAGCCCGTTTGCTGGTGGTGGGCGAGGGACCCCATCGTCTGGAATTGGAGAACCGGGTGCGGGACGCCGGACTGGCCGCATCGGTGACGCTTACCGGCGCGGTGTCCGAGGCGGAGAAGTGCCGTCTGCTTTCCAGGTCGCGGGTGGGGTTGAGCCTTTCCCGCGAGGAAGGCTGGGGACTTTCGGTCAACGAGTTCCTGGGCATCGGTCTGCCCGTTGTGGCGATGGAGGTGCCCGTCTTCCGGTCGGTGTTCCCAGACCAGCTCGATCTCGTGCCGCAGGGCGGGATCGCCGCCGCCGCCGACCGGGTGCTCCATTGGCTGGGGCATCCGGAGGAGGCGCGCCTACGTGGGATTGCGGGACGCGAGTTCGTGCGGCGCTATGACCATCGGGCGGTGGCGGAGCGGGAGTTGGAGATATTGAGGGAGGCGGTGGGGAGGAGGAGGTTGGGGGAAGGGATGAAGGGATGAAGGGATGAAGGGATGAAGGGATGAAGGGATGAAGGGATGAAGGGATGAAGGGATGAAGGGTTGAAAGGGATGAAGGGTTGAAGGGTTGAAGGGTTGAAGGGTTGAAGGGTTGAAGGGTTGAAAGGGTTGAAAGGGTTGAAAGGGTGAAGGGGGCGGAGACGGGCAATGGGCAATGGGCAACGGGCAATGGGCAACGGGCGACGGGCAACTGACGACGGACAACGGACAACTGACGACGGACAACGGACAACTGGCGACGGACGACGGACAACCGGCGACGGACAACGACCGACAACCAACTCCCCAAAACAAAAAGGCCGAACCGGGTGTGAGCCCGATTCGGCCTTTTGGATGAGGGGACAGGTGTCCGCCGATCAGTTGGCGCCGGGTAGGTTGGGCGCGGTGAAGACCGGGGCGTCTGCGCCGCCGGCGGCGGGCTTGGAGTCGTCCTTCTTGGGATCCTCGAACAGCTCGGAGCGGTTCTTGAAGAATGGATCAATGGACCAGCGACTGGTGAGGAAGGTCCACTTCGATAGCGCCTTCTCGGCGGCCAGCTTTTCCTGCTGCTTCTTCAGCTTCTCGGCGAACTCCTTGTCGAGCTTCTCCTTGTCTTCCGGCTTCTCGTCCTTGCCCGGCACCCGCTGGGTGGCGAGTTCCGCGGCAACGGTGAAACGGAACGGGTAGCGGTCGGCTTCCTGGGCCTTGCCCACCTGGAATTCGTAGGTCCAACCGGCGGCCGTCTTGACGACCGCCTTGGTGCCCCCGGCGAAACCGAGGGCCTCTTCCTTGGGGTCCACGACGACGTCGTCGAAGGACGGCGAGCTGAGGAGTGTGCCGAAGGACCCGAGCTTGGTCGTGTCGAGCTTCTCGGTGGGTGCGGCGTCGGCGAGGGACCAGGAGGCGAACTCGTTGGTCCGGATCAGCGAGAAGCTGTTGGTCGCGGCGGGGTGGGTCACCGAGACGGCGACCGGCTGTTCCACCTTGATCCAGTCCTTCTCGAGCCAGTCGTCGGGCTTGGGCTCGGCGTTGGCGAGGACCTCGTTGACCATGGCGATGGAGTCGAGTTTGCCGTCCACCTGGACGTAACGGCCGATGGGCCACGAACCGCCGCCGAAGGCGTCGTCACCCTTGGACTCCTTGTTGACCTTCTTGCCGAGGAGCAGGGACCGGGAGGCCTTGCCGTCGGCGCCGAGCAGTTCGACGAGCACGCCGGGTCCCTTGTCGGGGGCGGTGAGTTCGAGGGCTGCGAGCCGGGAAGGACCGACCGAGACGGGCTGGGTGGCCTTGAGGTCGACGAGCTTCCGGACGAAGTCCTGGATGCTGGCGAAGTTGGCGTTGTAGCCGCCGCGTTCCTGGACCGTCCAGTTGTCGCCGGACTTCACCAGGTTGAGCTGGTTGGTGCCGGCGGTGATGCGGAGTCCCTGGATGGTGGAGGCGTCGAGCTTGCCGAGCACCGGGGCACCGAGGGAGGCCTTGGACTGCTGGAAGCCGGCGGCCTGACGGCTGCGGACGTAGAGACCTGCGCCACCGAGCGCGACGCCGGCGACGACGAGTAGGGCCAGTTGCTGGGTTTTCATTTGGCGTTGGTGCGGTTCTTACGGGCGATGGCGAAGGCGATGCCGGTGGCCGAGACGAGGAACGGCATCAGGGCGATGTTGAGCCACTTGACGCGGTTCTCGAGGTTCTTGACCTCGACGTCGAGGTTGCGGCGCTCCTGTCGGAGTTCCTTGCGGGCGGCCACCTGGTCCTCCTTGAAGCGGGCGATGGCCTCCTGCTGTTCCTTGGTGAGGATGATCTTGGAGGCGTTGCCCTCCTTCTTCACCTGCACCTCGTTCAGGCGGTTCTGGAGATCCTCCACCTTGCGGTTGAGGGCCTCGATCTTGCCTTGGTAACGGGACCGGGCCTCGGCCTCCATCTTCTGGACCACCGTGAACGGACGGCTCACGGAGGCGCGTCCGCGGGCGCCGACGAGGTTCACGTCGCCGGCGGCCTGTTCGATGAGGTTCTGCACCAGGGCGAGGTTGCCGTTCCGCGGGACGGCGATCCCGAACATGGGGTTCACCTCGACCGAGTAGGCGTCGTAGAGGAAATCGGCGTCGCCGAACAGGTAGACGGCACCGTCGACCTTCGATTCCTTGAGCACGTCGGTGGCGTTGGTGTCGCCCGGTTTGCCGGACGGGAAGGCGGTCTTGAACTTGCCGGTCAGCCGGAGCGCCAACGGATAGTTGGTCCGCGCGGAGGCGAACTCGTCGAGGATCTTGCCGCCGTTGAACTGCGAGGTCATGCCGTCGACGAGCTGGGCGTCGTCCGAGGACTTGAGCAGGACGTCGGCGCGGAGTCCGTCGACCGGCTTGCCGGTGAAGGCGCCGGCGAAGGGGATCCAGAGGTTGTCGCTCTGGCCGGTGACGGCGTCCTCCTTGTTCACGCCGTCGCCGTTGAGGAACAGGAACGCGGGAACCGGCTGCGGGCGTCCGTCACGGCCGGCGAGTTCGCGGGAGAAGGTGCGGTCGGCGACGACCTTGGTGGTGTCGAACTGGATGCCCCAGGATTCCAGCAGCTTGGGCAGGCTGGAACCGCCGCCGAAGTTGAGGCCCATGGGGTTCGGGCTGCGGTTGTCGGCGAGGCACATGGCGTCGAGGAAGGCCACCACCTTGCCGCCGCGCAGGATGAACTGGTCGATGGCGAACTGGGTCTTCTCGGTGATCTCCTTCGGGTGGACGAGGATCAGCACCTGGACCGAATCGGGGATGGCGTCGACGTCGGTGCCGACGGACTCCACGGTGAAGTCGCGCTTGAGTTCGCTGAAGGTGACCCAGGCGGGCTGGGGCTGTTGGCGGCCCATCTGCATCATGGCCATGGGATTCGCCGCGGGTCCGCCGAGCACGGGCAGGGCGGACATGACGCCGAGCACGGGCTTGTTGGTGCTGATGACCTGGGAGATGACGCGGGCGAGGTCGTATTCGAGGAGCTTCTCACGCTGGGGCGAGAGGAAGGGGATCGCCTTGGTTTCCGGCGCGAGGCTGACCGCGAGGCCGAAGTAGAAGGGATCGCCACCCATCTGGCCGAGGGAGACCGGTTCGACGCCGTCGAGCTTGGCGGCGTCCTCGGCCTCGGAGTCGGGCTCGGGATCGAGCTTCTTGATGGTGATCTTGTTCCCCGAGGCGGTGCGGAACTCCTGGAGCAGGTCCTCGATGTTCTGGGCGTAGTTCTTGAGGGCGCTCGGCATCCGGTTCTCGGAGCGGGAGACGTAGAGTCGGACCTCCACCTCGGAATCGATCTTGGAGAGGATCTTCCGGGTGCCGTCGGAGAGCGTGTGCAGCTGGTCGGCGGTGAGGTCGAGTCGGACGCGGACCGGGCTGAAGATCAGGTTCAGGCCGGTGAGGGCGATGAAGACGAGCAGCAGGCCCGCCGTGGAGAACAGGATCGTCTGAAGCTTGTTCTGTTTCATGTCGGGAAGAGAGGGGGTGGTGGTTTCAGGCTCCGCGCAGGTTGCGCAGGATCACGCTGGTGCCGAAGAGGCTGAAGGTGATCACCGAGGCGAAGAAGAGCAGGTCGCGGAAGTCGACGACACCGCGTTGGAAGCTCGCGAAGTGGGGCATCACCGAGAAGCCGGCGATCAGCTCCACGAGGTCCGTGGGGGCCCAACGCACGAGCAGGCTGGTGACCGGTTCCCATCCGGCGAGGATGAGGAAGAAGCAGATCACCACGGAGAGGATGAAGCTGATGACCTGGTTCCGGGTGAGCGCGGAGGTGGCCACGGTGACCGCGAGGTAGGCGCCGGCGAGCAGGAGGCTGCCGAGGTAGCCGGTGAGGATCGCGCCGCCGTCGGGGTTGCCGAGGTAGAACACCGTGATGGCGACGGGGAAGGTGAGGGCGAGGGCCAGGGCAAGGAACGCCCAGCTGGCGAGGAACTTGCCGACGATGGCCTGCCAGGCGGTGACGGGCATGGTCAGGAGCAGTTCGAGGGTGCCGACGCGGCGTTCCTCGGCCCACAGGCGCATGCCGGCGGCGGGAACGAGGAACAGGTACAGCCACGGGTGCCAGTTGAAGAACGGGCGGGCCAAGGCGGCCTCGCCGGCCTCGAAGAAGCCGCCCAGCATGAAGGTGAAGAAGCCGTTGAGCAGAAGGAAGATGACGATGAACACGTACGCCACGGGCGAGGCGAAGTATCCGGTCAGCTCCCGTTTGAGGATCGTCCAGATGTTGCGAAACGATTCGTTCATGGGTTCGAAGGGATTGGGAAAATCAGGTTGGGTTGCGGGGAACGGCCAGGGGATCGGCTTGGGACCGAAACCGTCGGGCGCTCCACTTCGGGATTCAGGCGCGGGCCTTCACCGAATCGGGCAGGGTGATGGAGCGGAACACATCGTCGAGGCGCCCCTCTTCGGTGTGCAGCTCGTCGAACTTCCAGCCTTCCTTGAGCACCACCTCGGCGACGGCCCTGGCGAGTTCGCCTTGGATCGACCGGTCGCGGGGAGCGACGCGGGCGAGAACGGTGGTGGCATCTCCCTGGACGGAGACCTTGCCGGCGATGGACAGGGAATTGAGGCGGGAGCGGAGGGCCTCGGCGGCGACGCCATGGACCCGGAGCGAGACCGAGCCGGCGTTCTCGGCGCGCGCCTTCAGTTCGTTCGGCGTGCCGTTGGCGACCACGCTGCCGCGGTCGATGATGATCGCGCGGGTGCAGCAGGCCTCGACCTCCTCCAGGATGTGCGTGGAGAAGATGATCGCCTTGGTCTGCCCCATCCGCTTGATGATCTGCCGGACCTCGTGCTTCTGGTTGGGATCCAGGCCGTCGGTCGGTTCGTCGAGCACCAGGACCTCCGGATCATGGAGGATCGACTGGGCGAAACAGGTGCGGTGCCGGTAGCCCTTGGAGAGGGTGTCCACGCTCTGGTGGAGAACGCCTTCCAGGAAACAGAGCCCGGCCACATGGGCGATGGCGGTTTCTATGGCGGCGCCCTTGAGGCCACGGAGTTCCGCAGTGAAGCGGAGGAAACCGTAGACGGTCATGTCCGAATAGCACGGGGCGCTTTCGGGCAGGTAACCGATCAGCTTCTTGGCCTCGATGGGCTGTTCCGAGATGTCGTGGTTTCCGATGCGGACGCGTCCGGATGTCGGCGGGATGTAGCCCGTGATCATCCGCATGGTGGTCGACTTCCCCGCGCCGTTGGGCCCGAGGAATCCGAGGATCTCACCGCGGTTGACCGTGAACGACACGCCGTTCACCGCCCGTTTCGGACCGAATTCCTTGATGAGAGAATCTACCTGGATCATTGACGGATTCGTGGGTTGATCGGCCGCCTTCCGGCGGCGTTCCGCGACGGAATGCAGTTCTTCACGATGATTCCGCCGAGGTCTGCGACTATAGACCGTTCCCCGCGGAATCGTTCAAAAAAAATCCGAATGGACGTCGGGGACGGTTTCCGGATCTGCAACTGCCTTGTGAACAGGAGGATGCGATTCGGATGAGCCCACCCGGAACGTGTTCCCGAGACGGGCGACGGGGCGGGCGAGTGGTGTCAATCGAAGGCCTTCGCCACACCGACGGCGAGGCGTTGACGGTACTCCGGGGTGGCGATCCGGCGGGCTTCCTCGGGATTGGAGAGGTAGCCGCCTTCCACCAACACGGCGGGCCGGCCCTGGCCGCGGAGGACGTCCATGAATCGGGCGCGACGGATTCCCCGGTCCTTCATGGCGACCGAACCCAGGAGGCTGCGGTGGATCCGCCAGGCGAGGCGGACGTTCTCGGCGTCGAAGCGGTTGTTGGGATGCCGCGAGGACGGGTCGTCGGCGTATTGCCGGGTGATCGTGGACGGCATTCCGGTCGGAGTGAGGCAGTAGGTCTCGAGGCCTTCCGCGGTCTGGCTGGGGAAGGCGGAATTGAAGTGGAGGCTCACGAACAGTTCGGCGCCGCTGGCTTCGGCGATCCGGACGCGGTCGGGCAGGGAGAGGTCGACGTCGTTGGTCCGGGTGAGGGTGACGGACCAACCCTTGGCCTCGAGCAGCGGCTTGAGGCGACGGGCCCAATCGAGGGTGAATTCCTTCTCGAACCGGTTGCCGGTGATGATGCGTGTGCCGGCGTTGATCCCGCCGTGGCCTGGGTCGAGCACGATCGACTTGCGGCGCCACGGCGGCGCGGGATCGGTCAGCGGATCGAGGTTCTTGGCGACGTCGAGCGGGTGCAGGAGGGCGGAGCCCGAAGTGGGCAACGGTTCGAAGGCGAGCACGGTGGTGACGCCACCGACACGCAGCAGCTTGGAGCCGGCCCGGATCTCGGGGCGGACTCCCGGATGCCTGGCAGTCCAGGAATCAAGGCGCACCCAGTTCGTGGGTGGCGCCGTGGGCGGAGCCGGCGGAAAGACGTTGGTGGCCGCCGGGGTGGTCGCGACGGGGAAAGGCGGGGCGTCTTCGGGAGCCGGGATCGGGACCGGTGGCGGGAGGGCCGCGGGAGTTGGGGTCGTGGGGGGATCGACGGTGATCGGGAACGAGGAGGCCGGCGGCGGGTCGCCTGGGATGCGGGTGACGGCGATGGCGGGTCGCGAGCCGGCGCAACCGGAGGCGAGCAGGAGGATCAGGGCGCCCAGGAGGAGTGAGGTCGGTCCGGCGCGACGGGAGCGAGGCACGCGAGTGCCTTTACGTGCAGCGGGTCCGAATCCCAAACCGAAAGTGCGACCAATTTCGCTTTTCGCCCCTCCTTCCGGGAATCCGGTTGAAACGCGGGCTCGGACGGGGCGATAAGGACGGGGTTCCACCTTGTCACACCATGAACAACTCCCCCGACTCATCACGTCGTGAATTCCTCAAGCGCACCGGGACGATGGCCGGCGCGGGCAGTCTCGCCGGCCTGATCGCCGGTTGTGCCACCGAGGCCAAGAAGCCGGTGGCGATGGCGGCTGCGGCCACCGCGGCCACCGCGCTCGAGCCCGCCCGGGCCGCCCACGTCGCGCACACCGACACCATCAACGTGGTGCTGGTCGGCGCCGGTGGCCGTGGAACCGGCGCGGCGGCCAACGCCCTCAACGTCAAGACCGGCCCGATCAAGCTGATCGGCATGGCGGACGTCTTCGAGAACCGCCTCAAGTCCAGCTACGAGGGACTCAAGGGCGAGTTCAAGGACAAGGTCGACGTCCCCGAGGAACGTCGCTTCGTCGATTTCGACGGCTACAAGAAGGCGATCGACCTGCTCACGCCGGGCAAGGACATCGCGATCTTCGCCACGCCGCCGGCCTTCCGCTGGGTGCACTACAAGTACGCCATCGAGAAGGGCATCAACGTGTTCATGGAGAAGCCCGTGACCGTGGACGGCCCGACTTCGCGCCGGATGTTCGAGCTCAACGTCAAGGCCAAGGAGAAGGGCATCAAGGTCGGCGTCGGCCTGATGTGCCGCCACTGCCGGGTGCGCGGCGAGCTGTTCGACCGCGTCCGCAACGGCGAGGCCGGCGACATCATCGCGATGCGCTGCTACCGCATGCACGGGCCGGTGGCCTCCGGCTTCTCGCAGAAGCGTCCCGAGGGCCGCAGCGAGCTGCTGTGGCAGATCGAGCGGTTCCACAGCTTCCTGTGGGCCTCCGGCGGCGCGTTCAACGACTACTACATCCACAACATCGACGAGAGCTGCTGGATCAAGAACGACTGGCCGGTGACCGCGCAGGCCAGCGGCGGACGCCACTACCGGGGCGACAACGTCGACCAGAACTTCGACAACTACTCGGTCGAGTACACGTTCCCGGACGGCTCCAAGCTGTTCCACTACGGCCGCATCATGCCGGGCTGCCACGACCAGTTCGCGAGCTATGCCCACGGCAGCAAGGGCCTCGCGGTGATCTCCGAGAACGGCCACGCTCCGTCGAAGGCGCGCATCTACAAGGGCCAGGAGATGAAGGCCGAGAACCTCGTCTGGCGCGGACCGCGCAACGAGCCCGACCCCTACCAGATGGAGTGGGAGGACCTGACGGACGCGATCCGCAACGACAAGCCGTACAACGAGGTCGAGCGTGGCGTCCGCGCCAGCCTCGTGTCGTCGATGGGCCGCATGGCGGCGCACACCGGCCAGGTCATCACCTACGACCAGATGCTGAACAGCGACCACGAGTTCGCCCCGGGCATCGAGAACTTCAAGATGGACTCCGCGGCGCCGGTGCTTGCGGACGCCTCCGGCCGCTACCCCGTGCCGGCCCCCGGCCTCAACAAGAAGCGCGAGTACTGAGGGCGGACCTCGGTTTCAGCCGCGATCGAAGGGCCGCATCCGGCGACGGATGCGGCCCTTTTTCCGCTTTGGGCGGGTGGGCGCATTGACTCCGCGGTGCGCGCTTTCCAGACTCCGCGTCTTCCTTTCATGAGCAACGCACCTGCCGCGAACATCACGTCCTTCTCCCAGGAGTCCCGCGTCTTCAAGCCTTCCAAGGAGTTCGCCTCCAAGGCCCGGATCCGTTCCATGGCCCAGTACAAGCGGATGTGGACCGAGTCGGTCCGCAATCCCGAGCGCTTCTGGAAGAAGCAGGCGGAGGCGGAACTGGTCTGGCAGAAGCCGTTCAACAAGGTGCTCCAGTGGAAGGAGCCCTTCGCCAAGTGGTTCCTCGGCGGCAAGCTCAACGTCTCCGCCAACTGCCTCGACCAGTGGCTCGGAACCGCCCAGGCCAACAAGGCGGCCCTCATCTGGGAAGGCGAGCCTGCCACCGACGGCAAGCCCGGCGAGGAACGCGTCCTCACGTACAAGCAGCTCCACCGCGAGGTCTGCCGGTTCGCCAACGTGCTCAAGCGGAACGGCGTCGGGAGGGGCGACCGGGTCATCATCTACCTGCCGATGATCCCCGAGGCCGCCATCGCCATGCTGGCCTGCACCCGCATCGGCGCGGTCCACAGCGTGGTCTTCGGCGGCTTCAGCGCGCAGTCGGTGGCCGACCGCATCCAGGATTCCGGCGCCAAGATGGTGATCACCGCCGACGGCGGCTATCGCCGGGGCGCCGTGGTCCCGCTCAAGAAGAACGTCGACGAGGCGCTCCGCATCCAGGACGCCGCGGGCAAGGCCATCGCCGCCTCGATCGAGAAGGTCGTCGTCGTCCGCCGCTGCGGCAACGAGGTCCACATGGCCGAGGGCCGCGACGTGTGGTGGCACCGCGAGCTGGACTACGTCTCCGACCGCTGCGTCGCCGAGAAGATGGATTCCGAGGCGCCGCTGTTCATCCTCTACACCTCCGGTTCCACCGGTAAGCCCAAGGGCATCCTCCACTCGACCGCCGGCTACCTGCTCGGCGCGAAGATGACCTCCAAGTACGTCTTCGACCTGCGCGAGGAGGATGTCTACTGGTGCACCGCCGACGTCGGCTGGGTGACCGGCCACAGCTACATCGTGTACGGGCCGCTCGCCTGCGGCGCCACGGCCGTCATGTACGAGGGCGCCCCGAACTGGCCCGAGCCGGACCGCTTCTGGCGCATCATCCAGAAGTATGGCGTGAGCATCCTCTACACCGCGCCGACCGCGATCCGCGCCTTCATGAAGTGGGGCGACGAATGGCCCGCGAAGCACGACCTCTCCTCGCTCCGCCTGCTCGGCAGCGTCGGCGAACCCATCAATCCCGAGGCGTGGATGTGGTACCACAAGGTCGTCGGCGGCGGGCGTTGTCCGATCGTGGACACCTGGTGGCAGACCGAGACCGGCAGCATCCTCATCACGCCGCTGCCGGGCGCCACGCCGTTGAAGCCCGGGACGGCGACGCTCCCGTTCTTCGGCATCCTTCCCGAGGTGGTCGACGACCAGGGCCGGCCGGTGCCGAAGAACTCCGGCGGCAAGCTGGTGATCCGCAAGCCGTGGCCCTCGATGCTCCGCGGCATCTGGGGCGACACGGAACGCTACAAGCAGACCTACTGGAGCGAGGTCAAGGGCAGCTACTTCACCGGCGACGGCTGCCGTCAAGACAAGGACGGATACTTCTGGATCGTGGGCCGCATCGACGACGTCCTGAACGTGGCCGGCCACCGCATCGGCACGGCGGAGGTCGAGAGCGCCCTGGTGAGCCATCCGTCGGTCGCCGAGGCGGCGGTCGTCGGTCGCCCGGACGAGCTGAAGGGCCAGGCGCTGGTCTGCTTCGTCACCCTCAAGACCGGACAGAAGGCGTCGCCGGAACTGAAGAACGAGCTGCGGAACCACATCGGCAAGGAGATCGGTCCCGTGGCCAAGCCCGACGAGGTCCGCTTCGCCGAGGCGCTGCCCAAGACCCGATCCGGAAAGATCATGCGCCGGCTGCTCAAGCAGATCGCCAGCGGGATGGAGATCAAGGGCGACACCACCACCTTGGAGGACCTCAGCGTCATCGCGAAGCTCGCCAGCGGCGAGGAGTGACGCGGGAGACACGGAATCCACGGATTATCCCATGAATCCGTGGTCTCCGGAGTGCGACCGGATCCCCGGGGACTGGTGCCGTGTCCGCCTTGTCAGGCCCGGTCGGTGCCGGTGGTGGTGGCGCGCAACCGGCGGACCTCGGCGAGCAGTTCCCGAGCGGCGTCGAGATCGTCGGGGCTTCCCGTGATGGGGCGGACGCCGGTCGTCTGGTGGGGGCGAGGGGCGGCTTGACGGGATTCCTCGGGATCCCCGAGACCGGTCTCCTTCAAGGCGCGTTGGTGGCTGAGGATCAGGTCGCGGATCTCCTCCGGATTGTCCACGTTGCGGAACACCGCCGTGTGCCACGATTCGACGGCCTGACCTTGGGCGTGGTGTCCGACCGCGCCGCCGCCGGCGCTCTTCACCTCCACGTTGGAGAGACCGAACAGGCGTTGGAACGGGTTCTGGTTGACGGCGATGTTCTGGATGTTGGCGAAACCGAGGGTGGTTTCGCGGACCGTGGTGATGCCCTCGCGGATTCGCAGGCTGCGGTCGGTGACCATGTACCAGTGCTGTTCGTACCTCAGTCGCATGAGCACGTAGGTGAACGGCATCTGGAGCAGTCCCAGTGCGATGAAGGGCACCTCGAACATCAGCAGCCATTCGCGGAATTGGGCGGTGCTGACCTTGCGGAGATTGCCCTTCCGACGGCTTCCGATGGTCATCTCCTCGGGAAGGAACCGCACACCGAGGCCGATCCAGAACACGAAGGGCAGGATCAGCAGGAACTGCTTGCCGACCCACCCCCAGAAGAGGATCCGGGAATAGCTGGTGCCGGCACGGAACACCCGAAGCGAACCCGGGGATCCGGCGGGCGCCTGGGGTTCGCTTGGAACCCTGAGCACCTCGAGGATCCAGACACGAATGCGGACGAGCAGCGCGTTCATCGGGCATCCTTGGATTCGAGGTGGCGACGGATCTCGCGGACCTCGGCGGCGATCTCACGGAGCACCGGGCCGAGGTCGGAGGAGTGGGAGGCCGTCGAGACGGGGGCGACGCCCGTCGGCGCTGCGGAAGGCGGGATCGGCGGCAGGACGGTCTCGGGTCCACGGTCGGCATCGGCGGCCGAAACGCGGGTCCCACGCATCCGCGAGTAGAGGAAGTCCCGCACCGCCTCGAACTCGTGCAGTCCCTCGATGGTCATCTCGGGCGTCGCGCTGCCGCTGGCGGTCTGGATCTGGATGCGCGCCAGGCCGAGGTGGCGCTCGACGAAGTTGGAGACGAGGTGGATGTCCTGGATGCGGGAGTAGCTCAGGAGGATCTCCCGTCGGAACAGGATTCCCCAGCGCATCGAAACACCCTCGGAGTCGAAGCGGTAGCGGAGGGTGTTGTACCGGAAGTAGTGGACCAGCCAGAGGATCAGCGCCGCCGGGGGGATCGGCAGGAGCAGGGCGCAGGAGAGGGAGTAGTAGGTGAGGAGCTTCCTGGCGGGACGTTCGATCGCGAGGATGGCCGCCGTGGCCGTGGAGTCTGGGTTGGGAGCGCTCATCACAGTCGCGGCCAGCGATACCGTCGAAGAAGCCCGGGAGCAAGGCGGCGATGGGGAGGCACGGCGGCCAGCTCATCCTTCCCGGACTCCGATCGCTCCCGGGCCGGTTCCAGCACCCCGGTGGATCCGGATTGGTTTCAGACCATTCCAGCGAGGGCCGACTCGTTTCACCGGGAAGCCGCCGGATTCACATCTCGTCGAGGTAGAGACGTCGGTTCCGCCAGAGGTACGCGGCACCGCTGTAGAGCGTCAGCGCCACCGCCGCCCATTGGGTGATCTCGGCGGCGAGGTCGATCCATGGGCGACCGCCGATCCGGGAGCCGAGCACGAGGTCCCCGAAAGCGCCCCATTCGGGACGGCAGAGGGCGAGCAAGGTGACGATGATGGTGACGATCTGGGAGATGGTCTTGTGCTTGCCGAAGCGTTCGGCGGCGAGGACGACGTTCTTGGATGCGGCCAGCAGGCGCAGTCCGGTGATCGCGAGTTCGCGGGCCACGACCACCACGACCATCCAGGCTTCGATCCTCTGGAGTTCGACGAAGGCGATGAAGGCGGAGCAGGTGAGGATCTTGTCCGCCAACGGATCCATCAGGATGCCGAAGTTGGTGATGAGCTTCCGCTGGCGGGCGATGCGTCCGTCGAGGAAGTCGGTGATCCCGGCGACGCTGAAGAGCAGCAGCGCGACCGTCTCGCAGCCCGGGAAACGGATGAAGACCGCCACCAGGAAGAGGGCGGTCAGAACGAACCGGGAGACGGTCAGTTGGTTGGGGAGGTTCATCCCGTGTGGCAGAAGGCGATCCGGCGAGGCTAGCTGCTGTCGGTGCCGGCGATCAACCGCGGTTCACGTCGCCGCCGTGGAACCGGATGCGTCGGACTTCCCGGAGCAAGGTGTCGATCTCCTTTTCGCTCCCGATGGTGATCCGGAGGAACTTCTCGATGCCCTGTCCGCGGAACCAGCGGACGAGGATCTTCCGTTCACGGAGGGCCTCGAGCCAGTCCTTGGCGGGAGCGGTCGGGGGTTCGGCGAGGATGAAGTTGGTGGAGGACGGAAGGACCTTCCATCCGAGCCCTGCGAGTTCGCGGGTGAGCCGTGTCCGCGAGGCGACGACGCGCCGGAAATTCCTCCGGTAGTATGGGAGATCCTTCAGGGTGGCGGCGGCGGCGACCTGGCCGAGGCCGTTGACGTTGTAGCTGTCGCGGATGCGGTGGAGGGCCGCGATGAGGTCGGGATGGCCGACGAAGTAGCCGACGCGTTGGAAGCAGAGGGAGTACGCCTTGGAGAAGGTGCGCGAGACCAGCACGTGCGGATGGCGCAGCGCGAGTTCGAGGGCGTCCTCGCCGGCGAAGTCGACGTAGGCCTCGTCGAGGATGGTGACGCCCTTCTGGGCCTGGCAGAGCGCATCGAGCTCTGCCGTCGGGTAGCCGCGTCCGCTGGGGGCGTTGGGCGTGGTGATGAAGGTCAGGGCCGCCCGGAAGTCCCATAAGCCGCCCTTCTTGAGCTCGGCGACGGAAGGGAGTCCGAAATCCGGGCGCAGGGGGACCGGGTGCGGGGTGGCGCCATGGGTCTCGACGAGGACCGGATAGAGCGAATAGCAGGGAGTGGGGAACTGCACCCGGCTGGCCGATTCCGGTATGGGTTGCAGCATGGAACCGGAAGCCTCCTTGGACCGGAGCGGGACCTCGCGGAAGCCGCCGGCCGGTTCGGCGAAGGCGCGCACGGCGAGGGCGAGCAGTTCGTCCGAGCCGTTGCCCACGATGATCTGGTCCGGGGAGCAGCCGTGCAGCGCGGCCAGCGCGGTGCGCACGGCCAGCGCCGAGGGATCGGGATAGAGCCGCAGGCGTCCGTCCACGGCGTCCCGGACCGCCTTCAGCACCTTGGGGGAGGGCGGGTAGGGGTTCTCGTTGGTGTTCAGCTTCACGAGGCCCTTCACCTTGGGCTGTTCGCCGGGGACGTAGGCGTGGATCCGTTGCACCAGGGGACGCACGAGTCTCGAGGGCGGGGGCGGGACGGTTTTCTTCGGCACGATGGAAACGGTTTACCAGCCGGGGAACGTCACGCCAACCGCGGAAGCCGCCGTGGTCGCCGGATTAACCTCAGGATTAGCCGGATTGACGGCCGATTCATCCGGCGCTTGCCAGCCGGGCGGCTGCTCCTACGGTGGCCGGCGCCCGCGGACAGCGGGCCCGACCTACATGAGCCAAGGATCCCTTCAGCATCCCGACCGTTTCTCCCTACGCCACATCGGACCCCGTCCCGGGGAGTTGGACGAGATGGCCCGCGCCTGTGGGTACGGATCGATGGATGCGCTGGTCGACGGCGCGGTTCCGGCCACGATCCGCCGGGCCGACGGCATGAAGCTTCCGGAACCGCTTGGGGAGACCGCGGCGTTGGCCCGGCTCCGGTCGATCGCCTCCCGCAACCAGGTGTTCCGCTCGTACATCGGGACCGGCTACCACGACACGGTCACGCCGCCGGTGATCCAGCGGAACATCCTCGAGAACCCGGGTTGGTACACCCAGTACACACCCTACCAGGCCGAGATCTCCCAGGGACGCCTCGAAGGCCTGCTGAACTTCCAGACCTTGGTCTGCGACCTCACCGCGATGGAGATCGCCAACGCGTCGCTCCTCGACGAGGCCACCGCCTGCGCCGAGGCCATGACCCTCTGCCGCCGGGCCAAGGAGGCCGACGCCCAACGGAACACCTTCCTGGTCGCGGACCATTGCCATCCGCAGAACGTCGACCTCGTCCGCACCCGCGCCGAGGCGCTCGGGCTCAAGGTCGTGGTCGGCGACTGGAAAACCTTCCAGCCCGACGCGTCCGTGTTCGGTGTCCTGGTTCAATATCCGGCAAGCTGCGGTTCGGTGGAGGATCTCGGTTCGCTGGTCGCGGCAGCCCACGCCGCCGGTGCCCTGGTGGTGGTGGCGGCCGACCTGCTCGCGCTGACGCTGCTCAAGCCCCCCGGGGAGTTCGGAGCCGACGTGGTCGTCGGAAGCGCCCAACGATTCGGCGTTCCGCTCGGCTACGGCGGCCCGCACGCGGCCTTCTTCGCGACCCGCGACGCCTTCAAGCGTTCCATGCCGGGCAGGCTGGTCGGGGTGTCCAAGGATGCCCGCGGACGTCCGGCACTCCGTCTTTCGCTGGGAACCCGTGAGCAGCACATCCGCCGGGAGAAGGCGACGTCGAACATCTGCACCGCCCAGGCGCTGCTCGCCAACATGGCGATGGCGTACGCCGCCTACCACGGCCCGCAGGGACTCAAGGCCATCGCCTCCCGGGTCCACACGCTCACCGGCATCCTCGCCGCGGCGGTCGCCAAGTCCGGGCTCCAGGTGGTGAACGCCGCCTTCTTCGACACCCTCACCGTCCGCGTGCCGGATGCGGCCGCGGTCCACCGGGCCGCCGAGGCCGCGCGCATCAACCTCCGCCGCATCGACGCCACCCACGTCGGAGTCTCCCTCGACGAGACGACCGACGCCGAGGATCTCGCCCCGCTGGTCGCCGTGCTCCGCGCCGGGTCGGTTCCCGACTTCGACGTGGCCGCGCTCTCGCCCGCATCTCCTGTGCTGCCGGTCAGGACTTCGTCGTATCTCACGCACCCGGTCTTCAACAGCCACCACAGCGAGACCGAGATGCTGCGTTACCTGCGGAGGCTGGAATCGAAGGACCTCTCCCTCTGCCACAGCATGATCCCGCTGGGTTCGTGCACGATGAAGCTGAACGCCTCGGCGGAGATGTTCCCCGTGAGCTGGCCCGAGATCGGGCGCATCCATCCGTTCGCGCCGCTTTCCCAAACCCGCGGCTACCGCCAGATGTTCGAGGAACTCGAAGACTGGCTGAAGGAGTGCACGGGATTCGCCGGGGTCTCGCTCCAGCCGAACTCCGGTTCGCAGGGCGAATACGCGGGGCTCCTGATCATCCGCGCGTGGCACCTCAGCCGCGGTGAAGGCCACCGCAACATCTGCCTCATCCCCGCCAGCGCCCACGGCACCAACCCCGCCTCCGCGGTGATGGCCGGAATGAGCGTGGTGCCGGTCGCGTGCGACACGGACGGCAACATCGACGTGGCCGACCTGCGCGCCAAGACCGCGCAGCATGCCGCGAACCTTGCCGCGCTGATGATCACCTACCCGAGCACCCATGGCGTGTTCGAGACCACGGTGAAGGAGATCTGCGGGCTGATCCACGAGGCCGGCGGACAGGTCTACATGGACGGAGCGAACATGAACGCCCAGGTGGGCCTCACCTCTCCGGGCACGATCGGCGCCGACGTCTGCCATCTCAACCTGCACAAGACGTTCTGCATCCCGCACGGCGGAGGCGGGCCCGGTGTCGGACCGGTCTGCGTCGCCGAGCACCTCGTCGACTTCCTGCCCGGCCACGCCGTGGTGAACCTCGGCGGGGAATCCCCCATCGGCGCCGTCAGCGCCGCGCCTTGGGGCAGTTCGTCCATCTGCGTCATCTCGTGGATGTACATCCAGATGATGGGAGCCGAGGGCCTCACCCAGGCCACCCGCGCGGCGATCCTCAACGCCAACTACGTCTCCAAGCGCCTCGAGAACCACTTCCCGACGCTCTACCGCTCCAACGGGCTCGTCGCCCACGAGTGCATCCTCGACCTGCGTCCGTTCAAGACGGTCACCGCCGAGGACGTCGCCAAGCGGCTCATGGACTACGGATTCCATGCGCCGACGCTCAGCTGGCCGGTGGCCGGCACCCTGATGGTCGAGCCCACGGAGTCGGAGCCGAAGGCCGAGCTGGACCGCTTCTGCGACGCGATGATCTCGATCCACGCCGAGATCATGGAGATCGAGTCGGGCAAGGCCGACCCGAAGAACAACCTGCTCAAGAACGCCCCGCACACCGCGGACCAGATCGCGTCCGACGCTTGGGATCGTCCGTACCCGCGCGAGCGGGCTGCGTTCCCGGTGCCGGGTCTCAAGGACTTCAAGTTCTGGCCCGCCTCGGCCCGCGTGGACAACGTCTACGGCGACCGCAACCTCGTCTGCTCCTGCGTGGGCATGGAGGCCTACTCGGCCTGAACCGTTGGGAACCCGCACCTCCGACACGATGAAGCGCACCCTTGCCCCGCTGTTCCTCGCCGCCGCCGTCCTCGGTCCGCTGCGTGCGGACGAAGGGATGTGGCTCTACAACAACGTGCCCAAGGAACGGATCCGTTCGAAGTACGGGTTCGAGGTCACGGACCCGTGGCTGGAACACCTGCGGCGTTCCTCGGTGCGCTTCAACAGCGGCGGCTCGGGCTCCTTCGTCAGCGAGGACGGCCTCGTCCTTTCCAACCACCACGTCGGGGCGGATGCCATCCAGAAGCTGTCGAGCGAGGGGCGCAACCTGCTCCGGGACGGATTCCACGCGAAGAGGACCTCCGAGGAGCTGAAGTGCGTGGACCTCGAGCTGAACGTGCTGGAGTCGATCGAGGACGTCACGGCGCGGGTCAACTCGGCGGTCGCCCCGGGCTTGGCTCCGGAGGCGTCGGCCGCGGCGCGTCGGCGGGTGATGTCCGAGATCGAGAAGGAGTCGCTGGACCGCACCGGATTCCGTTCGGACGTGGTGACGCTCTACCAGGGCGGCGCGTACCACCTCTATCGCTTCAAGAAGTACACCGACGTCCGGCTCGTCTTCGCGCCGGAGCAGCAGGCGGCGTTCTTCGGTGGCGATCCGGACAACTTCGAGTTCCCACGCTTCAACCTCGATGTGTGCTTCTTCCGGGTCTACGAGGACGGCAAGCCTGCCCGCGTTTCCCACCATCTCGCCTGGTCCAAGCAGGGGGCCGCGGAAGGTGAGTTGACCTTCGTTTCCGGACATCCTGGCCGAACCAGCCGCGCGCTCACCGTGGCCGAGCTGGAGTTCCTGCGGGACGACCAGTTTCCCCACACCTTGGGTCTGTTGAAGCGGCGTGAGGTCCTGCTCACCTCGTGGGGTGCGCGGAGCGCGGAGAACGGGCGTCGGGCCAAGGACGAGCTCCTCGGCATCCAGAACAGCCGGAAGGCGCGGGACGGCGGCCATGCCGGTCTCCACGACCCTGCGCTCATGCAGGCGAAGCGCGAGGCCGAGGCCCAGTTCCGCAAGCGCCTGAAGGCCGATCCGGCCCTCGCGTCGGCCGATGCGGCGTTCGACCGGATCGCCTCGGCCCAGGCGGCGATGGCGCCGATCTCCCGCCGTTACCGTCTGTTGGAATCCGGCCATGGCTTCAACTCGGAGCTGTTCGGCATCGCGCGGCGTCTGCTGCGTTCGTCCGAGGAACGCGGCAAGCCTTCCGGCGAACGCCTCCGGGAGTACTCCGACTCCGCCCGCGAGTCGTTCGAGCAGGCCCTCTTCTCGGCCCAGCCGATCCATTCCGACCTGGAGATCCTCACGTTGGGCGATTCGCTGACCTTCCTCTGCGAGCAGCTCGGCACGTCGGATCCGCTCGTCCAGGCGGTCCTCGCCGGCCGTTCGCCCCGTGACCGTGCGGCGGACCTGGTGAAGGGCACGCGGTTGGCCGACGTGGCGGAGCGTCGTCGGCTGCACGCGGGTGGGGCGTCCGCGGTCGGCGGTTCCCAGGACGCGATGATCCGGCTGGCCGGAATCGTCGACGCCGAGGCACGGGCGTTGCGGAAGCAGATGGAGGCGTTGGACGAGACCAAGAAGCTGGCCCATTCCGAGATCGCCGCGGCGCGGTTCCGGCTCGAGGGCGCCTCGCAGTACCCGGACGCGACCTTCACGCTCCGTCTCTCCTATGGTGTCGTGAAGGGCTACGAGTCGCAGGGCGTGACCGTCCCGGCACAGACCCGCATGGCCGGGATGTTCGAGCGGTCCAGCGCCATGGAAGGACGTGTGCCCTTCGACCTGCCGCCGCGCTGGCTGAAGCGCCGTTCCTCGATGCGTCTCCAGACACCGTTCAACTTCGTCTCCACCCACGACATCATCGGCGGCAATTCCGGCAGCCCGATGGTCAACCGCGCCGGCGAGTTCGTGGGGATCATCTTCGACGGCAACATCGATTCGCTGGTGCTCGACTTCGGCTACGACGAGGTGAAGGCCCGTGCGCTTTCGGTCCACAGCTCGGCGATCCTCGAGGCGCTCCGGAGCGTCTACGGTGCGAAGGAACTCGTCGCCGAACTCGGGACCGGCCGCCGTCGGGGCTGACCGCGGACTCAGCGTGGACCGGTCGCGGTCCGTGGTCCCACGCGGCTCATGTCGATGGGCCGGAACCCAAGGGCGAACGCCGGGGAACCGGGACGCAATCCCTTCTCCGGATGTGCGCGGTCGACCAGTTGCGGGTCCGCGATGACGGAACCGGCGTCCTGTCCGCGGGCACGCCAGGCGTCCCAGGTGTCCTTGCCGAACCGGACTTCCGATTCCGGGAGTCCTGCCGGATCCCACCACACGTTGGACCGGTTCAGGAACTGGTTGGTGGAACCGCTCCAGTCCGAGCCGAGCCATTTCCGTCCGTCGCCGACCACCACGTTGCGTTCGAACACGAAGGAGCGGTGCGCCTCGGAACGGGTGCGCATCACGGAGTGGTTCACGTTGTCCACGATCAGGTTGTTCCGGACCCGGTTGTCGCGTCCGTAGTGCTGGTGGAAACCCGCGTCGGTGCAGCGGTACACGACGTTGTCCTCCACCACGATCCCGGTGCTGCCTTCGTCGGTGTAGAGCGCCCATCCGCCGTAGCGGTGGCTGCGGATGTCGTGGAACAGGTTGTTCCGCACGATCGTCCCCGGCTGCGGGCCCAGGGTGTAGATGCCGCCCATGTCGCTGAGCAGCCCCTGGCCGATGTGGTGGGCGTGGTTGAACTCGACGACGTTGTGGTGGCACGGAGACGGGGAGTAGCCCCAGTTCCAGCCGACCGAGATCGCGGTGTAGAAGAGGTCGTGGAGACGGTTGTGCGCGATGTGGTTCGAGGCGCTGTGGAAGACGAGGATCCCGCAGGCGGGCGGGAAGACCCTGCCCAAGGCGTGCAGGTCGTTGTCCTCGATCCGGTGGGAGTGGCAGGACTCCGCCGAGACCGGCCCGGATTCCGCGGCGTCCTCGGCCGGAAACGAGGTCGTGCCAACACGGATGCCGCCGGCGCCGAGTTCCTGGAACCCGTTGGCGCGGACGCTCCAGTTCCTGCAGCCGACGCCGATCCCGAGGCCGTAGCCGCCGAGGTTGGAGAAGGTGGACTGCTCGACCGAGATCCGATGGGCGTAGACCGCCGAGAGCGCTCCTTCGACCTCCACCGCAGCCTGAGGTGAGATGCGCCCCGAGCCGGGCATCTCGTAGTCCGACTCGGTGAACACGAGGTTGCGGAGCACGACGTCGTGGACCGGGTTGGCCGCGGTGCCTTCGATGCGGACGAGCGTGGTCAGGCGGGCGGCGGTGACGTTGGCGCGGTTCGGGTCGAAGTCGGCGGTGCCCCGGAGCCAGAAGCGCCCCTCGGCGGGATCCCATCTCCATTCACCGGCCTGGTCCAGGGCGTCGGCGGTGTTCTCGATCCAGTAGCGGGCGTCGGGTTCGTCCATCCAGTCCGGGAGCTTCGATCCGGGGAAGCGGATCACGCCGGCGGCTTCGTCGACGGCCAGGACCGGGACGTGGAGATCGGTCCACTTCATCAGCGCGACCAGTTCCGCGCCGGGCGATTTCCAGGAAGCCCGGGCGTCGCCGGCATGGAACGGCAACTCGACCGGGTTCGCGCCGCGCAGGCGGCCGTTGGCGCGCAGGAAGCCCGAGTCCGGGGTCCGGGCACGCCGCCAGCGGACGCCGTCCACGAAGAGCTGTCGGGTGCCACGGTTCCCCACGGCCGCCGTGTCGGGCTTGAGGCCCCAGAGTCCGGGCCTACCGGGCTCCCGCACCCAGCCCAGGAGCCGGACGCTGCCGGCGAGACGGCTGCCTCCGCCGGGACGGCCTTCGATGATGGTCGGCGAACCGGGCGTGCCCGAATGCTCGGGACCGATCCGAAGCGTTTCCGTCAGCGCCGTCGTGCCCGTTCCGAGAACAAGGCGGTTTGGTTGTTCCTGAAGGTTCGTGGAGCGGGGAATCCGCCTTGCCAGCAGTGCGACGGCCTCGCTGGCGGTGCCGGATGGGGAGAACCGGAAGGATGTCCCGAGCAACGCGGCGACGAGCAGGGAACGGTACACGGAACGGTGGCGTGCGAAAGAGCGGGACATCCCCGTGGGACGTCGGCGGCGGGGCGGCGATTCAGCGCGGGGACGGTGTTCCGGTGGCGGTGGATTCGGTGTTCCGACGGAACTCGACCGTCGTCCGCAGGCGGCTGTCGACGGCGACGCCGGCCTTCATGGCGGGTTCGAACCGCCAGGTGCGGGTCGCTTCCAGCACGGACTCCTTCAGGATCGTCGGGAGCGGTTCGACGAACGCGACCTCGGTCACCCTTCCGTGGCGTGTCACCACGAAGTCGATGGTGGAACGGCCGCTGACCCCTTCGTCCAACGCCTCGTACGGATACTTGGGCGCCGGGGTCGCCAGGGCCTTGGGCGGACTGTCGTAGGTCTGGATGATCTGGATGTCTCCCGGTCCGGAAGCGCATCCGGCCAACCAGGCGGTGATGAGGAGCGTCGGGATGAGGGTTTTCATTCCGCACGATTCCGCCGCCCGTTGGCTCCTGCGGGCAACTGAAGAATGGCGGCAGGGAGCCCGTCGTCCGTTGCTGGTTGTCCGTTGTCTTTCGTCGGGCGCTGTCGGTGCAGGCAAGGTCGATGGTTCTCGTGGGATCACCAACCCAACCCGGATTCCGGCTCGAATCGTGACACCGTGGTTGGCGTCCTTCATCCTGATGCCGATGTCCCCCCTTCACGACGATTCTGAGTCCGCAGCGGGAATCCGTTTCCGGTCCGTGGCGCGGTCCTGGGTGATGGCCGCCTCGGTCGGAATGGTGTGCGTGGGCCCGGTCGCGGCCGCCGAGCCTGTGGACTTCTCGCGGGAGATCCGTCCGATCCTTTCCGGCAAGTGCTTCCATTGCCACGGTCCCGACCCGGAGTCCCGCAAGGCCGGACTGAGGCTCGACCTGCGCGAGGAGGCGGTGAAGGCCCGGAAAAACGGCCCCGCACTCGTTCCCGGGAAGGCCGCCGACAGCCCGTTGATCCATCGGATCCTGTCGAAGGATCCGGACGAGGTGATGCCCCCGCCCGAGACCGGACGCACGTTGTCGCGTGAGGAGATCCGGCTCATGGAGCGCTGGATCGGGGAAGGGGCTCCGTACGCCGGCCACTGGGCCTTCACCGCGCCGGTGCGTCCGCCGCTCCCTGGGGCGGGGAAAGGGCATCCGGTGGACCGTTTCATCGAATCGAGGTTGTCCAAGGAGGGAATGGCCCTTTCCGGGATGGCCGACCGCGCGACGCTGCTGCGCCGGTTGAGCCTGGATCTCGTTGGGCTTCCGCCCACTCCCGCGGAGATCGATGCCTTCGAAGCCGACCGCTCCGTGGCGGCGCTGGAGAAGGTCGTGGACCGGTTGCTGGCGTCGCCGCATTTCGGCGAACGCTGGGCGCGTCCATGGCTGGACGTGGCCCGTTACGCGGACAGCGCCGGGTTGGGCTCCGATCCGCTTCGGCTGAACATCTGGCCCTACCGCGATTGGCTGATCTCCGCGCTGAACCGGAACCTCCCCTTCGACGAGTTCACCCGGCAGCAGATCGCCGGGGACCTGCTTCCGGATGCGGGTGAGGAGCAGCGCATGGCGACGGCGTTCCACCGGAACACCATGACCAACACCGAGGGCGGCACCGACGACGAGGAGTGGCGAGTGGCGGCGGTGAAGGACCGGGCGAACGTCACCATGCAGGCCTGGATGGGACTGACCTTCGGCTGCGCCCAGTGCCACACGCACAAGTTCGATCCGATCACCCATCGCGAGTACTACTCGCTCTTCGCCTTCTTCAACCAGACCGCCGACAACGACCAGCCGGACGAGCGTCCGACGATGCCCTTCTTCTCCGTGTCCGAACGGGCGGAACGGGAACGGATCCAGCGGCGCATCGACACCTTGCAGCAGCGTTTCCAGGCTTCGGACGACGGATACGCCGAGGAGCTCGCGGCGTGGTCGGCCGAGGCGGCGAAGCCCTCGGCCTGGGTTCCGCTCACGCCGGAATCGGCGGTTTCGACGTCCACCAACGGCTCGACCTTGCGGATCCTCGCGGACGCCTCGGTGTTGGCCGAAGGCGAGGGACCGGAGCGGGACGGATACCGGATCCGGGTCCGGGGCATTCCGGACGGGATCACCGCGTTCCGCCTGGAGGCGTTGACGGATCCCTCGTTGCCGAAGGGAGGACCGGGGCGTGCGGTTGGCGAAGGCAATTTCGTGCTGACCGACTTCCGGGTGCAGGTGCTTCCGCGGAAGGCGCGTTCGGCGTCAGCGCGGTTCGTGCGGATCGAGGCGCCTGGGGAAGGGCGGATCCTCTCTTTGGCGGAGGTGCAGGTCTTCAGCGGAGGCGCCAACGTGGCCGGCTCCGGAAAGGCGCGGCAATCGAGCACCGGCTACCTCGGCGATGCCGGTCGGGCCATCGACGGCAACACGGATGGCAACTACGACGCGGCGCGTTCCACCACGCACACCGACACGGAGTCGAACCCATGGTGGGAGCTGGATTTGGGTCGCGAGATGCCGGTCGAGGAACTCGCGGTGTGGAATCGTACCGATGGTGCCGGTGAGCGCCTGGCGAAGTCCCGGGTCCTCCTCCTCGACGCCGGACGCCGGACGGTCTGGGAAGGCGCGATCGCGTCCGCCCCGACGCCGGTGCTGCGGACCGGACCTTCGGCGGCGACCGAGGTGCTGTTGCAGGAAGCCACTGCGGACCACGCCCAAGGTGGTTTTCCCGCGGCCAATGCCATCGATGGGGATCCGGGCCGGAAGTCCGGCTGGGCGGTGGGCGGTCGGCTGGGGATTCCGCACGCGTTGGTGGTCCAGACGGCCAAGCCGCTCCGGGTTGCGGAGTCGGATGTCGTCGAGTTCACACTGAACCACGCCTTCGGGGACCGGCAGACCCTCGGCCGTCTCCGCATCTCGGCCACGACGCGGCCCGGCCCGGTCCGCGAGTTGCCGGAGTCGGTGGCGAAGGTGGTGGTGAAACCGGTCGCCGAATGGACCGCCGAGGAACGCGCCGAGGTGGAACGGCATCATCGTCCGATGTCCCGTTCCAAGGGCGGCTTGGCGGCCGAGATCCAGGGGCTTCGCACCGCCTTGGCCGCGATCCGCGGCGTGCCGTTGCCGGTGATGCAGGAGCTGCCGTCGGACAAGCACCGCGTCACCCGGTTGATGAACAAGGGCAACTTCCTCGACCCCGGTGAAGTCGTGCCGGCCGCGGTGCCGGCTTCGTTCCATCCGATGTCTCCCGCGAGTCCGACGAACCGGCTTGGGCTCGCCGCGTGGCTGACCGACCGACGGAATCCGCTGACCGCGCGGGTCGCGGTGAACCGCTACTGGTCCGCCCTGTTCGGGACCGGCCTCGTCGAGACCGAGGAGGACTTCGGGACGCAAGGGTCGCTGCCGTCCCATCCGGAACTCCTGGACTGGCTGGCGGTCGAGTTCATGGAACCGTCCGATCCCGGTGCGCGGGCCTGGGACGTCAAGCGGTTGCTGAAGACCCTGGTGACCAGCCGGACCTACCTGCAGGCGTCAACCGTGCCGGAAGCGTCGAGGAACAAGGATCCGAGGAACCGTCTGCTTTCCCATTTCCCGCGGAGGCGCCTCGACGCGGAGATGGTGCGGGACCAGGCGCTGGCCGTCTCGGGTCTGCTGAGCGGGAAGATCGGCGGGGCCAGCGTGTATCCGCCACAGCCGGACGGCCTCTGGCGGGCGGCGTTCAACGGGGAACGCAGCTACGAGGTGAGCCCGGGTGAGGACCGGTTCCGGCGCGGTCTCTACACCATCTGGCGGCGGACGGCTCCGAATCCCAGCATGTCGACCTTCGACGCCCCGAGCCGCGAGACCTGCACCTTCCGTCGTCAGCCGACCAACACGCCGCTCCAGGCCTACGTGACCCTCAACGACCCCGTGTTCGTCGAGGCCGCCCAGGCGTTGGCACGGCGCATCCTGGGAGAGGGTGGGAGGTCGGACGCGGAGCGGATCCGCTTCGGCTACCGCCTGGCCACCGGACGTCGTCCGGATGCGAAGGAGGTCGGCGAGCTGCTGGCGCTGCTGGGTTCGATGCGTTCGGACTTCCACGGAAGGCCGAAGGACGCCGCCGCCTTCGCCAGCAGACCGCTGGGGCCGTTGCCGCCTGCGGTTCCGGTGTCGGAAGCCGCGGCCTGGACGGCGGTGGCCAACGTGCTGCTCAACCTCGACGCGACCCTGACCCGCGGCTGACCGGACTTGCCAAAACGGATCCCGGCAGCGCGAAATGAATCCGTTCCCTGTTTCCAACGTCGCGAACTGGCCTGATCCACAGGTCGTCGTCTCCCAACATCATTCCGTCATGAAATCCTTCCTGACCGCCGCCACGCTTCTCGCCGCCACCGCAGCGGTGGTGGAGGCGGCTCCCAAACGGGTCCTCGTCGTCACCGCGACCAAGGGCTTCCGCCACAGCTCCATCGCCACCGCCGAGAACGTCATCGCGACGCTCGGCAAGGTCACGGGCGACTACACCGTGGTGGACTTCGTCCGCGGTGGCGCGGACGGCAAGGACGACGCCGAGGTGGCCGCCAAGCTGTCCATGGCCAACCTCAAGGACATCGACGCGGTGATCTTCGCCAACACCACCGGCGACCTTGCGATCCCCGACAAGGACGGCTTCATCCGCTGGGTGGAGGACGGACATGCGTTGATCGGCATGCATTCCTGCTCCGACACGTTCCACGGCTATCCTCCGTTCTACGGCCTGGTCGGTGGACTCTTCCTCACCCACGGAGCCCAGGTGACGGTGGACATGTACAACCAGGATCCCAAGCACCCGGCGAACCAGCATCTCGGGGACACCTGGTCGATGTACGACGAGATCTACGAGTTCAAGGAGTTCCATCGCGATCGCGTCCACGGGCTCCTGACCCTCGACAAGCATCCGCAGAACCGCCAGCCCGGCGACTATCCGGTCGCCTGGTGCAAGGACCTCAAGGGCGGCGGCCGGATGTTCTACACCTCGCTGGGACATCGCGAGGACGTCTGGACCAGCGAAGCCTACCAGAAGCACATCCTCGGCGGCATCCGTTGGGGCCTGGGCCTGGCCAAGGGTTCGGGGAAGGTGACCGACACGGCGAACGTGCTGAGCGACGCCGAGAAGAAGGAAGGTTTCGAGCTGCTGTTCGACGGCAAGAGCCTCAAGGGATGGAAGTACCGCAATCCGGACGGAATGAAGTCCTGGAGCGTCCAGAACGGCATGCTTTGCAACGTGCTCAAGGTCGATCGGGAAGGGAACTTCACCGAGCATGGAACCGACATCCTCACCGAGCACACCTTCCGCGACTTCGTCGTGCGCTATGAGTTCCAGGTGGCGCCGAAGTCCAACTCGGGCTTCTACCTGCGTGGTCGCCACGAGATCCAGGTGTTCGACGACTTCCAGTCCGGCAAGCCGGAGATGGGCGGCAACGGGGCGATCTACAGCGTGAAGCCGGCGTCGATGTTCGCGTCCCGCCGGGCCGGACAATGGCAGACCGCCGAGGCGCGGATCGTCGGCAACAAGATCTCCCTGATCCTGAACGGCGTCACCGTCCACCAGGACGTGGTCTGCGACCGTGGAACCGGGGGGCAGTTGGACGACAAGCTGGACCAGCCCGGACCGATCCTGCTCCAGGGGGACCATGGCGCGGTGGCCTTCCGCAACATCCGCATCAAGCAGCTCAACTGACCTGGTGACACCCGGGCGGGCCCGTCGCGCGGGTCCGTCGATCCGCAAGGGCCCGGCCCGCGGTCCAAAGGGATTCCAATGGCAACATCGGCTGCGGTCGGTGTTGCCATTCCTTTTCCAGACCCGGTGCCGGTGGCACGAGCCGCCGTTCACCGACCTCGGTAGATGTCGGAGACGATGGCTTCCTTGGCCTTCCAGACGAGGGTCATGGTGAGGGCCACGGGAAGCAGTCCGAGGGAAACGACCAAGGGGCCGCGGCTGTGCTCGAGGACCGTCAGGAAGCCGAGAACGGGCTCGGGCATACCTGGGAAGGCGGCGCAGCCCATCCAGAAGGCGGCCACGGCGGCCAGCCCGCTGATCAGGCCGCCATTGACCCGCGTGAAGAGCCGCATGTCGGCCCGCAGCGTTTCGTCGGGCAGGAGTGCGGCCAACCGCTGGAGCACGTGGTTCAGGGTCAGCAGGAACCCGAGCGAGAAGAGCAGCAGCAGGAGGACGCTTTGGGCGAAGAAGGGGTTGTCCGGCCGGCGGCTCCACCAGCCGGTGAACGGGGACAGGAAGACCATGCTGACGGCGAACAGTTCGGCGCGGAGCACGGCGCGGGTCCAGACCCGTTCCTGGGGTTGGAAGTGGGCCAGCTGGCGCAGGCCGAACCAGACCAGTCCGCAGGAGACCGTGGGCAGCCAGGCGGCGCCAGGGGTGAGGAAATCGCCGACCGCGGTCCGGGTGCAGGCCATGAGGGCGGTCGGGAGTCCCCAGAACAGCGCCGAGAGCCCGCGGACGACGCGGGCAAGGGATGGCAGGAGGTTTTCCGGACTCACGACGGGCGAAACCAGACCCCGGTGGGGAGCGGGGCGGCAAGGAAGAACCCCCGGGGCGTTCTTTCCGGCCGTCGGGAAACGATCTTGAATAGGTGCCCGCGGAGGACCGTTTTGACTTTGTCCCGCGGATGAAGAGGCTGAGTGCGATTTCCAACATGATCCGGACGAGTTCGATTCCAATGTTCTTCGGGTGGGCCGTCCTCATGACGACCGGGTGGGCTGCGTCGACGGATCTCTTCGAGAACCGGATCCGGCCGGTTCTGGTGGAACGCTGCCTTGAATGCCACAGCGTGAAGGCGGAGAAGCTGCGGGGCGGACTGCTCCTGGATTCCCGGGAAGGTTGGCAGAAGGGCGGTGCGTCCGGACCGGCGATCATCCCCGGCAAGCCCGCGGAAAGCCTCCTGGTGCAGGTGCTCCGGGGGAAAGCCCATGACGTGAAGCCGATGCCGCCGAAGGGAGGTCCGCTCTCGGAGACCGAGATCGCGGCGTTCGAGGAATGGATCCTGGCCGGCGCCGAGGATCCCCGGGTGGGAACCGCGTCCGTGAAGGCGGCCGATCCAACCCGGAACCACTGGGCGTTCCTCCCGCCCGTGATGCCGGCCCATCCGAAGCTGGAGAGGGCGGACTGGGTCCGGACCGGAATCGACGCCTACATCCTCGCGGCCCTCGAGGGGAAGGGGCTCGTTCCGTCGCCGGAGGCGGATCGGCGGACGTTGATCCGCCGGGTGACCATGGACTTGACCGGGGTGCCGCCGACCCCGGAGGAGATGGCGGCCTTCCTCGCGGACCGGCGAGCCGGTGCCTACGAGCGGGTGGTGGACCGGTTGCTGGGATCCTCCGCCTACGGGGAACGTTGGGCGCGGCATTGGCTGGATGTGGCGCGCTATGCGGACAGCAAGGGCTACGTGTTCGAGGAGGAACGGCGCTACGCCTACAGCCACACCTACCGCGACTGGGTGGTGGCGGCGCTCAACCGGGACTTGCCCTACGACCGCTTCCTGATCGAGCAGATCGCCGGCGACCAGATGGCGACCGACGAGGACCGGACGCCGTTGGCCGCGATGGGCTTCCTGACCCTGGGCCGCCGGTTCCTGAACAATCCGCACGACATCATCGACGACCGGATCGACGTGGTGACCCGCGGGCTGATGGGTCTGACCGTTCAGTGTTCACGGTGTCACGACCACAAGTTCGACCCGATTCCGACCGCCGACTACTACTCGCTCTACGGGATCTTCTCCAACAGCCGGGAACCGGAGGAGAAGCCGTTCATTGCGGCCAACCCGGATCCGGTGCGGTCGGCCGAGTTCGCGAAGGAGAAGGAGAAACGCCAGAAGGAGCTCTCCGACTACCGGATGGAGCGCACCGCTGAGGTGATGAAGAAGCTGCGCGAACGGGTGGGAGACTACCTGTTGGCGGCGCACGATGCGGCGAGCCTCGACTGGACCAACCTGGAGGGGCTGGCCCGTCAGCGCAGCCTGGATCCGGGGCTGGTGGCGGCGTGGAAGGGTCGCCTGGAACAGTGGCGCACCCAGTCCCACCCGGTCTTCGCGCCGTGGTTCGCCTTCGAGAAGCTGACTCCGGAGGAATTCGCGCGCCGTGCCCCGGAGTTGGTGGGATCCGTGACTGGCGGGAACCTGGACGGAAAGGCCCTCAATCCGAGGCTGGCCGCCCATTTCAAGGGGTTCGCCCCAACCGGTTTCACCAACGTGGCGGCCCACTACGGCGAACTGCTGACCGCCGTGGAACGCAACTGGCGCGGCACGCTGGAGGCGGCGAAGTCGGCGGGACAACCCGATCCGACCCAGTTGGCGGTCGCCGACGAGGAGCAGCTTCGGCTGGTGCTCTACGGTCCCGATTCGCCGGTCCAGGAGGTCCGGAACGGCATCGACCGCTTCTTCGACACGCCGGTGGCGCAGAAGCTCCGCGCGCTGCAGCGCAAGATCGACGAGTTGGAGGCGACCCATCCCGGGGCTCCCTTGCGGGCGATGGCCATGTTGGATCGGGAGGCGATCTCGGAGCCGGTGGTGTTCAAGCGCGGCAACCCGGGGAATCCCGGTCCGAAGGTGCCGCGCCGTCAGCTCACCGTGGTGGCGGGCCAGGACAGTCCCGCCTTCGAGAAGGGCAGCGGGCGGCTGGAGTTCGCCCGTTCTGTCGTTTCCCGCGGCAATCCCCTGACCGCGCGCGTGTTCGTGAACCGGGTCTGGCAACGCCACTTCGGCACCGCGCTCGTCCGCACTCCGAGCGACTTCGGCGTGCGCAGCGATCCGCCGACCCATCCCGAGCTGCTGGACTACCTGGCGGTGCGCTTCATGGACAACGGCTGGTCGATCAAGAATCTCCACCGCGAGCTGCTGCTCTCGGCGACCTACCGCCAGTCGAGCGATCCGCTGGCCCACGACGCCTCCAGGGTGGAGGTCGCCCAAGCGGAGAAGGAGGATCCAGCGAACAACCTGTATTGGCGCATGAACCGCAAGCGCATCGACTTCGAGGCGATGCGGGACAGCCTGCTCGCCGTCTCAGGCACGTTGGACCGCACGGTCGGCGGTCGCCCGGTGGAGATCTACGACACCGAGAAGCCGGCGAACCGAAGGACCCTCTACGGCTTCATCGACCGACAGAACCTCCCCGGAATCCTCCGTTCCTTCGACTTCGCCAGCCCGGATGCCACCTCGCCAGGGCGGTTCCAAACCAGCGTGCCGCAGCAGGCGCTCTTCTGGCTCAACAGCCCGGTGGTGGCGGAACAGGCGCGGGCCTTGGCCGGCCGACCCGACATCGCCTCCCGTTCCGGGGCGGATCGGATCCGAAGGCTTTACGACGTGGCCTACCAACGCCCGCCCGACCGCGGGGAACTCGAAGCGGCGATGCGCTTTGTGAACGGCCAAGGTTCCGACGAGACGCCGGTCAGCCCGGGTTCCGCGTGGCAGTATGGCCGCGGGCACTACGATTCGGCCTCCAACCGCGTCGACGAGTTCCGGCCGTTCCGCGCCTTCCGTGACGGGCGCTGGCAGGATGCCGAGAAGTTCCCGGCGATGGCCCCCGCAGCCTACGCCTCGTTGACTCGGACGGGCGGCCATCCGGGTGTGGACGGCCGCCATGCGGCGATCCGCCGGTGGACGGCACCCTCCGACATGACCGTCCGCGTTTCGGGGACGGTGTCGCACTCGGCCAAGCTGGGCGATGGCATCCAGGCCATTGTGGTCTCCAGCCGCCAGGGGAAGCTAGGGGCTTGGGAAGTCTCCGGGACCAGCGCTTCCGCCGAGATCGGCTCCGTGTCCGTGAAGCGGGGCGAGACCCTCGATTTCGTGGCGGACCCGCGGTCCGGGGACAATTCGGATTCCTTCGAATGGGCGCCCGAGGTCGTGCAGGTGGATGGCGACCGACGTGCCTGGGCGGCCAACGCCGATTTCTCGGGAGCCCGCGAGTGGCCGCGTCCGCTGGGCCCATGGCAACGGCTGGCACAGGTGCTCCTGGCCTCCAACGAGTTCAACTTCGTCGACTGAAACCGTGGCGAAGATGCCCAAGCCCATCGAATCCGAGGCCATCCCCCTGCCGGCGCGACATCACTTCGATGCGGCGGTCGGCTGGATGCTTCTGGGCCTGCCCGCGGACGCGGCGTTGGAGTTGGACCGGCTTCCCCAACCGGTCTGCCGCAGGGCCGAGGTGTTGGAGTTGCGATGGGAGGTGCACAGTGCGCTCGGCCAGTGGACCGAAGGCTACCGGACCGCGACCCAGCAGGTGGCGTTGCATCCGGACGAGGTCTCCGGCTGGCTGCACCGGGCCTACGCGGCGCGCCGGATGGACGGCGGCGGGGTCGCGCACGCCTCGGGCCTTCTGGTGCCGGCGGCGACCCGGTTTCCCACGGAGCCGCTCATCCGGTTCAACCTGGCATGTTATGCGGCGGTGATGGGCGACCTCGACGGCGCCTGGACCTGGTTTTGCAAGGCCTTGGCGGTCGGCAATCCCATTGAGCTGCGGGCAACCGCGCTTGCCGACCCGGATCTCGAGACCCTCTGGCCGCGGATCGCGGTCGGCTCCTGACAGGTTGGTCCCAAGCCAAACCAAGGCTAGAATCGCAGGAATATCCGAGCCCGAATCGCCGTCGATACCCGATCCATGCGCAAGCAGTACGTCATCCTCTCGGTTCTCGCCGTCCTGGCGATCGCCTCGCTGGCCGTGGCCGTCAACAGCCGCAGGGCGGCGCCGCGCAAGGCGTTGGACCTCGTCCTGGCCGACGCGGAGTTCGGGTCGCAGGTGTTGCCCGTGCTCCAGAAGAACTGCTGGGACTGCCACGGCGACGGTGCCCGGAAGGGGGACGTCAACTTCGACGGCCACACGAACATCCACACGCTTCTGGCGGACCGCCGGCTGTGGGAGCGGGTGCTGCACACGGTGAAGACCGGTGAGATGCCGCCCAAGAAGCGTCAGACGCAGCCCACGGCCAGCGAGCGCACGAACATCGTGGCGTGGTTGGACCGCACTCTCTTTCCCGTGGATCCGGAGCATCCGGACCCGGGTCGGGTGACCCTGCGGCGCCTCAACCGGGTCGAGTACGACAACACCATCCGCGACCTGGTCGGAGTGGACTTCCAGCCGGCGGCCGATTTCCCACAGGACGACGTCGGCTACGGCTTCGACAACATCGGTGACGTCCTCTCGCTGCCTCCGATCCTGATCGAGCGGTACCTGAAGGCGGCGGAGGCGATCTTCGACGAGGCCCTGGTGACCGGTCCCTTGCCGACGGTCGCCCGGCGTTTCGATCCGGGACGTCTGGAGGGACACGGCGGTTCCGAGACGTTGGCGACCTTGGGTTCCAACGGCGAGATGGGCCTGAGCTACGAGGCGAAGGTGCCGTCGGAATACCTGATCCGGGTCCAGGCCTACGGCGACCAGGCGGGTCCGGACAAGGTGCTGATGGCGGTCAGCGCGGACGGCAAGGAACTGGAGCGGTTCGAGGTGCGTCGGACTCGCGGCAACTCCAAGGCCTACGAACACCGCGCGTTCCTGTCACCGGGTTCCCATCGCATCGGGGTCGCCTTCCTCAACGACTACTACAAGGAGTCGACCGTGGAGGAGACCGGTCCCAAGGGCCGGAAGACCCAGCGGAAGAAGATCGAGGACCGCAATCTCCAGGTGGAGTTCGTGGAAGTGGTGGGGCCGTTCACCAACACGGTTCCGGAACTGCCGGAATCCCATCGAAGGATCTTCTTCCGCCAACCCGGTCCCAAGACCACCAACGAGGTGGCGAAGGAGATCGTCGCCCGCTTCGCCGGCAGGGCCTTCCGCCGGCCCGCCAGCGTGGAGGAGGTGGCCCGGTTGATGACGCTGTTCCAGCAGGCGCAGGTGGGTGGCGACAACTTCGAGACCTCCGTGAGGCACGCACTGACCGCGGTCCTTGTCTCCCCCCATTTCCTGTTCCGCGGCGAGTTGCAATCCGATCCGGACAATCCCAACGCCGTCCACCGGATCAACGACTACGCCTTGGCTTCGCGCCTGTCTTATTTCCTCTGGAGCAGCATGCCGGATGAGACGCTGTTCCGCTTGGCGGAGAAGGGGAGTCTGAGGAAGAACCTGGCCGGGGAGGTCCGGCGCATGTTGGCGGACCCGAAGTCGAAGGCCCTGGTGGACAACTTCGCCGGACAATGGCTGCAGCTCCGCACCATGGAGATCATCACCCCGGACGCGAAGATGTTCCCCGAGTTCGACGAGCGTCTCAGGGCTTCTGCCCGTCGTGAGACGGAGATGCTCTTCGAACACATCCTGAGGCAGGACCGGCCGCTGACGGAACTGATCGACGCGGACTACACCTTCGTGGATGGGCGGTTGGCCCGGCACTACGGCCTGGAGGGGGTGGCCGGGGACGACTTCGTCAAGGTGTCGCTGAAGGGAACGCCCAGGGCGGGTCTGTTGACCCATGCGAGCTTCCTGGCGCTGACGTCGAATCCCAACCGCACCTCCCCGGTGAAGCGTGGGAAATGGATCCTCGAGAACATCCTCGCGACACCGCCGCCCCCCCCGCCGCCTGGGGTGCCGCCGCTGGAGGCCAAGGAACTGAAGGGGACGTTGCGCCAGCGGATGGACGCCCATCGCGACAACCCCATGTGCGCCTCGTGCCATGCCAAGATGGATCCCATCGGATTCGCCTTCGAGCACTTCGACGCCATCGGGAGGTACCGGGAAAAGGACGGCACGGAGTCGATCGACGCCTCGGGAGTGTTGGAGTCGGGTGAGCCGTTCGATGGACATCGCGCGTTCGGCAACCTC
Organism: Verrucomicrobiales bacterium; assembly: GCA_027488845.1. Lineage (GTDB taxonomy): Bacteria > Verrucomicrobiota > Verrucomicrobiia > Limisphaerales > UBA9464 > SXXZ01. The sequence goes on along the minus strand of JAIYBC010000067.1, from coordinate 17,997 downwards.
ATCTCGGGTTCGAAACGCGAGGACTTCATCCGCTGCGTGGTGGAGAAGATGTTCACCTACGCCTTGGGTCGGGGACTGGAGTACTACGACCGTCCCGCGGTGGAGGCGGCCTGCAAAGAGCTGTCCTCCAACGGCTTGAGATTCTCCACGTTGATCGATGGAGTGGTGCGGAGCGTGCCGTTCCAGTACCGCCGGGGAGATGGGGACCCGTTGTTGGCAGGTGATGCCCGTTGAACGGGACGTCGGTTCCTCAACCCGCATTTTCGAACCTCCGGTTGCCTCCGGCATTGGTGTTGCTAAAGTCGCCGAACTTCCCGGACGTCCGAGGGTTCCGCGTTGGGCGGCATGTGGTGACGAACGGGAAAATTCGCGGCGACAAACCGTTGCCGTGACCGGGGGAATCGGGAATTCGACATCATGTCGGGCGACAACATGCAGTTGCAGCGGTGGGAGCTGAAGTACCTCGTGCCCGAGGAACTGGCGCTGGCGCTGCGTGACTTCGTGTCCAACTACCTGGAGTTGGACGAGTACGGTGTCGGCCGTCCGAACCTCTCGTACACCATCCACAACCTCTACCTGGATTCGGACGATCTCCGGATCTACTGGGGGACGATCAACGGCAACAAGAACCGCTACAAGCTGCGGATCCGGTTCTATGAGGACAGTCCCGGTTCACCGATCTTCTTCGAGATCAAGCGTCGGATGAACGAGGCGATCATGAAGCAGCGGGGCGGCGTGAAGCGCCACGCGGTGGAGTCGGTCCTCGCAGGGCAGATCCCGCATACCTCGGAGCTGGTGAAGGACGATGTCCGCCAGGTGGTGGCGATCCAGCGTTTCGTCGAGCTGATGAACGACACGCGCAGCGGTCCCGTGGCCCACGTGTACTACGAACGGGAAGCCTGGATCAGCCCCCATGACAATTCCGTCCGCGTGACCTTCGACCGGAACGTCCTGATCTCCCCCGAGTTCACCAGCCGGTTCACCGCGGAGATGGATGCGCCGACCTCGGTTTTCGGTCCGATTGTGATCTTGGAGCTGAAGTTCACGGGCCGTTTCCCCGACTGGTTCGCCGAGATGGTCCGGATCTTCGGACTTCGGCAGGCGTCCGCTTCGAAGTACGCCGACGGTGTCGCACGCAAGGGGGAAGCGTATTTCTACCGGAACGGACTGGCCACGGCGGTGCCCGGGGATCCGGAGTTGGCCGAAGAACGGAAGAGGGAACGGATGCAGCGGCTGAACGCCCTCCTTTCCCGAGGCCAGCAAACCGCCTAGACCACCATGTCAGACCTTTTGTTTCGTGGAGATTTCGGAACCGCGCCCTCCGACCTGGCTGGGCTGCTCCTGGGGTTGCTCGTCGCCTTCCTCTGCGGCCATGTCATCGCCTGGGTGTACATGGCCTGCCATTCCGGACTCAGCTATTCCAAGTCCTTCGTCAACTCCCTGGTCGTCCTCTGCACCATCGTGGCCCTGGTCATGGCCGTGATGTTCGACAACCTGCTGATGGTCTTCGGGATGATGGCCGTCTTCGCGGTGGTCCGGTTCCGCAACATCCTCCGGGACACCTTGGACACCACCTACATCCTCGCCAGCATCACCACCGGCATGGCGGCCGGGACACGGAAATACAGCACGGCCATCATCGGATGCGTGATTTTCGCGCTGGTGATGCTGTACCTGCACTGGACCGCGTTCGGAAGCCGCCACCGCTACGACCTGGTGTTGAACCTCCACTGGGGAAGACCCCTGGACGAACTTCCCCGCCTGCTCGCCCTTTTGGAACGCCATGGTCGCAGGAACCAATTGGCCAGTCAGCGGGTCAGCACCGCTTCCGAAGGCGCCGACCTCTCCTTCCGCGTGCTCTTGCGTGACGCTGGTCGGGTGGAGGAACTGATGTCCGAACTCAAGGCGGTTCCGGGGGTCTCGCGGGTGACGAGCCTCAAGGCCGAAGACGAATCCGAGATGTGAACATGGACCCCGAGAAACAGAAGTCGCCGCCCGAGGTCCTGCCTCCGATTCCGACGCCACCCCATGTCGCGTTCCGGGAGTTCCGGATCGCGGTGGTTCCCTACCTGCTTTTCGCCGTGATGGTTGGGGTCACCGGCTATGTCTGGAAGGGCTATGTCGGCACTTCGGCGCTGGTCGGTGAGGCGGAATCGGTCCGCGCGATCGTCGGCAGCACCACCTCCGGACGCATCCTCCGAGTTCAGGTCGGGGCGCTTCAGAAGGTCGCGGCGGGACAGACTATCGCCTCCGTCCTCCCCGTTGAACCCAAGGTGCTCGACGCACAGATCGCGCTCTCAAAGGCCCGTATGGACCTGATCCGCAGCGGGATCAGTTCGGATCTCCGCAAGGACAACATGCGGATCAACTTCGAGAAGCTCCGACTCGACATGATGTCGAAGCGGGTGGAGTTGGTGGATGCCCGCGCCAAGCAGACCTACGCGGAGTTGGAACTGGCCCGGGTCGAACGGCTTTTCGTCGGGACCGCCGGGTCCACTGGGGGACCTGTCCGGTCCATCTACAGCCAGGCGGACCTCGACGTTGCCCGACGCGACGTGAACGCCGCCTCCGCCATGGTCGTGGAACTCAACCGCCTGGTGTCCGAGATCGAATCCGCCATCCGCGAGATGTCCGTCTCGGAGACCAAGGTCGATGGCGATCTGCCGGCCTCGGTCCGTGCGGCGATCAACGTGGAGGAGAGCAACCTCGACCTGCTGGAGGCCCAGATGCTGCCCCAGGATCTGGTGGCGCCGTTCGACGGGATCGTGAGCGTCGTCCACCGGCAGGCCGGAGAGACCATCCTCGCCGGAGAGGCCATCCTCACGGTCTCCAAGGAGAGGCCCACAAGGGTGGTGGCCTTCGTCCGCCAACCGTTGAACCTGGATCCCAAGGTCGGCATGAAGATCGAAGTGCGATGCCGCGGGGGACGTCGGCTCTCCGGTGTTGGGGAGATCCTTTCCGTCGGCTCCCAATTGGAACCCGTGTTCCCGACCCTGCTCCCGAAAAACGCCAATGCCGCCGGCGGTGGGAACGCTCCCGCTGAGCTGGGCCTTCCGGTGTTCGTGTCGCTGCCCACCGATCTCGTCGTCCGCCCCGGAGAGTTGGTGGAGTTGCATGGGTTGTCTCGGTGAACGTTAAAGAATTGTTCAATTGGCGGCCGAAGGGATCGGAATGGGAAGATTTTGGCGTGCTGCCCTGATTCGTGGTTTGACTGGGTGCACCGCGTCGATACCATCGAGAAGTCAGTGGGGAGTATCCCCGGTTCCTCCAAAGCCCGACGGCGCTTTTTTCAGGCTGTCGGGCTTTTTTCACATGGTCGTCTGGCCAAGTTCCTATTGGGGAGTCCCCTGAAGACGTCGTGCGAGGCTGTCCCCCAAGGTCGCCGCATCCACCTCCGAAGGGATCTCCAGCCATTCGAGGTCCATCTGCCCTTCGAACCAGGTCCGTTGGCGTTTGGCAAACTGCCGGGTGCGGGACTTGACCAGTTCAACCGTGTCCCGGAATCCGCGGGCGCCTTGGAGGTGTTCGACCACCTGCCGGTATCCGATCGCCTGCATCGCCACCCGGTTCCGCTCCAGGCCGAGTTCGAGCAGGCGTCGGGTTTCCTCGACAAGGCCCGCCTCGAACATGCGGTCCACCCGACGATGGATCCTTTCCACCAGCATCGGGGCCGGACGCCGGATGCCGAAGGCTCGTCCGGCCATCGTTGGGGCCCGTTCCGGCCAGGATGCTCGTTGTGCCGAGAAGGGACGTCCGGTGATCCGGATCACCTCCACGGCCCGCACGATCCGGCGCCGGTTCCGCAGGTCGATCGCGTCGAAGGTCTCCCAATCCCGGCGGGCGAGTTCATCGAGAAGCACCTCGGTGGAAAGGGACTCCAATTCGGACCGGAGAACCGGGTCCGGCGCGGGCGCGGAGCCCAATCCATTCAGCCAGGCGTTGAAGTAGAGGCCGGTTCCGCCACAGAGGATGGGAACCCGGCCCCGCTCCACGATCCCCGATATCGCAGCCGTGGCGTCCGCGACGAATCGGGCGGCGTCGTAGGTGTCGTCAAGGGGGACGACGTCCAACAGATGGTGCGGCACCCTGCGGCGCTCCGCGTCCGTGGGTTTCGCGGTGCCGACGTCCAGTCCCCGGTACACCTGCATGGAGTCGACCGAGACGATCTCCCCGCCGATCCGTTCCGCGAGCGCGAGCGCGAGGTCCGACTTGCCCGAGGCGGTCGGGCCGGCGATCAGCACGGGGTTCATTCCGCGGGGACGTCGGAGGCGGAGGAGGCCGGGGAAGGCTGCCAGGTGAGGAACAGCAGGAGCACCACGGCGGAACTGATGGCCATGTCGGCGACGTTGAACGCCGGGAAGCCGATCTCCTCGCCGGAACGGCGGATCCAGTAGAACCGGAGGAAATCCACCACGTGGTCGTGGCGCAGGCGGTCCACCAGGTTGCCGAAGATCCCGCCGAAAAGCAGTCCGAGCGCCAGTTGGCCGCCCGGGCGATGGTATTCGAACTGCCGCCGCAGCATCCAAAGCGCCGCCACCGCGACCGAGGAGAAGGCGGCGAGCCATCCGTTACGCTGGCTGAAGACGCTCCAGGCGGCCCCGGTGTTGCCCCAATGGACAAACCGGAAGAAGCCGTCGAGCACCACCCGCTCCTCATGATAGGGCAGGGTGGCGGTCACGATCCCCTTGCTGAGCTGGTCGGCGGCGAAGATCACGAAGGCCACCGTCCAGGTGCGTCGTGCCGGGTTCCAGCGGTACCACGAGGAAATCATCGGCCTCCGGCTCCCCGGCGAAGGGACTTCAGGGTGGCCGCCAGCCGCAATCCGGTGTGGGCGGCCTCGGCCCCGCGATTGGTGTCCTCGTCGACACAGCGCTTCTCGGCCTGCTCTCGGGTCCGGACCGTCAGGACCTCATGGATGCACGGGATCCCCGTGCGGACCGACAGGTCCATCAGAGCCCGGGTCACCGCCTCGCCGACGTGGTCCGCGTGGTTGGTCTCGCCCTGAAGGATGAGGCCAAGGCAGAGCACCGCCTCCGGCTTGCCCGACTTGCGGGCGAGCAGGGCGGCGGCGGCGACCGGGATCTCGAAGGCCCCGGGAACGGAGACCACCTCGAAGCGGGCGCCCGCGGCGGCAAGAACCGCCTCCGCGGCCTTGCACATCGGTTGGGTGTATTCGGGATTGTACTGCGAGCAGACGATCGCAAAGCGACCGCCCGAGTGCGGTGACGTCCTCCTGCGGGTGGATTTCAGCATGGGTCAGAGGGGCTGGCCGGTCAGGAGACGGTAGGCCTCGAGGTACTTGTCGCGGGTGTGTGCGACCACCGCCTCCGGAAGTGCGGGCGCCGGCGGCGTCTTGTCCCAGTCGAGGGTCTCCAGGTAGTCGCGGACGAACTGCTTGTCGAAGCTGGGCTGGCTCCGCCCCGGCGCAAAGCCGAACGCAGGCCAGAAGCGGGACGAATCCGGCGTGAGGACCTCGTCGATGAGGATCAACCGGCCGTCGGCCAGCAGGCCGAACTCGAACTTGGTGTCGGCGATCAGGATCCCGCGCTCACGGGCGAAGGCCCGGGCGAAGGTATACAGCCTCACGCTGAGGTGACGGGCCTTCTCGGCGACGTCCGCGCCCACCAGTTCCACGGCCCGTTCGAACGGGATGTTCTCGTCGTGGCCGGTCTCCGCCTTGGTCGCCGGGGTGAAGATCGGCTCAGGCAGTTCGGACGATTCCGACAGGCCCGGCGGAAGGCGGATCCCGCACACGGTTCCCGAGCGTTGGTACTCCTTCCATCCGGACCCGGCGAGATACCCGCGGACGACGCACTCGATCGGCAGCGGCGTGGTCTTGCGGACGATCATGCTGCGGCCTGCCAACTGGTCGGCGAACGGAGCGAGTCGTTCCGGAAGGGGCTCCGACGCGGTCGACAGGCGGTGGTTGGGAAGCCAGTCGCCGGTCAGGTCGAACCAGAAATGGGAGATCCGGGTGAGGACTTCGCCCTTCTGCGGGATGCCGTTGGGCATGATGCAGTCGAAGGCCGAGATCCGGTCGGTGGCCACGAACAGGAGTGAATCCCCGAGGTCGAAGACTTCGCGGACCTTTCCGGATTTGATCTTCGGGATCCCGGGAAGATCGAGCGTCAGCAGTGGTTCGTGCGGCACGGGCCGAACCTAAGGTGGGAGCGGTGCGCGTTGAATCCAAAAAGGGAGCGCCATCGGAAGCCGGACGCCCTGCGCTTTACTGCGGCCGGCCAGCGGACACCATTCCCCCAATGACGGTGATTGCGAACGGCGAAAAGGTGGCGGCCCCGGAGGCGTGCACGCTGGAGGGGTTCCTCATCCAGCAGGGACTGCTGCCGCGGAGCGTGGTGGTGGAACACAACGGCGAGGCCGTCGCGCCCTCCGAGTTCGCGGAGCGCTGGATCTCCGACGGCGACCGCCTGGAGATCGTCCGCATCGTCGCCGGCGGTTGAGGCCTGGGTCTACAGCCGTCTGTGCCAACCCTCCTGGGAGTACCGATCCTCCCAAAGCCGAAGGAACCGTTCCCTTGGCGGCTCGGCCAGCGGTCCACCGGTTTCCCATCCACGGATCAATGCGGCGCGTGCCGCCTCGGGGCCGAGCGCCAGGTTCCGCACGAAGTCCAGGTGGTCGCGTCCGGCCCGATATCCCGGCTGGTGTGAAGGGAACCGGAGACACTCGGCGATGGTGGGCAGATGGAAGTCCAGGAGGAGTGTGCCATGGAAGAGCAGGGCTCCCCGTTTCCGGCGTTGGGCGTTCCCGGAGAACTTGCGGTCGCCCAAAACCAGATCCGTGTGCCCCTCAAGTTCGATCGGCAATCCGGTGGCCTCCCGCAGGACATCCCGCTGACGTTCCATCACCCAGCGGTTGGTTCCCTGGATCGAGGCGAGTGGTCCGGAGGCGTCGTGCCGCAGGATGACCGCGTAGTTCAGGCAACCCGGTCCCTGGACGACGGCTCCGCCACCGCTGCAGCGGCGGAAGACCGGGATTCCCATTTCCCGGCACCGCTCCAGATGGACCTCCGCCTCGGCCCGCTGTCCACAGCCGAGGACGACGAAACGTCGCCCGGACTCCCAGAGGCAAATCCCCTCGTCGGATTCCCCCGCGTCGACCGCGTCGAGGATCGCCTCCTCCCAGGCGAGGAACTCCGCTCCCGCGGTTTCGGATGGAAGTGGGTACAGCTGCATGCCGCGACGACTAGGCGACGGAAATGGCGGACGATCAAGGCCGACCGCATTGCAATCCCACCGTCCACCTCGCCCCCTCCGAAGTCCCGTCGAGTCGTCGTCTTTGCTGTTTGGTCTTTCCCAAACGGTGCCTTCGTAACAGTCTGGTCACAGGTCTCATGAACACGCTGGTCAAAGGGGTCATCGCATTGCTGTTGCTGCTCGGTTCGATCTATTGCCTGCAGCGGTTCCGGGCCGGATACGCGGGTGCCGAGCTTTCGCGGGGTGTTCCGGCGGAGGTGGAGGCCAATGGGACGGCCGCGGTTCCATCGGTCGTGGAGACCACCAACGACACCGTGTTGACGACGACTTCGGCCGAGTCCGCGGGCACGAACGCCCCGGTGGCCGCGACCGCCCCGCCGCCCGCCGCGTCGCTTGCCAAGGCTCCGGAAGCCAAGCCGGCCCAATCGAAGTCGTTCGGATGGCTGGGTGGGTTTGTGGGCATGATGCTGGTCCTCGCCGGTTTGGTGGCCTGGGAGGTGGCCCAGTGGTTCTCGCGTCGCACCGGGAGCGTGGTCTTCTCGGAGGACGCCCCGTCGCAGAACGATCCCGAGTACGATGCGGCGGAGGCCGAGTGGGCCAAGGGCAACCACCTCGACGCCATCGCGTTGATGCGCGAATACCTCAGCAGGAATCCCCGTGAGCAGTACGTGGCGATCCGCATCGCGGAGATCTACGAGAAGGACCTCTCCAATCCACTCGCGGCGACCCTCGAGCTGGAGGAGGTCCTTACCAAGGGGCTGAGCCGAGAGAAGTGGGGCTGGACGGCGATCCACCTCGCGAATCTCTATTCGGGGTCGATGAACCAGCCTGCCAAGGCGATGGCGATCCTGGAACGCGTCATCGCGGAGTATCCCGAGACCGGCGCCGCCAAGAAGGCCCGTTCGCGTCTGGGCATTCCGGAAGAGGCGGCACCCGCCGAGGAGGCCGTGGCCGAGACACCTCCCGGGACCGGAGCCGACAATCCCAACCTCCCGCGGGGATTCAGTTCGAAGAAGCGTTGACGCGCCGGCGGAGGCCCGAGTCCCGATGGCGACGGTCCGGATCCTTCTCCACCTCGACATGGACGCCTTCTTCGCGTCCGTGGAGCAGCGGGACCAGCCTTCGTTGAGGGGCAAGCCGGTGATCGTCGGTGGATCGCCGACTTCCAGGGGTGTGGTCTCGGCGGCGAGCTATGAGGCACGGCGTTTCGGCGTGCGTTCCGCCATGCCCAGCACCACGGCGGGACGACTCTGTCCTCAGGGGGTGTTCCTCCGTCCGCGGATGGAACGCTACGCCGAGGAGTCCCGGGAGATCTTCCGCATCGTCGCCGAATCCGGCGTGGAGCTGGAGAAGGTCTCGGTCGACGAGGCCTACCTCGACGCCACGGCCCTGTTGAAGGCGGCGGACCCGGAGCAGGGGGTTTGCAGGGCATTGGTACTCGCACGCGGCCTGAAGCGGCGCATCCGGGAGGAACGGGACCTGACCGCGAGCGTTGGCATTGCCTCGAACAAGCTGCTGGCCAAGATCGCCAGCGACTACGGGAAGCCCGACGGACTCTGCGTGATCCCGGACCGGGACCGGGTGGCCTTTCTGCGACCGATGCCCGCCCGGGCGCTCCATGGGGTCGGCCGTGTGACCGAGGAGATCCTCGCCCGGGCCGGGATCCGGACGATCGGCGACCTGCAGGACCATCCGGGGGACCTCCGGGCGTTGGTCGGTTCCTGGGGCCCCGTGCTGCGCCGGTTCTCGATGGGTGAGGACGACCGGGAACTTTCCCAGGACGACACCGTCAAGAGCATCTCCAGCGAGACCACCTTCCGGAACGACACCGAGCATCGTCCCACGCTCCGGTCGGCCCTGAAGGAACAGGCGGAGGAGATCGCGGAGAAGCTGCATCGGCGTCGGTTGGAGGCGCAGACAGTGCAGGTAAAGGTCCGCTATGGGGACTTCTCCACGTTGACCCGGCAGTACTCGGGCGACCAGTCGGTTTCGGAGGCCCGGGACCTCTACCGTTTGGGCTGCTGGCTGTTGGGACGCGAACGCCTGGTGAATCGGCCGCTGCGTCTGCTGGGACTCGGGGTCAGCGGTCTGCGGGAGTCCGGGGGACGTCAACTGGTGCTGCCCCTGTCGCCGCCGCCGACCTCCGGTTGACCCGCCGCCGTTTCAGCCAGGCGTGTCCGGCGGCGAACGCGACCAATGTCAATGGGCCAACTACGCCCGCCTCGGGCACATAAATCCGGACGTCGTCGATGGCGACACCGTGGTCGCTACCGGAATTCGCGGCATCGACCCATCGGATGAAGATCTCGGAGTTGTTGGGAAGGCTGATGGAGATGTTGGCGGTGAAGAGCTCGACCCGGTTGGCCACGTTGTTTCCGTCCAACGCGGCGCCGCCTCCCGACCTGGAGTCCTGTGGGGTGTTGAAGGTCAAGGTGCCGACGGTGGTCCAAGCCAAGGAACCGACGGGATCCGGGGTCGTGACCGTGCTGGAGATGCGATAGGAGACGGCCAGGGTGTGGTTCGCACTCGCACCTCCCCCGGCCCGTCGCCATTGCTCACCGGTGAAGCCGATGGAGAGCCGGGTGAGCGTCGCGCCGGTGTTGTTTCGCAACCGGACGCCGTAGGCGACGGTCGTGGCCCCCGAGATGTCCGCAATGCTGCCCAGCGCCCGGTCGCTGGTGTTGCCATAGCTGTAGAGGGCGCCGGTGGCCGAGGAACCATCGTTGGCCGTGTAGCTGGTGAAGGGCGTGTTGACCGAGCTGGCGTTGCGCGCCGCATACCATCCCGCCATGGTTGTGTTGTCGGTCCAGGTCGGCGTTCCCGAGGCGGCCAGCGAGTTGAAGTTGTTGGTGTACGAGAAGGTTGAGCTCGTGATCGAGATCTGCGCCAAGGCAGGGGCGGACAGGGCGGCGGCCAGCGCCACCCCCTGCGACAACCTCAAGAAATTGGGGCGGGAAATCGACATCAACAATCGAGGACCAACGGCGCCTCCAGATCCCGAGAGGCTGTATCAAATGCAGCCAACACGGTAGAGAATACTCGGTTTAGGTCTCATTCCCAACGATTTCCATTGTTTCCAAGGGGGCGGATTCGTTGAGACTGATCCGGTGTCGGGTATCCAGGACGTTCCAAAGTCCCACCGTTGGTGGACACCCAATTGGATCCCCTTCGCTCTCGCCTTGGCATTTGCGTTGGCTGCATTCCGCAAACCGATGCTGGATTCCTGGAAGTCCTCCCAGGCGCGGCGTTTGGCCGCCAACGGGGAGCAGCGTTTGGCCAGCCGGGATCTTCCGGGCGCCGGTCGCTTCCTCCAAAGCGCCCTGCGGCGGGCTCCCTCCGAACCTGCCGTCCTTCGGCTCACAGCACGCTTCTGCACCGTCGCCGGCCTCCCGGAGGCGCTCACGTATTGGGAGCAGCTGTTCACACGGATCAATCCAACGGACGAGGATCTCCAGGGTTATGTCCAGGCGGCCCAGTCCTTGGGGCGTCTCGACAAGTCCGGGCCCGTCATCCAAGAGCTGATCCGGTCGAATCCCCGGGACCGACGCTTCCAATGGCTGTTGCTCGACCAACTGCTCCTGATTGGCGACCACCCGAACGCGGTCGCGGCGGCCCGCCTGGGGTTGGAAGGGGCCAAGGACGATCCCGAGAGGGTGATGACCTTGGCACGGGTTCTCCTGGAAACGCGGGATCCGCGAGCGGGAGAGGAGGCGTTCCAGCATCTGAAGCGCATGGCCACAGCCGGACCCCTTCGGACGGAGGCCTTGAAGATGTTGGGACAGCTGGAAGGTCTGCCGGAGACGGAGCAGTCCTGGCTGCTTCGGGAACTGGAAACCCTTCCCGAGACCGGCCTGACGGATCGGCTCCAGCTCGCGGACCTCAGGATCCAGGTCCAGCCCGACAGGAAGTCCACCTGGATTGAAGCGGTGGCGGATCGGGAGGCTGGAAGGTCGTTGGGTGTTTCCGAACGACTCGAACTCGTCGGCTGGTTCCGGAAGCATCGATGCCATGCGGAAGCCGGTAGGCTGTTGCCCATGGAGATGGTCTCCACGAACCGTCCGATGGCCATCGCCTGGATGGAATTGCTGGGGGAAACTGGGCGATGGGATGACTTGGAGCGCTTTTCGACCGTCGGCTTGCAGACCTTGGATCTGTTGGCGGCCGATTGTGCCGGGGCCCTGGCGGCGGCGGGGCGGGGGGACTTCGAGGGGGCGGTCAAGAGGCTGGACCAGGCCGCCCGGCGCAACGAGGCGCGGCCGGAGGTGTTGGTCGAGCTGGCCCACTTCGCCGAGAGCATCGGGCAGCAGGACACGGCGGTGCTCATCTGGCTCTCCGCCCTCAACCGCAGCGGACTGGAAGCGGTCGCGGCTCCCCAACTCCTGAGACTGGTCCGATCCCGTCCCTCCCGCGGCTTCGGGGAAGCCTCGAAGGCGATCCGGATCGAGCGTGCGGTGTACGCCTCCCTGTCACGGGTCCTTGGCGGTGAGCCGGTGGTCCAGACCCAACTGGCCTATCTCGAAGGCCTTCTCGGGGAGAACCTGTCCGAATCCGAAGGACGGATGCGCAGTCTGGTCTCGAAGAAGCCCGACATGGTCGCGCCGGTGGCGGTCCTGGGGCTGATCCTTCTCCGGCAGCAGAAGCTGGAACCGGCAATGGAGATCATGGAGGGTCGTCCGATCGACTGGACCACCCAGGAACCGAGATGGAGGGCGGTGTATGCCGGCGTGCTGCGCGCGAACCGCCTCCAAGATCGGGCGCGGAACGCGGTCGTCGGTCTCCATCAAGGCCAGCTCCGGGAAATCGAGCTGGAATTGGCGGGGGACCTGCCTCCGGCTCCGGGCACCGCGATTCGCTGAAACGCCGATTCCGATGAGCCCGGATCCCGGTCCTCGGCCGTCCGCTCAGGACAAGGCCACCGCCGACCGCGTCCGATGGGATTCCAAGGCCGCCTCGAAGAGTTCGTGGCTGCGGACGGCCTCGTCCGGGGTGACGCATCCGAACCTCTCACCGAGTACGCCGGCGCGCTCCGCGGCGTAGGAGGCCCACATCTGCAGAAAGCAGTCCGGGAATCCCGGCTCGAAGATGCCTCCGGTGATCGTGGGGAACGGGGTCTGGAAGCCGAGTTCCGTGCGGTTCCACCATTGCTCCTTCTGGCGGTCGAAGACCCAGAGCGTCTTGGGTTCCGCGGTGGAATAACGGATGCCGCCGTCGGTCCCGAGCACCTCGATCGACCAGGTGTTGGTCGCGCCCGGTGCGAGACGCTTCGTCTCGAGGCGCATCGGCGTCTCCATGCCGTCGATGACCACCTCGGTGTGGAGCATGGCGTTGTCCCAGGTGTCACAGGGAGCCACCCCTCCGCGTCCATCCGGACGTTCCGTATGGATCTTCTGCAGCTGGGCGTAGACCCGGACGGGGTTCCAACCGAGCCGGAACGGCAGGTGCACGACATGCATCCCGAGGTCGCCCATCACTCCGATCTCGCCACAGGTCCGGACCTGCCGCTTCCAGTTCACGGGCTTGGAAGGGTCGAGGTCCGAGGCGTGCCAGAAGCAGGACCGCACCTCGAGCGGCTTGCCCAGACGGCCGGACTTGACGAATTGGACCACCCGTTGGGGGCCTGGCAGGAAGGGGAACTCGGAGCTGCACCGGACGAAACGCCCGGACTCCTGGACGGCCGTGCGGATGCGGCGCGCTGCGGCGAGGTCGATGCCGAAGGGTTTCTCCGCGAGGAGATCCTTCCCGGCCCGAAGGACGTCGAGGTAGATCGACTCGTGCAGGTTGTGGGGCACCGCGACGTAGACGACATCCACGTCGGGGCAGGCGAGGAGCTCCTGGTGGCTGCGGGTGAGGAGACGGACGCCGGGGATATGTCGGAACCAATCCAGAAGGGAATCCTGGAGATCGCAGACCGCGACCAGTTCGGCCCGGACCGGAAACTGGTTCAGGACGAACCAACGGCCGAAGGCGCTGGCGGCCTCGCGGCCCATGAGGCCGCCGCCGATGATGCCGACACGCATGACTTTGCTCATGGAAATGGGGTTTGTGGATGGTCTGCGGACCGTGGGGTCAGCGTGGGGCCGGAGGAGTCCGCCCTGGACCCGATGCGGCCGATTCTCCCTGCAGGCCGGCCTGGGACAGCATCTTCATGAGTCCCCGGTTCTCGGCTTCGAGTTCGGCCACCCTTTGGGTGGTCTTCAACTGCCGGTGGAGCCAGGCGATCGGCGCGTTCCCCTCGGCGTTCCTCTCGAGGGTCTCCATCAGTTCCGCCTCGGTCATGTCCATCTCGGAAAGCACGCTGGACAGGTTCCGGCCCGAGGTGATCTCGGTGTGAAGTTGACGGAGTTTGCGTTGCAGGACCGCGGGGCGGTCGCGATGCGGTTCCGCAACCGGGGCGGCCCCGGCGTTGGTCGGGCTCGGGGCCAGAAGGGTCGTGTCGGGCGGCGCGGTGGGGTTGGGCCTCGCGACCAGGGGCTTCACCTCCTGCCAGGCATCGAGCAGGCGGTCGCCGTTGGCCCTCAATCCGATTCCCCGCCAGAAGCTGCGCTCCACCCTTCGCAAGCCGTCGAGATCCGAGACGGCCGAACCGATTTCACGTCCCGAGGCGGCACGGCCCATCTGGGAGATGACGTCGATCTCGGCGACGAACAGGGACGGATTCAGCCGATAGGTGAGAGCCGCCAAGAGGCGGAAATGGGGCGGAACCGAGCGGCAGAGCAGATGTCCGGTAAACCTCTCCGGGGAACACCCGTGAGCGGCACAGTACGCCTCCTTGAAGTTGGGAAACGTCGATGCGTTTTTGGACATGGCGGCTCGTCGGCTAGGAGGTGGAGAGTCCTTGGCCGACCTGAGGATTGTCAATGTCCGGAGCCCGGATTCGCGGCGCCGGCCGGCTCACGAAGCCGGTACAGCGTCTCACCCGCCTTCGGCACGTACAGGATCCCCTCCGCTTCCCGGTTCCGGAACGACTCCACGTCGATCGAACGCCAGTCCCGGTAGCCGAGGTTGATCTCCCGGCAGACCTCCTCGGGGATGCCCGTGGCCAAGGTGACCCGGGCGCGTCGGGTCTCGACCTCGCCGTCGAAGGTGCCGAGACCGAACACATGGGTGCTGTGGGCGAGGGTGCCCCAAGGCAGGTGCTTGAAGCGGTCCCACTGGCGCAGGAAGTAGTCGCGGCAATGGTATCCGACCTGACGGATCAACTGCCCGTGCACGACGCTGATCTCGTGGAGGTGGGGGGCGTAGATGATGAGTTCGCCTCCGGGCCGCAGCACCGGCTCGAGCTTGTACATGCACTTGGCGCCGACCCAGAGCTCGTCGTACATCGCCGGGGCGCAGCTCAGGATGGTGTGGAAGTCGTGGTCCTTCCACTCGATGTGTGTCTGGGCCGAGAGGTCCGCTGCGGCGGTCCAGGCCTCCTCCGGGGTGCCTGAGAAGAGTCCGCGAAGTCCGCCGCCCGGCTGGACAACGAGGGCGAAGCAGAGCTTGGGAACCGGCACCATCGAGCCGGCCCGGTCGACCACCTTCCGCACCGGAGTCCACTTGTGCCCGATCACGCCCATGGTGGTGATCACCGCTCCCAGCCAATGGAAGAAGTTGAGGATCTCCGGTCCGCTCACGCCGGGGAACAGGTACTTGTTGCCGCCGCTGAACCCCACCACCTCGTGCGGGAACACCGGACCCACGATGATGATCTGGTCGCATTCGAGCACGCGGCGGTTCACCGAGACCGGCACGTCCATCGCGAACAGGCCTTCGGAAAGCTGCCGGATCTCCTCCGCCGGGATCACGCCGAGGGTGTGGAGCGCCGCCGGGTTGTCCCACTCGTGGTTGAAGAACCGGACCGAGGCGTAGCGCCCCGCCCGCTCCTCCGCCGTGATCTCCAGCCGCCCGCAGATGGCCTCCTCCGACATCGGCGGATGGGTTCCCAAGGCGATGAGGATGTCGAAGTGGGCGACGACGGATCCGATCTGTTCGAACAACGTCCGGAACATCAGGCCGATCGGCGCCGTCCGCGTCCCGTCGGGGATGATCAGCAGGACCTTCCGACCCCGGTAGGAATCGGTGGGGCACTGCCTTGCGACAATCTCCTGGACCTCGGATTCGGACAGCATGACGGGTGGCATCGGATGTCGCGCGAGCTTGGGACCGGGGAGGGAACGTGTCGACACCCGGATGTCGGCGCGCCGGGCCGGAGTCAGGTCCGCTGACGGGCGTAGGGAATCGTCAGGGGGCCCTGCGGCAGAACCGCGACCCGGGCCTCCGGACCCCGTCGGCGGAGCTCCTCGACGACGGCGGCCGCGATGTCGTGGCACGGCTCGAGGTGGGCCGCGCGCAGGACCGCATCGGGGATGTCGGACTTCACGCGGACGCGCAGACGTCGCTGCAGCACTCCCTGGATCTGCGCCTGCCACTGTTCGGGACGTGAGAATCCCGGCGTGGCGAGCAGTGCGAGCACCTCCTCCATGTCCCGGCCTTCCCGAAGAAGTTGGTCGTAGGGACTTCCCGAGGGGACGCCTTCGCGGCATTCGGCGGCGAGCAGGACCAGTCCGCCCGGCCGCGCGATCCGACCCGCGGCGGCCAAACCCTTGACGCCCTGATACAGGTTCTGGTCTAGCGGGTATCCCGAGTTGGTCGTGACCACCACGTCGAACTCCCCGTCGACCGCCTGCATGGCCGACTCCCGGACGAAACGGCGTCCGGCCGCGTGGGCCAAACGGAGGTCGCCGGCGAAGAGGCCGGTGATCCGTCGGCTTGGATTCAGGCTCACGTTCAGCAGGAAGCTCGGTCCGACGCGCAGCGCGATCTCGAGCAGTTCCTCCCAGAGCGGATTCCCCTCGCAGACGCCAAAGGTGGCGTTCGCATGTCCGATGTGGTGTTCGCCGTGGTTGCTCTGGACGGTGTCGACGTGGGCCACCCCGGGCATGATGCCCTTGGGGCCGCCGCTGAAGCCGGCGAAGAAGTGCGGCTCGATGAAGCCGGTGACGATCCGGACGTCCGCCTCGGCGCACTCGCGGTTCAACAGCACCGGCGCCCCGGTCCGGGTCACTCCGAAGCCGGTGCAGGCCTCGCGCGAATAGGGTTCGTGGTTGAGCACGCGATACCGGTCGAACACCGCGTCGGTGAGCAGGGTCCGGAGCTCCCCGGGCGTGTTCGGACGATGCGTGCCGAGCTGGTTCAGCAAGGTGATCTGTTCATCCCGCACTCCCAGCGACTCCAGGTGCTCCAGCAGCCACGGGATGATGCGTTCGTTCGGGGTGGCGCGGGTGATGTCGGTGAAGAGGATGCAGATGCGGGCCCCGGGCCGGATCCATTCCGAGAGCGGCCGGGTCCCGATGGGGTTGCGCAGCGACTCCAACAGCGCATGCCGTTCGTCGGCCAGGCCGGGGTGGTCCGTCGGGCGGATCACCGTGGTCCTCGCCTCCGGGAGTTCGACCGGGAGGGTTCCTGAGCCGTAGGCGAGTTCGACGATCATCGGTGCCTCGGAGTCAACCTCCGGTCCTCTCCGCAGGCCAGCGGCAAGCTCGCTCGCGGTATGCCGGTTTCGCGCTTCGCTCGGATTGCAGGACGTGTCGTCGGTGCCGTAGCCTTCGCGGGTGAAGACCGCCATCCCGGAGGAACTCAAACGCGAACTGCCCCAGACCCGATGGGGAAAGATCCTCACCGTCACCCCGGTGGTGATGACCGTGGTGGCGACGCTCCTCGCGGGTCTGGCCTCGAGCGAGATGACCCGGGCGCAGTACGAACGCGCGCTCGGCGCCCAGATCCAATCCAAGGCCGGCGACCAATGGGGCTACTTCCAGGCGAAGAAGCTGCGCGGCGCCATGCAGAAGAACTCCCTGGAGCTGTTGCAGGCGATCGGGGAAGTCCGGCCGACCGACGCCGCGTTGCTGGCCAAGCTGCCGGTTCCGCCGGAGCTGCGTCTGGACCCCGCCGTGCAGTCCGCGCTGGACGCCGCGGAGGCGCAGAAGCCGGAGTCGGAGGTCGCCACCCTCGTCCGTTCCGTCCCCGAGCCGGTCATCCAGTCGTCGTTGAAGTCGGCCCGGGAGGTCGCCGAGGCCTTCGAGGTGGCGAGCAGCCCGTTGTTGCGGGATTTGGACCGGATGGAAAAGGAACTGCCCAAGGGCGATCGCGACGCGGCCCGGGACTTCGCCGGCACCCGGATGCGGATCAACGCCGCCCGCTACGAATCCGAGGCCCGTCTCAACCAGGTGGTCGCCCAGTTGCTCGAGCTCCAGGTGCGCAAGGTGAACCTGGCCGCGGAGCGCCATCGCAGCCGCAGCGGGAAGTTCTTCCTTGGGATGCTCTCGGCCCAGGCCGCGGTGATCATCGCGACCTTCGCCATCGCCACGCAGAAGCGGAACTTCCTGTGGTCCGTCGCCGCGGTGGCCGGCGTCGCCGCGATCGCCTTCGCGATCTACGTCTATCTCCAGGTCTGATCCGGGGCCCGGACCGGATCGGTTCCGCGGAACCTGCAGGCCGGCACACGGAGACGGCTGGAACGTGGAAGTCGGGTGGGTTTCGGGTCCGGGTCGAGTCGGAAGAGCTCCGGCTCGGACCGCAGGACCGAAATCAGATCCCGGTTTGCGTCTTGGCGGTTTTGCGTGAGGTCCGCCTTCGTCCCGTTCGGCCGATTTCGGCTCAGTTCCGGTCCTTGGACTTGGCCAGCGTCTACCAATGAAGTGAAGACAGTTACGTTGATTGCGAGCGACTTACGCCGAAATCGTTGAACAATGTAAACAGTTTGGTGACTGCCGCTTCATTGCAGCAAAACACCCCAATCGGT
>JAIYBC010000001.1 GCA_027488845.1 Verrucomicrobiales bacterium | reverse complement strand
GCGTTGAAGCGTTGAAGCGTTGAAGCGTTGAAGCGTTGAAGCGTTGAAGCGTTCGATCGGCGACGAGTGAAAACAGGCGAAAAGTCTAGAACTATCTCCGGCCCTCCCTTCAGCCCTTCAACCTTTCAACCTTTCAACCTTTCAACCTTTCAACCTTTCAACCTTTCAACCTTTCAACCTTTCCCCGCCTCGCCCTCTTCGCCCTTCCCATCGTTCCACTGTTCCCAGGTAGGCGACACCCGTTAGGCTGATGTCCACGATGAAGGATCGGGTGAACCTCGGGATCGAGTGCGGCGGGACGCGGACGACGGCCATCGCCTCGGCCGGATCGGATCGCCGCCTTCTGAAGCGGCTCGAATGCGGCGCCGCGAACCTGCGGCTCGTGACCGACGCCCAGCTGGAGACCCACTTCGCCGGCATCCGCGACGCGATGCCTCTCCCGTCGGCGTTGGGCATCGGCATGGCCGGCGTCCGCACGGCCGAGGATCGGGCGCGGATCCAGCACATCGCCGGCCGCGTCTGGTCCGGTGTGCCGGCGGTGGTGGACCACGACCTGGTGACGGCGCTCGAGGCGGCGGCCATGGGCGGTTCGGATTCCGTCGACGTCCGCGTGGTCGTGCTGAGCGGCACGGGGTCCTGCTGCTTCGGCCGCAACCGGGCCGGAACCACGGCGAAGATGGGCGGCTGGGGGCACCTCCTCGGCGACTGCGGCAGCGGCTACGACATCGCCCACTCGGCGTTGCGGCGGCTGATCCACCGATTGGATCGCACGGGTTCCGGCGGGCGTTTCGGTCCGCTGGTGTTGCGGCAACTGCTGTTGAACGACTTCGAGCCGCTGGTGGGGTGGATCCAAGGCGCTGGCAAACGCGACGTCGCGGCCTTGGCTCCCCTGGTCTTCCAGGCGGCGGCGGAAGGTGACCGCGACATGAAGGACGTGGTGGAGCAATCCCTGGGCGGCCTGTTCGACCTTGCCGTGGGCACGGCGGGCAGGCTGGTTGCGGAAGCCGGCTCCGGCAGCGCCGGCGCGGGGATCGAGTTCGTGCTCGCCGGCAGCGTCTTCGCGAGGCAGCCGCGTTGGCGCCCGTTCATCGCACGGCGCCTGAAGGTGGCGGGAAGCCGGGTTCGGGTTCGGGTGCTGGAACGCGAGTCGGCCTGGGGCGCCGTCGCCTTGGCGGAGAAGGCCGACGCCGGTGCGGTCGATGTCCGGGTCCCGGAGGTCGGAACCGTCCTCCGACCGGAGGCGACCGCCCTCTCGCCAACCGAACTGCGGAATCCGCGCTCGATGGAATTGGACCGGATGCCGTTGAAGGCGGCCGTGGAGCTGATGCTGTCCGAAGAGGCGGCGGTGGCCCCGGCGGTGGCGGCCCATTCGCGGGAACTGGCGGCTTTGGTGCGGCGCGCCGCGGAGGCCCTGGGCTCCGGTGGTCGGCTGTTCTATGTCGGCGCCGGGACCAGCGGCCGACTGGGCGTGCTCGACGCCAGCGAGTGCCCGCCGACGTTCCGCTCCTCGCCGGAGCAGGTCCAGGGCATCATGGCCGGCGGGGAGAAGGCGTTGCATTCGGCGGTGGAAGGCGCCGAGGACGACGCCACGGCGGGGATGTCGGCAATGGCCGCCCGCGAGGTCGGGCCAAGGGACGTCGTCGTCGGAATCGCGGCGTCGGGGCGGACACCGTTCGTCTGGGGCGCCTTGGGTGAAGCCCGCAAGCGCGGAGCGGCCACGGCGCTGGTGTCGTTCCAGCCCCACCTGAAGTTCGCCCGCGGTTCACGTCCGGACCATGTGTTGGCGGTCGATGTCGGTCCCGAGGTGCTGACCGGTTCGACCCGGCTGAAATCGGGTACGGCCACGAAGCTGATCCTGAACACCCTCACGACGTTGGCCTTCGTGCGTTTGGGCAAGGTGGCGGGCAACCTGATGGTCGACCTGAACCCCTCCAACGTGAAGCTGCGCGACCGGGCCGTACGGATCGTCGTGGAGCTGACCGGGACGACCCGTGAGGTGGCCGAGGCGACACTGGAGCGGGAACGGTGGGTGGTGAAGACCGCACTGCAGTCCCTGGGTTGGCGCTGAGCGAGTCCCCGCGAACGCGGCAGCAGCTCCTCCGGAAAGTGGCTCACGCGAGAACGCCAAGTCGCCAACGGCAGGTCGGATCCAGAATCGGAACCCAACCGGATCCGGTGGACGCATTCTCCTCCGATTCCCCAACGCTTTCCTTTGCGCCTTGGCGCTTCTGCCTGAGGGCCGCCCCCAGGCTCCCACTGACGGTTGCCTCAGTGCTCGTGGGCGGAGTTTCCGTCCTCGTCGTGGCAGATCTGGTCGATGACCACCGCGCTGGCGAGGATCAGCAGGTCGTCCTGGCCGGGTTCGATGTCGACGGCGTAGGTGTCGCGGATCGAAAGCCATTTCTTGGAGACCGTGGCCACCACGCCGCCACGGTGGCTGAAGGTGTAGTCGTGGTGCAGGAAACCGCCCTGGGCCTCGTAGTCGTCGGGGCCGGGCACGTCGACCGTGAACGAACAGCGCAGCAGCGTGAGGATGTCCTTGCTCACCGTCGCCACGTGGCGGCCGCGCAGGTGGATCTCCCAGGCCTTCCGGACCAGGGTGATCTTCTGGCGGACGAAGCCGACGTCGGCGCCGTGTTCGTCGCGGATGTTGATCCGCTCTCGGAACAGCGTGAACGCCTTGCCGTCGAAGCAGAACCGCTCGCGGCCGGCTTCGTCGCGGATGGAGAAGTCGTCACCGAGGCAGAGGATCTTCTCGCGGATCAGGTAGCGCATGTCAGGGCTGGGCTGGGGTGACGATCCGATAGAACCGGGTTCCGGCCAGGAACATCTGGATCGGCACGGAGATTTCCCGGCTTTCGCCCTCGGCGACATCGGAAAGCCGCGTCCAGGTTCCAGCCGGCGACGTGGCGTGGAGCACCGAGTAGGTGCGACCGGCGGCCGCTTGGAACCGGAGGGTGAGCAGTCCGCTCGGGCTCGTCGTGAAGCCGGCGCGCAGGCCGCTGGCCGCATTGCGGGGATCCGTTCCCGCGAGGTACTCGTGCAGGTTCGACAGGCCGTCGCCATCGGCGTCCAGCACGGCATCGCCGGCGAAATCCGGACGGAAACCGTTCTGCGTCTCCCAGGCGTCGGGGATGCCGTCTCCGTCGACGTCGACGGGGCGACCCCGGTTGGGCGCACCCGGGGTCATGGCGTCGGGGAAGCGCATGATGTTGGTCGAGCCGTCCGGGAATCGGCCCTCGGAGACCCAGGGTTCCTGGACGAGGAAGTCCACGGTGTCGACGACCCCGCCGGTCGCGGTGAAGAGACGGATCGTCTCACCGAGCGCGCTCAGCCGGAACTTCAGCGGAGCCCCGGGGACGCCGGGGCCGGTGTCCTCGAGCCGGAAGCGGGCGAAGCCGGATCCGGGGATGAAGCTTTGGGGCGGCAGGATGCGGTTGGTGGCGCCTTGGATCGACGGGTCGTCGGTGAGGGCCCAACGGCTGATGTTCACCGGCAGCGTCTCCGCGTTGTGCAGTTCCACGAACTCGTTGGTTCCACCTGCGGAGGCCAGCCATTCGTTGATGCGGATCTGGGAGCCGCCGGCCATGTCGGCGACGACCGAGTTGGCGGTCCCGGGGGTGTTGGTGGCCGAGAGCCACCAGTTGGGCTGGATGCGGATGAGCGACCGGCCGGGGACCTGGGGACCGTATTCCACGCGGTCCAGGATCCTTCCGGCCGCATCGAAGAGGGACACCTCCGCGCCGTCGTCCGGCAGCGGGATGGGGAAGAGCAGGACGCCGGGGCCGGGGAAGAGTCCCTGGGGCAACGAACCGCAGTGGATCACGACCCGTTCCGACGGCGCGAGGATGCGGGTGCCGCCGAGGGCTGCCGAGAGCGGCGGCAGGTCCGGCGGGTTGACCTCCAGCACCAACGGACCGAGGGGCAGGGGATTCGTGGAGGCGTTCTCCAGCTCGATCCAATCGTTTGTCCCCCGCGCGAGGAACTCGGAGAAGCGTGCGACACGTCCGAGATCCGCGACCCGGTTGCTGGCGCCCGGGGTCGCGCTGAACGAGAGGGACTGGAAGGCCCCGGTCCCGTCCGGGATGCGGGCGTAGGCGGTCTCGGCGATCTGGTTGGGATAGGTGATGCGTGTCACCTCGCCGGCCCGCGCGTCGAGCAGGGCGACGAAGCCGCCGGTGGCCGGAAGCCGAAGGTCGAGGTGGTCCGGTCCCGGAAGGCCGTCGGCCTTGAGAACGAGGAAGCCGCCTGGGCCGATGAACATGGGGGAACCGACGGGGGCGATGCCGTTGGTGTTGACGACCGACCAACCTTCGATGCCCACCGGGAGCGCGGAGGTGTTGTGGAGTTCGATCCAGTCGTTGCCGTCGCCGGAGTTGGCCTCGAGTTCGTTGATGGCGATGGAGGACGCGGGACCGAATGCGGTCACCGGTTCGTTTGCCGATCCGGGTGTCGGCTCGCAGAGGGTCCAATCAAGGCTCCCGGCGCGCCCGAGGGAGAATCCTTCCGGAACGCCGCCGTAGCGGACGACATCGACGCGGTTGGTGGCGGCGTCGAACAGCACCAGCGTCTCCCCGGAGCGATCGAGTTGGATCGGCGCCCGGTAGGGACCGGGGTTCGTGGAGGACGCGGAGTGGACCAGGAGGTGGCCGCCGGGGGCGAGGAGGGTGCCCGACGGGAAGACGAACCGGCGCGGGTCGGTGTCGTCGGTGAGGGACCAGCCCGACAGGTTGGCCGAGGAGGCGCCCGAGTTGCGCAGCTCGATCCAGTCGGCGGAGCCGTTGGCATGGATCTCGTTCAGCCGGACGGCGACGATCGGCGGGGCCGAGTTGGGCTGTCCGGGAGTGCCGCCGGACGGGCCGTCCTGCCAGTGGGCCGGGTTGTCGGGATCGGCGTCGGGGCGGACGTTTTCCAGGGATGCGCCGCCGCCGTCCGCCCTGCGTGGCCAGCGGACGGAGTCGCCGTAGTCCACGGAGGTGACGACCCGGCCCGCGCGGTCGAGCAATTCCAGCCGTTCACCGCCATTCGAGAGCGCACCCGAGAACCAGCCGGCGACGGCAACGGAGGGGTACCTGCCGGTGAAGAGATTGGTGCGGAGTCCGTTTGCGAGGACGAGACGGGCGCCTGCGGGCACCACCGGGAACGGCTCGGGGAAACGGAACCCGACGCCGTCGAGCTGGAAGCCGGAGACGTCGACCGGCACGCCGCCGATGTTCTGGAGTTCGAGGAACTCGTACGCCTCGCCGCCGGGCGGGTTGTACATGACCTCGGTGAACCGGATGGGAACGGCGCCGTGTCCGACGGTGAAGGTGGCGTCGACGAGCGCGCTCCAGTTGGTGCCATTCAGGGACCGTGCAAGCAGGCGAACCGGACGGTCGATGGCCACGGGCGTGGCGTAGCGTATGGCCGTGGCATGGTTGGTCGAGGCGAACGGGACGCGGGGATCGATGCCGTTGGTGGTGTACCAGATGGTGCCGGCGAGGTTGGTCATCACGAGCCGGAAGCCGACCGGGACGGTCCCGCCGAAACGGTTCAGTCCGGGTGCGTTCGAGGACACCAGGAATCCGGCGCGGAGGAAGGCGTTGGTCACATGGCGGCGACGTGCGTTGATCCAGGGGGTGATCACGTCGTTGAAGCCGGAGATCGATGGGGCAAGTCCGGCCTTGAGCCCGTCGTAGGAGGACCGGATCCGGGCGTCCGTCAGCGGGCCGTCGTTGAAGAAGGCACGGTGGACGCGGTCGGCGAAGAGCAACCGGAACTCCGGGGAACGCCTCAGGGCGTTGAACAGGGTCTGGTAGTCCGCAGTGCCCCATGGGGGGCTCGTGGTGGAGAGCGTGTTGGCGATGGTGTCGTAGGTGACGTCGTGGGAACCGAATGCGAATTCGGCATCCCAGGGATAGAACCGGAACCGGGAACCCGGGACCCTTTCCCGCGCTGCGCGGGTGTTGTTGTGCGGCCAGTCGTCGTTGTCCGCCCAGATGTGTGGCAGGAGGTAGTCGACGAAATTCACGAGGTCCATCCGCGACTCCACGTTGAGGTAGTTGGCCGCGAGGGTCAGGTCGCGCGTGGCCGCGGTGCGGAGCGCGTTCCAGGCCGCAAGGTCGCCGCCGAGGAGCTGGTTCTGTGCGCCGATCACGTCCCACAGCTCGCCTCCGCCGTGGTATTGCCTCAGGAAGTCCTCGTTGACCCGTTCGGTGGGGTTGTAGATGCCCCGATAGACGCCGTTGAGGAACAGATGGACGAAGGTGCCATGGCAGGCCACCAGGCCCATCTGCGAGCAGAGCAGGCGGACGAACTCGTCCTTCAGCAGCGGGTTGGAATGGTCGTTCATGCCGGCGCGCAGATGGATGGTGTCGAAGGACTCCACCGCGGTGCCGGGGAAGACGGGGAAGTCGAGCTTGCCGTCGCCGTACTCGCCGCGGAAGTAGAGGCGGAACGAGTACTTGCTGACGGGCAGTTCCGTGGAGCGGTAGTTGTACAGGCTGCGGATGTAGTCGCCGCCCGCGACGCGGAGTCCGGCGTTGGCGTTGAATCCGCCGTTGTCCCCGGGGCGGATCCACTCGACGGACACGGGGCGTTCCCAGGCGACGCCGTGGTTCTGGGTGTTCCGGGGGTTGTATTCCATGATGCCGCTGGGTCCGTACAGGTTGTTGGTGGCGGTCACCAGGGACAGGACGGGGAGGAGCCGCCGCGATGCCGGTTGGGCGTAGAGGTAGGTGTGGGTGCGGATCCGGGAGGGGAGATGGTCCGGCGCGAAGGCGGCGGCCCGGATGGCGCGGTTGGCGTTGATGAGGATCGGGGTGGCGTAGTTGAACCCGTTCAGGAGCGAGGGCGGGCTCCCGTTGGTGGTGTAGCGGACCACGGAGCCGGGTGTGGTGCAGACCAGCGACAGTCGGAATGGCGATCCGTAGAAACCGCGCTCCACGCTGAAGTGCACCTCCTCGGTCTTCCCGGTCACGTTGCTGTTCCCGTTCGTGGCACCCGGGGAGGGGCTCGCGAAGTAGCGGTCGACGCCGTTGGTGGCGAGGTCGACGCGACCGTAGGAGAAATCGGGTGCCTGTTCCGGGTATTCGAGCGTGTCCACGGCGACCCGAGGCAGTTCGGGGCCGTGCAGACGGATGCGTCCGCCGTTGGGGTTCAGCTTGTACGTGGTGTGCGGCCGGCGTCCGGCGGCTTCGCCGGTGCGGTCCTTGCCCGACGCGAAGACCACCAGGAAGCCGCCCGGCGGAAGGTTCACCGAGCCGAAGCGCCATTCCTCGGGGTCGTCGTCATGGACCAGCGACCAGCCGGCGAGGTTCACGGCGTTGGTGCCGCGGTTGTGCAGCTCGATCCAGTCCTCCACGTCCGCGTCCTCGTCCCGGAGCCCCGACAGGTTCTCGGTGAGGATCTCGTTGATGCGCACGGCCGGCGACGGGCGGTTCGGGTCCACGACATGGGTCCAGCCGGCGCCTTGGAAAGGACGGGGCACCGGTTCCTCGGAGACGATCGCGGAATCGGGAGCCCAGGAGACGCTGGCGTTGCCCGGGGCCGTCGGGGGGAACTCGAACCGGTACGGGCCGGCGCCGATGCCGGTGACGTTGGTGGCTGGGATGCCGTTGATGCGGAGGTCCCGGGCGTCGAGGCCGGTCACGGGGCGGTTGAAGAGGACCTCCACCATGGAGAACGAGCGCAGGGTCGTGCCGGCGAGCGGCAGGCGCTGGAGCAGGGCCGGTCCGGTGGTGTCGAGCAGCTCATAGTTCCAGGTGGATCCCGCGGCGCCGCCGTCGAAGCGGATCGGCGGGGAGGAGAGGTCGGTGATGGCGTGCAGTGGACCCCAGGAGACGGTGACCGGGCCGAAAGCGGGACGGGGAAAAGTGAAGGTGTAGGTCGAGCCGGAACCGGTGACGCCGGTGGCCGGGATGCCGGAGAGCAGGAACTGGTTTGCGGCGATTCCGGTGACCGCACGGGTGAAACCGACTGTGATCGAGGTCAGGTTGCTGACCACGCCCGGACGGGGATCGACGAAGAGGATTCCCGGGGGAGCGGTGGGACGTTCCGTGGAGACGAGCTCGGCGTCGAAGAGCAGGTCGCTGCTGCCCAAGGTCGCGTTGAGCACCATCACGGCGATGCTGTTGACCCCGGCGATGAGGTAGGTGGACGGGCTCCCGAGGTCGTACTCCACCGGGGCACCGTACTCGACCGTGGTCAATGCAAGTGCGCCGTTGGTGGAGGCCGCGTCGGTGTCGGGCGCGTTGACCGTCGCGACGCGGCGGCCGTTGATCCAGACGATGAAGCCGTCGTCGATCTGGGCCCGGAGCGTCAGGCCCAGGATGATCGAGGGGTCGTTGATGCGGAACGTCCGGCGCAGGTACACCGCGGAATACAGGTTCTGCATGTCGGGCAGAACGGTCCCGACGCCATTGAAGGCGGTTTCCCCGTAGTGGAACGGCGCGGGTCCAAGGGCCCAGGCGTCGTCATTGAAGCCGTTGAGGCGCCAGGCCTCCGGAGTGGCGGCGGACGGCGCCGTGGTGCCCTTGAGGTGGCGCCAGTCGCTGCCCATCGGGAAGATCGTCGCCGCCCGCGCGGCGAGGACGAGAAGCCACACCGAGACAAGGGTGCGCACGAACGTTGCGGAAGTGGACATGGAGCGGCGACAACGTCCCTGTCCGGCGGCAATGCGTCAACAGGGGCGGCCACATCGGCGTGGCCTGCGAAACGATCCGCAGGCGAATCCGCCTGGCCTTCGGTTCCGAGATGGGATGGGAGTCCGACTTGGATGCGGTCTCGGCTTGTCCGAAAGCGAATCGCATCAAATGATCTCTTGCCTCTTGGAAACGGGCAGGTCTATGGTCCCCGCTCCTTTGAAGGAAACGATCCGGATAGGCCGGGTCTGTGAAGATTATCTGTATGGTTCGCATTCGATTGAAGCGCGGCGGCAACAAGAACAACCCGGTGTACCGCATCGTGGTTGCCGACGGCCGCAGCCCGCGC
The DNA here is from genome assembly GCA_027488845.1 of Verrucomicrobiales bacterium. Taxonomy (GTDB): domain Bacteria; phylum Verrucomicrobiota; class Verrucomicrobiia; order Limisphaerales; family UBA9464; genus SXXZ01. The sequence continues at coordinate 15,173 of JAIYBC010000001.1, read as the reverse complement.
GACGGAAAGTTCATCGAGGAGTTGGGCACCTACCAGCCGCAGAAGGCCGGTACCAACTTCACGCTCAAGCTCGACCGGGCCCAGTATTGGGTCGGAGTCGGGGCCCAGCCGAGCGAGACCGTGGCGTCCTTCATCAAGAAGGCGGCCAAGGCGGCTCCGGCGGCCACGGCCGCCTGAACGACGAGGCGCCATGCAGGCCTTCGTCGAATACGTCGTCCGCTCTTTGGTGGACGACCCGGACTCGGTCGAGGTGACCGCCACGGACAAGGGCGGCATGACCGTCTTCGAGGTCCGTGTGGCACAGGACGACGCCGGGAAGGTCATCGGTCGCCGCGGGAGCACCATCCAGGCGATTCGGTCGCTGCTCCAGGTGGGCGGGACCAAGTCGGGCCGCCGATGCACGGTGGACCTGGTGGAGGATTGATTTCGCGTTGGGCGCGGGCGGACAGGGCCGCGCACAGCCCATGAAAATAGACGTAGTCACCCTGTTCCCCGGCATGTTCGCCGGTCCGCTGGACGAAAGCATCGTCGGGCGGGCGCGGACGGCGGGGATCCTGGATCTGAGGATCCATGACCTGAGGGACTGGACCCACGATCGGCACAAGACCGTGGATGACCGTCCGTTCGGCGGGGGGCCAGGAATGGTCCTGAAGCCGGAACCGATCTTTGAAGCGGTGGAAGCCCTGCGTGGGGCGGAGACCCGGGTGATCCTGACATCACCGGGGGGGAGGCCCTTCACGCAGTCCGTGGCGGCCGAGTTGGCCGGTCGGAGTCATGTGTTGCTGGTGTGCGGCAGCTATGAAGGTTTCGACGAGCGGATCCGCGAACACCTCGCGGACGACGAACTCAGCATCGGCGACTATGTGCTGACCAACGGGGCCCTGCCTGCGATGGTTGTCATCGACGCCGTGACCCGGCTTCTGCCGGGGGCGTTGGGCCATGAGGCCAGCGCGGTGGAGGAGTCGTTCAGCGACGGTTTGATCGAGTATCCGCAGTACACGCGTCCGGCCGAATTCCGCGGCTGGAGCGTTCCCGAGGCATTGATGTCGGGAAACCACGCGGAGATCGCGCGGTGGCGGTATCGTCAGGCGATGAGCCGGACGGCGGCCAAGAGGCCGGATTTGTGGGAGAAATATCGCTGGCGGAAGCCGGCGAAGCAGGTTTGAAACGGTTTTTGGAGAGATTGCCATGAACAAGGCTGCATTGTTTGACAAGATTGAGGGCGAGCAGTTCCGCAAGGAGGCCGCGAAGTTCAACGTGGGCGACAGCGTCCGGGTGCACACCAAGGTCGTCGAAGGCGACAAGGAGCGTATCCAGATCTTCGCCGGGGTCGTGATCGGCATCCGTGGCCGCGGCCTCAACCAGACCTTCACCGTCCGCCGCATCAGCTACGGCGAGGGTGTGGAGCGCATCTTCCCGACCCACTCTCCCCGCGTGGAGAAGATCGAGGTCGAGCGCCAGGGCTCCGTTCGCCGCGCCAAGCTGACCTACCTCCGCGGCCGTATCGGCAAGGGCGCGCTCGCGGTCAAGGACAAGGAAGACAACGCTTCCTGATCGGGCCGTCTCCGGACGTTCCGTCTGTTTTTCGCGACGCCAGTCGGCCCTTCGGGTGCCGGCTGGCGTTTGCCTTGCCTGGTCTCCCCGTGCCGTACGTCGGCAACCGCGGCCCCTTGCGTCAGCCCTGCTTTCCCGGTTTCCGATGGGCCGGAAGCGTCCAGGCCGATCCATGCCGCTCGAAGCCGATGCCCGGATAGTAGTCCACCGCCGCCGGTGCCGCCAAGAGGACGAGCATCGCCGGGGCTCCGGCCGCCTGGGTCCGACGCAGCAACTCGACCCCGATCCCCATCCGCTGATGGCTCTCCCGCACCGCAAGGTCGGCGACGTAGGTGGCGTAGGTGAAGTCGGTCAGGCTCCGCGCCAACCCGACCAGCTGTTCCCCCTCCCAAGCGGTCACCACGAGATTCGCATTCCGCAGCATGGCGGTCATCCGGTCCCGGTCCTCGACCGGTCGCCGTCTCCCGAGGGTGGACGCGTGGTAGAGTTCGATGAAGACGTCGGGATCGAGGTCGTTCCCCATCTCGTAGCGGATCATTCCAAGGAATCCTGCCGCCAAGTTCGGTGCCCTACGAGAGCAACCTCCGGATGGCCAAACCGGGGGACTTCGGTGGAGTCTCCGTCTCGGTGAGCACTCTTTTCGATCAGTTGGGCGGACGCACGGGCCTGAGATCCCTGGTGGTCCGCTTCTATGACTTGGCCCAGGCCGACGACCTCCTGGGACCGGTCTTCGCCCGGCACGTCCACGACTGGGAATCCCATTACGAGACCGTGACCGACTTCTGGTCCACGCAGACCGGTGGTCCGGCGGTGTATCGGGGCGGCATGGGGCGGCATCTGATGCTGGGGCTCACACCGGCCCACTTCGAGCGGTGGCTGAGGCTTTGGGTGGAGAACGCGCGGCAGGTGCATGGCGACGGTTTGGCCGCGAACCTGGAGACGATCGGCCGTGTCTTCGCGCTGCGCCTGATCCAGATGCAGGGTGCCAACGGGATCCACGTGGGCAATGGCAAGGCGCCCGGGGCGCCGGGAATCAGCCCGGGCCGGCCAACCGCCTGAGCGCCTCGCCGGCGACCCGGCAGATCCTCCAGTCCGGCATCACGTCGGCGCCCTGGCTCCGGTAGAAGCGGATCGCCGGTTCGTTCCAGTCCAGCACCGACCATTCGAACCTCTCGCAGCCCCGTTCCACCGCGATGCGGGCCAGGTGACGGAGCAACGCCCGTCCGTGGCCCTTGCCTCGGTCCTCGGGGTTCACGAAGAGATCTTCCAGGTAGAGCCCCGGCCGGCCGAGGAAGGTGGAGAAGTTGTGGAAGAACACGGCCACTCCCACGGCGCGGTCTCCGTCGCAGGCGATGAGGACCTCGGCGGCGGGGCGGTCGCCGAACAGGACGGAACGCAGCCTCGCCTCATCGACGGTGACCTGGTGTTCCAGGTTCTCGTAGCGGGCCAGGGACCGGATGAAGCCCAGGATGATGGGGACGTCTTCGACCGTGGCGTGGCGGATCCCGGTGGCGTCGCTCATGGCAAGGACGCTCGCCGGGCCAGGCGGTGTCTTCAACCGACGAGTTTTCCCATCGTCCGGCGGAAGCGGTGTTGTCCTCGGAGGCATCTGTGGCGAGCGTTTCGGCGCGCAGGATGAGTGTTCAGACCCAATTCAAAGGATGGACCAAGCCGGGCCCCGTTCCACCCGGAGCCCTCGGCCGCGGTCCCGAGGTGGCGCCGGGCGAGACCCTGGACGCCATCAGCGGGCACTTCCGCATCTTCCAGCTGGCCGACGGCCACCGGTTCTCGACCGACGACGTGCTGACGGCGTGGTATGGGACGTCGTGGTGTCCGACCGCGCGGCAGGTCCTGGAGCTGGGCAGCGGGATCGGGACGGTCGGGATGATCGCCGCGTGGCGGCTGCCGGAAGCCAGGTTCGTGACCGTCGAGGCCCAGGCCGAGAGCTACCGGTTGGCCCGGAAGTCGGCGGAATGGAACGGGCTCGCCCACCGCTTCGACCAGCGTCTCGGGGATTTCCGGGAGCCGTTGCGCATCGATCCCGGGGAGCTGTTCGACCTCGTCCTTGGAAGCCCGCCGTATTTCCCGATCGGGACCGGGGTCACGAGCGGGCATCCACAGAAGGTGGCCTGCCGTTTCGAGATGAGGGGAACGGTCGCGGACTACTGCTCCACCGCGGCCCTGCACCTGGCACCGGGTGGCGTGTTCGCGTGCGTCTTCCCGATCCAGCCAGCGGAACAGCAGGCCCGGGTGTTCTCCGGGGCGGAAGCCGCGGGTCTCACCGTCGTGCGGATGCGTCCGGTCGTGTTGTGTGCAGGGGAACCCCCGCTGTTGGGGCTGTTCGTGATGCACCGCTCCGCGGACCTCCCGCCCCGGATGCGCGAACGGACGTGGACGGAGCCGCCGCTGGTGATCCGTGCCGCGGACGGCTCGGTCCATCCGGAGTATGCGGCGGTGAAGCTGTCCTTTGGTTTCCCACCCTGAGCCGACTGCCCGCGGAGTGCGTCCGGGGCGGACCCGGGTTCATCGGCCGGCCATCAGTCGGGCGAGCACGACGGCCCGCCGCGTGCGGCTGAGGACGAGACGGCGTCCGTCCGTGAGGGTCAGCAGGTGGTCGCCGTTGGTCTTGTGTTCCGTTCCGGTGACCTCGCCGAGATTCACGATCTCGGAACGGTTGATCGCCATGAAGATCTCCTGGGGGAGTTCCCGTCCCAAGGCGCCGATGCCGGGCCGGATGGAGACGGTCTTGCCGTCGCGAAGGTGGACGATGGCGCCGTGTCCGTCGGCGCCGATCCACAGGATCTCCTTGGCGTCGAACATGCGGATGCGGCCATCCACCCGAAGTGGAATGCGTGAAGGTGGTGAAGTGCTGGGGGAGGTGCTCATGAGCCGTTGGCGGCGGGTCTTTGAGTCGGGATCTGTGCGTTCTTGGGGTTTGGGGTCTTGGGAAATTGGAACGGACGAAGGGGTTCGACCTCGGCCGCGGTGGCGTCCTCGCGGATTCGGTAGGCGACGTCCATCGCGAGGTCCGTGAAGCGTTGCCGGGTTCCGGAGCCGGGCCAGACGATCTCGAGCTCGGTCATCCGGACCGCGTTCCCGAGCCCGATCTCGAGCCGCAGCGGAGTGCTGCCGAAGCTGGAGGCGGCGCCGACGCGCCGGTGGATGTGACGGGGTCCCGAAGGTGTCTGGAGCGTGAGATGGACCCGCGCACCGATGGCGGCCCGATTGGCCTTGGTGCCCGAGAGCCGGAGCCTGATCCAGTGGTTGGTGCCGCCGGGGTTCTGGAACAGGACGTTGCGGGCGGCGTCGCCCGTGTAGGCCCCGCCGATCACCGTGTAGATGTCCTGGTCCCCGTCGTTGTCCAGGTCGGCGAAGGTGACTCCGTGCCCTTTCTGGAGGTGTCCCGTCCCGGTCGCGGTGCTGACGTCGAGGAAGCGGCGTCCACCGTCGTTCCGGAACATCCGGTTCGGGATCAACGTCGAGAGCTCCGGATCCCCGGTGCCGAGGTAGAAGTCGAGCCAGCCGTCGTTGTCCAGGTCCCCGTAGGCGCAGCCCATGGTGTAGCACACCCGGTCCATGCGCACCGCCTTGGTCACGTCCTGGAACCTCCCGTCACCCAGGTTGCGGTACATCCGGGGAATCGAGTTCGTGTACGGACGTCCGAGGTATTCGGCCGCGATGTCTCCGGCGCCGGAGATCCGGTAGCCGGAGACGAACAGGTCCTCCCAGCCGTCGTTGTCGTAGTCGAAGAACCAGGTGGGGAAGCTGTGGATGGGTTCCGCGACTCCCGCCTTGGCGGTGGCCTGGGAGAAGGACCACGCGCCCGGGGTTCCCTTGGCGGGGCCGTCGTTGTGCAGGAGGATGTTCGCCGAGTTCCGGCAGGAGAGGTAGAGGTCGGGCCGGCCGTCCCGGTCGTAGTCGGCCCAGGTGGCCGCCTTCACGAACGAGGCCACCCGGATGCCCGACGCCTGCGCGCACTCGGTGAAGGTGCCGTCGCGGTTGTTGTGGAACAGCTCGCACCAGTCCGGGTCCGACGGGTCCATCGACTCGTTGGCCTTGAAGAGGTCCAGCCATCCGTCGCCGTCGTAGTCGAACCAGCAGCCGGATTGGCTCGGGTGCCGGGTGGTGAGGCCGGCTTCCTCCGCGACCTCGGTGAAGGTGCCGTCGCCGTTGTTGCGCAGCAGCGACTGCGGGAAGCGGCCCGCCTTGCCGATCCACGCGCCGCGGGGAATCCACAGGTCGGGATGTCCGTCGTTGTTGTAGTCGGTCTGGACGATCTGGAGGCCGCCGGTGAGCCCGACCAAGCCGGCCTCGCTCGTGCGCTCCGTGAAGGTGCCGTCGCCGTTGTTGCGGAAGAACCGGAGCTGGCCGTCGAGGCTCCATTCCGAGAGGAACAGGTCGAGGAAGCCGTCGCCGTCGAAGTCGTCGGCCACCACCCCGCCGGCGAGGCCGTTGATGTCGAGCCCGAGGTTTCCGGCGACGTCCGGCATGCGCGGCATCCCGAATTCCGACTCGAAGGCCGAAGGCGGGATCCGCCACGGCTCGGGGACGCGGTCCGGATACTCGCCGAGCGTCATGTGGGCGACGTTCAGCAGCCAGATCGCCTCGAGGTCGTTGGTGTTGGCCTTGAGGATCCCGGCCAGTTGCTCCAGGGCCTTGCGCGAGCCGCGCTCCGCCTTGTGGAAGGCGGCTGGAACCAGGGGGAACAGGCAGCTGTCCGGACAGTGGGCGCCGATGCAGTTCTCCTGTTCTCCCAGCCGCAGGAAGGAAATCGCCCGATACCGCCGCAACGAATCCAGGGTCCGCTGGCCCAGTCGTCCCCCGGCATCCGAGGCCATCGTGTCCAGCCGCGAGAACGTCTCGAGCGCGAAGTCCGGCCGACCGGCGTTCAATTGCTGCATCCCGAGCTCGAGTCCGAGACCCAGCTTCCGACGCACGTCCAGGGTTTCGGAGTAGGCCTTCTCGTACTCGGTCGCCCGCCGCGTGCTCAGGAATGAAACCACCGCCGGGTCCGCCTCGGCCTGCATCCGTGCCAGCTCCGCCGCCATCCTGCGTGTCGAAGGAGCCGGATTTCCTGGCGCCAGAGGCCGGTTGTTGTGCAGCGGCGCGAGGCACTGCGCCTCGAGACGGATTCTTTCCTCATCCGCCACGGCTCCGCCGACACCCGCCCACACGGAAAACGTCGCCACGCAGGTTCTCAGTCCTCGGACAAAGGATTTGTTGGCCGGCCAGTTCAAGACCCTCGTGCGACTTCCGTCGTCGCAAGTGGTTACAGTTGTTGTGGGTGGAACACATTCGCTGCTCACGAACTGGTTCCGGGGAGGGGTGAGATGTCCTGTTTCGCTGAGCTGTTGAAAGCCGAAGCCTCCGGGGATCGGAGGTCTCGGAGGGCACTGCAATCGGAGGCGGCTTCGCTCCAGGGGACTTCCCCGATTGGAGTTTGCCACGGAGACTCGGAGACACGGAGAAGGCTTTCCCAAAGCGGGAAGTTCCGACTTCCTGCGGAGGTTTCGCATTGCGGGCGTGCCGAAATGATGGCGGGTTGGATCGCATGTCCGGAAAACGTCTGCCGATTCTCCTCCTGCTGCTCTCGGCGCTTTGCCCCACCGGCATCTTGGCTGCAATGCCACCCGTGCCGGATGCCCCGGTACTCCAGGGCTCGCTGCTGGGTGGAGGCGGCTCGGACTACACCCAGGACGCAGGACATCGGCTCGTCCGCGGGCCAGGAGGGGCCTTGTTCCTTTCCGGCGTCTCCGGTTCGAGGGTCTTCCCCCATACCGTGCGGATCGGTGATTCGACCGGGGAGGGCTCGTTCGTGGCACGGTACCGTCCGGACGGTTCGGGCACCGACTGGATCGTGTTCCTCGGCTCGCTCGACGTCCGCGCCATCGCGGTCGACGCCTCGGGCGCGGTCTACCTCACAGGGGACACCGGCGGCTATTCCCCGATGCCCAGCACCGCGCAACCCCAGTCGGGCGGCAATCGGGACGCCTTCGTGGCCAAGCTCCGGCCCGATGGAACGGCCCTGGACTACTTCACCTTCCTCGGCGGTTCCCAGCTGGACCTCGGGTTGGCCATCGCCGTGGACACCAACGGCGCCGCGGTGGTCTCCGGAACCACCACTTCCAAGGACTTTCCCGTGACCGCCGGTGCCGCGCAGACGGTGCCCGGTGGACGCTACGACGCCTTCGTGGCCCGCGTTTCGGCCGACGGTCGGCGCATCGAGTACGCGACCTACCTCGGTGGCACGGGCTCCGAACGCGGGGCGGATGTGGCGCTCGACGCCCAGGGTCGTGCGGTCGTGGCCGGTCGCACCAGCGGGACGAACCTCGTGGCCGGGATCGAAGAAGTCCGGCTGGGTGCCTCCACCGGGCGCATCGACGCCTTCGTGGCGCGGTTGGGCGTCTCCGGAACGACCTTCGAGGCCCTGGCCCGGATCGGTGGCGATCGCAACGACGGCGCCGCCCGCCTCGCGCTCGCCCCCGGAGGCGACATCTTCCTTCTCGGCACCACCGATTCGGAGGATTGGCCCGCCGCAGGCGCTCCGCTCCCGGGTGCCAACCGCGGTGGCGAGGACCTGTTCCTGGCCCGCCTGGATGCCGGGCTCACCCGCTTGGAATCCTCGGTCTGGTTGGGATCCGAAGGCGCCGAGTCCCTGGAACGGCTCCAGTACTTCGGCGGATTCCAGATCGACGGCGAACCGGCCGGTGACGGAAACCTGCCGTTCGAGACCGGCGGGCTCGCCCTGGCCGCGGACGGCGATGTGCTTGTGACGGCCACCACGCGGAATCCCTTCTGGAACGGGGTCCGCGCCGCGGGCGGGAACTCCGAGGTGTTGGCCGCCCGGTTCTCGCCGGACTTCGCCACGATTCGTTGGATGGACCTGCTGGGAGGACGCGAGGATGACCTGGGTGCGGCCGTGGCCGACGACGGAGCCGGTGGCGCCTGGGTTGCAGGAGAAGCCGGGCGCCCGCTGGTGCCGCCGTATTTCCCCACCACCGGGCCGTCCGGACAGGCGGACTTCGGTGGCGGCGTTTCCGATGCCTTCCTGCTCCGCTTGGGAGCCGTTTCCACCGCGCCCGTCAACGACGCCTTCCTCGCGGCGACGCCGGTGCTTGGCGGAAGGGTGACCGTCCGTGCGGACCTCTCCACGGCGACCGCCGAACCGGGTGATCCGATACTCGGCGATGGATCCCCGGGACGCACCGCCTGGTGGACCTGGACCGCGCCGGTCGCGGGCCGGCTCTCGATCGAAACCCGCCCCGGAATTCCTGCGGCTTGGGGCGTCTACACCGGGGCTGCGCTTTCCTCCCTCACCGAGGTCGCCACCGGTCTGCAACCCGGTGTGCCCGGGCGCTTCGCGGTGAGCGCCGGGACGACCTATCGGATCCTGCTGCGCGCCCCGGCGGGGCAGGCTGGGCCGGTCGACTGGAGCCTGCGGTTCTCGGGAGTTCCCAACGACGACTTCATCGAACGGACTCCGCTGACGGGATTGCCGGTGGAGGACACCGGCGACACCACACGGGCGACCGTCGAGCCCGGTGAAGGGCCGCTGGCGGATGGCTCGATCGGCGGCGGTTCCGTCTGGTGGGAATGGACCGCCACGACCACCGGCGCGGTGGAGGTCGAGGTGGACGGTGGCATCTTCCTGCCGTCGCTCGTGGTCTTCGTGGGCGACACCCGGGAATCCCTGGTCCGGATCCAGTCCGGCTCCGGCGCCTCGGGGCCGGAAGGTTCGTTCGGCAGGTCGGTCACGTTCCTCGCCACCGCCGGAGTCCGCTACCCGATCGCCCTCGACGGCTACATCGGGGTCTCGGGACCGTTCCGCCTGCGCCTGCGCACGGGCCGGCCTCCGGTCAACGACCTGTTCTCCAACCGAACACGCCTCGAGGGTCCCTACGTGGTGCAGGCCGGCTCCAACCTCCGGTCGACCTTCGAACGCGACGCGTCGGAACCGCCCCTCGTGCGGACCAACGCCCTCGGCGAAGTGGGCGCCCCCGCATCCATGAACACCGTCTGGTACACCTGGACGGCCACGGATACGGGCCGTACGCGGGTGGGCATCACCAATTCCTCGTTCGACACCCGGGTGGCCGTGTACCGCGGGAACACGTTCGGAACGCTCGTGCGGGTGGCCGACGCCGACGGCCTGACGCCGGACGACCGGAACTCGCTGGCCGTCTTCGAGGCGGTCGCCGGGACCGAGTACCAGGTCCAGGTCGACGGCGGGAACTACGACGGGCGCTCCGGGGATTTCCTGCTGACGCTCGTGTTGGACCATCCGCCGCGGATCCTGCCGGGGACGCTGGTCCGGGAGACGGACGGCGCGTTGCGGTTCGGCGTCGAGGCGGTGCCCGGACGCCTGCTGAGGCTGGAGGCGAGCGAGGACCTCAGGACCTGGTCCGAGGTCTCCTCCGAGACGCCGACGGAGCCGCGGATCTCGGTCCGGGCGCCCTCGGATGCCGGCGGCCGCCGATTCTTCCGGTTGAACTCCCCGGAAGGTCCCTGATCGGCGTCGCCGTCCGGCCCACGTGGGGACTAGCGGAATCCGTCGCCGCGGGTTGGCGGGAAGGCGATGTGCCTGCTAGGAATTGCAGGCCATGCACGGCGTCGAATTCCTCCAGGACATGGCGGTGGTGATGATGGTGGCCGGGTTGGTCACCATCCTCTTCCACCGCTTCCGCCAACCCGTCGTCCTCGGTTACGTCGCGGCCGGTGTCATCGTCGGTCCCCACACGCCGCCGAACACACTCATCCACGACGAGGCCACCATCCGGACGCTGGCCGAGATGGGCATCGTGTTCCTCATGTTCGGCCTCGGCCTCGAGTTCAACCTGAGGAAGCTGAAGAAGGTCGGTTCCACCGCGCTGATCGCCGCCCCGCTCGAGATCACGCTGATGCTCGGTCTCGGCTACCAGATGGGGCGGTGGTTCGGCTGGGAGCTGATGGACTGCCTCTTCCTCGGGGCGATGATGTCCATCTCGTCGACCACCATCATCGTGAAGGCCCTGCGCGAACTCGGGCTCACCAAGGAACGTTCCTCGGGCCTGATCTTCGGGATCCTCATCGTCGAGGACGTCCTCGCGATCGTGATGATCGCCCTGCTTTCCGGCATCGCGATGACCGGCTCGTTGAGCCTGCAGGATGTCGGCGTGACCGTCGGCCGTCTGTCGATCTTCCTGGCCACCGCGTTGGTGGCGGGGTTGATCGGGGTGCCGCGGCTGATGGCCTACGTGGGGCGTTTCCGGAGCGACGAGATGCTCCTGGTGACCGCGCTGGGGCTGCTGTTCGGGTTCTCGATCCTCGCGGTGAAGCTGGGGTACAGCGCCGCGCTCGGGGCGTTCGTGGTCGGCGCGATGGTGGCCGAATCCCGCGAGGCGGGCCGGATCGAACACCTGGCCGCGCCGATCCGCGACATGTTCTCCGCGGTCTTCTTCGTCACCGTGGGCATGCTCATCGATCCCCGCCTGCTGTGGCAGCACGCCGGCCCCATCCTGGCGATCAGCGCCGCGGTGATCCTCGGCAAGCTGACGGCCTGCTCGTTCGGGACCTTCGTGGCGGGCGAGGGCGGCAGGAGCTCGCTTCGGGTCGGCTCGGGCATGGCCCAGATCGGCGAGTTCTCCTTCATCATCGCGGCGCTCGGCGTGCAGCTGAAGGTGACCTCGGATTTCCTCTATCCGATCGCCGTGGCGGTGTCGGTGATCACGACCCTGTTCACCCCGTACCTCATCCGCTCCGCCGGACCCGTGGCGGCCCTGGTCGAGTCCAAGGGACCGGAGCCCCTGGTCCGGCTGTTGGAGGCCTACACGCAATGGGTCGGGCGGCTGGGCCGGCGCGAAGGTCCCGGCGTCGCCTCCCGCATGATCCGGCGCTGGACGGTCCAGATGGTCCTCAACCTCCTGCTCGCCGCGGGCGTGTTCCTCGCCGCCGCCTTCCTGTCGCGGCAGGCCCCTTCCTGGCTTCCGCCGGTGCTCAGGGAAGGGGCCGCCCACGGGGTGTTCCTCTGGTTGCTGGCGGTGGTGGCGACGTTGCCGCTGTTCATCGCCACCTTCCGCAAGCTCCAGGCCCTGGGCCTCCTCGTGGCGGAACTCAAGGTGACCCGCGCCGCCGCCGGCGAACGCACCGCCGCCCTCCGGTCGATGGTGGCCAACGCCATCCCGCTGGCCGGACTCGCCGGCATGGTCGTCTTCGGACTCGCCCTCAGCTCGCCGGTACTTCCGACCCAAGGCGTCCTGCCCGTCCTGGTCGCAACCGTGGCCTTCCTCACCGCACTGCTCTGGAAGTCCGCGATCCGCATCTATTCCAAGGCGCAGTTCGCGCTGGAGGAGACCTTCCGGAATCCCGCTCCCGTCGAGGAACCCGCGCCGCGTCCGATCCCGGCCCTTCTGCGCGATGCCGACCTCCAGACGGTGACGCTCACCGAGGGTGCGCCCGCCGTGCGTCGGCTCATCCGCGAACTCGCCTTGCGCACCCACAGCGGCGCCAGCGTCGTCGGCATCGAACGCCGCGGCGTGCCGATCATCAATCCCGGGCCGGACGAGGAACTGCAGTCCGGGGACGTGGTCCTGCTGCTGGGCAGCGCCAACCAGATCGATTCCGCGAGGAAGGTCCTGGTCGGAGCCGCCTCCGACTGAACCCGGCCCTCATTTCCGCGCGCGGCGCTTGGCTTCCAGAAGCCGGTCCATCCCGCCAGCGGCGTTGCCGGGCGGTTCGGACGCGGGCGCCGACGGCTGCGGCTCCGTGACGGGGATCGGTGGCGCCGGCACGGTCGTGCGGATGTCGGCGGGCCTCTCGACCCTGGAGGATTCCGCCGCCGGGGCCTGGGGTGCGGACGCGCGGACGGCATCGCGTTTGCCGAGCAGGGTCCGCAACGACTCCTCGGAGGCGCCGGCCTTGGACTCCTCTTCCGCGCCTTTGCCGAACCGCTTCAGCCGGCCCACCCAACGCCCCCATTCGTCCCGGTCGATCTCGATCCTGCGCAGGCCGATGTCGGCGACCAACAGCAGGACGATCCACTTCAGCAGGACTTCCCAGAGGTCCACCGGACGCCGGGTCCGCACGCGGTCCAGCAGGAAGGGGTTGTCCTTGGCCGGGTCGAGGATCCGTCCGCCGCCCAGCTGGGCGAGGGATTCGAGCACCGGCCGGTTGGCACCGTGGTTCTCGAACTCGGGCGAGGTGTTGACCGTGGTTCCCAGGGACTGCATCGCCACGATCCGGCCGTCGCGCCGTTCCGCGAGCCCGATCAGGTACGCGCCGACCTCCCCGGCCGGGAAGGCCGCCTCGTAGTGCCCCGGTCCCCTCTGCTCCAGGCGCACCTCGGTGCGTCGGCCGGTCGGCGAGACGGCGGTGGCGGTGAGTTCTAGGAAGTTCCGGTAGGCGCCGTCGGGGTCGACCGCGTCGACCGTCAGCCGCCCCTCGCCCCGGTCCGTGGACGCCTCGGCCTGGAACTCCGCCGTGTCCACGCGGCGGAGCACCCAGCCCGTCGCCTGCATCCAGAAACGCTTGTAGCTGCCCCAGCCCAACCAGTCCTGCGCCCAACGCGAGCGGGCGTCGGAGGTGAAGGCCGCGGTCCGTCCCAACCCGTGCTGCCAGTGGGCCAGCAGCGGATCCCCCGACGGCGTGACCAGCGGAACCTCCGCCCGGGCCTTGGGCTCGGTCACCACATGGCCGCGCAGGACCGGGAAGGCGCCGTCCAGTCCCCGGAGCGGTTCGGTTGCGGAGACCACCCGCGGAACGAACGGCGTCTCGTCGATGGCCGACTTCAGGATCACCGCCGTCTCCTTGATGAAGATCTGCGGCAGCTCCGCGCTGGAACGCACCTCGTGGAAGCGTCCACGTCCCGCCTCCGCCATGCGGATCATGGTCCGCGGCGCCACGTGGGCCCCGATCATGACCGTGCTGACCGTGATCTTGGAATCGACGATGGATTCCATCAGGGCGTCGGCGGGCGCGGCGGGGTCGCCGTCGCTGAAGACGAGGATGTGCTTGAGGTTCGCCGTGGATTTCCGGAGGCCGTCGCGGGCCAGGGTCATGAGGCCGTCGAAGGCGGGAAGGTCGCCCTGGTTCATCCCGGCGATGGCCTTCGACGCCGCGGCACGGTCCCCCACCGGGGCGAGGTCGAGCAGCCAGCGGTCGGTGCCGTCCCACAGCACCACGCCCAGTTCGTCGCGGGGTCCGAGCGAGTTCAGGGCGGCGAGCCCGATCTCCCGCGAGATCTGGTTGCCGTTGGCGAACTCCATGCCGTGCATCACCAGCACCAGCGCCCCGGCGGGGAGCACCTTCTTCGAACTCAGCTCCATCGAAACCGGCATCGCCGTCTCGAGCGGCGTTCCGCGGTAGGCGCCGGCGGTGAACGAGTCGTCGCCGCCGATGCACAGCAGCCCGACGCCGAAGTCGCGGACCGCGCTCTCGAGCAGGCGCATCCGCTCCGGCCCAAGCACGCCTGCGCCCACGTTGACGAGGATCACAGCGTCGTGGTCCTGGATCTCGGCGAGGGTCGACGGGAACGCGTTCGCCGGAAGGACCCGCACCTCGTGTTCCGGCCGCAGGGCGTCGACGAGGTTGCGGTCCTGCTCCGGCGAGGACGACACCTGGAGGAGGCGCGGCGTCCCGCGCACCGAGGTGAAGCCCGTCGCACGGTTGTTCTGCGGGACGGTGTCGCCCTCCGCCTCCACCGTGACCTCGTATCCGTGGAACCCGGTCTCCTCGAGCCGCTGGGGGAAGGTGAAGAGGTTCTTGCCCGCCTCGAGGGCGACCTCCTGTTCGCCGAGGAGGCGGTCGTTGCGCATCAGCCGGACCTTTGCCCGGCGAGCGGCATCGGACGTGATGTGGACGCGGGCCTCGAACGGGCTGCCGCGCTTGACCGTGGCAGGCAGCACGATCTTGCGCACCGACAGGTCCGAGCCGCGGCTGCCGCCGAGCGGGAGCACGTCGAGCGTGGCTCCCTGGCGACGCGCCTGGGCCAGGGCCTGGCGGGCGTCGCCGAGGTTCTCGTGTCCGTCGGAGAGGAGCACGAGCCGCTTCTGGCCGGACTCCGGGAAGGCGGCGGTGGCGAGGCGGATGGCGGAGGCGATGTCCGTCCGGTCGCCCGGGACCACGGCCTGGATCTTCTCCGTCGCCCCGCCGGAGGTGGCCTCCGACTCCAGCGCGGCCTCGCTGCCGAAGACGAGGAACCCGGCCTTGTCCACCCGCTTGGCCTCGGCCGCCCAGCGGTTCGCCTGGTCGCGGGCGGACTCCTGGGTCGTCGCGGCGAGCGAGTCGGAGCGGTCGAGGAGGAAGAACGTGTTCATCCCCTCGACCGGGTGCCGCCAGCGGAATCCGGCGAGGGCGAGGACGACGCCGCAGACGAGCAGGAGACGCAGGGCCGTCGAGAGGCGACGGCGCCAGCCGGCGAGCAGCGCATCGGAGCGCACGCCCAGCCACCAGGTGGCCCCGGCCGTCACCGGAAGCAACCAGAGCCAATGCGGATGGGTGAAGTCGAACGGCATCGCGGACTCGCCAACCGTGCGGCGCGCCCCGTTTTGCGCGAGGAAAAAGGCGTTGAAGCGTTGAAGCGTTGAAGCGTTGAAGCGTTGAAGCGTTGAAGCGTTGAAGCGTTGAAGCGTTGAAGCGTTGAAGCG
>JAIYBC010000016.1 GCA_027488845.1 Verrucomicrobiales bacterium | reverse complement strand
GAAGTTCATCCGGTGGCTCCGCCAGTCCATTAGAGACAATGCCACGGAAGCCGCCGCCGTGCCCCGCCTCAACTCCCTCTTGGCCTCACTTTAGCATCCCTTTCCAGGACACCGATGGGTTGAAGGGTTGAAGGGTTGAAGCGGTGAAGCGGTGAAGCGGTAGGCCGCTGGTACACAGCGTTGGCTGACACCTGACGACGGGCAACGGGCAAGCACCCCTTCACTTCCCATCCCGGATGCGCTGCTTCCGGGCTTCGCGATCCTCCTCGATCTTGGCGCGGTCGATCGAGAAGCGCCGACGGGCTTCTTCGGCCTTCTCGTAGTCCCGTTGCTCCGCGGCCGCGGCCAGCTCGTCCTTCAAGGCCAACTCGGCCTGCGCCAGGCGGGCCGTGCACTGGGAATCCACCTCGGCGATCTCGGCCTTTTGGGCCGCGGTCAACTTCCGGGCCGGCTCGGTCTTGCTCAGGCGTTCCATAGCGAGTTCGTAGGCGGATTTCATAGGCCGGATCCTAACCGGTCCGGCTTGGAATCTCCAGCGGGCCTTGCCCCCGGTTTCCCGCGCAAACCGCGACCGTTTCACACCAAGTTCACCGTTTCACCACCGGTCCGTTCCAAACGGAGGTGAATTTGTCGTGGTGGCGACGACTGCGACGTCCTCGAAAACCGGGACACTTCCCTTCCGGACCGATCCTCCGTCGACAAGCCTCCCGACGATCCGGGAGATCCTGTTCCGTCCACTGCCCCACCTCCACGACCGCCGGGCCCTGCGTTGGACGATCCGCCTCGTGCTGTTGGCCTTCCGTTCCCGGATCCGAGCGGTGTACGGCGCGGAACGCCTGGCATCCCTTTCCGGCGCGGTCGTCTTCGCGGCGAACCACAACCAGCGGCTGGAAGCGGTCATCCTGCCCGCCCTGCTCACGTTCCTCGGCCGCGGACGCAACGTGCACTTCCTCGCCGACTGGAACTTCATCGTGATTCCGGTGCTCGGGTGGATCCTGTCGCTGAACGAGCCCATCGTGGTCGTGCGGAAGGATCTGCGACCCCGTTGGCTGAACTTCATGCGCCGCTGGTTCGACGACGTGCCGCCCCCGATGGAGCGCGCGGCGCTCCTCCTCAGGCAGCACAGCCGCGTCGGCATCTTCCCCGAAGGCACCGCGCACCGGGACCGGAACCGGATGCTCCGGGGACTCGGCGGCGCCGCGCGCCTCTCCCTCGAGTGTGGTGCGACCGTGGTGCCGGTGGGCCTTCGATTCCGCAGTGGACCCGGGCTCGGGCCGATCCGCGACCTCGAATCGTTCGAGGTCCACATCGGCGAACCCCTCACTCCTCCGGACCTCCCCTCCCCCAACCGCCGGGACCTCCTGGCCTGGAACGCCCGGATCCTCGGCACCATTTCGACCCTCTGCGGAAAGGCATGGTCACCCGAAAACCCCAGAACCCGAACCGACGATGAACCGACACCTTGACGTCCTCCGCGTGGAAGACGAGTGGGGGCGCCAGCAGGCCCTCGCCGTCATGCGCAGCACCTACCGCGACGAAAAGAACTGGATCGCCGACGACAACCGGCTGGTGGCCTCGTCGGACCTGGCTTCGCCGGACATCTCGTGGTTCGTCGTCCGTCTGGAAGGCCAACCGGTCGGGGTCCTCCGGGTCCTCTACGCGCCGCCTCTCGACCTGTACGCCCAGTACGGCTTCAAGCTGGTGCGCACCGACCTCGACCAGTTCATCCGCAACTCCCGCATCGCCGAGATCGGACGCTTCGCCGTTTCCCCGGAACAACGCGGCAACGTGCTCGTCGCGACCGCGCTCATGCGCGAGGCCGTCCGCGAGACGGTCCAACGCGGGTTCACCCACTACATCACCGACGTGTTCGAGGGCGAGACGCACAGCCCCTTCGCGTTCCATTCCCGGGTGCTCGGGTTCGAGACCGTCGCCACCCACGACGTCGGCGAGCTCAACTGCCCCAATCGCCGGATCACCATGGTCCTCGACCTCGCGGCCTCCTACCGACGCCTGTCCCGGGCGCGCGGATGGCTCTACCGCTACCTGACCGAAGGCTGGACGGACGCGATGCGGGAACGGATGGAATCCCTCCCGCGTCTCGCCGCAGGTGCCCAATGACACCGGGTCCGCGCCTGTTCTAGGCTGCGGCCATGCCGCCCTTCCTGCGTTGGTTGCCCTGGATCCTCGTCTCCGGACTGGGGGCCGGCGCCTATTGGGTGCTCGCCACCCGACGCGATGAACCGGTGAGCTCGGCGTACCTGCTCGTCGCCGCGCTCTGCACCTACGCCATCGGATACCGGTTCTATTCCAAGTGGATCGCCGCACGGGTCCTGATGCTCGACGACCGTCGCGCCACGCCCTGCGAGGTGCATGAGGACGGCCGGGAGTTCGTGAAGACGAACCGCTGGATCGTCTTCGGACACCACTTCGCCGCGATCTCGGGGCCCGGACCGCTGGTGGGACCGGTGCTCGCCGCGCAGTTCGGCTATCTCCCGGGCACGCTCTGGATCCTCATCGGCGTGGTGCTCGGGGGCGCCGTGCAGGACTTCCTGATCCTCTTCGCCTCCATGCGGCGCAACGGCCGTTCGCTGGGCCAGATGGTGAAGGACGAGCTGAACTCCTTCGCCGGCGGCCTCGCGCTGGTCGCGATCCTCGCCATCATGGTGATCCTCCTCGCGGTGCTCGGCCTGATCGTGGTCAAGGCCCTCGCCGAGAGCCCCTGGGGCGTCTTCACCGTCGGCGCCACCATCCCGATCGCGCTGCTCCTCGGCGTCTACCTCCGCTTCGTCCGCGCCGGCCGCACGCTGGAGGGTTCCATCCTCGGGGTGCTCCTCCTCGCCGCCGCCGTCTGGGGCGGTCAATGGGTGCATTCCAACCCCGCCGCCTCGGCGATGTTCACCTTCAAGGCGGAACCCATCGCCTGGATGGTCATCGTGTACGGCTTCGCCGCCAGCGTGCTCCCGGTCTGGCTGCTGCTCGCCCCGCGCGACTACCTGAGCACCTTCATGAAGCTCGGCACGATCGTCGCCCTCGCCGCCGGCGTGCTCCTGGTGCTGCCGACGCTGCAGATGCCCGCGGTGACGCGCTTCATCGACGGCTCCGGCCTCGTCGTCGCCGGAAAGCTGTTCCCGTTCTGCTTCATCACCATCGCCTGCGGCGCCATCAGCGGATTCCACTCCCTCATCTCCAGCGGCATCACGCCCAAGATCCTCACCCGCGAATCCTACGCACGTCCGGTCGGCTACGGCGCCATGCTGCTCGAATCGCTGGTCGCGATCATGGCGCTCATCGCCGCCTGCACCCTCGAACCCGGCGTCTATCTCGCCATGAACGTGAAGGGCGCCGGGGCCGACGCGGCCGCCGTCGCCGCCGACACCGCCGCGAAGATCGCCGCGACCGGGTTCCACCTCGACCCCGCCTCGATGGACCGTCTTGCGACCGCCGTCGGGGAGAAGTCGCTCTACGGCCGGACCGGCGGGGCGGCGACCCTCGCCGTCGGCATGGCCAACATCTTCTCCCAGGTGACCCAGGGCCGCTGGCTCGACCTCTGGTACCACTTCGCGATCATGTTCGAGGCGCTGTTCATCCTGACCACCCTCGACGCCGGCACCCGCGTCGGCCGCTACCTGCTCCAGGACGTCCTCGGGCACCTCTGGAAGCCGCTCGGCAACGTCCGGTCCGGCGCCGCCGGAGCCCTCGCGAGCGCGCTCGTGGTCGCCGGTTGGGGATGGTTCCTCATCCAGGGCGTGCGGGATCCCCTCGGCGGGATCAACTCGCTCTGGCCGCTCTTCGGCATCGCCAACCAGCTCCTCGCCGCCATCGCGCTGGTCCTGGCCACCACGATCCTGATCAAGCGCGCCCTCGCCGGCTGGATCGAGGGCAGGCCCGACGAAACCGGGGGCCTCGTCCGCCGCGGTTCCCCGGCCATCGCGTTGGTGACCCTGATCCCCCTCCTCTGGCTGCTCTCGGTGACCTTCACCGCCGGTTGGCAGAAGATCTTCCACGAGTCGCCCCGGATCGGGTTCCTCGCGGTCATGAAGGACCTCGAGACGAAGCGGCCGGCGCTGGAGGCGGCCTTGGTCTCAGCCCAAGGCGAAGCCGCGGTGAAGGCCGCCAAGGCCGCCCTCGCCACCAACCGTGCCCAGCACTTCAACAACGGCCTCGACGTCGTGGTGACCGGCGTGTTCCTGACCTTCGCCGCCCTCGTCGTCTTGTCCGGCGTCGCCGTGTGGATCCGGCTCCTGCGAGGAACCCGCCCTCCGGACCTCCGGGAGGAATCCCCGACCTGGCTGCCCGACTACGCCGTCCGCGAAGCCGGCGCCCGCGGGGGACTGGCGGGCGCAGCGGCCCTCGCCGTCGCGCTGGCCCGTCACTGGTCCGGACAGGAACGCGTGGACCGCGTCGCCCAACAGCTCGCCGCGGCTCCGGTCCCGGGGATCCGGGCCGAGGCCGTCCTGCTGGACCTGCCCGAGGTGCGAGCCGCGGCCGAACTCAGGAACCGGCCCGCAGCCTACGAACTCGCGGCGGAACAACAGGCCGGGGATTCCCCGCGGTGCTGTTGAGACACACCGGAAGCTTCCCAACGGAGACGCCGAGGCGAGGGAGGATGACACGCGGCCCAGGTCGACACCCAATCGCCCTTCGTTCAGGCCTCGGGATCCGGGAGCCCCTCGCAGCCCGGCCTCCGAGCCGCCTCCCGATCTGCGTCCCTCAGCGAAATCTGCGGATCACCTTCCTTTCCTCCGCGGACCGTTCAGCCCTTGGAGAATTGGAGGCTGCCATCCCGGTCGATGCCGACACGGATCGTGTCACCGGCCTTGAATTCCCCAGCCAGCAGCCGCTTTGAAAGCGGGTTGAGCAGGTGGTCCTGGATGGCCCGCTTCAACGGACGCGCGCCGAACTGCGGATCGTAGCCTTCCTTTGCCAGCTGCACCTTCGCGGCGTCGCTCATCTCGAGACGCAGGTTCTGCCCGGCCAGCCGCTGCAGGACCTTCTCCAGCTGGATGTCCACGATCCGCCCCAACTCGGCCTCGTCGAGGCTCTGGAAGACGATCGTGTCGTCCACGCGGTTCAGGAACTCCGGACGGAAGTGCTTCCGCAGCTCGGCCCGGACCTTGTCCTCCATCTCCCTGCGGCTGCCGATCGTCGCGCCGCCGTCGAGGAAGTACTCCTGGATGATCGGGGAGCCGATGTTGGAGGTCATCACCACCAGCGTGTTCTTGAAGTCCACGGTCCGGCCCTGGCCGTCCGTCAGGCGACCGTCGTCGAGCACCTGCAGGAGGATGTTGAACACGTCGCCGTGCGCCTTCTCGATCTCGTCGAAGAGGACGACCGAGTACGGACGACGGCGGACCGCCTCGCTGAGCTGTCCGCCCTCCTCGTAGCCGACGTATCCGGGCGGCGCGCCGACGAGGCGGGAGACGGCATGCTTCTCCATGTACTCGGACATGTCGATGCGCACGACGGCCTGCTCGTCGTCGAAGAGGAACTCCGCCAAGGCGCGCGCCAGCTCGGTCTTACCAACGCCGGTCGGTCCAAGGAAGATGAACGAACCGATGGGACGTCCCGGATCGCCCAGCCCGGAGCGGGCCCGGCGGACCGCGTCGGAGACGGCACGGACGGCCTCGGCCTGACCGACGACACGGCGGGCCAGCCGTTCCTCCATCCGGACCAGCTTCTCGCGTTCCCCTTCGAGCATCCGGCTCACCGGGATGCCGGTCCAGGACGCGACCACGCGGGCGACGTCCTCCTCGGTCACCTCCTGGCGGAGGAGTCCGTTGGCCTCGCCGCCGGCCTGGCTGGCCTGCTTCTGGACCTCCGCAAGACGGCGTTCGAGGTCGGGAAGCCGGCCGTACTGGATCTCGGCCGCCTTGGTGAGGTCGCCTCGGCGACGCGCCTGTTCCAGCTCGGTGCGGGTCTGCTCAACCTGGGTCTGGAGGATGGAGACCGCGTTGATCGCGGTCTTCTCGTTCTGCCACTGCGCGGTGAGCGCGCCGGAGCGTTCCCGGAGGTTGCCCAGCTCCGCGTCGAGCTTCCGGAGCCGTTCACGGCTCGCCTCGTCCTTCTCCTTGGCCAGCGAGGTCCGTTCGATCTGGAGCTGGAGGATCTGGCGGTCGAGCTGGTCCAGCTCCGTCGGCTTGGAATCCAGTTCCATCTTCAGGCGCGAGGCCGACTCGTCGACGAGGTCCACCGCCTTGTCCGGCAGGAAACGGTCGCTGATGTAACGCTGCGAGAGCGTCGCCGCCGCCACGAGGGCGCTGTCCTGGATGCGCACGCCGTGATGGGTCTCGTAGCGTTCCTTGAGCCCGCGCAGGATCGCGATGGTGTTCTCCACCGTCGGCTCGGCCACCTGCACCGGCTGGAAACGCCGCTCCAAGGCGGGGTCCTTCTCGATGTGCTTGCGGTACTCGTCGAGGGTCGTCGCGCCGACACACCGCAACTCGCCCCGGGCCAGCTGCGGCTTGAGCATGTTGGCCGCATCCGCCGCGCCCTCCGCGGCACCGGCGCCGACGATGGTGTGCAGCTCGTCGATGAAGAGGATGATGCGTCCCTCCGCGGAGGTGACTTCCTTGAGGAAGGCCTTGAGCCGGTCCTCGAACTCGCCGCGGTACTTCGCGCCGGCGATCATGGCGCCGATGTCCAGGGCGACCACACGGCGGTCCTTCAGGGATTCCGGGACGTCGCCGTCCACGATGCGACGCGCGAGTCCCTCGACGATCGCCGTCTTGCCCACGCCCGGCTCGCCGATGAGCACCGGGTTGTTCTTCGTGCGCCGGGTCAGGACCTGCATGACGCGGCGGATCTCGTCGTCGCGCCCGATCACGGGGTCGATCTTGCCTGCCCGGGCCAGCGCGGTGATGTCCCGGCCGTACTTCTCAAGGGCCTGGAACTTGTCCTCGGGGCTTGCGTCGGTGACCCGTTGGTTTCCGCGCAGGGAGACGAGGGCCTTGAGCAGGGCGTCGCGTTGCAGGGAATGCTTCACGGCGATCCGACGGAACGAATCCCCGCCCTTTTCCAGCAGCCCCAGGAGGAGGTGCTCCGTGGAGACGAACTCGTCCTTCAGCCGCGCCGCCTCGGCGACCGCGGCGTTGAGGCCGGACTGGAGGTCGTTGGAGGCGTAGAGCTGCACGGCGCCCTGGACCTTGGGCCGGCGCCCGAGTTCCGCGTCGAGTTCGGCGGCGAACTTCCCCGGCACCACGCCGAGCTTTTCCAACAGCTGGGGAACCAGGCCGTCGGGCTGGGTGGCCAAGGCCAAGGCGAGGTGTTCGGTGTCCACCTGGCCGTGGCTCCGCTCCCGCGCCGAGTTCTCCGCGGACTGGAACGCCTCCTGGGCCTTCAACGTGAGCTTGTCCAACTTCATGGAACTCCCCATCGCACGGGCCGTGCCGGGACGCATTCAGGCCCGAATCCGGCGGTTGGCACGAAAGGAAGGGACACGCAGCGCCAACCTGACGCGGGACCGGGCCCTGGAGACACACGGGGTGCCCACGGGATCGGAAGGAGCGACCAAACGGCTACTCGTAGCGCAGGGCCTGGATCGGCTCGAGGCGCGCGGCCTTCACCGCGGGGAACAGCCCGGCGACGATGCCGACGCCGGCGCTGAAGACCACGGCCACCGCCTCGGCGGCCCAGGTGATCACGGGCGTGTTGCCGGTCGGGGAGATGTAGGTGAGGACGCCGACGAGGAACTGGGAGGCCACCAGGCCGGCGGCCGCGCCGAGCAGCGCCAGCACGACGCTTTCGACGATGATCTGGACGAAGATGTCGAAGCCGGTGGCGCCGATGGCCTTGCAGGTGCCGATCTCGCGGATGCGCTCGTTGATGCTCGCGAGCATGATGTTCATGATGCCGATGCCGCCGACGAGGAGGCTGATTCCCGCGATGATCCCGCCGCTCAACCGGGCGTTCCGGATCTGGCGGTTGATGCTCTCGATCTGGTTCTCCTGGGTCTGGAACGAGAAGTCCTCGATGCCCCGGTGGGTGATCAGGAGGACGTTGCGGGCCTGTTGCAGCGCCTTCTCCATGTCCTCCATGGAACGCACCTTCAGGTCGATGTCGCTGAGGCGCGGATCCGGGATGCCGTCGAGGTCCCCGGCGAGGCGGAACCGGACCCAGGCGGTGTTCAACGGGATGTAGATCGTGTTGTTCTTCCGCCAGAAGGCCCAACCGCCGCGGCGCCCCCAGCCCCGGGCCCGTTTCGGGCCACCGGAGGCCTCGACCTTCAACTCGCCCCGCTTCTTCAGCTCGCGTTCCTTGGTCTCCTGCTCGCTCGCGTACCGCTGGAACATGCCGACGATGGTGAAGGGCTGCCCGTTTAGCAGGATGGTCTCGCCGATCGGGATGACCTCGCGGCCGGTCTCGTCGGGGTTCTCGAACAACGAGTCGCGGATCCCGGTGCCGATGACGCAGACGGGATTGGCCTTCTCCTCGTCGAGTTGGTTGAAGAAGCGGCCGTGCTCGACCGTGTGCAGGTTCATGTCGAGCACCTCGGGCCAGGCGCCGACGGTCTCCTCGGGGGAGACCCGCTTCTCGCCGCGGGAGGCGACCACCTCGTCCACGGACATCTCGGGCGAGACGATCCGGAGCAGCGGAGCCCCCTTCTTGAGGGCGAGGACGTCCGCCATCGTGCGCCCAGGGGCCTGGTCGGCGAGGTGGTCCTGGTAGCTGGGGACCGGCTGCTGCTGGAGAAGGACCTTGTCGGCGCCACCCATGGCGACCATGGATTCGCGGAGGCCGTTCTCCATGCCCTGGATGATGGCGCTCATGCCGACGAGCGACGCGACGCCGAGGACCACGCCGAACATGGTCAGGAGGGAACGGAACTTGTGGGCCCAGACCTCCTTGAGCCCGATCAGGACGGTGTTGAGGAGGTTCATCGGTTCAGTCGTAGCGCAGCGCCTGGATCACGTTCATGCGCGCGGCCTTGAGCGCCGGGAAAAGTCCGGCCAACACGCCGACCCCCGTGGCGAAGCCGAAGGCGACGGCCATGGCGGTCCAGGTGATCACCGGATCGTTCCCGGTCGGGGCGACCAACGTGATCATGAAGACCACGAGGCGTGAGGCGACCAGGCCAAGCAGCCCTCCGACCACGGCGATGACGGTGCTCTCCACGAGGATCTGGGTGAAGATGTCCACGCCCCCGGCTCCGACCGCCTTGCGGATGCCGATCTCGCGGATTCGCTCGGAGATGCTGGCCAGCATGATGTTCATGATGCCGATGCCGCCGACGAAGAGGCTGATGCCGGCGATGAGTCCGCCGCTGACGCGGGCGTTGCGGACGAACTTCTCGATGTCCTCACCCCAGTCCTCGAGCGTGCGGAACGAGAAGTCCTCGATGCCGCGGTGGTTCACGAGCATGACATTGCGGATGCGGGTGAGGGTCGAGTTGAGACGGTCGAAGTCGCGGATCCGGATCTCCATGCTGGAGAGGCGCGGTTCCGCCGGGGCGTTGGACCGGCTGGATTGGAAGCGTTGCCACATGGTGTTCAGCGGCATGTAGACGGTGTTGTTCTTCACCCAGAACGCGAAGTTGCCACCGCGGCCCCGACCCCGTTGCGGCCCCGTGGAATCCACCTTCCGTCCCGCAGCACGGGCCGCCGCCATCTCCACCTCGCGCTGGAGCCGGGCCTTCCGTTCCTGCTCGCCTTCGTAGCGCTGGAACATGCCGATGATCGTGAACGGCTGGCCGTTGATGGTCATCACCTTGCCGACCGGAACGACCTCGGTGCCGGTCTCCTCGGGGCTGCCGAAGAGCTGGTCGCGGATGCCGGTGCCGATGACGCACACCGGACGCGCCTCGTCGGCGTCGATGTCGTTGAACAGGCGACCGTGCTCGACGACGTGTTCCAGCACCTCGCATTGCCTCGGATAGACGCCGACGGTCATGAACGTCCGCCACGTCTTGCCGTTGGCGGCGAGCGTCGGGTTGTCCTCTAGGCGCATCTCCGGCGCCACGATGTCGATGTCCGGGATTCCGGCCTGGAGCGCGGTGGCGTCGGCCAGGGTCATGCCACGGGCGAAGTCGCGGAGATGGCGCTGCTCGACGGGCACGGGCTGGGCCTCGATGCGGATCTTCTTCAGTCCGCCGACCGCCAAAAGGGCCTCCTTCTGGCCGATCTCCATGCCCTTCACCATCGCGCTCATCGCGATGAGCGACGAGACGCCGAGGATGATCCCGAGCATCGTCAGGGCGGACCGGAACTTGTGGGCCCAGATCTCCTTGAGGCCGACGACGACGGCGTTACCGAGGCTCGCGCCGCCGACCGGCAGGTCGGGCAGGTCGATCCGGGGCAGCTCCACCTCCGGGAGCACGATCTTGGGAACCTCCAGGCTCACGCCGCGGAAGCGGCCGGGGCCGCAGGAGTGGGGTTTCCCGACTCGGGGCGGATCCGGTCGAGGCCGGCGAGCTTCGCGTCCACGGTGTCGGAGATGCGGCCGTTGCGGATCTCGATGCGACGGGGGGTGACCGCGGCGATCTCCGGGTTGTGCGTGACCAGGATCACGGTGCGCCCCTCGGCCGCCAACCGTCGGAACAGGGCGAGGATCACTTCGCCGGTGTGGGTGTCGAGGTTGCCGGTCGGCTCGTCGGCCAGGATGATCCTGGGGTTGTTGACGAGGGCGCGGGCGATCGCCACGCGCTGCTGCTGGCCGCCGGAAAGCTGGCTGGGACGGTTCTTCAGGCGGTTGCCCAGATCCACCATCTCCAGGGCCTTGATCGCGCGTTCACGGCGTTCGCGTCCGCCCAGGCCGGCGTAGATCATGGGCAGTTCCACGTTCTGCACCACGTTGAGCTTCGGCAGGAGGTTGAACGACTGGAAGACGAAGCCGATGGAACGGTTGCGGATCCGGGCAAGTTCCCGCTGCGAGGCCTTCCCGATCTCCACGCCCTCCAGGACCACGTTGCCCAACGTCGGCGAGTCCAGGCAGCCGAGGATGTGCATCAGCGTGGACTTGCCGCTGCCGGAAGGTCCGATGATGGAGACGAACTCGCCCTGGTTCAGGTCCAGCGAGACGTTGTCGAGGGCTCGGATCTCCTCTCCACCAAGCTGGTAGAGCTTCGAGACCTGACGCAGTTCCAGGAGGGCCATGGCGACGCGGGGGGAAGGGATCGGTGGCTCAGCGGACACCGGTGGTCGAGGCGACCTTGGTGCCATTGGTCCCGCCGGCGGACGGGGAGAGCGACTCCTTCGAGCGGTCCTCGAGCGAGATCTCGTCACCCGCGGCCAAACCCTTCGTGACCTCGGCGAAGAAGTAGTCGCTGACGCCGATCTGGATCTGGCGACGCTCCCAGGTTTCCCCCTTCCGGAGCCAGACGAAGCGCTCGATCTCACGCGTCTCCGGATTGGTCTCGGTGAACACCGCCGCGAGCGGAGCGGCGACCACGTTGCTCGCGCTGGCCACCGGGATCGAGATGTTGGCGGTCATGCCCGGACGCACCTTCTTGTCGACGTCCTTGAGGAGGATGCGCGCCGCGAAGCCGCGCACGTTGTTCTTCAACGTCGACTGCGGCGCGATCCGCTCGACCTTGCCGATGATCTTCAGCCCCTGGATCGCCTCCACGGTGACCTCGACCTCCTGGCCCATGTGCAGGCGGGTGACGTCGGCCTGGTTGATGTGCGCGTTGATGATGAGGTCGTTGAGGTTGGCGATGGTGAGCACCTCGGTGCCGGCATTGAATCCGCCGGAGCCGGAAACCGCTTGGCCCACCGAAATCGGCCGGGTCAAGACCGTGGCGTCGAAGGGTGCCGAGACCGTCGTCTTCAGGAGCCGGTCGGAAATCAGGTCGAGGGACTTCTGGCGCAAGGCGAGATCGTTGCGGGCGATGTCCAACTTGGTCTTCACGTCCTCGTACAGCTCCTCGGCGATGAGCTTGTTCTGGAAAAGCTCCTGCGACCGCTTGTAGTCCCTCTCCGCCTGGACGAGCTCGAGCCGGGCCCGTTCCACGCTCTTCTCCTCCTGCTGGCGCTGGGTCTGGAGTTCCCGGTCGTCCAGCTTGAACAGCAGTTGCCCCGCCTTCACCGGATCACCGACGTCCACCGGCAACTCCTCGATCTTGCCGTTGACCTCGGGGCGCACGCTCACCTGCTCCGCCGGACCGATGTCGCCCGCGGCGTTCACCGCGAACTTGATGCTGCGGGTTTCCACCACGGCCGTGTCCTGCTTGCGGACCGCGGTCAGCGACTCCTCGGTCGCTTGCTTACGCTTCCAAAGGAAAAGTCCGCCACCCACCAGGGCGGCGACCACGAACAGCGTCGACAACAGCTTCATCACAGTCTCTTAAAGTAGCACAATAGTACGGACACGTACAATACGTCCGCGTATCGATCCCGCATTGAGGGGAACGACAACAACTGGTTGGCTGAAGGGCGACGGACATGCCCTCCCCACGATTCATCCTTTTTTCGTCGGTCGCCCTGATCCTGATCCGGTTCGCGGGCTCCGCGGTGCTTTCCGCCCTGAACCGGCGTCAGGTCCGTCTCCATGCGGACAAGGCCCCGGACGCCGTCGCCGGCATCATGGATCCCGAGACCTACCGGCGTTCCGTCGCCTACACGCTCGCGAAATCCGTCTTCGGGCAGGTCGAGGATGCCTGGTCGACCGGGGTGCTTCTGCTGGTGCTGCTCGTCGGGATCCTCCCTGCGAGCCTGGGGGCCTGGACCGGATTCGCCGGCAGCGGGGTCTGGGCCGAGGCGGGCTGGCTCTACCTGGTGGGAACCGCCCTCTCCCTTCCCGACCTGCCGCTCGACTGGTGGTCGCAATTCCGTCTCGAGGAACGCTTCGGCTTCAACCGCAGCACCCTCAGGACCTGGATCGTCGACCGGCTCAAGGGCCTCCTGATCAGCGCGGTGATCGCGGTTCCCTTGGTGGCGCTGCTGCTGTCCATCACCCGAAAGCTCGGTCCCGCGTGGTGGATCTGGGCCTGGGGCCTGATCATCGGATTCCAGCTCCTGATGATCGTCGTCGCTCCGATCCTCATCCTGCCCCTGTTCAACAAGTTCACCCCGCTGCCCGACGGCACCCTGCGCGACCGCCTGCTCAAGCTCGGTGAACGGACCGGCTTCAGCGCCCGCACGATCCAGGTGGTGGACGGCAGCCGTCGATCCGGCCATTCCAACGCGTACTTCACCGGATTCGGCCGCTTCCGGAAGATCGTGCTCTACGACACCCTGATCCAGCAGCTCACCGAGCCGGAGCTGGAGGCGGTGCTCGCGCACGAGATCGGCCACTACAAGCGCGGACACATCCCGCGGATGCTCGCGTGGATGGCGCTCAGCCTTTTCGGCGCCTTCGGCGTCATCGGATGGTTGGCCCGCCAGCCCGAGTTCCCCCAGGCGTTCGGGTTCCGGCCCGACTCCGGACTCGCCCCGGTCCTACTTCTGTTCGGGATCCTCGGCGGGACGGTCACCTTCTGGTTCACGCCCCTCGGCAACTTCTGGTCCCGCAAGCACGAGTACGAGGCCGACGCCTACGCCGTGAAGACGATGGGGGAGGTCGAGAGCCTGGTCGGCGCCCTCCGGAAGCTGCACGAGAAGAACCTCGCCAACCTCACCCCTCACCCGCTCTACAGCGCCTTCCACTACTCCCATCCGACCCTCGTCGAACGGGAGGCCGCCATGAGACGCGCCGCGGTTTGAGGCGCCCGGCGTCCGGCGCCACCTCACTGCACGATGCGCACGCGGTAGTAGCCTTGGACGCCCGCGATCGCGGCCTGCAACGTCTTGGTGGAGCCGTCGCCGGTGATGGTTTGGCTCACCGTCCAGGCCGTGTCACCCAAGGTGGCCTTGGTTTCCAGGATGTAGGTGACTCCCGGCACCGTCGGCAGCGTGAAGCCCAGCGGCCCGCCCGGAGTGAACGTCACCGCTCCCAAACGCACCGGCGGAATCGTGCCCGGGCGGTTGCGGCCGTAGATCCGTGCGATGCTCTTGCGAACCACCCGGTGCGCCGCGTCGTCGAAGGCCCCGGTGACCTCGGTGAAGTATCCCGCGACCACCACCCTCCCCCTCGAGTCCACCGCCACGCGTCGGATGGAGTCGTTGGCCGACACCAGGTAGGAATCGTCCGAGGCCCCGTTCGCCAACAGGCGGTGCAAACGTCTCCCGTTGCCGGCAGTCGTCAGGACCGTTCCGTCGGACTCCGCCAAGAGGGCCGCGTTCGAGGCGTCGGTCAGCGGGCAGTCGAAGGCGATGTCCACCGATCCATCCGCGTTGAAACGCCGCAGGTTCCGGGTCGGCGACTGGAATTCGCCCACCGCCACGAACTTGCCGTCCGGCAGACGGGCCAGGCCGTTGACGAACTCCGTTTGGTTCAGTGGTGAATGGAAGCCGGTGGCCAACGTCCCGTCCGCGTTGAGCTTGGCCAGGTTGAAGTGGGCGAAGGAGCCGGCGTCGGTCGACCCGAAGGCGCCGCCGAGGACCAGGGATCCGTCCGGATTGGCGAACCAGGCGCTTGCGTTGACGCCGCTGAAGCGGGCCGCCGTGAAGGGGCCACCGAAGGCCGTGTCCAAGGCCCCGCCCGCCGGATACCGCAGGGGAGTCCGGAGCCGGTTGGCGACGAGCGCCCCGCCGTTGTTCAGCAGTGTCCCATCGGGAAGCGTCAGCAGAAGGAAGCCCGGAGCCGCGTCGCCCACGGAGAACGTCGTGTCGAGCGTGCCGTCCGGGTTCAGGCGGATCATCGGGTCCGTGCGGCCGTCCACCGTGCCCCATTGGCCGGTCACGTAGATCTTCCCGTCCGGCGCCACCGCGACGCCCGGGACCGAGATCTCCCCGTTGATGGTCGGGGTGAACACATGTCCGGCGAAGCTCGTGTCCAGCGAGCCGTTGACGTTCAGGCGGACGATGTTCGTCCGGGCCTGCCCGTTCCACTGCTTGAAGGTTCCGACCACCACGACCTTGTCGTCGGGCTGGATCGCGATGCCCTCCACCGCCCCATCCGCGGCGGGGTTGTTGAAGGCGATACGGTTGGCGGTGCCTGCGTCGAAGCCCGTGTCCACCGTGTCCGGCGAGGTCTCCGTCTTGACCGTCACCCGCACCTCCCGGGTGAAAGGACTCGTCCCGCCAAGGCTCGTGGCCGAGCAGTCGTATAGGCCCTCGGCGTCCGGTTGCACGGACTCCAGGGTCAACCGGGCGAAATAGAGCCCGTTCAGGAGGCTCACCGTACCGCCCACGATGTTGGTCCCGGCGTGGCGCCATTGGACCACGGGCGGAAGCTGCTGCGGCAGGCTCTCGAACCGGGCGTCCAGCGTGATGGTGGATCCGGCCAAGGCGACGACGGAGACCGGCTGGACCATCACCCGCGGCGGCGGCGGCATCTCGATGGTCACCACGCAGGGATTGCTGGTGACGCTGTTGCCGAAGGTGTCCTGCAGCACGAACCGGTAGGTGCCGGCGTCGCCGGCCACCACCGGGTTGAAGGAATAGCTCATGTTCGTCTGGCCCGGGACGGCCTGTCCGTCCTTGTACCATTGGTAGAAGGTCGGCGGCACCTCGCCGGTCACCCATGGACCGAAACTGCCGATGAATCCGAGGGTCTGTACCGTGTTCGACACCAACGTCACCACCGGCGGAGGGACGTCCAAGTTGATCCGGGCCACCGCGCTGGTGACGCTGCCGGAACCGTTCCCCACCACCACGTCGAAGTCGCCCGCGTTCAGCTGGGTCAATTGGAACAGGTAGCGATTGGCCGTCTCCAAGGGTATCGGCGTCCCGTTGCGACGCCATTGGTAGGTCAGCGGCGGCGTCCCGGTCGCGGTCACCTGCAACAGCACCTGGGCCCCCGCCGGAAAGCGTCCGCCGGCCGGCGGGACGGTGATCTCCGGCGGACCGCCGGCGATCGGATCCCCAAGGAACATGCGGCGGACGTTCCGATTGACCCCGACGTAGAGGAAGTTGTCCTTCATCAGCATCGCCGTGACCGGCGACGTCGAGGTCAGCTCGGAATTGAACTCCCAGTCGAGCTCGCCACTGGGCAGCAGCCGGGCCACCGCGAGATCCACTCCGCCCGCGGTGAAGCTGCCTCCGAGGACGATCTTCCCATCCGCCTGGGCGACGACATCCACCACGGAAGCCGTGTTGGCCGAGATGCCCTCGACGATCGAATCGAGGTCGTAACCCGGATCGCGGGTGCCGTTGGTGCCGAGCACCCAGACGTACGGCCGCTGGCGGGTCGTGTTCACTCCCGAGACCAGCAGCCGTCCATCGGCCATCTGCCTCAGGACGGACACCGGTCCCGGAAGCACCGCGTCGAAGGTGCCGTCGAGTTCACTGTCGGAATTGCGGCGGACCAGGACACGGACACCATTCGGGGTCGTGACGCTTCCTCCGAGAAGCACCTTTCCGTCGGCCTGTTCCAGCACCCGCAGGACCTGTTCGCCGGCGGTTCCCACCCGCCCGGTCAA
Source organism: Verrucomicrobiales bacterium (assembly GCA_027488845.1). GTDB lineage: Bacteria > Verrucomicrobiota > Verrucomicrobiia > Limisphaerales > UBA9464 > SXXZ01. Next base: position 92,040 of record JAIYBC010000016.1, on the reverse strand, counting down.
TTCGTTCCCATCGCGGTCGAGGGTGATCCAGACCGCATTGTTGGCGCCGGCGAAGGGGAGTCCCGATCCCACGACATGCACCCGGTCCCCGGCCCCGAGCGCGATGTCGGTGGCACCGGCGAAGCTCCGCGTCGAACCGGCAGGCATCGACGGGAAGTAGAAGGAGGCGTCGGCATTGCCATCGAGGCCGAACGCCCCGAACCCATTGAGCGTCTTGCCGCCCGACTGCAGGAAGACGCGGGCGATCAGCCGTCCGCTGGCCTGGCGCAACAGGGTGAAGCGATCGCCGAAGGTGCTCAAGGTCGGGGAGAAAAGCTGGGTCTCGCGGGCCCCGGTGTTGGCCGAAAGGATGTGGACACCGTTCCCTCCTCCGATGCCGCCCGGCATGACCACCAACCGGCCGTCGGGTTCCAACGACATGGCCCGTGGAACAAACGCGGTGCTGGACCGGAATCGGTAGCCCGGGTCCAAGGAACCCTGGGCCACCTGTCCGCGGAGCACCTCTCCAATCAGGAGGAAGACAAGGGTTCCCAGCAGTTGGACGCCGCGGCGGGCCGGGGAACCCTCCGGTTTCGATCGCTTGATCATGGGGCCACCTCATCAGGCGCGGCCCGACGAGTCGATACGTAGGGCTACGTACGGCAGCCTCGCCCCCTGCCCGGACACGCCATGAATCTCATTGGTGGCGCAACCCGGTCCTTCCTATGGTCACGGTCATGCACCGACTGTTCGTCCTCCTCGGACTCCTGCTTTCCGCCCAGGCCGGGCTGGGAGCCGAGTTCCGACCGCTGGAGTCCTCGACCAATCAGGCCATCTTCTTCTCCTACGCCTTCTCCGACGACGGACGTTGGATCGCCGGCGGCACCAGCAGCCGTCGCCCCGGCGGCGCCACGAACGTCCCGGTCGTCGCCGGGCAGATCGTCCTCTGGGACGCGAAGACCCTGCGCCAGACCGCCATCCTCGGAGACCACGGCGCGACGGTGAACTGGATGCAGTTCTCCCACGGCGGCAAGGTGCTGGCCACCGCCAGCGGCGGCACCGCGACCATCAAGGTCTGGGATCCCGAGAAGCGGACGCTGCTGCATACCCTCAAGCTGGAGGAACCGGTGCTCGCCTCCTCCTCGATGGGTTCGCAGATGCTCTGTGCGCTCTCGCCGGACGGAACCCGCCTGGCCGCCGTCGGCGCCGTCATCAAGCCCATCGGCATCAGCAAGACCTCCGAAGCCGCCACGCTGACCGTCTGGGACCTCGCCAACGGCAAGCCGCTGTGGTCGGTGACCAACTCCGGGATCGGCGCCATGGCCTTCACGCCCGACTCCTCGGTGCTGGTCGGATACTCGAGGAACATCGTCTGGGAACTCGTCCGCGAGATCTGGTCGAGCCGCATCGAGAAGGAGACGCTGATGGCCTGGGAGGTCGCCGACGGCAAACGCCGCTTCGCCAACCCGATCCCCAAGATGAACCCCAGCCATCTCGTGGTCCCCGCCTCGGGCGACAGGGTCCTCGCGCTCGGTGGCGACAAGAACATCTGGTACGGCCTCAAGGACGGCCTCGTCGCGAGCAACCAGACCATGGTGCTGCGCCAGTCCCTGCATGTCGCGGCGCTCTCGCCGAAGTCCGACAAGCTGTTCGCCATCGACTTCTCCGCCGAGCGCTTCCACATGGTGCACCTGACCAACGGCGCCTCGATCGTCGTCAGCGAACTCAAGGGCTACACCAACCGCCTCATGTTCGCCTCGCCATCGCACGACCTGAGCCGCATCGCCGGCACCCGCGGCGTGCTGCCGACGGTCATGGAACTGGCCCCGGCCGAATCGACGAAACCCTGATCCCCCGGGGCGGCGGGGTCTTCGGCTTGAGACCGCCGGTCATCGGGAACCGATCCCGGCTTCGCGGTTGAGATGCTCCGGCTTCCGGAACACGCTGCGCCTTCCATGAAACCGTTGCTCCTCCTGGCCCTCGTCGGCCTCCTGGCCGCCGGATGTCGAAGCGGTACCCCTGGCATCCGCGCCGTCTCCGGTTCCCAGACCCAGAACCGCCTGAGGCAGGAAGTCCGGACTTCCAGCGAACTCGGCTATCTTCTCTACATGCCGAAGGGCAAGGCGCCCTCGCCCGACGGAAAATGGCCCCTCGTCCTCTTCCTCCACGGCGCCGGTGAACGCGGCACCAACCTCGACCAGGTCGCCGTCCACGGACCGCCGAAGCTGGCCGCCTCGGGCCGGGACCTGCCCTTCATCCTCGTCTCGCCGCAATGTCCTCCCGGCGAGGTCTGGGACGCCCGCCAACTGATGGCCCTGCTCGACTTCCTGCAGGCCTCGCTGCCTGCGGATCCCCGACGGACGTATGTCACCGGACTCAGCATGGGCGGCTACGGGACCTGGGACCTGATCTCCCGTCACCCCGGGCGGTTCGCCGCGGCCGCGCCGATCTGCGGCGGCGGAGAGAGCATCCGGCTGCTGCTGCTGGAGCCCGCGCAACGCGAGGCCCTGAAGACGCTTCCGGTGAAGGTCTTCCACGGAGGCAAGGACGGCGTGGTCCCGCTGGAGGAGAGCCAAAGGATGGTGGAGGCCTTCCGCAAGGCCGGTTGCCAGGGCATTTCACTGACCGTCTATCCCGACGCCGGACACGATTCGTGGACCGAGACCTATTCCGACGCGGGATTCTTCCCCTGGTTGCTCTCCCACTCCCGCTGAAGCGGTCCCAAGAAGAAAGGACCCTCAGGCCAAGGCGCGAAGCCGCGAATCGCCCCTTGGGAAACAGAAGGTGTTGCTGGAGCGGTATCGGACACCAACCCGTCGCGGACCCTTCGCCTCCGGATCCCGATCCCCGTTGGCGGCTTTGCGGTTTCGCGTGAGGTCCGTCCTCGCTCCCGTTGAGCGGATCCGGCAAAAAGCGCGGGCCACCATGTACCGCACCACCCGCGCCGCCATTGCCTCCGGAGCCGGCTCGTTCTCCATCGAGGAGATCGAGGTCGGTTCCCCGGTCGGAGACGAGGTCCTCGTCGAGATCCGGGCCTCGGGCCTCTGCCATACGGACCACGCCTCTCTCGGTTGGAGACGCCCGCTGGTGATGGGACACGAAGGGGCCGGCGTGGTCCTCGAGACCGGACCGTCGGTCACCTCGGTGAAGCCCGGGGACCGGGTCGTGTTGAACTGGGCGATTCCCTGTGGCGGTTGCCGGCAATGCCGTCGCGGCTCGGCCGTGCTCTGCGAAGTCAGCCGACCGGCCCACGTGATGACGCCGTCCGCCGCCCATGCCCACGCCGAGGGCACCCGATGGCGGGGACACCCCGTGGACCGCTCCTTCAACCTCGGGACACTCTGCGGCCTGGCGCTGGTGCGTCAGGCGGCCGTGACGCGGTTGGAGACGCCGGTCTCCTTCGAGTCCGCCGCGATCGTGGGCTGCGGGGTCATGACCGGATTCGGCTCGGCGGTGAACGTCGCGCGGATCCAACCCGGAGACACCGTGGCCGTGGTCGGCTGCGGCGGCGTGGGCCTGAACGTGATCCAAGGCGCCCGGATCGCCGGAGCCGCGCGGATCGTGGCGCTCGACCTGCATCGGGAAGCGCTGGAACGCGCACGGCGTTTCGGCGCAACGGACGTCCTCCAGGTCGAACGCGAAGACATGGAACTGGAGAAGGCCGCCATCGCACTGCACCGGATCCTCGATGGCGGGGCCGACCACGCGTTCGAGGCCACCTCGATTCCGCGTCTGGCGTTCGCTCCCCTCCGACTCGTCCGCGACGGAGGCCAGGCATTCCAGGTGAGCGGCATCAACGACGCGGTCACCGTTCCCATGCCGTTGTTCATGTGGAACAAGCGGTACTCGACGCCGCTGTACGGCGGCTGCGTCCCGGATCGGGATCTTCCACGGATCTTCGCCCTTCACGCCTCCGGCGGGCTGCTGCTCGACGAACTGGTCTCCCGCACCTATCGGCTGGACGAATTGGGGACCGCCTTCGAGGACATGCTGGCCGGACGATTGGCCAAGGGCGTGATCCGCTTCGACGCATGATCCCGGGCGGGACGTCGCCTTGGATGGAAACGCAAGGCGATTGGTCCTCCGCCGTCACCGGAAACTGCCCAGGGATCCACCCCGGGGCCGTCCGGCCGGATGGGAACCGAATTCCGGACCCTCACCATCAGACCAAGGTCGGCCGAGCGGCTTCGGCGGAAGCCACGGACTCCAGCTTCTTGAAATTCCCGGCCTCGCAGCACGAAACGAAGGTCTCGGTGGAACGCTTCAGTTCCTCCCAGCGGGCCCGGATCTTCCGGGCTTCCCCTTCGTCGATGTGGTTGTCCGCCGCGGCGCTGGCGATGACGGCCAGAAGATCCGCGAACTCCTGCACCACTCCGTTGGTGGCGGGGATGAGGTAGTCCGGGTGGGAATGATGGGTCTTCGGATTGCGGATGAAGAAGCCCCCGGTCCTCTGGCAGAGCCAGTGGATCAAACGCAGGTCCCGGGTGCTCTGCGTGAGCTGGTCCATGCGGTCCAGGGGATTGTAGGAAGCCGTCATGGCCTCCGGATCCGGCTTCTCCGCCCACTTGTAGATCAACGAGAGCGAGAGGTTCATGTCGGAAGCGATCTGCTTGGCGCTGGTGGACTTCAACACCTCCCGCATCACCTCGTGGGATTCCATGAGCCGGTTGGTATCAGGCCCGCACGCGATTGGGAAGTGGGACGCGGAGATTCCGCGTGATCCGATGGCGGGGGCCGTGCTTCCGTCCTCCGGTGACTCCGAGCGTCATCCTCGCGTGCGTCGCGGCGTACTTCGCCGTGCTCATCGGCGTCGCTTGGTGGACCGGACGCTCGGCGGGGAATGAAGGCTATTTCCGGGGCAACCGCCGCTCCCCTTGGGTGGTGGTGGCGCTAGGACTGATTGGCGACTCCCTCTCCGGGGTCAGCTACATCTCTGTCCCAGGCAAGGTGGCCCGGGACCACTTCGAGTACCTTGCCGTCGTCTTCGGTTATGCCCTGGGTTACCTGGTGATCTGCGGCATCCTCCTGCCGCTCTACTACCGGCTGGGCCTCACCTCGATCTACGGCTTCCTCGGACAACGCTTCGGCCCGTCAGCCCAGAAGACGGGATCCGGCTTCTTCCTCCTCTCCCGGGTCTTCGGATCGTCCGCCCGGCTCCTGCTGTCGATCACGGTCTTCCAGACGTTCGTCTTCGACGCATGGGGAGTGCCCTTCTGGTCCACGGCCGCCGTGATCATCGGGCTGATCCTGATCTACACCCTCCAGGGCGGCATCAAGACCCTGGTCTGGACCGACACCATCCAGAGCGGCTTCCTGGTGCTGGGTGTGGTCGTCTGCACCGGCTCGCTGTTGCAGCAGCTCGGCATCGGACCGCTGGACCTGTTCCGGATGCTCCGTTCGGCACCGGAGACCGCGATTTACAATGGGGACTGGCGCAGCGCCGGGTTCTTCTGGAAGCAGCTGGTGTCGGGGGCGGCGATCGCGGTGGTGATGACCGGGCTCGACCAGAACAACATGCAGAAGACGCTGTCCTGCAAGACGCTGTCGGACGCCCGGAAGAACTTCGCCCTGTTCACGCCGATCATGGTCCTGGTGAACCTGGCGATCCTGGTGCTGGGCGCCCTGCTCTTCCGGTTCGCGGCCGAACGCGGAATTGGCATTCCAGCGAGGACGGACGAGCTGTTTCCGCGGATCGCCCTGCAACACCTGGGGACCTTCACCGCGGTCGTGTTCCTCCTGGGATTGACCGCCGCGACCTTCAACAGCGCCGACTCGGTACTGACCACGCTGACCACCAGTTTCTGCGTGGATTTCCTCGGCTTCGAGCAGCGCAAGGACCTGGGCGAGGCGGCGCGGGTCGGACTGCGGCGGCGGGTCCATGTCGCGTTCGCCGTCGTGCTGTTCGCGACGATCCTGATCTTCCGGAGCCTGGCGGACGGCCTGCCGCTCATCGACGTGGTGCTCAAGGTTGCCGGCTACACCTACGGCCCCCTGCTGGGTCTGTTCTTCGTCGGACTGGCCACGCAGATCCGTGTCTCGAGTGCCGCGATTCCCATCGTGGCCCTGGTTTCGATGTTTTTGGCCGGAATCTTGGACCTGGCCGCCACTCGGTGGTGGAATGGGTTCCGCTTCGGGACCGAGCTGGTCCTCGTCAATGCCTTGATGACGGGTGTCGGCCTGAGCATCTGTGGTCGAATTCAATCCAGAGCCACAGCCTGAAATGGCTAACCCAGGGCTGAACAACGCCTCGGAATTTACCAATCAACGAACTGCCGCCAATCTCTTCAAAAAACCGAATCCAAATGACTTTCTGGAAGATGTGCAGTCGATTCCTCACGTCGCTCACAGCAGTTGGGATTGTCCTCTCCTTCCCATTGCGGGGCGAAATCATCGGACTCGCCAACGCGACCGCAACGTTTTCACAACCTCCATTGGCAGGCTTTCCACTGTATCAACCTGGATTCGCCATCGACACCAACCTGGTCAACGATGTCGGTTGGGGAATCTTCCCACAAACAGGTTCCCAGAATTCGGCGGTATTTGAAACAGTGGAAGATGTTGGCTACGCGGACGGTTCCGTGATTCGGGTGGCTCTTCACCAGCTCCATCTCAATCCTCGGCATACACTTGGACGCTTCCGCATCTCGGTCACCCAAAGTCCTCGCAATCAATTTGCCGATGGACTCGCCACAGGAGGATCTGTCTCAGCCAACTGGACCGCACTGACTCCATCGCGGGCGACTTCAACGAACGGAACAACCCTGACTGTTCTTTCTGATGGAAGCGTCCTTGCTTCTGGACTCTCTCCAGCACAGGATGTCTATTTTCTGGAGTTTGAAACTTCTTTGACTCTCATTACCGGGTTTAGAATTGAAGTACTTCCCGACAACTCCCTCCCTGGGAATGGTCCCGGACGGGCCATCAACGGAAATTTTCTTTTAACCGAGTTTTCGGCGGAACTTCTACCGCGGTATCCAACACTCGATATCCAGGTCTCCGAAGTTCAGGTCAAATGGAATTCATCACTGAACCGTGTTTATCAGATTCAGTATTCCGAACCCGGCACGCTAGATCAATGGACCAATGCCGCGCCGGTCATACCCGGAACGGGGGGAGTCCTGACCTATTCAGACCGAACCTCCGGAGCGAGCCATCGACAGTACCGAGTCATTTCGAGGAAACCCTAAACAAAACCAGAATGTCGACATCAGCCCTTCCTTCTGTCAGGGACTTCTACAAGGACAAGAGAGTCGCAATCACTGGACATACGGGGTTCAAAGGCTCCTGGCTCGCGCTTTGGCTCACAAAATTGGGAGCCAAGTGCCATGGCTTCAGCCTGCCACCGCCCACCGATCCGAGCCTGTTCCAGATTGTCGAATCCGCCGCAGTGCAGAGCAGCACGATTGGCGACATTCGAGATAGGAGTAGTCTTAGGGAATTCCTTTCCAAGACCCGACCTGAAATCGTCTTTCACTTGGCGGCGCAGGCATTGGTTCGTCAATCCTACAGCGAACCCATAGAAACTCTCACCACCAACTGTCTTGGCACGGCGTATCTTCTGGAAGAGATTCGAAACCTGCGTCTCAAATGCACTGTGGTCATCGTAACAACTGACAAGTGTTACGAAAATCGGGGCTGGGATTTCGGATATCGCGAAAATGATCCCATGGGTGGTGCGGACGTCTATTCGGCCAGCAAGGCGGCCTGTGAGTTGATTGTGTCCTCCTGGTGGAAGTCATTCTTCTACCCGGATAGCGATTTGGGATCCATTTCAACAGCCAGGGCTGGAAATGTCATTGGTGGGGGTGACTACGCCAAAGATCGCATTATCCCAGATCTGGTCCGAGCCAAGGTTTCACAATCCGTTCTTGAGATCCGAAATCCAGCAGCAACTCGACCGTGGCAACATGTCTTGGATTGCCTCGGAGGATATCTCGCGCTGGGTGTCTATACTGCCAATCAACCCAAGCAACCTTCGTTGATCTCATTCAATTTTGGACCGGGAGCTGGCGGAAACCTGCCTGTGTCTGAACTCGTACAGAAGTTTCGGCAACATTGGGATTGCCCCTACGAGTTTCGGATCCAGAAAACCAATGCGAAGGAGGCAGAACGTCTGAATCTTTCCATTGAAAAGGCATTTGAGACACTTCGTTGGAAACCGGTTTGGACGTTGGAGGCTGCAGTGGAATACACCGCAATCTGGTATCGCACCAGACATGAAGTCGCCGATTCGAAAATGGTCGATTTTTCAATGGAGCAGATCCAAGACTTTGAAAGTGCCGCGTTGGAGTCTCGCGCGGCGTGGCTTTGAAGAGTGCCTATGCTTGATTTCACATGCAGGTCCTGCGGTTCGGGCTCGGGTCGGCTCATCCTCGACCTCGGAAACCAACCGCTTGCCAACAACCTCCTCGCCCCGATCGATTTGGGCGGCACGGAACCGCGGTTCCCGCTCCGGCTTGCCTGGTGTGAGCGCTGCCACCTGCTTCAGATCACCGACATCGTGCCACCCGTCCGGCTCTTCTCGGAGTACCTCTACTTCTCGTCGTTTTCCGACGCCTTGTTGAAGCACTCCAAGGAGGCGGTCGAACGGCACCTCGCCGACTTCGAACTCAGCCCGTCCAGCCTCGTGGTCGAGATCGCCAGCAACGACGGCTACCTGCTCCGCAACTTCGTCGCAGCCGGCGTCCCCTGCCTCGGCATCGAGCCCGCAGCCAACATCGCCAAGGTCGCCGTCGAAAGGGGCGTTCCCACCCTCAACCGGTTCTTCGGCGTCGAACTCGCCAACGAACTGGCCGCCGAAGGGCGCCAGGCCGACCTCATCCTCGGCAACAACGTCTTCGCCCATGTCCCGGACACCAACGGCTTCGTCGCCGGTCTGGCGGCGCTCCTGAAACCCGATGGCCGGATCGCCCTCGAGTTCCCCTATGGCTGCGACCTGGTGGAGCACACGGAGTTCGACACGATCTACCACGAGCACGTCTTCTATTTCACCGTCACCGCGCTCAAGCCCCTCTTCGAGCGGCACGGTCTCGAACTGTTCCACGTCGAGCGGTATCCGATCCATGGCGGCTCGTTGCGCCTCTTCGCCGGCCATCGCGGCGCGCACCCGATCCGCGGGAGCATCCTGGACCTCCTCGCCGAGGAGACCTCGAAGGGCGTCCACACCGCCGCCTACTACGAGGCCTTCGGCGACCACGTGCGCCGGTTGAAGGACGAGACCTTGGCCTTGCTCCGGGACCTGCGCTCCCGCAAGGAACGGATCTGCGCGTACGGGGCCTCGGCCAAGGGCAGCACGCTGCTGAACTTCTACGGGATCGGTCGGGACGGATTCGACTGCATCGACTTCGTCGTCGACCGGAGCACCGCCAAGCAGGGCAAGCTGACCCCGGGAAGCCATCTGCCGATCCTCCCCGTCGAGGAACTGCACACGCGTTTCGCCAAGCACGCCCTGCTGCTCACCTGGAACTTCGCCGACGAGATCCTGCGTCAGCAGCAGGCCTGGAGGGATTCCGGCGGACGCTTCATCGTGCCGATCCCCGAGGTCCGCATCGTCTAGCCCGCACTCAGGCGACATGCTTTTCGAGTCCACATCTTTGGAAGGCGTCTGGCTGATCCGTCCGGAGCGTCGTCAGGACGAACGGGGGTGGTTCACACGCTCCTGGTGCGAAGTGGAGTTCGCCGCCCACGGGCTCAACACCCGTTGGCCACAGGGCAACGTCACCCGGACCCTGCGTCGCGGCATGATCCGCGGACTGCATTGGCAGGATGCCCAGGCGCCGGAGATCAAGCTCGTGCGCTGTTCCGCCGGCGCGATCCAGGATGTGGTCGTCGACGTGAGACACGATTCTCCCACCCGCGGTCGTTGGCTTTCCCTCGAGCTGAGCGCCGAGAATGGACACCAACTCTACGTCGGGGCCGGCTTCGCCCACGGATTCCAGTGCCTCGTGGATGGTTGCGAGGTCTCCTACCTGATGGGCGGCCTCTACGTCTCCGACCTCGCCCGGGGCTTCCGTTGGGACGACCCGGAGGTCGCCATCGCGTGGAACGATCCCGCCGCCGCATTCCTTTCGGAGCGGGACCGGAACTTGCCTCTGTTGCGCGACGTTGTCTGACTACGCCCGCCGATGGCCGCCACCAATCCCTACCGCAACTACCTCACCATCGCCGCGGCGGTCGCCCGTCAGATGGGTCCCGCCGAGGTGGCGCTGATCCCGCTCCGCATGGCGGTCAGCCCGCTGCTGATCCCCTTCCTGCCCCGCCGCACCTTCCCCTTCCGCGGCCGGCAGCTGGAGCAGTTCTACCACCGCTACAACACCACCTGGGCCAACGAACGGGTGGTCGAGGTGCCCGTGGGACGGACCTTGGTCGACGAGGCCGGCGGACCGGACGTGATCGAGATCGGCAATGTCCTCGGGCATTACGGTCCGATCTCCCATCAGGTGGTCGACAAGTTCGAGAAGTCGGCCGGGGTCCTCAACGAGGACGCCGCGACGTGGCAGCCTCCGCGGCTCTGCGACCTGGTCCTCTCGATCTCGACCTTCGAGCACATCGGCTACGACGACGACGACAAGGATCCGTCGGGCGGGAAGATCCTCCAGGCGGTGGCCAACTGCCGACGTTGGCTCAAGCCGCGGGGACGCCTGGTCCTGACCGCCGCTCCCGGCTACAACCCGGCGTTCGACGCCCTGATCCGCGACAAACGCATCGGCGCCGATCGCCTCGAGTTCTTCCATCGGGTCTCCCGACTGCGGTGGAGACCGTGCGATGCCACCACGGCACTTGCGGCCCGCTACCATTCGCCCTACCCGTTCGGCAACGCCGTGATCCTCGCCGAATTCGGCCCTGCCGTCTGAAGTCGGATCCCAGGGCGTCACCGTCGAACCCCGCTCCCACCACCATGGCCAACATCCTGATCCGTCCCCCCTGGCACCTGCCCGACAGCCAGATCACCCCGGAATCCGCGTACCTGCGGCGGAGGGAGTTCCTCCGGTCCATGGGCTTCATCGGCGGCGGGCTCCTGACGGGATTCGCGGCGGAGGCGGCGGACGCACCGAAGACGGCCGTGCCACGGAACCCGGATTTCGATCCGAAGGAACCGCTGTCCCTGGAGGAGGCGGCGACCAGCTACAACAACTTCTACGAATTCAGCACGTCCAAGACGCGGGTGAAGGAACTCGTGGGCAGGTTCAGGACCGATCCCTGGACGGTGGAGGTCGCCGGGCTGTGCGAGAAGCCGTTCACGTTGGACCTCACCGCGCTGACGCGGGATTTCAGCCCGGAGGAGCGCGTGTATCGGTTCCGCTGCGTGGAGGCCTGGGCGATGGTGGTGCCGTGGACCGGCTTCCCGCTCGCGAAGGTCATCGAGAAGGCCCAACCCAAGTCCGAGGCCCGCTTCGTCTCCTTCACCACGGCCCTGCGGCCGGACGAGATGCCTGGGATCGCGCGGCTCGCCGACTACCCGTGGCCCTACACCGAAGGCCTCACGCTCGAGGAGGCCCGGCATCCGCTCACCTTGCTGGCGACCGGCATCTACGGCCGTCCCATGCCGAAGCAGAACGGCGCGCCCGTCCGTTTGGTCGTCCCGTGGAAGTACGGCTACAAGAGCATCAAGAGCATCGTCCGCATCGAATTCACCGCGAAGCAGCCGGCAACCCTCTGGGAGACGCTGAACCCGAGGGAATATCCCTTCGAATCGAACGTGGACCCGAAGGTGCCGCATCCCCGCTGGAGCCAGTCCACGGAACGCATGGTGGACACCGGCGACCGCGTCCCGACCCGCTACCTGAACGGCTACGCCGACCTCGTCGGGAAACTGTATCCGAACCGCAAGGCCTGATCCCCGCCGTCCCAGCCCTCCATGTCGACCGTCCTTCCCGTCGAGACCACCGACCCGGTCAACGCCCGGATCCTCGCCGTCAGCGAGGATCGCCTCCAGGGCTACCACCGCGATCCGATGTCCGAGATCGCCCGGCTGAGCGGGTTGCCGGTGGAGACGGTCATCGAACGCATCCGGGCCCTCCTTGAAGCCGGGACGATCCGCCGCGTGAGGCAGACGTTGCTGGCCACCAGCCTGGCCGAGGGGGCGCTCTGCGCCTGGGAGGTTCCGGTGGAGTCGACCGACGCGGCCTTCGACTTCCTGTTCCAGCAGGATCCCTTCAGCGGACACGTGGTCGTCCGGTCGACGGATGCCGCGACACCGGGCTCGAACTACCGCCTCTGGACGACCCTGAAGGTCCCGCAGGGATTCTCGCTGGAGAAGCACGCCCGGCATCTGGCGAACCGTATCGGTGCCCGCCACTACCGGCTCATGCAGGCGAAGAACCTCTTCGCGCTCGGGGTGGGACATGTCCGCCGGCGCGGGATGGAGCCCGGGGCACGGGCGGATGAGCCGGCGGAAGCGGTGGAGGTTCAGGTGGCTCAGCTGAGCGACCTGGAATGGCGGGTCCTGACGGCGTTGAAGCGGGAGTTCGCGCCGGAGGAACTCCGGGTGGATCTCTGGGAAGCACGGGCCCGGGAGGCGGACCTGCCGACGTCGGTCTTCCACGAGGTGGCCGAGGACCTCAACCGGCGCAAGATCATCGGCCGCTTCAGCACCTTCCTCGAGCACGTGAAGACGTTGGCCTCGGGCGAACGGGTCACGAAGTTCAACGCCCTCTTCCACTGGGCGGTTCCGCCCGGAAGGGAACTCGAGGCCGGCCGTGAGGTCGGTCGCCACTACATCATGACCCACGCCTATTGGCGGGAAGGCGGCCCGGAGTTCCGCAACGTGAACATCATGGGAGTGGCCCACGGATCCGACAAGTCGACCGTCCTCGCCCACAAGGCGGCGATCGACCGGCACCTGGAAGAGGCGGGGATCCCGATCGGATACACCAACGTCTTCTGGGGCGGCCGCAGCGAGATCAAGCCCAGCGAGATCTCCCCCATCGCCTACCTGGAATGGTGTCGGGCGACGGGGATCGATCCCGAAGCCATGAGGGAATAGCCGTCCGGCGCGGGCGGCCGGCCTTGAGCCCGGGGCGGCGCCTCCGATAGCCTCGGGACATGTCCGCCGACGAAGCAGCGCTGACCCCGATGATGGCGCAGTACCGCCGCATCAAGGGCGAACTGCCGAAGGATGCGCTGCTCCTCTTCCGGCTCGGCGACTTCTACGAGCTGTTCTTCGAGGACGCCGTCACCTGTTCCCAGATCCTCGGACTGACCCTGACCAAGAGGAACGGCATCCCGATGTGCGGGATGCCCTACCACGCCGCCAACGGCTACATCGGCCGCATCCTCAGGGCGGGACGCAAGGTCGCGGTCTGCGACCAGACCGAGGAGGCGAAGCCCGGCAAGCTCGTCCAGCGGGAGGTGACTTCGATCCTCTCGCCGGGAACCCACTTCGACGACCGGCTGCTGAAGGCGGAGCACAACAACTTCCTCGCCGCCCTGTACCAACATGGAGGAGCCTTCGCGCTGGCCTGCGTGGACCTGACGACGGGCGACTTCCGCGTCACCGAGCAGTCCGATTCCAAACCCGTGCTCGCCGAACTGGACCGCCTCCGGCCGGCCGAGCTGATCCACCCGGCCGAGTCGAAGACGCTCGCCGCCTTCGCCGCCCAGGCCAACACCATCACCGTCGGACACGACGACTGGACGTTCCTGCCCGAGACCGCGGTCTTCACGCTCAAGGAGCATTTCAAGGTGGCCTCGCTCGACGGATTCGGGCTTCGCAACCGGCCTGCGGCGGTCGGCGCCGCCGGGGCGATCCTGCACTACCTTTCGACACACCTGCGTCGGGACGTCTCCCATCTCACCCGGCTCACGACCTACGAGGCGACCGACTTCCTGGTGCTGGACGCCACCTCGCTCCGCAACCTGGAGATCCTGGAACCGCTGCACGCGGACTCGCCGAGGAACACGACCCTCTTCTCCGCATTGAACCGCACGGTCACCCCGATGGGAGCCCGACGCCTGCGCGATTGGCTGACCCAGCCCTTGGCGGCGTTGGGGCCCATCCACCGGCGCCAGGAGGCGATCCGGTCTTGGCTCGGCAACACCGATGTGCTGGCCGGATTCCGCGGCCGTTTGGCGGAGGTGCGGGACCTCGAACGGACCGTCAGCCGACTCAGCCTGGGAAGCGGCAACGCCCGCGACCTGCTCGGGCTCAGGATCGCCTTGGAGCAGATCCCGGCGATCCGGGCCTCGGCCGCCGGGCTCCTTCCCCGTGAGGAACCGGCACCGCCGTTGCTGGAGGAGGACGGCATCCCTCCAGGCCCGGAGAATCCTCCGCCTCTGCTCGCCGACCTGCTTTCCCAAGTCCTTGAGATGCCCGACCTGGTCGAGTTGCTGACCCGCGCCGTCGCCGACGAGCCGCCATTGGCGGTCCGGGAAGGCGGCATGATCCGGGACGGCTTCAGCGCGGAACTGGATGAACTCCGCAACGCCGCGCGCGGCGGCAAGGACTGGCTGGCGAAGCTTCAGCAGGACGAGGTCGCCCGCACCGGCATCCCTTCGCTGAAGGTCGGTTTCAACTCGGTGTTCGGATACTACATCGAGGTCACCAGGACCCACCTCGCGAAGGTGCCGGCCGACTACGTCCGGAAGCAGACCGTCGCCAACGGCGAGCGCTACATCACCCAGGACCTGAAGACGATGGAGTCGAAGATCCTCGGCTCCGAAGAAAGGGCGACGAAGCTGGAGTACGATCTCTTCCAGCGCCTGCGCGAAGAGGTCCTCGCCCAGTTGAAGGCCATCCAGGACACCGCCTCCGCGCTGGCCCAACTCGACGTGCTGGGGGCCTTCGCCGAGACCGCACGGCTGCATGGATGGGTCCTTCCCACGGTCGGCGACGCCGGGATCATCGGGATCCGCGAAGGTCGCCATCCGGTGCTCGACCTCAGCATGACCGGGGAACGTTTCGTCCCCAACGACACCGACCTCGACCCGGCCGAGTGCCAGATCGCCCTGATCACCGGGCCGAACATGGCCGGCAAAAGCACCTTCATCCGGCAGGTCGCCCTGCTCACCCTGCTCGCCCACACCGGCTCCTGCCTGCCGGCGGAGTCGGCACGCATCGACCTGTGCGACCGCATCTTCACCCGGATCGGCGCCAGTGACGACCTGGCCCGCGGACAAAGCACGTTCATGGTCGAGATGAGCGAGACCGCGAACATCCTGAACAACGCCAGCCGCAGGAGCCTGGTGATCCTCGACGAGATCGGACGTGGGACCAGCACCTTCGACGGCCTGAGCCTTGCCTGGAGCATCGTGGAGCACCTGCATCATCAGGTCGGCGCCAAGACCCTCTTCGCCACCCACTACCACGAGCTGACCGAACTCGCCGGTGGCGAAGGGGAGGATTCGGGACGACTGAAGCGGGTGCGGAACCTCAACGTCGCGGTCAGGGAGTACAACGACCAGATCGTCTTCCTGCGGAAGATCCAGCCGGGTCCGGCCGACAAGAGCTACGGCATCCAGGTCGCCCGCCTCGCCGGCGTTCCACAACCGGTCATCGGCCGCGCCAAGGAGATCCTTCGGGTCCTGGAGGAAGCCGAGTTGAACCTGCACCAGGTGGCCGCCCCTTCCGGCACGTCGGACGGCGGCGAAGAGGAAGCCGGCCTCCCAAGGAAGCCCTCGAGGAAGGGAACCGCCGGTCGGCGGGCCCTGATGGGACTGGCCCCGGCGGACCAGCTCGACCTCTTTTCCTGATCCACGACGACCGACCGGATCGGCGGCCCTTCGTCCGGTCCAGAAAGCCGTTGTGACCGACCACGCTTCGCGGTCACGCTTTCACTTCAAGCTATGGAGAAGATCCATGTCGGAATCGTCGGTGGAGGAACCGTGGGAGGTGGCGTCTGGCAGGCGTTGCAACGCAACGGCCCCCTCATGGCCGCCCGCCTCGGCGTGGCCCTCGAGGTCACGGGCGTGGCCGTGCGCGACCCAGGCCGCGCACGGGCCGTGGAGATCCCGAAGGATCGGATCACCGGCGACTGGCGCACGGTGGTGGAGGATCCGCGGAACCGGATCATCGTGGAGCTCATGGGCGGCACTTCAACGGCGAGGGACGTTGTCCGCCGGGCTCTTTCCCTCGGCAAACCGGTGGTCACCGCCAACAAGGCCCTGATCTCGGCCCACGGTCCCGAGCTCTTCGCCTTGGCCGCCAAGAACGCCACCAACCTCTACTATGAGGCCGCCGTCGCCGGCGGAATCCCGATCATCAAGGCGATCCGCGAGTCGTTCGCCGGAAACCGCCTCCTGCGCATCGCCGGCATCGTCAACGGCACCTGCAACTACATCCTGACCCGGATGAAGCTCGAGGGCGCGGACTTCGCCGACGTCCTCGCGGACGCCCAACGGCTCGGCTACGCGGAGGCCGAACCCTCCCTCGACATCGACGGCCACGACGCAGCCCACAAGACCGGGATCCTCGCCTCGCTCGCGCATGGATTCTGGGTGAAGCCGGAGGAGATCCACACCGAGGGGATCCGACACGTGTCCAAGCTGGACATCCAGTTCGCCGCCCAACTCGGGTACACGATCCGCCTGCTGGGCATCGTCCAACCGGTGGCCGCCCCGAAATCCCGTTCCAAGCGCGCCGGCTCGGCCGCGATCCAGGTCACCGTCTACCCCGCGCTCGTCCCCAACTCCCACGTCCTCGCGTCGGTGAACCACGCCTTCAACGCGGTGGCGATCCGCGGCGACGTCGTGGGCGACACCCTGTTCTACGGACGCGGCGCCGGACAGGATCCGACGGCCAGCTCGGTCCTGAGCGACCTCGCCGACGCGGTCCTCGACCTCCGCGCCGGCAACCACCACCGGGTGCCGCCGTTCGTCGCCCACGACGGTTCGGCCAAGGTCGCTCCGATCGACGGCATCGTCTCCCGCTTCTATGTGCGGCTCGAGGTGGCCGACCGACCCGGGGTCTTCGCGCGGATCGCGTCGATCCTCGCCCAGGCCCGGATCGGCATCTCCTCGATCATCCAGCCCGAGGGCCATGCCGGCGAAACGGTGCCCGTGATCCTGATGCTCGACGAGGCGACGAACGAAGCCACCCGGAAGGCCATGGCCCGGATCGCACGGCTTCCGGTGGTCAAGGCCCCGCCGGTCGTCCTGAGAGTCGAGAACCTCGATTGAATCCGTCCGGATCTCCGATGAAACCCAAACACACACGGCTGTTCGTCAAACCCGGTTGCCCCTGGTGCGAGGAGGTCGTCGAATGGCTCGATTCCCGGGGCTACGCCTACGAGACCCTGGACGTGATCCGGAACGCCGCGGCCCGGGCCGAGATGCTGTCGCTGACCGGCCAAACCCGGGCGCCGTCCATCGAACTCGACGGCCACGTGCTGGCGGACTTCGGCGCCGACGAACTGGAGGAGTGGCTGCGCCAACTTGGCTACGAAACCTGAGCCGAACCACGTCCCGGGTGGTCGTCCGCCCCCAAACAAGCGGGGTCGGACGGCGGGACGGAACCGCAGCGGAGCCGAGGGCCGAGAACAATCCGGGGGGTGAAGCCGGTTGCTCCGCGGAGGTGCTGGAGTTTTTCCAGGACTTGTCCACGATTCCCGCGTGAAGCACTTCCTGATTCCGGCATTGGTCGCAATCCCGGTCGCCACCCTTTCCGAGGCGCAGATCTTCTATTCCGGCGGACTCGGCACGTCGATGGCGAGCCAGGGCTGGGCCTACCAGGCGACGACGGTTCCGTCCGGAGGGACTCCGCTGGCCACGACGGGATTCTCCGGGGGCGCAACGGTGAACAACACCACCGGCGCCATGTCCGATCGCGCGGGATGGGCCTTGGGGCGGACGATCGCTCCCACGTTCCCGGTCCTCGACAATGCAGTCGGGTACTCGGTCGCCGTGGAACTGTCGTTGGCCTCCGAAAGCCACATCAGCAACGACCGCGCCGGATTGAGCTGGATCACGATGGGTTCCGACGGCTTCGGCTTGGAGTTGGGGTTCCATGAGGGAAGCGTCTGGGCCCAGGGGACGACGCCCACCGTCTTCACCCACGCGGAGACCGCGACGTTGGACACTTCGATCCGCGACACCTTCACGCTCTCGGTGTCCGGCTTGAATTACACCTTGTCCAACTCCGGTGGCGTCCTCCTCGCCGGAGCCCTCCGGAACTACGCGGCCGCGGGTGCCACCCCGATCCCGTACGCGGCGTTCCAAAACTACGTTTTCCTCGGAGACAACACGGCGGAGGCGCAGGCCGCCTATTCGATCTACTCGGTGGCCGTCGTACCGGAGGTCCCGCAGGGAGCGACCATCGCCGGGATCCTCGCCCTTCCCGCCCTTTGGTTCCTGAAGCGCTCACGGCGCTGATCCGAATCGGCATCCAAGGCGGCCGGCGTCGTCCCATGTGTGGACCGGTGCAGCCTCTTCCATACCCATGGTCCGCCTCGCGGCTGGGCGCGTTGGCGAAGGGTGCCCTCCACGGGGGATGGCCGGACCGGATCAGGCCGACTCGTACCGGCGACGGAGTTCCTCCGGCGAGGTGCCGACGGCATGGGCGACGAGGATCCGGGCCATGAGCAGGTAGGTGCGGAGGACGCCGCGTCGACGAAACCGCCGCGCCGAGGTGCTGACGACTTCTCCGAGCAGGACGATCCTTCCGATCTGCCGAAGACGTCGGACCAACTCGAACTCCTCCATCAACGGCAGGTCTGGACAACCGCCCACGGACTCCAAGGCGCTTCTGCGGACCCAGATCGCCTGGTCGGCGAAGGGTCTATGGGTCAGGTGGAACCAAAGCCAGGAACGGAACCGCGCTCCACGCATGCACCCGGGGGCGTCCCGGAAGCGCTTGCGGAAGGCGCCGCCCACAATCGGATCCGAAGTCCCGGACCGATCCAGCGCCGCCCGGATCGCACGGCCTGCACCGGCCGGCAGCCAGGTGTCCGCATGGAGGAACAGGACGACGTCCCCCTTCGCCGCCATCGCTCCCACACGGCATTGGAGTCCGCGCCCGCGGGCGGACGGGATCCATCGGCATCCCCTGCCCCGCGCCAATGCCTCGGTTCCGTCGGTGCTGCCGCCGTCCACGACCAACACCTCGGAGACCTCTGGAACTCGGAAGACGGAATCGAGGGCGCCCGGCAGGGACCCCGCCTCGTTCAGGGCCGGGATCACGACGGACAAGGTCATGTCGTGGGACGCCGTGGGCGTTGGGTCTCCGCCGGGCCGGGAAGGGATCGACCCCAAAACGGGGCTCAGAACTTGGCGAGCTTCTCCAGTTCGCGGACCCTGGCGAGGATCTCCTTCTTGGCGGTCTTGGTGGTGACGTTCAATCCGAAGCCCTCGCAGCAGAACGAGGCGACCACGGATCCGTGGACGATCGCCCGACGGAGGTTGGTCTCGATGGAGCCGGATTTCTGGGAGGCGAGGAAGCCGATGAGGCCGCCGACGAAGGAGTCTCCGGCGCCGGTGGGATCGACCACCTTCTTGAGCGGGAAAGCCGGGGCGACGAAGAGCCCCTTGGGCCCGGACAGGACCGAGCCGTGTTCCCCCTTCTTGATGATGACGTACTTGGGCCCCAGCTTGTGGATCTTGGGAAGCGCGTTGACGACGTTGTCCTCGGAGACCAACTGCCGGGCCTCGCTGTCGTTCAGGACGAGGCAGTCGATGCGCTTGAGCAGGCTCAACACCTCGGGCAGCGCGATGTTCAGCCAGAGATCCATGGTGTCCGCGATCACGAACTTGGGCTTGGACACCTGATCCAGGACGCGGTGCTGGACGGACGGCGAGATGTTGGCGAGGAGGATGAACGGCGTGGTCTCGTAGTCGCCCGGCAGCACGGGCTGCCAGTTCTCGATGACACCGAGGACGGTCTCGAGTGTCCGACGGTTGTTCATGTTGACCTCGTATTCGCCCGACCAGTGGAAGGTCCGTCCGTCGGCCACACGCTCCAACCCCTTGAGGCAAAGACCGTGCTTCTCGTACAGCTTGATGTACTTGGCCGGGAAGTCGCCACCGACCACGCCGACGAGCTTGGTCGGGGCGAAGAAGCTGGCGGCGACGGCCGCATGGCTGGCGGAACCGCCGAGAAGGCGGGGATTCTCCGACTTCGGGGTCTTGATGGAGTCGAGTGCGGTGGTTCCGACGACGAGGACGCTCATGTTCAGATCAGATCGTTACTGGGGTGGATCGCGACGGCGGGGACGGTAGTCCACTTGGGAAATCCGGCGCAATGTCGCCGTTTCGGAAGGGGTTCCATGCCACCTCGAAAGTGGCGGAAACTTTTTCCGATGGAGGCTTGATTCCCCCCGTGTTTGGCCGTTGATGGGTGGCGTTCTTTGTCAGGGCCGGACCCGATGTCCGGCCTCGATCAAACATCATTGGAGCTGCGGGAACGCCGTGAGAATCGGCGACGGTTGCGCCACTGTATCGGGTTACAGACCCCCCTGGTCATCGAGACAGCCACTGGAAGCGATTCCGGGAAGGCGGGGGGCGAGGTTGAGATCCGTAGTCAGGATATCGCGCCAGTGATGCTCGTCCGATCCCGGGAACAACCCGGGGTCACTTCGCCGCAAAGCGAAGGATGGAGCCAGGACTGCCCCGATCGACCGGTCGGGGCGGAGCATGCGAATGTCCGACGCCTTCATTCACTGCCTTGCCGGGGATGGAGGCGTTTCCATTTCAGGGAACCCCTCCAACGCCGGCCCTGGTCTCACATCGACACCCCCTCCATGACGGAACCGCATGGAGGGATCGTGAAAGAGACCATGAAACCGATCCACAGACTCGCCGGGACCTTCGCCGGCATCCTCGTCGCCACCTCATTGTGCGCGCAGTACGCGACCACGGTGGTCGACTACATCCCGGGTGCCGGGTTCTCCACCACCCGTACCAACGCCATCGCCGCCCTCGGCGAACCCAGCCGTGACACGCCGGGCGACTTCGGCGGGCCGGTGGACCCGTTCGCCCCGCCGTACACCGCCGCACAACTGGTCAGCGTCGGCGCCGGCGGTTCCCTCACGGTCGGCTTCGCCAACCCGATCCGAAACGACCCGGCCAACCCGTTCGGCATCGACTTCAACGTGTTCGGCGGCGGTGGCTTCCTCGTCACCAACGCGTTCGACGCCGACTTCATCTACATCGGGGTTCCGTCCACCGATGGCACCCTGTTCAACCCGAACGGCGGCAGCACCCGCGTCAGCGTCAGCCCGGACGGCTCGAACTGGTACGCCCTCGACCCGGCGTTGGCGCCGAAGGTCGACGACCTGTTCCCGACGGACGGCAGCGGCGACTTCACCCTTCCCGTCCCGCCGTCCCTCCGGTCGGAGTCCCTGCGCGGCCTCACGTTGGCCGACCTGCGGATCCGCTACGCCGGTTCGGCTGGCGGCGCCGGTTACGATCTCGGATGGGCCCGTGCCTCCGGAGGCGCTCCGGTGTCCCTCGACAGCGTCTCGTTCGTCCGGATCGAAGTTCTAGCCGGCCGTTCGGAGATCGACGGATTCGCCGCGGTCGGCTCGGTCCCCGAACCCGCAGCCATCGCCTTGTTCGCCGTCGGGGCGCTGGCCTGCCTCGGTTTCCGACGCCATCGCTGAGGATCATACGCTTGAATCCGACGGACTCCATGAAGGCCAAGGGACAGGTCGCGCACCACGCGTCGGCCTGTCCCCTTTGCGGCGGTGACAACGCCTGCGGCGCGGCCCGCATCGCCGCGGGAGGGACCTGCTGGTGCCAAAACGTCGAAATCCCCGCCACGCTGGCCGGGCAGGTCGGCAACTCCGGGAACTGCCTCTGCCGCGGTTGCATCGCGGAACACCGGAAGCGAACCCGCTGGATGCCGCGCGCCGAACCGTCGGAGATCTACCAGGACGCCGCCGGGAGACTGGTCTTCCGGGCCGCCTACCACCTGCGTCGGGGCTACTGCTGCGGCAATGGCTGCAGGCACTGCCCCTTTGGCTTCACCACCCCGCTTCCGGAACCATGAGGACCCGAACCCGGCCGAAGCCGACATCCACGGCCCTGCTCCTGGTGGCGGCCGCAGCCGCCTTCCCCAGCAATGCCGCCCAGCGGTTGTCGGAGGATTTCTCGAACCCTCCCCAGCAGTCGGGCTGGATCCGCTTCGGCGACACGCAGCTTTCACGATGGAATTCCGAGGGACAGCACCTGGAATTCACCTGGGATTCCTCCCGCCCCAACAGCGGGATCGCCCATCGCCTGCCCCGGGTCATGACCGACAAGGACGACCTGGCCTTCGCCTTCGACCTCGAGTTGCTGTCACACGAGGTCGGGGTCGATCCGGTCCGACCCTCAACCTTCCAGATCGCCGCGGGACTGGTCCGGCTGGATGCGGTCCGTTCCCCGGACTACGTGCGGGGCGCTTTGCCGGGACCCCGGGACACCCTTGAGTGGACTTGGTTCGGCGCGAAGGACCCCATCGCCGCCTCGATCTCGCCGACGGTCATTCCATCGGATGGCCGGCTTCCCTGGGGCTACGCCGACAGCTTCGTCACGCTGGAGGTCGGCACACGCTACCGGTTCGACGTGCAGTACACGGCCTCGGACCGGACATTGAGGCTTCGCATGAGGGCTGGCAGCGAACCCGGCCCTTCCTTGGACAGCATCGTCCTGCCGCCCGAATTCACCGGGTTCTCTGTCGACGCCTTCGCGATCTGCAGCTACTCGGCGCAGGGCCAGCACCCGCTCTTCGGCGGATCGGTCCTTGCCCGTGCCGTGGTCGACAACGTGCTGATCACCGTCCCAGCCCCGCCGGTGGAACTGATCCGGATCGACGGCAAGCAGGTCTCCTTCCGGGCCACGAAGGGTTGGCGATACCGGCTGGAGGCCTCCGGGGATCTCCAGGACTGGAGCGTGGTCGACACCGTTGAGCCCACGGAGGACGGAGTCGTCCGGATGTCGGACCTTCGTGATGCCGTGTTCCGGGAGCAGTTCTATCGCGTTCGCGCGGTTCGGCCATGAGCCATGGGAGCCGCGAAGACCTCCGACAGGCCTTCACCTTGGTCGAACTCCTGGTGGTGGTCGCCGTGATCGGGATCCTTGCGGGGCTTCTTTTGCCGACGCTGGGAAGCACGCGTCAGGCGGCCGATGGGAGCCGTTGCACTTCCAACCTTCGCCAGCTCGCCTTGGCGACCCAGATCTACTGGGACGAGCACGGAGGGCGGGCGTTCCCCGAGCGCGGGGTCCGGACCAATGGAGGCTGGAACTACTGGTTCGGCTGGCTGGCGGACGGCTCAGAGGGGCACCGCGAATTCGATCCGACCCGCGGCGCCCTGTGGCCGCACCTGCGCCAGCAGTCCATCGGCGTTTGTCCCGCCCTGGATCGCTCGTCGGCCCAGTTCAAGTCCAAGGCCTCGGGCGCCGCCTATGGCTACGGCTACAACCTCCTGGTGGGAACCCGCTCCGAATCCGGCATCCGCATCCCAGGGATACGGAGCCCCTCCGACCTCGCCGTCTTCGCGGACTGCGCCCAGGTCAATGACTTCCAGCCTCCGGCCTCGCCTTCGAACCCCATGCTGGAGGAGTTCTACTACTTCGACCTGATCACCCCCTCGGTCCACTTCCGGCATCGGAAGCGCAGCCTCGCCACGTTTGCCGACGGACACGTGGCGCCGCAGCGTCCCCAGGAAGGTTCGGCAGACACCCGGCTTCCGGGACAGCTGGTCGGACGCCTGCCCGAGGACCACGTCCGTCCCTGAGCCGAAAACGGGGCGCCCTCCGGCGACGGATCGACCGACGGCCTGGAATCCAGAAAAAGTTCTCCACATTCCGCCGGTCGAAAACGGTCAACATCTTCTCGGGGATCCCCCTTCCCCGGCCCTGTCCCGACGGGGAGATTGCGCGCGTGCAAGACCTCCCCGAAGGCATCGGCGGCGCCGATTCCGGAACCAAGCCGGACTTCAAGCGTTCCAAGCGGAACCGCTCCGCGGTGGACATCTCGAAGCTGGACCGACTTCCGCCCCACTCGGTGGAGGCGGAACAGGGTGTCCTCGGCTGCGTGCTGCTGTCGCCGAACGAGTGCATGGGACTCTGCATCGAGAAGTTCAAGTCGGGAGCCGAGACCTTCTACGACCTCCGCCACCAGGCCATCTACCAGCTGCTGGCCGACATGTACGACAAGAAGGACGCCATCGACCTGATCACCGTCCAGCAGAAGCTCAAGGACACCAACCAGCTCGAGGGGGTCGGCGGGCTGGCCTACCTCAGCGGGCTGCAGGACGCCGTGCCCAGCGCGGCCAACCTCTCGTACTACATCGACATCGTCTGTGAGAAACACGTCCTGCGCCGGATGCTGAGCGCCTGCACCGGCGTGGTTTCGAGGGTCTACGAACACGAGGGCGAGGTGGACAGCCTGCTGGACGAGGTCGAACGGGACATCCTGAGGATCAGCGAGGACCGCGAGACCTCCACGATCCGGCCGATGAAGGACCTCGTGCGCGGGGCGATCGACATGATCCAGGAGTTCCACCAGAGGGCCGGCGGCCTGACGGGGCTGCCGACCGGATTCGCCGACTTCGACAAGATGACGAGCGGAATGCACGGAGGGGAGATGATCGTCATCGCGGCCCGTCCCTCGATGGGCAAGACCTCCCTGGTCATGAACATCGCCGAGCACATCGTGATCAACGAGAAGCAGCCGGTCGGCGTGTTCAGCCTCGAGATGACCTCCGAGTCGCTGGTCATGCGTATGCTCTGCTCCTTGGCACGGGTGAACGGGCGGTCCATCCGCGAGGGCTTCATGGCCGAGCAGGACTTCAAGAAGCTGACCGGCGCCGCCGCCAAGATGGCGAAGTCGCCGCTGTTCATCGACGACACCCCGGGCCTTTCGATCCTCCAGCTCCGCGCCCGCGCGCGCCGGATGTGGCAGCAGCACGGCATCAAGCTGTTCATCATCGACTACCTCCAGCTGATGCACTCCACGTCCAAGAAGGCACAGGACAACCGCCAGCAGGAGATCTCCGACATCTCGAACGGGGTGAAGTCGCTGGCCAAGGAATTGAACGTCCCCGTGATCGTCCTGTCCCAGCTCAACCGTGAACTGGAGAAGGACAAGAACCGGAAGCCGCGTCTGTCGGACCTCCGCGAATCCGGTGCGATCGAGCAGGACGCCGACCTGGTCGGCCTTCTCTACAAGCCCGCCGAGGAGGAGGAAGACGTGTCGGAAGCCCGCCAACCGGTGGAATCCCATCCCGTGAACCTCCTGATCGCGAAGCAGCGCAACGGCCCTACCGGCGACGTCCGACTGACCTTCTTTAAGAGCTTCACACGGTACGAGTCTGCGGCGAAGCTCGACGCCGAAGACTGAACTGCTGATGAAACTGTTTCCTCGCCGCTGGCTTAGGCTCTGCGCCGTCCTCGTCGCCTGCCTCCAACTGGCCGCCGCCGAAGAAGGTCCCGTGATCCGGAAGATCGTCATCAAGCATGTCGGTCCGCCTGCCGTCAGCGAGGAGCTCATCCGGGCCAACATCCGGGTGAAGGAGGGGGAGGCCTACAGCCGGGTGTCGATCGACGACGACATCAAGAACCTCTACGGCACCCTTTTCTTCTACAACATCCGCGTGACCGAGGACGTGACGGCGACCGAAACGGGTCCCGGCGGCGTCAAGATCGCGAAGGAGTACACGCTGACCTACGTTGTACAGGGCAAGCCGGTGATCACGGAGATCCGCTTCTCGGGGAACAAGAAGTACTCGACCTCGCGGTTGCGTCGGAAGCTGACCTCCAAGACCGGCGAGCCGATGGACGAGCGCCGGCTCTTCAACGACACGCAGGAGATCCTGAAGATGTACCAGAAGGCCGGTCTTCAGAAGACCACCATCGAGTACAAGCCCAGCATCAACGAGGCGCTCGGCCGGGGCATTGTCACCTTCGAGATCACCGAGGCCCCGCGGGTGAAGATCAAGGACGTGGTCTTCGACGACGCCCAGGCCTTCAAGCAGCGGAAGCTGCGCCGTGCGATCAAGACCCGCCGTTGGTGGATCTTCTCCTGGATCACCGGATCCGGCCGCTTCAAGGACGACGTCTTCGAGGAGGACAAGGAGAAGCTCCGGGAGTTCTACGCGGACAAGGGCTACATCGACATGGAGCTCAAGGATCCGGTGTTCGTCTATCCGAAGACCAACAACCTGATCCTGCACCTGCCGGTGGTCGAGGGTCCCCAGTACCGGGTTGGCACGGTCGAGTTCAAGGGCAACGAGCTCTTCCCTCGCGAGCAGATCGTCCAGAACCTGACCTCGAAGGACGGCGAGAAGACGAAGCGGGGCCTGCAATTGCGTCCGGGCGAGGTCTTCTCTCCGACGCGTCTCGGCAAGGACACCGAGGCGATCCAGGATTTCTACGGTGCGCGAGGATACATCGACGCCCGGGTCCGACCGGAGCGGATCGCGAACATCGACAAGGGTTCGCTCGACCTCCGCTACAACGTCGAGGAGGGCGACAAGTTCTACGTCGAGAAGATCGAGATCCAGGGCAACACCAAGACCAAGGACAAGGTCATCCGCCGCGAGTTGGCGATCACGCCCGGCGAGACCTTCGACATGATCCGGGTGAAGGTCTCGAAGAGCCGGCTCGAACAGATGCAGTTCTTCGAGAAGGTGGAGACGAAGGAAGAGGGCACCGACGTCCCGAACCGGAAGAACCTGGTGATCTCCGTCGAGGAGAAGAACACCGGCAACGTCGCCGTCGGAGCGGGATTCAGCTCGGTCGACTCCCTGGTCGGCTTCGTGGAGATCAGCCAGGGCAACTTCGACATCGGCAACCCGCCCTACTTCACGGGAGCCGGTCAGAAGGCCCGGCTCCGCGCCCAGGTCGGTTCGAGGCGTCAGGACTACGTGATGACCTTCGTGGAGCCGTGGTTCCTCGGGAAGCGGCTCTCTCTCAGCACCGACCTCTACCACCGGGACCTGAACTTCCTGTCGGACAACTTCAACCAGCGTCAGACCGGCGCCCGTATCGGCCTGAGCCGGCAGCTCCCGCTGAACCTCGTCGGGAACATCAGCTACACGATCGAGAGCATCGGGATCCGGTTCTCGGATTCCTACCGCGCCCAGCAGCAGGCCGTCGGCAGCGCGATCCTCGCCGAGGAAGGCACACGTCTCGTCTCACGCGTAGGCAGCTCGCTGGCCCACGACACCCGCAACAATTTCCTCCTGCCGACCCGGGGCCATCGTGCCGAACTGCTTGGGGAACTGGCGGGCGGTCCGTTTGGCGGCGATTCCGATTTCTACAAGCTGGAGGCCCGGATCGCCCAGTATTGGAGTCCGGGACGCCTGTTCCGTGACGAGGGCACGGCGAAGGAGATCCTGGATACGCACACGCTCGAGCTGGCAGGCCGCATCGGCGTGGTCGAAGCCTACGGCGACTCGAGCCGTGTCCCGCTTTTCGACAGGTACTACCTGGGCGGACTCTACAATCTGCGCGGATCCAGGTTCCGTGCCGTCGGTCCCCGGGAATTCTACTCCGGTGAACCGTTGGGCGGTGGCACTTACTGGTTCGGATCCGCGGAGTACACGATTCCGATCATTGAACGTCTCCGTTTCGCCCTGTTCTACGACATCGGCATGGTTTACCCGGACGCCTACAGTTTCGATCCGACCAGTTCCGGTGTGGATGCGATTGGCAATCCATTGGTCCGCGGGAACACCGGCCTCTACAACGACAACTGGGGTATCGGCATCCGGCTGAACCTCCCCATCGGCCCGCTGCGGCTCGACTACGGCATTCCCATCAACCACGATCCCGACTCCGGGGGGTCGGGCCGATTCCAATTTGGCGTTGGCTGGACACGTGATTTCTGACATCCATTTCCCGTCCGTTTTCCCAAACGAAGCATGAAACGACCTGTGAAGTTCCTCGCCGCCGCGATCACCGCGGCCCTCCTCTCCATGCCGGCCAATGCCCAGGGCAAGGTCGGAGTGATCGACCTGCAGAAGGTGTTCGACAACTTCTGGCGGACCAAGCAGGCGGACGTGCAGATCAAGGATCGCCTTTCCGAGTTCGAGAAACTCGGAGCCACGATGTTCGAGGACTACAAGAAGGCGAACGAGGAGTTCAGCAAGCAGATGGAATCCGCCAACGACCCAGCTCTCTCCAACGAGGAGAAGGACAAGCGTCGCAAGGACCTCGAGAAGAAGCGCAAGGACATCCTCGAGATGGAGAACAACCTGAAGCAGTTCCAGCAGAACAGCCAGAAGTCCCTGATGGAACAGAAGTTCCGGGTTCGGGAGTCGATCCTCCGCGAGGTCCGTGGCGTGATCGAGGAGAAGGCCAAGGCCGGCGGCTTCAACATGGTCCTGGACACCGCGGCGCTTTCCGCCAACCAGACCCCGATTTTGCTCTACAGCACCCTTTCCGGGTCGGAGAACGATCTCTCCGACGCCGTTGCCAAGCAGTTGGCCGCCTCGGCGCCGCCCGACGCGCCGAAGGCGGAAGCTCCCAAGACCGAGGAGAAGAAGTAGTCTCCCATTCAGGTCCGACGGGGCGCGGCATCGGCCGCGCCCTTTTCTTTTCCTTCAGTCCCGCCGCCCCAAATCCCATGACCACCGCTGTGATCGTCGCCGCAGGACGCGGGACCCGAATGGGTCCGGGGATCGACAAGCTCTTCCTCGAGATCGCCGGTCGAACCGTCGTCGGCCACACCTGGAAACGCTTCGACGATCATCCCGAAATCGATCATGTCGTCCTGGTCGTCCGGAAGGGCTCCGAACCCGCATTCCACGAGATCGGTGCCAGCCTGGGCCTGACCAAGCCTTGGTCCTTGGCACCCGGCGGCGCCGAAAGACAGGACTCGGTGTCAAGCGGGGTCCAAGCCGTCCCAGCCGGCACCCGCTGGGTGGCCGTCCAAGACGGCGCCCGTCCTTGCACCACGGAGGACACGATATCCCGATGCCTGGCCGACGCTCGGCGCACCGGCGCCTCGGTGGCCGCACAACGGGTCGTCGACACCATCAAGGAGTCGACGGCCGAAGGCGGAATCATCGGACGTCACCTCGATCGCTCCCGCCTCTGGAGTGTCCAGACCCCGCAATGTTTCGCCTTGGATGTCCTGGCCGGATCGTTGGAGAAGGTCCGGAAGGAGGGTGTCTTGGTGACCGACGACACGGCCGCGTGCGGCCTTGCCGGGCACCCTGTCGTCCTGACCGAGTGCCCGGATCCGAATCCCAAGGTCACCAGCCCAGCGGACCTTCCGTTGGTGGCCCATTGGCTCACTCCCCCTCCCGAACCGCTTCCTTGACTCCGCGGGGCGCGACCGACAAGTTGTCCCGCTCGTTCGCGCCCCGCCTTCCCGCGGTCAACGCACCTATGTCCAAGACGAAAGAGAAGAAGCCCGTCGCCAAGGCCGCCCCGAAGAAGCCGACCACTCCCGCAGCCCCCGCATCGGCTTCGACGCATTCCACGTCGAAGGGAGGACGCCCCGAGCGTCCCTCCAAGAAGCCGTCTGCGGCCGTGAATCCTGCGGAGATCGTCGTCCCCAAGGAACCGGTCGAACTCACCGGGCCCAGCCCCGCCCAACTCGCCCAGATCGCTTCCGGGGAGGGCGACGGCCTGCCTTCCACGATCGGCACGATCAAGAACGCCTCCGGCGTCGACATCACCGAGAAGATCAAGGAACTGGTCCGGCAATCCCAGGAACAGGGCTACCTGACCCACAGCGACATCGGCGACGCGCTGGCCGACACCCCCATGTCCCCCGAGGAGATGGACGAGGTGTACATCAAGCTGCGCAACCTCGAGATCGAGATCGTCGACCAGGCGGAGGTGGACCGACCGAAGAACGCAGAGCAGGAGGAGGAGGAAGACAAGTCGCGCCTCGACATCCTCGACGACCCTGTCCGGATGTACCTCAAGCAGATGGGCCAGGTCCCGCTGCTGACCCGCGAGCAGGAAGTCGAGATCTCCAAGCGAATCGAGGACAACGAGAACGAGGTGAAGCGGATCATCTACTCGTTCGGTTTCTCGGCGAAGGAACACATCGCGCTGGCCGAGAAACTGATCTCGGAGCCTCCGAAGGAGCGTTTCGACCGGGTGATCGTCGACAAGAAGATCGAGGTCCGGGAGGAGCATCTCAAGGCCCTCCGCAAGCTGGTCAAGGACGTCCGTGCCATCGACCAGCAGGTGGACGAGTACTGGCGGGGACTCCAGGAACCCGGCTCCAAGACCAAACACGAGAAAATGGGCGTGGAGTTCAAGAAGCTGGACGAGAAGCTCCAGCGCTCCTTCCCCAAGTTCTACTACAAGCAGAAGGTCATCGAGGAGATGTCCCTCGTCGCGGAGAACATCCACGAGAAGTTCCAGATCTCCCGGCGTTCCATCCACGAACTGGAACCCCAGAAGCGGGCCGCCCAGGCCCAGGCGATCATCCATGCCGAGGAGCGGAAGATCAAAGCGCTGGAGGAGTTCGTCCGCATGACGGTGACGGGCTACATCGAGGCCTTCAGCCAGTTGAAGCATTTCGAACGCAAGGCGCTGCAGGCGAAGACCGAGATGGTCGAGGCCAACCTGCGTCTGGTGATCTCGATCGCCAAGAAGTACACGAACCGCGGCCTCTCCTTCCTCGACCTGATCCAGGAGGGCAACATGGGCCTGATGAAGGCGGTGGAGAAGTTCGAGTACCGCCGCGGCTACAAGTTCTCGACCTACGCGACGTGGTGGATCCGTCAGGCGATCACCCGCTCGATCGCCGACCAGGCCCGGACGATCCGCATCCCGGTCCACATGATCGAGACGATCAACAAGCTGATGCGGGTGCAGAAGCAGTTGATCCAGGACTTCGGCCGGGAACCGACCCCGGAGGAGATCGCCGATGAGATGCAGATGCCGGTCGACCGCGTGCGGGCCGTCCTCAAGATGGCGCAGCAGCCGATCTCGTTGCAAAGCCCGGTGGGCGACTCCGACGACACCAACTTCGGCGATTTCATCGAGTACAAGTCCGCGGAGAACCCGTCGGACATGACCAGCTACAGCCTGTTGAAGGCGAAGTTGGCGGACGTCCTGGACTCGTTGACGGAACGCGAGCGGAAGGTGCTGGAGCTCCGCTTTGGCCTGCTCGACGGCTACAGCCGCACGCTCGAGGAGGTCGGAAAGCAGTTCAAGGTGACCCGCGAGCGTATCCGCCAGATCGAGGCGAAGGCGTTGAGGAAGATGCGTCACCCGACCCGCCTGAGGCAGCTTCACGGCTTCCTCGAAGGCGAAGAGGCCGTCGCCTGAGTCCACAGAAGAGCCCCGGTGCAAGCCGGGGCTCTTTCGTTTCGAACGATCCCGTCCGCGGCGCCGTAGCACCGACAGCCTTCCGAAACCAATCCCTGGGCCTCCGGGTGTTGGACTCCAGATGACTTCCCGCCTTGAACATCCGCGCTGGCTTCGCATCCATCCGTGGATGTCCCCCGGGCCGGCAATCCACCTCCAGTTCCTCCGCTGCCTTTGGCTGGCGCTGTCGTTGGCGACGGCGACGGCCTCGTCGCTCCGTGCGGCGGCGATCCGTCGGGAGGATCTCTTCGACGGCCCGATCCTGACCTGGGAGATCCAGTTGTCCCGCGGCGAAATGGCCAAGCTGCGCGGGGCCGCCGGGCCGTTCACTTCGGAGAGGCCCGAGGCGCTCTGCACCGTAAGGGCCGGCGGCCAGGTCTGGACCAACGTCGCCATCCACCTGAAGGGCGCCGCGGGCAGCTTCCGGCAGTTCGACCAGAACCCGGCCCTGACCCTGAACTTCGGCAAGGTCCAGGACGGCCAGACCTGCTTCGGGCACCGGAAGCTCCATCTCAACAACTCGATCCAGGATGCCGGCCGCATGGACGAACTGCTCGCCTCCGAGATGTACTTGAACAGCGGTGTGCCGACCCCGCGCGCCACCCACGGATTCGTCCATGTCAACGGCCGGAGGCTGGGCCTCTACGTCGTGAAAGGAGGCTGGGACAAACCGTTCCTCAAACAGCATTTCGGCAGCTCCAAGGGCAACTTCTACGACGGGGAGTTCTCCCAGGACATCGACTCGAACCTCCGGCGGGCCTCCGGCGAAGGGGAGACGGACTGGGCCGACCTCGACAGGCTCAGGGGCGCCCTGAAGGAACAGGACAGGAGCCGCCGCCTTGGGAGGCTCGCCGAAATCGTGGATGTCGAGCGCTTCATCTCGTTCACCGCGATCCAGGTGCTGATCGACGACTGGGATGGCTATGCCCGTCAGCGCAACAACTACCGGATCTACAACGACCCGACCACCGGTCGGTTGGTCTTCATGCCGCACGGCATGGATCAGCTTTGGCGGAATCCGAGGAGCGGGTTCTCACCCCGGTTCAACGGCGTCGTGGCCTCGAGTATTTTCGGACTGGAGGGCATGTCCGCCCGGTTGGTGGCCCGCATGCGGGAATTGACCAACACCGTCTACAACGCCGGCTTCGTCGACGGGGTGTTCGAGCGGGCACGGACGCGGCTGGTTCAGGCCTACGAGAAGGAACGCAGACACGAGGAACGTCAGCGCATCCTTTCCGCCATGGAGGACACACGGGACCGCATCCGCTCTCGCATGGCTTCCTTCAACGGCGAAGCCTACCAGACTCCCCATGCGATCGCGTTCGACCCGGATGGCCGGAGCCGGGTGCGTTCCTGGACCACCAGTCAGGAGGGTGACGACGTCGACTTCTCGGATGTGAAGGTCGACGGAAAGCGGATCCTCCGGATCGAGGTTTCCGGCCCGGGATCCTATGGCTCCTGGCGTGCCCGCCTGAACCTGCCTCCAGGCCGATATCGGTTTGAGACCCGGGCGAGGACCATCGATGTCCGTGGCTCGGATGCGACGGGAAGAGGACGCGGCGCGGGTATCCGCATCAGCGGCAACCGCCGCGGCGCGGGCCTGGAGGGTTCCAACGATTGGCGGGTCCTCCGGTATGACTTCGGCGTTCCCGGCCAAGAGGGCGGCCGCCGGGATCTCGGCGGTGAACAGGATGCGGTGTTGATCGCCGAATTGCGCGCGGACTCCGGCGTTGTGGAATTCGACGCCGACTCGATGGTCCTCAGCCGGATCAATGATCCCTGATCGGAAGCAATCCGAAGTCGGCGGCAGGCCCCTCAGAAACGCACATCCGCCAACGTCGAACAGGGATTGGAGGCTCGATGAAGAAGGCGACCGAAGTCCGTCGTTTCCACTGCAGGACCTCCGCTTCCCTTCCCCTCGCTTCGCGGCTTGGCACATTGGCGTGAGGGTCCCTTCCGTATGGATTCGGCTCGCAACCGGTTCTTGTTTGGGTTTTCCGCCCGGAAGCCGTAGACCTCACCCATGTCCCATCCCCGTTCACGATTCCTGGCTTGGCTGGGCTTGATCCCGGCCGTCGTTTCCGCCGACGCCATCGTTGGGAACTCCTTCGTGGCCGGTGTCCCTCCGACCCGATCGTCGCACGCATCGACCATCGTGGAGACGCCGACCGGCATTGCGGCGGCCTGGTTCGGCGGAACGGCGGAGCGGGCAAAGGACGTGGTCATCTGGTACGCTCCCCGGGAGGGCGGACATTGGGGCACTCCGGTCGAGGTGGCCCGCGGGAACGAAGACTCCGGCGCCCCACAATATGCCTGTTGGAACCCGGTCCTCATCCAGGAACCGTCCGGTCCTCTCCACCTCTTCTACAAGGTCGGACCAAGCCCCGACACCTGGTGGGGACGCCACCAGTCGTCCAAGGACGGCGGCAAGACCTGGAGCAAAAGCACCCGGCTTCCCGACGGTCTGGTCGGCCCGGTTCGCAACAAGCCCATCCGGCTTGCCGACGGCACCTGGCTCTTCGGTTCGAGTTCGGAGGACGCCGGTTGGCGGGTCCACATGGAATGGAGCCGTCCGCCCTTCACGGAATGGTCGCGGACCCCGGCACTCAATGGCACCAACGACTGGGGCGCCATCCAACCGACCCTGCTTGCCTGGGCGCCGGACCGGATCCAGGCCCTGCTGCGTACCCGCCAGAAGGTCGTGGCCGAGACCTGGAGCCGCGACGGTGGCCGTACGTGGACTCCCGTCGCGAAAACCCCCTTACCCAACCCGAACAGCGGCATCGACGCGGTGATGCTCCAGGACGGACGCGCCCTGCTGGTATACAATCCGGACGCCGGCAGCCGAGCCACCATCGGCATCGCCGTTTCCCGCGACGGCAAGGACTGGAGACACGTCCAGGACCTCGAGTCCACCACGGCAGCAGGCAACGGCGCCTTGGACCGGAATCCAGGCGAACTCAGCTACCCCGCGGTCATCCAGTCGAAGGATGGCCGGATCCACATCACCTACACCTGGAAGCGGGAGAAGATCCGCCACGTGGTCGTCGATCCATCCAGGCTTTGAGCGCATGGAACGCCTTCCGGTCGCCAACCGCGAACTCCGGCTAGCGTCCCGGAGGGGCCAGACGTTCTGGGGCCGATGCGCCGCCGCCGGCCTCGCCCTTGCCGTCGCGGCGTTCATCGTGAAGGTCGTCGGCCTCGTGGCTCCACGTGAGCTCGGAATGGCGCTCTTCGTGGGACTCTTCTGGACCGCATTCATGGTCGCACTGGGTGTCGGGACACTGCTGGTCTCGGACTCCATCAGCGGCGAGGTCCGCGAAGGGACCCTTGGGCTGCTTTTCCTGACCGATCTGCGCCCGTTCGACGTCCTCGCAGGAAAGCTGGCCGCTGGTTCCCTGTCCTCCGTGTACAGCCTCCTCGCCATCCTTCCGGTCCTTGGCCTGCCGATGCTGTGCGGCGGTGTCGGCGGAATGGATTACCTGCGTGCTTCACTGGCCCTCCTGCTCACCTTGGCCTGGTCCTTGTCGCTGTCGCTTTTCCTTTCCACGTTCCGGGGCGGGTTCCAACAGGTGCAGACCCGGTCCTTGGCCCTCACGCTCCTCATCGCCGGCGGCCTCCCAGGCATCGGAGGCATCCTTCAGGCGCTGCTTTTGGACAAGGGATTCGACGGTACGTCCGTCCGTCTGCTGGTCGCACC
The DNA here is from genome assembly GCA_027488845.1 of Verrucomicrobiales bacterium. Lineage (GTDB taxonomy): Bacteria > Verrucomicrobiota > Verrucomicrobiia > Limisphaerales > UBA9464 > SXXZ01. Next base: position 57,167 of record JAIYBC010000016.1, on the reverse strand, counting down.
GCTCTTCCTGCTGAGTCCCGGAACCACCCTGGCCTTCTCCATGCCGCAGGTCTTCCAAGGTTGGCGCATGGGGTATCTCCTCGGAATGGCCACCCTCGCTGCAACCTCCGGAGGATTCCTTTTCGCGACCCAACGCCGGCTTCGTCACGCATGGAAGGACCGGCCGGAAGCCGCGGGAAGACCGGGGCCCATCGAACGCCTCCTGGCTTTCGTCCGCTCACGGACTCTGACCTCCGGGGAGGCGCGCAGGGAGATCCTCGACACGATCCCCTTCACGTGGCCGAACCTGCGTTCGCGCTGGAAGGGCTGGAATCCCTGGATCGGCGGCGGCGTGATCCTTGCGGCTTGGACGGGGATCGGGCTCGCCTTCGGATCCGATTTCTTCGAGTTCCCGGCCTGGGTGGCGTTGTCGATCCTGCTTCACCTGTTTCTCAAGGCGTGCCTTTCCAACGACGCCCAGCGGTCGTTCTTCGATGCCCGGCGTTCCGGCGCGATGGAGCTCTTGCTGACGCTGCCCGTCGATGACCGGCGCCATGTGCAGGAACACCTGCTTGCGCTGCGCCGGAACTACCTGAAGCCGATCCTGTCCCTCCTCGTCCTCGACGCGGGAATCACGGTGGCGGTCCTGTCCGGGGAAGCACTCCGGAACGCTGAATCGATCGAATGGCTGTTCACCATGACCGGCCGGGGTGGGTTCCTGGTCCTGGACTCGCTCTCACTCGCCCACCTCGGACTTTGGATCGGCGCGTCGACCCGGCGAACGCAACTCCGTCAGGAACCGTTCCTCATCGTCGTCATGGGCCCCTGGCTGGTCCTGCTCCTTGTGCTCACCCTTGGAGGACTTCTAGGAGGCCTCGATTTCAAGGGCGTCCTGGTGATGACGTTGGCGGTTGGCGCCACCTTCTCCCTCCTGGCACTGACCTATGCCAAGTCACGCCTCCATGGAGATTTCCGCGCGGCGGCCTCGCTGGCGCCCGGCATGGGGGCCACGACGTCGGCCGACACGGCAACCGTCGCAGATCAGTCCACCGGGCGGACGATGTAGCCGCCGGACTTGGCGTCGGCCTCGAGGTCGATGAGCCCCCGCTTCTCCGCCTCCTTCAACAGGTCGTTGAAGGAACGGAATCCATGCGGCCGTTCGCTGAACCCGGGCTTCCGACGCTGGATCGCCTGCTTGACCATCGAGCCCCAGATCAATTCGTCCTCGTCGCGTTCATCCGCCATGTCCTCGATGGTCTCGACCACCAGGTCGAGGGTCTTGTCCAACGACAGGGCCTTGGCATCGCCTGCGGCCGCAGCCGAGGAACCGGCACCGCCCACGGGGGACTTCGACGCCGAGGAAGAGGATGCCGGGGCAGCCGTCGACGTGGTCTTCGCACGAGCCCGGACACGGATCGGAGCCGTTCGCACGAGGTCGTCGTAGTAGATGAAGGTGTCGCAGTTGTTGATGAACAGGTCCGAGGTGGAGTTCTTGACCCCGACACCGATGACCGTCTTGTCGTTCTCGCGAAGCTTGCTGACCAACGGTGAGAAATCCGAGTCGCCGCTCAGGATGACGAAGGTGTCCACATGCCCCTTGGTGTAGCAGAGGTCGAGGGCGTCCACGACCATTCGGATGTCCGCCGAGTTCTTGCCGGACTGGCGGACGTGCGGGATCTCGATCAGCTCGAAAGCCGCCTCATGGAGGTCCCGCTTGAACTCCTTGTAGCGGTCGAAGTCGCAGTAGGCCTTCTTCACCACGATGTGGCCCTTGAGCAGCAGTCGCTCCAGCACCTTCTGGATGTCGAACCTCGGGAAGTGCGCGTCGCGCGCACCGAGCGCGATGTTCTCGAGGTCGAGGAAGACCGCCATCGTGGATTCGGCGTCACGTGTGCTCATTGGGATGAGGATGTCGATACGGGACCGGCAGGACGAGAAAGATTCCTTGGACGGATTTGAGGTTCCCTGCGGATGCCAATCCCCGTTCAATCCGCGCCCGTCATCACCGTGAACAAGAAGGCCCTGCTCCAAGCGATCGTCGAGAAGCTCTCCGCCGACCTCGCCCTGTATTTCAAGGCGGCCACGGTCGCCCGGTACGAGGCCACCCACGAACAGAGCAAGGCGGAGAACAAATACGACACCCGCGGCCTCGAGGCCTCCTACCTCGCGCGCGGCCAATCCCGTCAGGCCGCGGAGATCGAGTTCTCGATCCACACGATCGGCGCCATGGAACCACGCGACTTCTCCAACGGACTCCCCGTCGACGTGGGTGCGTACGTCGAGGTGTCCCACCGGAAGGAGACTTCCCGCTACTTCATCTGCTCCAGGGCCGGCGGCACCGAGGTGGTCTTTGATGGTGCCGAGGTCATGGTGATCACTCCCCAGTCCCCGTTGGGAAGCCAACTGGTCGGCCGCAAGGAAGGGGATTCCGTGAAGATCGAGATCGGCGGTCGGGCCACGACGCAAACTTTGGTGCGCGTTCTCTAGAGATTCCCGTCGGTCGGCGGGTCGAAGATCGGGACGTTTTCGCGCACAGGAAGCCAGGCCGCCCTTTTCCACAGGCGCAGCCCGAGTCCGCCTGCTATGCATCGGTCAGGGCGGGAAACCATCCACCGCCCTTCCCCTCAACCCGACTGAAAATGAAGTTCCTGACCTTCCTGGCCCGAATCGGACTCGGCGGTGCCCTCCTCGTCTTCGGCGTCAACGGATTCCACAACTTCCTCCACCTCCCCACACCGGGCGGCAAGGGTGGGGAATTCCTGCGCCTTCTCGAATCCACACACGTGCTGTGGGTGGTGCATGGATTGGAAGTGTCAGCCGGACTCCTGCTGCTCCTGCGGCGGGTTCCGCTGGGCCTGACGCTTTGCGGTCCGGTGGTGGTCAACATCGTCCTCTTCCACGCGCTGGTGCACCGGGTGAATTGGGTCCCCGCGGCGGTCGTGGCGGCCCTTTCGGCATTCCTGCTCTGGCGCCATGCGGATTCGTTCCCAGCACTCTTTACCAAGCCCGAACCGGCCAAGAAACCCGCGAAGAAGTAGCGTTTTCGGGCCAAGATCCGGGCAGACACGGACAACCCACGGAAAGCCGCGCCGCGGCGTATGCTCTAGGAAATGGCCACCCCATCGGGACGGCATGGTGCCGCAACGCCGGGGTTCGACTCATGACCACTTCCTTCCTGATCTTCGCCGCCGCCGTTGTCCTCGTCTCCTTCTGGGTCCTCGGGATCCACTCTTGGATCAGCAACGAATGCGCCGAAACCGAACATCTGGACGCGCTCAGCAAGGCGGCCGCCGGCTCGAAGGGGCGTTGATCCACACGGCTGGACGTCCGGCGGACGCAGTCCTGTGTCGACAGCCGGGCTTCAATACCGTTCCGCAAGGCCGAAGGCGAGCCGGCCGTCCGGTAGCTTGCGCTTCCCCGGGGGATTCCGGAAGACTCCCTGCATGACGTCGATCAAGTTTGGCACCTCCGGTTGGCGCGGCCTCATCGCGCGCGACTTCACTTTCGAGAACGTCCGGTTCGCGGCACAGGGCATTGCCGACTACCTCAAGGCGGAGTTGGCCGATCCGGCGTCCACGATCCATGGGCGCAAGCCCGAGGTCGTCATCGGGCATGACACCCGTTTCCTCGGTCGCGAATTCTCCCTCGCCGTTGCCGAAGTGCTGGCCGCCAACGGCTTGATTCCCCTGCTCTGCCAGCGGGACGCTCCGACACCGGTCATCGCCCACACCATCCGCGCCCGGAAGGCCATCGGCGGCGTCAACATGACCGCCAGCCACAATCCGGCGGAATATCAGGGACTGAAGTTCAGCGTGTCCAACGGCGCCGCCGCGCCGCCTGAGGTCACCAAGAAGATCGAGGCCGCCATTCGCGGACATCAGGAAGCCGGCTGGACATTCAAGTCGGCGGTGGTCGGTACCTTCGAATGCAAGACCTTCGATCCGATGCCGTCCTACCTGAAGCAGGTGCGCCGTCTCATCGACTTCGACGTGATCCGCAAGGCCCGTCTGAGGATCGCGGTGGAGCTGATGTACGGAACCGGCCGTGGCTACCTCGACACCCTGCTCGAGGAGGACGGCGGAGCGAAGGTGCTCCGGTTCCATGACGAACTGAATCCCAGCTTCGGCGGTCATCATCCGGAACCCAATGCCGAGGGCATGGAAGAGGCGCGCAAGGCCATCCTGGGCGGGAAGGCGACCTTGGGATTGGGCCTCGATGGGGATGCGGACCGCTTTGGCATCGTGGACCGGGACGGGACCTGGCTCACCCCGAACCAGATCCTCGCCCTGGCGCTGTACCACCTGAAAAAGAACCGCGGTTGGACCGGCGGCGTGGTCCGCACCGTGCCGACCAGCCATCAGGTCGACGCCGTCGCCGAGTTGCTGGGCGTCGAGCTCCATGAGACGCCGGTCGGCTTCAAGTACATCGGTGCCCTGATGGAAGCCGGCCCGATCATCGTGGGCGGCGAGGAGTCCGGAGGGCTCAGCGTGAAGGGGCATGTTCCGGAGAAGGACGGCATCCTCGCGTGCCTGCTCATGGCGGAACTGGTGGCCACGGAGCGGAAGCCGCTCATGAAGATCCTCGCGGAGCTGGAGAAGAAGACCGGCGAGTTCCACACCACGCGGATCAACGTGGCGATTCCGGCGGACAAGAAGGAGGCGTTGTTGGCCCGGCTCGCCGGTGGTCTGGAGAAGGTCGGCAACCTCAAGGTGGAGAAATTCATCACCACCGACGGCTTCAAGTTCCTGCTTCCCAACCGCGAATGGGTGGCCTTCCGCGCCAGCGGCACGGAGCCCCTGATCCGCTGCTACATCGAGGCGAAGTCAGCGGCCCAGATGAAGAAGCTGGAGAAGGCCTGCAAGGTCATCCTGTTGGGCTGACCCAACCGCTTGGCTGAAGTCCCGGTCCGAGACCGTTATTTGGCATTGCCCGGAAGCGGCACCTGTCCGGGACGGCCGAGATAATAGAGCAGGTCCCGGATCTGGGTTTCGCTCAATCCGGCGACCAGGCCTTCCGGCATCATGGAAATCTCCGAACCGGTGATCTTCACCACCTCAGCCCTCGGCAGCGTCAGCACCTCGGTCGCGGTCTGCACCACCACGGAATTCGCATCCTGCGACCGAACCAGCCCGGTGAGCACCCGCTCATCCTTCAACTCCACGGTGGAGGCCCGGTACTCGTTTGGGATCACCGCGTTCGGGAAGAGGATGTTCTGCAGGAGATAGTCGAGATCGCCGCGGTTGGCGCCCGTGATGTCCGGACCGACCTGGCCCCCGAAATCGAACAGGTGATGGCATTGGGCGCAGACCTGGTTGAAAACCACCCGCCCACGGGACGCGTCGCCGGGAGTGGAGCCACCGGCCCAATAGACCCGCTTCACACGTTCGATCTCCGCGGTCATGTCGGGACTGGTCTCCTTCACCACACCCCAGATCTCCGTGAGATTCGCAGCCAACCTGTCGTCCTTCAGCGAACGCAGCTGGCGGACGAGATCCGCGGTCAGGGCCGTCTTGGGAACGACGCCGGAACGCACGGCCTCCAACAGGGGGCGGGCATAGCTGGGACGGGAAGCCAGCGCATTCAGCACTTCCCGCTGGTCCGCGGGTGGAATCTCCGGGAAGAGCTTCAGGAGCGTCTCCGGAGTACCAGGGGCGTCGAACCCCGCCAAACCGCGCACCGCCGCAACACGGGTCGCGGAATCCGAGGCCAATTTCAGGAGAAGCCCCGCCAACGAGGCGTCGCGGGTGCGGAGCAAGGCGGCCAAGGCGGCGTTGCGGTCCGTTGGGGATGCGTTGGTGTCAGCGGCGGTGGCGCGCAGGGAATCCATCGCGCGCCGGCTGCCAAACGCCACACCCAGGCTGCGAACCAAGGCCAGCGACTCGGCATCTCCCCCTTGGCCAACCGCTTCCTCCAAGGCCTCCCATCCCTCTGGCGTCGCCAATCCCGTCCGGCCACGCACCGCCGCCTCCAAACCACGCAGCACATCACGTCGCACTTCTTTATCGTTTGCGGAAAAAGCCAGTGAAACAACCCGAGCGAGGCTGGTTTCCGCCGCCGAAACCTGGAGCGTCAGGGGCGAGGACAAGAGTCCGACGGAGATCAGGAGCGCGAACGGAGCACGCAGCGTGGAAATCACGCCTCAGCCTGACGCGGACCGCGCAGGGCATCAAGAGGCAGGGAGCCGGAATGCCGGCTGGGCGATCCGGGCCCGGTCTCTGCCGAGGTAAAGTCACTGGAAATAACTGTTTGCGCCCCCTCCGGAGGGTGTGGATAAGCTTTTGCCTTTGCTGAGCCGGAGATTTCCGGTCCGGCCGCAGTTGCGGCGTTGACGATGATGAACCGGTTCCGAATGCACATCTGGTACTCCGGACGTGTCCAAGGAGTGGGTTTCCGGTACCAGGCCAGAAATCTGGCCACCGGCTTCGAAGTCGCTGGAACGGTTCGGAACCTGCTGGATGGCAGGGTCGAACTCATCGCGGAAGGCAGTCGGGACGAACTGGAAGCGTTCCGAATCGCAATCCGGGGAAGCGGTCTGGGACCGATGATCCGCGACGAACAAGTTAACTGGTCTGCCGGCTCCGGAGGGTTCCGGGGATTCGAGATCGTGCAGTAGACAGAATGAGGTACGCCATCATAGCCGACATCCACGCGAATCTGGAAGGATTCCAACGGGTGCTTGCCGACATCAAGGAACAGAACTGCACCCATGTCGTGTGTCTGGGGGATGTCGTCGGCTACGGGGCCAACCCCAAGGAATGCCTCGACATCGTTCGTGGGATGAACATCCCGACGGTCAAGGGCAACCACGACGAGTACATCGGCTTGGACGAGGATCCGGAGGGATTCAACGATGCGGCAGCCGAGGCCGTGGCCTGGAGCCGCTCCCAGTTGACTCCGGATGACCGCAAGTGGCTGCGCGACCTGAAGTATTTCCGACTGGTGGCCAACTTCTCGATCGTCCACGCGACCCTCGATGGTCCTCAGCGCTGGGGTTACGTCTTCGAGAAGCTCGAGGCTGCGGCCAGCTTCACCTACCAGAACACCCAACTCTGCTTCTTCGGACATACCCACGTCCCGGTGGCCTTCATCCGCGATACCGCAGTCCGTGGCGGCCAATACTCCAAGCTCAAGATCGAGCCGGGTCGCAAGTACTTCATCAATGTCGGCAGCGTCGGACAGCCACGGGACGGAGACCCCCGCGCGGCCTATGTCGTCTATGACATGCCGACCCAGACCGTCGAACTCCGGCGTCTGGACTATGACATCGCGACCGCCCAGAGGAAGATCATGCAGGCCGGTCTCCCACAGCGGCTTGCCGACCGTTTGGCCACCGGCAAATAGAGCCCCTTCCCGGTTGGCGACACCGGGTCCGAAACTCCCGGCCCGACGCCTGTGAAGGTCCTGGTCCTCAAGCCGAGTTCGCTCGGCGACGTGATCCACGCCCTGCCGGTTGTCCGGCACCTGCGGCGAAACCATCCGGATGCCCGCGTCGATTGGTGGCTTCACAGGAACCTGGTTCCCCTGTTGGAAGGGGATCCGGACATCCACCGAATCGTTCCCTTCGACCGTAAGGCCTGGGGGCGTCCGCTCGGTTTTGCACAGATCCTCCGCGAGGTGTCGGCCCTCCGATCGGAAAGGTACGACCTCGTCCTGGACCTCCAGGGACTCGCCCGATCGGCCTTGGTGGGGCGCGCCTGCGGTGCCGGCCGGTTTGTCGGCGTTGGAGACTGGAGGGAATTCGCCCCCTTGTTCCATGGCGAGTCGGTTCCCCGCCCTTCGCCGTCCACCCACGCCGTGGACTGGTATCTCACGGTGGCCCGTCACCTCGGGTGGGACACCCGCCAACCGTTCGAATGGCTACCGCCTCGGCCTGCCGGCGCCGCAGAAATCCAGCGTCTGTTCCCGCAGCTTTCTGACGGCGACTGGATCGGCCTCCAGCCGGGCGCCCGCTGGGAAAACAAGCGTTGGCCGATCGAGAGTTGGAGCCAATTGGCCAACGGCCTCCAAGAGCGGCTGCCTTCGGTTCGGATTGCCGTCTTTGGTGGCCCGGATGAAACGGCGTTGGGTGAAGCGATCGTGCGCGCCGATGGAAAGGGTCGGATCCTCGACCTCACCGGCCGACTGAGTCTGCCGGGGATGATCGAAGGGCTTCGGCGCATCCGACTGCTGGTCACCAACGACACGGGACCGATGCATGTGGCGGTCGCATTGCGTCGACCCGTGGTTGCCGTCTTCGGGCCAACCGCGCCGGAACGCACCGGCCCTTATGGCCAATCATCCAACGTTCTCCGTGTCCGCGCCCTTCCCTGCGCTCCCTGCATGAGCGATCGCTGCCGGATCTCCGAGAAGCTCGCCTGTCTGAAGAGAATCGGTCCGTCGGATGTCCTGGAAGCGGTGGTGGCCAGGATGGAAGCCTAGGAATCTGCAAGTTGCGCCAACTTGGCCACGGCCATTTCTGGACACCGCTCAGCGGTCCTCCTTCATCGCCTTCTTGGCGGCCTTGGCCCGGGACTTCAGCAGGTCCACGACCGGATCCGCGAGCTTGAGGCCGAGCTCGGTCGCGGCCGCCCGGGCGGCGTCCGGTCCGTACTCGCGGAAGCGCTTCATGGAATGCGCCGCCACCCTCCATTCGCGGGCGCCTTCCCGGGACCTGGCCAACCAGACAAACCCGCCTTCCTCATCGGGCCAACCGTCACCCACGGAACTCCAGAGCCGAACCTGAGTGCCTTCCCCAACGCGCTGCGCCAACGGTACGAGCTGTCCCGCGTTCAGCGGCAGCTGGACCAATTCGCAGGGCAAGGGTCCGTCCCGGAGTCCCGAAACACCCGCGGAGATGAAGTCCGGGACCACTTCCAACAACAGCGCGACACCGTTGCCTTTCCCCGCCAGCGTCCCGTCGAAACGGACGGCGTCCAGGTAGTTGGTCTCGAACCCGGACCCTGTCCCAGGAAGGGTCACCAACAGGGGCCGACCCGGCCATGGAACCGGAGCCCAGCCCGACTTTCCGAGCGTTCCGGCCGCGATCTGGGGAAACACCGCGGGATCGGAACGGATCTTCCGACGAACCAGCTTCTCGGCGTCCTCCAGGGACACCACATGATGGACCTCTCCGGTGATCGGCGAGGTCGGCACGGCCCGGCTCTGGCTCGGTGCGCCGAAGAAGCGATCCACGGATGGCCGCGCCTTTCCGCCGGCCAGGGCGATGCAGTGGTTCACCGCCCGGACCAGGGACTGGGCCAGCTCCTCCGAATCCACGGCAAACCAACCGTAGGGCCGGTTCTCGGCCCCGAGATCCTCGTTGCCGGCACGCCACTCGCGGACTCCGGCCCCCTTGCCGACGTCGGCCAGCCAAACCGCAAAGGCCATCCGGTCGCCAATGAAGGTGATCCGGACATGGGTGGCCTCAGGGTCCAGCTCGGCGAGTGAGAACTCCGTGGTCCCACGGATCTCCGGCCCGCCCGGCGTGCCGTCGGAGAGGATCCGGCGGACCCGGAAGCGGCGCCCCAACACCTCGGTCAGCTTCTGCTGCACGCGGCCTCCACCGGCGAGGTTCCGGAAGTCGCCATGCTCATCGAGGGAACGGCGAATGAAGTCCAGGGTATCGACGAAGGTCGGCGACTCCTGTGCGGAAAGGGCCATCGATCCGGCGAGCAACAGCGCCGGAATCAGGGATAGGAAACGGAACACCCCCGGCGACGGGAGGCACCGGGGGTGGCGGGCAGTCATGGACGGTGGAAACCGGGGGTGCCGACCTCAGCGCTTGAAGGTCATCGGAGCCGCCTGCGCCTGGGGCATCTCATGGGCACACGGCTGGTTGATGGGAACCTCGGGGACCCGGCCATTCTCGGACACCACCCCGTTCTGGAGCATCCACGCCTCGACCTCCTCGCCACTGACATCCGCCAACACACGGCCGTTGATCTCGACCGTGGGCTGCTTCGTCTGGCCGGTCTTCCGGACCATCTCGTCGAAGTTCTCGGGGACGTTGATGATGTCCTTCTCCTCGAAGGCGAGATCGTACTTCTTGAAAACGGCGCGGACGCCCGCGCTCCAGCCACACCAGGGCTTCAGGTAGGCAGTGATGGTCGGTTTGGACATAGGATGAAAAAGTTCGTTGGAGTCTGGCAGTGGCCAGCCTCGGCGCAACCGGTGAAATGCCGGCCGATGAGGATGGTTGCGAGGAAACCGCCCAAGACCTCGGGAAGCCTCGTCGTCAGCGGACGCCGGCCGCCTTGCGGACCGCGGCGACGAGTCCGGGGATGTTGTGCTCCCGGGCTTCCACGTCGGGCTCGATCCCGAGGGCCTTCAACGCCTTGCTGGTCTCGGGACCGATGCTCGCGGTCTTCAGTCCCGGAAACCGACGGCGCAGCGCCGGCAGGTCGAAGCGGCCATGGAAGTTCTCAACCGTCGAGGCGCTGGTGAACGTGACCCAGTCGGCACCGGATTCGGCAAGGGACGCCGCGGCACCGTTGAGGTCTTCGGTCTCGGGAATGGTCCGGTAACAGGCGATGGCGTCCACGATGCCGCCCTTCTCCTCGAGCATCCGGGGCAGTTCCGGCGTCGCCACTTCGGCCCGCACGATCAGGAATCGGAGATTCTCGATGGTCTCCACGGCGCCGATGGCGGCAGCCACCTTGGACGCCACGTATTCCGACGGCATCGCATCCACGTTCAGGTGGAATTCCGCGACCTTGGCCGCGGTTGCCGGCCCGACCGCCGCGATCCGGACGTTGCCGATGTCCCGCACGTCCTTGAAGGCCTTGAAGAAGTAGTCGAAGAAGGTGGTGACGCCGTTGGGACTGGTGAAAACCAGCCAGTCGTATTCGCCGATCCCGGAGATGCACTCGACCAAGGGATCCATGTCCACCGGCGGAGCGATGCGGATGGTCGGGATCTCGAGCACCTCGGCTCCGAGATCGCGGAACTGGACGGAGACCTGCGACGCCTGCTCGCGGGTCCGTGTCACAACGACCCGACGTCCATGCAAGGGGCGCGTCTCAAACCAGTTGAGACGCTTCCGTTCCGAAACCACGTCGCCGATCACGGTGATCGCGGGAGTGGTGATGCCAGCCTTGCGGGCGGCCTCGCCGAGGGTTGCGAGCGTGGCGGAGACCGATTTCTGGCGACCGGTCGTGCCCCATTGGACCATGGCGGCCGGGGTCGTCGCCGCCGCACCGCCTTCCACCAGGCGCCGGGCGATCTCGTCGATCCGTTCGACACCCATGAGGACCACCTTGGTCCCGGGTAACCGCGCCAACAGCCCCAGGTCCACCGCGGAATCCGGCTTGGCCGGATCCTCGTGTCCGGTCAGCACGGTGAAGCTGGAACAGTGGTCGCGGTGGGTGAGAGGGATCCCCGCGTAGTTCAACGCCGCGGTCACGGACGAGACGCCCGGCACGACCTCGAACGGCACTCCGGCGTCCGCCAACTCGAGCGCCTCCTCCCCTCCCCGGCCGAAGACATACGGATCGCCGCCCTTGAGACGGACCACCGTGGCCCCCGCCTTCGCCTTCTCGACCAGAAGCTGGTTCAACTCCTCCTGGGGAATGGCGTGCGCGGCGGCACGCTTGCCGCCGAAGATCCGTTCCGCCGTGGACGGCGCCAGCGCCAGCAGCGCCGGATTGACCAAGGCGTCGTAGACCACCACGTCGGCGGTGCCGAGCACCTCGGCACCCCGCACCGTGATCAGTCCGGCATCACCGGGTCCGGCACCCACCAGGAACACTTTCCCCTGTCGCTTCATGAGGCGCGGAAGGTAGGCGGCGGCGACGGCGGCACCAAGCCCCTTCGGCACCGGCGGCGATCCGCTGCCCGCGGCACGCATCAGGCATCCACCCGGGGTGGAACACCCGACTCCGACTCAAGGATCGCCCCGGTCGAGCCGATGCGGCGATGGATGAATCGACTTGGACTCGGCCTTCGGATGAGTCTCGCCATCGGCGGGATACTGCTCGTCGCCATCACCGCCATCGTTGGCGTCGAAGCCCGCAATACGGCCCACTCCGCAACGGAAAACGCCTACCGGGATGCAGGCCAATTCGCCCAGCGGCATGCGCTCGAGGCTGGGCGCCATCTCAACGAGGCCCTCCTCGCCGCCCGTACCGTATCGCAGGCATTGGAGGGCATGAAGACGGCCTGGGTGGACGACCGCTCCCTCTACAGCTCCATCCTCAAGCAGGTCCTCACGGCCAACACAAACTTCCTCGCCGTTTGGTCCGGCTGGCAACCGGACGCGTTGGACGGAAAGGACAAGGACTTCGCGGACAAGCCGGGACACGACTCGACCGGCCGTTTTGTTCCGCTTTGGTTCCGTGTCGGGGCCGAGGCCACGAACTCGGTCCTTCCGGACCATCAGATTGCCGGCAAGGGTGACTATCTTCAGAAGCCACTGAACCACGGCCGCGAGCACGTCTCGGAGCCCTTCCGAATCCGCCTTGGCGACCGTGATCACGAGGTGGTTTCGCTGGCGGTTCCAATCCGCACCGGCGGAGAGGTGGTCGGCGCTGCTGGAATCCTGCTTCCGCTGGCGACCTTCCAGACCCTGGCACTCGGTGGGGATTCCGGCCCCGATGGCCACCTGGGCATCGCGACCTTCTCCGGGATCCAGGTGGCCGATTCCAAGTCCATCGAACCCAGGAAACGGATCCAGCCGGAATCGCTGTCCAAGGTCCTGGACGACATCCGCGTGGGACGCCTGCACCCGGAAACCGGCTTCGACCCGGCCACGGGAGCCGAAATCCACCGGGTCTACGCCCCGATCCGAATCGGCGAGACCGACACGCCATGGATCGCTGAGGCGCGCTTTCCATTGGACCGGATCCGTCAGTCGGGAACCGACGCCATCCTGCGCGGACTCCTGCTCGGCTTGGCAGCACTCGTCGCCGCTCTGGGCGTGGTGTACGCGTTGGCCCGATCGATCGCGCGTCCTCTTGACCGGGTGACCCTCGAACTCGGTTCCACGGTGGAGACCCTCGACACCGCGACGGCGGAGCTCAAGGAAGCCAGCCGGGCCATCGCCGACGGCGCCTCGAGCCAGGCTGCGTCGTTCGAGGAAACGGCGGCCGCCCTGGAGGAGATGGCCAGCATGACCCGTCGCAACTCGGAACATGCGGGCAGCGCAAAGGCCCTCGCCGGGCAGGCCCGGGCGGCGGTCGACTCGGGGGCGGGCGACATGGCCCAGATGTCCCAGGCCATGCAGGAGATCAAGGCCGCGGGCGACAGCATCACGCGGATCATCCGGACCATCGACGAGATCGCCTTCCAGACGAACATCCTCGCCCTCAATGCGGCCGTCGAGGCCGCCCGGGCCGGGGAACAGGGACTCGGCTTTGCCGTGGTCGCCGAGGAGGTTCGCAGCCTGGCGCAACGCAGCGCCGCGGCGGCCAAGGAGACGTCGGCCAAGATCGGCGACGCCATCGCCAAGTCGGAACGGGGCGTGTCCCTCAGCAACCGAGTCGCAGCGGGACTCAACGACATCCTGGAGAAGGTGCGTCAAGTCGACGAACTGGTGGCCCAGATCGCCGCGGCCTCGAAGGAGCAAAGCGAAGGCATCTCCCAGATCAACCAGTCGGTGGGGCGGATGGAGCGGATCACCCAGGACAACGCCGCAACCACCGAGGAGACGACTCAATCCATCGGCCACCTCACCGAGCAGACGCAGGCCCTGAAGGACGCCGTCCGGACCCTGGGGCAGCTGGTCCGGGGAGCCGAGAGGAAATCCGCGACCGTGGCTCCCGGCCCCGCCGCGGCCCGCCCCCTTCCCGCGAAGACGGCTTCCATGGCGGCCGCCGCTCCGGCGACGGACGGCAACGGTGAAGCCCATGTCATCCTGAGGAACCCCTCCGCGATGAGGGACGCCGGAAATGGGTTCGCAGGCCCGACTGCGGGTTCCACCTTTTCCCCGTTGTCGAACCCCGAGGACGCTTTCCCGATGCCGCCGCCGGATGGTTTTCCCTCGAAGTTCAGCCGCAAGGAGAATGCGAAATCCCACGGAAGCGCCCCGAACGTGGAGCTCTTCCACGATTTCTGATCCGTTCCGGCTTCGTGGAAGGCCGGCCCTGTTCCGCCCGGGAAGAACGCCGGAAGGGAATACCGGCGTCCTGACGGAAGCAGGTTCCGGAATCTCGCTGATCAGACGGAGCCGGATCCAAGACTGTCGACCAGCTTCACCAACCGACGGCCGTACTCGACGTAGTTCGTCAGCAGGGCTTCATCCTGGGCCTGGGCATTGGCCTGGACGTCGTGGAACACCGCGACCATGTGGGGTTCGATGCTCAACGCACCCGTGTATCCCCTCGCCTTCGCGTCGGCGAGAATCCGACGGATCGCGCCTTCGCCGTCGCCCGGCCAGTGGTAGTCGGCATCGCCCCGCGCCGCATTCCATCGGGCGTCCTTGACGTGGATGTGCACGCTCCGGTCGCGGACATGGGTCCAGAATTCCCATGGATCCTGGCGGGGCATCGGTTCCGGTCGGGTGCGGTCCACGTTGAAGACGGGATTGGCGGTGTCGAAGACCCAAGCGAGGCCGGGCACCTCGTCGAGGAGGCGTTCGGCGTGCCTCCAGCTCATCCCGCCGTAGTTCATGCAGTTCTCGTGGACCGGTTGGAGTCCGGCGTCGAGGAAGCGGCGGGTCACCTCACGCAGACGGCGGAAACGTTCGGCCTCCATCTGGTCCCCATCGTCCCGCACCTTGTAGCTCATGATGCGGACGAACCGGGTTCCAAGCCGCTGCATGCGCGGGATGCAGCGATCCACCTCGGCAACGGTGATCTCGAACGGGTCCTCGATCCGTTTCGCCCAGTTGCCGATCGTCGAGGCGAAGCAGTAAACCGAGATGCCGGCTTCCTCCAGCATCCCGACCGCGGTGTCGAAGGCCGCGTCCGTCAGGTCGTGGAGATTCGCCCTCGGATGCCCCGGAACCGTGACGTTTCGGGCCTCGATGTGGCGCCAACCCAGTTCGCGGGTGGCTTCGATCTGGGAGGTCAGCGACTGGCCGGCCTCGTCGCCGATGCCGCAATAGAGGGAGGGAAAGGACATGGGTCTTTCTGTTGGGAAGGGAGGTAGGGAATCCGTCGCCGCAAACGACGAAGGCCACCCTTGCGGGTGGCCCTTGGACGGAACCGACGGGCCTACTTGGCCTTGGCGGTCTTCGCGACGCGCGCGGTTTCCTTCTTACGCTTGTTGTAGGCGTAACGGCGGCGGCGCTTCTGGATTTTGTTGGATTGTTGTCCCATGGCTAAGATTTACTTTCGCAAATGTTGCAAGTCTTGAGTCGGAAGATGCGTCGTGCCAGCGGCTGCATCAACCACTTTCTCCTCGGGTGCGCCGCGGTGGGGCTGCTCGCGACGGGATGCTCTTCGACACCGGAGGAGAAGCAGAGCAAGGCGGAGAAGAAGGACCTGGCCCAGGTGCGGGTGTATCGGGAAGCCAAGGATTTCTCCGGCCGCGCCGCGGAAGCCGGCAGCCTCGGCACGAGCAAGGCGACCGTCGGGCGTTCCGACCCGGCCGAATTGACGGTCCTCCGCGAGTCCTTCCTCGACGAACGGGACATCAAGCGCGCCCAACTCGTCGAACAGGGCGACAACGGCTTCATGATCGGCCTCGAGTTCACCGCGCACGGCAGCCTGGTGCTCCAGATGAACTCGCTCGCCGTCCAAGGCCAACACCTGGTCGTCGCTGCGCGATGGTCGGACGGCACCAACGTCATGGGACGGTTCATCGCCGCGCCGATCATCCGACGCCAATTGGACAAGGGCTTCCTGGTCTTCACCCCCGACATGAACCGCGAGGAGGCCACCCGGTTCGTGCGGGGTCTCAACAACGTGGCCATCAAGTTGGAGAACCAGCCCAAGCCGGTGGATGAGAAGAAGGCGAAGAAGGCCGCGGAAAAGGCGGCGAAGAAGCAGAAGAAGCAGGAGTCCGAGAAGCCTTCCAGCACCTTCAAGAGGGACTTCGACCCGTTCCTGCCCCAGCCCTAGTGAACCTCAGTCGCATCGCCCTCCTGGCGCTGCTCCTGGTCCCGGGAGTCGGTCGCCTCTTCGCCCAGCCGTTCCAGCTGCCCACCGCCAACCGAGCGGTGCTCGACCCGGATGGCGGACAGGAACGCTATTTCGTCGGCACCGTGGGGAAACCTTGGACCAGCGGACGGTTCGGATGCGTCCGGACCGATGGCTTCCAGCTCCACGAAGGCGTCGACATCCGTCCGATGGACCGGGATCGGCGGGGTGAACCGACCGATCCCGCCCGGTGCGCCGCCGAAGGTGTGGTGGCCTATGTGAACACCAAGCCGTCCCTCTCGAACTACGGCAACTACGTGGTGGTGCGACACAAGATCGACCAACTCGAGGTCTTCACCCTCTATGCCCACCTCGCCTCGGTGAAGTCGGGGATCAAGGCCGGAACCCCGACGCAGTCCGGGGACGTCCTGGGTGTCATGGGCCGGACTTCCAATACCCGCCAACGCATCACCCCCGACCGGGCCCATCTCCATTTCGAGATCCTCTTCATGGCCAACTCCCGCTACGCCGAATGGCACCGTGGGACACTGAAGGGAACCCGGAACGACCACGGCGACTTCAACGGCCGCAACCTGATGGGAATCGATCCCGTGGAGGTCTACCGCATCCAGGCCAAGGTCGGCTCCGGCTACGATCTCGTGCGGCACCTGGGCGGCATACCCGAGTTGTGCCGGGTGGTGCTGCGTCAACCGAATCCCGACTGGGTCCGGCGCAACCGCGGCGCGGTCCGTCCCAACCCAAAGGCCGAACGCGACGGCATCGCCGGATGGGAACTGGCCCTCGGATTCAACGGCGTCCCGCTCCATGCGACCCCGCGCAGCCGACAAGAACTGGAGGGCTCACGTCGCAACGCCCTCCTGACCGTCAATCCCGTGGTGGCCGCCGCCCATCCCTGCGGCAAGATCGTGGTCCGCCGCGGACAATCCTGGGAACTCACCAACAAGGGATCCCAACTCCTCGAGTTGCTCGCCTACTGACGCCGTCCGCTCGACTGCCTTCCAGCGGCTCCCGCCTCGGATCACGGTTGGACTTCGATTCCTCCCAGCCGATCAGCCGCACGTTTCTTCCACCGTTTCCGCGGACGTTTCCAAAGCGACGTTCGGGACGGGCACGAGGTCCATCGGCCGCTCGTGGTCCAGGTGGTCGTTGCAGGCGGTGAAGAACTCGTCCCGGGTCGTGGCCCGCCGGATCCGATGCAGGAAGTCGGGGCTGATGCCGTCCCCGACGAAGTTCATGTACTTCTTCATCTTCTCGACCTGCAACCGCTCACGGAAACCCGCCGTCGGCTGGGTCGCTTCATAGAGTCTGCGGACGTAGTCCAGGACCTCCCGTCCGGTGGGGCGACGGAAGCCGCGGCCAGCACGGTGATCGCGGATCTGGCCGAAGATCCATGGGTTCCGAATGCAACCGCGGCCGATCATCAGTCCCCGTGCGCCGGTTTCGGCAAGCACCTGCTCGGCTCGGCCGGGCGAATAGACGTTTCCGTTGGCGAGCACGGGACAACCCAAGGCCTCCACCGCACGTCGGATGAACCCGTATCGGACTTCCGAACGGTACATCTCGCGCACGGTGCGACCATGCACGGTGAGCAGGTCGACCCGATGGCGGGCAACGATCTCCAACAACGTCTCGAACACCTCGGTGTCGTCGAACCCGATGCGCGTCTTCACGGTGAAGGCCACGTCGGTGACGGCCTGCCTCATGGCACCGAGGATGCGGTCGATGCGTTCCGGTTCGCGCAGGAGACCGCCGCCGGCGCACTTGCGATAGACCACCGGCGCCGGACAACCGAGGTTGAGGTCGACCGCAACCACCGGATGTCCCTGGAGTTCCGAAGCCGCCTTGGCGAGCGCTTCGGCGTCGTTGCCGATCAGTTGTGCAATCGCCGGCCTGCCGGTGGGGTTCTCCTGGATCGCCTTGAGGACCGCCCGGTCGATGTTGCTGGTGGAATGCACCCGGCTGTACTCGGTCCAATAGATGTCCGGACCGCCGTACTCCGAAAGCAGGCGCCAGAACGGGAGGTCGGTGACGTCCTGCATGGGGGCCAAGGCGAGGACCGGCTCCCCGCTGTTCAAGGCCTGTTCCAAGGCCCGGGAACGCGCAGGCAAACGCCATATGGAGGGCGGTTCGGCGCCCTTCGCTCCCCCCGCCCCGACGTTCTGAACCGCTCCGGGGCTTGTGTCGGATGAAAATATGGCCATGCTCGCGCTTTCGTTTCCGTACCTATGGCTAAAGTCTACACCGACAAGGACGCCGACCTGAGCGTCTTCAAAGACAAAACCCTCGCCGTCCTCGGCTTCGGCTCCCAGGGCCACGCCCATGCGCTGAACCTCAAGGAATCGGGGCTCAACGTCATCATCGGACTCTACGAGGGGTCCAAGTCGATCAAGGTCGCCCGTGAAAAGGGCTTCGAGGTCGTCTCGAGCGCCGACGCCGTCAAGCGCGCCGACGTGATCATGATCGCCCTTCCGGACACCAAGCAGGCGTCCGCCTACGAGAAGGACATCGCGCCCAACCTGACCAAGGGCAAGACCCTGCTGTTCAGCCACGGCTTCTCGATCCACTACAAGACGATCGTCCCGCCGGCCGACGTGAACGTGATCCTGGTCGCCCCGAAGGGCCCCGGACACATCGTCCGCCGCCAGTACACCGAGGGCAAGGGCGTCCCCAGCCTGATCGCCGTCCACCAGAACCCGACCCGCACCGCGAAGAAGATCGCGCTCGCCTGGGCCAAGGGCATCGGCGGCACCCGCGCCGGCGTCATCGAGACCTCCTTCAAGGAGGAGACCGAGACGGATCTCTTCGGCGAACAGACCGTCCTCTGCGGCGGCACCAGCGCGCTGGTGCAGGCCGGATTCGAGGTGCTCGTCGAGGCCGGCTACTCCCCGGAGATGGCCTACTTCGAGTGTCTGCATGAGCTGAAGCTGATCGTCGACCTCATGAACGAGGCCGGCATCGCCGGCATGCGCTTCTCGATCTCGGAGACCGCCAAGTGGGGCGACGTCACCGTCGGCCCCAAGATCATCGACGCCTCGGTCAAGAAGCGCATGAAGGCCGCGCTCAAGGACATCCAGTCCGGCAAGTTCGCCAAGGACTGGGTCGCCGAGTACAAGGGCGGCTACAAGAAGTACAACGCCCTGCTCGCCGCCGGCGAGAAGCACCCCATCGAGAAGACGGGCGCCAAGCTCCGCTCGATGATGCCTTGGATGCAGAAGCGCTCCATCAAGGGCGCCCAGGCCGCCTACTGAGCCGTCTGCAATCCGATCCAAGCCGCCGGTGGCCCCCAGGTCCCCGGCGGTTTTGCTTTTCCCCGCGGACGCCGACGATGCGAACGTCCACCCCATGCGGACGCTCCACCTCGACATCTTCAGCGGCATCAGCGGCGACATGTTCCTCGGAGCCCTGCTCGACCTCGGGGTTCCCTTCCCCGAACTCCGTCGGCAGCTGGATCTCCTCGGCCTCGGCGGATTCCATCTCCACGCCCAGCGGCGGCACAAGTCGTCCATCGAAGGGGTCAAGTTCGACGTCCACCTCGAGTCCCACGGGCACACCTGCGCCGAACCCGGACACGATCACGCGCACGATCAGGATCTTGCCCACGCCCACGCCCACGCCCACGCCCACGCCGATTCCCACGGCCATGGACACGATCACGGGGATTCGCGCGACTTCGCCGGCATCCGGGAACTGATCTCGCGCAGCCCGCTCTCGGAATGGGTGAAGGAGCGATCGATCTCGATGTTCCATCGGGTGGCCGTGGCCGAGGGCAAGATCCACGGTTTGCCCCCGGAGAAGGTCCACTTCCATGAGGTCGGTGCCGTGGACTCCATCGTCGACATCGTCGGCGCCGCGATCGCGCTCGAGCTGCTCGGACGTCCGCGCGTTCGCAGCGGCCCCGTGGTGGAAGGCACCGGCTTCGTCCGCTGCGCCCACGGTCGCTTCCCGATCCCGACCGCGGCGACCCTGGAGATCCTCGGCGCCCGTGGTGTCGGCTTGAGCCAGTGCGAGGAACCGCACGAACTGGTCACGCCCACCGGGGCGGCGATCCTGGCGGAGTTCGCGGAATCCTTCGGCCCGATGGAGGGCTTGGTCGCGAGCCGCGTCGGCTACGGCCTCGGCACTCGGGACAACAAGACCCGGCCGAACGTGCTCCGGGCGGTCCTGAGCGAAGGTGACGCAGTGGAACACGACTGGGAGACCGACACCGTGACGGTGCTTGAGACCAACCTCGACGACGTCTCGGCGGAGATCCTGGGACACGTCCTGGAGAAGTCGCTGCGGATGGGTGCGCTGGATGCCTTCCACACGCCGATCCAGATGAAGAAGCAACGGCCGGGAGTCCTGCTCACCCTGCTCTGCGAACCCGCCGACGCCGACCGTTTCACCGAACTGCTCCTGACGGAGACCACCGCGTTCGGAGTCCGGAGGACCCGTGCCGAGCGCCGCAAGCTCCGCCGGGACTTCGTCGACGTGAAGACGCCGTTCGGCACGGTGAAGGTGAAGCTGGGTCGACTGGACGGCCGGGTGCTCCAGGCGGCGCCGGAGTTCGAATCATGCCGCAGCGTCGCGGCGATGGCGGGAGTCCCGGTGAAGGAGGTCTTCGACGCCGCGCGCCGCGCCCCTATTCCGGGGGTGTCTCCTACCCCATGAACGGCCGCATCTCGTCGAGCACCTTGGGGATCGTCGCAAACGGATCCTCCGGGAACTCGTACTCGAGGGTGACGAATCCCTGGTAGCCGGCGTCCCTCAGGATCTTGAACGTCCGGGCGTAGTCCGCCTTCTCGGCGGACTTCCGGGAGGCGGGACGGACCTTGCCCTTGAACTGCACGTTGACCGCCCATGGGGCACACAGGGCGAGTTCGGCATAGGGGTCCTCGGAATAGAAGTTCCCGGTGTCGAGGTTGATGCCGACCCACGGGCTCTTCACCGCCTGGACGATCCGGAGAAGGTTGGCGGAGTCCTTCACGATTCCGCCGTGGTTTTCGATGCCAAGGAAGATCCCCGCCTTCCCGGCCGATTCGCCGCACTCCTCCAGCGCCGCGATGGTGAGCCGCATGGCTTCCTCCTCCGAGGTTCCGTGGACGCTGCCCGCAAACACGCGGATGTGCGGGGCCCCCAGCAGCGCGGCCCGGCGGATCCATTCCTTCACCGAGGCGATCGTCTCCGTGCGCTTCGGTCCCGCCGGATGGCAGAAGTCGTTGCCCACCGCGGTGCCGCAGACGGTGACTCCACGCAGATGGGCATGACGACGGATGTTCAGCAGTTCGGCGTCGTCAACGGCTTGGGGAAAGTAGTAGCTCGTCAGCTCCGCCCCCTCGCAGCGGTGTTCCGCGCAGTAGTCGAGAAAGCGGTACATGGTCATTCGCGCCGGCTCGCCACCCTTCTCCGGCTTGAACTGGTCCCGGAATCCGTAGGCGGCCAAGCCCAACCGCAGCCTCGGGGTGGAAGAACGGGCGAACGGCTCAGCGGCCAGAAGCGGCCTGGCCGCCAAGGCCCCCAAGGCAAACGTACCGGTCCCAAGGAACCCGCGACGGGAATAGGAGGGAATCACGGACCGGAATCTACGGGGCGGCCGTCTTCGCGGGCAAGACAGGCTTGTCAGCGGTGCCACCGACGGACGCTTCCTTCAGGATCGGTCGCACCACCGACCAGACATTCGTCGCGACCCGACGGTGTCCTTCGGCGTTCGGATGGATCTGGTCCGCCTGGTTGTATTCGGGTCGGCCCCCGACCCCTTCGAGCAGGAACGGGATCAACGCCGCCCCATTGGTGGCCGCGAGGGACGGGAAAAGCCCCTCGAACCGTTCCAGGTAGTCCGCCCCCATGTTCGCCGGAAGACGCATCCCGGCGACCACGATCCGAACACCCGGCCAACGCGCCCGGGTCCTGTCGATCACCGCCTGCAGATTCGTCCGCGTTGCCTCAACCGAAAGCCCACGAAGGCCGTCGTTCGCTCCCAGTTCGAGCACCAACGCACCCACCGGACGCCGAAGGAGCCATTCCAGCCGCCGCAAACCTCCCGCGCTGGTGTCCCCGCTGACCCCGGCGTTCACCACCGTCCAATCGAGGCCCTCCGAGCGGATCCTCTCCTGCAGGACCGACGGCCACGCCTCCGGCAGATCGACGCCGTATCCCGCCGAGAGGCTGTCCCCGAGGACGACCAAGGTCTTCGACGCCGGCGGCGGTGTAGGCGCGGCGGCCTGAAGAAGGCCCACCCAGAGGAAGGCGGCGAAGAATGCCCGGAAATGTCGGCTCATGTTGGAACGATCGTCCCGAACGGTCGGCCAAAGCGCATCCAGGGGTCAGGCCGCAGTCTCGGCCGCGGCGGCCGGTTTCGGCCGGTACAACACCACCACATGGCCGATCACCGTCACCAGATGGCTGCCGGTCTTCTGGGCCAACTGCTCGGCGACTTCATGGCGTTGGTCCTTCAGCTCGTAGAGCCGCACCTTGACGAGCTCGTGCAGGGCGAGCTCCCGGTCCAAGCCGGCGAGAAACTCAGGGGAAACCCCGCCTTTTCCCAGACGGGTGACGGCTTCAAGGCGCTGGGCGCGTCCACGGAGCTTGCGGAGTTCGGCGCCGCCAAGACGGCCCGGGGTGGTGGTGGGTTCACTCATGTCTCGGATTCAAAGGGTACGGATCTTGGCGACGATTCCGGTGGTGGAACGGCCCTGCAGGAAGGGAATGAAGACGATGCGTCCTCCGCCCGATTCCACCGCGCGGCGCTCGTCCTGGTCGAGGGTCTCCAAGGTGTAGTCGCCGCCCTTCACATAGATGTCCGGCGCGCTGGCCGACAGGAAGCGCACGGCACGCTTCTCCGGGAACACCGCCACCGCACCGACGCATTCCAGCGCCGCGAGGACCCGGGCCCGATCCTCCTCGGGATTCAGCGGTCGGCTCGGTCCCTTGAGCTGTCGGACGGAATCGTCGCCATTCAGTCCCACGAGGAGGATGTCCCCCTCCGAGCGCGCCGATTCAAGGTAGGCAACATGGCCGGCGTGCAAGAGGTCGAAGCAGCCGTTGGTGACCACCACTCGTCGCCCCTCGACGCGCATGCGTTGCCTCCACGTCGCCAGGGTGTCGGCCGTCAATATCTTGGAACTCGTCTCCATCTTGTGGGAACAGCGTGGATGGCGGACCGCCGCCCGTCCACGTTGGAACTCAACGACCGGACGGGGAGTCCGGCAACGATTCCGATCCGACGGGAGGGGGAAGGACTGTTTGGGCGCCTCCGGTGGGCTCCTGTGGCCGTTCCACCGGAGCCACCTCCTCCGGGAGGACCACCACCGCAATCCGGCGGTTCCTCGCACGGCCCTCCGGAGTCGCATTGTCGGCCACCGGACGGAACTCCCCAAAACCGACGGCGGCGATCCGTTTCGGATCCACGCCCCCCTTTTCCACGAGACATTTCACGGCGGCGGTCGCACGTCCCGCCGAGAGTCCCCAGTTGTCGGTGAATCCATCCGCGGTCCGGTTGCGGATCGGGACGTCGTCGGTGTGGCCGGCCACCTGAACCTGCCGGGACGGGTACTTCGCCAACAACACCGCCACCTTCGCCAAGACCGCTTCGCCGTCGGGCTTCAGCCTCGCCTCGCCGGAATCGAAGAGCACCCGGTCGAGGATGTTCACAGTAAGACGGCCCTGGAGCTCCGAGATGGTGACGTCCTTGGACTCCAGGTCGGACCGGAACTGCTGCTCCATGCTGAGCCGCGCCTGGGTGGATTGTTCAACCTGCTCCTGCAGTTCGGCGGCCTCGGATCGGATCCGCTCCAGTTCCGTGGACAGATGGCGGTTGGTCTCGGACAAGGCGGCCGACTGCTCGACAAGGGTCTGAAGACGACCCAAGGCCTCTTCACGCGAAGCGACGGCGCCCCGCGCCTGAAGCCAGAGGATCGCCAAGGCCAATGTCCCGGTGAGGAAGGCGGCGATGGTCCAGGTTTGCTTTGTCACGAAGGGAAACCGTTGGCGGCCGGGATTTCTTCCGGGACCCGGATTTCAGCGGACGCCAAGGCGGGGCAGTTGATCCCGATGGCTGCGGCTCAGGGTGACCTTGACCCCGTTCTTGAGGTTGATCGAGTACTCCCCGTGGAAAAGCGGCTGCAACTCCTGTACGCGGTTCACCGCCACGATCGCCGTACGGCTCACGCGGACGAATTGCTCGGGAGGAAGACGCTGTGAGATCGAGTTCATCGTCTCCCGAAGCAGATAGGAATGGGTGCCGACATGGAGCTCGACGTAGTTGTCGGCACTCGAGATCCAGTCGATTTCGGAAAGGCTGATGAAAAGGATCTTCCCGTTGTTCTTGATCGGGATCCGCTCCGGCTGCTTGGCGCCGGCCTTCATGTCCGCGAGCATGGCACCGAGTTTGGCGTGGATGTCGTCGGGTTTGTGGCTCCGCAGGCGTTTGGCGACACGTTCCATGGCCATTTGGAAGCGTTCGCGGTCGACGGGCTTCAACAGATAGTCGACCGCGTGGAATTCGAAGGCACGAACCGCGTATTGGTCGAATGCGGTGACGAACACCACCGCCGGCGGCGCCTCCGCCCCCAGACGCTCCAGCACCTGGATGCCGGTCAAGCCCGGCATCTGGACGTCGAGGAAGACCAGTTCGGGCCGTTCCCTCCGGATCGCAATCAAGGCCTCCTCGCCATTCGCACATTCCAGGATCACCTCGAATCCGGTCGCCCGGGTCAGGAGCGTCCGGATCTTTTCCCGGGCCAAGGGTTCATCATCCACGATCAGGACGCGGATCGGCGGCATGGGCGGAACCTGCATCAGGTTCGCGGGCTGTCCAGATTCGGTCTTGGTGTTGGGCATGGGTTCACTCGTCGCTTTGGGATCCGGACCCGATCCGGAAAGGCAACTGGACAACGGCCAACACGCCGCCGCCGACCGCCTTCTCGAGACGGAAGGACCCGTCCGCACCATAGAGCTGCCGAAGTCGCGCCTGGCAGTTCGAGGTGCCGACACCGGAACCCAGTCCACGGTCGCCGACAAGGCCGCGTCCGTTGTCCTCGATCTCGATCCTCAGATGCCCGGACGGAACCCGACGGCTCCGGATGATGATCCGGCCCTGGTCCAATTTCGGTTCGATCCCGTGTTTGATCGCGTTCTCGACGATCGGTTGCAGCAGAAGATTCGGAACAAGAACGAATTCCGTCGAGGGATCGATTTCCCGGACCACGGTCAACCGGTCCCCGAATCGCATCTGCTCCAGATCGAGATAGCGGTCGAGGAACGACAATTCGTCCTTCAAGGAAACCAGGTGCTGACCGGATTGGTCGAGGGCATGCCGCAACAGGCCGGCCAGCTTGACCAACATCCGGTCCGCGGCGTCCACATCCCGGTACATCAAGGTCCCGATGCCGTTGAGCGCGTTGAATAGGAAATGTGGATTCAATTGCATCTGAAGGGCTTGCAACCGAGCCGATGTCAACCGGTTCTCCATCTCCAACAACCTTCTCTCGCGGTCCTGTAGGCTTTGGAAGTAGGCCAACGCATGGGCCACAGTCACCACCACCCAGTACACCAAGGTATTGAAGAAAAAGGTCGCCACGACGACGTATCGAAGCAGGTCGTTCAGGGCCTTCCCCCCGCTCCGCGAAGGCAGCAAGGGTTCCACCAGAAGCGTCCGGAGGAGGATCCAAACCAACGAAAACACCGCTCCTCCGACGAGGTGGAGCGCGATGCGCAGACGCCACTCCGGTCCGCCAAGATGGAAACGTCGGGCCAGCCAGAACGAAGGCAAGGCGAGGACACCGAAAAGGTACCAGTCCGCCAATGCACCCTCGATGGCCCAACGCCATGGGATCGTATCCCCCAGCTTCGCCGACTTCAGGAAATGCTGCCCGGCAAACGCCAGTCCCAGGAGCGTCCAAAGCAACAGGTAAAGCGCCGGAAATCGGCAGGCCTTCATCCATTCTTGAAACGTTCCCGACATCGGTCCAACGGGAACAGGCGACGGCTCCGGAGGCAACGCGGGAGTCCCGGCAA
Source organism: Verrucomicrobiales bacterium (assembly GCA_027488845.1). Taxonomy (GTDB): domain Bacteria; phylum Verrucomicrobiota; class Verrucomicrobiia; order Limisphaerales; family UBA9464; genus SXXZ01. Next base: position 31,179 of record JAIYBC010000016.1, on the reverse strand, counting down.
AAGGCGGATCAGGCAACCCGGACGCGCTTGGGGAGCCGTGGAAGGCCACGCCGGAGCCGTCAACCGGCACAGAACAAAAAGGCCTCCGATCCGAAGATCGGAGGCCGAGATTGGTGCGCACGGCAGGACTTGAACCTGCACGCCTTACGGCACTACCACCTCAAAGTAGCGCGTCTGCCAATTCCGCCACGTGCGCATGTTGTTCCGAGGTATCGCTACCCGGGAGGTCACAACCCTTTCGGATCGTCGCAAAGATGGTCGGGGCGGTGAGATTCGAACTCACGACCTCTTGTACCCGAAACAAGCGCGCTACCAGGCTACGCTACGCCCCGTACCAAATGCGGCGCGGAAGTTGCGTAATGGGCGTCCACGTTGCAACGGATTTTTGTCAGAAAATGATCCCATCGATGGATTTGGGCCGATTTCCGGCCTTTTCGAAACAGCACAGCGGCAACAATCGGGAGACCGCATCCCGGCAATCACCGTTTCCGGCCTCTCTTTGGCCACCCAACCGTTCCGCTCCATCCTGCGACCTGGACACTCCGGTTCCCGGTTCAAGACGGAAACCTCGATTCCGAAACCATCGGGCGGTTGACTGTATGGTCTCGCTGAGACAGTTTTCCCCCGTTCTTCCATGAAACTTCCTGCTCTCTCATCGAATCGCCGCCCCGGCGGCTTCACCCTGATCGAGTTGCTCGTGGTCATCGCCATCATCGCGATTCTCGCTGGCATGCTTCTGCCGGCTTTGGGCAAGGCCAAGACCAAGGCGATGCTGACCAAGTCGATCAGCAACGGCAAACAGCTCGCCCTCGGTTGGACGCTCTACTCCACCGACAACAACGACACCCTCGTCGCCGCCCAAGGCGGTCTCGCCGGTCGGCCGAACTGGATGGAGGGCAACCTTGACTACTCCGCGGATTCAGCCAACCCGCGCTACATCACCAACAGCCCGATGTTCAAGCACGTCGGCCAGAGCTTCGAGATCTTCCGTTCGCCGTTCGACCTCTCCAAGGTCACCTACCAAGGCCGGTTGACGCCGCGCATCCGCTCGATCTCGATGAGCCAGGTCTTCGGCTTCGGCGAATGGCTGGACAAGACCTACAACCAGAGCCAACGCGTCTGGCGCACCTACCAGAAGGAGAGCCAGATCGACCGTCCTTCCAACACCTGGGTGACCATCGACGAGCATCCGGACAGCATCAATGACGGAGCCTTCGCCAACGCCTGCACCGGCGCCCAGGCCATCGGCACCGCCCAGATCATCGACTTCCCCGCTTCCTACGCCGCCGGTGGCGCCGCGCTGACCTTCGCCGACAACCACGCCGAGGTCCGACGCTGGGTCGGCAGCAAGATCGGCAAGGCCAAGGTGACCTACGGTCGTGGCACGCTCGTCCAACTCAATGCCCCGGCCGGCGACTCCTGGGTCGACGTCCGATGGATGGCCGACAACACCACCGTCCGCCTCCAGTGATCCCGGGGACCGGCCCGACCGCTCCCAGATTCCCCCTTACCAAAACCCGCCGCCCTCGGACGGCGGGTTTTTCCTTTTCATGCATCCGGCCCGCATCGCCAGCTTCGTCCTCGTCGGCACCTGCGCCCTCTGGGCCTTCAGCTTTCCACTGCTCAAGGCGCTGCAGGTCCTGGGACAGCGTTCCGCCCCCGCGGCCGACAGTTTCTTCATCTCCACCCTGCTGGTTGCGGTCCGGTTCTCCATCGCTGCCGTGTTCTTCCTCGCGGCCATCGGTTTCCGCCGATGGCTCGCGCGCCACAGGGCGAAGTCCAACCCGACGCCGGCCCCCGCGCACGCCAAGAGGACTTCACCCTGGTTCACCCGCGAGGAACTGCTCCAAGGCGGCGGCATCGGTCTTTTCGGCGGCCTTGGACTGGTCCTCCAGATGGACGGCCTCGCCTACACCTCCGGATCGGTGTCGGCCTTCCTCACCCAAGGGTATGCGATCCTCATCCCGCTCTGGACCGCAGCGGTCCAGAGACGACTTCCCCGATTCCGCGTGATGTCGGCCTGCGGGCTGGTGGTGATCGGGGCGGCCGTGCTGTCCGGACTGACCTGGTCCCAAAGGCAACTCGGACGCGGCGAGTGGGAGACCCTCGGTGGGTCGGTGCTTTTCGCGGCGCAGATCCTCTGGCTGGAAAGGCCCCGTTTCCGGGACAACCGGACGTGGCAATCCACGACCCTGATGTTCACCACCATGTCCCTCGTTTGCTGGGTGCTCGCGCTCCAATTGAAGCCGGCCGCCGTTGGACTGTTCGCCGCCTTCGCCACGAAGGAGGCCGCGGCCCTGCTGGCTCTCCTGACGGTGCTTTGCACGCTCCTGACCTTCCCGCTCGCCAACCATTGGCAACCCAAGGTGAGCGCAACCCAAGCGGGACTCCTTTACTGCACCGAACCCGTCTTCACGAGTCTGGTCTGCCTGTTTGTCCCGTCTTGGATCTCCCAAGGCACCGGGATCGACTACCCCAACGAAGTCCTGAGCCGGAATCTGATCGTGGGCGGCACCCTGATCCTGCTGGCCAACCTCGTTCTGCAAATGCCCGTCCGGCAGGAGGGAACCGGAGAACGTACACCAAGCCAGCCAAGGCTCCCCAGGGAGAATACCTAGGGTGTTTCCGAGAACCTCCATCCGGTGCCGGCAAAGATTTTTTACAAAGTTCCTTGCAAGAATTCCGCTCCCACGGTTTCCTCACGGCGCACGTTCCAAGGGGGAACGACCCAAAATTAGAATGAAGAAAAACCTGATCCTTGCTGCTGTTGCCGCGTCGCTGACTGCGTCGACCGCTTTCGCCCAGCTCACCCAGACCGTCTCCGGATCCACCGTCGGTGGAGATCCGCTGTCCGCCGGCGCTGGCAACGGCTCGCTTGACGGCACCCTCTCGTTGACTGTTCCGCAGTTCAACATCCCGGGCGCGACGCTCCTGAGCGTCTCCTACACCATCCAGTTGGAGGCCTTCGGACAGTTCAGCATCACCAGCGTTTCCCAGCCGGCCAACATTCAGGGAAGCTTGACTCTCGCCTTCGCCACGGTGACCCGTGCCGGCGGATCCGCGAACGCCCCGTTGACCATCGTCAACTCGCCTGTTCCTGCGCAGGTTTCGCTCCTGAATGTGACCTCTCCGACTGGTCCTCACTTCACCCCTGTCTTCACGGCGACCTCCAGCGCGATCAACGACGCCAACCTCGCTGCCTACACTGGCACGGGTACCGTCTCCTTCAGCTCTGTCAACGTGACCTCGCTGTCGATCTCCGGCAACGCCGTCGGATCTGGCGAAGTGACCATTGGCCAGACGGCTGCCGGTCGCTCTGCCACGACCGTGGACGTGACCTACACCTACTCCTTGACCGAGGTTCCCGAGCCGAGCACCTACGCGGCCATGGGCTTCGTCGGCTTGGTTGCCGGCGCCACGATTTGGCGCCGCCGTCAGATGGCCAAGAAGGCCTGATCTGATTTGGTTTCAATTTTGGGGAAACGGACCGGAGGCGACTCCGGTCCGTTTTTTTCATTTCCCCCCCGCACTGTGGCTTGCCGTTCCGAAAGTCCGGAGACATTGATTGAACGATGAAACTGACGTGGAAGGATTCCGAGGAAGTGGCTTGGGCGCTCATGGACAAATTCCCTGACCAAGACCCGCTCAAGCTCAGTTTTCCCAAGCTGCACAAGATGGTGTGCGAGCTGGAGGGCTTCGAGGATCGGGCAGACGCTTCCAACGAGAAGATCCTCGAGAACATCCAGATGGCTTGGTTCGAGGAACGTCAGTGAACCGTGGGCGGCGGGGCGACAACACGTCCTCGAGCCCCCTTCCAAAGCGTCCAGTTTTCCATCGGTCGACCTGCTCACGGTGACACTGTCGGCCACCGCCTCAGTTTGCTCCGATCCTTGCCACGCTCCATCCCCAGGGAGTTTCGCGTTGCCTCCGGGAGCCCTCTGGAGGCCTAATGACGACGTGAGCAACGGCTCCAACGATTCGACAACCCGATAGCGTCTGGCCGGGGTTCACCCTGTCGGACGCCAGAACGCCTCGCACCATCAGGTCCGGGGCGTTTTCGTTTTTTGGCTCCGCTTCCGAACCGTCTTCAACCGAACCGAAATCAGATCACGGCCCTCAGTTCTGCCACACACAGACCGGAGAGAGGGCCGAGAACCCAGAGCTTCCATTCCATGCAAGAACCAACCCCTTCCCCTTCCCTCCAGGCCGCCAAGTCCGAGGTTGAACGCAAGACGCTGGAGCAGCGCGATCAGATGGGTGAACTGGAACGCATCCGCCATTCCTGCGCCCACATCTTGGCCACCGCGGTGCTGAGGATCTGGCCGGATGCCCTGCTCGACATCGGCCCGCCCACCGCCGAGGGCTTCTACTACGATTTCGACCTGCAACACCGCTTCACACCCGAAGACTTCCCTCGCATCGAGGAGGAGATGCGGAAGGTCATCAAGGAAAACCAGGTGTTCCAAAAGACCGTCCAGACCCGCGATGAAGCGAGGGCTTACTTCGAGTCCAAGGGACAGAAGTTCAAGGTGGAGCGTCTCGGAGACATCCCCGAGGGCGAGGCGATCAGCTTCTTCCAGAACGGCGAGTTCGTGGACCTCTGCGCGGGTCCCCACGTGATGCGGACCGGAAACGTGAAACCCGGTGCGATCAAGATCCTCAAGGTCGCCAGCGCGTACTTCCGGGGGAACGAGAAGAACCCGCAGCTCCAACGCCTCTACGGCACCGCCTTCAAGAACAAGGAGGAGCTCGAGGCGTGGCTGAAGATGCAGGAGGAGGCCCGGAAACGGGATCATCGTCGAATCGGCGCCGAAATGGGACTCTTCGCGATGGACGCCGATTACGTGGGACCCGGCCTACCCCTTTGGCTGCCCAAGGGAACCGTCCTGGTGGAGGAATTGGAACGCCTGGCCAAGGAGACCGAGTTCCAAGCCGGGTATGTCCGCGTCAAGACGCCCCATTTGGCGAAGGAAAAGATGTACCGCACCTCGGGCCACCTTCCCTACTACGCCGAGTCGATGTTCCCGCCCATGGAGATGTTGGAAGAGGACGAACGGGCGAGACGCGATGATCTCATGGAGAAGCGGGCGGACCTCCTTCGCCTCGACGAAGGACTTTCGAACGCCATCGGGGCCAACACCAGCGGATTGACCCGGGAACAGATCCGCCAGGACGTCCAGCGACTGGAAACCGAGATCTCGCTCCTCGGCGGCCGATACTACCTCAAGGCGATGAACTGCCCACACCACCATCGCATCTTCGCGGCCGAGCCCCGCAGCTATCGGGATCTGCCGCTGCGGTTGGCTGAGTACGGCACCTGTTACCGGTACGAGCAGTCCGGCGAACTCTTCGGGCTGATGCGTGTGCGTTCGATGAACATGAACGACGCCCATCTGTACTGCACCGCGGAGCAGTTCGCCGACGAGTTCCGGGCGGTGAACGAGATGTACCTGAAGTACTTCAAGATCTTCGGGCTCGACCGCTACCAGATGCGTTTCAGCACCCACGATCCGGCCCGGCTCGGACAGAAGTTCGTCAACGAGCCCGAGCTTTGGAAGAAGACCGAGGACATGGTCCGTCAGGTGTTGGTGGAATCCGGTATCAACTTCGTCGAGGTGGCCAACGAGGCCGCGTTCTATGGACCCAAGATCGACGTCCAGGTCTGGAGCGCCATCGGGCGGGAGTTCACCATCGCGACCAACCAGGTCGATTTCGCCGTGCCTGCGCGCTTCGGATTGACCTACCGGGACCGCGACAACACGGAGAAGACTCCTCTCTGCATCCACCGGGCGCCCCTCGGAACCCACGAGCGGTTCATCGGGTTCCTCATCGAGCACTACGCCGGCAACTTCCCGCTCTGGCTCGCCCCGGAACAGGTCCGTGTCCTCACCCTCAACGACGAACCTGCGCTCGTGGACTATGCCCGTTCGATTGTGTCCGAGCTCCGGAACCAGTTCGTCCGCGTGGAAGGCGACCTCGGGCCGAATCCGGTGAAGGCCAAGATCGCCGACGCCGAGAGCGCCAAGGTCCACACCATGCTCGTGGTCGGCCAGCGCGACCTCGAAGCCGGCGCCGTCAGCGTGCGCCTCCACGGCAAGGGGAACATCGGGGCCAAGCCGCGGCAGGAGGTCGTCGCCGACATCCTCGCCTCGATCCGGGAACGCCGCTCCTGAACACGGGAGCCAATCCTACCTCCTTGATCGCCGCCCCACATCGCCACCGCTCACGGACCACGACCGTTGGATGGTTGTTTGTGTTGGTGCTGCTGGCCGGCTGCCTGCCCCAGCAGAAGGGATACCTGAGGCGGTTCGACGGGACGGTGATCGATCGGCCGGAATCGGATCCCCTTGTCCGAGGCGCCTCGCCGGCGGTGCTGACCGTCGAGGCGGTGGATGGACGCCGGCGCCTCCTGGGCTTCGGAACCGGCTTCGTCGTCGGTCCCGGCACGGTGGCGACCTGTCTCCATGTCATCGAATCCGCATCCCTCATCCAGGTCCGCCTGCCTTCGGGTGAGATCCGAAACGTCTCCGGGGTCCGGGGGTCGGATCCGCTCAACGATCTGGTCGTCCTCGAGTTCGATGACGGACCTTCTTCGCCCGCCCCCTTGTCACTCCGGACCTCCACGGCGTCCATCGGCGAGCCGGTGACGGCTTTGGCGGGCCACAAGCACCTGCGGGTTCATGCGACCCGGGGAAAGGTCCTGGCAGTGCCCGAGATCGGCGGCGGGTTGCTCTCCAAGTCGATCGTCCTTTCCGTTCCAGTGAGCCCGGGATTCAGCGGTGGACCGGTTCTAGACGCCCAGGGAAATGTCCTCGGGATCACCTCGGAGATCCTCACTCAGGGTTCGGAAAGCGTCCTGCGGGCGGTGCCGGCGTCGGAACTGGAGCCATTGCTCCGGGGTCAATCGACACCCGTGATCCGCTGGCTCGAGTTGCACCCGCAACCGACTCCGGCGGCCTCGATCCTCGTCAGCCAGGCCGAGGCGCTCGGATTCTCCAACCTTCCGCGCTCCCTGTCGCTGATCGCCGAAGCGCTTCGACAGAGTCCTTCGTTCACCCGGGCCTGGACGCGTCGCGCAGCCCTGTTGCTGGCCCTTCAGCGTCCGCTCGAAGCCGAAGCCTGCCTGCGGAAGGTGGAGGAACTCCGGCCAGGCCTCACCGGAATCCGCCTCGAACGCTCCGCCTGCCTCGTCCTAGGCGGAAGACACGCCGAAGGCCGCCGCCTTGCCGAGGAGTTGGCCCGGGAGAATCCAGGGAAGCCGATCCTCCAGAGTTGGCTTGCCGTCGCCCGCCTTGGCGCCCGGAAACGGGAGGAGGCGATCGAGGCGGGCGCACGGGCCTGCAAACTCGGACCGGACCAAGCGGCATGCCACCTCACCTACGGGGTGCTGCTCGCCAATGTCGGTTGCCTGCCACAGGCACAAAGGCACCTCGAGCGGTCCACCCAGATCCAAGGGGAACTCGGTCCAGCCTGGATGCAGTTGGGGCTCGTCCAATGGCGCCAAGGCGACACCAACGGCAGCCGGGCCAGCCTCCGGCGCGCCTTGGAATGTCCGAACTTCCGGAATCCGACCTCAGCGCTGTACGTGCTTTTCCTCTACGACTGGGGATCCGGCGATTCGAAGGCGGCGATGAAGGCCTTTGGACGGTTCCTCGAGGCCGCACGTCATCCGGAGAACGCCCCGGGTCCCGACGCCGACCCACAATCCCGCGCCGCACTGGACCGGATGCGGCCCAAGGACTGGAATTCGCCGCAAGCCCACGAAGCGCTGTCGAAGATCCTGGTCCAGCACAAGGCCGGCGAGGTGGTCTGGCCGATTCTCGAGGCCTGCGTCTGGACCGCCCCGGACGATGCCGAGTGCTGGACGCGCCTCGCCGTCGCCGCAAACGCCCATGGAGACCATGAGCGGGCAACGGTGGCCGCACGGCGTGCCTTGGGACTTCAGGCAGGTCATTCCTTCGCCCACTGGGCGCTCGGCGTCGGCCAATACGCCCTCGGCGACGCCAAGGCCGGGAGGACGTCCATCATGAACGCCACCGTGCTCAACAACGCGAACCGGCTGGCCTGGGAGGCATTGGTGGCCATCGAGTTGAAGGAAGGGCGCCACGATGAAGCCATGAGGATCTGGGAGGGCACGCCGTCGATTTCGAAGGCAAACTCCGAATTGAAGGATCTCGAGGACCTCATCCCCGACACCCGCCGGCTTCGGTCCCTTGCGGAATCGCTGGAGTGAAGGTGTCATCGCGGCACCCCGATGAAGATCCTCGTCCTGTTCGATTCGAAAACCGGCAATGTCGGCGAAATGGCCCGCCTCGTGGCCGAAGGTGCCGCCAGCCTTGAAGGAGCGGAAGTCCGTCTGAAATCGGTAGAGGAAGCCACGGCCGAGGACGTGGTCTGGTGCGAGGGGATCGCGGTGGGAAGCCCCACCAACATGGGTATCCTGTCGTGGAGGATGAAGCGCTTCTGGGACGAGACGGTGGGTCCCCATTGGATGCAGCTGGACGGCCGGATCGGCTGCGCCTTCAGCAGCGCCGGGGGCTGGGGCGGAGGCATGGAACTCGCCTGCCAATCGATCCTCACCGTCCTCATGAATTTCGGCTTCCTCACCTTCGGCGTCACCGACTACGCCGCCCGCGCCCTCACTCCCCACTACGGAGCGGTCGTGGCGAAGGCACCCCGCGACGAGGCCGCCCAGGCCGCGTGCCGCCTGCTGGGACGCCGTCTCGCGGAATGGACCGCGATCCACTTCCACGGACGACGCGACCTCCATCCCTCCCTGCGGTTCGAAAGCCGGATGCGCCCTTCCTGATCCTCGGTACGGGAACGAAGTCGGTCCCCACGCAAATCCGCCAAGACGCCAAGGGGGATCCTGCACCGCAGTTGCGACGGATTTGGGAGCAAACCACCCTTGTCGGGTTCTTCAGTCACAGAACCCGCGCTTCCTTGCAGAGGCTTCGCGGCTCCCCGCCTTGGCGTGAGGGTCTCTTCCGCTGGAATGGGCCGCTCCACAGGGACTTCGCATCCGTTTGCCCTTCGCTCCGGAATCCGTCGCGTCCTAGGCTCTTCCGAGAATGAGTTCCGAATCGATCCTCCGCGTCGAAGGCCTGCGGATCCAGCGCGACGGCGTGACCATCCTCGACGGCATCGAGTGGACGATCGCCCCAGGCGAACACTGGGCGCTGCTCGGCGGAAACGGTTCGGGGAAGACCAGCCTGCTCTCGGCGCTCACCGGCTACCTGATGCCCACCGCCGGCGGCATCCACCTGCTGGGCCACGAGTATGGACACGCCGACTGGCGCGAAGTCCGCCTCAAGATCGGCATCGTCAGTTCCTCGGTGCGGCAGATGATGAACGACACCGAGCCGGCGCTCGATTCCGTCGTGAGCGGCCGGTATGCGATCATCGACTACTGGGGGCGTCCCAAACGTTCCGATTCCGAGAAGGCGCGGCGGCTCCTGGCCGATGTCGAGGCCTCGCACCTCGAGCGCCGGCCTTGGGCGGTGCTCTCGCAGGGCGAACGCCAACGTGTGCTCATCGCCCGGGCCCTCATGGCGGAACCCCGGATCCTGATCCTCGACGAGCCCTGCGCCGGCCTCGATCCGGTCGCGCGGGAACATTTCCTCGGCTTCCTGGACCGGTTGGCGGGACGCCCCGACGCCCCGACACTGGTGCTCGTCACCCACCATGTGGAGGAGATCACCCCGGTCTTTTCCCACGCACTTTTGCTCCGGGCCGGACGCACCGTGGCCTCAGGGCCGCTTCGGACCGCGCTCACCTCGGGGACGTTGAGCCGGATGTTCGGAAGCCCGGTTCGGCTGGGCCGGTCGGGCGGACGATTCCGCCTTCGGGTCCCAGACGCCGCGGTTCGTGACGGTGGCGTCCTTTGAAGGCGCAGCCGGGCCATCCGCTGAGCCGGCTGGGGCGTCGCCCGGCGCGGGTTCCCCGGGTTTGGCCGGCAACGCCCCGGGTTTCCTCCCGGGACGGCTGAGGACCTCAGGGGGAACCGACTTCGGGTCGAATCCGAACTTCCGGCAGAACTCGGCCACCGGCGCCACGATGACCGTGTTCCGCTTCAGGAACGGATCCGGGTACTCGAGCCGCACGGCGCGGAGGGCAAGGCCATGGGCATCTCGACGTCCGTAGAGGATGTCCCCGACCACCGGGCAACCCGCTTGGCGCAGGTGGATGCGGATCTGGTGGGTCCGGCCGGTGACCGGGCGGGCCAGCACCAGCGCACGTTGCCCGACGACCTGAAGCAGTTCGAAGTGGGTCTCCGCCTCCTTGCCATCCCGGCGGTCCACCCGGTGGCGTCCATGGAGCTCGGGGTCGGGCCCAAGGGGTTCCGTGCAGGCCCAGCTCGGCCTCTGCGGAATGGCGTCGGTGACCGCGAGATAGGCCTTCTTGACGGTACGTTCCGCAAAGACCCGGGAGAAGGCGGACATGGCTCCCTGGCTTTTCGAGAAGAGCAGGACGCCGGTGGTCGGGGCGTCGAGGCGATGCACGAAGCGCAGGAACTTGAGGTTGCGCGACGCCGCCCACCACGCCGCGTGCTCGATGTCGTCGACCAGCGCGCGGTGGAGGTTCCGCTCGTGGTGCTCGGCGTCGTCGGGCCCGAGCATCCAACCCGGGGGCTTGTCGATGGCCAGCACGCCGCGGTCCTCGTAGAGGATCGCGACGGGGGTCCCATCGGGCAGTTCGAAGGAGTCGGGCTTGGCCACGCCGGATTGAACCACAGCGGTCCCCACGGCTCACGCCCTTCCTTCGACGACGCAAAAATCGTTCTGCACTTCCGCGCTACGGGACTAGACTCCGGCCGTGCAAATCCAGTCGTTCAAGGTGTTCTGCGACCTGGCCGAGACCGAGTCCTTCACCAAGGCGGCCCAGATCAATGGCATCACCCAAAGCGCGGTGAGCCAGCAGATCACCTCGCTGGAACGCCAGCTCAAGGCGCTGCTGATCGAGCGCAGCAAAAAGAAGTTCCGCCTCACACGCGAGGGCGAGCTGCTCTACGAGCATGGCAAGCAGATCATCCTCTCCTACGAGGGACTCATCCACCGCCTCCAGGAGTCCAGGAACGTCATCTCCGGCACCATCCGGGTCGCCACCATCTACAGCATCGGCCTGCACGACCTCCAGCCCTACGTGAAGCGCTTCCTCAAGAAGCACCCGACGGTCAAGGTCCACATCGAGTACCACCGCGCCAACCAGGTCTACGACGACGTGCTGGGCAATGTCGTGGACCTCGGTCTGGTCGCCTACCCGATCCGCGATCCGAAGCTCGAGCTGGTTTCCCTGCGTGAGGAGAAGCTGGTGCTCATCTGCCACCCAGGCCATCCGTTCGCCAAGGTCAAGGGACTCCGCCTCCAGCAGTTGGAAGGACAGAAGTTCATCGGATTCGAACCCGACATCCCGACACGCAAGGCCATCGACCGGGAGCTGCGCGAGCGTTCGATCTCGGTCCGCCATGTCATGGAGTTCGACAACATCGAGACCGTGAAGAGGGCCGTCGAGATCGAGGCCGGCGTGAGCATCGTGCCGGCGGGCACCGTGGCGCAGGAAGTCTCGAAGCACACGCTGGCCGCGGTGCCGTTCGCCGACGTCGAACTCACCCGCCCGATCGGCCTGATCCACAAGAAGACCAAGGTGCTTTCCCCGGCGATGAAGCAGTTCGTGGCCTCGCTCTTGGAATTCCATCCCTGACCGGATTCCTCGGTTTCCAGGACTCCAGCGCCACGGACCCACAGGCCCTTTTCCGGATCGAAAAGGGGATCGGGCCCCGGGGCAACCGCATCAGGCAAGCAGGGTCGAGCGGTGCACCCAGTGCTCGACGTGGAAATCCGGATGGCGCAGCACCTCCGCCAGGCGGAAGAATTCCTTTTCGAACTCCGGAAAACGGGCGTCGCCGCCGACATCCCGATGGACCCGGCTGAGGAAGAGGTCCGAACAGGACGAAAGCAGCTTCGAGTACAGCTCCGCGCCCCCGCAAAGCCAAAGCGGTCGGGGATCTTCCCCGATGGCCAACCGCAGCACCTCCAGGTCGTTGAAGACACGGACGCCGGGATGCTGGAAGTCGCCGCGAGTGAGTACCCAGGTTTCGCGACCCGGGAGCGGACGCCCGATGGATTCGAACGTCTTCCGCCCCTGGATCAGGACGCCACGCATCGTGACCTCTCGGAACCATTTGAAGTCCGCAGGCACATGCCAAGGAATGCGACCGTGGTCGCCGATCACACCGTTCTCGGAAACGGCCGCAATCGCGCGGAGTCGGCCCATCTGGGGTTGCGGATCAGGCCCCGGCGGGAGGCGTGGCCTCGGCGGAAGGCATGGCCGAGGGAGCCGGCGCGGACTCGGAAGTCGGCACCGAAAGCCCCTCGAAGGGACTGGGACCCAGTGATCCCTTGGACTCCGCCGCGTTGGTGGAAACCTTGGTCGGAGCAGGAGCGGCCGAAGTGGCCTTGGGAGCCTCGGCCGGGGCGGCGACAGCCTCCTTCGGGTTCTTGGCCCGCTTGTTCTTCGCCAAGGGGCTGACCATCACGTTGATCGCACGACCGATCAGCTTCGGCGGGAAGTCCGGATGCCCCCAAGGCGCAAGCTTCTCGAGGAACTTCTCCATGACCTCCTTGCCGATCTCGGTGTGGGCCATCTCGCGTCCACGGAACCGGAGAGTGGCCTTCACCTTCATGTCCTCGCAGAGGAACCCGATCGCATGCTCGAGCTTGATTCCCAGGTCGTGCGGATCGATGCGGGGAGACAGCTGCACCTCCTTCACCGTGTTGGTGTGCTGGTGCTTCTTGCTGTCGCGCTCCTTCTTCGACAACTCGTACTTGAACTTCCCGTAGTCGATGATGCGACAGACCGGAGGGACCGCGTTGGGCGCGATCTCGACAAGATCCACGCCGGCCTGGCGGGCGAGATTGATGGCCGCCGCCAGATCAATGACCCCGACCTGCTGTCCATCATGGCCGATGACGCGGACGTCGCGGGCCCGGATCTTGCCATTGATGCGATGCAGGGGCTGTGCCTGCTGGTGACGCGAAAACGGGCGGTTCAAAGTACCGCCTCCGGTTTGTGGTGAATCATGCGTGCAAACGAACCGACAGACTACCCTTCAGGGTCTCGGTCGCTATAGGGGGACCCCGCTTTCCGGGCAAGCCAAAAGACCCGAAATGCCCGCTTCGCGGATGGGTTTCCGACACTCCCGATCGGTTCCTGGATCTGGAACGGCATGCGGGACGAGGGCTCAGGGTCCCGCCAGGGAGATCCGAGAAACCTCCATCCTCGGCACTTCCCCGAGGACGAAGAGTCTTCCAGCGACACCCAACCTCCGGGCCGCGAGCCGCGGGTCGAGGTCCAGCGGACGCCCTTCACGGCCGGTCAGCAGCACGACCGACCCGTCTCCTTTCGCGTCCCGGACCAACAGACCCGGCGGGACTCCACCCCGGAGGCAGACGACGGCGCAGGAGCGGTGGACTTTGCCGGTTGCCGGTCGCATGACGCCGGCCCAGCACTTCGTGTCGACGAGCTCCCCTTCGAGCAGGACCTCGCCCAGATCGACATCCCGGACCTCCGGCCGGGTCTCCGGTACCCCACCGAGCACCCGGAAGGATTCCGGTGAGCTCATCTCGATCATGGCCAACCGACCGGCCTGGATGCGTGAGCCCTCGAACCGCACCCACTCGCCATGATGTCCCCGCGCGAAAGCCGGCAACCCATGCTTCCCGGCACCCACCAGGAGATGGTGCCGCACCACGCCGTCATCCGAAACGGTCCGAAGCAACGGCAGCGGGGTTTCCAGGATGCGGCCCTCGAAGGCCTTGCGGACCCCGAACTCGAATGTGCCGGGCTCGGCCGGTGAAAGGCCGATCGCCAGGAGCGAAGCCGCCACCACACCGAAGCCGTAGAGGAAAGCCGCGACCCGGCCCCGAAACCGACTCAGGCCCAGCGGAGCCTCCTCGGCGTATCCGACATAGAACTCGTCGTTCATTCCCCCCTCCCCTTCGTGGATTCGCTTCCCGGACAAACGGTCCGCAACGGATTCACCTCCGCTCGGACCCAAAGCCGTCCACCGACGTTCCGGGTCGCGTGGGTCTCCAACGTCTCCTCGAAGGGCGGAGGACTGCAGCCGTCCTCGGGACGGTAGTTCCATCCGTGCCAAGGACACGTGATGCAGCCGTCGAGGATCCGTCCCTCTCCCAGCGGCCCACCCTGATGCCGGCAGACGTTGGAGGTGGCGAAGATCCGGTTGCGGTGCCGGAACACGGCGATCCGCCCTTCTCCGACAGTCACAACCCGGCCCCGAGCTTCCTGAAAGGCCTCGACCTCACCCACGTCCACGAAGCCTTCGGCAACCGCTGCTCCCACCGCGGGCCTCCGGACGAAACCCTTTCGCGCCGCGGCTACGTGGAGTCCCAGCAGCAGCAGGAAACCGGCAGACAGGAGCGTAGGCGGGATCACGCTGCGCTCGGCCTGAACCACCCCGGCGGCCACATGGATGAACAACAGCAGGTAGGCGAGGTAGGCGCCGAGGTGCAGCGACTTCCAAAGGGACGGTCCGAGCAGCTTGAGCCAGAAGTCGTGGCTGGTGGCGGCCAACAGGAAGAGCACGGCCAATCCTGCGACGCCGAACGGTTCGAAGGGGAAATGCCCTGCGACCAGACGCCCATCGGACAACAGCCGTGCATCCTGCGAGTAGGACGTCAGCACGCTCACGAAGGGATTCACGTCCCCGAGCGCGTGGAACTGGAACAGAGACAATCCGCCGTGGACCAGGCCGATCCCGAAGAGGGTCACGCCGAGGTGCCGGCGGTTGTACAACAGGGGCAGGAAGCGTCGGTCCAACCGCGCCAACGGGCCGATCGCGAGGACCAGGTGCAGCAGCAGGAAGGCGACCAGGGCGGTTCCGCGGATCAGCAAAGTCTCAACGGTGACCTCCGGCGACTTCCAGGCGGTCACCACCCCGAAGGCGACAAGCGTGACCGCCACCAGGATGCCGAGGCCGAAGTCGTAGCGGCGCTTCTCCGGGTTCCAGTCGACGACGCGATAGTGGGACGACATGTCAGGCGGATGGGGTTTCAGGCAAGGCCGGTGGAGGGACGGGAAGGGTCGTGGGCGGCGACATCGGGGGACGGGAGACAAGAAGCATCGCCAGGGTCGTCGGGACGAGGATGCCGAGGATCCCCCAGGCCCAAACGTGGGCGGTGCGAAGGGACCCCGCGCTCGGCGCGACTGCGGAGCCGCCTCGGAATCCGGAGCCGCGGACGGCCCGGTTCCACACCACCAGCAGCCATGGCCAGAGCGCCACCAGACCCGGGGTGATCAGGATCCGGAATCCGATCCCCGCGCCCCGGGTCCCGGGATCGATGCGCGCAAGACCCTGCCAATGGATCCCGACCGCGACCGCGATTCCCAGTGCGAGATAAAACCCCGCCGCATCCACCAGGATGCCCGCGGCCACCTCCGTGGACGACGTCATGGCGCGTCGTCCAATCGGGTGATGTTGGGGATGGACTGCTGGTGGATCCAAAGGGTCGCCAGCGCACCGAGGAAGGCGGTGCAGGCCATCCCGAACAAGAGTCCGTGATCCCCCTGGATGGCGATGCCGAGGACGGTGAGGTGGCTCGCGATCGCCGACCCCATGGCACCCAGGGCCAGCAGGGCTCCGACCCACCGGAACCGCGGGACGAACAGGAGCACCGACGCGGTCAGCTCCCAGATGCCCTGCCCGTAGCGTCCCCAGGATTCCATGTTCATCTGGCGGAAGATCCACATCGACTCGGGGTGGCCGGTGAACTTGAACCAGAGCGTCTCCAGCAGGATGGAAGCGGTGAGGATCCGCGCTCCCAGGCTGACCCGGCGCTCACCTTGGCTGAGGTTCTCGGCGGTTTCGTCGATGAAGTGGCCCTCGCCGGGACGGACTTCCGGGCGGAATCCCCGCGATGGGGAGCCGGTGACTGGATTGCGATTCGGGTTCATTCCGGGTGCGGGTCACTTGCCCTTCTTCCCGAGCAACTTCGGCCAGTTCGAATCGGCCTTCACGAGGTTGCCCTTGGCGTCCTCGTTGAAGTCGTCCCGGATCCCGGGGTTCTTCTGCATCAGCAGCCGTCCGTCCACGATCTGCCACGCCTCGACCTGGATCGGGGCGAGCGCGTTCCGGCTCACGCCATAGGCGCAATAGCCGCCGAATTGCGGCGCATACCTCTTCGGCTCGGCGTCGAAGAGCTGTTTGCTCTTTGCCGAATGGAAGAAGTAGCGGGCGCCCTCGTGTTCGCTCGCGAACTCGGGCTTCCCCTTCACGGGGGACTTCACGGTGAAGAACGCCACCGGGTCGTAGCCCTGGATGGCGACACCCTCCTTGTCGAGGTTCAGCAGCCGCTTCTCCGCGGCGATGGAGGCGGTGGTGGTGGCGAGGAATCCCAGGAGGGACAGGAGCATCAGGTTGCGTTTCATGCACGGGTGGGTCGTGCCAATCCAAGGAACCTTACACCGCAGCGTGGAACCCGGGCCTTCCTGCGGGAACCGGTGAAGCCGGAACTCAACGCCCGGCGACCGTTTCCAGGACCAAGGCCGTTCCGCGATGGAGGTAGCGCAGGTGCTCCTCGGGCCATTCCTCGAGGCCGAAGTCGGGATCGCCGATGCGGACCAGACCCCGCGTCGGGGATCTGCCGAGGAAGGCGACGTCGTGGAGGACACCGGGTTCCCATTCGTAGGCCTTCCCGAATTCGAGCGCCGCCGGCGAACTCCCCAGTCTGGGCAGCCCCACCGTGACGACAGCCGGCCGTCCCGACGCAACCAGTTCCTCGGCGGTGATCCGGCGGATCCGTGGGCGCAGTTCCGGCCTGCCATCGGTCAGGAAGACGGCGGCGCGGTAGAGTCCCAAGACGGAAGTGCCACGGTCGCGCCGGGTCCAAGCCAGTTCAGCGATCCGCTTCTCGTTCGACTCGATCCCGTGCCGAAGAAGGACGGTGGCAAGGGCCGCGGCGGAACAGGTTTCCCGGCTGGATTGACGGCAGATCCCATCGCGGTCGACCCAGGTGATCCGGGCACGCGCCGCCGGCTCGAGGAACTCGAACGACGGGCGCACGGAGGCCAAGGTGAGGAAGATCGACAGGATGCCCAGACGCAGCCTACCGGACCGGTCCGGCTGGCGGAAAACGGCGGAAGGCAGGATCAGGGCGAATGCGAACGGAAACAGGTTCGAGACGAACAGGAGATCCCTCCAGGGGATCCATCGGCTCCAGAGGTCGGGCCGAAGGTTCGCAATCACACCAAGGACAAGGACCCCCAGTCCGAGGACGACGGCGATCCTCGCCGGCGCCCCACCACGCCGCCCGAACGCCCACCCGATGGAGAGGGTGGCCGTCATCAGCAGGAGATTGGTCCAAGTCGCGTGAAGTGGCATGCCGTCATGACCCAGCAGTTTCGATGCCCCCGGTTTCCTGCACCGGAGACTCCGGGGGCCGAGAAGCCCCGTGATTGCCGGCCGGCCCACGTTGGAGGCAACCCGCCTGGAAGCCCGGCCTGATTCCCCTTGCCCGAGTTCAGGCCTCGAGCACCGCGACGGCCGAGGCGTAGTGGACGGTATGGGTCAGGCTCAGGTGCAGGTTGCGGCAGCCTCGGCTGTCGGAATAGAGGCGGGCCTCACCATGCAGCAGGACCTCCGGACGCCCCGATTCGAGCCGCCGCACCTCGATGTCCTGCCATCCGAGCGTGGCTCCGATGCCCGTCCCGAAGGCCTTGCTGACGGCCTCCTTCGCCGCGAAACGCGCCGCCACATACGGCGCCGGATCCGGATGGGACATGCAGTACTGGAACTCCTCCGGCCGCAGGATCCGCCGGGCCAAGCGGTCGCCGAAGCGCTCCAGGGAATCGCGGATCCGGGAGACCTCGATCAGGTCGATGCCCACGCCGAGGATCACCGCGGCCGCCTCCCCTGCCCCCGAAAGGTCATCCGCGGTATCCCTCCATCGCCTTCAGCATCTCCTGCACGGACGCCGCCAAACCCTTGAAGACGGCGCGGCTGATGAGCGAATGGCCGATGTTGAGTTCCTCGAGATGGGGCACGACGTGCAGGACCGGGACATTCTCCACGTTCAGACCATGCCCGGCGTTCACCCTCAGCCCGAGGCCATGGGCCAACCGGGACGCCGCCACCAGCCGTTCGATCTCGACGATCCGCTCCCTCTTGGAATGGAAGGCGTGGGCGTAGGGCCCGGTGTGCAGTTCGACGAATTGGGCCCCGATACGGGCCGATGCCTCGATCTGCGCGGCGTCCGGGCCGACGAAGAGGCTGACCTCGATGCCGGCGTCGTTCAGCCGCCGACGGCACTCGGCCAGCGAGGACTCCGCCGCCACCACGTCCAGGCCGCCTTCCGTCGTGATCTCCTCGCGCCGTTCCGGAACCAGGCAGACGATGTCCGGCTTCACCCGGACCGCGATGTCGATGATCTCGGGGACGTTGGCGATCTCGAGGTTGAACCGCGTCGTCACCACGCGACGCAGCGCCACGATGTCGTCGTCGAGGATGTGCCTGCGGTCTTCCCGCAGGTGGGCGGTGATGCCATGCGCGCCGGTCGCGAGGCAGATGCGGGCGGCCTCGACCGGACAGGGCTCGCCGCCGGGGAGACCCCGGTAGCGCGCCTGCCTGAGGGTGGCGACGTGGTCGATGTTGACTCCGAGCTTGAGCATGGGTTCAGCGGGACTTCTGCGTTGCCGCACCGGGAGGTGCCGGACGCGCGGGACGCGCCGGACGGGCCGTGGGCGGATCCAGCCAGCGGGTCAGGAGGACCAGCTCGAAGGACGTGAGACCGACCGTCGTCTTGCGTTGGAGTTCAAAGACACCGGGGGACTTCTGCGAGACGACGGTCACGGCGTTCTCGAGATAGGGAGCCGATTCCTCGAGGAACCGCCGACCAGGACCTTCCGCCGGCGGCGGACGCAAGCCGGCCGAGATGTCCTTCACCTGGAGGCCGGCGGACCAGTGGGCGATGTTCTCCGAGGTCATCTCCCAGTCGTAATAGAGGACGCCGGGCTTGAGCAGCTCCGCGAGCAGTTCCTTGGGGAGCGGCCCCTTCGAACGGTTGAGGCCCACGAAGCTGAGGCCCACGAAGCCGGGCTGTCCGTTGGTCGGGCCGGCCAGTGTCGGCGTCGCCACGGGGGCGCTGGACAGGGCCAGGATCTGCCGCGTCGGATCGTACATCACCAGACCCTGCCTCGTGCCGGGCGTGGCGTTCGTCGAGAACTGGGGCCGGATCCAGTCGTGGACCCGGGATATCAGCTGCGCGGGTTTGTCGGCGTGGACGACCCCGTAGGTGGAGAACGGCGTCTCCGGCTGCGACCACAGGTACATCTGGGAAAGCTCCCCGCCTTGGATCAGCTCGGCGAGTCCGGCCTGTTCCAGCAGCGGCGCGACCAGGCCCCTCGCCGCGGTGAAGGCGATGACCGAGTCGCCGATCAGGTTGGTCGGGTAGCTCCACTCCGAGGTGGGTATGGCCGCGTCCACGGCGGTCCGGAGCGTGCCGTTCCAACGCACGGCGCCGTTGCTCGCGACGACGGTGGCCTGGATCCCGGGCAGCTTCCCGGCGGCGGTCTCCAGCTCCAGCAGGCGCCCGGAGACGGTGGACGGCGTCGACACCCGCCGGCGGAAGTCCGCGGCCAACGCCGAGCCGCTGCGGCTCATGGCGAAGAGCCATCCGCCCTCGGCGGAGACGGACGCACCGGAGGTCCCGGCGTGGAGCGGGCGCACCCACTTCGGGAAATTCTCGGTCCACAGGGCCGCGCGTTCCGCGGTCACCTTCACGGCCAGGAGCAGTTCGGTCGACCCATCGGAATGCCGCCAGACTTCACCGGCGGACTCGTGATCCAGCAGGTCGCCGACAAGCGGCATCGCCAAGGCGCCGGCCTCGGGCGTCGCCGGACCGCCAGCGACAAAGCCCGCGAAGGCGGAACCGGCGTTCGTGGCAAGACGGGAACCGAGGGCCGCGGCGGCGGGACCGGAAAGGACCTTCTGGAGCGCGGGAGCCGCCGTCTGCGCACGCAAACCATCCGCCCCGGCGAAACGCCAACGCGCATCGAGCTTCGGTTCGGAACCACCGCATCCGGCAAGCCAGGCGCCCAGCGCCAGCAGCCACGCGGTCGAGATGACCTTCTTCATGAGGGCGGTTGGTTGCCAGAGAAGACACCGTGAATCAATGCGCCTTTGCACGGCGGACCAAGTACCTCCAGATTCCGCCACCATGTCCGACCCTTGGTTCCGACTCCGCTCCGGCCCCACCGATCCCGCCCTGAACATGGCGATCGACCAGGCCCTGCTCGAAGCGGCACCGGGCCGCGGCGTCCCCGTGCTCCGCTGCTATTCCTGGGATCGTCCCGCCGCCTCCTTCGGCTACTTCCAGCGTCTGGCGGACGTCTCGCTCCTCACCACGCTCCGGCCCCTGGTGCGCCGATCCACCGGCGGCGGCGTGGTGCCCCACGACGCCGACTGGACCTACTCGGCCGTCATCCCACCCTCACACCCCTGGTACGGACTCTCCGCCACCGAAAGCTATGAGAGGATGCACCGTTGGCTCCGGGACGCGTTCAGGATGATCGGCGTCCCCACCCGACTCGCTCCCTGCTGCGATCCCAGCGGACCCGGACAATGCTTCGTCGGCGCCGAGAAGTCCGACCTCCTCCACGGCGACCGCAAGATCGCCGGCGCGGCCCAACGCCGGAACCGGCTCGGCCTCCTCATCCAGGGCAGCATCCACCCGCCGGCGGGTGCCGAGCGTCCCGCCTTCGAATCCGCCTTGGAACAGGTCGCCACGCTCCAGCACGCCGCGACCTGGCACGACCTACCGGAAACCGACCGACTCCTGGAGCAGGCCCGACGCATCAACGCCGACGTCTACGCCGCCGAAGCCCATACCGCCCGCCGTTGATCCCGATGCCGGTCAGCCACGCCATGCAGGACCGTCCGGATGGCTGTAGGTGGCCACGCTGGAGGACACCATTTCGGTGCTGAACCCCGGCTTTTCCGGGGCGAGGTAGCGCGCGGTCCGGATCCGGCATGGATCGCTGAAGTGCTCGTGGAGATGGTCGACGAACTCGCACACCCGTCCGTCCCACGAACCGCTGACCACGGTGAAGTCGATCATGCTGATGTGCTGGACGAATTCGCACAGACCGACACCACCCGCGTGAGGACAGACCGGGACGCCGAACTTCGCCGCCATCAGCAGCACCGCCAGGTTCTCGTTCAGTCCGCCCAACCGGCAGGAATCCACCTGGCAGAACGAGATGGCCCGCGCCTGGAGCAGCTGCTTGAAGAGGATCCGGTTCATGCCGTGCTCGCCCGTCGCCACACCGATGCCCAGCGGCTCCATAGCCCGGGCGATGGCGGCGTGGCCGAGGATGTCGTCCGGCGAGGTCGGCTCCTCGATCCACCAAGGCCGGAAGGGCGCGAGGTGCTTCATCCATTCGATGGCCACCGGCACATCCCAGACCTGGTTGGCATCGACCATCAGCCTGCGGTCCCAGCCGAGCTCCTCGCGGATGATCCCGAGGCGGCGCACATCGTCGTCGCGGTCCCGGCCGACCTTGATCTTGATGTGGTTCCAGCCCTCGGCCACCGCTTCCCGGCAAAGCCGGCGGATCTTGTCGTCCGGGTAGCCGAGCCAGCCCGCGCTGGTGGTGTAGGCCGGGTAACCTTCGGCCTCGAGCCGCGTGATCCGTTCCGCCTTGCCCGGCTCCGCCCGCCGCAGCAGCTGCAAAGCCTCTTCCGGAGTGATGGCGTCCGTGATGTAGCGGAAGTCCACGCACGCCACGACCTGCTCGGGCGTCATGCGGCTGACGAGCTTCCAGACCGGCAGGCCTTCGCGACGTGCCAGCAGGTCCCACAGCGCATTGACGATCGCCGCCAACGCCAGGTGCACCGCGCCCTTGTCCGGCCCGATCCAACGCAGCTGGGAATCCCCGTTCAGCCGCCGCCAGACCTTGCCGGAAGCGGCCGCGAATTCGTCCAGCTCCAAGCCGACCACGAGGTGCTCATGCGCCCGGATCGCCGCGCAGACGACGTCGTTGCCACGGCCGATGGTGAAGGTGGAACCGTAGCCCCTCAGGCCGGCGTCCGTGTGCAGGACCACGTAGGCGGAGGAGTAGTCCGGGTCCGGATTCATCGCATCCGAGCCGTCCAGCTGCCGGGACGTCGGGAATCGGATGTCGTGGACCTCCAGTCGGGTGATGCGCATGCGAGGCCGCCACGATGCCCTCCAACCCCTGATCCCTTCAACCCTCCGGAGAACCGCGGAAGGAACACCTCCAAGGCGATCCTTCGGGGTTGAAGGACGCCTTGGGCCATCAACCCGACTGGACGTTCAGAGTGCGCCGTGGGCGTCCATCTTGTCGCCGTCCATCTGGTAGATGCCGACAAGGTAGCCGTTCTCGCGCATGGCTCCGATCTTGATCGTCCCGGATAGCGTCACGGCCTGGTCCATGACCGGCTTCACGCCGCCGCCGGTCATCTTGACCGCCACCCACTCGTTGATCTTGGGAACCGTCCCGAAGCAGCACATGGACTGGTCGCGCATCAGGAGAAGCTCGGTCACCAGTCCGCCCTCGACCTTCAGCGGGAGCATGAACCCCTTCAGGGCGATCTTCTTCCCGTTGTAGGCCTTCACGTTCGCCGGGATCTGCGCGTCGGGATCCGGGGCGTTCGGCGCGGGCTTGGAACCGGCTCCGCCTTCCTCCGGAACCTCGTACTTGAAGGTCGAGAGGATGTCGAAACCGACAGACGCAACGGCGGACGTGGGGGCCGGAGTTTCGACGCGGGGCGCGGCGTTCGTCGCGGGCGCGGATTCCGCGGGCGGCTTGCTGCGGACCGGCTTGATCGGCTGGCCACGGGGCACCGTCGGCCTGTCGGCGGCGGAGACGGCGACGCACGCGGCTCCCAGCAGCGTCGCCACCGCCTTGGCCAGTGGACGGAATCCGTTGGAGGGAGGCTGGATGGAGTTCGTCATCATGGAACGGTCTTCCGAGTTGCCCGGAGAATAGAGCAAGCCGGGATTCGCGGGCAACCCGTTCCCCGGCATTTCAGGCGTGGTTGACGACGACCTCCGTGGAACAAACGGGGGGCCGCTGTTACGCGACCCCCCGAACCTCCTGGTTGCCCCCAACCGAAGACCGTCACCTTTCCGGTGACGGAAAACTGGAATCAAGACCGCCTCAGAACCGCGACCAATCCGCGGCGGGCCAGAGATACTGGCCGATGTCCTTCATCATCTCGACGATGTCCGGCGCCGCCCCATGGTCCTTGAGGAACTGGATGTTGCCGGCGAAGGAGCGGATCAGAGGCAGGCTACGCGGTGGCCCGTTGCTGTTGTCGGACTCCCCTTCGAAGATCTCCTGCATGGTGTCCCGGAAGTGCTCCCGACCCGCCAGCTGGATCATGCGCTTGTGCTCGGACAAGATCGCTCGGACGACCGCATCCCGGAACTGGGGATCGTAGTCCTTCCACGCCAGGTTTCCCCAGCTGGTGTTCCAGAGCCACTCCATCGAGACACCGGAATACGCGGTGACGCCATCCCATCGTCCCTGCGGATTGTAGGTCGAGGACTCGCCCACCTTGATCGACGCGATCGTCGCCTGCGCCTCGACTCCCAAACCGTAGGCGTACTGGCTGCTGGTGAACGCCTGGAGATAGGGCCAGTCGATCGGGAACCCCTCGAGGTGGCGGTGGTTGGCGTCGTTGAGGATCATCTGCAGCCAGTACCATTGGTGGGAAAGGATGTCCCAAACCTGCCGGCTGCCGTTCCGCAGGAAGTGCGCATCGGGATTCGTGATCGTGTAATGGGGGGCGGAAATGAAGACGGAATGGGTCGGCCAGGACTTCGGGTGCACCGGCCAGTCGAACATCTCTTGACCTCGGTCCTCGAGTCCCTTGGTCTTGATGACATCCCACGACTTCACGCTGCGCCAGCGGCCCACGGACCACCACGCGGTCATCGCCGTCATGGACCCGTCGCGAAGTTCCAACGGAAGCTGCGTCGCAGGACCGACCGACCAGTTCCAGAGGTTCACCTGCCATTCGTTGAACCGAACCAACTGCTGCGTGATGTCCGGTTCGTCCCGGACGAAACGCAGGGCGTCGTACACGGGCTGGAAGTCCGGGCCGTAGGAATCCTTCGGATGGACCCGCGGAAGCCACGAGTTCCAGTCGGGGAGCGGCATCGCGATCGGAATGTCCCGGACGTTGACCGTGTTGGTGAAATTGACCTGGGGCGTCCCGTCCGGGAACAGGTAGTCGAACGAGAGGCTGTCGTCGGGGAGGACCCACTGGAGTCCGGCGCCCGCGGCGAAGTCGGCGACCGGCTTGGCGTCCTGGCCAGGACCCGGCTGATAGGGAGGGTCCCAAGGAGTGCCCGGGTTGTTCAGGGGAAGGGACCGGATGTAGGCGGCGATCTGGCGTCCCTGGGTCAGTGTGAGGCCGTGGAAACGGGCGCGTTCGCTGATGGCCTTGTCGGAATAGCTGAAGTACTTGAGGTCGGCGCCGTTGTCCGCGTGGCAGTCGGCGCACTTGGCGTTCATGCTGTCCCCGATCCAGTTGAGGCGGAGATTCGCGTTGTACCAGAGGTTGGAACCCGCAGCGATGTCGGTGGCGCTGATCCCCGACGTCCGTCCGCGGACGAACACCGGCTGGGCCTCTGGAAGCAACCGCCTGTTGGAGGAGTTGAGGATGTTCAGGTCGAGGATCCGGTATCCGATGCTGACGCCGTCGGTGAAGTTGAAGCGGAAGCTGATGGTGTTGGCGCGGCGGGGCACCAGGCTCACGCCGGTCACCCGGAAGGACAGCGTGTCCAAGGGGCCGCCCATGCCGCTGAGACGGTCGCCGGGGTAGTCGAAGACGCAGTTGGTGTTGTTCAGGGCCACCCACTCGCCGCCGTTGACGCGGATGCTGGCCTTGTTCTGGTAGTTCAGTCCATGGGCCTTCAGCCAAAGGGTGGTGCCGCCCGAGGGAACCTGGACGCCGATGGTCACGGACGTGCCTGGCACGCCGAGCAGCTCGAGGACGGAGAACTTCCTGGGCGTGACCGGCGGAACCCAACCGGCTGCCGAGCTCCGGGGTACGGCGACGAAAAGGGCCATGAGGCACGCCATCTTCCCCAAGATGGCCGCCATGCGGGCCGGAATGCGGATTTTCATGACGTTGCGGGACGTCGAGAGCCACTGGCGAGGACCGTTCGGACCGGATCCCTTGATGAAGCTCATGACGTTCCTTCTGGCATGTCGACTCAGCCGACCGTCAGGACACGGTGGCTCCGAAACAGGGCAGGACGGAGCCGCGGTCGAGATTTCGCTCGGTGACTGGAACAACTACTGGCGGTCCGCCCCCCGGCGTTCCACCGCTCCCAAAAGATTCTCTTTCCTTGAGGTCCCGGACAGGGCCGGGACTTGACTTCGCGGCATCCATGCCGCGGGCGGTTCCGATTGCGGGCGTACCACCTTCTTCCCGTCCGTTCATTCGCGGAGAACGGAATCCGGTCGCTGTCGACACCCGGGACATCGTCTCTTCCAACCAACACTTGAGCCTCCCGAGGAAAGGATTTTGCCGTAGGGTTGATTTCCCACCCGGTCTCCGTTGAATGAACCCCGGCTTCCACCCGTCCCGTTTCCGCCACGTCCATGAATCCCGCCTCCCCCCAATCCAGCTCCGGTCTCGGGCGCCGTGAATTCCTGCGCACCTGCGGCATGGGAATGGGCACGCTCGGGTTGACTTCCCTGCTCGGTTCGACCGGTCTCCTGTCGTCGACCGCCCGGGCGGAGGGCGTCATCCATCCGTTGAGCCCCAGGTCCCCGCAGTTCCCGGGCAAGGCCAAGCGTGTGATCCACATCTTCGCCAACGGCGGCCCGTCCCACGTGGACACCTTCGATCCCAAGCCTTCGCTCGACCGTTGGCACGGGAAGGAGATCCCGGTCCATTTCGCCACCGAGCGGAAGACCGGTGCCGCGTGGCGTTCCCCGTTCCGGTTCCGCAGGTACGGCCAAAGCGGGATGGAGATCAGCGAGCTCTTCGAGAAGACCGCCGAGTGCGCGGACGACCTCTGCGTGATCCGTTCGATGAAGGCGGACGTCCCGAACCACGAGCCTTCCCTGCTGTTGATGAACTGCGGCGAGGCCCGGCAGGTGCGTCCCAGCTTCGGCTCGTGGGTCACCTACGGGTTGGGCAGCGACAACCAGAACATGCCCGGCTTCGTGGTGCTCTGCCCCGGCGGCTACCCGATCCAGGAATCCCAGAACTGGCAGAGCGGCTTCCTGCCGGGCGTGTACCAGGGCACGTACATCAACACCGAACACACCCGGATCGAGAAGCTGATCGAGAACATCTCGAACCAGTCCACCTCCCCCTCCGGACAACGGGCGCAGCTGGACCTGCTCCAGGCCCTGAACCGGCGCCATCGGGAAGCGCGGGACGCCGATTCCCAGCTGGACGCACGGATCCAGAGCTTCGAGCTGGCCTACCGGATGCAGATCGACGCGTCCGACGCCTTCGACATCAGCCGCGAGCCGGCGCACATCCGGGAGATGTACGGCGAGGGAACCCAAGCAAGGCAGCTGCTGATCACCCGACGCCTGATCGAACGCGGCGTCCGTTTCGTCCAGGTCTGGCACGGCGCCGGGCAACCCTGGGACAACCACGACGACCTCGAGGTCAACCACCGCCGTCTCGCCCGCGAATCCGACCAGCCGATCGCCGCGCTGCTCAAGGACCTGAAGCAACGCGGACTGCTGGAGGATACCCTCGTGGTCTGGGGCGGCGAATTCGGCCGCACCCCCACCGTCGAGCTGCCCACACCCGGCGCCAACTCCGGCAAGATCAACGGCCGCGACCACAACAACCACGGCTTCTCCATGTGGCTGGCCGGCGGAGGCGTGAAGGGCGGTACGGTCTACGGTTCCACCGACGAGTTCGGCTTCGCCGCCGCGGAGAACCCGGTGCACGTGCACGACCTCCACGCCACGCTGCTCGCCCTGCTCGGCTTCGACCACGAGAAGTTCACCTACCGCCACGCCGGCCGCGATTTCCGCCTCACCGACCTGCACGGAAACGTCGTCCGCGGCATCATGGCCTGAGCCTCGCGCCGGCGTCCCGCGGGCATTCCACCCCTTCCCAAGACCACTTCGGGACTTCCACGGCATCTCCGGGCGGCCTAGCTTCTTGGCCTCCCCATGCGGCCTTTCCCGTTGTCGACGGCACTCCGACTCCTGCTGGTCCTGCTCCAGACGGCGGTCTCCGGATTCCCCGATACGCCCTGGAAACTGGCCAACGGCGGCCGGTTTCAGGCGCTCGCCCCGGCTCCAGGCGGGGAGGTTGGCAAAACCGGATTCACGACGCTCCGGCCCGCCGACACCGGACTTGCCTTCACCAACTCCCTCGACCCCCAGGCCGCCGCCAACAACCGGATCCTTGAGAACGGATCCGGCATCGCCCTCGGCGACGTCGACGGCGACGGACTCTGCGACGTCTACCTCTGCCGTCTCCAGGGTCCCAACGGCCTCTACCTCAACCGCGGTTCCTGGCGGTTCGAAGCCGTGCCCAACGCCGGCGGGGCCGCGTGCGCGTCGGATGCCAGCACCGGTGCGGTGATGGCCGACGTGGACGGCGACCTCGACCTCGACCTGCTCGTCAACGGCATCGGAACCGGCACCCGGCTCTTCCTGAACGACGCCCGCGGCGGTTTCACCGAGTCCACCAACAACCGCCTCACACGGCGCCTCGGAGCCACCTCGCTCGCCCTGGCGGACCTCGACGGCGACGGGGACCTCGACCTCTACGTGACCAACTACCGGACCACCACCTTCCGGGACAACCCGCCCGGCCTGCGGGTCGAGGCCCGGCGCGAACCGGGCGGCGGGATCGTCGTGACTCCGGCCGACCGCTTCCTGGCCCTCGGCGCACAGGGCGAGTCCGCGGAGATCCTTGAGCGGGGCGAACGCGACTTCCTCTACCTCAACCGCGGTGGCGGCGACTTCGCACCCGTCTCCTGGACCCAGGGCACGTTCCTCGACGAGGACGGCAAACCGCTCACCGCCCCACCGACCGACTGGGGCCTCTCCGTGCTGTTCCGTGATCTCGACGGCGACGGCTGGCCAGACCTGTATGTCTGCAACGACTTCGTCCACTGGTCCGACCGCGTCTGGCTGAACCGCGCCGGGGCGGGATTCCAGGCCGCCCCCAGGACGTGGCTGCGGCACCAGAGCCTCAGTTCCATGGCCGTGGACGCCGCGGACATCAACCGCGACGGCCGCGACGACCTGTTCGTCGCCGAGATGCTCGGGACCGACCTGGCCAAACGTGCCTGGCAACGGCCCAACACCATGGCCGCCAGCCTCCGTCCGCCCGTGCTCGACCCCGATTTCCGTCCGGAGGTCACCCGCAACACCCTCCACCTCGCCCGCGATTCCGGAGGCTTCGCCGAAATCGCCCAGTTCGCCGGTGTCGCGGCCTCCGATTGGACCTGGAGCGCCGTCTTCCTCGACGTGGACCTCGACGGCTGGGAGGACCTCCTGACCGGCAACGGCAACCTCCACGACGTGCAGCACGCGGACGTGCTCGAAGCGCAGTCGCGGAGACGTGAACCGCCGTCCCCGGCCCAGCGGCTGCGGGATTTCAACCGCTTTCCCGACCTCGCGTGCACCAACCGCGCCTACAGGAACCGCCGGGACGGGACCTTCGTCGAAGCCGGTCCGGATTGGGGCTTCGACGCCCACGGTGTCACCACCGCGCTGGCGCTCGCGGACCTCGACAACGACGGGGACCTCGACGTGGTGGCCAATCGGCTCAACGCCCCGGCCCTGCTCCTGCGCAACGACTCCACCGCGCCGCGGATCTCCGTGCGGCTCCGCGGAGCCGGCGCCAACACCCGCGGCATCGGTTCACGGATCACCGTGCGCGGCGGCCCCGTGGCCCAATCCCAGGAGATGGTCTCCGGCGGACGCTACCTCTCCGGCGACGACGCGGTCCGGACCTTTGCCGCCACCGCCGGTGCCCTGCATTCGGTCGAGGTCCGCTGGCCCGGCGGCATCACGAGCCGATTGGACGGGATCCCCGCCAACTCCCGGGTCGAGCTGGACTTCCCGACGACGCCATCGGCTTCCTCGCCGAAGCCCCCATCCACCCGAGCCGAGCCCCTGTTCGAAGACCGGTCCGACTCGCTGCCGCACCGTTCCCCACCGCCGGCTTCCGACGACTTCCAACGTCAACCCCTGCTCCCAAGGCTCCTGTCCCGGGAACCGCCCGGCGTGGCGGTGGCCGACCTCGACGCCGATGGCCACGAGGACCTGCTGTTCGGAAGCGCCGGGGCGGCCCAGGCGTACAGGAATGTCGGCGGCCGCGGGTTCGCGCCGTGGCCGGAACGCGATGTCCGGGCCATCGGCGGACGCAACGTGGCCGGTCTCCTGGCATTCCATCGCCGCGACGATGGGTCACCGACGTCCGTGTTGGCCGAATCCAACTGGAGGGACGGCCAACCGGACGCGCCCTCCGCATCGCTCCATCGCCAAGGTCCGCCCCGCGCCCTCGCACCGTCATCCGCCTCCTCCGGCGCACTGGTCCTCGCGGACCTCGTCGGGGACTCCCACCCGGACCTCGTGGTCGCCGGACGCGCCGCACCGGGCAGGTGGCCGGTCGGCGTCGCATCGCGGATCCTGACGGGTACCGCCGATGGATTCGGCGCGGAGGTGCCGATCCCGGGCAACGGGCTGACCACCGGCGCGACCGCAGCCGATTTCGATGGCGACGGACGCGGCGAGTTGGTGCTCACGACGGAGTTCGGTCCGGTTCGGTTCTTCCGCCGCTCGGACCAGGGGATGTCCGCCTGGGATCCGGAGCTGCGCTTCACCGATTCCTCCCGGAAACCGGCTCCGGCGTCGGGACTGAGGGGATTCTGGAACGGCGTCACCGCGGCGGACTTCGACGGCGACGGACGCCTGGACCTCGCCGTCGGCAACTGGGGTTGGAACTTCGGCGAGGCACGAATCGACCCGCGCCGGGACCGCGTGACGGTCCTCCACGGGGAATTCGGCCTCGGAACCGGAGTCCATCCGCTGCTCGCCTCGGTCGATCCGGCGCAGGGAATCCTGCTGCCCTGGCGGGAATGGACCCAGTTGCGGAACGCCCTTCCGTTCATCCTCGAGAAGGCCCCGGACCATGCCACGTACGGGCGGACGTCGCTGGAAAGCCTGCTCGGGTCCCATGCCGCAGAAGCCGGACGGCTCGATGCCGACTGGTTCGCGAGCACCGTCTTCCTGAACCGCGGGGACCATTTCCTCGTTCGCCCGCTTCCGGCCGAGGCCCAATGGACCCCGGCCTACGGGATCTCCGCTGCGGACTTCGACGGCGACGGCCGAACCGACCTCTTCCTCACCCAGAACCACTTCGGAACCGATGCGGAAACCTCACGCCAGGATGCCGGTCTCGGCCTGGTCCTGATGGGCGATGGAACAGGAGGCTTCCGACCTTTGGGATCGGCCGAATCGGGGGTCCGGATGACCGGCGAAGGTCGGGGCTCCTCGGTGTTCGACTTCGACCACGACGGCCGCATGGATGTCGTCGCCGCGCAGGCGGAAGGACCGGCAAGGCTCTTCCGCAACCGCACGGCCATTCCCGGATGGACGGTCACGCTCCGAGGCGGGAAACGGAACCCGGCCGCCATCGGAGCGGTGGTCCAGGCGGAATCGGGCGGTGCGTCGGGTGCCGCCCATGCTGTGCACGCGGGCTCCGGATGGTGGTCCCAGGATTCCCCGCGTGTCTTGCTCACCGGCGGAAGGCCCGAGGCCGTGCGGGTCCGTTGGCCCGGCGGCCGGGAGACGAGGACGCCATGGCCCGGCGACCGCAGGGAACTGGAGCTTGTTGAGCCGGAGAACTAGGACTCAGCCAACGTTCCAGATGGGGTACGAGCCGACCACATGCAGGTACGCGAAGACTCCTCGGGAGAGCGTGATCCGGGTTTGAAGCCCCCACCCATGCGCGGAGCTCGGTTTCAAAACGGGAGCCCACCGGCTTCCTCCCTCCTCCTCAGCGGCTTTGCGGCTACCAATGAACTGAACCCGAGATGTCAGCCTTTTGGGGCATTTCCTTCAGGTCGCCGGGATGGGGTCGGGATCCTTCACGAGGCTGAAGCCGAGCTTTCGACTTAGAGCCATGAGCCG
>JAIYBC010000033.1 GCA_027488845.1 Verrucomicrobiales bacterium | reverse complement strand
TCCCGAGGCCCGGGAACTGGACCTTCCACCTGACGAGCGACGACGGATCGCGACTGTTCCTCGACGGTCAGGTCGTGATCGACAACGACGGATTGCATGGCGACCTGACCCGTTCCGCCTCGGTGCCGATCGCTCGAGGATCGATACCCATGGTTGCGGAGATGTTCGAGAACGGCGGGTTCGCCTCCTTCATCCTGGAGTGGGAAGGGCCGGGGCAGCCTCGGCAGGTGATTCCGGATGCCGCCTTCAGCCCAGCGCTCGAGTTCGCCTGGGTCGGTTCCCCGGACGGGATCCGACTCCGGGTCGATCCGCCAACCGGACGGAGCGAGGCGCCGCTGCGGGTGCGAAGCCTGCGGTCCGAACGGTCGGTCCTCACGCTTCGGGCCTTCGACGTCGACGGACTCTCCGTGACCAACGACGTCGAAGTCGTCGTGCTGCCGGACCTGGACCGTGACGGGATCCCCGACCGGGACGACGCGGACCGGGATGGCGACGGGCTCACCAACGTCCGCGAGGCGGAACTCGGGACGGATCCGGACCTTCGGGACACGGACGCCGACCGTCTGGACGACGCGGCGGAACTGGTCGTGGGCACCGATCCGCTGCGGCGCGACACCGATGGCGACGGCATCCTCGACGGCACCGATCCGGATCCGTTGGCCTTCACGGCGGACCTCGACGGCGACGGCATCGCCAACGACCTGGACGACGACCGCGACGGGGACTTCCTGGCCAACTCCGAGGAGGTCCGCATCGGAACCGATCCGGACGCCCGGGACACGGACGGCGACCGTTGGCCGGATGGCGCGGAGGTCGCGATGGGAACCAGTCCGACCGACGACGCCTCGGTACCCGTCCTCAACGTCCTCGGCGAACCCGTCGCCACCCTGGTCCTGCCGGCCTTCCAGGAAGCCGACGGCTTCACGACGGGACCCTGGTTGGGCGAGCCCATGGCGACCTTGGTGCTGCCCGGATTCGCCGGTGCAGACACGGCCGCGTTTGGACCCTGGATTGGCGAGCCGGTTGCCTCGCTGCTGTTGCCGGGATTGGAGGCGGTGGAAGGGATCGAGTTCGGACCGTGGATCGGCGAGCCGGTGGCGACCGTCCTGTTGCCAGGCCTCGCACCGGTTGCCGGAATCGAGTTTGGTCCCTGGGTTGGAGAACCGTTGGCGACGTTGGTGTTGCCTGCGGCCGTGCTCCCGAATGGTGCCGAGTTCGGTCCGTTCATCGGCGAGCCGTTGGCGACCGTGCGCTTCCTGGGTGAAGGCGATTCGGCCCCGGGCTCCGTCGGCAATGTGACCGGTGGCGGGGTCTCGGGCTCCGGCCCCACCGACGGCGACGCTTCCGTCCTTCGGGTGCGCCTCCTCGCCCTGGAGAGCACCGTGCCGATCCAGCCGCGCTCGCTCGATGCCACACCGGCTCCGGTCACCTGGTCCGTCCTGCTGGAATGGACCTCGGAGCCGGGTGCCCGCCACGTGCTGGAGAGCAGCACCGACCTTTCCGCCTGGACCGCCGTGGAGGCGGAGGCCGTCGAGACCGTCGACGGCAAGTCCCGGGCCCGTTGCCGACTGATCCATCCCGAGGCCGCGTTCTACCGCGTCCGCCGCATTCCATGAACCTCCTCCGTCCCCTTTCCAGATCCAGCGCCCACATCCGTTCCACACAGTCCATGAACACGACCAGTTCCATCCTGAATCGCCGCCCCGGTGTCCTCCTCGGTGCGCTGGCGGGCCTCCTCCTGACGTCCCTCGGCGCGGCGCGCCTGGCGGCGCAGGGCTTCAACGCCGGAAGCAACGGCTCGCTCGGCGACGTCGTCATCGCCGCGAGCACCAACATCGCGTTGCCGCCCGACGGCATCCTCCACTTCGCGTCGCTGCGCGTGGAGAGCGGCGCCACGGTCACCTTCACCCGCAACGCCCGGAACACGCCCGTGTACATCCTGTCGCAGGGCGACGTGGTGGTGAACGGATCGATCAACGTGGACGGATCCCGTCGGACGGCCAATGCCGGTGGCGTGGGCGGTCCCGGCGGATTCGACGGCGGCAACCCCGGCTTCGGCGCCGAGACGCCCCCGGGCGACGGATATGGTCCCGGCGGTGGCGAGGGGGGATTCCGGACTTGTTGCAACGAGTCGGACGTCGCGGGCGGTGGGGCCTTCGCCACACGGCGGTCCGACGCGAACAGCGGTCAGACCTACGGAAACCCATTCCTGATGCCCATGATTGGGGGGTCCGGTGGCGGCGGTGGCGGCGGCGCCTTGGGTGGCGGTGGCGGTGGTGGCGGTGCCGTCCTGATTGCCGCAAACAGCCGGATCGCCGTGAGCGGTTCCATCGTGGCCAACGGGGGCGGCACCGGTGACGGGTTCAGCATCAACGCCGGCAGTGGCGGTGCCATCCGCCTTGTTTCGATGGTGGTGTCCGGCAGCGGTTCACTTCAGGTGTTCGCCGGACAGAACGCCGGCGCCGGCCGCATCCGCATCGATTCCATCGACCGCTCCCAGCTGAACCTCAACTTCAACGGGTTGCCCAGTTCCATCGGCAGCAACCTGCTCGTCTTCCCGCCGGTCCAGCCGACGTTGACCCTGACCGAGGTGGCCGGGACGCCGATTCCCGCGGGCACGATCCCGGGCACGATCTTCCTGCCGTTCGGCTCGACGACGAACCGCACGGTGAAGCTCCGCGCCCGCGACTTCGGCCGGGTGGTCACCAACCGCGTCACCCTCACCCCCGATTCCGGCCCGGCGCGCACCTTCGACGCCGTCATCGACAACACCACCACCAACCCTGCCGAAGGCTCCGTGGACGTGGTCGTGCCGGTGAACACCAAGGTCACGGTCCATGCCTGGACGCTCTGACCGTCCGGGCGGAAGCCCTTGGGCCGGGAGCCGGCAGCGGAGAGCGCGCAGCTGAAAGCTCGGTGTCCGGCGAGATGGAGAGCTGGGGTCGCCAGCGGTGAACAACGGACAGCGACGACAAACCGCAAACCACGGACAACGCACAACGGACGACGGTCGAACCGCTTTCCCGTTTGTGGTCCGGCCGTTCGGTAGCAGGATGTCGCGGTGACGATCGAGCTGATCAACACCGGTTCCGAGCTGATGCTGGGCAGGGTGCTCAACACCCACCAACAGTGGCTCTGCGCCCGCTTCGCCGACCTCGGACGCACGGTGACGCGTCAGGTCGCGGTCCCGGACGGATCGGCGGACATCGAGAACGCGGTGCGGGAGGGTTTGTCCCGGGCAGACCTCGTCGTCACCACCGGCGGACTCGGACCGACCTGCGACGACATCACGCGGGAGCGGATCGCCGGCATGCTCGGACTGGTCCTGCACCACGATCCCGCGGTCGAGGCCCAGATCCGTTCCTATTTCGTGGGACGCGGACGTCCCGTGCCCGAGCGCACCAAGGTGGAGGCGATGGTTCCCGAGGGGGCGCTCGTGCTTCCGAACCGGCATGGCACCGCGCCGGGACTCGCGATCCGCGTCGATCCCAATCCGTTCCGTGAAGGCGGACGCGCCTCGTGGCTGGTGATGCTTCCCGGACCTCCGCGCGAACTGCGTCCGATGTTCGACACGGAAGTGGCTCCGCTGGTCCTGCGGGAGTTCCCGCTCGAAGGTGGGTTCGCGTGCCGCACGCTCAAGACCACCGGCATCGGCGAATCCTACATGGAGGAGCTGGTTTCGGGGCCGTTGCGACACCTCACGGACGCCGGCATGGACCTCGGGTTCTGCGCCCGCGTGGGTGAGGTCGACGTCCGCTTCGTCGCCCGTGGGCCGGCGGCGGCGGCCGTGGTCGCCGAGGCCGAACGGATCACGCGGGGCCTCGCGGCGCAGTACATCTTCGGGGAGCAGGACGACACGTTGGAGTCGGTTCTGGTCCGTGAACTGGCCCGGCGCGGGCAGACGCTGGCGTTGGCGGAGAGCTGCACCGGCGGGCACATCGCCAACCGCATCACCAACGTCCCCGGCGCCTCGGCCGTGCTCAACGCGGGCTTCGTCACCTACGCCAACGCGGCCAAGGTCTCCGTGCTCGGCGTGCCGGAGTCGGTGTTGCGGGACCACGGGGCCGTGAGCGAACCGACCGCCCGCGCGATGGCCGAGGGCGCGCGTCGGGTGGGCGCCGCGGATTGGGCCATCTCCGTCACCGGGATCGCCGGTCCGTCGGGAGGCACTTCGACCAAGCCGGTGGGCACCGTCCACTTCGCCATCGCCGGTCCCGACGGCACCGAGGCGTTCCACCAGGTCAACGCCTTCGACCGCGAGACCTTCAAGTACATCACGGCCCAACAGGCGATGAGCCGTCTGCTCCGGAGGCTTGCGGCCGTCTGCTGAGTCGACGAGTCCGTCCTGACGAAGACCGACCTCGCGCCCAACGCGAAGGCGTCCAGGGCGAGGCGATCCTCCGCAGTTGGGCGGCTGGGGATGTGGGGAGACGCCTGCAGGTGGGTTCCTTCCTTCAGCATCGAGCCGGCTGAAAACGCACGGGCGCCGGATTTCCGCTCTCGCGCCCAGCTTGCCCAGCGTCGACCCGCTGCGCTCGCGGGATCCTGGGTTCACCTCGGAGCCGCTGCCTTCGGCAATGGCCCGTGGTGCCGCCGTGAACCCAACGCCATCCGTCCCCATGCAATCCCTGCTCCGAACCGCATCTTCGAGACTCCTGTCGCTGTTGGCGGCGTCGGCCGTCGTGACATTCGGCTCCGAGCCGGCTTCGAGTCCTTCCCAGTCCATGAATCGCGATGCGGCGAGGCCACCGGCGGTCCGTGCGCCCGGAACCCCGTCGTCGGTTGGGCGCCTGGCCGGAATGGTCCAGCCCCCACAGCTGGCCGACGGGCTGTGTGTGGAGCCGGTGCCCGAGAGCAGCCAGAAGTGGGTCCATCGGGTCGACGAGTACGGTTTCGACTGGTGGGGTGTCGCCACGGGATTGACCGCGACGTATGTGGCAGGGCGTTTCTACGGAGCGTCGGTGGACATCAATGGCCTCGGTTCCGGTCCATGGCTCGTGGCCAATTCCGGAACTCCGGACGCATTGCTGGTCAAATACGACCGCGACGGGTCGATGGTCTGGTCTCGCGAGGTCGATGGCGAAGGCTACTTCGAGAAGGTCCATGTGGCTCCGGATGGCGATGTGTACACGGTCGGCTGGCTCCGGGGTCCAGGCACGGTCGCTTCGGGTGTTTCCAGTCCTGTGAACCTGAACTCCGCCGGTGGAGACGCGATGTTCGTGGCCCGACTGGATCCCTCCGGCAACTACCGGTGGATCCGGGAAATCGGCGCCTCCACGGGAACCATCTCCATCGATCCGTCCGACTTGGCCGTCGACGAATCCGGAAGTGTCTATGTGGTTGGAAACCACGGCGGGTGCGTCGATTTCAACCCGGGTGCCGGGACCCATTCGATCACGGCTCCCTCGGGCGCCCGCTACGGATTGCTCCTGAAGCTCAATGCTTCCGGCGATTTCGAATGGGTTCGGCCGATGTACGCGACCACAGGCAGCCATGTCTATCCGACTGGAGTGACCGTTGCGGGTCCGCGGGTCGCAATCGCAGGCAAACTCCACGGCAGTCCCATCGTGTTCGGCCCGACTCCGACCGGAGGGTACGTAACCTTGGAAACCGCTGGTGAGTGGGAATACGACAGCTTTGTCGCCAGCTTCGAGGCGGACGGCGATCTCTACAATGCGGTGTGCCTGGGTAACGACGCGACCGACGACAGTGCGGTGGGTCTGGTCTCCAATGCCGCCGGAGAGGTCTTCGTGACTGGATACGCCTACAGCAGTGGGGGGCTGGTTTTTGGGACGAACGACGTGGTTTCGGCGACCAGCCCCAACGGTTGGGTGGGCTACGTCGCCAAGCTGGGGATCAAGCTCAACCTCGAATGGATCGTCGGAGCCGCTCCGGAAGCCGACTCGCATTGCTACGCCAAGGCGATCGCCATTGATGCGACCGGCTGCAATCTCTACGTCACTGGCTCATTCCAGGGCTCCGTCGACTTTGATCCCTCCTCGGCGATCGACCTGGAAGAAGCCCCGGCCACCCCGCGCTCCGACGGTTCTGTCCACAGCTACGATGCCAACCATGCGTTCCTCTGGGCCTTGGACCACAACGGGCGGCATTCGTGGGTGGAAACCCCGTCATTTGGACCGGAGCCTGGACACGGAGTCCAAGGAAGCGGTGGTTCGGGGAGGGACATCGCCGTTTCTGATCTGGGTCGGCTGAGTGTTGTGGGCTGGCTTTTCGACTGCGGCATCTCGACGGAAGGCGCGTTCATCTACCGGAAGTAGCCGGTTGCCTGTGCCCGGGTTGCCCTTGTGATCGCCTTGCGGCGACAAGACGGCGGCCCGGGTTTCCGTTTCGATCCACCATCCGATGCCACTCGCCCAACGCATTTCCGTCGTCGATTCCCACACGGGCGGCGAACCCACCCGCGTGGTCGTCTCGGGAGCTCCCGATCTCGGCGACGGCCCGCTCGCCGCGCGGGTGGAGCGGTTTCGGGCCCAGCACGACCGGTTCCGCTCCGCGGTGGTCAACGAGCCGCGCGGCTCCGACGTCCTGGTGGGTGCCCTGCTCGTTCCGCCGCACGACACCACCTGTGCCTTCGGCGTGATCTTCTTCAACAACGTCGGTCCCCTCGGCATGTGCGGCCACGGAACGATCGGCCTTCTGGTCACGCTCGCCCACCTCGGCCGCATCGGGCCCGGTGACCATCGGATCGACACGCCGGTGGGCGCTGTCACGGCGACCCTGAATGCCGACGGTTCGGTTTCCGTGGCCAACGTCGCTTCCTACCGCCGGGCGCGCGGGGTGGTCGTCGATGTCCCCGGCGTCGGTCCGGTGACCGGTGACGTGGCCTGGGGCGGGAACTGGTTCTTCCTCGTCGGCGGCCATGGGCGGTCCCTGGACCTGGCGTCGGTCGAGGCGTTGACCGACCTGACCTGGCGCATTCGCCAGGCGGTGAACGCCCAAGGTTATCCCGAGGTGGACCATGTGGAGCTTTTCGGCCCCGGTGGAAGCGGAGGCGATTCCCGCAATTTCGTGCTCTGTCCCGGGAAGGCCTACGACCGTTCCCCGTGCGGGACGGGCACCAGCGCCAAGCTCGCCTGCCTGGCGGCGGACGGGGATCTCGCCGAGGGCGAGCAGTGGGTGCAGGAAGGCATCCTCGGAAGCGCCTTCCATGGCCGGTTCACCTGGGAGGACCGGCCGTCGGGTCGGATCCTGCCGGTGGTGACCGGCACCGCCCATGTCACGGCGGAATCGACGTTGATCTTGGATCCCGCGGATCCCTTCTGCTGGGGAATCCGGGTGGAGTGAGGCCAGGGACCGCGGGCCTTGCCTCCCGGACCTCCTACTTCCGATGGCCCGCCGCGGCGGTGAAGCGGGCGGCGAGCGCCGTCAATTCCGACCATCGGCCGGCTTCGATCCATTCGCTCCGCAGCAGGCTCGAACCGACGCCGACCGCAGCGCAACCGGCGGCCAGGAACTCGCCGACATTCTCCACGGTCACGCCTCCGGTCGGAACGACCCGCAGATGGGGCAACGGCGCGCGCAGGGACCGGATGTAGGCGGGTCCAAGCGTGTCGGCCGGGAAGAGCTTCACGAAGTCCGAGCCCATCTCGTGGGCCGCCTGGCATTCGGTCGGCGTGTAGGCGCCCAGGAGGATCGGCGTCTCGGCGGCCAGCGCGAGGGGCATCAAGCCGGGTCGCAACACCGGGCTGACGAGGAACTCCGCGCCGGCGTCGACGGCGGCGCCGGCCTGCGCCTCGGAAAGCAGGGTGCCGGCCCCGACGAAGGCGGAGGCGCCGAGCGCCGACCGAGTCTCCCGGATCGCCCGCGCGAACTCGGGCGTGGATGTGGTCACCTCGATCGCCGTGACACCGCCGGCGACGAGCGCCTCCGCGATGAAGGGCACCTGTTCCGCCGACCGGGCGCGGAGGACGGCGATGATGCGGGCGGCGACCAGGCGTCCGGCGCGGTGGATTCGGTTCGGGGTCATGTCGTTCCCAGGAGGTGCCAGGTCAGGATCGATTCGCCGGTTCCCAACTCGAGCACCGCCACGCTCCGGTCCTGCCGGAAACGCGGACGACCGCAGTAGCCGGGATTGATGAAGCGCACGCCGTCCACCACCGAGTCGTGCCTCATGTGGGTATGTCCGAAGATGAGGAAGGCCGGGCGATGATGGGCGACGCTGCGGGCGAGTCGGTCGTGGAGGGCGGTCGGTTGGACGATGTGGTGCACGAGGAACACCTGGTCCCCGAGCGTCACGGCCTCCGTCTCGCGGTAGTGCATCCCGATGTCGTTGTTTCCCAACACGGCCGTCACCGGCGCGACGAGACCGAGGTCGGCGATGATGCCATCGTGGCCGATGTCGCCGGCGTGGAGGATGTGGTCCACCCCATGGAACAGCTTCGGGATCCGCGGATCCAGGTGGCCGTGGGTGTCGGAAAGCAGGCCGACCTTCATTGAGGATCCTGGGTGGACCGGTTTCGGTTCGATGGCGTGGCGCCGAGGAGGGTCTAGGCGGCGGAGCCGTCGGCCTCGGCGTTTTCGGCGGCGGGCTCCGGTTCCGGCGCCTCCTCACCCTTCTCGGCCGGGGATTCGGCGGGGGAATTCTGCCAGGTCACGGCGAAGAGGGCGCTGAACAGGGCGCTGCCGAGGAGGCTGTTGCGCAGGAATTCCCAGGTTTGGGGCCAACCCTTGGTTCCTGCGGTGAGGGCGACCCACCATCCGGCGAGGGTCTTCACGTACTCCGGATTGCGAAACGGATTGAGCAGCCAGGCCAAGGTGTTGGTGACCACGTAGAAGAGCAGGGCGCCGAAAACCCCCGCGGCGATCGATGGCAGGATCCTTTGGGCCCGCGGCCAGCGCGCCACCGGGGAAAGCCCCCTGCCCAAGAGGAAGAGCACGGCATATCCGACGTAGTTGCCTGCCAGATACACCAAGGTGGCCCGGTTCCAGACGTCGTAGCCACGGCCGAACTGGTACCAGCAATTCAGCAGGATGTCCGAAACCAGGAGCGTGCCCAGCGGCAATGACCAAGCCATCCGGCCCTGGAAGAAGAGGCCGGCGCAAAGGCACAGGGCATACACGGCGCTGAAGTTGGGCGGCAGCAAATCCGGCCAGCGGCTCAGTCCGAGCAGCAGGGCGAAGACCCAGGGCATCAGTTTTTTCAGGCTTTCCGGCACGGTACGTTTCGGGAGTCAGAGTACCGGCAGCCCGGGTGATGACAAGCGGCGGGCATGATCAGTTCCGGACATTCGGTCGACGCCCCGGTCGGTTCCGCCGCACATCGCTCGTACCTTCCATTCCGGGGTGAATTCCCCTCAAAAGACACGACGGACTCGACCACGGGTTCCTTCGCCTGCGGCCGAAACGGCCATTGCCGACCGGCTGCTTTGGGAAACAAAAAAGCGGGCGCCTTTCGACGCCCGCCTAACCCAAACAACCAAACTAATCCCCCTTTATCGATATCCCTCACGGGAGCTCGATATGAGGAAGTTCCTCCGGCCGTTGCGACCCTTGGACCTCCCTCTGGAGAACCAACGGCGAAAGTCTGGCAGGGAGAAAACGTGGTTCCAGTGGAAATTTCAATTTGTCACAACCCATTTCACCACAACGTCTTGCATGATAGGTTGCAGACGGATCGGCGTCGGTTTAGTCCGATTTGACCCTGGAAACGGGCTTTCGAAGCCTCTTCGCAGGACTCCTCTGGGTCCGTAGGCCTGTCACCCTTCGAGATGAACAAGCCGAGGTCCAAGTTGAGTTGCTGCAATCGTCTCCCCCGCAGGCGGTTGGGCACCTACCGGAAGAACAGCGCCCAGACGATCAGCAGCATCGGCAGCATGATCGGGAGGGTGAACTTGCCGATGTAGGAGAGGAAATCCGGCGTGTGCACCTTGTTCTGGTCGGCGATGGCCTTGACCATGAAATTGGGCCCGTTTCCGATGTAGGTATTGGCCCCGAAGAACACGGCGCCGCAGCTTACGGCAACGATAAAGTTATTGAACTTGGGATTGCCGAGAAGGAAGGCGACTTCGATGTCTTCCACCGAGGCGGATTTGGCGGCGATCAGGTTGGGATGGTACTTGGTCAGGGCATCCCAGGTGGCCCGGATTTCCGGGGCATGGTCGCCGTGGACGAAGGTGCCGATGTCGGATCCACCGGTGGCGACGAGGTGTTGGACCTGGGCGATGGAGTCGGCGTCGATGTAGGCGCCGAAGATGGCCTTGAGGAAGCAGAGGTAGGTCGGGGCGTTGTCGAGCACGCTGCTGAGGATGCCGGATCCCCAGAAAAAGAACCCGAGGGAGGGCGAGCCGAGGCCCTTGGACTGCGCCTCGAGCAGGTCGAGGGCGGGCATCATGGTGGCGAAGATGCCGATGAACAGGATGGCGACCTCCTGGACGGGGTGGAAATTGAAGTCGTTGGCCTGGTGGATGCGTTTCGGGGTGAGGAAGTAGGATCCGATGGCGGCACCCAGCATCAGGGCCTCGCGGAGGAAGGCGGGTTGGTTGATGAAGACGGCCCCGAGGATCACCGCCAGGAAGAGGACGTTGATCCCGCCTTGGAACTGCCAGGAGTCCACCGGTTCCGCGAGCTGCTCGCGAACCGCCTTCGGTGCCCGGTGGTAGTTCCGCGTGTCGACGAACAGGAACATGGCGAGCAGCGTTCCCGTGGCCACCAGCCACATGGGCCAGCAGTGTTCCGCGACCCACCAGAACGGAATGCCCTTCAGGTAGCCGAGGAAGAGTGGGGGATCTCCGATGGGTGTCAGGGCGCCGCCGACGTTGGAGACGATGAAGATGAAGAACACGACATGGTGGGCGGTGACCCGGTAGCGGTTCATGCGGATCCAAGGACGGATGAGCAGCATCGAGGCCCCGGTGGTGCCGAGGACATTGGCGATGAGCGCTCCGAACAGGAGGAACAGCATGTTCTCGAGGGGGGTCGCCTCGCCCTTCACGTTGACCAGGATGCCGCCGCTGACGACGTAGAGGGAGCCGATGAGGCAGATGAAGCTCACGTACTCGACGGCGGTGTGTCCGACGCGCTGTCCTGCGCCGAGTCCGAAGAGGTAGTAGCCGATGGTGATGGCACCGAGGGCGAGGGCCACCTTCGGGTAGTTCCTTCCCCACCATCCGGCGAACAACAGCGGAGCCAGGGCGATGAGTCCGAGCAGGAGGGCGAATGGGAGAACCATCCACGGGTTCGGGGTGATGGCGGCATGCGCGGCATCCATGGGTGTCGAGCGTAGTGGTGGAGCCCCGGTGGCGACAGCATCAAAGCTCCCGGCCCACCGTCCCTTGACCCTTTCCCGTGCGTTCGCAAGGCTGGCCACCCAGCAGCATGGGACTTCCCGCCTCATTGAAGTGGTTGCCGGTGACGATCGCCGTCGCGTCGGCCGCGGTGCGACTGCACGGCGGCGCGCCGACGATCGAGGCGGGGCCGTTGGTCCATGGATTCCCGCTGACCCTGGAGCCGGGCTGGCGCACCGAGGCCGCCGGTCCGCTGTTGTGGAGCGAGACCACGCCGTCGCTGGAGGGATGGGGACTGAATCCCTTCGTCTCGTTCCGTCATGAGGTCGGGGTCGAGCGGACCCAGGTCGAGGCGCTCTATCCGCTGGTTTCCTACGACCGTTACGGCGGGCAGTACCGCTGGCAGATCCTGGAGCTGTTGAGCTGGTCGGGTGGGCCCTCCGTCGATGGCGGCGACACCGACCGGTTCACGGTGTTCCCGTTCTATTTCCGACAGGATTCGACGGATCCCGCGAAGCGTTACCGCGCGCTGCTGCCGTTGTACGGCACGTTGCGGGGTCGGTTGTTCCGGGATGAGATCCGGTTCGTCGCGATGCCGGTGTGGGTCCAGACGCGGAAGCGGGATGTCGTGACCGACAACTACCTGTTCCCGTTCTTCCATCGGCGACACGGTGGCGCCGAGGGGTGGCAGCTCTGGCCGATCTACGGCACGGAGACGCGGGTGCCGTTGACGCGCACCAATGCGATCACGGATCTGCCGGAAGTGGTGCCGGGCCATGGGAAGCGGTTCCTGCTTTGGCCGTTCGGTTTGACGGAGACCACCGGCATCGGGACTCCGAACGCGACGACCAACCGGGCCGTGCTGCCTTTGTTCGCGCTGAGGCGTTCGCCGGAATTGGACAACACCACGTTGTTCTGGCCGTTCCTGACCCACACGGTGAGCCGGGGTGAGATGCGCTATGAGGAATGGGGCGCGCCGTGGCCGTTCGTCGGATGGGCCGACGGCGACAAGGTCTCGCGCAGGTTGTGGCCGCTTTGGGGACGGGCCTCGAACACGAACCTGACCAGCGACTTCCTGCTCTGGCCCGCCTACACCCACAAGCTCCTCCGGACCGAGAACCTGGAGCGGGAACAGACCCGTTCCTTCTTCTACCTCTGGAGCGACGTCTCGGAGCGGAACCGCCAGACGGGCCAGGAGTATCGGCGGCGATCGCTCTGGCCGTTGGCCTACCATTGGAAGGACCGGGCCGGCCGCGAACATTTCCAGGTGCTGGCCTTGGCGGAAGGCGCCTTTCCCCACAACGAAGGGATCGCCCGCAGTTGGACTCCGGTGTGGTCGGTCTACCGTGCCGAGGCCAATCCCAAGGCCGGAACCTCGAGCCGTTCGGTGCTGTGGAACCTCTGGCGTCGGGATGTGACGCCCACGGGAACACGGACCGGCTTCCTCTTCGGGATGGTGAAGACCGAGAAGACGAAGGACGGCACGCGGTGGAACTGGTTCTGGGCCGGTCCTGAGACGCCCCAGGCCAAGGCCGGTCCGAAGTGACCCGTTCCCCTTTTGGGACGCCGTCTCCCGGATCGGCCGGAGTCTCAGCCGGCGGTCGGCTGGCGTGAGAGATCCCCGGCGAGCACGTTCTCGATCCGCTGGCGCAGCTCGGCGTTGACCTCGTCCATGGAGCGCTCGGCGTCGATGATGTCGAATCCGTAGCGCCGTTGGAGCCGGCGGAAGGTGTCCCGCATCCGGCTCTGGTATTGGAGGAAGCTGTCGAACATGTCGCGCGACAGGCCCAGGTCCATGCCGCTTTCCCAGTAGTCCAACGCCTGCTGCTTCGCGAAGACGCGTTGGACGAGGATCTCGGGCCGCACCTCGAGGTAGAAGACCGCGTCCGGCACGAGGGCGATGCCATAGAGGTTGCGCAGCCAGTCCTCGTCCATGCCGCGGACCAGGTCCCGGACCATGAGGGTGTAGATGTAGCGGTCGGCGATGACGATCGAGCCGGCGCGCAACGCGGGCAGGATGTTGTTCTCGAGCTGGTCGGCGAAGTCCGTCGCGTAGAAGAGCGAGAGCGTGGTGCGGGAGAGGATGTTCCCCTGCTGGGCGGTCTCCAGCTCCTCGCTGACGAGCGAGGAGCGCTTCAGTCCGACCTGGAGGGTATGGTGACCGGAGGCCTCGAGCCACTGGACGAGCCGGACGATCTGGGTCGATCGGCCCGAGCCGTCGGCACCCTCGACCACCACCAGCTTGCCGGAGAGCTTCTCGAGGTCGACCCCGGGCAGGCCGAGTCCGAAGAACCGCTTGGGCGTGACCTTGGGGACCAGCACCGACGGATCGTCGTTGGCCGAGCCCCTGCGGGTGTTGCGTTTGGTGGTTCGTTTCATTTCACGACGGCGTAGGTCTCCAGGCCGATGCGGTCCTCGACGAACTTCCGGACCAGCCCCTGCT
The DNA here is from genome assembly GCA_027488845.1 of Verrucomicrobiales bacterium. Taxonomy (GTDB): domain Bacteria; phylum Verrucomicrobiota; class Verrucomicrobiia; order Limisphaerales; family UBA9464; genus SXXZ01. The sequence goes on along the minus strand of JAIYBC010000033.1, from coordinate 133,671 downwards.
GCTCCTCGATCCGCCGGTTGGCGTCCATCACCACGAAGTCGAACTCGGTGCTCATCGCCAGGTACTGCTCGAAGATGCGTCCCTGGAAGATGCGGAAGCTCTCATAGGGATCCGTGGAGAGCCCGAGGTCCATGCCGGCCTCGTGGTGTTTGAGCGTGGGGCGGTTGTCGAGGATGCGGTTCAGGGACACCTCGAGGTGGGACCGGAAGAAGAAGGTGATGTCGGGCCGGGCTGCGAAGCTGTACACGCCGCGCACCCAGGCCGGGGGGCAGCCGCGGACGACGTCGCGGGCGAAGGCCGTGTAGATGTAGCGGTCGCACAGCACGAGGTAGCCGGCCTTGAGCAGGGGCAGCAGCTGACGTTCGTAGCGGTCGGCGAAGTCCGTCGCATGGATCAGGGAGAAGGTCGTCGGGGTGAGCAGGTTCTGCTTCTTGCCCTTGCTGGTGGCGCTCTTCACCAGCGCCGAGGAATTCCACTCGCTGAAGAAGACCTTCAGTCCGCGCATCTCCAGCCATCGCTTCAGCAGGTAGATCTGGGTGGACTTGCCCGAACCGTCGAGCCCCTCCACCGCGATCAACCTGCCGGGGAAGCCCAGGTCGGCGAACGTGTGCGTCATGCGGCGGCGATGGTAGGGAAGCCCCCCGCCGCAGGCCAGCGGGCGTTGCGGCGAACCGCCCGGCGCTTCCCGGCTTCGGCGGGGACCGACCTCTGCGACGGATCAGATCCGGTTCTTCAGGTCGTGGAACTTCACCAGGTTCAGGATCAGCAGGACCAGTGCGGCAGGACCGGCGATGTATTTCAGCAGCGGGATGCAGCAGGCGACGGTGACGATCGAGTACCAGAGGCCCACCGCGGCGCCGCAGTCCCCGACGTCGCCCCGGCCGACGCTGTCGAAATGGCTCTTGAACGACGCCGGGACGCGCTGGAAGACGACGAAGTTCCAGATGATCGGGAAGCACGGGATCATCAGGAGCCAGACCTGACCCGGGGAGATCTTCCGGTGTTCGGCGGGGATCCGTCCGAGTGCGGAGGAGATGATCCAGCAGACGACGGCGTTGACGGCGAGGCCGATGAAGAGGCCGAAGATCAACGCGACGCCGACAAGGGCCGCGTTGCTCGTTGCCACCCCACCATCCCCTCACCCACCGTTCCGGGCGGTGAAGCTGATTTCTTGGAACGTCAACGGCGTGCGGGCCGTGTTGGGCAAGGGACTGTTGGAATTCATCCGGTCCGAGGACCCGGACATCCTGTGCCTTCAGGAGGTGAAGGCGCAGCCGGAGCAGGTCGACGTGGAATGGCCGGCCGGCTACGTGGCCCATTGGAACTCCGCGGAGAAGAAGGGCTACAGCGGCACGCTGACGTTGACGCGGGCGAAGTCGCTCTCCGTGGAGCGGGGCCTGGGCGGGTTCCTCGAGGACCGCGAAGGCCGGGTGCTGACCACCGAGCATTCGGAATTCTTCCTGGTGAACTGCTACACGCCGAACTCGCAGCGCGAGCTCACGCGGCTCGACTACCGTCATCGCGAGTGGGATCCGGCCTTCCTGCGCCACCTGAAGTCGCTCGAAAAGCGCAAGCCGGTGGTCTTCTGCGGGGACCTCAACGTGGCCCACACCGAGATCGACCTGGCGAACCCGAAGTCCAACACGCGGACCCATGGGTTCACCGTGGAGGAGCGGGCCGGATTCACGGCGCTGATGGAGGCGGGGTTCGTGGACACCTTCCGCGACCGTCATCCCGGGGAGAAGGGCCACTACACGTGGTGGAGCCTGATGACCGGGGCGCGGGCGCGGAACGTGGGTTGGCGCATCGACTACTTCGGCGTGTCCGCGGTGCTGAAGCCCCGGGTTGCGGACGCCTTCATCCGTCCGGCGGTGACCGGTTCGGACCACTGTCCGGTGGGGTTGGTGCTGGGCTGAAGCCCGGGCCGGTCGCCGGGCGGACGGGAGGCGGGAGGATTTGCACCGTCGGTCCCGATCCATCAGGCTCGTGTTCCCAGAAGGCATGAGCTTTTTCGACCAGCTGAAGTGGACCTCCGACGGCCTGATCCCGGCGATCATCCAGGAACAGGCGACCGGGCGGGTGTTGATGATGGCCTGGATGAACCGGGCCTCGCTCGAGACCACCCTCCAGACGCGGCGGACCCATTTCTGGAGCCGTTCGCGCCAGAAGTTCTGGATGAAGGGCGAGAGCAGCGGTCACGTGCAGGTGGTGAAGGACGTCGCCTACGACTGCGACGGCGACACGTTGCTGATCCAGGTCGAGCAGACCGGCGCGGCCTGTCATGAGGGATACCGTTCCTGCTTCTTCCGGAGCGTGACTTCCGACAACGGCTCGGAGGTGACGGAGCCCCGGCTGGAGACGCCGGAGCAGATCTACGGGAAGAAGTGAATCCGGGACCGGCCAGGCCGGGCCTCGCCGCATGACCCTGCTCCCGGAAGAAGCCCTGCCATTCGGATCCCGGATGTGGTTACTCTTCACGGGACTGGCGTTGTCAGGCCGTGTCGCGGATCTGCTTTCCACCTGGATCGCGACGCCCCGTTTGGCGCTGGAGGGGAATCCCATCGCCCGAAGGCTGGGTTGGAAGTGGGGCATCCCCCTGAACCTGGTGGTGCCGCTCTTCCTGGGATGCCAGCCCACGCTCGCCGTGGCCGTGGCGACGACGAGCTTCCTCGTGGCGGCCCGCAATCTCCAGAACGCCTGGCTGATGCGGTCGATGGGCGAGTGGCAGTATCGGCTGTGGATCTCGGAACGGCTCTCGGAGACGCCGAAGGGCTTGGCCTTGGCCTGCTTCCTCGGCGAGTCCTTCCTGATGCTGTTGCCCGGGGCGGGCTTGCTGCTGTTCGCCGGGGATCGGCTGGTGCCGATGGGAGTCGGTCTGGGAATGGTGGCCTACGCGGCGGCGGTGGCCTTCTTCACGAGCTGGGCCCTGCTCCGGCATTGATCCGCGGCCGGGTGGGGCTTCACGCGGGACGGATGGGTACGCAAAGCCGAAAGGCCGCCGAGGAGAGGGAGGGGGCCGATGGATTCCCGTCGTTCAACCGGACAACGAATGGCGACCCCGGTTTCGAACCGGAATCCCGCGCCTGGTTGGCGCCTGTGCGTTTCGGCGTGAGGCCGGTCTTCGCTACGACTGAACCGTCTCGGCTCAGGCCGAGTCCTGGCCGAGCTCCACGTTCCAGTAGGCCAAATCGAGGAAGTGCTTCCAGCTGTCGTGCATCGACACGCCGAAGCTGACCTGGACGAAGGGCCTCCACTTGGGGCGCTTGGGTTTGCGGACGAGGCGCATGTGGGCCTCGGCCGGGGTGCGGTTCGCCTTGCGGGTGTTACAGGGGATGCACGAGCAGACGATGTTCTCCCACGTGGTCGGGCCACCGCGGTCGCGGGGAACCACATGGTCGAGGTTCAGGTCCTTCCGCTCGAAGATCTTCCCGCAGTACTGGCAGGTGTTGCTGTCGCGTTCGAAGATGTTGTGCCGGGTGAACTTGACCTCCTTCTTGGGAAGGCGGTCGAAGCCCAGCAGCAGGATGACCCGCGGGATGCGGATCTTGAACGAGACCGTGCGGACGGCGGTGTCGGCGTCGGGAGCCTTGGCGGAGAAGCTGCGCCACTGGTTGAAGTCGAAGGTGCGGAAGTCGCCGTCGGCCGCGCCGAAGACGACCTGTGCGTGACCTTCGAAGAGAAGGGTGAGCGCGCGCCGGACACTGCAGACGTTGACCGCCTGCCAGAGCCGGTTCAACACGAGCACTTGTTCCCCGAGTGCGTTGCTCATCGTGAACCCGATTTCCGAACAGTTCCCCGAAGCGACCGTGTGGAGGTATCGGAGAGGACAGAGCCTGTCAACCGGCCCCGGTGAAGAAACGGTGAACAACCACCGAAAGCCCTGGGAAGCAGGCTACGGATGAGTCGGGAAGGTTCGTCGGAAAGGTGGCGGGAGGGCGTCATTTTGGGACACCCCGTGGAATTCCCGTGGGATTTCCCAATTTTCCCGAAACTTCCTCGGTGGCCCGTGGGTGGTTGGGGCACGCTGCCTCCCGGAAGCCAGCCCGGGCGACACGATGAGCGATTCCGACCAGTTCGAGGCTTTCATGGCCGCATACCAGGACATGGTGTACAGCACCGCGTTCCGCCTACTCGGCAATGAAGCCGAGGCGCAGGATGTTGCCCAGGAGACGTTTGTGCGGGCGTGGAAGCACTGGGACGAGATCAAGGACGGCCAGGGTTCGGGTGGTTGGTTGAAGACGGTGGCCCGCAACCTCTGCCTGAACCACCTCGAGCGGTATCGGGCGCGTTGGAAGTTCTTCACCGACCTGCGTCGGGACGACGACGAAGACGAGGGACGCGAGGTCGAGTTCGCGGCGCCGGAGACCTTGGAGTCCACGCTGCTGAACGCGGACCAGAAGGAGATGCTGGAGGAGGCGATCGCGAAGCTGCCGAAGGACCAACGGGTCGCGCTGGTGCTGTACCACTACGAGGACCTGGACTACGCGGACATCGCGGTCCGGCTGAAGGTTTCGCTGGGCAAGGTGAAGACCGACATCTTCCGGGCCCGCCAGGCGCTGTTGAAAAAGCTGCAACCCCAAGCCGAGGCGCTGGGTGTTTGAATCAGGAGGAAAAATGATGCCGAAACAGAACGATCCATTGGAATCGTGGGCGAGAGAGACCCTCCGGCAGATCCCGGATCGCCGGGCCCCCGCCGCGTTGAGCCGCCGGGTGATGGCCGAGATCCAGCGGCGTGCGGCCACGCCTTGGTATGCGCGTCCGTGGCTGGAATGGAATCCGGCCGCCAAGGCGGGATCCCTGGTGGCCCTCCCGGCGTTGGGCTACGGGCTGTGGGGCGTGGCCTTGCCGGCCCTGCGCGAAGCGATTGGCGCCGCGCCGATCACCCGTGAGGCGGCCAGCACGCTGGGAGCCGCCAGCGTGATGGGCGAAGCCGCCCTGTCCGTGGGACGCGCCGGTTGGCTGACACTTTCGCAGGTCCAGCCCCTGTACCTCGCCTGCCTGGCCGGGGCCTTCGCGGTGGCCTGGATCTCCACCCTCACCCTCGGCACCGCCGCGTGGCGCCTGGCCCGCCGCAACGACTGATTCCCTTTCCCCCTTTGATGAAACCGAACCGAACGATCTCCGCGTGGCTCGCCGCGCTGGTTCTTGCCGCCGGGTTCTCGCTGGCGCCTTTGGCCGCACAGGAAACCCCCACGGCGCCTCCGGCCCCCGCGGCCCCCGCGGCGGTCAAGGAGGCCCATGAGGTCTCCGAGGACCCCGAGGACTCCAACGACACAGAGAGTGCCTCCGAGGATGAGAACGAGGTGGTGTCCGTGGGACGGAGCGAAATGGTCGCAAAGGGCAAGACCGCCTCGGCCCTGGTGGTGGTGCTGGGCGACGGCACCGTGGATGGCGAAGTCACCGAGGATGTCGTGGTGGTGGGCGGCACGGCCACCATTCGTGGGAAGGTGGCCGGCGACGTGGTCAACGTCGGCTTCGGAGTGAAGCTGGAACCGGGTGCGGAGGTGGGTGGCGACGTGGTCGGAATCGGCGGCGGCGTGTTCCGTGCGGCGGGAGCCATCGTCAAGGGCGAGATCGTCCCGATCGGGCTCAGCGCGATCCCGGGATTCCGGGAAGGAGTGCCCGAGTGGATCCGGACGTATCTCAACGACGGCTTGGCGCAGCTGCGGCCGTTGACCTTCACGGTCTTCGCGCCTTGGAAGCTGATGGCGATCCTTTTCTTCCTCCATTTCCTCGTGGCCGCGCTGCTGCCGGGAGCCTCGACGGGTGTGGAGCGGACGATCGTGGAACGCCCGGGGGCGACGGCGCTGATGGCCGCCCTGAGCATCCCGCTGGGACTCTTCATGTTCGTCCTGCTCGGCCTCACGGTCGTGGGCCCGCTGCTGTTCATCGCCGGAATCCTGGTCGCCGAGCTGGTGGGCAAGGTGGCGGTGTTGCAGTTCCTCGGCGGGCGTCTCACCGGCGCGTTCGGGGCCAAGGCTTCCCCGCCGGTCCTGCGCTTCGTCGTCGGCGCGATCCTGGCCGCGCTCCTTTACGCCACCCCGTTCATCGGGTTCTTCGTCTGGTTTGCGCTGTCCCTCTGGGGCACGGGCGCCGTGGTGCTGGCCCTTTTCGGACGGGACGAATCGCGGAAGGCCCCGGCCCCGGCGCCGACCGCTCCGGGCCGTCCGGTCGCGGAGCCGACGGGTGTCCGTTTGGCGACCGAGGTTCCCATCGATCCCGGGCTGGTTCCCGCCGGCGGACCGCCGGTGACCGCGATCCCGTTGATGCCGGAACCGCCGGCGCAACCCCTGCATGGCGCCTCTTCCTCAACGGGATTTGCCCAGCAGGAAGCCCCTCCGTCCTTCGGCTCCTCGCAGACCCAGTTCCAATCCCAGTCCCACGGCTCCTCAACGGCCGGCGCCAGTGCCTCGTCCGGCTTCTCGTCCGGAACGGACCGCACCGGCCGGGCGGCCTCGGACTGGATGCGGGGCACTTCCCAGCCCGGTTTGGATGCGGCGGAGATCGAGTCCCTGCCGCGTCCGGGCTTCCTGCCACGGTTCGGGGCGTTGTTCCTCGACTGGATCCTCGTGGGAATGGCCTCGGCCATGGTCCCCGACTTCGTCGGACCGGCGCGCCTGCTGGTCGCCATCGGCTACTTCGCCGGATTCATCGCCTGGCGTGGGACGACCCTCGGCGGTCTGTTGTTCCGGCTCCAGGTGGTGCGGCTCGATGGACGTCCGCTGGACCGCGCCACGGCGATCGTGCGTGCGGTGGGGGCGGTGCTCAGCGGAATGATCTGCGGCCTCGGCTGGTTCTGGGCACTCTGGGATCCGGAACGCCAGGCGTGGCATGACAAGTTCGCGGGCACGGTGGTCCTGCAGGTCGGCAAATCGAAGCCGCTGGTCTGAGCCCCATCGGTACGCCCGCGGAATCGCGCTTGGCAGTCCGGGGTCGGTGGCCCACAAGGGCCTCCCTCATGAAGCCCGTGATCGTCATCGCCCTGCTCGCCTCCGCCATCGGTGCCGGCCACCTCTGGGTTGCCGCACTCTACTTCGAGCTGCCGGCCGTGCTGCCGATCGCCGCGGGTGTGGTCACCGTGGGACTCGGGCTTCTCGCAGGTTTCGTGGCCGACCGCGAGGAGGCCTGAGCCTTCCCGTTGGGTCGAAGACGGCAGGTCATTCGAGATTCCTGATCCGGGATTCCCGATTTCCCGCGGGCAGCATCGTACGCCAACCCGTGTACCCCGCGGCCTTGGGTGCCGGTCCATTTTTCGGGGGCTGATCGGGCCTCCGTCGTCGGGCAAGGCTTGCGGCCATTCGGCCAAATTGTGCGCGGCATCGGGGCGTGTCCGTCCTAGGCTGCGGTCATGAGCACGAGCTCGACGTCGGAATTCGGAACCCAGCCCTTCACCAATCCCCATGCCGCCGCGTATGTCCGCGCGATGGCGGATCTCACGACGCCGGACGCCGTCTTCTGGTGCGACGGCTCCGAGGGCGAAAGGGACTTCCTCTACGCGGAGGCGGTCCGGCAGGGAGTCCTCCTGCCGTTGAACCAGGAGAAGCTCCCGGGCTGCCACTACCACCGGTCCAACCCCAACGACGTCGCCCGCGTCGAGCAGAGCACCTTCATCTGCACCGAGATGGCGGAGGACGCCGGACCCACCAACAACTGGGCGGATCCGAAGGCGATGCGGGCAAGGCTCCATGCGCTGGCCCGGGGCGGGATGAAGGGGCGCACGCTGTATGCGATCCCGTACCTGATGGGGCCTCCCGGATCGCCGTTGGCGAAGGTCGGCATCGAGGTCACGGACTCGATCTACGTGGTGCTCAACATGCGCATCATGACGCGGATGGGCCGGGTGGCCTTGGAGCACCTGGGCGAGGCCGACGACTTCAACCGCGGACTGCACTGCCTGTTGGACTGCCATCCGGACCGCCGCCTGATCTGCCACTTCCCGCAGGACAACGAGATCGTCTCCGTGGGTTCCGGCTACGGCGGGAACGTGCTGCTGGGGAAGAAGTGCCTGGCGCTGCGGATCGGTTCGTACCTCGGCCGGCGCCAGGGCTGGCTGGCGGAGCACATGCTGATCCTGGGCGTGGAGTCGCCCGACGGCCGGAAGTCCTATGTGGCCGCCGCGTTCCCGAGCGCCTGTGGGAAGACCAACTTCGCGATGCTGATCCCGCCGGCGCGCTTCGCCGGATGGAAGATCTGGACCGTGGGCGACGACATCGCGTGGATGCAGCCGGGGCCGGACGGAAGGCTGTGGGCGATCAATCCGGAGGCCGGGTACTTCGGCGTGGCGCCGGGGACCAACGCGAAGACCAATCCCAACGCGATGGCCACCATCGCGCGGGACACGATCTACACGAACGTGGCGCTGAAGCCGGACGGAACGGTCTGGTGGGAAGGCCATGACGATCCGGCGCCCGCGGAGTGCCTCGATTGGCAGGGACGTCCCTGGACTCCGGCGTCGAAGGAGAAGGCGGCGCATCCGAACTCGCGCTTCACCGCGCCGGCCACGAACAACCCCGCCTTCGCGCCGGAGGCGCTCGACCCGCAGGGCGTTCCCATCGACGCGATCATCTTCGGCGGCCGCCGCGCGGGCACGGTGCCGCTGGTGTTCGAGGCGTTCAACTGGAGCCACGGCGTGTTCCTCGGCGCGACCATGGGCAGCGAGATGACGGCGGCCGCGGCGGGCACGGTCGGACAGGTCCGACGCGACCCGATGGCGATGCTGCCCTTCTGCGGGTACAACATGGGCCGGTACTTCCGCCACTGGCTGGACATGCGGAAGCGGCTTGCGGAGCCGCCGCGGATCTTCCACGTGAACTGGTTCCGGAAGGATTCCGAAGGGCGTTTCCTCTGGCCCGGCTTCGGCGAGAACATGCGTGTGCTGAAGTGGGTGCTCGACCGTTGCGACGGCCGGGTCGGCGCGGTGGAGTCGTCGCTGGGATGGGTTCCGCGTTTCGAGGACTTCGACACCGAGGGCCTGGAAGGCTTCGACCGGGAGACCTTCGAGAAGCTCCAGCGCATGGATCCCGACGAATGGCGACGCGACCTGCTCTCGACCGACGAGCTGTTCATGAAGCTCTACACCCACCTGCCGAAGGAGCTGGTGTTCCAGCAGCAGCTGCTCGTGGCGCGCCTCTGACATCGGGCGGAAACCTGCCATGAAGGGAACTTCCCCGCTACTCGGCCTGCTGGCTGGACTCGCCGTCGGTGTCCTGTCGGGCGGCTTCACCATGGAAGCCGCCTCGTCGGTGCCGCAGCCGCTGCTGGACCGACTGTCGCGCGGGGCCAACGTCTGCCTTTGGTTCCGTTTCCCGAGGTCCGAGTCGGCCGGGCATTTCGCCGACTACATCCCGGATCCCGAGATGGTCCGCATGCGCTCGGCCGGCCTGCGGCACGTCCGGCTGTGCATTGCGCCGAAGCAGGTGATGGATCCCGCGACGGGGGAGTTCCGCGAGGAGCGGATGGCGGCGGTGGACTCCGCGGTGGAACGGTTCCTCCGGGCGGACCTCGGCGTGGTGATCGACCTGCACAACGAGGACCACGACGCCCTGGAGAACTCGCCGGCGTGGCGGGATGCGTTCGACCGCTTCTGGGCTGCGGCTTCGCGTCGCTGGTCGCGGTTCGATCCGGAACGGGTGGCGCTGGAGATCGTGAACGAGCCGGTCTTCAAGGACAGGGAGGCGGAGTGGCCGCCGCTGCTCGACCGCTTCTTCCGCACCGTCCGGGCCGGTGCCCCGCGCCACACGATCATCGTTTCCGGTCCCAACTGGGGCGGCATCGACGGCCTGCGGAAGCTCAGGCCGCTGGACGATCCGAACGTGGTGTATTCGTTCCACACCTACGATCCGTTCCCGTTCACCCATCAGGGGGCCACGTGGACCGGCGGCCCGCACCGGATCCTCCATGACGTCCCGTATCCCTCGAGTCCGGAGGCCGTGGCGCCGTTGCTGGAGGACCTGGGCAGGCAGGATCCGAAGGCGCGCGACGAGGTGCGCTGGTATGGCGAGCAGCGATGGGATCTCGAGCGGCTCAGGACCCGCTTCCGCGAGGGGATCCGGTGGGGAGCCGAGCATGGCGTCCCGCTCTATTGCGGCGAATTCGGCGTGTATCCCGTCGCCGCGAAACCGGCGGACCGGGCGAAGTGGTTCGAGGACTTCGGCACGGTCCTGCGCGAGAACCGCATCGGCTGGGCGGTCTGGGGATGGGACGAGCCCTTCGGGCTGAACCGCAAGGGCCGCGGCGCGGACGCGGTGCTGGACCCGGTCTCGGCGAAGGCGCTCGGCCTGGTGCCTTGAGCGCGGGCGCTTCCGCCACGGAGGCGCTGAGGACACGGAGGGGAGCGCCGACTTCGCAGGACTTCCACGGCAGGACGTCGACGGAACCCGGTGAAAAGCGGAGGAGCCCCAGGCGTTGTCGCCGGAGGCTCCCGTGATGGATTTCGGCTCGGTGGGGCCTTCGCCCTGCCGGCAGCGGCGGTTACTGGGCCGGAACGACCCGGAAGAACGCGGCGGACGCCTCGTTCAGTCCGACCGTGTAGGGCGAGGCGACCTGGAGGGTCGACCAATCGTTGGACCCCAGGTTGGGCAGGCGTTGGAGCACGTAGCCGGCGGGCCATTCCAACCGCAGCTCGGTCGAGCCCGGCGTGGGTGGCGCGAAGCGGATCACCGGCGGCTCGGTGGGGCCGTTCGAGGGATCCAGCACTCCCGCGTAGAACACCGCGAGGTCCCCGAACAGATTGCCGATGTTGAACGGGGCCAGGTTCGGCACCTGGTAGGTCTGGTCCCCGAAGTCGAGACGACCGCCTGTCTGCGGCATCAGGTTGAAGCCGGCGGTGGCCACCAGGCCGTTGCCGTTCACCGCGAGGGCGTAGGCCCGTGCGTTGTCGTAGGTGGAGAAGTTCTCGGAGCCGGTCTGTCGGATGAGGCGTTCGTTACCCGAGGCGTCCACACGGGCGACGATGACGTCGTTGCGGGCGAACGCCGCGACGTGGTTGGTGCCGAAGCGCACCCGCAGTTCGTTGGGGGCGGCCTGGTAGTCGCGCCGGATCGGGCCGGTGAAGGTGATGTCGCCGTTGGCCGAGACGCGGGCGTCGCGCACGTGGAGACCCCAGGCCTTGGCCCAGAGCACCGATCCGTCCGGACCGACCTTGGCCAGACCGCCCCAGCCGTTGAAGCGGTTCGTGCCGAAGGTGTACTCGATGGGTGCGTTTCCGGGGAGGTCGAAGCCGAGGACGAGGTTGCCGGCGCCGTCGAACTCCGCGCTGGTGACGTCGGTGGTCGCTCCGGTCTGCGTGAACTGGCGCAGCCACTGGGGCGTGCCATCCGCCGCGTAGCGCCCGAGGGCGTATCCCGGCGGGTTCTGGACCGGGAGATTCGTCAGGCCGAAGTTCCAGGCCACGGTGCCCGCGGCCCAGACGCCGATGCTGCCGTCCGCCGCGAGGGTCGTCCGCGAGCTCCAGTCCTGGCCCTCGGGAAACCGGACGCCGGCCGGCAATCCGGTCAGGGCGATCGGGTCCAGGGCGGTGCCATCGAGCGCGGTGCGGTGGATGAAGGATCCGAGCGGTCCGCTGAACAGGGCGCGAACCTCGTTGCCATGGACCGCCAGGGTGACGGGCAGGACCGGATTGGTGTTGGTCCAGAAGAAGGACCGTTGCCAGAGGGGCGCTCCGGTTTCCGGATCGAGACGGGCGACGAACCCGCCGTTGGGCGTGTTGAAGTCCGCGGATCCCGAGGTGCTGCGTCCGAAGACGAGGACCTCTCCGGCCGGGGTCACCACCGGCGACTTGCGATGCAGGATCAGGCCTTGGCCCGGGGTGGCCGGGAACTGCTGCAGACGCCAGGCGACGGTGCCGTCCGGATTCCACCGTTCCAGCCATTGCCGGAGACCTTGGGCGGTGCCGCCGTGCTGCACATAGAGCCGTCCGGCGTTGTCGAGCCCGACGCTCTGCGGATCGCCGAGGTGGTTGGTGACGCTGGTGACATAGCGCCATCCGCGCATGTTCGGCGTGAGCTGGGGCTGGATCGCCGCCGGGTCGCTGGTGACCACGCCGAGGGAGTTGCTGGCCACCAGCCGATAAAGGCCCCGGTTGGTCCGGGAGAGCCGGTCGATGGCGAGGAACCGGTTGGTCGCGCCAGGAATCGGGCTGCCGTTCAGGGTCCACTGATAGGTGGGCGTCGGGACTCCCGTGGCCTGTCCCTCAAGGAGGACCCGGTCGGTGAGGGTGGGTGTGCCCGAGAGCGGTTGGAGAGAGATCTGCGGGATGAGCGGCACGTAGTTCGGGGCGAGGCGCGCCACGAAGAGGTCGAAGGCGTCGTTCGGATCGGTGTTGGTTCGGACCAGTTCGAAGCTGTCGAAGCGCTGTCCTGATCCGCGAACGCTGGCGGTCCCGCTGCCCAGCCGTGAGGGCAGTTGGCCCGCGACGACGATGCCGCCGTTGCCGTCGACGCCGATCCAACCCGAGGTCGCGGTGCGTCCTTCGTCGGTGTAGGAGACGCGGGTGTCGAGCGACCGGACCCACAGCAGTTCGCCGTCGGGGGAGAACTTGGCCAGGGCGGTGCCCGATTCCACGGCGGCGCCTGGGAAACCACGCAGGTCCGCCTCGGCGATGCCGGCCACCAGGTCCAGGCGGGGGAAGGCTCCCATGCGTTCCGCCAGCAGGAGGTTGCCTTCGGCGTCGGCGGCGATCCGCGATCCGCTGTCGGCCGTGGCCATCCCGGAGCGGAGGTCGCGGGACCAGACCGGCTCACCGGTGGCGCTGAGTTGGCCGATGTGGCGCGGGGCGGTGACCTGGCCGGGGCGCAGCGAGGTGGGGACCTCCTCGTTGCGGTTGGCCGCGTAGTAGATCCGGCCGTCCGGCGCGGTGGCGAGCGCGGCGACCCGGCTCGTCGTCAGGAGGTTCGCCGTGCGGGTGCGTCCGCCGACGGGCTGCATCCAGAGGGGATTGCCGTCACGGTCGAGCTTCAGGACGAAGCCCTCGGTCGCCGTGGTGACGGTGCTGGAATTGGTGATGGCCTGGCTGGAGGCGGAGACCGTGCCTGCCCGGAAGAGGCCCTTGAAGGCGCCGCCGAGGACGAGGTTGCCGGAGGCGTCGACCACGAACGCATTCAGCACTTCGGCGTTGGTGTTCCCGTAGCTGCGGGCCCAGAGGAGGCGTCCGTCGAATCCGTACTTGGCGACGTAGAGGTCGGCCACGTCGGAGAAGAGGTCACCGGTCGAGTTGGTGAGGACCACCCCGCCACCCATGATGTTGAAGTTGGCGATGGCGCCGTTGGTGACCACGACGGCACCGAAGCGCTGTCCGCCGCTGAACTGGCCCGCGACGAGCAATCCGTCGGCGACCGCGGCGAGGCCGCGGACGTTGGCCCGCCAGGGCTGGGGATTGATCTGGAAGTCGGTGGGCCCCGGTCCGTAGAGCCGCTGGGCCCAGACATTGGTCACCACGACGTTGGTGGCGCCGTTGACGACGTTGGTCGAGGGAGCGACCCGCCGCAGGAACCAGGCGCGCTCGGTGGAGCCCTCCGAGCCGGCGATGAAGGCGCCACCGTCGCCGGTGGGGAGCACCGCGGTGGTGCCGTTGGCGCCGGTCTGCCAGTTGGTCCGGCCGGTCGGATCGTACGAGGTCACCCGGACCGTGGTGTTGCCGCCGGAGCCGAACGTGGTCGACTGGCTGGCCAGCACCATGGAGCCGTCCGGCGAGAGGGCGGCGGCGGCGACCGAGTCGGAACCGTTGGAACGGATCTCGCGTGCGGCGACGACCGCGGGCGCGTTGGTCGCGGCGGGACCGCGGAAGCGGAGTTCGGCTTCCGCGCCGAACTGGACGTCCCCCGGCAGGCCGTTGCCGAAGTCCTGGATGGCGAAGCGGTAGCGTCCGAGGTCGGTGATGGCGACGTTGCTGACGGCGAAGCGGTACAGGTAGTTGGTGATGCCGGCTTCGAACGGCGCCTGGCGGACGGCGGTGGAGGAATACTTGCCGTTGAAGCCGTTCACCGAGAGCGGCGAACCGTCCTTGTACCAGGAGAGGCTGAAGACGTTGGTGACGCGGATGGCGGCGGTGAAGACGGCGGTGATCGGGCGTGGCGGGCCGAAGACGAGCACCGAACCGGACTCGGAGCCGGAGACGTCGGCACCGTTGATCCGGGCCGACGCCGAGGCGCCGTAGGTGCCGTTGCTGAAGACCTCCAGGCGGGTGACGGCGCCGGTGGACGGATGGTTGGTGAGGAAGAAACCGGCGAAGCCCGCGGTTCCCGGGACATGGCCCCAGGTGCCGGTGACCGGGCTGCCTCCCGTGGCCGCCACGGCGTGGAACACGTTGCTCGGGGAGAGGTGGAGATGCCAGGCGGTTGTCTGGGGGAACGGCGGCAGGCTCAACGAGGGTCGCAGGGCGAGGGTGTGGGCGATCTCGGTTTGGAACGAGTTGTCGAAGTAGGCGAGGCCGTTGGTGAGGTTGACCGCGTGGTACTGGCCGAAGCCGACCACGGCGTCCACGAGGTTGGTCAGGATCTCGCTACGGGGTGAGATGAACGAGACGTGGGCGATGGAGCTCGTCACCGCACCGAAGCGGTTGGAGGCGATGAGCCAGTAGTCACCGGCGGTGTCGCTGGAGACGCCATTCAGGAAGTAGGAGTTCGTCTGCGGGAGGAAGAGGGTCTGATTCTGGACCAGTTGCACGATGTTCGAGCCGCGATGCCAGGTCAGGGTCACCGGGTTGTCCCCCTCGGTGATGACGGCGTCGAGGTTGGTGCGGCTGCCGAGGGGAACCCGGATCGAAGCGGGCTGACCGCCGATCACCGGGGGCTGGCCGGGCCGGATGGAAACGGTGACCACGCGGCTGGTGCTGCTGCCGCCGGGAGTTGCTGTGGCGACCATCTGGAACTCGCCAACCCGGTCCGGGTTGGCGGCGGTCAGGAACAGGGTCGAGTTGAATCCCGGAGGGTAGTTGGTCCCGAACCGCAGCCACCGGTAGGACAAGGTGCCGCCGGAGGCGAAGGCCTGGCCGGTCAGGATCGCCGTCTCGTCGTCGCGGACCCGGACGCTCTGGGGCTCCTGGAGGAACAGCGGCGGGCCCGGCGGGATGACCACGAGCCGGGCCACCTGGCTGGTGACGGATGCGGTGCTGTTGGTGAAGACGGCGTAGTAGTCGCCGGTGTTGGTGACCGCGGAGTAGAAGGCGAGGAAGGCGTAGCCTCCTGGTCCTTCGGAATGGAGTTCGTCGTTCTTGTACCATCGGAATCCAAGGGCACCCGTCGCCTGGGCATAGGTGCTGAACTGGTCGCCGACGCCGACGGTTCTGCCCGAGGGTTGGGCAATCAGGGTCAGGCCCCCGGGTCCTGGGCCCGCGTGGAGGGCACCGGACAGGGCGAGACCAAGGAACGCCCAGAAAAGCCGCATCAGCCGGCCGGGAAATCCATTGCCCATGTCTGCATCCCGTCTATGAGGTAGCCAGTTCATCGGTTGCGAGGCTCGCAGGTCCTGCCGCTGTGGGTGAATACGTAGGCCTACGTACGGATGGACGGACGCGGTGCCGGGTCCGGAAATCGGGAACGGAGGACGGATGTCGGAAATCGGGGTCGGCGGGTGTATTCCGTCAAAAACCACCATGAACGACGACGCAAACCTGGTCCGGAGGTATGGGCGAGATGGGGACGAGTCGGCCTTCGCCGAGTTGATGACCCGGCATCTGCCCTTGGTCTGGGGGACGGCGCGACGCATCACCGGCGACGGAGAACTCGCCCGCGACGTGGCCCAGTCCGTGTTCGTCGACCTCGCCCGCAAGGCCCGGGCCTTGCCGGAGGGCACGGCCGTGGCCGGGTGGCTGCATCGCGCGGCCTGTCACGCCGCGGGCAACCTCGTCCGGAGCAACGTCCGCCGTGTCCGGCGGGAAAGGCTCGCGATGAGCCTCGCCGGCGGTGACGGCGGCCACGCCGACGACGGAGGTGCGGAGGCGCGGTTGGTGGAGTCGCTCGAATCCCTGGTGGACGACGCCCTGCTTGCGTTGCCGGATCCCGACCGTGAGGCCGTGCTGCTCCGGTACTTCCGGGGTCGGAGCCACAGCGAGGTCGGCGAATCCTTGGGAGTGGGCGAGGATGCCGCGCAGAAGCGGGTGTCCCGGGCCGTCGAGAAGCTCCGCGACCATTTCCGTGCCCACGGCATTGCGGTGGGTGTCGGCACGGTCGCGGCGGCCCTTGAGTTGGCGGGTGCCGAGGCGGTTCCCGCGTGGGTGCTTCAGGGACTGGCTCCCGCGGGCATCATCGCCACCTCCGGGGCCGCGGCCGGCACGGCCGGCGCCGCGGCCTGGATCCTTTCCATGAAGACCCCCGCGTTCCTCGCCATCACAGGCGCCCTCGGCGGTGCCGCCCTGTGGCAATCCGTTGCCGTGTCCCGGTTGGAGGAGGCCAACGCCGGACTGGGACGGCAGATCGCCGAAATGCAGGCCGCCAACCCCCGTTCCTCGGCCGCCCCGACCGTGGTGGCCTCGGACGCCGAGGTCCTTCGGCTGCGTGCCCGGGTGGCCGAGCTCACCCGTGAACTCAAGGCCGCCAAGGCCCGGCAGGCCGTCGTCGCACCCGAGCCGGAACCGGTGGTGCCGGCCGACACCGATGTCGTCGCGTTGATGGCCCAATACAACGCCCGCCTCATCTCGAGGGTGAATGCGGCGAAGACCCTCGGATTGGCCGCGCGGCTGTATGCCAACGACCAGGAGTCCTTCCCAACCACGCTGGAGTCGCTTTCCCAGTATCTCAACGGCGGCGTGCTTCCCAATGGCATCCCGCTCGACCAGTTCGAGTTCTTCCCCCAACCCAGGGCGATTTCGGAGGCGGAACCGCAGATGATCCTCTTCCGGGAACGGCAGGCCGAGCCGAGGCCCGATGGAAGCTGGACCCGCGTCTATGTCCTGGTGGACGGGTCGGTCCAACAGATCAGCAGCGAGGAGCGGATGGCGGAGATCGAGCGGGTCGGCACCGCGCACTGATCCCGCCTCAAAAGCCTGTTGCTACGTCCGGATGCCGGCCAATACTCGCGATCCATCGCAATGATCGAGTGGCACATCCAGTCCCGCGCCCATGCCTGCCAGGTCTCCGGACGGCAGTTCACGGACGGCGAGACCTACCACACCGTTCTCCGGGACACGAAGTCCGGTTTCGAACGGATCGACCTCTGCGCCCAGGCGTTCCGTGAGTCCGGCGGCGAGATCCTCTCGCGGCCTGGAATCGTCTCCCATTGGAAGGGCACCTACGAGGCGCCGCCGCCGGTGCCGCCCGAGGCGATCCGGAAGGACGATGCCGAATCCCTGCTGCGGAAGCTGATCGAGAACCGGGACGAACGTCACGCCGCGGCGACCTACATCCTGGCGGTGATGCTCGAACGGAAGCGGATCCTGCGGGTGAAGGGGCAGTCCCGCGATTCGGGCCGAAGGGTGTTCCTCTACGAGCATCCGAAGTCCGGCGACCTGTTCACCATCGTGGACCCCGACCTCCAGCTGGAGCAGCTCGAGCAGGTCCAACATGACGTGGCCCATCTCCTGGAACATGGCCTGCCTGCCGCCGAGGTCCCCGAGCCGGTGGTCGGGACCCCGGCCGTCCCGACCGAGGAACCCTTCAATCCCCCCAGCGACATACCGACCCTCGCCCCTGTCTGAACCCGAGACGGGTCCTTCGCCGAGGGCCGCCGATGTGCGGCCTTCCGCAAGGGATCTGACGAATCCATGGCGTCACCCCATTCCGACCTAGAAGCCGTCATCGGCTATACCTTCCGCGATCCGGCGCTCCTCACCCTGGCGCTGACACATCCCTCGCTCGCCCAGGAGGGCAACGGGCTTCAGAACCACAACCAGCGGCTGGAGTTCCTCGGCGACGCGGTGATCCAACTGGTGGTCACCGGCGAGCTCTATGCGCGGTTCCCGACGCTGGGGGAAGGTCCCCTGACCCAGGCCCGTGCCCAGCTGGTCAACCGCACCTCCCTCGCGGCCCAGGCGCGTCGGCTGGAGCTGGGTCGGCGGGTCCTGTTGAGCCGGGGCGAGGATTCCTCCGGAGGGCGGACGCGGAGTTCGACCCTGGCCGACGCCTTCGAGGCCGTGGTCGGGGCGGTGCACCTGGACGGTGGTTTCGAGGTCGCACGCGACCTGGTGTTGCGGCTGTTCCGGGAAAGCGGTGCGGACCTCATCGAGCCTCCCAGCCTGGACAACCCCAAGGGCGAGTTGCAGGAGCTGCTCCAGGCCAAGTCGCCCGAGGCCCCGCAGTACGAACTCCTCTCGTCGGAAGGTCCGGACCACAACCGCGTCTTCCGCTGCGCCGTCTTCCACAACCAGGTGGAGTTGGCCCGTGGCGAGGGCCGCAGCAAGAAGGCCGCGGAGAGCCATGCCGCGTTGCTGGCCCTCAAGAAGCTCCGCGACGGCGCCAAGGGCTGACCCGCGCCGTCGGAGGCGGGGCCGCTGGGGTTTCAGGTCAGCCGGAAGGCGTTCGGCAGCAGCGCCATGACAGGCCAAACCGACAGCGGTTGGCGACCATCTCCTCCGGCGATGACGACCTCGGCGTCCGGGGCGAGTTCCACCATCCATTGGCGGCAGGCGCCGCAGGGTGACCGACCTTCCGCACCCAACCCGGGAGCGGCGTCGATGCAGGCGACGCCGATCCCCCGGAACCGACGTGCCCCGGTGGCCAAGGCTGTCGAAAGCGCGTTCCGTTCCGCGCAAAGACAGAGGCCGTAGCTGGCGTTCTCGACGTTGCAGCCGGTGTGCAGCCGGCCATCCGCGTCGAGTACCGCCGCCCCCACCCGGAACCGGGAGTAGGGGGCGTAGGCGTTCAGTGCGGCCGCGGCGGCCGCGGCGGCCAACCGGTCCTGTTCCTCGGCCGTGAGCGGGTCGGTAGCGTTCATGGGAAACTCCTTTTGGGGTCGGTTTCGAGCGTGGTCCGCGGATCGGGAGAAATCACTTCCCGACGCACGGTCCGATCCGTAGCGTTTCTTCGTCCTTGGCCGATGGTGTAATGGCAGCACAGGGGTCTTTGGAGCCCTTAGTCATGGTTCGAATCCATGTCGGCCAACCAATCCCGCAGATTCAAACCCCGCCGGTCTGGATTCCCGCCGGTCCTGTTCCCTCCATTCCTGTACGTCTCCGGTCCGCTTCCAGCCGTGCCGCGTCGGTGCGTCGGACCATCCCCCTTGAAACGAGAAGCCGCCCGGTCCACAGGGTCCCAGGCGGCGTCGGAACGACCGGAGGTCGGCGTCAGGTCACTTCGCCAGCTCGATCTTGGAGACGGCGAATTCCGGGGTCTCGCCCTTCTTCTCCACCTTGCCGGTCACGGTGATCTTCTTGTTCTCACCGCAGAGTTCGCCGTGGAACTTGGTCGAGACGTCCCCGACGAGCTTGTACAGCGTGATCTTGTCGTCCTTCTTCACCTCGAGGACGTTCTGGCACTTGTCGGCCTTCTTGAGGGCGCACTTCAGGCACTTGCCCTCGCCGGTGAGCGTGGTCTCGGCATCCGCGGCGAAGGCGGCGGTGGTTGCGGTGAGGAGGACCGTGAGGATGGGGAGGATGGCTTTCATGGGAACGATGGTTTTCGAGGATCCACAATGCAGGGGAAGAGGAAGGAGGCAAGCCGCGAGTTGCGGACGCTCCAGGCCCGCAGCCCGCGTCTCCCTGGGCTTGCCACGGCACCAATTGCCGCAAACCTAGCCGTGATGCCCCCCTTCGACCACAGCCGCCGCCGGACGTTTCCCCGTCTTGCCGGCATGATGGGCATTTCCGCGCTCCTGCTGTCGGCGGCGCTGCTGGCCGAGGTCCCTGAGGTCCTCGTCCTGCATTCCAACCACTCCGGCTATCCATGGACCGCGGCCCAGGCGGCTGGAATCGAGGAAGTCCTGGGGGCGACGAACGGGGCGGCCCGCTGGCATTCCGAGCATCTTGACGCGAGGAGGACCGACCTGCAGCAATCCGAGGCCGCGTTGCTGGGCCTGATGGAGATCCGGCATCGGGACCGTCGCTTTCGGGCGTTGATCGCCACGGATCGGCGGGCGGTGGAGTTCGTGTTGCGCCATCCGGACCGGTTGGCACCGGGTGCGCCGCGGATCTTCTCGGGCATCTCGCGATCCGAGCATGGACGCCTCGGACTCCTCCCGGGATGGAGCGGGGTCTTCGAGGACTACGACCTCGTGGGCAACCTGGACCTGATCCACCGGCTGCTTCCGGAAGCCAAGCAGGTGCTGGTGGTGTACAACGAACCCGCTCCCAACTCCGGCAGCCAGATTGGCGTCGACGAGTTCCTGACCCGCCTCACCACCCACGACGCCGGCATGTCGGTGGTCGCGATCCGCAGGTTCCGTTTCCCGGAACTGGTGGACCGCCTCTCGAAGCTCGATCGGGGAACGGCCGTGTACATCGACGGTGTCGCGGCGGACGAGGACGGTCTCGACTTCAGCCCCGCCCGTGTCCGCGAGCTGGGCCGTGCGGTGAAGGTCCCGGTCTTCACCGGCCACGACGAGGTCTTCGCGGATCTCGGGATCGGTGGACGGATCACCAGCGGACGGGAGTCGGGTCGGCTTGCGGCGACCCTCGCCTTGAAGCGGATCGCGACGCCCGATTCGGCGCCGGAGCTGGTCGGCACGCCGATGGTCCACCGCGTGCGTCCAGCGGAACTGAGGCGTTGGAACATCCCGGAATCCCGCCTGCCGTCGGACACCGTGTTGGAGGTCCCGGCGCCGGGGAGGTCCGGTGACCTTGGGTTCCAATGGATTGCCGGATCGGCGCTGATCGCGGGATTGGCCGTCGCCGTGGTCCTGCTCGCACGTTCCAACCACGTCCGACGGGAGACGGTCCGTCGCCTTTCCGAGAGCGAATCCATCTACCGCACGCTCGTCGAGCAGATGCCCGACGCGGTCTTCCTGATCGACACGGAGGAGCCCCGGCGCGGCGTCATCCTTTCGGTCAACGCCGCCGGGGCGGAACTCCACGGCTACCGCACCGAGGAACTGGTGGGCATGCGCGTCCAACAGCTCGACACGCCCGAGACCGCGGCGCTTTCCGCAGCGCGCCTGGTGCGCCTTGCACGCGGCGAACGGCTGACCTTCCAGGTCGAGCATTTCCACCGGGACGGCTCGCGCATCCCGATGGAGGTGACGGCCCTCGGGATCCGGCTCAACGGAGGCATGCGGGTGCTGGCCATCAACCGCGACGTCCGTGCCAGGCTCCGGCAGGAGCACCGTTTCCGGGAGCTCGCCGGCAAGGTGGCCGCACGATCGGGCGAGGATTTCCTGACCGCGGTCGTCGAGTTCCTCGCCCGGGAGTTCTCGGTGGAACAGGTCGCCATCCTGCTCCGGGATGCCAGCTCCCCGGACACCCTGAATCCGAGCCGGGCGCTGCTACGCGGCCAGATCGTCCTCCCCGCCGCCCGGCGCGTCGCCGGCACCGCGGAGGAGGTCGTCCTGGACGGCAGGGGCGTGCTCATCCCCAGCGGACTCCGGGAGAAGCACCCGGCGGACGACTTCGCGCGATCCCAGGGATTGGAGTCGTTCGTGGGTGTCCCCCTTCGGGATCCCGAGAGCCGGGTGATCGGCGTCATCTCCTGCGCCAGCACCGCGGCACTCGGGGGCCCGGACGGTGAGGAACTGCTCTCGGTGATCCAGGTTCTCGCCCATTCCGTTTCCACGGAGATCCTCCAGATGGAGTCGCGCCGGCGCCTGGAAGTCAGCGAACGCCAATACCGCCAGCTGATCGAAAGCGCCCCGATCGGTGTCGCCATCATCCAGAACGGCAACGTGGTCTATTCCAATCCCGCGGCGGGTTCGATGACCGCGGTACCCGAGTCCCTCTCCTTCCTGGGGGCTCCGGCCTTGGACTTCGTCCATCCGTCCGACCGCCCATCCATGGAGCGACGCCTGCACCAGTGGGCCGTCAACGATGCCGGGATGCCGGCGATGGAGGTACGGCTCCAGCGTCTGGACGGCCGGGTCTTCCCGGTGGAGATGAGGGCGGTGGGGACGACCTATGGGGGCCGTGCGGCGATCGCGGTGCTGTTCACGGATCTTTCGGAGCGGTTGAAGGCCGAGGAGGACCGTCGCCGGCTGGAGGCGCAGTTGCGTCAGGCCGGCCGGCTGGAGGCGTTGGGAACGCTCGCCGGCGGAATCGCCCACGACTTCAACAACCTGCTCACGGCGATCCTAGGCAACCTCGAGATCGCCGAGCGATCGCTGCCCGAGGGCTCACCGGCGCGGGCCCACCTCGCCGCAGTGCGGGCCCCCACCTCAAGGGCCGGCGATCTGGTCGCCCGGATGATGACCTTCGTTCGGAGGGAAGAGGGGCGTCGAGTGCCCATCGACCTTCCGGAGGCGATCGGAGAACTGTTGGATCTACTCCGACCGACCTTGCCCCTCGGGGTTGTCGTGAGGACGGACTACGAGGCGTCGTTGCCACCGGTCTTGGCCGACGTGACCCAGATCCATCAGATCATCCTGAATCTCTGCACCAACGCACTGCACGCCATGGAAGCCGAAGGTGGACAACTCCGTGTGGGCCTGAAGGCGCGAACCCTCGATTCCGAGGCGGCCGCAGGCTGGAAGGTCTCTCCCGGGGCCTACGTCCAGTTGAGCATCGAGGACACGGGTGTCGGGATGGAACGGTCGGTGTTGGAGCGGATCTTCGAGCCGTTCTTCACCACGAAACCCGCCGGGAAGGGAACCGGGCTTGGCCTGGCCATGGTTCAGGGAACGGTCCGGGAGCATCAGGGTGGGATCGAGGTCGCCAGCGAGCCCGGGGTGGGAACGACCTTTCGCATCCTCCTGCCCGCCAGCCGTGACTCCGAGTCCGTGAAATCCGCGCCCGATCATCCGATCTCGGGCCGGGGGGAGCGGGTGCTGGTGGTGGATGACGAACCTTCCGTGGCCCTTGTGGCGGTGCGGTTCCTGGAATGTCTCGGCTATCAGGCCATCAGCTGCACGGATCCCCTCAAGGTCGGCGGGCTGATCCGGGGGTCGGAACCGTCGTTCGATGCCGTCGTCAGCGATCTCACCATGCCTGGGATGAACGGAATCGCCCTCCTGGCCGAGATCCGGAAGACCCATCCGGTGCTTCCGGTGCTCCTGAGCAGCGGCTACAGCGGCAATCTCACCGACCTCGGGGCCCGGGAGGCCGGCTTCGCGGGCCTGCTTCACAAGCCCTATTCCCTGTCCGCGATGGGCCACGCCATGGCCTCGATCCTGGACCGCGGGACCCCTGAAGGCGTTCACGCATCCGCCTAACCCGTCGCATTCGCGGGATTGATGCCCGGTTGCGCTTACTTAGCGGGGGCTTGCACCGGAGGAGAATGGAATGATTCAATCCCGGCTCGGTTGCGACCGATGAGTTCCCGGGTCCGACGCGGGTCGGAATGCTGATCCGACGGATCAGGGCTCGGAATTCAATTGCCGGCCGGCGCCTGTGCGCTTGCGTCGAGCGATGGGTTGCAACCAGTTTAGCGGTGAACAGGAAATCTAATCCAGAGCCGGGAAGTGTGGAGGGCGATAGGATCGCCTTTCTGTCTGGGCTCGAGAAAGCGGACTGATGTCGGACATTTTCCCGAAGTGGACGAACAAGCTCCCCGCCATGGTGGGGGTCGCGGCCGCCGTGCTGGTCCCGACGATCCTCGCCGGGATCACGTACTATTTCACCCCGAAGTACACGCGGGTGGGATACCAACCCAAGCAGCCGGTGGCGTTCTCCCACGCCATCCATGCCGGCCAGTTGGGGCTCGATTGCCGCTATTGCCATAGCGACGTCGACAAGTCGTGGTTCTCCAACATCCCCTCCTCGGAGACCTGCATGCGCTGCCATTCCATGGTGGCCAAGGATTCCCCGAAGCTGTCGTTGGTCCGCGAGTCCTACGCCACCGGCAAGCCCATCCCGTGGGTCCAGATCCACAAGACGCCGGACTACGTCTATTTCAACCACTCGGTGCACGTGAACCGCGGCATTTCCTGTGTGAAGTGCCATGGCGAGGTCCAGAAGATGGACGAGGTGCACCATGACAAGCCGCTTTCGATGGGATTCTGCCTGGAATGCCATCGCCAACCTGAGAAGCACATCCGGCCCAACGAACTGGTGACCCAGCTCGACTGGAGCGGCGAGTTCGACGGCAAGAAGGCCGTCCATGACTGGAAGGTCCAGCCCGGTATCAGCTGCTCCACCTGCCATCGCTGATGAAGACGATTCCCCCGATCTGCAACGAGCCGGAAACCGGCCCGAAGTACTGGCGGTCCCTCGACCAGTTGGCCGACCGCCCGGAGGTCCGCGAATGGATGGAGCGCGAGTTCCCCGCCGGCGCGAGCATCGCCCCGGACGGCGAGTCCCGACGCGACTGGATGAAGCTCATGTCCGCCAGCTTCCTGCTGGGCGGATTGGGCGGCGTCGGCGCCGGTTGCCGGCGTCCCGAGGAACAGCTCACCCCGTTCGCCAAGCAGCCTGAAGGCTACGTCCACGGACGTGCCCAGCACTTTGCGACCTCGCTGCCGATCCGCGGGTCCGCCATCCCGCTGGTGGTGAAGTCCAGCGACGGCCGCCCGACCAAGATCGAGGGCAATTCCCTCATCCCCGGCGGCAATGGCGGCACCGACGCCTTCGCTCAGGCCGCGCTGCTCGACCTCTACGATCCGGATCGCGCCCACCGTCACACCCAGGCGGGCAACGACGCCAAGATCGAGGCCGTCCGCGATGGCTTGGCCGCGATCGCCAAGGCGGCTGCCGATAGCCAGGGTGCCGGTCTCGCGTTCCTCGCAGGACGCTCCTCCTCGCCCTCCCGTGCGCGCCTCCAGGCGCTCGTCGCCGAGAAGTACCCGAAGGCCACTTGGCACGTGTACGAGCCGGTCGACCTTTCCGTTGCCGATGTCGCCTATTCCCAGGCGTTTGGAACACCGGTCCATGTCGTTCCGGAGTTCTCCAAGGCCCGCCGGATCCTCTCGCTCGACTGCGACTTCCTCGGCATTGAGGCCGAGGCCTATCGACACATCCAAGGCTTCGCCAAGGGACGCAAGAGCGCCGACGACGCGATGAACCGCCTCTACGCGGTGGAGTCGCTGATGACCCTGACCGGCGGCAATGCCGACCATCGTCTCCGGGTGAAGCCCAGCGACGTGCTCGCCGTGGCCAAGGGCATCGCCGCCGCCTTGGGCGCCGCCGGTGGCTCCGCGGCTCCTTCGAATTTCGGATCCTGGGTCGCCGAGGTCGCCAAGGACCTCAAGGAAGCCGGTTCTTCCGCGCTCGTCGTTGCCGGCTACGCCCAACCGCTTGCCGTCCATCTGCTCGCCGCCTCGATCAATGCCGCACTCGGTTCCATCGGGACCACGGTGCGATTGGTCCAGCCGATCGAGCCCGCGGCCTCTGGCATCGCCGAACTCGTGACCGCCCTCGGTTCCGGTTCGGTCTCCACCTTGGTCATCCTCGGTGGCAATCCTGCCTACAACGCCCCGGCGGACCTGAACTTCGCCGCCGCCGCCAAGAAGGCCAAGACCGTGGTTCGTCTCGGATTCCACGAGGATGAAACCGCGGCCCTCGCGACGTGGCATCTGGCGGGAACCCACTTCCTCGAAGCCTGGGGTGACGCCCGCATCGCCGACGGCACCGTGGTGCCCGTCCAACCCCTGGTGGAACCGCTTTACGGCGGGCTCAGCGAACTCGAGGTCCTCGCCCGTATCCTCGGCGAAGCCAAGACCGCTCCGCAGGAGATCGTCCGCGAGACCCTCAAGGCGCTCGGTGCCGCCGATGACAACGCGTGGAAGCGCTTCCTGCACGACGGCTTCCTGGCCGAAAGCGCCCCTGCGGCGGTGACCGCTTCGTTGAACTCCGCTGCCGTGACTGCCGGTGTTGCCGCGCACAAGCCGGTTTCCGGCGAGTACGAGGTCGTGCTGACCCGCGACGCCTCGGTGGACGACGGCCGGTTCAACAACAACGCCTGGCTTCAGGAGCTCCCGGATCCGATCACCAAGGTCACTTGGGACAACGTCATCCTGGTCTCCCAGAAGACGGCGCGGGCCCTCGGACTGCCCCGCAAGTCGGTCGGAGGCGATGTCCCCGCCGACAAGACCCCGGTGGCCGCGGCGGATGCCAAGGACGGTCAATACGACCAACCGGTCCTCAAGATCACCGTCGGCGGACACTCCGTCGAAGGTCCGGTCTGGGTGCAGCCCGGCATGGCTGACGGCACCGTGGCGATCGCCCTCGGCTACGGCCGCAGCGCGACCGGCCGCGTGGGTCGCAATGTCGGCGCGAACGCCTTCCCGATCTTCAACAGCACCACCCGGCACCTGACCGCCGGTTCCGTGGAGAAGGTCGCCCGGAAGCACCGGTTGGCCGTCACCCAGGAACACGGCCTCATGGAAGGTCGCCCGGTGATCCGCGAGGCCAACCTCGACCAGTTCAAGGCCAAGCCCGGCTTCGCCAAGGACATGGACCTGGATGTCCACCTCCCGCACTACGTTCCGTACAAGACGGAGTCGGATGGTCGGAATCCCGAGAAGCGTCCCCAGAACATCTACGAGCATCCGTACGACCAGAATCCGTTCACGGCCTCGAAGATCCACCAGTGGGGCATGGCCATCGACCTGCAGTCCTGCGTGGGCTGTTCGGCCTGTGTGATCGCCTGCCAGGCCGAGAACAACATCCCCATCGTAGGCAAGGACCAGGTGGCCCGTGGCCGTGAGATGCTCTGGCTGCGCATCGACCGCTATTTCAGCCACGATCCGGAGATCGCGGTGACCGCCGAGCAGGCGGCTGAAGAGCCTCAGATGGCGATGCAGCCGATGTTCTGCCAGCACTGTGAGGCGGCTCCCTGCGAAAGCGTCTGCCCGGTCAACGCGACCGTGCACGATGAGGAGGGTCTGAACGTGATGGCCTACAACCGCTGCATCGGCACGCGGTATTGCGCCAACAACTGTCCCTACAAGGTCCGGCGCTTCAACTGGTTCGACTTCAACAAGCGCGAGTCGGACTACGGAGCGGCCCAGGACCAGCACATGGTCAACCTGGGCAACCTCTACAAGGGTCCTGCGGGGGTGAACCGCAATGCGGAGCCCGAGTGGGAGATCATCAAGCTGGTCAAGAACCCCGACGTCTCCGTCCGCATGCGCGGTGTCATGGAGAAGTGCACGTTCTGCGTCCAGCGCATCGAACAGGCCAAGATCTCGCAGAAGGTCAAGGCCGGGAACAGCGCCGAGGTCGCGGTTCCGGACGGCAGCTTCAAGACCGCCTGCCAACAGGCGTGTCCGGCCGAGGCGATCAGCTTCGGCAACATGCTCGATCCGGAGAGCGAGGTCTCGAAGTGGAAGGTCAGCCCGCGGAACTATTCCGTCCTGGGCTTCCTCGACACCCGCCCCCGCGTCACGTATCTCGCCCGCATCCGCAACCCGAACCCGGCGGTCGCCGCCCTCGAGAAGCGGACCACTCCCGACACCCAGCGCGACTACGAGCGCTTCCGCCACGAAACCCCGTTCGAGGACAAGAGTCATGGTCATGAAGGCCAAAAGCATGCCGCGGTCGACGCGGGGAAAGGAGCGGTCTAATGGCTAGTGCATCCGCATCCGCCGCGGCCCACAAGGCCTCCCACGGTTCCCATGGCGCGCCGGCCCTCAAGGTCGCCGACGCCCCCCGCGAACTCGAACGCGAGCCGCTCGTCCTCAACGAGCGTCCCCTCGGCTGGATCACCAACGCCATCGCCGGCGTCTGTGAGAATCCGATGCCCAAGTGGTGGTGGCCCGCCTTCGTCGTCTCCTTCGGCGGGATGATCATGATGTTCTCCCTCATCGCCTACCTGGTTTCGACCGGCGTCGGCGTCTGGGGTCTGAACCAGCCCGCCGACTGGGCCTGGGACATCACGAACTTCGTCTTCTGGATCGGCATCGGCCACGCCGGAACCCTGATCTCGGCCGTGCTCTTCCTCCTGCGCCAGAAGTGGCGCACCTCGGTCAACCGCGCGGCGGAGGCGATGACGATCTTCGCCGTCGCGTGCGCCGGCATCTTCCCGGTGTTCCACACCGGCCGTGTCTGGTTCGCCTTGCTGCCCGGCTACCTCTTCCCGGCGCCCAACGCCAACGAGATCTGGCCGCAGTTCCGCTCGCCGCTGCTCTGGGACGTCTTCGCCGTCTCCACCTACGGAACGGTTTCGCTCCTGTTCTGGTACGTCGGCCTCATCCCCGACCTCGCCACCCTGCGTGACCGCGCCAAGGGCTTCCTCCGGAAGTTCTTCTACGGGTTGTTCTCGCTCGGCTGGACCGGCTCGAACCGCCATTGGAGCAACTACGAGAAGGCCTACCTCCTCCTCGCCGGCCTCAGCACCCCGCTCGTGCTCTCCGTGCACTCGATCGTGTCCTTCGACTTCGCCGTCTCCGTCGTCCCCGGCTGGCACACCACGATCTTCCCGCCGTACTTCGTCGCGGGCGCCATCTTCTCCGGCTTCGGCATGGTCCTCACCCTGCTGATCCCGCTCCGCTCGCTGTTCAACCTCCACGACGTCATCACCGTCCGGCACGTCGAACTGATGTGCAAGGTGCTGCTCGCGACGGGTTCCATCGTCGGATACGCGTACGGCATGGAGTTCTTCATCGCCTGGTACGGCGGCAGCCCCTACGAGCTCTACGCGTTCAAGAACCGCGCGTTCGGTCCCTACTGGTGGAGCTACTGGTCGATGATCACCTGCAACGTCATCAGCCCGCACTTCTTCTGGTTCAAGAAGCTCCGCTCCAACATGGTGTTCGTCTGGATCGTCTCGATCTTCGTGAACATCGGCATGTGGTTCGAGCGCTTCGTCATCATCGTCACCTCGCTCCACCGGGACTACCTCCCGTCGAGCTGGGGCTACTTCACCCCGAGTTGGGTGGACGTCATGACCTTCGTCGGAAGCTTCGGGCTCTTCATGACCCTCTTCCTCCTCTTCATCCGGTTCCTGCCCACCATCGCGATCAGCGAGGTCAAGGGCGTCACGCCCCAGGCCGATCCGCACCACCCCCTCGGTGGTGCCAAGGGACACCACTAATCGCCGTCAACGATGAGCGCCTCCCCCCTCAAACCCCACGCGTTGCTGGCCGAGTTCGGCACCGCGGCGGACATCTTCGAAGCGGCGATCCTTTGCCGCGACGCCGGCTTCTCCAAGTGGGACGTCCACACCCCGTTCCCCATCCACGGCATGGACGAGGCGATGGGCCTGCGGAAGTCGCCGGTGGGCTGGTTCACGTTCTGCGGTGGCATGACCGGCTTCTCCGCGGGCATGACCATGATTTGGTACATGAACAAGTTCGACTACCCCCTGGTGGTCGGCGGCAAGCCCCTGTTCACCCCGCTCTACGCCTTCCCGGTCAGCTACGAGATGACCATTCTGCTCAGCGCCTTCGGGACGCTGTTCGGCATGTTCTTCCTCAACCGCCTGCCGAAGCTCTACAACCCGCTCTTCAAGAACGAACGTTTCAAGAAGGCCACCGACGACCGCTTCTTCATCGTGATCGAGGCGGCGGATCCGAAGTTCTCGCTGGAGGCGACCCGTGCGTTCCTCACCGAGAAGTGCCACGCCACGGCCGTTGAAATCGTGGAGGACTGAATGCGCACCTTCCTCAAATACTTCTTCACCCTGTACGTCCTCGGCGTCGCGACCGTGATCGGTGTCGCCGGCTTCCGCGGTTCCAAGACCACCCGGACCCCCATCGAGGTGTTCCCGGACATGGACCGCCAGCCGAAGCTCCGGCCCCAGACGACGACCAAGTTCGCCCAGTGGGCCGACGGCCAGTCCTCGCGCGTCCACCCGGTCGGCACCGTCTCGCGCGAATCCGCCTGGGAAGACAACGCCTTCAACACCGGCAAGCAGGGCGGCGCCTTCGTCGAGGCGATGCCCATCGAGGTGACCGCCTCGGTCCTCAAGAAGGGCCAGGAGAAGTACAGCGTGTACTGCAAGCCCTGCCATGGCGTCCTCGGCGACGGCAAGGGCATCACCAGCAAGTTCGGCATGGGCAACGTGGCGAACCTGCATCAGGACCGTCTCATCAAGACCCAGGACGGCGACATCTTCAACACCATCGGCAACGGCAAGTCCACGATGATGGGCTATGCGTCCGCCATCCCGGTCGCGGACCGCTGGGCGATTGTCGCCTACGTCCGGACACTCCAGCTGAGCCGCTTGGCGGCCGAGTCCGAGGTCCCCTCGGCGATCCTGCCCACCATCAAGTAAGGAACCATGAACCCGGCTTCCCGATTCTCCCGCACCTGGTTGGCCCTGCTGGCCACCGCCGCCTTGTTCGTGGCCGGTCGCCTGCTCGGCGCCGAGCATGAGGCCGCCCATGCCGCCGCCCCCGCCGCGGACGCCCATGGACATGGCCACGCCGCCGCTTCAGTCGGTGTCTTCTCGCTCAAGCAGATCGCCCACAGCTACCTGACGGCATACATGTTCTGCCTGAGCCTGTGTGTCGGCTCGCTGTTCCTCTCGCTCGCGCATCACCTGTTTGATGCCGGCTGGTCGGCATCGATCCGTCGTGTCACCGACACCGTCGCCAGCCTGCTGTTCCCTTGGATGGTGCTTCTGGTGCTGCCGATCATCGGATTCGCTTGGGCCGGTCAGCTCTACGCTTGGTTTAACATCGATCCCGCCGCCGACCATGCCTTGGACGTCAAGAAGGTCCTCTTCAACAAGCCGACCTTCACCGCGCTGGTTCTGCTCCTCATCTCCGCGCTGGGCTGGATCGCCAACACCATCCGTAACTGGTCCATCGCCCAGGACAAGGACGGCGCCGCCCACTGGACGTCCAAGTCCCGCAAGCTGGCCGCAGGCGGCATCTTCGCCTTTGCCTTCTTCACCACGCTGATCTGCTTCTACCTGATGAAGTCGCTGCAGCATCAGTTCTTCAGCACGATGTACGGCGTCTACTACTTTGCCGGCTCGGTCTGGGTGACCCTGATCACGCTGTACCTGCTCACCTTCTGGCTCGGTCAGCCCGGACGTCCGTTGGAGAAGGTCTACTTCAAACGCCAACAACAGGATCTCGGCGTCCTCTTCTTCGCGTTCACTGTCTTCTACGCCTACATCCACTTCTCGCAGTACTTCCTGATCTGGAATGCGGCCATCCCTGAAGAGACGTTCTGGTATGTCCTCCGTGAGAAGGGCTCCTGGAAGTGGGTCGGCATGACCATCCTCTTCGGCCACTTCTTCGTGCCGTTCCTCCTGCTGCTGAACCAGGACATCAAGCGCAACCTGGCCGTGATGATCCCGGTCGGCGCCTGGGCTTGGCTCATGCACTACATCGACATGACCTACAACGTCATGCCGGTGATCCATCCGGACGGTCTCCAATTGACCTTCTGGGATCCGCTCTTCTGGTTCGGCATGGCCGGCCTGATCGGGTTCCTGTTCTGGAGGAAGTACCAGACCGCCGCGCCCTATCCCCTGAAGGATCCGCGTCTGAAGGAGGCCGTCACCCACCACGAGGTGCCCGCGCCCGGCGCGGCCGCCGCCCACTGATCCGGAAACCCGGACTGAAACCATGAGCGATTCCAACTGCTGCAATCAGAAGACGAGCACCGTCGCCGCCTACCTCGTGGGCGGGATCGGCGTGTTCGCCATCATGGGCGCCCTGGCCTACCTCGTCGTCGGCCAGCAGGTTCCCGCGGTCGACGCCGCGCGTGCCGAGCTCCGGGCGAAGTACCGTGCCGAGCTCGAGGCCGCGGCCATTCCCGCCGTGACCGGCTACTCCCTCGATGCCGACGCCCTCGGCAAGGGAAACAAGGTCTACCACGTCCCCATCGAGCGGGCCTTGGAGATCGCCGCGGAGGACTTCAAGGATCCCGCCGCGGGACGTGCCAAGCTGCTCCAGCGGCTTGAGGACAAGATGAAGCAGCAGTCGTTTGAATGACACCATGCCGGTGATCACCCTCATCCTTCTCGGAAGCATCCTGCTCCTGCCGGCGGCGGCCCTGCTGTCGCTGCGGTGGGCTTCGCGCTCCGGCCAGCTCGGCCGGTTCGACCGCGCGGCGTTGCTTCCCTTCGACGAGGAGGAGCCGGTGGGCCGGGCGACCGACCAGATTTTGGGGGACAACCGCCGGTGAGCTCCACGACCGCATCCAAGACCCTGCAGGCGATCCTGCCGGGTGACTTCTCGAACGAGGATTTCCGGCGCGCCAAGCTCGCCGAGATCGACGCCTCCTGCCGCACCCCGGTGCTGTTCTTCTTCGTCAGCGGCCTGCTCTGGCTGCTCGCCGGGACGCTCTTCGCCCTGGTGGCCAGCATCAAGCTCCACACCCCCGGCTTCCTCGCCGGCTGGGAGTCGCTGACCTTCGGCATCGTCCGGACCGTCCATCTCAACACCGTCGTCTACGGCTTCTGCTCGCAGGCCGCCGTGGGCGTCGCGATCTGGCTCATGTGCCGGCTCTGCCGCGTGCCGCTCGTCGCGCCCGGCATCGTCACGGTGGCCAACCTCTTCTACAACGTCGGCGTCACCGTCGGCATCGGCGGCATCCTCGCCGGCGATTCCACCGGCATCGAGTGGCTGGAGATGCCGCGCTACGCGACGCCCATCCTCTTCGTCAGCTACGCGCTCATCGCCGTCTGGACGATCATCACCTTCCGCCTCCGCGCCGAGCGCCACCTCTACGTCTCGCAGTGGTATCTGCTCGCCGCCGTCCTCTGGTTCCCGTGGCTCTACGGCACCGCCCAGGTGATGCTGATCGTCGAGCCCGTCCGCGGCGTGGTGCAGGCCGCCGTCAACTGGTGGTTCGCCCACAACGTCCTCGGTCTCTGGTTCACTCCGATCGGCCTCGCGGCGATCTACTACTTCATCCCGAAGGTCATCGGACGCCCGATCCACAGCTATTACCTCAGCGTGCTCGGCTTCTGGTCGCTCGCCCTCTTCTACAACTGGAACGGCATGCATCACCTCGTCGGCGGACCGCTGCCGGCCTGGATGATCACCGTCAGCATCGTGGCCTCGGTGATGATGCTCATCCCGGTGCTCACCGTGGCGATCAACCACCATTCCACAATGATCGGCCACTTCGGCAAGCTGCGTCACAGCCCGACACTGCGGTTCATCGTCTTCGGCGCGGTGTCCTACACCTTGGCCAGCCTCCAGGGCGTGTTGTCCGCGCTCCGCAGCTTCAGCGAGATCGCCCATTTCACCCATCACACGGTCGCCCACGCCCACCTCGGCATGTACGCCTTCTTCGCCATGGTGATGTTCGGCTCGATGTACTACATCCTGCCCCGCATCACCGGACGCGAATGGCCGTCCAACGCCCTCATTTCCGTCCACTTCTGGGGCGTTGCGATCGGCATCGTGCTCTATGTCGTCGTGCTCAGCGCCGCGGGTCTCCAGCAGGGCCGCATGATGAACGATCCCACGGTGAAGTTCCTCGACGTGGTCAAGTTCACCATCCCCTACCTCCAGATCCGGACCGTCTCCGGCCTGCTGATGGCCCTGGGTCACGCCGCCTTCGTCGTCAACTTCGGTTGGTTGCTCGTCCGGATGTTCGCTCCCTACCGCAAGCCGGTGGTCAGCATCCTCGCCGGCGCCGAGATCGCATCCCCGTCCGGGAAATAGTCCATGAGCTACGGCCCGCTTCTTTTCCTCGGAATCCTGTTCACCCTGGCCTCGAGCTGGGTGGGATTGGTGCTCATGCCCCAGCGTCAGCTCGGTGCGCTCGGGCAACACACCGACACCAACACCGCCGCCGTCTATCCCCAGGCCCGCGCCGGCGAAGCCCAACAGGGCGCCGAACACTACCGCGCGCTCGGATGCGTCTACTGCCACACCCAGCAGGTGCGTCCGGAAGGCTACGGCGCCGACATCGCCCGCGGCTGGGGTCGCCGTCGCACCGTCAGCCGCGACTACATCCACGACAAGCCGGTCATGCTCGGCACCATGCGCACCGGGCCGGATCTCACCAACATCGGTGAGCGTCAGTCCGACTACAGCTGGCATTACAAGCATCTCTACAACCCGCAGATCACCAGCGCGGGCAGCGTGATGCCGCCCTATCCGTTCCTCTTCGAGACGCGCCCCATCGGCCCGATGGGTCCGTCCACGAACGCGCTTGCCCTCGAGGGCGCGTTTGCCCCCGCTCCCGGTCAAGAGGTGGTTCCCACCCTGCGCGCCCGTCAGCTCGTGGAATACCTGCGCAGCCTGAAGTCCTCCGGTGACCTGCCCGAAGCCCCGGTGAAGAAGGAGGAGGCCCAGTGAGCCAGTCCAACGATCCCATTCGCCGTCCTGTCGGTCTGGACCAGGGCGAACACATCGACGTCGCCGAGATTCATGCCGCGGTGATCCGTGAGAAGCCCGAGCCCAAGGAAGGCTTCGAGCCGCTCAACCTCTGGATCGTCGCGGGCATCGCCAGCCTGCTCTTCTGGGGAGGGTCCTACCTCACCGCCTACAGCGGCCGCTTCGAGGCCGACGAGTTTTCCGAACTGCAGCACGGCCGTCCGGTCGCGGTTTCCGCGGTCGCCGAGGATCCCCTCGCCAAGGTCAAGCGGGAGGGAATGGTGACCTTCAACGGAATCTGTGCCGCGTGTCACAACGAGGACGGTGCCGGCAAGGCCGGGGTCGCGCCGACGTTGGCCGGTTCAGACATCGTGAACGCCGCGGGTCCCAACCGCCTGATCCGGATCGTCCGTCATGGACTGAAGGGACCGGTGGTGGTCAACGCCTCCGTCACCTGGAACCCTTCCGGCGATCCTTCCGTGGTCATGGGCAGCCAGTGGGACGCGATCGGTGCCAGCGAGGCCAAGCTCGCCGCGGTCCTGACCTACATCCGCACCTCGTGGGGCAACACCGGCTCCGCGGTCACGCCGCAGGAGGTCTCGGCGGTTCTCGCAGAGACCAAGGCCCGTTCCACCGACGACAACTGGACCATGGAGGAGTTGTCGAAGATCCCCGTTTCCGGGTCTGGCGCTTCCGCCGCTGCGCCGTCCGAACTGACCCCGGAGCAGCTCAAGGAGCAGCTCAAGGCCCTCCCGGCCGACAAACTCCAGGAGTTGCTCAAGGACGTCGCGAAGTGATCCCGGCCCTCGGGGCTCGATTTCCAGGGTCGATCCCGTTTTGCTGAGGCCCGTGGCGGCCTTCCTTCGATTCCGTTTCCTGGGCGTGGTTCTGTTCCACGCCCTTTTTCTTTCCCTTTTCCCCGCCGCCGTGGCCGCACCCGGCGCCGCCCGCGTCCGATTCGAAGTCCGCCCGGACCCCGCACTCGAATCCACCAACCTCTCCGGCCGCCTCGTCCTCGTCTTCGCCCGGACCAATTCCCCGGAACCCATCGAACAGATCGGGGAACCGTCCTGGAACGGACCCTTCCTCGCCGGCGTGGACACCCTCGGCCTTTCCCAGCGTCGTCCGGCGCAGGTCCTGGACGGCGCCACGACCTTTCCCGGTGCGTCGCTGGCCGACCTGCCGCCCGGGCGCTGGTGGGTCCAGGCGGTCCTCATGACCAACCGCGATCTGCGCCTCCTCGACGCACCCGGCAATCTCGTCTCCCAGCCCGAACTCCTCGACGTCGATCCGCGTCGGGCAGAAACCCGGAAGTTCACCCTCTCCCGGGCCTTGCCGCCGGAATCTCTCCCGCCCGACACCGACCGGGTGAAGCACCTGCGCTTCCCGTCCCCGTCCCTCACCGCCTTCCACGGACGTCCGATGTTCCTCCGCGCTTCGGTGGTGCTGCCGCGCACCTTCAACTCCGAGCCGACCCGCCGCTATCCGCTGGTCGTCGACATCGGAGGTTTCGGGTCGCGCCACGACCGCTTCGACCGGGCGCTCCGTGAGGGCTCGAAACTGCGCGGGGAACTCGACGCCTCCGACACGCCCCAGATGATCCTGCTCGCCTTGGATGGAGCCGGGCCTTCCGGGGATCCGTACCAGATCAATTCCGACAACCACGGTCCCTACGGCGACGCCCTGATCCGCGAGCTGATTCCGCACGTCGAACACGCCTTCCGTGGTATCGGCCAGCCGTGGGCGCGGTTCACCACCGGCGGTTCCACCGGCGGCTGGGTGTCTTTCGCGCTGCAGGTCCTCTACCCCGACTTCTTCGGCGGCTGCTGGAGCGGGTTTCCCGACGGCGTGGACTTCCGGGCCCACCAGCTCGTGGACATCTACCGGGATACCAATGCGTTCGTGAACGTCGCCGGATTCGAGCGTCCCAGCGCCCGCACGCTTCTCGGGGACACCAAGTTCACGATCCGTTTCGAAGTCGCCTTGGAGAACGTCCTCGGCGACGGCGGCAGCTACGCGAACGGCGGCGGCCAATGGGGTTCGTGGAACGCCGTCTACGGACCGCGCGGCTCCAACGGCCGTGCCCTGCCGCTGTGGGATCCCCGGAGCGGACGGATCGATCCGAAGGTCGCCGAGACGTGGCAGCGCTATGATCTGCGGCTCCAGTTGGAGCGGAACTGGGCCACCCTCGGGCCGAAGCTCCGTGGGAAGATCCACATCTGGGTCGGCGAGGCGGACGAGTACTTCCTCAACAACGCCGTCCATCTGCTCGACGACTTCCTGCGGAAGACGGACCCGCCCGCCGAGGCGGAGATCCGGTACGGCCCGGGGAAGGGGCACGGCTGGAATCCCGAGAGCTTCGTCGAACGCCTCAAGCGCATGCAGGCCGTCGTCGACGCCGGTGCGCCGAAGCAGACGGCCGCTTCCCGCGACGACTATTTCCGGAACCGCTTCCTCCATGGCGGAACCTGCCCGCACTGCAAGGGCGGCCGCTGAGCCGGGAAGCTCCGTTTCGTCGGTTCTGCCTCCGTGCAATCCGCGTCGGCTCCGTCAATGCAGCAGCTTGCGGAGCTTCTTCAGCTCCTTCGGCTTGAAGATGCCGTGCGGCGTGATGATGCCGGTGATGAGTTCCGGCGGGGTCACGTCGAAGCCCGGGTTCCGCGCGGTGCTGGTCGGGTTCGCGATGCGCACGTAGGCCCGTTTTCCCGGGCGTTTGCCGGTGCCCGGCAGGACGCCCCACGCGCCGAGCACTTCGTCGCCGGAGCGGTCCTCGATCGGTATCCGGAGTCCGGAGTCGAGTTCCCAGTCGATGGTGGAGAGCGGGATGGCGACGTAGAACGGGATCCCGTGGCGATGCGCCAAGACGGCCTTGGTGTAGGTGCCGATCTTGTTGGCGACCTCGCCGGTCTTTCCCAGCACGCGGTCGCTGCCGACGATCACCAGGTCGATCTCGCCGCGGCTCATGAGGAATCCGGCGGCGTTGTCGGCGATGACCTGGTGCGGGACGCCCTGCTGGGCGAGTTCCCAGGCGGTGAGGGAGGCGCCTTGGCAACGCGGACGGGTCTCGTCGCAGTACACGTGGAACTTCCGTCCCTCGGCCTGCGCCGCGTACATCGGCGCGGTGGCGGTGCCGACGTCGACGAAGGCCAGCCAGCCGGCGTTGCAGTGGGTCAGCACCCGCATGCCGTCGCGGATGAGCGGCCCACCGTGGCGGCCGATCTCGCCGCAATGGAGGACGTCCTCGTCGGCGAAGCGCACGGCCGCCGCGAAGGCGATGTCCTGCCGTTCCACGACGGTGGTGCCGGCCGACATCTCGGCACGGATGCCGTTCATCGCGTTCACCGGATCGACCGCGGTGGGACGGGCGTGCTTGAGGGTCTGGTAGACCTTTTCCACATGGGCCTCGAAGCGGACGAGGTCGTTCCCGCGGAAGGCGCGGGCGCCCTGGGCCAGCCCGTATGCGGCGGTGGCCCCGATGGCGCCGGCCCCGCGGACGACCATGTCGGTGATCGCCGCGGCGGTGGCCTTGTAGTCCGGGGTCCGGAAAAGCTCGAAGCTGTGGGGCAGCAGGCGCTGTTCGATCAGCACCACCTCGTTGGTGGCGGCGTCGAAGGAGACGGTGCGGAAATGGCGGCGACGGCCGCGGAACGTGACGTTCACGCCAACATCCTACCGGACCCTCCGCGCCGGCCCAAGAACGCTCAGAAGGGCCCGTACGCAATGCCGCAAAGCCCGAAGAACCGGAAGGGAGGGGCGCCTCATCCGAGGAACGCTGAGGGAACCATCAAGCCGCTCTCCGCCTCCTCCGCGCCTCCGCGTGACCCTTCACTCGAACGAATCCAGGACGGAGAAGCCCAGAGCGGTTCGCTGCTGCGTAGGACATCGAATGGTTGGGGCCGGTTCCTTGCGTGGGCCCCTCGGCGTGGGCGCCGCTTCTGCGCGGATCAGACCCGGTCGCGGAAGTGGTCGATGGTCTTGCGCAGGCCGTCCGCGAGGGGCACGACCGGTTCCCATCCGAGCAGGCGCCTGGCGCGACCGATGTCCGGTTTCCGCTGCTTCGGATCGTCCTGCGGCAACGGGCGGCACACCAGCTTCGACCTCGAGCCGGTGGCCTTGACGATCTCTTCCGCGAACTGCCGGACGGTCAGCTCGTGCGGGTTGCCGATGTTGGTCGGTAGATGGGCATCCTTCCCGTCGAGCATCATCAGGCGGAAGATGCCCTCGATGAGGTCGCTCACGTAGCAGAAGCTGCGGGTCTGCGATCCGTCGCCAAAGAGCGTGATGGGCTTGTGGGTGAGCGCCTGGCTGATGAACGCCGGGACGACGCGGCCGTCGCGCAGGCGCATGCGGGGTCCGTAGGTGTTGAAGATGCGGACGATGCGGGTGGCGATGCCGTGCTGCTGGTGGTAGGCCATCGTCAGGGCCTCGGCGAAGCGCTTGGACTCGTCGTAGCAGCCGCGCGGGCCGACCGGATTCACGTTGCCCCAGTAGTCCTCGCGTTGCGGGTGGACCAGCGGATCACCGTAAACCTCGGACGTGGACGTGATCAGGAAGCGGGCGCCCTTGGCCTTGGCGAGCCCCAGCGCCTTGTGGGTGCCGAGCGACCCGACCTTCAGCGTCTGGATCGGCAGCTCGAGGTAGTCCACCGGACTCGCCGGCGAGGCGAAGTGCCACACGTAGTCCACGGGCCCGTCCAGGTAGAGGTACTCGGTGACGTCCTGCTCGATGAACCGGAAGTCCTTCCGTCCGGCGAGGTGGGCGATGTTGTCGGTGGAGCCGGTGACGAGGTTGTCGATCGCGACCACCTGGTGGCCCTTGGAGAGAAGCAGATCGATCAGGTGGGAACCGAGGAAACCGGCACCGCCGGTGACGACGGAAACGGGCGGGGAGGGTTTGCGACGACGCGGCGGGGTCTTGGCCATGGCGTCGGGAACCTCGTCGGGCGGGAACCTGCGGTCCAGCGCGGATCCGCCGCCCGATTCCGGAAGCGGCACAACCCGGGGAAGCGCATGCCGATTTCGTGCTGCATTGCAGCAATGTGGATGGTCAATTTGTCAATGAGCAGGCTGCGCGCTTGTTCTTGGACCCGATTGCGGGTGTATTGCGAGTCATTGCATCTCGGTTGGCAGCGCGCCTGGTCCCATGATCCCAGTGACGATCCAATCCGTCCCTTCGCGGGTTTGGTTCCGGCTTTCCCTCCTCCTGTCGGCCACGGTGGCCATGGCCCAGACGAACCCGGTTCCCTCCGGCTTTCCCGGTGAGCCGCTCCGAGATGGGCCTGGGCTGCCGTTGATCCAGGAACGTGGGCGGCCCTTCCGGGTCCGCCGCATGGCCTCCCCCTTCGCCTTGGAGGACCGCCATTCGGGCCCGGTTCGGACGTTCGAGCTGGAACAGACCCGTTCCGTCTACCGCCCCGCCGCGCCCGCCCCCAAGGGTGTCTTTGGAAATGCACACGAGGCGGACCTGGTGCTCGCCTGCCAGGGCTTCGAACTGCCCGCCGGCGACCTGGTCCTCGACCATCCTTCCGGACTCGCCACCGACGGAAGCTCCCTCGCCGTGGCCGACCGCTGGCACAACCGCATTCTCTACTGGCGCCACGCACCGGAATCCAACACGCCGCCGGACCGCATCCTCGGCCAACCCGACTCACGTCGGATCGACGCCGGAGGAGGACGCGGGCAACTCGCGTCGCCGGCCTCGGTCGCCCTTTCCCGGGACGGACGCGTGGTCGCGGTCGCCGACACCCGGAACGACCGGGTCCTCCTTTGGAACGGCATCCCGGATCGAGACGGCGCGCCTGCGGACGTGCTGATCGACCTGCCCCAGGTCACCCGGAAGATCCCGCCCGAACAGCCGCCGTGGCAACCCAAGGGGCTTCCTCCCATCGCCTCCGATGAACGGCCCAGTCCCGGTCCCACCCCCGGTCTTCCTCGCTTCGGCCCGACCGCTCCGCTGAGGTGGCCTTGGGGTGTCTGGACCGACGGCCAGCGCCTCGCGGTCGTCGCCACCCATGGCGCCTCGGTCCTGATCTGGAATCGGATCCCGACCGCGGACAACGCCGTCCCGGACCTGGTCCTGGTCACTCCCGGAGTGCGCAGCCCACGTGCGGTCACCAGCGACGGCCGGGGATGGTTCGCGGTCGCGGAGGTCGATCCCGTCGGAGCCAATCGCATGCGCACCCTGGTGTGGCGGTCGTTTCCGACCCACCGCCACCAGATGCCCGACTTCGAGATGCCCGGATGGCTGAAGGGATCGTTCCTTGCCGACGGAAGCCTCCTCCTCGCGGGACACCACGATCTTCGCCTGTGGGATCGCCCGCCCACCGCGTCGGAAAGCGCTCCGACGCTCCACCTCCGACCCCAGGCCCAAAGCGCCTGGCTTGGACCGGATGCCGTGGTCGCCGGGGGACGTCTCTATGCCACGTCGACTTCCCGGCAACAGGTGTTGGCGTGGAACTCCCTCCCGTCCTCCTCGAATTCCCCGCCCGACTTCGCGCTGGGTTCCAGGACGGTGGACGAGGATGTGTGGTCGGCTTCGGGGCGCATCCACAACCCGCTGCTCGCATCCGACGGCGTCCG
Organism: Verrucomicrobiales bacterium; assembly: GCA_027488845.1. Lineage (GTDB taxonomy): Bacteria > Verrucomicrobiota > Verrucomicrobiia > Limisphaerales > UBA9464 > SXXZ01. Next base: position 92,917 of record JAIYBC010000033.1, on the reverse strand, counting down.
TCTCTTCGCGGCATCGGCCCGCGACCGGAAGATCCTCATGTGGGACCGTCTTCCCGATGACGCCGGTGCGCTCCCCGACCGGGTGATCCATCTGCCGGAGGCCCCCAATGACATCTCGGCCCATGACGGCCGCCTGGCGGTGACGACGGCGGCTTCGGTGTACATCTGGGAGCGGCCACCCGTCCTGACCGCCAAGCCCGACCGGATCCTTCCCGGCGCGTTCGGTGGCAGCGGGCCGGCGGAGTTGACCGGCGTGGCCATGGACGCCGAACGGTTCTTCGTCTCCGACCGGGGGGCCGGCGCGGTCCACGTCTGGAATGGCATCCCCATGCCTTCCCAGGAACCCGCGTTCTCCCTGCTCATGGCCGAACCGGGCCGGCTGAATTCCGACGGACGTCGTCTGCTGGCGGCTTCCAGCGGCGAGGAACCGCCCCACCTATGGCGGCTCGACGATCTCCAGGCGGACTCCGAATCCGAGATGATCGGGAACCCGAACCGGATGCGTTACATCTCCCAGGTGGTGATGGTCGATGGGCGGCTCATCGCCGCGAATCGGATGGGCGGTCAGGTGGACATCTGGGAGCGGGTCGAGGATGCCGTCTCCGGACTGCCCTCCGACGTGCAACTCGGGGCGCGATCCGAATCCGATCGCGCTCCGCTGCCCCTCCGCCGGGAGTTGGTGCATCCGGCCTCGGTCGCCTGGGCCGGCGGATTCCTCTGGGTCGGGGAGTCGCGATTCGCCTCGCGGATCCTGCGGTTCCGACCGAAGTCTCCTGGGAGTCAGCCTTGAATCCGATCTCCCAATCCCCTGCGTTCCCAAGCCGGCCGTGGCCGCGGCGCCAGTTCCTACGGACGACGTTGGCCGCGGGAACCATCGCGGCGCTCCGGGGCTCCGCCGAGCCGGCCCCTGACGGTGGATGGAGGGCCGCCGTCATCGGGAGCACCGGCCATGGCGACTTCGGACACGGGCTCGAGGCGATCTTCAGGGAAGTACCCGGAATAGCCGAGGTCACCCTCGCGGATCCGGACCCGGCCGGCCGTCGCCGTGCGGCGGCCACCTCAGGAGCGATCCGGACGCATGCCGACTGGAAGGAACTCCTCCGCGTCGAACGCCCACACCTCGTGTCCATCGCATCACGACATGCGCAGGAACATGCGTCGGTCGCCCTCGCCTGCATCGAGGCCGGCGCCCATCTCTACGTCGAGAAGCCATTCGTCCGGGATCCCGCCGAGGCCGATGCCGTGCTCCAGGCGGCCGATCGCCGCGGCCGTCGCGTCGCCGTCGCCCACACCATGCGCATGTCGCCGGCGGCCCAGGCCATCCTCGCCGCCCTCCGCTCCGGCCGGATCGGCGAACTCCGGGAGATCCATGCCTGGGGCAAGCAGGATCACCGGTCCGGCGGCGAGGACCTCATGGTGCTCGGAAGCCACCTCTTCGACTTCTTCCGCCTCTACGCCGGGGATCCGCTCTGGGTCACGGCGCGGGTGCTCCAGAAGGGTCGCGACATCGTCGCCTCCGACCGGCGCCGCGTCGCCGACGACGTGGGCTGGGTCGCCGGGAACCAGGTCTCGGCCCAGTTCGCCTTCGCCGAAGGGGTGACCGGAACCTTCACCAGCGATCCGTTCCTCCGCGAGACCACGGCGAAGTGGGGTCTCGAGCTTCTCGGAAGCCGGGGCTCCGCCCGGTTGAACTGCGATCTCGCGCCGTCCGCGTTCCTCCGCGTCTCGGAACCCTGGGGACCCTCCGGGCGCCAGGACCGCTGGGTGCCGCTCGAAGGCGTCGCGCCGATGTCGCCGTCGGACCACAACCGCCTGCCCGTGGCCGATTGGCTGGCTGCGATCCGCGAATCCCGCGAGCCGGCGTGCAGCGGTCGGAACGGCGCGTGGGCGGTCGAGATGGTGGCCGGCGTGTACCAGGCCGCCCTCGGCGGCAGCCGGGTCCGATTCCCGCTCGCCGCTCGCCGTCATCCCCTGGAGCCCTGATCCCTGCGCGGGCCCAACGATCCCTCCGATGAAATCGCTGACCGAACACCTCTGGTTCGAGATCCCCGGACGCCGAGGGTTCGAGAACATCACCGACACGGTCGCGGAACTCGTCGCACGGAGCGGCGTGAAGGAAGGACTGGTGCTGGTGAACGCCATGCACATCACCGCCTCGGTCTTCATCAACGACGACGAACCCGGCCTGCACCGGGACTTCGAACGGTGGCTCGAGCGCCTCGCCCCCCACGCCCCCACCACCGCCTACGACCACAACCGGACCGGCGAGGACAACGCGGATGCCCACCTCAAGCGCCAGGTCATGGGGCGCGAGGTCGTCGTCGCGATCACCGCCGGCCGACTCGACCTCGGCCCGTGGGAACGGATCTTCTACGGCGAATTCGACGGAGGCCGGCGGAAGCGGGTGCTCGTCAAGGTCCTGGGGGAATGAACCGATGCCACGCGCGGTCGTCATCCTGAACCGCCAGGCCGCCGCCGGTCGCGACCGGTCGAGCCGCCTTTCCACGGTGCTCACGGCCCTTTGCACGGCCGGATACGTTCCCGAAGTCCGTACCACCGAGGCGCCTGGCCACGCCGTCGAACTGGCCCGCGACGCCGACACCGGACCGGAGGACCTGCTGGTCGTGGCCGGCGGGGACGGCACCGCGAACGAAGTCGCATCGGGTCGACTGAGGGCCGGGCCCACGACGACACCCATCGCCGTGTTGCCGATGGGAACCGGCAACGACCTCGCGCAGCTGCTCGGCACCGGCGACGACCGGCGTCTGCTCGCCGCCCTGCGTGGGAGACGGGTCGCGTTCCGGGACGTCCTTGCCGTGGAGACCGCCGCGGACGGCCTCCGGGCCGCGATGCTCTTCGCCGCGGTCGGCTTCGCCTCGGACCTGCTGCGCGCCACCACGCCGAGGGTGAAGGGCCTCTTCGGTCCGCGGCTCTGCTACTCGGTCGGCTTCTTCCGGGCCCTCCTGCGCCATGAGTGCCCGACCTTGCGGGTCAGGGTCGGCGACCGGACCTGGGACGAGCCGATGGTGGTCGCGCTCGCCGGGAACAGCGCCCATGCCGGGGGCGGCATGATGCGCGTCGCCCCGGGGGCCCGGATGGACGACGGCGAGATGAACGTGAGCCTGATCCGCGCCACGGGCCGCCTCGAGGTCGCCCGCCAGTTCCTTCGGCTCGTGCGGGGAACCCACGTCTCGCATCCGCTGGTCCGCTACTTCCCCGCCACCGCCATGGAGATCGACGGGACGCCCCCGCAATCGGTGGCCGTCGACGGCGAGGTGCTCGGCCACACGCCGGTCCGCATCGAGGTCCGCCCCTCCTGCCTGCCCTTCCTCGTCGGGCCCGCGTGACGGGTCTCGCCGCCAAGGTGGGCATTCGGCAATCCCGGAGGTGCGGATGTCGCCGGAGTCCCCATCCTCGTCCCGTGAAGATCTTCGCCCGCGACCTCACGGTCACGCATCGGCTCCGGGTCGCGGTTCTTTCGGGATGCTGCGCCCTCCAAGTCTGCGCGGAGTCGCTCGGATCCGGCTCCGCGGTTATCGACTACGATGCGGCAGTGTGGAATCGGCTCGGCGGTGGCATCTCGTCGCCACCCGTGTTCGTCCTCCAAGCCTTCTTCGAGGCGCCCGTCGCGGCCGCCGCCACCGCGGAGGAACTGCGGACGCGGGCCGATCCCCATCCTTCCTACATCGGTCAGTCCTACGTCATGAACGGCCCGGTGGTGCTCAACCACGACGGGCGGACCGCCCAGGCGACCACCTTCCGCTTCTCCCCCGGGAATCCCGAGTCGGCCACGGGCGTCATCGGATTGGGTGGGGTCGCCCGCTTCCAGATGCTGGGTGGGAGTCTGGCGGTGGGCGACTTCACCCTCCTCTACGACGCCTCCCGCATCGGCACCGGCGGCACCGGTTGGATCCTGCGCAGCAGCATACCCACCGGCACCCCATCGCCCCTGCTGTTCGACTTGGCCGACGTCCATGCGGTCGCTTCCGTTTCCGGCTTCTCGATCGACGGGTCGCTCCTTGTTTCACCCGAGTCCGCCATCGGCCTCTTCCGCACGCCGTCGGATGCGTTTCGGCGCGCGGGTTCCTTCCGCTTCGACGGCTTCGTCGCCGTTCCGGAGCCTACGACCGTGGCGCTCGCCTCCGTGGGCCTCCTGCTCCTGATCCGCGCGTCCCGTCGTCGGAGTTGAAGCCTTGGGGTCGCCATGGTCTTCGTCCTCGACAGGACGGCCCGTTGCCCGCTGCATCGCAGCAGACCCAAATCCGGGCGCCACCACGTCCGGAAGCGTTCCGGGCGACGGCCTCCCTGCGCGGGCCGTCGACATGAACTGGATCCCGCTCAACGTCACGCTCCGCATCGGTTGCCACCTTTCCTACGACGTCACGCATCCGACCCCGATGCTGCTCGTGCTGCGCCCGCGGTTGGAGGGCCACGTGCTCGTCGTCCAGGAAAGCCTCTCCTTCGGCATCGGCCAGCCCGCCTACGAGTTCCTGGACAGCCATGGCAACCTCACCTGGCGTTCGGTGATGATGCCCGGCCGCAACGAGATCCGGCATGACGCCCTCGTCGCCGTCTCGTCGCTGCCCGACTACTGCCCCGAGTCCACCCCGGTCCCGTCCGTGGACCAGCTCCCCGCCGACGTCCTCCGCTACACGCTTCCCAGCCGCTACTGCGACTCGGACAAGCTCCGTGACTTCGCCTGGAACCACTTCGGCCTCGTGCCCCACGGGATCCAGCGGGTGAAGGCGATCTGCGACTGGGTGCACCACAACATCGAGTACCGGTTCGGCTCCGGTCGCCCCGACCTCTCGGCCTCGGAGGTCCTCGCCCGCCGCCATGGCGTCTGCCGCGACTTCGCCCACCTCGCGATCGCCCTGTGCCGGGCCTTCAACCTGCCGGCGCGCTACGTGACCGGACACCTTCCCGACATCGGCTTCATCGATCCCGGCTCGGCGATGGACTTCCACGCCTACTGCGAGGTCTACCTCGGTGGCCAGTGGTACACCTTCGATCCCCGGTTCAACGTGCCCCGCATCGGCCGGGTGAAGATGGCCCACGGCGGCGACGCGGTGGACGGTGCGTTTGCGACGATCTACGGCCACGCGGTCCCGAGCTACTTCCTGGTGTGGGCCTACCAGGTGGCCAACGGCACGGTCTCGATCGGCGACCCGATCGACCTCTCGCTCCGCATCGACGGCACCCCCTTGGTCCGATACTCCTGATCTCGGTCCGACTCCGGCTCAGCCAGATCCCGAAGTAGGGAGCCTCACACCGAGGTGCCCAGCCGCGAAGCGGACCCGCCCCCGAAGCCCGAAGCCCTTCCCCGGCGTCTTTCCGGTATTGCGCGGGGTCCGCTTCCGATCGGGTCGGACGAATCCGGCTTGCGATGGCTCAGGGCTTCTTCGAGGCGTCCTTGGCCGGCGGTGGCTGTGTCACGGTCAGCCACAGGTCCTCCACGGCCTCGATCTTCAGGCGCCGGAAACCCTGCGGCACTCCGTTGTTCTCCCCGCTGCTGACCAGCTCGTGGAGTGCGGCCACCCGCAGCTCCGGGTCTCCTCCCGCGAGGACGATGCGGAAGGTTCCGTTCGTCGGGTTGGCATCGGCGGCGGCCACCAGTCTCAGCACGGCCTCGGATTCCTTCGGTCCCGCTTCCGCGGCCGCGGCGTGGATCCCCGGCGGGAGCCCTTCCGCCGTCAGCCGGATCGGCGCCTCGAAACCGCCGCTCCTCGTCAGGGCCACCTTGATCCCGTTGGTGGCGCCCGGAGCGATTGAGAAGACGTCCTCTGTCACGGTGGCCTTGAACCCCGGCCGGCTCCGGGTCGCCTCGATGCGGTACCTCAACGAGTCGCCTCCCTTCTGGAGCAGGCTCCCCGCAACGGCCACGAAGGCGCCGTCCGAGGGCGCGGTCCATTCGATCACCGGATCGCTGCCGACCGAGTCGTCCTGCCGCACCAGCTCCTTGCCGTCCGGGCCCTCCACGGCGAGCCAGGCGTCCAACGGGAACCCAAGGGCCGCCGCCTTCACCGCCAGTCGCAGGCGTTCCCCCTTCTTCGCCTCGAACCGAAACCGGTCGTGGTCCCCCTTGGCGTTGAGATCCCCCGTCACCGCTCCCGGGATCCGCAGGTGTCCCGCCGACGCGGCGAGGTCGTTGGGCTCGGACTCGATCTCCTCTTCGCCGTCCCCCACGGCCAGCTCGAACGGCAGGTGGAATCCCGGCGGCCGCCACTCGGTCCTTCCGACCGCGGCCGCCACGGCCGCTCCGTCCACGACGAGTTCCCTCGGCATCGTGTTGGGGAGGTTCCACCCGTCGATCCGCACCCGGTTCGTGACGCCGCGCCGGATTCCGAGCGGCCAGGCGTGGGAGATCGCGGGTCCCGTCGTCAGGAGCAGCCGGTACACGCAGCGGGCGTTTCCGGTGAAGCGGATGTCGGAGTCGGCCGGATGAGGGAAGCCGAACACCTGCACGCCGTATCGTCCGCTGCGGGGCGCCGTGAAGGCGAGGAACGGGTCGAGGGTGCGTCCATCGTCGTGGTTCCATGCCGCCTGGCTCCCGTCGGGGCCGACCAAACGCAGCACGGCGTCGACCGGGGACATCCAGACATGGGCCTCGACGGCGGCGACGAGCGTCTGGCCGGCTGCGAGTTCGACGGCGAGGACGTCGACGTCGCCGTTCTTCTCCAGGCGTCCGTTCACCGAGGCCGGCAGCGTCGCGAGCACCTGGGGATTGCGGAAATCGTCGTTGGGCTCCAGCTCGTCGGTCTGGGGGTCGCCGCCCACGAGGAGGAACCGCGGCGCGCTGGCGCCTTCGCCGTTGAAGAAGCGGAGCAGTCTCGGTCCCGGCACCGCGTTCGTGGCCACGGTCACGCGGAGACGGCCCTTTTCCTCCAGCGCCTCCACCCGCAGTCCGTCGCCCGAGACCCACGTCGCGGCCGGCCAGGGATCGAACTTCCCGACCGCGGTGATCTCGCGGGCGGTGCCGGCCTGGATCGCCGGCGGATGCAGCTGCTCGAGGACCGGCACGGCGCCCGTGAGCGCCGGAAGGCCAGCCCAGAGGGAGCCTGCGAGGAACCACGTCGAGGGACGCGCCGTTCCCTTTGGACAGGCCATGCCGCGGGAATGGATTCGCTGGCCGGGACTTCTCATCGGGCGCAGGTCACGCGAAGAGCTCGCGCATCCGGCGGCCGTTGCTCACCAGCGGGACGGGGCGTCCGGTGTTGGTGTGGAGCACCTGGTTCGGATCGATGCCCATCTTCGTGTACAACGTGGCCGCGAAGTCCTCGGGGCGGTAGACGCTCTCGGAGGCCGCATAGCCCTTGGCGTCGGTGGCGCCGACGATCGCGCCGCGCGGGCATCCGGCCCCGGCCATCAGCACCGACATCGCATGCGGCCAGTGGTCGCGACCCGCGTCCTTGTTCACCTTCGGCGTCCGGCCGAACTCGCCGAGCAGCACCACGAGGGTCGAGTCGAGGAGGCCGCGTTCGTCGAGGTCCGCGATCAGGGCCGCCACGCCGCGGTCCATGTTCCGCACCTGATCCCCCTTGTAGGCGTCGAACAGCTTCGTGTGGTGGTCCCAGCCGCCCGAGTTGACGGTGATCCACGACACGCCGACCTCGACCAGTCGGCGGGCCATCAGCAGGCGTTGGCCGAAGTCGTTCCGGCCATAGCGGTCGCGGACCTTGGCGTCCTCGCGGTGGATGTCGAAGGCCGCCTGGGCCTGCGACGACATCACCAGTTGCACCCCCTGTTGGAGGTACTCGTCGAATCCGACCGCCGGATCCTCCATGACCTTGTCCGCGTGGCGGCGCATCCCGTCGAGGGCCGTCCGGAGTTCGCGGCGGGAGGCCGCGCGGGACTCGCTGACGCCGGGAGGCAGGACCACGTCGCGGACCTTGAACGAGGCGGAGTTCGGGTAGCCGTCGATGACGAACGGAGCGTGGCGTCCCCCGAGGAAGTTCGGGCCGCCGCTGCGGGTCACCGACGGGATGGAGACGTAGGGAGGCAGTCCCGCCTGTTGGCCGCGCGTCCAGGAAACCACCGAACCGAAGGAGGGATGGAAGGTGACGAAGGCGCCGCAGGCGACGGGCACCGGCGTCGGGGCGCCGGTGATCATGTAGTGGTTGCCGCCGCCGTGGTTCGGATCGCGATGGCAGATCGAGCGGACGACCGTGAAGCGGTCCGCCACCTTCGCCAGTTCGGGGACCGCCTCGCTGAAGCGGATTCCCGGCACCGCCGTGGGGATCGGCTTGAAGTCGCCGCGGATCTCCGCGGGCGCGTCGGGCTTCGGATCGAAGGTCTCGTAGTGGGAAGGCCCACCGTCGAGCCAGATGAGGATGCAGTTGACCGGCTTCGTGCCGGCCGGCGGCGCCACCTGGGGGACCGACTGCGGCTTCGCCGTCGCCGCGTTCAGCCGGAGGATGTCTGAGAGCCCGAGCCCGAGCATCCCGCCGAGCCCCACCTGGAGGAAGTCACGGCGCGGCATTCCGGCGCAGTTTTGGTGCAGGAGACCCATGGGAAGCGGGAGAAGGCTAGCGGTTCCCGCGTCCCCTTGGGAAGCCGCGGCCGCCACATTCCTCTCCCAGTTCGGAAGACACCACGCAAAAGCGACCGGTACGCAAGGCCGCGGGAACGGATGGAGGGCTTCCGATGCCGGGAAACCGGACAAGGGAGACCAGGTATCGCGAAGGCCCCGGCGTTGTGGCGTCACCGCGTGGGGTCTGTCGCCGGACCGGGAATCAGGGAAAGGGGAAAAGTCCGCAGCGTGGCAGCCGCGGCTGCTTGTCGCTGAAAATCGGGAATCGGGAATCAGGAATCACGAATGGGTGCCCCGGAGGAACTCCCGTGTGCGGGGGTGGAGCGGATCCCCGAAGACCTGCTCGGGCGGACCGGACTCGGCGACCTTGCCGGCGTCGAAGAACAGCACCTGGTCGGCGATGTCCCGGGCCAGACCCATCTCATGGGTGACCAACAGCATGGTGCGCCCTTCCGCGGCCAGATCCCGGAGCACCGTCAGGACTTCACCCCGCAGCTGCGGGTCGAGGGAGCTGGTCGGTTCGTCGAAGAGCAACACCCGCGGCCGCATGGCCAAGGCCCGGGCGATGGCGACGCGCTGCTGCTGTCCGCCGGAAAGCTGGGCCGGGTGGAAGCCGGCCCGGTCGCCCAGTCCCACCTTGGCGAGCAATTCCATGGCGAGGGCGGTGGCGTCGGCACGGGACATCCCGCCGACGTGCACCGGCGCCTCGATGACGTTTCCGAGCACGGTGAGGTGGGGAAAAAGGTGGAACTGCTGGAAGACCATGCCGGTGCGGCGACGCAGCTCGGTGCGGGTCTTCCGGTCGGCCCGGGGTCCGACGACCAGGCCATCGATCTCGATGGTGCCGGCGTCGGCCTGTTCGAGCTGGTTCAGGCAGCGGAGGAAGGTGCTCTTGCCGCAGCCGCTGGGGCCGATGAGCACGGCGACCTCGCCCGCCTTCTGCATGTGGTCGACGCCCTCGAGCACGCGGGTGTCGCCGAACCGCTTGTGGAGACCCTGCACGTGGATCATGGATGGAGCCTCCGTTCGATCGCCCGGGCGGCGGCCGAGGCGGCCCAGCCCATGGCGAAGTAGATGGCGGCCGTCATCACGCCGAGCCCGAGGTAGTCGCCGGCGTCGAGGGCGCGGATGAGGAACTCCTTGGTGAGCTCGACCAGGCCGATGACGGACACGATGGAGGAGTCCTTGAAGAGGGCGATGAAGTCGTTGGTGACCGAGGGCAGGCTGATGCGCAGGGCCTGGGGCAGGAGGATGCGACGGAACGTGAGCCAAGGCGTCATGCCGAGGGCGAGGGCCGCCTCGGTCTGGCCGCGCGGCACTGCCTGGAGTCCGGCGCGGTAGTTCTCGGCCTCGTTGGCGGCGTAGTTCAGGCCGAGGGTGAGGACGGCCGCGGCGCCGGCCGACAGCTTCCAACCCAACTGCTGGGCCAGTCCGAAGTAGACGAAGTAGAGCTGCAACAGCAGGGGCGTCCCGCGGAAGACCTCGACGTACGCGATGCTGAACCATCGGGCCGGGGCCGGTCCGTAGACGCGTCCCACCGCGAGTACCAGCCCCCAGGCCACGGCGAGCGCCATCGACGCGCAGGTCACCCAGACCGTGGTCACCGCGGCGCGCAGCAGGATCGGGAGATAGACGTTCCAGCGGGCGAATCCCCCCGCGGGGCGGGTGACGGGGTTGGCGGCCTCCCCGCTGTCCGTCCAGGTGCCGATGGTCGCCTGTTCCGAGGACCACAGCCCGTGCTTGCGGTAGATGCGTTCGAGGGTACCGTCGCGGTACAGTTCCAGGATGGCCCCGTCGATCCGTTCGAGCAGGCGGGTATCGCCAGCGGGCACGGCCACGGCGTAGAAGCCCGGCGCGAACGGCCGACCGGCGCGGCGCAACAGCGGACGGTCCCGGAGGTTCACCTCGGCGATCGGGGAGTCGGTGAGCACGGCGTCGATGCGGCCCAGCTCGAGGTCGCGGAAATAGTTCACGTTCTCGTCGTAGACGCGCACCTCCGCGCCGGCCTCGGTGGCCAGCCGTTGTGAAAGGGTCGCGCCGAGCACGCCGACGGTCCGGCCGCGCAGGCCGTCGAGCGAGGTGATCCCGGTGTCGGCCGCGCGTGCGACGAGCTGCTGTCCGAAGACGAAGTAGGGACGGCTCATGCCGACCTGCGCGAGGTTCTCCGGGGTGCGTTCGAGCGCGGCGACGACGATGTCGAAATTCCCGCCCTGTCGCAGGCCCGGGATCAGGTTGGCCCAGTTGTACTGGACGAATTCGGAGCGGAGACCGAGTCGAGAGCACAGCGCCTCGGCGAACTCGACCTCGAAGCCGACGAGTTTCGAGGCGTCGTCCGCGGGGTGGAAGATGTAGGGAGCACCGCCCTCCGCGTCGTTGGCCCAGCGGACGACGCCGCGGTTGGTGAGGCCCTCCCAGGAGTCCGCGCGGGCCGAGGAGGATGGCGCGGGGAAGAGGCCGAGGACGAACAGGACCAAGACCAGGACCGGAGCCGAAAGGGCCCGGAACCGGGAAGGGGTCATGCGACGGCGCACGGACCGCGATAAGCGGTCGGCGTCACGAATTCACAAGAGAATTCCTCGCCGGCGATCGTCATGGGATCGCCGGCAGACCGGGGCGCCCTCCGGATGGCTCGGGCGCATCGACCGGGACCCGGGATCGGGTTTGCCCTGCGTCCGGCCGGCTACTCGTGGCGCAGCGCCTCGATGGGGTCGAGAGCGGCGGCCCGCCTGGCCGGGTAGAACCCGAAGAAGGCACCCGTCGCGAAGCTCACCCAGAAGGCGAGGGCGACCGATCCGCGCGAGATGGAGATGTCGAATCCTGCGACGCGGCCGATGAGGTGGGAGGCGACGACGCCCAGCACGACGCCGACGACCCCTCCCGAAAGGCTGAGGCCTACCGCCTCCAGGAGGAACTGGAGGCGGATCGCGGCGGGTTGGGCCCCGACGGCGATGCGCAGCCCGATCTCCCGGGTCCGTTCCGTCACGGAAACCAGCATGATGTTCATGATGCCGATGCCTCCGACCAACAGGGAGATCCCGGACACCGCGCCGAGGAGCAGCTTGATGGAGGAGGTCACCGAGTCGACGGTCTCGGCGACTTCCTTCTGGTTGAAGATGTTGAAGTCGTCCTCCTCGCCGGCGGCAAGCCGGTGGCGTTGGCGGAGGAGGAGGCCCGACTGTTCCTGCACGGTCTCCATGTCGGCGGCATCCCGCACCTGGATGTTGATCGAGCGAAGGTAGCGGTCGCCGGTGATCCTCCGCATGACCGTGGTGTAGGGCACGAGGATGCGGTCGTCCTGGTTCTGTCCCCCGATTCCGGCGCCCTTGCTCTCGAGGAGTCCGATGACGCTGAAGGGGATGTTCCGGATCCGAACGGTTTGGCCGACGGGATTCACCGGACCGAAGAGTTCGTGGGAGGCCTTGGAGCCGATCACGGCGACGCGGGAGGCGGATCGGACCTCCCGTTCGGTGAACATCGTGCCGGCGGCGAGACGCCAGTTCCGGATGGCGAGGTAGCCCGGCGACTCGCCGGCGACCGTGGACGACCAGTTCCTGCCGTTGGCGACGAGCTGGGCCGGGGTCGTGACCTCGGGACTGATGGCGACGATCCCCGGGATCTCGCGGACCAACGCGTCGGCGTCCGCGATCGTCAGCGTGCTCGAGGAACCGAGCCCCGAATTGACGCCGCCGTTCCGCCGCGGCCCGGAGAAGACGGTGAGGAGGTTCTGGCCGAGGGCGGCGACCTTGGAGGTGATGCTGGCCTGGGCTCCGTCGCCGATGGCGGCCATCGCGACCACGGAGGAGACCCCGATGATGATGCCCAGCGCGGTGAGGAAGGAACGCAGGGTGTTGCGACCCAGGGCCCGGAATGCGATGCCGGCGGTGAGCCAGACCCGGGATGGGGAGAATTGGGCCAGTGTGTTCATGGTGCTTCGACTCAGGGCTCCGAAGGGCCGGTGGGGACGTCGACGACCGGCAACCCGGCGAGTTCCCTGCGTGCGTCCCGGCGGGCGGAAGGGCGGGTGTCGCTGACGATGCGTCCGTCGCGCATGAGGATCGTCCTGTGGCAGAACGCGGCGATGTCCGGCTCGTGGGTGACCATGACGATCGTGATGCCGGCGGCGTTGAGATCCTGGAACAGCGCCATGACCTCGATGCTCGTCCGGGTGTCGAGGTTGCCGGTCGGTTCGTCGGCCAGGATGAGATCGGGCTGGGTGACGAGGGCACGTGCGATCGCGACCCGTTGCTGCTGTCCGCCGGACAGCTGGCTGGGGTGGTGGTCCAGCCGTTCTGCGAGTCCCACACGTCCGAGGGCGCTCCTCGCCTGCGACCTCCGGGTGGAGGCCGGGATCATGGGCACACGGTAGAGAAGCGGCAGTTCGACGTTCTCCAGGGCGGAGGTCCTGGGAAGGAGATGGAAGCCCTGGAACACGAAGCCGAGGCGATGGTTTCGGAAGTGGGCCAAGGCGGACCGGTCGAGGCCGTCCACGTCGACGCCATCGAGCCGGTAGGAACCCGATGTGGGACGATCGAGGCAGCCCAGGGTGTTCATGAGCGTCGACTTGCCCGAGCCGCTGGATCCCATGACGGCGACGAAGTCCCCGCGCCCGATCGTGAGGGAGACATCGCGGACGGCGTGGACCTTCACCTCGCCCGAGACGTAGGTCCGGCAAAGCCGCGAAAGCTCGATGAAGGGCGTCGCAGCCGATGTGGATCGTGTCGCGGTCATGGTGCTGGCGGAGGAGTCGGAGGGGTCAGGCCGGCCTTGCCGGTCGGAACGCTTCGGGTGGCCGTGACCACGGGCGTTCCCGCCGCCACGCCGCCGAGGATCTCGGTCTCGACACCGTCGGAGATGCCGATCCGCACGACGACGGGGCGGAGCCGGCCCGGCTGGGAGCCGGGGATGTAGAGGAGGCGTTGGTTCCGGAGGAGTCCCTTCGGGTTGTCCTGCTCCATCTCGACCTCCTGCGGTGGCGAGTACCGGAGCGCCGCATTGGGCACCTTCGTGGCATCCGGTGTCTGGGCCACGAGGATGGCCACGTCCGCGGTCATGCCCGGGAAGAGCCGTTCACCCGGGTTCTCCACGGTGATCAGGGTCTCGTAGGTGACCACGTTCTGCGAGCTGACCGGCGACTTGCGGACCTGGACGACGACACCCTTGAAGGTCTCGTCGGGATACGCCTCGACGGTGAACTCGACCTCCTGGCCCACGGCGACCAGCCCGATGTCCGCCTCGGACACCGAGGCGTTGATGTTCATGCGGGTGATGTCCTGTGCGATGTTGAAGAGCAGCGGCGCGGTCATCGCGGCGATCACCGTCTGTCCGGGGTCGACCCTGCGCGAGATGACGATGCCGTCGACCGGCGCGGTGATCCGGCAGAACTCGACGTTCGCGCGGGCGCTCTCGACATGGGCTTCGCGGATGGAGAGCTGTGCCTCGGCCTGCGCCACCTCGGCGCTGGCGACGTCCACGTCGAACTGGGACACGGCCTTCACCGGGAGCAGCGCGGTCTTCCGGGCGAGGTTCTGCCTCTTGAGCGTCAGCGTGGCCCGCGCGTTGGCGAGTTCGCCCTCGGCCTGGTTCAGTTGGGCGCGATAGAGCGTGGGGTCGATCTCCGCGACGACCTGGCCCTTCCTGACCGGGGAGTTCCAGTCCGCGTGCAGGGCGATGACCTTTCCCGAGACCTGCGCGCCCACGTCCACCGAGACCAGCGCGCCGAGGGTGCCGGAAGCGGTGACCCGCTGGCGCAACGGGCCGGTGCTCGCGGCGACCGTCTCGAATGTCGCCGTCGCGGCTCCGTCGCGGCGACATCCCGCGGATGCTGCGGCGAGGACCGTCAGGAGCGTCGCGGCGAGGAGTGGAAGATTGCGGATTGGAGGCTTCATGGAGCGGGGGACCGGGTCACTGCCATCCGCCGCCCAGGCCCTTGAACAGGGCGATGCGGCCGGCGAGGAGCGAGAAGGTGTTGTCGATGGAACGGACGCGGGCGGTGAACAGGTCCTGTTGGGCGAGCAGGACGTTGATGTAGATGTCCTCGCCCTGGCCGAACCGGGCACGCGCGAGGTCGAAGCGGCGTTGCTGCGCGAGGACGAGGGCGGAGAAGGCCGCCGACTGGCCTTCCAGCGCGTCGATGGACGCGAGGGTGTCCGCCACCTCGCGAAACGCCCTCTGGATGGCGCCTTCGTAGTTGGCGACCTCGATGCGGACGCCGACGCGGGCGGCGGCGAGGTTGGCCCGGTTCTCCCCGCCGGTGAAGATGGGGACCGTCAGTTGTGGGGAGAAGCTCCAGACCCCGGTCCCGGCACCGAAAAGCCTGGAGAGCTCGTCGCTGGACGTGCCTGCGGAGGTGGTCAGCCGAAGCGTCGGCAGGAAGGCGGCGCGCGCGGCTCCGACGTTGGCGTTCGCCGCCTTGAGCGTGTGCTCCGCCTCGAGGATGTCCGGACGCCTCCCCAGGAGGTCCGAAGGCAGTCCGGCCGGAACCCTCGGAACCAATGTGTCCACGAGATCGGAACCGGCCTCCTGAAGGTCGTCCGGCAGCGGCCGCCCCAGGAGCAGCTCGAGGCGGTTTCGGGCCTCGGTCGCCTGGAGTTGGGCGGCGATCAGGCTGACCCGGGTCGACTCGACCTGGGCGTCGGCGGAGCGGAGGTCGAGTTCGTTGCTGGCCCCGGCCTCGAAGGCGGCCTGGTTGAGGGACCGCGACTCCCCGACCAGTCCCAGGGTTTCGTTGGCCAGGGAGACCTGCCGCGTCGCCCGACGGAGATCGAGGTCCGCGGCCGCCACTTCGGCGATCAGGGAGATCAGCGTCGCCTTCCGGGCCTCGTCGGTTGCGAGGAACTTCTCGAGCGCCTGCCGGTTCAGGCTCCGGACCCGTCCGAAGAGATCCACCTCATAGGCGGTGGAGCCAAGGCTGGCCGACCAGAGTTCCCGGGTGTCCCCGCCGGAGCGGAGGCTCTCGAAGGCCGCCCCGGCCTCCTGTCGGGGGAACAGCCGCGACCGCGAGATGCGGTACTGGGACCTCGACTGCTCCACGCGGAGGGTGGCCGACCGCAGGTCCCGGTTGTTCGTGATCGCGATCCGGATCAGCTGCCGATGACGCGGATCGGTGAAGAACTCCTCCCAGGTTGGAAGGACGGCGGATGCGGCGTTGGTGCCGGAGTGGTCCACGGTGAAGGTGGTGCGCACCGGCGCTTCGGGCCTTTGGTATCGCGGAATGAGGGTACACCCGGAGGCCAGGGTCAGGACTGCCAGCAGGATGTTCCGCGAGTGCCGCATGGGTCGACGATCGGCGACCTCGCAGCGTCAGTCCGGCACGCGGTGACCAGACGCCGCGGCACGGGACGAATCCCCAAAAAGCGGGGACGAGCCGCGGCACCGGATGGGCATCGCTCGGGACGGGGTTTCAGCGACCGAGCCCGGCACGATGGCGGACGCCTCCAAGGCATGCGATCAGGCCGTGATGAAGACCCGCGGCGTGGGATGAATCCGGCCATTCCGGGTGGGAAGCGCGGTTCCGAGAAACTGGTGTACCCGAAGAGACCTGGATTGCGTGGACCCACGTCAGGCGGCTGACAATGCGGAGGGATGATCGAGGCGGACAACCGGGGTGGCGCGCATCGGCAGGCCGCTTACGGCCTGTCGTTCCTGGCGTTCTGCAGCCTGGCTTGGCTGCTGTGGGGAACCCTGATCCTCGTCACCGGGACCACGCTCCACCTGATCGGGGTGGTGGACGGCTGGCTTGCCTATCTCATGGCCAGCTTCCTCTGGGCCCCGTATGCGGCGCTTTCGCCGCTGGCGATATGGGTTGTCCGCCGGTTCCCCGCCAATCGGCCGAGGCTGTGGTCCTGGATCGGGATCCACCTGGTTTCGAGCGTCGTCTTCGTGACCTTGTCCGAGGTCGCCTCCCAAGGGGTCATGGAAGTCGCGGAGAAGTCCTTCCGCGGACGGTTTCCGACGGTGTTGCCCGCTGGTGCCGTTCCGGACCCGACGAATCGGGTGAGTCGAAAGCCGCTCTTCGAGATCTCGGAGGTCACGGGGCTGCCCCGGCCGACCCGGCGCATGTCCGTGGTGAAGGCGCAGATGAACCTGCCGATCTACTGGATGGTGATCGCCGTCGCCGAGATCTTCCGGATCCGGGTCCGGGAACGTGAGAAGGAACGCCAGGCGGAGGTCCTGCAGGGGCATCTGAACGAGGCCCGTCTCGCCGGACTCCGCGCCCAGCTCCAACCCCACTTCCTGTTCAACACCCTGAATTCGATCTCCGTCCTGATCAAACGGGACCCGGACGGCGCGAACGAGATGCTGCTCAACCTCTCGGAGCTCCTTCGCATGAGCCTGAGGGACGGAGCCGCGACGGGCATCCCGTTGCGCGAGGAACTGCGCCTCCTCCACCTCTACGTCGGGATCCAGCGCATCCGGTTCGCGGACCGGTTCCGGTTCCACGAGGAAGTCGAGGAGGGTCTGCTCGACGTGCCGGTGCCGACCCTGATCCTGCAGCCCCTGCTGGAGAACGCGCTTCGCCATGGCATCGAACGGATGGAGGGACCCGGTTCCGTTTCGTTGCGGATCACCTCTTCCGAGGGCCGGGTTGTGGTCGCGATGGAGAACTCCTGTCCCCCGGGCAGCGAGGGGCGCGGCTCTCAGGAAGCCTCGTCCGGCATCGGATTGAGGAACACCGCGGCGCGACTCCTCGCCTTCTACGGTGCCAACCATCGGTTCGAGGCCGGGCATCGGGCCGACGGCGGTTTCCGGGTCGAGTTCCGCTTCGCCGGTCCGGTCCGCGTTTCGCCGCAGAGGGAGAACCACAGGAGATGAAGATCCGAACCCTGATCGTGGATGACGAACCCCTGGCCCGTGAAGGACTGCGGGGCCAACTCGCCTGCATGGAGGACGTCGAGGTCGTCGGCGAGTTCGGCTCGGCCTCGGAGGTGAGGGACGCGCTGACCCGGCTGGATGCGGACGTCCTGTTCCTCGACGTCCAGATGCCCCGGATGACGGGGCTGCGTCTCCTGGAGGTCATGGATCCGGAGCCGTTGCCGCTGGTGGTTTTCGTGACCGCGCACGATGCGTTCGCGGTGGAGGCGTTCGACACGCGGGCCGTGGACTACCTCATGAAGCCGGTGCATCCGGCCCGCCTGGTCCGGTCGATGGCCCGCGTGCGGGAGCAGTTGGCCGCGATGCGGGGTGCCGCTCCGAGACACGAACTTCCGGCGGATCCGGTCCCGGTTGGAACCGAACGCGCCCTCTCCCGGCTGATGTGCAAGGACGGGGAGCGTGTGGTCTTCGTGCGGGTGGAGGACATCCGTTGGATCGAATCGGCCGGCAACTACGTGGTTGTCCACACGGCCAACGACCGGCACATCGTCCGGGAGACCATGTCCGCCCTGGAACAGGGTTTGCCGAGGAACCGCTTCGTCCGGATCAACCGCTCGCTGATCGTCAACCTGGACTCGGTCGTCGAGCTCAGGGCACAGGGCCAGGGCGACTACATGGCCGTGCTCCAGGGTGGTCGGAAGGCGAGCGTGACCGTCGGGCTGCGCGAGTTGGAGCATCGCCTCCGGTACGGTTGAGATCCGTTCGCGTCGCCGGCTTCCAACCCCAACGGCGAAGGCCCTTGGGGTCCCCGACCCCGGGTTCCTTCCCATCGCCCGGTCCCGGGCGAAACTCATTCCCGTTGGCCATGACGCGTGGTCCGGCTTCAATCGGCCGATGCATCTGCCGTCCATCCGCCCCGTATCCCCAGCCCCATGAGCGATCCCGAGGTCCTCGTCATCGGCGGCGGCGCGGCGGGTCTCTTCTGCGCGCGGACAGCGGGCCAGCGCGGCCTGCGGGTGGAGTTGCTCGAGCACAATCCGCGGCCGGGAAACAAGATCCTCATCTCCGGCGGCGGCCGCTGCAACTTCACCAACACCGGCGCGACCTGGGCCAACTACGTCACCTCGGGCAGCCCGCACTTCATGAAGTCGGCGTTGGCCCGGTACACGCCCGCGGACTTCCTCGCGCTGGTCGAGCGCCACGGCATCGCCTGGCATGAGAAGAAGCTCGGCCAGCTCTTCTGCGACCAGAGTTCCAAGCAGATCCTGCATCTGCTCGAGGAGGAATGCGCCGACGCCGGCGTCGCGGTCACCGTCGACTGCAAGGTGTCGTCGGTCTCGCGGGAACCCGACGGCGGCTGGGTTGTCGAGACCTCGAAAGGCCGTCGTTGTGCCCGGTCGCTGGTGATCGCGACGGGCGGCCTTTCGTTCCCCAAGCTGGGTGCGACTCCGTTCGGCTACCATGTCGCGAAGCAGTTCGGCGTGCCGCTGGTGGAGCTGCGCCCTGGGCTGGTTCCGCTGACCTTCGCCCAGTCCGGCTTCGGCGCCTTCACCGCGCTCAGCGGGCTGTCCATCGACTGCGAGACCTTCGCCGACGCGGAACGTCCGCGGTTCCGCGAGAACGTGCTCTTCACCCACCGCGGCCTGAGCGGCCCCTCGATCCTCCAGATCTCCAGCCATCTCCGGCCGCGGGAACCGTTCCGGATCAACCTGCTTCCGGGAGTGGACGCCCTGGAGCTGCTGCGTTCGAACCGCTCGGGCGGAAAGGACGTGAAGTCGGTGCTGCGGGGACTTCTGCCGGAGCGGTTCGTCCAGGCCTGGATGGGTCCGGATGCCCGGCCGCGGCAGCTGGCGCAGCTTCCGCAGAAGGAGCTCGAGGCGCTGGCCACGTGCCTGAACGCCTGGGAGATGACGCCCGACGGCGACGAGGGCTATCCCAAGGCGGAGGTCACGGTCGGCGGCGTGGACACCGCGGCGCTTTCGTCGAAGACGATGGAATGCCGCGGGGTTCCCGGCCTCTACTTCATCGGCGAGGTCGTCGACGTGACCGGCTGGCTCGGCGGCTACAACTTCCAGTGGGCCTGGGCCAGCGGCCATGCGGCGGGACAGTCGGTTTGATCCTCGGACCCAACCGGAACAACCCGGAGTCGGCGGATCGAGGCAGAAGGGATCGGCACGCAAAGCCGCAAAGCCGCGAAGGGAGGGGAGGAAGCTGTTGGATTCTTGTCGCGGAACCGTACCCCGAGTGGTGGTCGCGATTCTGGACCCAGTTCCGGTGAGCCGCTGGCGCCTTGGCGGATTTGCGTGAGGTCGGCCCCGGCTCCCTCTGGATCGTTTCGATGAAGCGGGCCGGTCCCTTCCGCACGGATCCGGTTCAGGCGAGGAGGCCCTTGACGACGTCGCCGTGGACGTCGGTGAGCCGGAAGTCGCGGCCGCCGTAGCGGTAGGTGAGGCGCTCGTGGTCGAGCCCGAGGCAATGCAGGATGGTCGCGTGGAGGTCGTGGACGTGGACGGGGTCGGACACGGCCTTGGAACCGTGTTCGTCGGTGGCTCCGTGGACATGGCCGCCCTTGATGCCGCCACCGGCCAACCACATCGAGAAGCCCTGGTGGTTGTGGTCCCGTCCGTCGGCCTGCCGGCTGTCCGGCGTCCGTCCGAACTCGCCGCCCCAGAGCACCAGGGTGTCGTCGAGCAGTCCTCGCGCCTCCAGGTCCTGGAGGAGCGCAGCGGCCGGCTGGTCGAGCGCACGGCAGTTCTTCCGCAGCGCGGTCTCGAGGTTCTGGTGCTGGTCCCATCCGCCGAGGTTCACCTCGATGAACCGTGTGCCGGCCTCGGCGAAGCGGCGGGCGAGGAGGCACTGGCGGCCGAACGCATCCGTGGCGTCCTCGCCGATGCCATAGAGCCTCCGGGTGGCCTCGGATTCGCGGGAGAGGTCCATGAGGTGGGGTACCTCCGCCTGCATCCGGAAGGCCAGTTCGCCGGCCTCGATCACGGCCTCGATGTCCCCGCTGGGTTCGGCGGTGCGCGACTGGAAGTCGCGGTTCATCGACTGGACGAGGTCGAGCTGGCGACGTTGCTGTTCGACGGAGATGCGCGGGTTCGAGACGTGGCTCATGCCGGTGTCGCCGGGCCCGCCGCGTCCCACGGCGATCCGGGTTCCCTGGAAGACGCCGGGCAGGAAGGCGCTGCCGTAGTTGCCGGCGCCCAGGGCGTTCGGCGGGCCGATGTTCACGAACCCGGGCAGGTCCTGGTTCGCGCTGCCCAATCCGTAGAGCACCCATGAACCCATGGATGGACGGACGAACCGGGCGCTGCCGGTGTGCAGCTGCACGAAGGCCTGCGGGTGGTTCGGGATGTCGGTCCGCATGGAATTCACCACGCATAGCCGGTCCGCCTGACGGGCGAGATGCGGCAGGACGTCGCTGATCCAGAGTCCTGAATCCCCGTGCTGACGGAAGGTGAACGGCGATCCGACGTACTGGGTGCCACGTCCACGTCCGCCGCTGGCCTTTCCGTGGTCTGCCTTCAGGCGGGGTTTGTGGTCGAAGGTGTCCTGGTGCGCCGGGCCGCCCTGCATGCAGAGGAAGATCACCCGACGGGCCCTCGGGGCGAGATGGGGAGGGCGCAGTGCCAAGGGCGGCGTGGTCGCGTTCGACGCGGCCGGTTCGGTGGAGGAGCCCGCGAGGCCGGCGAAGGCGGTCCAACCGAACCCGGCGGAAAGGGTCTTCAGCAGCTCCCGCCGCGTCAGGGCGCGGGCCGGATGGCGGCCGTGGGAATCCATGGGTGTCATGTCAGCGGAGGTAGCGGAATTCGGCGGAGGTGAAGAGGGCTTGGACATAGAGCGACCACGCCGTCTCACGTCCGGCCGGTCGGCGTCCGGCCACGGTGGCCGCGGATTCGCGCAGGAGGAATCCGAGCGCGCGGTCCACCTCGGCATCGGTGGGGGAGCGGCCCAGCACCCGGCGGTGCGCCACGGCCACGCGCTCGCGGTCGGCCTCCAGGGAGTCGTCCCGGATCAGGCGCAAGGCCAGCGCCCGCGACTGGTCCATGACGAACGGACTGTTCATGAGGAAGAGCGCCTGGGCCGGGACGTTCGTCTCGTCGCGCGTGGTGACCACCAGGCTGGATTCCGCGCCGTCGAACTGGTCGAGGAAGTCGCCGCCGGCGTCCCGGACCACGGGCAGGTAGAGGCTGCGGCAGAGAAGGGCGGAGTCCCAAGCCTCCGGCCTCAGCCGGCCGCCGACCAACACGTCGCCGATCTGGGCGACCACGGAGCCGCGGGGCGGATCGGACTCCAGGGTCCCCGCGGCGGCGAGCAGGGCGTCGCGCAACGCCTCCGCCTCGAGCCGACGCGGACGCGCCCGCCAGAGCAGCGTGTCTTCCGGATCGACCTCCTGTGCCGCCGCGTTCGCCGACGAGGCGCTCCGGTAGGTGCTGCTGGACATCAGGCGTCGGATGAGGCGTTTGGTCGACCAGCCGTCCTCCATGAACCCGACCGCCAGGTGGTCCAGCAGCTCGGGATGCGTCGGGGGCTGGCCGTTCCTGCCGAAGTCGTCGCCGGTCGGCACCAGGCCGCGTCCGAAGAGATGCTGCCACACGCGGTTGACGGCGACCCGGGCCGTGAGCGGATTGGACCGGGCGGCCAGCCAGTCGGCCAGTTGGCGGCGGCCGCTTTCCTCGCGGGGAATCCGGACCGGGGAACCGTCGTGCAGCGCCGGGATGAAGCCGCGCGGAACCTTTCCCTGGCGTTGGGTGATCTCGCCGCGGGCGAGCAGGAAGGCGTCCTCGGCCCGGCCCTCGCGCACCCCCATGGCGAGGGCGTTGGTGTGGCGGTGGTCCTCTTCGAGGAGCGTCGCCATGGCCGCCTCGCGACGGGCCTGGGCCGGCGGCTTTCCGGACCGGAGCGCGGCCACGCGCGGACGGGCGGGTGCCGGAGGCAGTCGGAGCGGCACCCGTTCGGCGAGCGGGGCGCCCGGGATCGGGATCAGGGCTGAGGGCTGGCGGTTCCGTTGGGTGTCTCCTGCCGTGCCGTAGCAGGTTTCGGTGCTGCGGAAGATCCCGGCCAACGCGTAGTAGTCGCGCTGGGAGATCGGGTCGAACTTGTGGTCGTGGCAACGGGCGCAGGCCACGGTGACGCCGAGCACCGAGCGGGTGACGGTGTCGATCTGCTCGTCCACGACGTCGGCGACGAACTGTTCGCGGCGTCGTTCGTTGAGGCCCTTGGGTCCGAGCGCGAGGAAGCCGGTGGCCACCTGGAGCGCGGGCCTCTCCGCGGAGGGTGCCTCCTCGGCCAGCAGGTCGCCGGCGACCTGTTCGCGCAGGAAGCGGTCGTAGGGCTTGTCGGCGTTGAACGCGGCGACGACCCAGTCCCGGTAGCGCCAGGCTTCGGGCAGGGTGTGGTTGCGCTCCTTGCCGGTGCTCTCCGCATAGCGGGCGACATCCAGCCAATGACGTCCCCAGCGTTCCCCGAAGGCGGGCGAGGCCAACAGGGAGTCGACCAGCGCCGACCAGTCCGCCTCGTCGAGACGTCCCCCGTTGTCCGCGGATCTACGCTCAACCTCCTCCACCTGCGCGGCCGTGGGAGGCAATCCGGTGAGATCGAAGCAGGCCCGGCGGAGCAGGACCACCGCCGGGGCCTCCGCGGAAGGTTTCAGACCCGCCGCATCCAACCGGGCGAGCACGAAGCGGTCGACCTCCGTCCTGGCCCATCCGGCGTCCCGGACCACCGGCGTCGCGGGGGCGGACGGCGGCTCGAACGACCAATGGCGCACCGCCGGCTCCGAGGCCAGGACGGCACCGGTCAACGTCTGCAAGGCGAGACGGAGGACGATTGGCAGGCGGGTGGGCACGGCCCTCGGAAGACGGGCGTTCCCGGGAAAGGTTTCGGAGCAAGTGGCGCACATGCCGAAGGGAGGCTCGTGCGGTTCCGCTCGGAGGGGCTGGGGCGATTCGGACGTGGCGCCCGAGATCGTCGGGGCTCGCCCCGGGACCTGGCGGCCGGGCATGCTTTTCGCCGTGAAACGGATCCAGACGTGGTTTCCCACGTACATCTACACGTCGCGTCTCCGTCCCAACGGCGCCGCCTTCAACCGCGAACTGCTCAAGGAGTGCCACCAGTTCCGCGACTTCGACGACGCGGGACGGAAGTGGTCGGCCAAGAACTATCCCGGAGGCTACACGTCCTACGGTTCGATCGACCGCGTCCACACCGTGTCCTCGACGTTCATGGAACTGGAGAAGCAGGTGGACCGGCACGTCCGCGCCTATTCGAAGGCGCTCGACTGGGACCTCGGTGGCCGTCGGCTGCGCATGACCGACTGCTGGATCAACATCATGCCCCATGGCGTGACCCACAGCCTGCATCTGCATCCGAACTCCGTGGTCAGCGGGACCTACTACGTCGCGACGCCGAAGGGCTGTGCGGGGCTGAAGTTCGAGGATCCGCGCCTTGCCGCGTTGATGGCCGCGCCGCCTCGGTCGGAGGGCGTCCGCCCGGAGAACCGTCCGTTCGTCACCTACCCGGCGGTGGCGGGCAACGTCACGCTCTTCGAGAGCTGGCTCCGACACGAGGTGCCGGCGAACCCGGTGAAGTCGGAGCGGATCAGCATCAGCTTCAACTACGAGTGGGCCTGAGGCCTATCTGGTGGTGATTCCCGATTCGGGATTCCCGATCACGGTCGTCATGCGGTTGCGGAGTCTCTCGGGCAGGCTTCATGCACGGTCTCCCGTGCTTGGGGCGGAAAGATCGACTCGGTGACCGGTGACGAAGCAATCCCGAGTCAGCAATCTGGAATCGAGAATCCCTGCGGTTCCTCACGGGGTCTTCCGGGCCAGCTTCCGGCGGAGCAGCCCGTTGCTGGCGACGAGTCCATAGCGGTGTTCGCCCTCGAGTTGGCGGTTCCAGAACTCCCCGCCGGCGCATTCGACGATGAGTCCGCCGGCGGCGATGTCCCAGAGCCGGACGCCGGCCTCGACGTAGGCGTCGAAGCGGCCATCCGCGACGTACACCAGCGCAAGCGCGGCCGAGCCCATGATGCGCAGCTTCCGGACGCGGTGGGTGAGGTCCGCGAAGTCGGCCCGGACGACCTCCAGGCTCTGCCCGCTCTTGGCGAAGCCGAGCGAAACCACCGCCTCGTCGACGCGTGACCGGGTGCTCACGCGGATGCGTCGGCCGTTGAGCTTGGCCGGCCGGCCGCGGATGGCGGTCCAGAGCTCGTCCATGAACGGGTCGTAGACGACGCCCACCACGGATTGGAAAGCGCGCCGCCCCGTCTTGGCCCGCACCTCGAGGGCGATGCTCACGGCGGCGTGGGGAATGCCGTAGGCGAAGTTCACGGTGCCGTCGATCGGATCGACGACCCAGCGCGCCTCCGCGGCCTCGGCGGCCTTGTCGATGCCCTCCTCCCCCAGGACCGGTATCCCGGGAAACGCGGCGGCGAGGCTGCGGGTGATGAGCCGTTGGCAGCGGACGTCCAGTTCCAGCTTGATGTCATGCTGGTTGGCCTCGTTGACCCGCTTGGTCTTCCGGAGGTTCGCCTTCATGAGCGTTCCGGCCTCACGGGCGGCTTCGGTGGCGGCGTCGAGGATCCGGTTCAGGGGCAATGCGGGCATGGCGGGATTCGGGATGTCGGGATGTCGGAAATCGGTTCGGCCGTGCCGGGGATCAGGGTAGCACCTCGCGGCGGCCTTCGAGCAGGGCCTCCTGGGTGGCCCGGAGGGACTCGAGCAGGTTCTCGTCGGCGGCGCGGACCGCCTCGCAGAGGCCGGACGCCTCGCGGAGCCGGGCGACCGTCACGAAGTCCGCACCGGCCGCATAGAGCGCCTTCACCGAGCGCAGCTCCTCCGCGGGAGCGATGATCCTCGCCTTCGGGTTCAGCTCGCGCAGCTGGCGGACGAGCTTCTCGTTGGTGATGCCCTTGATCAGCGAATCCGGGATGGTGCAGACGAGCACCTCGGCGGATTCGAGTCCGGCATGGACGAGGGTGTCCCGCTGGCTGATGTCGCCGTAGATGACCCGCACGCCACGGCGGCGGAGTTCGGCGTGGACATCGGGGTTGAAGTCCACGACGCCGACCTGCGGGAGGAGGTCGGGCGCGTGGCGTTCCAGCTCGGCGAGCAGCGAACTCGCGGTGCGGAAGAATCCGAGGAGCAGGATCTTCGAGCCGTGTCCGTGTCCGTGCGCGGCCTGGTCGAGTTCCGAGCGCTTCAACGTGTCGAGGTCCTCGACGCCGCGGCGCTTCAGGAACGGGATGGTCCAGCGCACGATGCCGTCCGAGCGGGTCATGGCGAAGGTGGATCCCACGGCGAGGAGCACGAACGCGAGCGAGGCGAGGCCGGCGGTGCCTTCCTGGATGTGCTTCGACTTCACCCCCAGCTCGAGGACCACGAGGGAGAACTCGCTGATCTGGCAGAGGTTGATCGCCGGCAGGAGGCTGGTGCGGAGCCCCTGCTTCATGCGGTGGAGCGGGATCGCCGTCGAAAGGAGCCGGCTGGCGACCACGAAGACCGAGTAGGCGGCCCCGGCCGCGACGAGGGAGGTGGTGGGCACCGGGATCTTCATGCCGAGGCCGACGAAGAACAGGGTGACGAAGAAGTCCCGCAGTCCGGTGACCTTGGCGGTGACGTCGAGCGCGTAGGGGAAGGTGGCGAGGGTCACGCCGGCGACCAGGGCGCCCATCTCCCGGGAAAGGTGGAGGCGTTCGGCGAGTTCACCCACGAGGAAGCACCAGGCGATGGCGCCGACGAGCACCAGTTCGGGAAGCCGCGCGACGCGCCGGAAGATCGTCGGCAGGAGGTAGCGGCTGGCCAGCAGGGCGATCGCGACCAGGGCCAGCACCCGACCGAGCGAGAGCAGGAGCACCGTCGCCTCGAGGCGGTCGAGGTTCGGCTGGATGGCGAGGAACAGGATCGCGAAGAGGTCCTGGAGGACGAGGATGCCGAGGGTGATCCGACCCGGAAGCGTATCCAGCTCCCGCTTGTCGTAGAGGATCTTCACGATCACCACCGTGCTGCTCATCGCGGCCGCGATCGCGAGGTAGAGGGCGTCCCAGCCATCCTTCCCCAATGGCAACCCGATCAGGCGGAACACCAGCACCCCGAGCAGGGTGCCACCCACGATCTGCGAGGCGGCGGTGACGGTGATCGAGCGTCCCGCCGAGACGATCTTCTTCAGGTCGATCTCGAGGCCGATCATGAAGAGCAGGAAGATCAGCCCCAGCTCCGAGATGGTGGCGATCGACTCCGCGTCGGTGACCCAACGCAATGCGGACGGACCAATCACGAATCCGCCGACGAGATAGGCCAGGATGGCGGGTTGGCGTATCAGCTGGGCGAGGACCCCGAGCAGCCAGGCGGTGCCGATGCAGACCGAGATGTCGCGGAGCAGGTGGTGCATGTCTTCCCGCGACAGCTTGTACCCTCCGATCCCCGCGCATCAACGCCGCGACGAACGAGGTGGCGGAATGCGGTGTGGCCCCGCACCCGAGGTGCGGGGCTTCCGCTGCCATCGGTCCGGATGCCCGGCGTCGGCCGAGCGCGTCCCGTCGCCATTGCGTGCGGTTCTTCCCCGCTCCAGCGGAACGGTGGGCTCAGGCGGGCAGGCCGAATCGGACGTGGGCCTCTTCGGTGCTGATCTTGAGCGAGGCGCAGACGTGGCGCGAGGTCAGCTGGAGCGCGGCCGAATGGATCAGCGCGTCGAACTCCTTCCGTTCGAGCGCCACCCCTTCGTGCAGGATCTCCCGCAGGTGGACCTTCCGCTCCAGGAGGTCGGCGAGGAACTGGATGCAGGTCACCGGGTCGTCGGTGCTGAAGTGCGATGCCGGTGCCCGACCATGCGGGTCCACGTCGAAGCCGACCTTGTATTTCGGGATCATGGGAGTCGTTCCTTCGCCTGCGTCCGGCCCTTTGCCGGATTCCACACCGACTCTCCCCTCACGGAAGCGGCCCGGCTCGCCGGGGCTTGGCTGTGGAGCCCCGTTTCTTGCCGTGGCTTCCGCCAAGATCCGTGGGTAGCCGGCCAAGAACCGGAAAGCGCGTGGAACGGGTCGGATCTAGTCATGGAGGCGAAGAAAGGCCCGTCATGAAGCCCCGCTCCAGCAAGCCCAAGAAGTCCAAGGTTCCGGCCTCGCCGCCGGCCGAGGCTCCCGTCTTGCGTCGCGTCCACTTCGAGTTCCATGCCGACGATGTCGCGGAGGTGTGCCTCGCCGGCAGCTTCAACGGCTGGCATCCCTCGGCGACGCCGATGGTTCCGATGGGGTACGGCCGTTGGGCCAAGGAGATCCTCCTGCCGCCCGGGGTGCACGAGTACCTGTTCGTCGTGGATGGCCGCTGGCTTTCCGATCCCGGCGCCGCCGTCACCACCCCAAACCCCTTCGGCGGCATCAACTGCTGTGTGAAGGTGGATTGAAAACCGAAAGACCCGACATGAAGACGAATCCCTCCAAGTCCTCCCCGCCCCGCCGTTCCAAGGCCCAGGTCGTCGTCACCGACGCCACCGGGCATCGGGCCGCCGTCGCGCCGCTTCCTGAGCCGAAGGCCCCACGGCTGCATCCGACCCGGATCCTCGTCCCGGTCGACTTCTCCACCGCCTCCGGCAAGGCGATCGCGTACGCCGACGCCTTCGCGGCGACCTTCGGGGCGGCCATCACGTTGATCCATGTCGTGGAACCGATCGTGTTGCCGTCGGAGTTCGGCTATGTGCCGGCGCCGTCCCCGGAGGAGGAGATGAAGCATCTCGCCGCCATCAAGACCCGGCTGCAGAAGGTCGCCGAGGGGCTCGATTCCGCGAAGGGCTCGGGCATCGAGATCCGTGTCGGCCGACCCTGGCAGGAGATCACCGCCGCGGTCACCGAGCTCGGCGTCGACCTGCTCGTCATCACCACCCATGGCCGCACGGGCATCAAGCACGTGCTGATGGGAAGCGTCGCCGAGAAGATCGTCCGCCACGCCGCCTGCCCCGTGCTGGTGGTCCGGCCGGAAGAAAAGGATTTCGTCGGTTGAACACCGAGCCGCTCCGGCGGCCTGGTGTTGGGGACGGGGCCGGATGCCGCCTTCACGGGTGGCATCCGGCCTTCCCATGTTGAGCCGGCTTCCCGTCCAGAATCGTGGTGCAAGGTCCGGCCGACGCGGATAGGTCTCTTCCATGAAGTTTCCCCGCTGGACCCGGGCCGTGGTGTCCCTGGTCGCCTGCCTGCCCGCCTGGCTCCAAGCCGCCGATGCACCCAGCCTGGTCGAGCGGTTGGGCTATCCCGCCGGTTCCCGCGTCCTGATCATCAACGGCGACGACAGCGGCATGTGCCACACGGCCAACCTCGCCACGATCGAGGCGATGGAGAAGGGGCTGATGACCAGTTCGACGATCATGGTTCCCTGCCCCTGGTTCCTGGAGATCGCCAACTATGCGAAGGCGCATCCGGAGCGGGATTTCGGGCTGCATCTGGTGCAGACTTCGGAGTGGCGCGTGTACCGCTGGGGCCCGGTCGCGCCGCGCACCGAGGTCCCCGGCCTCATCGACCCCGAGGGCTACCTGTGGCACGAGGTGCCGCAGGTGTACGCCAAGGCCAAGCCGGAGGAGGCCTACATCGAGTCGCGTGCCCAGATCCGGAAGGCTCTCGACGCCGGCGTCGACGTGACCCACCTCGACTCGCACATGGGCACGCTCCAGCTGAATCCCGCCTACGTGGAGCAGTACCTGAAGCTCGCGGTGGAGTTCGACCTGCCGGTCCGGATGGCCTCGCAGGAGACCCTGGAGAAGTTCGGCGGCGGCGGGCAGCGGGCCGCCTTCGCCGCCAAGGGCATCGTGTTCCCCGACGACTTCGTCTACGAGGACCTGAAGGACATGCCGAAGGACCCGAACGGCTACTGGAAGCGGAAGCTGGCCTCGTTGAAGCCCGGTGTGACCGAGCTCTACATCCACGCCGGGAAGCCGACGGACGAGTTGAAGGCCATCACCAACAGCTGGAAGACGCGTTCGGAGGAGTTCGAGACCTTCACGAACGATCCCGAGGTCCGGGCGATCCTGGAGCGGGAAAAGGTGATCCGGATCGGCTGGCGGCCCCTGCGGGAACTCCAGCGCAAGGATCGGAAGGGGAGGTGAGCCGGGGCCGCGGGAAAGGATTGGACTCCCCAGCGGCGATCCGAACGGGACCGGTTCAAGCCGTCGCGAACGGCTTCACCGCCTCGGCGCAGCGGCCGCAGAGGGTCGGATGGGCCGGTTCGACGCCGACGTTCGGCTCCCAGTGCCAGCAGCGCTCGCACTTCCGGGCGCCGGTCTCGGAGGCCACGCGGACGCGGATGGTCGGCTCGGCCGCCTCCATGAGGGACAGCGCGGACACGTTGCAGAGTTCGCGGAGCGACTCGGATTCTGCGGCGACACGGCCGTGTTCGGCGGCGGTGACACCGACGTCGAGGACGGCGTCGAGCCCCTTGCCGATGAGCTTCGCCTGACGCGCCTTCTCCAGTTCCGGCAGGACCTTCTCACGGAGCGCGAACAGGGACTTCCAGACGTCGTCGGCGACGGCGGTTCCTGATGCGGGCACCCAGTGGCTGAGGTGGACGGACTTGGTGGCGGTGCCCGGGATGAACTCCCACGCCTCGTCGGCGGTGAAGGCGAGCACCGGTGCGAGCATCTGGCAGAGCCGCGAGACCATGTGGTGCAGGGCGGTCTGGGTGCTGCGGCGTCGGGCGGACGCGGCCGGGTCGGTGTAGAGACGGTCCTTCACCACGTCGTGGTACTGCGCGCTCAGTTGGACGGCGCAGAACTGGGAGACCAGCTGGTAGACGACGTGGAACTCGTAGGACTCGTAGGCCTGGGCGACGGCGGATTCGAGTCCTGCGAACTCGGAAAGGATCCAACGGTCCAGCCCGGTGAGGTCGCCGGAAGCGACCGAGTGCGTCGACGGGTCGAAGTCGTAGAGGTTGGAAAGCTGGTAGCGCAGCGTGTTGCGGATCAGGCGGTAGGTCTCGCCGACCTTCTTCAGGCGTTCCTCGCTGACGACGATGTCGCTGCGGTAATCCTGCGAGGCGACCCAGAGGCGCACGACGTCGCAGCCGTAGTCCTTGATGTAGCGCTCGGCGGTCTGGGGCTTCTGATAGCCGCCCTGGCCCTGCTTGGACTTCGAGATCTTCTCGCGGTCCTCGTCGACCATGAAGCCGTGGGTCAACACGGTCTTGAAGGGCGCGGAACCGTTTCCGGCGAGCGAGAGCAGCAGCGAGGACTGGAACCAACCGCGGTGCTGGTCCGAGCCCTCGAGATAGACATCGGCCTGCCAGGAGCCGTCGGGATGCAGGAGCTCCTTCCGGCGTCGGAGGACGGAACGGCTGGAGGAACCGGAGTCGATCCAGACGTCGAGGGTGTCCTGGCCCCTGTTGACGGCTTCGGGTCCGGTCCAGCCCTCGGGACGGCACAAGGCCCAGAGTTCGGCGGCCGGGGTGGAGAACCAGACATTGGAGCCGTCCTTCTCGATGAGGTCGGCGGCCTTGCGGACGATGGCGGCGTTGAGGATCGGTTCGCCGGTGGCGTCGTAGAACGCGGGGATCGGCACGCCCCAGGTACGCTGGCGGGAGATGCACCAGTCGGGCCGGGTCTCCACTGCGCCGCGGATGCGGTTCTTGCCCCAGTCGGGGATCCAGGAAACGGAGTCGATGGCCGTCAGGGCCTGCTTCCGGAACGGGATTCCATCGGCCCCGACATGATCCACCCGGATGAACCACTGGTCGACCGCCCGGAAGATGATCGGGGTCTTGGACCGCCAGCAATGTGGGTAGCTGTGGTGGTAGTCCTCACGCTTCATCAGCGCCTCCTTCTCCAACAGCAGGGCAAGGACGGCGTCGTTGGCCTCGGACTTCCCGGCCTTGGCCAGCGTCGACTTGCCGAGCAGGGACCCGGGCATCTGCTGTTCCTTGGGCAGGTCGGAGGTGTGGGCCAGACGGCCCTCGTCGTCGACCGGGCAGAAGACCGGCAGCCCGACCTTGAGACCGAGCTGGTAGTCGTCCTGACCATGGCCGGGGGCGATGTGGACGAAGCCGGTGCCGGTGGAGTCGTCGACGAATTCCGCCGGGAACAGCTTTCCGGTGCGGTCGCAGAAGGGATGCTCGTACTGGAGGGAGGCGAGTTCGTCGGCCCCGGCGGTGCGGATGATCTGGTAGCCTTCCCACCCGCACTTCTCGCTGACGGCGGCGAGGAGGGAGTTCGCGACGAGGTAGGTGTTCCCCTGGGCGAAGACGTAGGAGTAGAAGAACTTGGGGTTGAACGCGACGGCTAGGTTGGCCGGAAGCGTCCAAGGGGTGGTGGTCCAGATGAGGACGAAGGTGTTCGGTTCGCCGGCGAGGCGGAACTTCACATAGACGCTCTGGCTGACGTGGTCGGCGTATTCGACCTCGGCCTCGGCGAGGGCGGTCTTGAAAGGAATGCTCCAATAGACCGGCTTCTTGCCGCGGTAGACGAAGCCCTTGTCCACGATGTCGGCGAACATCCGGAGTTCGTCGGCCTCATACTGTGGCGTGAGCGTGAGGTAGGGGTTGTCCCAGTCGCCGAGCACGCCGAGGCGTTGGAATTGCGAGCGCTGGAGATCGATGTACTTGCGGGCGTAGGCGTCGCAGGCGCTGCGGATCGTGGCGGCGTCGGCGTCGGTGCGACCCGCAGCGCGGAGTTCCTGGGTGACCTTCGATTCGATGGGAAGGCCGTGGCAATCCCAGCCCGGCACATAGGGCGTCTGGAAGCCGCGGAGGGACTTCGACTTGAGGATGAGGTCCTTGAGGATCTTGTTGAGGGCGGTGCCGATGTGGACGTCGCCGTTGGCAAACGGCGGGCCGTCGTGAAGGACGAACCGAGGCGCCTCGGCACGGGCCTTCATGAGCTGTCCATACAGGTCGGCCGCCTGCCAACTCTGGAGGCGTTCGGGTTCACGTTGCACCAGCCCGGCCTGCATCGGGAACTGCGTCTGCGGCAGATTCAGGGTGTTCTTGTAGTCCATCGCGCTCCGTTGAAAGGAGTGGGAAGGCTATCGGGCGCCGGTTGGCCGGGCAAAGGGTAAAGGCCCCGTGGAGGTGGGGTTCCCCGGATTCCGGAGCTTCCGGCTTCTATTCGCCTTCGAACTCCGCGACGATGGCCTTGAGCGTTGTGAGCGAGGTCTTCCCAGGGCAACCCCATCTCGAACATGTCCTTCGTGCCGCACAAGGGTGGTACGAGCTGGGGCTTTCGGACGATGCCGAGCTGGAGCTCGCCTCCCTTCCCGGGAAGGCCCAGCAGACTCCCGAGGTCCTGAAGCTGCGCTTCCACGTCGCCCGCACCCGACGCAGGCCCGACGAGTCGTTCCAGTTTGCGCTGCAATTGATCGAGCAGGCCCCCGAGGAGATGTGGGGCTGGCTTTATCGATCACAGGCGCTGCATTGGATGGGTCGTACCCCGGAGGCTTTCGACCTGCTGCTCCCGGTCCGGAAGACCTGGCCCAAGAACTTCGAGATCCCCTACGACTTGGCCTGCTATTGCGCCCAGACGGAACGGATCGACGACGCCCGGTCCTGGTTCTCCAAGGCCATGGCGTTGAGCAAGAACCAGGGTGCGGTCAAGTCCATGGCCCTCGCCGATTCCGACCTGAAGCCCCTTTGGGTGGAAATCAACGGCGGTCGCCTCGAGTAGCCTACCACGTCCCTTCCCCTTCCCAGAATGGTCCGACTCGTCCTGTTCGACATCGATGGAACCTTGATCCGCACCGGAGGCGCCGGCGTCGGAGCCTTCGGCCAAACCGCGGAACTGCTCTACGGAGTGAAGGGAGCCGCGGAACGGACCCATTTCCATGGCCGCACCGACACGGCCATCATCCGGGAATTCCTTCTTCAGAACGGAAAAGGGGCCCGCCACTGGGACATCCGCCATTTTCTCGACGCCTACACTTTCCTCTTGGATCACCGGATGCAGGAGCATCCCGGTGAGGTTTGCCCCGGGGTTTTGGAGTTCATCGAGGACCTCACCCGGATGAAGCAACCACCGGTCCTGGGCCTGCTGACCGGCAACGTCCGGTTGGGTGCGGAACTGAAGTTGCGCCCGCACGGACTATGGGAACCCTGGGTCCTGGGAGCGTTTGGTGACGATCACGAGGATCGCAACCAGTTGGCGCGTATTGCTTTGGACCGGGGATCCCGACATTTCGGGCGACGCCTGAAGGGGGATGAGGTCCTGGTGATCGGGGATACCGTACTGGATGTCGCCTGTGCGCGGGCCATCGAAGCACGGTGCTTGGCCGTCGCCACCGGCGGAGGCAGCCCGGAGATGCTCAAGGAGTCGGGTGCCACCTGGGTGGCCGAGACCTTGGAAGACATCCGTGCAGCGGAGGTCTGCCAGTGAACCGACCGGTGGATTGGGAAAGCTGTTACAAATCGGGGGAGACGCCTTGGGACAAAGGGGAACCGGCGCCGGGACTCGTGGACTTCCTGGAGCACCAGATTCCGTTCCACCATCCGGACATCCTGGTTCCTGGCTGTGGCCTTGGTCACGACGCCAAGGCCTTGGCCGGCAGGGGCTACGACGTGATCGGATTGGATCTGGCGCCCACCGCCGTGCAACGCGCTGCCGAGGCTTCCGGGAAAGGTTCAGTCCGCTTCCAGGCCGGAGACTTCCTTCGGCTCCAAGGCCGCCGCGGTTTTGGAGGTCTATTTGAACATACGTTGTTCTGCGCCATACCCTTGGAACAGCGTGACGCCTATGTGAAGTCGGCCGCGGCGCAGGTGCGTTCGGGAGGTCATTTCCTCGCCATCCACTATCTCAATCCGAGAGATCCGGCCGGACCTCCCTTCGGCGTTTCCCGAGCCGAAATCCTGGAGAGGTTCACCCCCCACTTCGAGCTGCTGGCCGAATGGATTCCACGCTCATTCCCAGGCCGCGAGAACCGCGAGAGGATGCTGTGGTGGCGTCGTCGCACGAAGGGGACTTGACTGTGAACAGCTGTGAACAACATTTGGGGTGCTCCACCGTTTTCTGTTTGACCATGCAACCTGCTTTCTTTAGCTAGCTCGTTGTAATCCGTGATCGCTCGCCGCAGGGCACGCCGTGGCGAGCGATTTTTGGTCCTTGGGGACGCCGAAATCACGATTCGTAACATGCTGAAAGCGAAGACGTTTCTGGGGGTCGACTTCGGGGCTGGAAGCCTGAAGATCGCCGAGTTTGAACCGGCCGAAGGTGGCGGGTTGAAGCTCCTGCGGTTCGGCATCCGCCCTCTCGGGCTGCCGGGTTCCCAGGATGCCGCCCGGGACGGAGTCCTGAAGAAGGCTTTGGCTGAGTTGATCGCCGAAGGCGGCTTCACTTCACGTGTGGCCAACATCTCGGCGCCGGGCTACCAAGTCTTCTCCAAGTTCGTCAAACTGCCTCCGGTTGACACTTCCAAGGTCACCCAGATCATCCAGTACGAGGCCCAGCAGAACGTTCCGTTCCCGTTGGCCGAAAGTTCCTGGGACTACCAGATCCTCGGTACCAGTTCCGATGGCGGACTCGAGGTCCTGCTGGTGGCGATCAAGTCCGAGGTCGTCGAGAAGCTCTTCGCGAATGGCGAAGGGTCCGGCCTGAAGATGGAGATCGTGGACGCCTCCGTGTCCGCGCTCGCCAACGCCTTCCGCTTCAACTACGGCGATCAGGAGGGTTGCTCGATGGTCATCGACATCGGGGCCAAGACATCGAACGTCCTCCTGTTCGAGAAGAACCGGTTCTACGTCCGAACGGTTCCCGTCGGTGCGAACACGATCACCCAGGAGTTCTCTGCGGAGTCCAAGACCCCGTTCGTCGAAGCTGAGAAGTTCAAGATCGCCCACGGCTTCGTTTCCCTTGGCGGTGCCTATGAAGAGCCCGACGACGCCAAGGTCGCTGCGGTCTCCAAGGTCGCCCGCAATGTCCTGACCCGCCTGCACATGCAGGTGAACCAGACGATCCAGTTCTACAAGACACAGCAGGGTGGCAGCGCTCCCCAGCGGGTGTACCTCTGCGGCGGTGGCGCCGTGATGCCGTACTCCGCCGAGTTCTTCCTCGAGAAGCTCAACATTCCGGTAGAGTACTTCAGCCCGTTCCGCAACATCCAGATCGACCCCTCGGTCAACGTCGAGGAGCTGGAGAAGGTCGCTTCCTGCTTCGGCGAGGTCGTCGGTCTGGGCCTCCGCAACATCGCGGACTGTCCGATCGAGCTCAACCTGATGCCGAAGAGCTCCCGGACACGACAGGAGTTCAACGCCAAGAAGCCCTTCCTGGTGGCGGCCGCATTCGTCGCCGGATTTGGGGTCTGGGCCACCGGACTCTTTTTCGCTCAGGTGGCCGAAGTTCGGAACGGAGGCGTTGCTTCCATTGCAGAAAAGGTGAGTTTCCTGGCGACGCCTGAAGGAACCCTTTCCGCCGAAGAGGCCAAGCTCAAGGCCATCCAAGGCGAGATCGACGAGATGTCGTCCTACCTGCGCGAAAGAACCTACTGGCCCGAGGTGTTGGCCGAGGTCCGGCGGGTGCTCAAATCCGCGGAGGGGGTTTCCTCGCAGAAGTTGGGAGTTCCGGTCGGAATCTGGGTGGACACCCTCTATTCCACCGAACCGGCAACTCCGGCGGTGGCCGACACGGTCACCGAAGACGCCCCGAAATACGTCTCCATGAGCAAGGAGCTCATGATCCGATACGGCCTCTTGAAGGCTCCGGCCGGAGGAGCCGCGTCGGAAGAGGGTGGCGACGGAGCGGCCGCCAAGCCGGCCAAATCCAAGTCCACGTCCACCAACGAGGTGGCGGTCCTGACTCTCAACATCCGCGCGGTGAATCTCCAGAAGGTGAAGCAGGAGGCCAATGGACAGCTTGCCTACGATCTGGAAAAGGAGGCGAAGTCCAGTCCGCTGTTCGACGCCTCGGAGACTCAGCTCTCGGGTAATCTGGAGCAGGTCGAGGATACGGCCACCTCGTTCACCTTCCCGCTCAAGATCAAGCTGAAGCGCCCCATCAAGCTCTGATATGCCTTGGATCAAACGCAATCTGGTCTTCGTGATCAGCCTGGCCGTCGCACTGCTGCTGATCGGTGCGGGTACGTTCTACATCTTCTCCGCAAAAGGAGATGCCGACACCGCCAGCGGAGAACTCGAATCGAAGAAGTCCGAGTACGACAAGCTGGTGCAGCGGGACCCATATCCCAATTCGAAGAACATCGAGCTGGCCAAGGCCGAACAGGCCAGGCTGTTGACCCTTCGCACGAATGTTCTTCGCACCTTCTCGCAGTACCCCAAGATCGAGACGCTGGATGATGCCTCCTTCAAGGCGCTTCTCTCCCAGGTGATCTCCGAGCTGGAACGCGAAGCGGACCGGAAGGGCGTCAAGCTTCCGGCTCCCAGTGGGAGCTCGACCAAGTACAACTTCACCTTCGACACCCAGCGCCGGGAACTCCGCCTCCCTCCGAACACACTGCAGCCGTTGGCCTTGGCGCTCACCGACATCAAGGATGTCTGCCAGCTTTTGTTCGCTTCGAAGATCCACTCATTGGTCTCAATCCGCCGCACCGCCATTGGAACCAACGAAACCGCGGGGTCCGGTGACCTGCTCTCCAAGAAGGTCACCACCAACTCGGTGGTAAAGGCTGGCATCCACCCCTACGAGGTTCAGTTCCAATGCTTCACCTCGGAATTGGACGATGTCTTCAACCGTCTGGTGGCCGCCCAAAACGCCTACGTCATCAAGGTGGTCAACATCGAACGCGGGACCGCTTCCGACGAATCTGGGGCCGCAGCGCCGCCCATCGCTGCAGTCAATCCCATGCAGGCGATGATGGCCCGCTATGGTCGCATGATGCCGCAGCCCGCCGCCGCCGCTCCGGCGGCCGCCAGCACCGGCAAGATCGGCGAGGTCGTCCTCGAGCAGAAGCCGATCAAGGTGACCCTGGGAATCGAGGTCGTTCGCCTGATCCCCGAACCGGAACCGGCCGCCGGAAACTCCGCCCGCCCCCGCCGCTAGGAACCCAAGCTCTAACGTCATGGATTTCATCAAGAAGCATTACGAGAAGCTGGTTCTCGGCGTCGTCCTCCTCGCCGTGGCCGGCGTGGCGATCTACCTCGTGCTCTCCGTGAGCCAGGTGAAGGCGGATCTGCAAACCGCCCTTGAGCAAGCCGCGGGTGCCAAACAGAAGTCCCTACAGCCGATCAATCTCGTCACCAACGAGATGGAGTTGGCCCGAGTGGTGAAGCACGTGCCGGTGGTGCTCGGAGACCCGGATCACTACACCTTCAATCCTGTGACTTGGGCGCGGGCTGCCAATGGGCGTATCGAGCCGACTCGCGGTCGTGCAGATATGGGTGCCGCTGGACTCGCCTACGTCGAATCCCACGATCTGTACTTGGAAATCGGATTCTCGGCGGTTGCCGGAACCCCGGAAACCCCGCGATACCAGTTCAGCATCCGCCGAGACTACGAGAAGACTCCCAAACTCCGGACGCCCATTGTTGAATCCGTCGCTGTCGGTGCCGAAAGCAAGGACCAGATCTTCAAGCTGCTCGAGGTCAAGGGCCCCAAGGAAGATCCCACCGATTTCATTTGTGAACTCGTTTCAACTCGTGAACAGTTCACCATCTCCAAGACCAAGACCTTTCGGAAAACTCAGGGCTACTCGGCCGATCTTCGGTACGAAGCCAACAAGCAGAGCTTCAACACCAAGCGAGTCGGCGACTCCCTCAACCTGTCCGGCGCAGTCTACAAGATTGTTGCTATCGAGAAAGATGAGCTTGTAGTGTCCGCGCCCAATTCCGTGCGGACCACCGTGCTCAGAGCCTCAGCCCAATAGAGCCTTGCCCCCCATGTCCGTCCCCGCAAACCCAGAGAAGAACCCCATGACGAAAGTCTCATCGTTACTGAGCCTCGTCGCGGTCGTCACCGCACTGCATGCAGTCTCGTACACGGTCCATGCCCAGGACGCGGCCGAGATCGCGGTCCGACGCGAGGAGAAGGCCATTGTCCTGCGCAAGCTTTTGGACAGCGCCTCCGTGGCAACCCAGCAAGGTGACCTGCTCACCGCTGCCAAGGCGTACGAAGATGCCTGGAATCTGACCGAAGAACTGGGTGGCAACGTCGAGAAGGAACGGGGAACCACCGTCGAGGGGCTCACCGCCACCCGCTTGACCTTGGCCTATAACGCCGCCAAGCAGGGCGACTTCAAGGAGGCCGACCTTCAGGTGAAACGGGTCCTGAAGGTCGACCCCAACAACGTCAAGGCCAAGAACTTCAAGCGGGAGAATGACCAGCGTTTGGCCGGGCTCGTCGGACGGGTTCCATCCGAGGAAGCCTTGTCTTTCGTAGGCCAGGACCGAACCAACAAGCTCAGCGCGGCCATCGCCGTTCAGGATGGCAAGCTCGCCTACGAGATGGGCCATCTCGATAGGGCCGAGGCCAAGCTCAAGGAAGCGGTCAAGCTCGACCCTGACAACGCGGCAGCCTACAGCTACCTCAACATCATCCGCGAGTCCAAGTACACCCGGGCCCGCACGGCGAAGTTGCTGACCGACAAGGACAAGCTGCTCGAGGTCGAGCAGTACTGGGAGCAGCCCAAGTCCAATCTTCCCGTCGGCAATCCCTTCGCGAAGACCAACCGGGTCTACACCGGTTCGGGACGCCAACTGATCCACCACAAGCTCGACACCATCGTCATCAACGAGGTCAAGTTCGACGGTCTTCCGCTCAGCGAAGTCGTCAAGTACCTCGACGAGCAGGCCAAGCTTCGCGACCCGGACAAGAAGGGTATCAATTTCGTTGTCAACTCGACCATCGACAATGCTCCTCCCCAGGCGCTGGGTGGTGGAATCGATCCCCTGACCGGTCAGCCGACGGCCGCTGCGCCCGCAGCGGAACCGGTGGATCTGAATGCGATCCGCATCGCCATCAACCCGCCGCTTCGCGAGATGCGTCTCGCCGATGTGTTGGAAGTCGTGGCCAAGGTGGCCGAGAAGCCCCTCAAGTTCTCCGTTGAAGAGTGGGGTGTCATGTTCACCCAGCGTCTGCCTGAGCCCGTTCAGCTCCACACCCGTTGGTGGCGTGTCAACCCGAACACCTTCCTCGAAGGTCTCGAAAGCGTCACCGGAATCAGCCCCGCCGTGGTCGGCGGCGGTCAGGGTGGCGGTCAGGGCGGCGGCGGGGGCGGTGCCGGCGGCGGTGCCGGCGGCCAGGGCGGCGTGTTCACCATTCCCCGTGTCGAGGTCAGTGGCGCTGTGGCCGGTGGTATCGGCGGCGGTGGCGGTGGTGGTGGCGCCGGTGGTGGTGCCGGTGGCCAGGGCGGCTCCGGAATCAACGGTGTGACCCGCACGAACCTCACGGCGAATGTCCAGGTTCTCGTCCGCCAATTCTTCCAGGCTTGCGGTCTCAACTTCCCGCAGACCTTCGCCCCGGGCGGCGGTGGCTTGGGCGGCGCCGGCGGTTTCGGCGGCGGCGGCCTCGGCGGTGGTGGTGGCTTCGGCGGCGGCGGCCTCGGTGGCCAGTTCGGAGGTCAGGGCCAACAGATCGAACAGGATCAGAAGGCCCTGTTCTTCAACGACCGCACCGGTATCCTCTTTGTTCGTGCGACTCTGTCCGACCTCGATGTCATCGAGAAGGCGATCCAGATCCTCAATGTCGCCCCGCCTCAGGTTGAAATCGAAGCACGGTTCGCCGAGATCAACCAAACCGATGGCAAGGCCCTCGGCTTCGATTGGTTGCTCGGAAACACCCTGCTCGGTGGTGGCCGCCTTGGCCTCAGCGGTGGAAGCGCTCCGAGCTACGTCGGTGCCCCCAGCGCCGCCAACCCCGGTTCCATCGACCTCACCAGCGGTGCCCAGATCCTCCCCGGCGGCGTGTTCCCGGGAACCAGTACGGCCAACACCGTCGGCGCCTCGGCGAACGATCAGCGCGTGACGTCCGGTCTCCGGAACCTCACCGCCGACGGTTCGTCCATCCCCGAAGTCTTCTCGCTCACCGGCATCCTCACGGATCCCCAGTTCCGGGTGGTCATCCGAGCACTCGAGCAGCGTGACGGAGTCGATCTCCTCTCCGCTCCCAAGGTCACGACCCTCAGCGGTCGTCAGGCCCACGTCGAAGTCTCCGACGTCCGCACCATCGTCTCCGGACTCAACAACCAAGGTGGTGGCGGCGGTCAGGGCGGTGGTGGTGGCGGGGCTGCTGCCGGTGGTGGTGTTGGAAACAACGTCAACCAGGCCGCGATCAACCTCATCATCCCTGGTTCTGTCGCCCAACCGTTCGGTCCGGTGCTCGATGTGATCCCGTACGTCTCTTCGGACGATGTCTCAATCCAGATGACCATCCTTCCGACGATCACCGAGTTCGTTGGATATGATGATCCGGGTCCGTTCGTTCCTCAAATTCTCGGTCTGACCTCGGGCAGCGCTCCGATCAGCCGTACTGCGGTTCTTCCCCTCCCGCGCCTCCGCGTGCGGATGGTGACCACCTCGGCCATCGTCTGGGACGGACAGACCGTCGTGCTGGGCGGTCTGATCGCCGAAGACAACTTCAAGTCCCGGGACAAGGTGCCGGTGCTGGGTGACCTCCCGGTCCTCGGTCGTCTCTTCCGCAGCGAGAACAGCCGCAGCGTGAAGAAGAACCTGATGATCTTCGTGACCGCCACGATCATCGATCCGGCTGGAAAGCGTGTCCACTCGTCGGAGAGCCTCCCCTACGACCCGAACAGCATTCCCGCGCAGACCGCTTCGGTGAAATAAACTTTACGGAAGACCATGGAGTGATTACTTCTGTAATCACTCCATGGTTGTCCGACCTTCCGGAAGACCTGCATGAATCCTGCAACCAGAGAATCTGTGCGACGCTTGGCCACGGGCTTGGCCGCCTGCATTGCGTTGGCGCCTGCGGCCGTTGCGCAAGGCGTTGCCGACCCTCTTTCGCCTCGGTTGAGCATCGAAGAGATCGCTCCTCCTACCGTTGAGGCGATCGGATCGGAACTTCGACTCCTCGCCAATACGTCCTCGGCCGTTGGGTTGGTTGGTGATCAGGTCGCTGCATCCATCGCATCCTCCGGGGTAAACGGATTCGTGGTTTGGCAGGACAATGCCATCGATGGGAACGGTCTTGGAATCGGAGCCCGATTCCTGAACCTCCAGACAGGCATCTCCAGTCCGCAGATCGTCCGGGTGAATCAGGATTCCCTCTTAAACCAGGAGAATCCCAAGGTGGCAGCCCTCTCCAACGGTGGAGCTGTCGTTGTCTGGCAATCCGGAAAGGTGGGGCATCAATCCATCCGCGCCCGGTTGCTCAGCCGAACGGGAGGTGTTTCCGGAAACGAGATCCAAATCGCCCAGGCCGATGCGTCCTCCGGGTTTTACAATCCGGCCGTCGTCCCTTCGGGTTCCGGGTTCGTTGTGGCTTGGGAAGCTGCCGGACCTGATGGGGTCTCCCGCAAGATCCACATCCAACGCTTCGCGGCGAATGGCGCCTCAGACGGAGTTGTACGTATCTTGGGAACCTCGGGTCGCGTGGACCGTCGCCCGACCTTGGCCTCTCACGCTGATGGCTCGGTTGTCGTGGCTTGGGTTGCTGAAATGGCCCAGACCGACGTCCTCGGACTCGGCGGAGCCGCAACTCGATCCGAGGTCAATTCCGACATCTTCGCGCAGATCATCCAGCCTGGTGGCCAAGTTGGGCAGCTGATCTGGATCAACGGAGCTTCGCGTCCATGCGATGCTCCGGCCATCGCAGCCTTGTCCTCCGGCCGGACCTTGATCGGCTGGAGTGAGTTTGCCACCGACGGTACGACCGGCTGGGACATCCGAACCGCCGTCATCGACGCCAGCGGAACGATGCCCGCCTCGCCGTCGACGCTGAATACCTACCGCTCCCACGAACAGCTGGGGCTTCAGTTCGGGGTCAGCGGCAACGATGCCTTGGCAGTCTGGAACAGCCGGGGCGCTGACGGTTCCGGACTCGGTGCCTCCGCCAGGGCCTTGGACCAGTTCGGAACCCCGCGCGGCGATGAATTCGTCGCCAACTCCCAGCGTACCGCCGACCAAACCGGCCCCGCCGTGGCGGCAACTCCCCAAGGATTCCGGGTCATCTGGAGTTCTCTTGGAAGCCTTTCCACTGGCATCGATCTGAAGGCTCGTGACGTGA
Organism: Verrucomicrobiales bacterium; assembly: GCA_027488845.1. Taxonomy (GTDB): domain Bacteria; phylum Verrucomicrobiota; class Verrucomicrobiia; order Limisphaerales; family UBA9464; genus SXXZ01. The sequence goes on along the minus strand of JAIYBC010000033.1, from coordinate 50,481 downwards.
AGAAACTCACAGGCACCTCGGTCCGCAGCATCAAGCTGTCGTGGAACTCGGTTCCAGGCGAACCCTACCTCCTCGAGTCGTCCACCAATCTGGAGAATTGGACAACCCTGCAGTCGGTCGCCGCGGCCAGTTCAAGCCAGCAGTCGATCTCGCTGGATGCCGCATCTCCCACCACCTTCTACCGAGTCAAACTCGCCCGCTGAATATGCGAATTTCCAGATTCTTGACCTGCCTCCCAGTCGTGGTGGCATTGCTGGTGACAAAGGTTTCCGCCTTTTCGCTGCTGGGTCCGTATTCGGCATGGCAAACGTCCGACATCGGTTATGATCTTCCTCCCACCACAGGAGAGGAAAACGGCGGACCCCGTCTCCGTGGCGACGAATACCGCATCTCGACGCCGATCGTGACCTTCGGTTTCGATGGAGCCTTCGTCGAATTCTTCGGCGCACCGGGTATGCAGGCCGTGACGGACGCCTTCGACGTCTTCAACAACCTGACCAACTACTCGGCCATGAGCGAAAGCCTGTCCGAGTACCCGCTGAAGGCCGACGGCGTGAATCCGTTGGCGCGGTCCTTGGGCCTCATCGACCTGAAGTCGCAGTTGATGTCCACGGTCTTGGAAAGCCTTGGATTGACCACGCCAGATCGATGGGTTTGGTCCATCCGGGCGCGCTTCGTTCCCCCTAGCGGCATTCCCCAGTACTCGGTGGCGAACTTCAATTTCGACCCGGCAACCGGTCTCCCGAGCCGCTACGTCAACGGAACCCTCTACTCCTATGTCATCCGTGAAGTATTCGATGATGCCGGGGCAGTTGTGGGCTACGACGCCCGGGAAATTCCAATCGACTCCGCGAACCCCAACATTGCCGTGGCATCATTCATTCGAGATGACGCCGAAGAGCAATTGCAGCTCGATAGCCGGATCGCTCGGGCCACTTCGACGGTGGGCCGCTATTTTACCGGACTGACCCGCGACGACATTGGTGGGCTCCGCTACATTTATCGCACTGAGAACTTCAACTACGAAACAGCTCCGGCCGGATCCGTGCGTGGTTCGGGCGTCGTCAGCACCTTGGGCAGCGGTTCCTCTTTGGATTCGCCTTGGACCATCGCTGGTGGAACTGCTGCGATTGGCACGAATGCCGTGACAACCGGAACAACTCGGCAGCTGGTAAACCTCGGTGTGCGGGCTGGTGTGGATCACGTTCAGTTCATTAGGGTCGACCTGGATCCCATCCTCCGAGTCTCCCCACTACCCGTCGTGGTCTCCTATCCGGAACTGGTTATCTCGAATGGTGTGGTTATCAGCCAGATCGTCGTTCGGACCAATACGGTTCCTGATTTCCAAATCAGCGCGGGTGACCTCGGGGTCATCGACGAGGTTCCGGTCCCGGCAGAGGTGACGCAGCTCAACTTCGTCAATAATGGAATCAATTTGACCGCCAATGCGGAGGGACCGGGTAATATCGAGCCCCAATTCGTCTTTCGCCTCAGCAAGATTGGAATACATAACTTGAACAACGGAAACAGCGACGAGCAGGACGCCATTCGGGGTCGCATTTGGTCAACCTTCGACGGCTCCACCAATTTGCCTACTGTATTCCCTGTTGGAACCCGCATCTCTGATCTGGAAGCGGTCATCGATTTCCTGACGCGGAACTAGACCTGTCACCCATGAAACAGTCCCTTTCATCTCTTTGGAAGCTGTCCGCGGCCGGGGTTTCGGCTTGCGTGTTCGCGTCAGTGTCCCTTCTGGCCCAGAGCGCCTTCTACAACGGAGGAAACTTCCGTGTGGATCGCCCGCTGGAGGCCACCACATTCCACAACGCCGGAACCTTCACGGTTCCATTGTTCGACCTTTTCACTACCCGCAACACGCTCTCCTACACCAACGAGGGAACAATCTCTGCAAGGCTTGGGATGGAGTTCCTCACAGAGAACTCTAGTGGGCTTCGTACTCCTGCATCATCGATTTTCAATGCACAGACCGGTGTCATCGATGCAGAAGGCTCACCCGAAATTGCGTTCGGCTTCCCGAGCGGCCAGGGTTACAGCTTCGGTGATGGTGGCTATCTGAACTTCTCGGCGAACAGCATCATCAATCGCGGTGTTTTCTCGGTGGCCTACTGGGGCGACCTTGCCGTTGCTGGAGCCAATGTTGATCTCCGTCGTTCGTCGCTGCTGACTCTCCAGAAAACCGAAATCGAACAGACACGGGTCACCTTCTACGATCCGCCCCAAATGCATGTCGCCTACAATCCTCCTGGGGTCCGGGGATTGAACTGGGGCTTCTATTCGGTTCGTACGGATCTTGCCAGCTTTGCCGCTCCGCTGGAGGTGACTGAGGACTTCGCCACTCCTGCTGGAATCGTTTCCGTGGTGAAGACCAATGCGGAACTGAATCTCCGCTATATCTCCTCTACAGATGTTCCTCCGACGGACCCGGCTTCGGATCCCTCAGGATGGATCACTCGTGTCCTTTCCACTACGGGACTGAACCCCAACGTCGGGGCACTAACCTACATCTCGACCAACCTTCTCTCGCCAACCAACAACGAGATCAGCGCGGTTTTCATCATCAATCGCAACCCGGAGGTTCTGGCATCTGCGACCGTCGGTCTTGGGCAGCCGTTGGAAGCCCGCTTCGGCTATGTTGTCACCAATAATACTGACAGCTCTGTCGATTTCCGCGTGGTCACCATCTCTGAGGGTTGGAGTCAAAACTATCCAACCAACGCTCCCTACGCTCGGGAATATAATTTCGCCGATCGGATGATTCCTCGGTATGTATCCATCGGTGTCCAGCCAGGAGTTCGTATTCCGGTCAGTCGGGAGGATCGGGCCTTCTTGGGAGATCCCTTCGACATCCGCAACCCGATCTCTCGTACCAATCTATTGACCCTTCTCGGGGATGATGACACTGGGGCAAACGCCTCCTTCACTCCGCTCCTCTTCACGGATGGCTATTTTGACATCCTCCAAGGAACGATTCCCTACACGAACTCGGTGATGACCAACGACTATATGTCGTACGAGTTCAGCCTCACCTCATTGCCTTCTCAGATTCCGAGTCCGGCCAACAGCGGGCTCTTGAACTTCCTTGGAATCAATCTTCCACCTGGACTGCTTGGAAGCTTTAGCCGACTCCCGGAGATCGCCTTCCTCACAAACATGGCTGGGCGTATCCGCTTGGATGCAACCAATCTGGATCTGCGTGATACGCGGATTCGCGCGTCCGGTGTTGCGCGGATCCGGGCTGATCATGTCACTTCCTCTCGCAACACCAGTATCGCCGCTCCGTTCGCCCATTACGATCTCGGTTCGACCAATGGTACGCTCGTCTATCAGGGATTGAATCCAATCGGTCAACCGAACCTCAACGGCACGGTCCGTATGATGGTCATGGCTTGGACGAACTCGGCTGATTTTGCCGATCCGAACTCCACTGACACGAATTCCACGACCGCACTGCATGGCGAAACCTTCTTCCGTGTCATGGTGATCGATGCGGACTTCCAGCCCCTTGAGACGATTGGGCAACTGGTTTCTCTGAAGCTTCGGGCGACCAATCTGACCACTGTCGATCCGATCGACTTCACGATTCCAGATCCGACCGCGGTGAACTCCTTCTTCCCTGGGATTGATCCCGCCGCTATCGTGCCGGCCTCCGCGGAGCAAGTGGCGCCGATTACCGAGAACTGGAATAACGAGTCTTCGTTCACTGTTTCCGGTTCGACTGGCGTGACACCTCGTAGTTTTCCGAGGCTGTCCAATCTCTTCAACTCCGGCCTGATTTTCGGCGAGGTATTCGCCTTTGAACCCAGGAACGGCAGGACCCTCAATGGTTTGGTCAACCAAGGAACCATCTTCTCCAGTGGATTCCTCGGTGCCCATGCAACCCAGTTGACCAATGCTGGTGCCCTTCGGGCGCTGAACGTGATGAATTTGTCCGCGAGCCAGATGACGCTGGCCGGTGCCTTCGTCAACATTCAATCTGGAGGGGCACTGACCATCCGAGCCGGGGATTTGAACGTCACCTCTGGCGGCTTCATCGCCGGTCCGGGATTGGTGGTCTTGGACGCCACGAACTCCTTCAACGCGAATGGGTTCACCGCCGGCCCCCCGTTGCTCACCATTTCCGGCCTTGGGGTTCGACTTGAGCGCAATGCGCCTGTGAACAACCTCGAAGGGGTGAATGTGGACCTCGCTGCGGGCCGCTTCGGGCTGGCCTCGCTTGAGTGGCCGTCTGCGGACCGTGGTCCAGGTGAGGCCGGGTTTGCCAACAACTCCGCGCTCGGGGCCCTGACCTTGGATGTCGATGAGTTCGGCCAGATCCTCCTTTCGCCGTCTTCCAGCGCGCCGGCAGCCCTCTACGTGCGTCGCCTTGAGTTGGGCCCTGGCTTTGCCTACTTCATCGACGTCACCAACAACATCGTGGACTTCGACGGCCTCGAGACCGCTCTCGATATCGATCCGAACTTCCGCCTCTACTACAACGTCGTCACCGTCGATGGCATCGAGTTGAATGCCACGGTGCTCGATGGCGCCTACAACGGTCGTCTGCGTCGCGTTGCCAACCCTTCGGTTTCCGGAGGAAGCGTGGTGACCACGGTTGGCGGTGGATTCAGTGTGCAGGCTCCCTGGTCGTTCCGCTACAGCGCTTCAATCGACTCCGATGGTGATGGCGTGGTCAACGCCGCGGATGCGACTCCCTTCGCGGGAGTCAACATCGCCACCAAGGTGGTCAGCCTCAACAACCAGCCCTACTTCGAGATCGGTTGGAATGCTGCACCGGGCACGAGCTACTCCATCATGGCGAATGAACCCGCCGCTGGGACCGCTTGGACTCGGATTGGTTCGATCTCCAACTCGAACACCTCCAGCAAGGTGCTCAAGTTCTACGATCCGATGTCCCAAGGCACCGGTGCCAAGACCTACCGGGTCGTCTATACGCCCTGAACGGGTGATCCAAGGCGCCGGGGGGATGACTTCCGGCGCCTTTTTCATTTCATGAAATCGGTTGGAATCACGGGCGGGATCGGTGCAGGCAAATCGGCTTCTTCCGACCTTCTGTGCCGTCTCGGACTTCCGGTTCTCGATACCGATCAAGTTGCCCGGGATGTCGTCGCTCCGGGTACAGCGGGCCTGGATGCGGTCGTCCGTTCGTTCGGCACAGGATTCTTGGACGCCGATTGCGGCCTCAACCGCGCGGCGATGGCCGCCCGCGTCTTCCCGGATCCTGCGGCTCGGCTCGAATTGGAGCGGATCCTCCATCCACGCATCCAAGAGCGTTGGCAGGCTTGGCTTGATCAACGGCGTTCAGTTGGATCCCCCGTCGCCTTCGTCGTGATTCCACTGCTCTTCGAGAAGGACTACGCGGCCCACTTCGATCACGTGGTGGGGATCGGTTGCTCAGCGATCACCCAGAGGATCCGCCTCGGTAACCGGGGATGGAGCGGCGACCAGATCAAGGCCCGCCTCGAAGCCCAGATTCCAATGGAGGAGAAGTTGAAGCGATCCGATGCGGTGATCTGGAACGAAGGCGACCTCCTCTGCCTCGATGATCAGTGGAGGCTGCTGCTCGACCGGTGGGGTTGCCTTCCGGGCTGAGTACCCAAGCCCTCGTAGTGGCCGGGCTCGTCCTACTTGCTTCCTGGCTTGATGGCGGGCGTCGCCGCCAGATCTGAGGGCAGGTTCTCCGGAGCGAAGGTTTCGACGTTCAACCGGATCAACTCGAACAGCGGGGCACCCAGATCCAAGGTGCCATCCGAGCGGTTGACCAACATGGCGACGCCGGTCACCACGCCTCCCAAGCCCTTGACGATTTCGATGGTCTCCAAGGCGCGTCCACCCTTCGTGACGACGTCCTCGACCACCAGGCAACGTTCACCGGGACGCAGCGTGAATCCACGACGGAGCACCAGACGCCCTTCTTCCTTTTCCGCGAAGATGAAGCGGCAACCCAGTTGGCGGGCGACCTCCTGGCCGATCACAAGTCCACCCATGGCCGGTGCCACGACCGTCTCGACGCCCAGGTCCGCCACCCGTGCGGCCAATGCGGCGCCGAACTTCTCCACGATCGGCATCCGCTGCAGGGCGAGTGCGCATTGGAAGAACTGCCGGCTGTGCAGACCGCTCCGGAGCAGGAAGTGGCCTTCCAGCAACGCACCGGTTTGACGGAACAATCCAAGGGCCTCGTCCGAAGTCATGGCGGCACGCTAAACCGGGTCACCCCTGGGGAGGAAGCGTTTCGAAATCGGCCATCACCGTCCCAAACCCAATTCGAACGCCATCGTCGGCTCAAACCCGACCGTTGGAAGGACACAGGGCGGCCAACTCGCAGTGGGCGCAGTCCGGTTTCCGGGCGGCACAACGGCGTCGTCCGTGCCAGATCAGCTGGTGACTGAAGTCGGTCCAGCGCGGCTGCGGCACCAGCTCCATCAAGGCCCGCTCGACGTGGACCGGATCCGTCTCCCGGGTCAGCCCCAGTCTCGTTGAGAGTCGTCCCACATGGGTGTCCACCACCACGCCGACGTTGATGCCGAAGGCGTTTCCGAGGACGACGTTGGCGGTCTTTCGTCCGACTCCGGCGAGGGCCGTGAGATCCTCCATCCGCCGTGGCACCTCGCCACCGTGACGCTCCAGAAGGGCGCGACAGCAGGCCTGGATGTTCTTCGCCTTGTTCCGGTAGAGGCCGATCCGACGGACGTCGGACTCCAGGACCAGGGGATCCGCAGACGCGTAGTCGGCAGCACTCCGATACTTCCTGAAGAGGTCTGCGGTGACGATGTTGACCTGCTTGTCGGTGCACTGGGCCGACAGGATGGTGGCCACCAGGAGTTCCAGCGGCGTGGAGAAGGTCAGCTCGCAGTAGGCGTTGGGATAGGTGGTTTGGAGGACCTCCAGGATCCTTTGGGTCCGCTCCTGGCGGGCGGCTTTGCTTTCCCGTGGCACCCCGGAAGTCTTGATCCGAACCGGTCGGATGCAACGCATCTCGTTCCGCTTCGGACACGCCCATTCCGTGCGCCGCGAACTTCGGATTTGGGGTTCGTGCCAAATGCCCCCACCTTGGAAGTGTCGAATTGTCCCGACATCGTCATGCCTGCATCTGGTCATCCCTCCGCCTTGGGCCCCGTCACCCGTGGCCCCTCCCGCCCTCGCAGATCCGCAGCCGCCACTGCCCCGGCGGAGGACGTGGCACCGAAACCGGGTGTGATGCAGACGGCGACCCCCTCCGAGGAGTTCGCCTTCGATCTACTCCCGCGCCAGATCGCGCGTCATCTCGACCGGTTCGTCATCGGACAGGCCGAAGCGAAGAAGGTCCTCAGCGTCGCCTTGTGCGACCATTTCCAACATGTGCGCCGATGCCTCGACGGAGAGGAGGCCCCGTTCTACCAGAAGCAGAACGTGCTGCTGCTGGGTCCGACCGGTGTCGGCAAGACCCACCTCATCCGTTCCGCCGCGGAACTGATCGGCGTGCCCTTCGTGAAGGCCGACGCCACCAAGTTCAGCGAGACCGGCTACGTCGGCGGCGATGTCGACGACCTCGTCCGCGACCTCGTCCGCCGGGCTGGCGGCAGCGTCAAGAAGGCATCCCATGGCATCATCTACCTCGACGAGGTGGACAAGCTGGCGACCCGCGGGGAAGGCGGGGGGCGCGACGTCTCCGGCCGCGGGGTGCAGACGAACCTGCTGAAGCTGATGGAGGACGGTGACGTTCCGCTGGTCTCGCCGAACGACATGACCGGCCAGATCCAGAACGCGATGAGCGCGATGCGTGGTGGTGGATCGGCCCAGCCGGAGACCATCAACACCCGTCACATCCTCTTCATCGTGAGCGGCGCCTTCGCCGGGATGGAGAAACAGATCCGGCATCGGCTTGCCGAAGCCGCCGGCGCCGAAGGCGGGACGCCGGCGAGGGCGAAGGTGCAACGTTTGGAAGCCGACGAGCTGTACGCCCGGGCGATGACCGCCGACTTCATCCAGTACGGCCTCGAGCCGGAGTTTGTCGGACGCCTTCCGGTCCGCGTGGCCTGCCATGGCTTGGACACCGGGCATCTGTTTGAGGTGCTGCGCCGGAGCGAAAGCAGCCTGATCCGGCAATACGAGCGGGCCTTCGCCGCGTATGGCATCACCGCGGAGTTCACCGACGAAGGCCTGAGGCGACTTGCCGAGCTGGCCACCGGCGAGAACACCGGCGCACGCGGCCTGATGACCGTCTGCGAACGCGTCTTCCGCGACCTGAAGTTCGCCTTGCCGTCGAGCCGGGTCCGGTCCTTCCAGGTCACGCCGGAACTGGTCGAGAAGCCCGCTGTCGTGCTCAAGCGCCTCCTGTCCGAGGCCCGGTCCGCAAAGCCCCGAAAGGAGCCGCCGGCCGCGGAATGACGGCTAGCGGAGGGCCTTCAGCCGGATTGCGTCGGGATGCCCCTTGTAGAAGTCGTCGAGGGGGAAGCAGCCGCTCACCAGACCGTTGCGGGGCCCGGTGGTGCATTCGCTGAACGTCCGGCAGATGCGGCGACGTTGGACGGTTCTTCCGGCTAGGATGTCCGCCGGAAGTTCCGGATAGCTGAGCACCATCCGGCCGAGTCCGACGACATCCACGTGGCCGGCGGCCACCTGGGCCGAAGCGACCTGCGGCAGCCAGTCCTGGAGGTAGGTGTAGGCGGATCCCACGACGACGAGGTCCGGGAACGCCGCCTTGGCGCGGGCAACCGCCTGGATCTGACGCACCACTCCCACCAGCGGGTCTTCCGGGGGCAGATATCCGTCGCTCGGCGGTGTCGAGGCGGGACGCTGGAGGTGGGGATTGTAGTACGGGCTGGCGGCCGTTAGGCAGACCAGGCGGATGCCAAGTCCCAGGAGGAGCTCCAGGAACCGGTACGGCTCGGTGGGATCCTGTTCGAGCGCGTTCTTCGGATCCGCGCCGAAGGCGAAGGGGTAGTCGCCTTCCCACGGCGTCGGGATGCCGGTTCCGTCGGGTCCCTTCTGGAATGGGAAGGAGTCGAACAGGCTGAGCCGGACACCGATGGCAAGACCCGGCGCATCGCGGCGGATTCCCTCGACGATCTCGGTGAGGAAGCGGGTCCGGTTCACGAAGGAACCGCCATAGCGGCCCTGTCGGGTCACGGCCGAGAGGAACTCGTGTCCGAGGTAGCCGTGGCAGTGCTTGATGTCCACGAACCCGAAGCCCGCCTCCCGGGAGCGGACGGCGGCGGCGACGATGTCTCCGACCAGATCCGAGACCTCGGTGTCGGTGAGCACGGCCGAGTCCCCGGTGATGCCGAAGCGCGCGTCGAGGAGCGGATGCCGGTAGGCGATGCGGGGTTCGAGCCTCTTGGGATCGTTGGGACGGGCGAATCGGCCGGAGTGGGTCAGCTGGACACCCACGAGGAGGTCGTCGGTCCCGCCGTGGACCCGCCGGTGTTCGGCCACGAGTTCGGCCCGCAGTCCGGCGATGTCGCCGACATGATCCGGCGAGAGGACCAGTTGCCGGGGGTTCGCGCGTCCGTCGTGCCGCACGGCCACGGCCTCGCCGCCCCACACCAGCTTCGCACCGCTCTCTCCGAAGCGTCTCCAGCGACGGCGGACCAGTTCGGTGGGCCGTCCGTCCGCGGTTCCGTCCCAACCTTCCATGGGCAGGATCGCGAAGCGGTTGCCGATGGGTTGCGGAACACCGGTTCCCGCCGGAATGGGGCGGCCAAGGACCTCCGGTCTGGGAGACGGATCAAAGGACAGGTTGAGGCCGAGTTCGGAAAGCCGGCGTTGGAAAACCTCCGGGGAATTCAGTGTGGCGATCTTGGGAAAGTGCATCCGGGAAAGGGCGTCTGACGCTACGAGTTGGGGATGACGTCGGTCGATCTCAATGGCCGGGTGGGAGGTCGCCGGTGGCGGGGGCAGGGGAACCGTTTCCCGATTGGGAAGGGAAGCGGTTCAAGGTCCTCACCACCGAGACCAAGGCGATGGACGCGAGGACGGCGGAAACCAGGAACGGCGCGCCGGGGAAGACGAACGGCGCGGAAGGGCCGATGAAGAAGGCGAAGACCTGGGTCCCCATCAGCGGGCCGATGATGCCGGCGACGCTCATGAGGCTCTGCATGGCCCCTTGGACGGCGCCCTGTTCATTGGCCGGCACCCGGTGTGCCACGAGCGCCTGCATGGCGGGTTGGGCGATGCCGCCCATGCAGCCGACGAGCAGCGGCAGGAACATCAACCATCCGGCGTTCGAGAAGGCGTATCCGACGTAGCTGACCGTGACGAGCGTGAGACCGACCTTCACCGAGCGGATCTCGCCGAGCTTCGGCACGATCACGCGGGCGAGTCCGCCTTGGACGATCGCGGCGAGCAGGCCGACGAAGGCCAGCGATCCGCCGACCGCCTTCGGGGACCACTGGAAACGGTACTCGGTGTAGATGGCCCAAAGGCTGTGGAGGATGAGCATCGCCACGCCGCCGAGGAACGTGGACAACGCGAGTCCACCCACCATGGGGTAGCGTGAAAGCGCCAGCAGGGACCCGAGCGGATTGGCGCGCTTCCAGTCGAAGCTGCGCCGGTTCTCCACGGCCAGCGACTCGGGCAACACGAAGAACCCGTAGAGCCAGTTGGTGAGGGAGAGCCCGGCGGCGACCAGGAAGGGCAGCTTCAGGTCGGTGGCTCCCAGCCATCCGCCGAGTGCCGGGCCCGTGATGAATCCCAGTCCGAACGCGGCTCCGATGATGCCGAAGTTCGCGGCACGCTTCTCCGGCGTGCTGATGTCGGCGATGTAGGCCGTGGCGGCGGTGAAGTTCGCGCCGGACATGCCCGCGATGACCCGTCCGACATAGAACCACCCGAGGTTCGGCGCGAAGGCGAGGAGGATGTAGTCGAGCCCTCCGCCGAAGAGCGATCCGAGGATCACCGGCCGACGCCCGTACCGGTCGGAAAGGTTGCCAAGGATGGGCGCGAAGACGAACTGCATCAGCGCGTAGAGCGAGGACAGGACCCCGACGGTGACGGAAGCCTTCGAGGTGTTCCCGCCGTGGAAGTTCTCCACCAGCTTCGGAAGGATCGGGATGATCAGGCCGATCCCCAGCACGTCGAGGAAGAGCGTGACGAAGATGAATCCGAGTGCCGGTCGGCGGTTCATGCGCCACCGATCCTCCTCGATGCGTTTCGGTCCGGCAATGGCTTCACCGACCGGCTGACGCGTTGCTCAAAGTCTGGGCAGCAGGGTCGACAGCGGAATCAGCACCCCGCCGGCGATCAGAGCCGCGGCGAGGTCGTCGACGACGACGCCCAGTCCTCCGTGGAGGTTCTGAAGGCTCCGGATGGGCCATGGCTTCCAGATGTCCAGGACGCGGAAGAGGACGAACCCGGCGAGGAACACCGGCCAAGCCCTGTGGAGCTGGTTCGGCGGCGGCTGGGCGTTCCAGAAGGCCGCGGCCGGGAGGAACACCAAAGGCATGGCGACGATCTCGTCGAAGACCACGGAGCCGGGGTCCTTGCGTCCGAGGATGCGCTCGCCCGCCGCACACACTGGCACCGCGAGGATGGCCAGCGAGACCGCGACGGCGGCTTGGACCGCGACGGGCAGTCGCAGCAGGGGAATGGCCATCGCCAGGCCCACGAGGCTTCCCCAGGTCCCGGGGCCCGGACGCAGACGACCCGAGCCGAAGCCTTGGGCGATCCACAGGAGAAGCCGGTCTCTCTGGAAGGTCACGATGAGGTCAGCATTCCCGGGAAGCCCGGTTGGTGGAAGCGGCAAGAAATTCGTGGACGCGGCATCGGCTCCACGCCGGTCCACCGCCGGCCCTTCCTCACTTCAACCGGGAACGGATCCATTCGACCGACTCCCGTTGCCAGCGGTCCCAGGAGGCTCCCTTGTAGCCGTTCAATCCGTGGTCGCCATCCGGCAGTTCCACCAGGGTGTGGGGTACGCCAGCGGACTGGAGCGCCGCCGCCATCCTGCGGCTGTTTCCGATGTCCACGACCCGGTCGTCCACGGCATGCGCGAGGAAGACCGGCGGTGTCTTCGATGTCACCTGCCGCTCGGCGGAGAACCGCTTCAGCAGCTCCGGTCCGGGATCCTTGCCGAGCAGGTTCTCTCGCGAGCCCTGGTGACCCACGGGGCCCATGGTGATGACCGGATAGACGAGGATCGCGAAGTCGGGTCGGGAACCGAGGCGCTCAACGGGATCCGACGCGCCGGAGTCCCCGGCGTCGAAGAGGGTGGCGGCGGTGGCGGCGAGGTGTCCTCCGGCGGAGAAGCCCACGATGCCGACGCGGTTCGTCTTCACGCCCCATTCGGCCGCGTGATGCCGCGCCAGGCGGATCGCCCGTTTCGCATCCAGCAGCGGCACCTCGGACCTGCCCGCCGGCAGCCGGTACTCCAGCACCACCGCGGAGATTCCATGCCCGTTGAGCCAGCGCGCGATCCCATGGCCTTCGGCGTCGGTCACCAGTCCGCCGTAGCCGCCTCCGGGGCAGACGACGATCACGGTGCCGTCGGGTTCCGGTGCCCGGTGGAAGGTGACCATCGGCTTCGCCGACGCATCCACCCCGCCACGGCCATCCGGAGCAGACGCCGACCACAGTGGCATGCGGATCTGGGCCGGCAGTCGGATCTCCTCGGCCCAGGCCGGGATGGCTGCGAGCAGGCAAAGGAGCAGTGGAAGGCGCATGGGATGAAGTTTCCACCCTGGATCGCCACGGACAATGTCGGCGTTCCTTGGGACAACCGGACCGCGCCCGGGCGGTGGTGGGTCAATGGTTCAACAGGAACTCCGGCGAGTTGAGCAAGGCCCAGAGGAGATCCTCGGTCGCGGTCCGCCGGGTGGCTTCCTTCGCGGCGAACGCCGTGGTTGCGCGTTCCACTTCGGTCGGAGTCGGACGGCGGGCCAGCGTGACGAGATACAGCTCCTCGACGATCCGCGCCGGCGGCCAGTCTCCGGCGGCCAGCTTCGCGGCACGGCCGGAGTCGGAAGAGAGCTTGGACTGGAGCGACCGGGAGTTCATCAGGTGCAGCGACTGGACCACGCTGAGCTGCTGGTCGCGTTCGCAGGGGCAGTCGCTGCTGGAGTTCGGCCGGCCGAAGGCGTCCATGAAGTGCGACTCGATCTTGTAGCTCCAGGCCTGGTTGGCGCGGCCGCCGATGGGCACTGCCGAGAAGGATTCGGGGACGCCGGTGACGTCGCTCACCGCGTCCAACAGCACCTCCGCCGGAAGTCGCCGTCGGTACGCCCGCGAGAACGCACGGTTGTCGCCGACATTGGTCTCGTTCGGCTCGGAGGAGAGCTGGTAGAGCCGCGAACCCAGGATCGTCCGCATCAGGCGCTTCAAGTCGTGGCCGTTCGCCTCGAAGTCTTCCGCGAGCGCATCGAGCAGCGCTGTGTTGGCGCCCGGATTGGAGATGCGGAAGTCGTCCACCGGATGCACGACTCCCCGTCCGAAGAACGCCGCCCAGACCCGGTTCACCGCGGCCCGGGCGAAGAAGGGATTCCGTGGCGCGGTGAGCCAGTCGGCCAACGCGATGCGTGGGTCTCCGGAAGCCGAGGCGGGCGCCGGCCCATCGGGTGGGCGGGGGCTCAACACCTCTCCGGTGACCGGATGTGTGACCCTCCCGCCCGAGGCGGCGAAGAAGGTCTCCGTGCCTGCGGAGATCGGCGGCGAGAGGCCGGCACCCTTCTGCTTCACCGGCCCGAAATAGGCTGCGAGGCGGTAGAAGTCCTCCTGGCTCCACTTCTCGTTCGGGTGGTGGTGGCACCGTGCGCACTCGAGCCGCGTGCCGAGGAAGAGTTGGCTGAACATCGTGGTCAGCTCCGCGGGCTCCCGACGGTCGCGGTAGATCACCGCCGGTCCGTCCCGGTGGTTGGAGCCTTCTGCGGTGAGGATGTCGCGGACGAACCGGTCGTAGGGGACGTTCCGGCGGAACTGCTCGCGCACCCACTGGTCCAGCACGAAGACGCTCTTCACCCCGACGCGGTCCGGGTTTGGCCGAAGCAGGTCGGTCCACTTGTTGGCCCAGTGGTCGGCGTAGGCGGTATCCTCGAGAAGCCGGTCCACGAGCTTCGAACGCCGGGCCGGGTCGGTGTCGGCGAGAAACTCCCGGACCTCGTCCGCCGTGGGGATTCGACCGAGGGTATCGAGCGTTGCACGTCGCAGGAAGACGGAGTCGTCACAGACTTCGGACGGCTTCAACCCCAGCTCCTGGAAGCGAGCCAGCGCGAACGCGTCGATGAAGTTGTTGGTGGGAATCGCCGCGTAGTCGGCCATCGGGAAGAGGCGTCGTGCCGGGACCAGGATCCGGGAATCGGCGACGAGCCCCATGTAGCGGGCCACGACCACGCCTTGCCCGGCGACCTGGCCGATCGTGATGCGTCCTTCCGGGTCGACGCGGGCCAGCTCGGGATCGTTGGACTCGAAGGCGGCGAGCGCGGTGACGTCCCGAGTCGAACCGTCCGTGTATCGGGCTTCGACGAGCAGCCGCTGTGTGGCTCCGTTCCGGTGGCGTCGGGCGGACGGAAACACCTCCAGCGAGGCGAGGGCCGGTTCGTTCGTGGCCACGTAGGGCATGCCCGCTCGGATCCAACCGACGAGGGTCCGGTGGATCGGCGAGCCCACCTCGAACCGGCGTCCGCCTTCGTGTGGGATCCGGCCGGTCGCCTTCTGCAGGAGCAGGCTTTCGTCGGGTGCGGCGGGGAAGACACGGCGGCCGCGGTCCTCCTTCACGATCTCGGCGTGGTCCGAAGCCGGGTCGAAGGAAAACACCGAGAGCTTGAACCCATTCTGGCCATCGGGCTTGGCGTGGCAGGCTCCGGCAGCGCAGCCGGCCTGGCTCAGCAGCGGCAGCACGTCCCCGACGAAGGATGGATCGGGTTCCGTAGTCGGCATCGTCCCGTTTCGTACCCGCAGCGTCGTCGTCAGCCGTCCGAACCGCAGGCCGACCGCGTTGGTTCCGGCGGCGGTGCCGGGAAGCAGACGGAGTCCACGGATCCCAAGGGATTCCAGGCCCGAGCGCCGTGGCACGTCGACACGGACATAGGGTGTCAGGTCGACCTCGAAGCCGTCGGCGTCGAGTCCCGTGACCCGGAATGCGCGCTGTGGCGACCGGGGTCCGAGTTCGAGTTCCGTCGGGTGCACCGCAATGGAACGGAATGCCGTCGACTTCAGGGTGGCGGGCGTCTTCTCCGGCCCCGCGGCGGAGCTCCGCGGAGGCGCCGGATCCCTTCGGGGCGCTGGAAGGGATGGTGCCGAAGAGCCCGGAACCGACAGCGTCGCGAGCTGCCGCGACTCGCCATCCCAGACCTTCACCGAACCGTCGTGGCCGCCGGCGTGGAGAAGACGTCCGTCCGGCGAAGCCACAAGGCTGAGCGCGGTGGAATCGAGCGAACCGATACGCCGCTCGTCCGCGGTCGCCGAACTCTGTTCCCCGGAATGCGCCTTCAGCCGCGTGTAGCGGAAGACCTCTCCCTTCTCGGTGGCGACGGCGACCGCGGAGCCGTCGGCCGGCCAGACCACCGCGGTGATGCCGGCGGTGTGGTTGCCCAGCGACGTGACCTTCTCCCGTGTGGCGATGTCCCAGACCTTCACTTGCCGGTCGGCGCCGCCGCTGACGACCTGTGTGGCGTTGGTGTTGAACGCCGCGGACAGCACCTGTGCGGTATGCCCTTCGAGCACGGCGATCTCGGAGCGCTTCGCGGCGTCCCAGACCTTCACCAGGGAATCGCCGCCGGCGCTCACGAGCCGGCTTCCGTCGCGGCTGTACTGGAGGCTGAAGACGGTGTCGCCATGGGCCTTCCATGAGGCCTCTGCGCGTCGGGTGCCGGAAGCGAGGATCCGGATCCAACCGGGCCGGCCATCTCCGCCGTCGGCGGCCGCCAGCCGGGCGTCGTCGGGGCTGAAGGCCAGCGCGGTGATCCGTCCGGTGAGGACATTGGAGGCGCCGCCGTCGGGTTCCAGCGTGTCCGGATTCCAGAACCGGATGGAACGGAACGCCCCCGAGACGAGGCGTGTCCCGTCGTGGCTCCAGGCGAGGGACTGGACGGCGTCCACGTGGGCCTGGGCTTCCCTGAGGACGGGACGGTTCGTCCGGGTGAGGTCGTGCAGGAGGATCGAGCCGCCGCGTCCCACTGCCAGCCGTGTGCCGTCCGGTGAAACGGCCAGCGCGGTCACCGGGCGGAATCCTTCGGGCAGCGGTTCCAGGCGGACGTCGTGACGCGGACCCGAATCCTCTTCGCCGAGGGCCGCGGCGTCCCAAGGGGCGCCGGCGCGGACCCAGTCGCGGAGCGTGCGGATCCGGGCCGGATCGAGCTGCTTGCGCGGCGGCATGTGCGGATCGCCTTGGACCTCGACGAGCGCGACGAGGCGGCTTTGGTCCGGGCGGCCCGGGACGACGGCCGGGCCTTCGTCGCCGCCGCGCAGCAGGCCTTCCCGGCTGGACAGGTCGAGACCGCCCTTCCGCTTCTCGCCGTGGCAGGAGAGGCATTCCGAGCGGAGGACCTCCATCGCGGCACGGGTCTGTTTCGACGGCGCGGCCGCCGCCTTCATGGGAAGGCAGAGGAGGGCGGCGAGAAGCCACGGCCGGAGGTTTGCCACGGGACGCTTCAAGGGAGACGCGCCCATGGAGCCCGTAGGATCGGCGGCTGGCAACTCCGCGGGGCTTGGATGCGGCGATTCCTACTTCGCCGGACCGAGGCGGTAGCGGAGGTAGTCGCGGGAAACCCCGAGCCGACGGGCGGCGGCGGAGACGTTCCCGTCGGATTGGGCGAGCGCCTCGCGGATCAGGCGGAGGATGGCGTCCTCCAGCGAGAACCCGGACTCGGGAAACTGGAAGCCGGCATTCCACCAGTCGGTGGTTGCGGTGCCGCCCGGCAGGGAATCGGAAGTGGCAACAGCCGATACGTTGGCTCCCCCGGCGCCGGCGCCGAGAAGCGATTCGAGGTCCAACGCGGGTCCTTCCTCGAAGACCAGCGCCCGTTCCAGTTCGTGCATGAGTTCCCGCACGTTGCCGGGCCAGGTGTAACCGAGGAGGCGGCGACGGCCGGTCTCCGAGAGCGGCCGTCGGGGAAGGCGGTGCCGTTCGGCGACCTGCCCGAGGAGGGCCTCGGCGAGGGGGAGCAGGTCCGCGGCGCGTTCCCGGAGCGGCGGCAGATGGACGCGGAAGAGGTCCAGTCGGTGGAGCAGGTCCTCGCGGAAGGTCCCCGCGGCCACCATCGCGCGAAGGTCGCGGTTTGCGGCGGTGACCACGCGGACATCCACTGGAATCCAGCGGTTGCCGCCGACCCTCCGGATGCGCCGGTCCTCGAGCGTGGTGAGCAGCTTGGCCTGGATGCCGAGGGAGAGGCTGGTGAGTTCGTCGAGGAACAGGGTGCCGCCGTGGGCCGCCTCGAAGAGACCGATGCGGGTGGAACGGGCGTCCGTGAAGGCGCCCTTCTCGTGGCCGAAGAGCTCGGATTCCGCGAGCGAGTCGGGGATGGCGGAGCAGTTCGCCTCGACCAGTGGGGCGCTGCCGCGGGGTCCCTCGTTGTGGAGCCAGCGGGCGACGGTGGTCTTGCCCGTGCCGGTTTCCCCTTGGATGAGCACCGGGGGCAAGGCGGTCAGCATGCGCTGGTCGGCCGCGAGGATCTTCCGCACCTGCGCCTCGACGCCCGCCAGCGCGGGTCCGAAGAAGAGTCGGGGCGAACCCGAGCGGCGCTGTTCCTCGACGCGGCCGGCGGCGCGGGCCGAGCGGGCCCGACGCAGGGTCAGGGCCAGCGCGTCCGGTTCGAAGGGCTTCGGCAGGTAGTCCAAGGCGCCGAGCCGCATCGCCTCGACCGCGCCGCGGATCCCGCCCTCCGAGGTCATGACCACCACGCCGGTGTGGGAGGGGAACACCCGGTCCCGAAGCAGGTCGGGTCCGAGGCCGTCCGGCAGGTTCACGTCGATCAGCGCGAAGTCGAAGTTGTCCTTGGCGAGGATCTCCCGCGCGGCGGCGACGCGGTCGACGGCGGTGACTTCGGCCCCGAGGCGTTCGAGGCCGGACACGACATGGCGACGCCAGAGCGGTTCGTCCTCGAGGACGAACACGTTCAGGCCGGCGAGCGGATCGGAGGACATGAGGCGGCGGAAGGTTTGAGGACGGCGCGACCGGAGGTGCCATCCCTGGTTGGACGTCGGACTTCGGAACAGGACGGCTTCTATCGGGAAACCAACGTGATCGGAAAGCCCGATCCGCACGAACCTCTGGTACTGTCGGGGTCGGTTCCCCAACTGGGGTCCGCGGGTTGGGGACTATTCCCCAACTGGGGCCGGCCCCGCAGGCTCATGGAGCGTGACATCCATCGTAAGTGCCTGATTGAAAGGTGTTCCAGATTCTTCGGCGGGCTGGCATTCCATGTGCAGGGGAGTTGGCAGAATCGCGGGGCATGTCCGGATGGGTTCCGGAGCGGCCGCAGCGAAGTCAGCAATCCAAGAAGGGCAAGAACATGAAGATCCACAGTTCCATTCGCATCCTGACCGTGGTGGCCGCTCTGGCCGCCGGCGCGACCGCTTTCGGCGCCGAGACGGAAGTCCGCCGGGAGGACCGTCCCACGACGACCCCTCCCGCCGAGAGGCCGGGTCGTGGCCCGCGCATCGAGGTCCCGCGCATCGAGGTTCCCTCGGGCGTGTTGAGCCAGCTGCCGCAGGCGTTGCAGGACCAGATCGCCCGCTACCGCGAGCTTTCCCAGACCTTCATCAGCGGGCAGCGCGAGCTGACCTCGACTCTCCGGGCGGCGACCGAGGAGGAACGCAACCGGATCCGCGAACAGCTCCGTGCGAACCGCGAGCGTTTCCTGACGGACACCCAGACGCTCCGCACCGAGATCCGAGACCAGCTCCGTGAGATCCGGCACACGCTGCGCGAGCAGCAGGACGGCACCGGCACCGGTGGCGGCCAGGGCCGTGGACGTGGCGGCGATCGTCCTCGTGGCTGAGAATTTCCAACGGGGACGCCGGACGGGTCTCCGGCGTCCGGGTTGGAGGACAGGCGGACCGCTCATCCGGTCCGCCTGTCCCATTTCCGCCTTCCGCCGGTTCCGGGTCGGTTCCGGGCGGCTGGGACGTCTTTGCCTCCTCATCCTGGTCTGCGTCGGCCTCGCCGGCTGGGACCGCCGGGCGGTGGCGGGTCCTTGGAGCGCGGGTCCGATCCGGGTGCCGGAGGACGTGCCGACCGCCGAATCCCTCGCCTGGCAGACCCTTTTCACGCTGAGGTCGACCGGTGGCTGGAGGGACAACGTGCTGCTGGCCGGGACCAATTCGCAGGCGACGCCGTTCGCCGGGGTGGGTCTCGAGTTCTTCCTCTTCCGTCTGCCGGTGGACGCCCATCGGTTCAACCTGATGCTCACGGGCGACGACCGGAGGTACCTGCGCTCATTGCGGGCTCCCGATGGCCAGGAGCCTGCCCGCGGGGAGACGATCTTCGCCACCCAGGCGGACTACCGTCGGCTGTTCGGAGAACACCTCAGCGCCGACCTCGTGGCCCAACACCTGTATGCGGACCAGGTCTTCGACGCGTCGTCCCTGCTCGACGGGCTCGGAGCGGTGCGGTCGACAGTGCACAGCCTTTCGGTGCATCCCTCGCTGCGTTGGAACCCGGTGGGCTCGTTGCGGATGGATGCCGGCTTCCAATGGCAGCGGCAGAACTTCGAGACGCCGCTCGACGGATTCTGGAACGTGGGACCGAGGCTGTCGGCGGGATGGGACTACCGGCCGGGTTCCTCGGTCGAACTGCTGTGGCGGCTCGAGGACCGCGCCTACGATTCGCGGCCCGCGGCGAACCTGCTCGGCATCCCGGAACCGGACACCCTCGCACGTTTCACGCAGATGCAGACCGAACTGGTGTGGCGGCATCAGTGGACGGAGAAGCCGAGGTTCCGCACCACCGTGCGGTTGTTCCACCAGGGCAACCGGGACGAGGAGGTGGGTTTCTACGACTTCGACCGGATGGGTGTCGCCACGACGCTGCGTCTGGATGTTCGGCTTTGGTCGGCTTCGCTGTCCGGCCGCTGGAGCCACTGGAGCTATGCGCGCCAGTTCATCTCGCCGGCGCCCGAGGACCTCTTCACCTACCGTCGCCGCGACGACCTGGAGTTGACGCTCCGCGTCCAACGGCGTTTCGGGAACCACCTCACCGTGTTCGTCGAGGAACTCTACGAGCGCCAGGACTCGAACGTGGTGCTGGAAACCTTCGATGCCCACACCGTCCAGACGGGCCTCGAATGGGAGTTCTAGTGCGATGAGACGTCGATCCCTAGTCTTCGGCGAGACCATGCTCTTCCGTCGGACGGCCCCGATCCCATTGACCACCGCCCTCGCGGCGCTGGTCGCGCTCGGGATCCTCGTGGCGACGGTCCTGCATACGCGGCGACGGCTCCAGCAGGACCTCCATTCCCTGTTGGCCGTGCGGGAAGCCCGTTCGGTGTCGTCGCTCTTCGAGGGACGCCTTTCCGCGCTGCGCTCCGAGGGCTTCGACGATCCGCTTCTTGCGGCGGTCGAGTTCGCGGCGTTGCCCCAGATGGAGAACCTCCGTGGGGTGACCCTCTACGATGCGGAGGGTCGGTTTCCTTCCCGGTTGGTCGGCGAGGATGCCGTGCCGCCGCCGATGGTGACGTCGGGTGTTCCGGCAGCTCCGGGTTTGCCTGCAGCGCAATTCATCCCGGGCAACGGCATCGCCGGCGCTCGGCTGCGGGTGCATTTCCCGTTGCGTGACGAGGTCGGTGCCGTCGGCGGGATCCTGGCCTTGGAACTGGACGCCTCCGGCCTCGAGCAGGAGTACCTGCGGATGGACCAGGCGTTGCGCCGGCAGGGAGCGTTGACGCTCGTCCTTTCCGGGTTCGCGCTGGCCGCCGCCCTGGCGGTCGCCTTCTCCGGTCTGGCCCGCGCCAACCGCCTGCTGGCCGAACGCACCCGGCTTCTCGAGCAGACCAACCGCGAATTGAGCCTCGCGAACAGGACCGGCGCCGTCGGTGCCGTCGCCTCGCACCTCGTCCATGGCCTCCGAAGTCCGCTCGCCGGGCTGCAGGCGTTCGTCGCCGGACTTTCCGACGGTGTTGCCGACAGCGCGGGCGTCACCGACGCGCGCGACACCGCACGTCGGATGAAGGTGATGATCGACGAGGTCGTGCGGGTGCTGCGCGACGACTCCGGGCTTCTTGGACACGAGGTTCCCGTGGCGGAGCTGATGCCGATTCTGGCCCGGGGGATTCCTCCTGCCTGTGTCGCCCGCGGGGTCTCGCTCCGCATCGAAGCCGATTCCCGACGACGCCTCGGGAACCGCGAGGCCAACCTGCTCCTGTTGGTCCTCGAGAACCTGATCGCCAACGCGGCGCAGGCTTCACCGGACGGCGCCGAGGTCTGCGTTCGGCTTTCGGGAGCAGCGGATGGTCCCCTCGAATTCCGCGTGGCCGATTCCGGGTCCGGGATTCCGGATCGACTTCGGGCGGATCTTTTCCAGCCGACGATCTCCTCGCGACCCGATGGCGCCGGAATCGGCCTCGCGATCACGCGAAGGCTCGCCTTGGCCATGGGCGCCGAGGTCGCCCTCGAGTCCACGGGACCCAGCGGTTCCGTGTTCCTCCTGCGCATTCCACCGGCACGGGTTGCAGGAAACGTCGGTTGACCGGCATTGCCAGCGACACCCACGAGGGACTATCCCGGTCCGGTTTCCCGGAATGAGTCCGACAACTGGTATGCCCCCGAAGTCTCCAAGGGTCCCTTTCGTGGTGTCCCTCTGGCTCCTGTTGCTGGAGTTGGTGTCTGCCGACCCGACCCATCCGTTGGACTGGAAGTGGTCCAATCCCGCGCCGTCGGGCACCGCGGTCAGCGGCCTCGCCTGGAGGACCAACCGGCTGTATCTGGCCCCGGGGGAACGTGGACGTCTCCAGGTCGCCGCGGAGCCCACGTCGTGGCGGACCGTCTTCACCGGCACGACGAAGTCCCTGCGCGCCGCCGCCTATCTTGGGAACCGCGCGGTCGTGGTGGGCGAGGCGGGCGTCGTGCTCTGGTCCGACGACGACCAGTTCCAAAAGGTCGAAACCGGCCGCACCAACTGGATCGAAGCCGTCGCCGCGTCGGCGGATCGACTGGTCGCGGTGGGTGATGCCGGCCTCGTGCTGGTGAGCACCAACGGTGTCGACTGGACCGCCTCGGCGAGCGGCACCACCCAGTGGCTTCGCGCGGTCGCCTACGGTTCGGGGCTCTTCCTTGCGGTCGGCGAAGGCGGCTACGTGGCGAGCAGTCCCGATGGCCGCACCTGGACCCAGCGCGCCGCGGGCAGGGTCTCGGTCGCCCTCAACGCCGTGGCTCCGGTCTCCACCGGCTTCCTCGCCGTCGGCGACAACGGCACGGTGCTTTCCAGCCGCGGCACCCAGCTCAGCCAATGGGACGCATCGCGCATCAACACCCCCTTGCCGCTGCTGTCCGTGGTCGCTCCGAGCGCTTCCGAACGCCTCGTCGGCGGTGGCGGCGAATGCTGGTTCGGCATCCAGGTCGCCAACAGCTTCGTCTGGTCCTCCGAAGTCACCGGCCTGCGCGCCTCTCCAGCGCCCGTGGCCGAGTATCAGGCGCTGGTCTTCGACGGATCCCGCATCGTCGCCGGCACCCGAAACGGCGTGTTCGCGTTGGGAACCCGATCCCTCTCCTTCGCCGGATTCTCATGGAGCCACACCGCGCCCGTGGGACGTTCCACCGTTTGGGACTCCACGTTCGTCACCGCCGATTCCACCAACGTCACGGTGCGGCTCGAGGCGGGCATCCCGGTCCTCTCGACCAACACCCTCCCCACCCCCTTCCGCGTCGCCGTCGGCGAACGCGCGCAGATCCTCGACAGCGTGGACGGTCGCTCCTGGAACGTCGGGCTCTCCCCGGCGTCCGCGACCAACACCGACTACTTCGGGATCGCGTCCCGTCCCGGTCTGGTCCTCGCCGCCGGCTCCGGCGGCGCCATCGCCCGCAGCCTCCCGGAGTTCCTGCCCTCCATCACCACCAACCGACTCACCAACGGCACCACGGTGTCCACGGTCGTCCTCACCAACCGCATCAACCTGCTCGGCATCGCCTGGGACGCCGTCGTCTCCGGCGTCACCAACGACCTCCAGGGTGTCGCCATGTCCGACACGCTGGCCGTGGTCGCCGGTTCCCGCGGTGCCATCCTCACCAGCACGAACGGCTCGAACTGGACGCGCCGCACCTCCGGAACCACGGCGTTCCTGTCGTCCGTCGCCTCCTGGCCCGGCGGCTTCGTCGCCACCGGCGAGGCCGGAACCATCCTCGCCAGCCCTGACGGGATCCGTTGGACGACATCGGTCGTCGCGTCCATGGGTTGGATTTGGAAGGTGCGCTGGCTGCAGGACCGCCTGGTCGCCGTGGGCCAGGGAGGTGCCGTTCTCAGCAGCACCGACGGACTTGCCTGGAACCGCCACGACACCGGAACCAATGTCTGGTGGAACGACGTCGTCCGGACCTCCGACGCCTACTACCTGGCGGGCGACTCCGGCATGGTCGCCGTCTCCGCCGATCTCGGACAATGGACCCTCGTCCCCCTGCCGACGCTGCGGAACCTCTACACCGCCACCGCCATCGACGACCGTCTCGTGGTCGCCGGTGCCAGCGGGGGAATCCTCCGTGCACGCCTCACTCCCTATCCGCAGCCCGTCCGTTTGCAGGGATTCCCGAAGGCGCCGGAGGAAAGCCTGTTCCTCTTCGAAGGGGAACCCGACCAATCCTTCGTCTTCGAACGTTCCGGAGACCTCCGGGAATGGTCCGATGGGAACGCGTTCGAGATCACCGATTCCTCGGGACTTCTCATCCTCGTCGACACCACCACCAATGCCGTCCCGGCCCAGTTTTTCCGAACACGTTCACCCTGAGACGACGGCTGTGCCCGCGTTGCTCGGGATCCGCCGCACACTCCCGACCAGGGTCCAAACCGGTTCGGTCCGTCGCACTACATCAGGCCGCGTTCCTCCATGCCGTCCTCGTCCAGTCCGAGGTAGTGTCCGAACTCGTGGAGGAAGGTGATGCGGATCTCCTCGCGGTAGATCTCCTCCTCGCCGTCGGAGTAGTCCCAGAGATTCTGCAGGAACAGTCGGATCTCCCTGGGCACCGGGCTCGCCTCGAAGTCGGCCACCCCGACGGGATCGCCCGTGTAGAGGCCCAGCAGGTCGGGATCCCACCCTTCCTCGATCAAGGCGTCGTCCGGATAGGACTGGTACCGGATCGGCACGGCGGCCAAGTGGGGCTTGAGGTCGGCGGGCAACGCGGCACAGGTGGCGGCCACTTCCTCCTCGGCGATCCGCACGAGCTCGTTCCAGGAATCGGACATGCCCATGACAAAAATGGGGAATCGCCTTCGGGTCAATTCCCGTGGAAAACCGCAACTTCCGGTGCGGGGAGTGCCCAATCCACCGAAAAACCTCTTGTGAAACATTTCACAATCCCACAGCGTCCCGGCGCTTTTCGATGGAACTGCCTTCGGGTGACGCATGCGCGTCCCCGTGTGTCGTCGACATTGGAACTGTTCACATGCGCTTGCCCAGTTTGCTCAAGGTGATGGCCCTGTTGGTGGGGACCGCGACGGCGGTCCTTGGTGCGGAGCATGCCGTCGAGGCGGCCGCGGCGGCCGCGCACGGCGCCGCCACCCATGTGGCGCATGCGGCCCACGCCGAGGAGGGTCTCCCCCTCGCGGCGCCGGTCATCTACGAGATCGGGGCCTTCAAGGTGACCAACTCGATGCTGGTCATGGCCATCGTCGCCCTTGGCCTGATCACCTTCGCCCAGCTGGCCACCCGCAACATCCAGATGGTCCCCAAGGGCCTCCAGAACTTCGCCGAATGGATCGTGGAATCCCTCCGCGACTTCCTCGGCGGCATCCTCGGCCCGAAGCTGGCCAAGGACACCTTCTGGTTCTTCGCCACCGTCTTCCTCTTCATCGCTTCGGCCAACTGGTTCGGCCTGCTGCCCGGTGTCGGCTCGATCGGTTTCGGTCATCCCGATGCGAACGGCGCCCTCCACCACATCTCCCGTCCGATCCTCCGCGGCGCCGACGCCGACCTGAACATGACCCTGGCCTTGGCCGTGGGCTTCTTCGCGTGCTGGCTGATCTGGTCCATCAAGGCCAACGGCGTCGGAGGCTTCCTCTCCCACATCTTCGTCTACCACGGCGAGGACAAGGGCATTCTCAAGGTGCTGTTGCTGGTGATGTTCTTCCTGGTCGGATTCCTGGAGGTCATCTCCATCATGATCCGTCCCATCTCGTTGACCTTCCGTCTCTTCGGCAACATCTACGCCGGCGAATCCCTGCTGGAGACCATGCTCAACCTCGGCGGGCCGATCTTCGGCTGGCTCGTGGCGCTTCCCTTCTACGGGCTCGAGCTCATGGTCGGCCTGATCCAGGCGCTCGTCTTCACGCTTCTCACCGCGGTCTTCACCTCGCTCATGTGCACGCACTCCGAGGAGCACGCGCATGCGGAGGAGGGCGGACACCACTGATTGACAGGATTTCGGCCGTCGGACCGTGGCAAGTTCTGCGGGGGCGGCCGTGAAACACCAAAGAAAGAACACATGCAAGGAAACATCGCCATCGCCGGCGCCGCCCTGGGCGGCACGATCGCCCTCGGACTCATCGGCTTCAAGGCCGCTGAAGCCGTCGGCCGCAATCCGGGTGCTTCGGGCAAGATCCTCGTGCAGGCGCTCCTGAGCGCCGCGCTCGCGGAAGGCGCCCTGATCATCACCATCCTGATGGGCAAGTAACCCTCACGGGGCCGTGAAAACGGCTCCGTGTCTCCCTTTCCACTGAGTATGCAATCGGGTTTCCTCCTGGCCGCCACCGAAGGCGGAGTCGTAGACGGTCTCAAGCACACCGCCGCCGAGGTGGGTGAGAAGTTCGGGTTCAACACCCAGCTCTTCGTCTCCCAGCTCATCGGCTTCTTCATCGTCGCCTTCCTGCTGCACCGGTTTGCGTACAAGCCGCTGCTGGCCCTGCTGGACGACCGTGAGAAGAAGATCTCCGACAGCCTTGCCGCCGCGGAGAAGATGAAGGCCGACCTGGCCAAGGCCGACGAGGACCGCAAGCGCGTGCTCGCCGAGGCCGGAGCCCAGGCGACCCGCATCGTCGAGGAGGCCCGCGCCGCCGCCGCGAAGATCGCCGAGGCCGAGACGCAGCGCGCCGTGGCCGCCGCGGCCGAGATCATCGCCAAGGCCAAGCTGGCCAACGAGGCCGAGTTCAACCGCATGCGGCTCGAGCTGCGCAAGGAAGTGGGCCGCCTGGTGGTGGCCGCCTCCGTGCAGGTCACCGGCAAGATCCTGACCGACGCCGACCGCCAGCGCCTCGCCCAGGAGACCCAGCAGCAGTTCGCCGCCTGAACGTCGCCACCGGAACCCGAGGATGAAGATCGGAAAACAAGCCCGCCGCGACGCGAAGGACCTCTACCTGGCCTGCCGCCGTGAAGGCGTCCTCGACGAGGGACGTGTCCGGCAGACGGTCAGCCAGGTCCTGGCGGCCAAGCCCCGCAACTACCTGGGCACGCTGGCCCACTTCCAACGCCTGGTGCAGTTGGACATCCAGCGTCGCACCGTGCGCGTGGAGAACGCCGTGCCCACCTCCGACGCCCTCATGGCCGAAATCCGTTCGAGCCTGACCCGACTCCACGGCCCCGGCCTCGACTTCCAGTTCTTCATCAAACCCGAGCTCATCGGCGGCCTGCGAATCCAGGTCGGCAGCGATGTGTACGACGGCACCGTGAAATCACGGCTCGCCGCCCTCGAGAACAGCTTCTGAACACCGTTTCCAACTCCCACTGACGACATGAGTTCCCTGCTCCAAGAGATTGAAGCCCAGATCGCCGGCGCGAAGGCTTCCGTGACCCAGCAAAACGTCGGACACATCCGCGAGATCTCCGACGGTGTCTGCAAGATCGAAGGCCTCTCGGGCTGCATGGCCAACGAGATGCTCGACTTCGGCAACGGCATCATCGGCCTCGCCCTGAACCTCGAGGAAACCGAGGTCGGCGCGATCATCATGGGTGAGTACACCAGCCTCCGCGAGGGGTCCGAGGTGAAGACCACCGGCAAGCTGCTTTCCGTCCCCGTCGGCAAGGGCCTGCTGGGTCGCGTCGTCGACGTCCTTGGCCGTCCGCTGGATGGCAAGGGCGCCATCGAGGCGACGACCTACTACCCGGTCGAAAAGATCGCCCCGGGCATCGTGAAGCGTAAGTCCGTCAGCCAGCCGCTCCAGACCGGCATCATGGCGATCGACGCGATGATCCCCGTCGGCCGCGGACAGCGCGAGCTGATCATCGGTGACCGCTCCACCGGCAAGACCACGATCGGCGTGGACACGATGATCAACCAGGCGCGCATCAACCGGCAGAACGCCGGCGCGAAGGACTTCCGCCCGGTCTACAACATCTACGTCGCCGTCGGACAGAAGCAGTCGAACATCGCCCGCGTCATCGCCGAGCTCGAGAAGGCCGGCGCGATGGAGTACACGATCGTCGTCGCCGCCGCCGCCTCCGATTCCGCCGCCGACCAGTACCTCGCCCCGTTCTCCGGAGCGGCCATCGGCGAGTGGTTCATGGACAACGGCATGGATGCCTTGATCATCTATGACGACCTTTCCAAGCAGGCCACGGCCTACCGCCAGGTCTCGCTGGTGCTGAAGCGTCCGTCCGGCCGTGAGGCGTACCCCGGCGACGTCTTCTACCTGCACTCCCGTCTGCTCGAGCGTTCCGCCCGTGTGAACGAGAAGAGCGGCAACGGCTCCCTCACCGCGCTCCCGATCATCGAGACCCAGGCCGGCGACGTCTCCGCGTACATCCCGACCAACGTCATCTCGATCACCGACGGCCAGATCTACCTCGAGACCGACCTCTTCTACCAGGGCGTCCGTCCCGCGATCTCCGTCGGTCTGTCGGTCTCCCGCGTCGGTTCCGCCGCGCAGATCAAGGCGATGAAGCAGGTGGCCGGCAAGATCAAGCTGGACCTCGCCCAATTCCGCGAGCTGGCGGCCTTCGCCCAGTTCGGTTCGGACCTCGACGCCAAGACCCAGGCCACCCTCGAGCGCGGCAAGCGCATCGTCGAGCTCTTCAAGCAGAGCCAGTACAACCCGATTCCGGTCGAGATCCAGGTGTCCATCCTCTGGACCATGCAGAACGCCCTGCTCGACGACGTCCCGGTCGAGAAGGTGAAGGACTTCCAGTCCAAGCTGACGGACTTCCTCGTCACCCGTAAGCCGGCCCTGCTCGAGCGCATCCGCGTCGAGAAGGCGATCAACGACAGCCTGGCCGCGGAGCTCAAGGCCGCCGTCACCGAGTTCAAGCAGAGCTACCGCTGATCCGGGCCTGCTCACCGAGCCCCACAGACCATGCCCAGCACACGCGACATCCGGCGCCGCATCAAGTCGGTCAAGAACACGGCGCAGATCACCAAGGCGATGCAGATGGTCGCCTCGGCCAAGATGCGCAAGGCGCAGCAGGCCGCGCTGGCCGGCCGCCCCTACGCGTCCCTGATGAACGACGTGCTTGGCGCCGCCACCGCCGGCGCAGGCGAGTTCACCCACCCGCTGATGGAGCGTCGTGAGGTCAAGCGTCGTGCCCTGATCATCATCAGCACCGACAAGGGCCTCTGCGGCGCCCTCAACACCAACCTCCTCCGCGAGGCCTCCAAGCTGCCCGCCGCCTCCACGTCGTTCATCACGGCCGGACGCAAGGGCTCCCAGTGGGTCGCACGGCTGAAGCGCGACCTGGTCGCCGAGTTCACCTACAAGGACACCCCGCAGTTCGCCGAGGCCCGGGCCATCTCCAAGCTCGCGCAGGAACTCTTCCTGAGCGGCAAGGTGGACGCCGTGGACGTCGTCTACACGAACTTCATCAACACGCTCACCCAGAAGGCCGAGGTCCGTCAGCTCCTGCCCATCGGACGCCTCCAGAAGCTGGAGGCCGGCGTGAACGGGGCCGGCGGCGGATCCGAGGCCCCCGTGGCGCCGGATCGCGAGTACCAGTTCGAGCCCGGCGCCACCGCCGTCCTCGGAAACCTCCTGCCGCACTACGTCAACTACCAGGTGTTCCAGTTCCTCCAGGAGGCCAAGGCCTCGGAACACTCCGCGCGGATGGTCGCCATGAAGAGCGCGACCGACAACGCCAAGCAGCTCATCAAGGACCTGACGCTGGAGTACAACAAGCTCCGCCAGGCGAACATCACCAAGGAACTTCTCGAAATCACCAGCGCCGCCATGGCGATGGGCAACTGACCCGCTCTCGGAAATGAACACAGGAAAGATCGTCCAGATCATCGGTCCCGTCGTGGACGTGGAGTTCTCCGGAACCCTACCCGCGATCTACAACGCGCTCACCGTCGAGTTCACCCCGCCGGGTGGCTCGCCGACCAGGCTGACTCTCGAGGTGCAACAGCACCTCGGTGGCAACTGGGTCCGCGCCGTCGCCATGAGCACCACCGAAGGTCTCAAGCGCGGCCAGGCGGTCGTCGACCAGGGCAACCCCATCTCCATGCCCGTCGGCGAGGCGGTCATGGGACGCGTGTTCAACGTCACCGGCGAGGCCGTGGACGAACAGGGCCCCGTCAAGGCGGACAAGTACTATCCGATCCATCGCACCGCCCCGCCGCTGGTCGACCAGTCCACCAGCCCCCAGATCCTCACCACCGGCATCAAGGTCATCGACCTGATCTGCCCCTTCCTCAAGGGTGGCAAGGTCGGCGCCTTCGGCGGCGCCGGCGTCGGCAAGACGGTCGTCATCATGGAGCTCATCAACAACATCGCGAAGCTGCACGGCGGCATCTCGATGTTCGCCGGCGTCGGTGAGCGTACCCGCGAGGGCAACGACCTCTACAACGAGATGATCGAGGCCAACGTCATCAAGACGAAGAAGGACTCGAAGGGCCATCCCGAGATCGGCGAGAACGGCATGCCCGTGCTCGAACCCGGCTCCCGCATCGGCCTGGTCTACGGCCAGATGAACGAGCCCCCGGGCGCCCGTCTCCGCGTCGCCCTCGCGGCCCTCGCCGTGACCGAGTACTTCCGCGACGAGAAGAACCAGGACGTGCTCCTGTTCGTCGACAACATCTTCCGCTTCTCGCAGGCGGGTTCGGAGGTGTCCGCGCTCCTTGGCCGCACGCCGAGCGCCGTCGGTTACCAGCCCACGCTGGCCGCCGAGATGGGCAACCTCCAGGAACGCATCACCTCGACCAAGAAGGGCTCGATCACCTCGTTCCAGGCCGTGTACGTGCCCGCGGACGACCTCACCGACCCCGCTCCGGCCACGACCTTCGCGCACCTCGACGCGACGATCGTCCTCGAGCGCTCGATCGCCGAGTTGGGCATCTTCCCCGCCGTCGATCCCCTGGCCTCGAACTCCCGCGCCCTCGCGCCCGAGTTCGTCGGCGAGGAACACTACAACGTCGCCCGCGGCGTCCAGAAGGTGCTCCAGCGCTACAAGGACCTGCAGGACATCATCGCGATCCTCGGCATGGACGAGCTTTCGGCCGACGACAAGCTGACCGTCTTCCGCGCCCGCAAGATCCAGAAGTTCCTCAGCCAGCCGTTCACGGTGGCCGAGCAGTTCACGGGTCGCCCGGGCAAGCAGGTTCCGGTCGCCGAGACCGTCCGTTCCTTCAAGGAGATCCTCGAGGGCAAGTACGACGACGTCGGCGAAGCGAACTTCTACATGAAGGGCGGCATCGACGAGATCAAGGAGTGAGCGCCGGACCTTCCGGAACCACTTCCCAACTCAAGTCAACATGGCCAACACCCTGAAGCTCGAGATCGTCACCCCCGAGGCCCGGATCTATTCCGAGGACGTGGACATGGTCACGCTGCCCGGCGTCGAGGGCGAGATGGGCATCTTCCCGATGCACATCCCGCTCATGACCCAGGTCGTCCACGGCGAGATCATCGCCCGCAAGGGCGGCCAGGAACAGTGCCTGGCCGTCGGCGAGGGATTCGTGGAGATCACCGGTGAACGCGTGGCCATCCTCACGGACATGGCCATCCGTGCCGACGACATCGACGAAGCCCGCGCCGAGGAGGCCCGCAAGCGCGCCGAAGCCCGCTTGGGCGAGAAGATCGGCGAAGAGGAGATGGCGTCCGTCCAGGCCGCCCTCATGCACTCGCTCACGCAATTGAACGTGAAGCGCCGCCAGCGCCGCTGAGCCCACGACCGCTTTTTCAGGCCGGACCTTCCGCAAGGATGAGTCTGGCCTTTTTAATTTCTGACCGCCGATGCTGATCTCTCCCGCGTTGTGAACGCATAGTCAGGCCCGCGGCCGAGGCGCGACCCAACCCACAGCGGGAAGGCACAGCGAATCCCTCTCCCACTCCAGTGCGTGCGGACTCGTGAACCTCGCGATGCCCGCGCCCGATTCCAGGGCTCCGAATCGGGTCGCTGACCGGCCTCAGGAGCCGATGACGAAACCGGATTCCACCGCACGCCGGATCAGATCCATGGCGTTGCGGGCGCCGAACTTGGCCACGAGCTGGTTCCGGTAGGTCTCCACCGTGCGGGGACTGATGCCCAATCTCGCCGCGATCTCCGGCGCCGGGGTCCCGGTCACCATGAGCCGCAGCACGTCCGACTCGCGTCCGCTGATGGCCAAGGTGTTCATCGCCTCCTTCACTGCGGCGGCGTCCAGACCCGGGCTCAGCGCGCATTCACCCGCCGCCATGCGGGCCGCGGTGTCCACAAGAACCCGCGCCGGATCCTCCTTCAGCAGATAACCGTCCGCACCGCTCCGCACCGCCTCGGCCACCAGCGCGGCCTTGCCGAAGGAGGTCAACAGTCCGCTGCGCGTGGACAATCCCAGCTTCCGGACCTCACGGATCACCTCGAGCCCGCTGAGTCCCGGCATCTGGTGGTCGAGCAGTGCGATGCATGGCCGCAATTCCGCCAGCTTCCGCAACGCCTCGTCGCCTCGTGCGGCCTCGGCCACGACCACGAACCGTCCGTCGCGGGTCAGCAGTGAACGGATTCCCTCCCGGAACAGGGGATGGTCGTCCGCGATCAGGACGGTGATGGCGTCGAGGCTCATCGATGGAGGAAGGGTCGGTCGATCTGGATCCACACGCGAGTGCCGGTTCCGGGCGACGACTCCACACCGAGCCGTCCGCCGATCCATTCGGCATGGTCACGGAGGAAGCGGACTCCGAGGTGGCCCTCGGGAACCTTCCCAGGATCGAAGCCGCAGCCCGCGTCGAGGACCTCGAGCCGGACCGACTTGCCGTCGTCGTTCACGACGATCGAGACCTCGGGTGCGCCGGAGTGGCGGCAGGCGTTGCCGCCCGATTCCTGCGCAATCCGGTAGAGCGTTTCCCGCACCCAATCCGGAACGTCGTCGCGCAGTTGGGTGGTGGTGCGGACCGCGACCCCGTGGCGCTCCGAGAGGCGCCGGCCAAGCGCCTCGAGGGCCTCGCCGAGGCCGAC
Source organism: Verrucomicrobiales bacterium (assembly GCA_027488845.1). Classification (GTDB taxonomy): domain Bacteria; phylum Verrucomicrobiota; class Verrucomicrobiia; order Limisphaerales; family UBA9464; genus SXXZ01. The sequence goes on along the minus strand of JAIYBC010000033.1, from coordinate 18,061 downwards.
CTCACGGGTGGTCAGGGGCTGGAGATCCTCGGCTACCCGGCGGAGGTCGCGGGCGGTGTTGAGCAGGCCGGAGGAGACCCGGTCGAGCCGCTCCGCCGCGGCATGACCGTCGAGGTCTTCCATCGAGCGGTCGGACTGCAGCCTCCAATACTGGATGTCCTGCAGCACGCCGTCGTGGAGTTGGCGGCCGATCTGGCGCCGTTCCTCGGAGTGGGCGGCGACCAGGCGTCTTCCGAGTTCGACCTGGGCGTTGCGGGCGCGCACGTGCCCGCGGAGGAGGGAACCGGCGAGCAGGGCGAGGAATGCCAGGATGGAGACGTCCGTGGGCGACCATCTCAAGGCGGCGAAGGGAAGGAACGGCCAGATGCCGAGCGCGGCGACGGAGAGGCTGCCTGCGGTCAGGGCGAGGGTGCCGACGAGGGTGGCGAGGGCAACCGGACGCCGTTCGTGCGGCGCGCGGAGGCATTGGGCGGCGATGGCCACCTGCATGAAGGCCGCATAGCCCGCGTACACCTCCATGAACGCCTCCATGTCGGAGACGAACTGGAGCGAGACCGGGAAGAACGCGACGAGCCCCACCGTGGCCCAGGTGTCCCACAGACGGGACGGGCTCCCGAGATTGTGGGCGAAGCCGTAGATCGCCGCGGCATTGATGCCCGCGGCCAACCAGCCGACCAGCGGCAGCAAAGGTCGCATGGGCCCGAGGTCGACCGAGTTCCACCACTGGGTGTGGATGAGCGTGAGCAGGCCCAGCAGCATCGCGGGGACGGCGGAACCCCGCAGGATCCGTGTTCGGTCGCCCACCAGGCGGAAGAGCAGGGGAATGGCGGCCCAGCCGAAGCAGAGCGCCGCCAGGCCGATGCGGATGACCTCGCGTTGGAGTTCGGTGTGGGTCCAGAGGGGGATGAACCGCCGGGCCGGGAACACGCCGACCGGGCCGCCGAGGATCCCGCCCTCGCCTCCGATGTTCAGCACCCGGACCGCGAACAGGTTCGAACCCGGCCGTATCCGACCTGGTGGAACCAGGGCCGCATGGACGAGCCGTTGCGCGGTCACCTCGTGGGCGGTGAAGGAACCGTTGGTTCCGACCGCGTGCCCATTCACCCACAGCTCCGAGATGTTGCCGACGAATCCGGCGGAAACCGCCCAGGTTTCCTCGGCCGCATCGGACGGAGCCTCGATCCAGATGCGGTACCAACCGCGGTCCCCGACCTTCCAGGGCATTCCCAACTCCTGGGAATGCCATCCACGGTCGAGCCGGACCGTCTTCCAAGCCGACTCGGAGATCGTCCGCTGGCCCCAGGCGGGATCGTCGCCGGCACGGAACAGGGATCGGAGCACAGGCAGTGCGGGTGGCGGGGCCGGGAGGGGCGGCGCCGGAACGCTGGATTCCGGAAGCGCCTGCGGCGCGCCCGCGAGCAGCAGCAGCAGCAGACACCACCAGCGCAGGACGCCGGTCCCGAACGGACTTTCCCACCGGCATCGCGGGCCGGTGGGCGCCGTCGTTGCGGGTTGACGGGTCACGCGTCGTGATCCTGTGGGATGAGGGAGGTCGGAACACGCAGAAACCGAGTTCCCGAGGTTCGGGTTTCCGCGCCCTTGTCGGCCGGAGGCATCCCACTAGTGTCTACGCCATGGCGGGAACCACCGAGAATCCGGCACCCGCGATCGACACCGATCCGGAGGCCAAGACCGCGAAGGAACCGGGTTACCTGGTCGTCTGCTGGGACGACCCCGTGAACCTGATGAACTACGTGACCCATGTCTTCCAGAAGGTCTTCGGCTGGGACCGCGCGAAGGCGGAGCGCCACATGATGGAGGTGCACGAGAAGGGGAAGAGCGTGTTGGTCCGCGAGGACTTCGAGAGGGCGGAGTTCCATGTCCACGCCTTGCAGGGCTATTCGCTGAACGCCACGGTGGAACAGGACGCGTGAGACTGCTTTCCAGGGAACACGGCACGACGGTCTGGCACCTGCGTTCGGGCCAGAGGGATCTGCTGCTGTTGTTGTTCGAGGCGGCGATCACGCGGCCTGGACGCACGCCGGGGCTCAGCCGGCAATCCCCCGGACTCGACGCCCGTTACCGTGCCGACCTCGCCGAGCGCCTCGAGGAAGGCCGGGCCGGCAACCATCGCGTGCTCACCGGATCCCTGAGGGACCCGGTCCTGTGCATCGCCGCCGACGAAGGCCACCGGTGGACCCTGGATCCCGATCAGACCGAGATGCTGCTCCAGTCCTTGAACGAGATCCGGATCGGTGCCTGGGAACGTCTCGGATGTCCTGTCGGCGAAGAGGATCGTGTCGAGGCGGTCCCCGGTACGGTGGAGTTCCTCGACCATTGGATCCTCGAGCTCTCGGGCCGCTTCCTGAACGTCGTCCTGCGGGGATTGGATCCGGAGTGAATCCGCATGGTGACCTTCCTCGACGAACGGCTCTGGTTTCCGGATCCCCGCAAGTCCCGGGATGACGGACTGGTTGCGGTGGGTGGAGACCTCACGGTTCCCCGGATGTTGCTCGCCTACCGGAGCGGGCTCTTCCCGTGGTCGGCGGAACCCATCACCTGGTGGAGCCCCGAACCCCGCGCCGTCTTCGAGATCGGAGGCCTCCACATCGGACGCTCGCTCGCGCGCACGCTGAAGAAGGCGCCGTACGAAGTCACCTACGACAAGGCGTTCGACTCGGTGATCCGATGCTGCGCCATGGTTCCCCGGCGGGAATCGGCCTGCTGGATCTCCGACGCCTTCATCCATGCCTACAACGCCCTCGCCCGGGCGGGACACGCCCACAGCGTGGAGTGTTGGAAGGACGGCGTCCTGGTCGGCGGCATCTACGGTGTCTCGATCGGGGCCTTCTTCGCCGGGGAATCGATGTTCCATCGGGCCGACGACGCCTCGAAGGTGGCACTGGTGCATCTGGAGCGCCGGTTGGCCGAGCGGGGCTACCGGCTGTTCGACACCCAGATGCTCACTCCGACCACGCGTCAGTTGGGTGCCCACGAGATTCCCCGGACGGAGTACCTGAAGCGCCTGGCCGTGGCGGTGGAGACCCCGTGCCGTTTCGGCTGATTGCCACCCGTTGTCGGTGACTTGCGGGACTTTGTGAAAAACTTCACAAAACCCTCTTGCCGCTCCGGGAGACGCAAACATAGTTTCGCCCCGTCCCGGGGATTCCTCCCCGTCCCTTGTCTTTTATGGATGTCTCCTCCCCAGCCTCCGGCCGTGGTCCGTCCACCGCGGAATTCGGATACAACTCGAAGATCGAGGGTGAAGTCGTCCACACCACCGTCGATGCGGCGCTGAACTGGTTCCGAAAGAACTCGCTGTGGCCGATGCCGATGGGTCTGGCCTGCTGCGGCATCGAGCTGATGGCCGTCGGTGCCAGCCGGTTCGACATCTCCCGCTTCGGTTCCGAGGTGATGCGTTTCTCGCCCCGGCAGTCCGACGTGATGATCGTGGCCGGTACGGTCACCTACAAGATGGCCCTGGCCGTCCGGCGCATCTACGAGCAGATGGCCGAACCCAAGTGGGTGATCGCCATGGGCGCCTGCGCCTCGACCGGTGGCATGTACCGCAGCTACGCGGTGCTCCAAGGCGTCGACAACATCCTTCCCGTGGACGTGTACGTGGCCGGATGTCCGCCCCGGCCGGAAGCCCTTCTCGACGCCTTGATCCGCCTGCAGAACAAGGTCGGCAAGGAAACCATCACCCGCGACCTGAAGCGCGATGCCGCCCCGGAGAAGTATGGCTCCTTGGGCATCGAACTCGGAGAACGCGGCGAGGTCCTTCAACGTTAACCAAGAGATTTCGTGGCCACACCCATTGAATTCGCGAACCAGCTTCGCGAGAAGTTCGGCGAGTTGTTGTCCGCCCCGGTCGAATTCCGCGGCGAGGCGACCCTCACCGTTTCCGACCCGGGCCGGATCGTCGAGGTCTGCCAGTTTGCCAAAGGCACCCTCGGCTTCGACATGTTGTTGGACCTCAGCAGCATCGACAACTACGGCGAGGATCCCCGCTGGACCGTGGTCTATGAACTCTACGGCACCGGGCACCACGCCCACCTGCGTCTCAAGACCTCGGTCGGAGAGGAGTCGTCGGAGGTTCCCACCGTTTGCGGTGTGTGGCGCACGGCCGATTGGCATGAGCGCGAGGTCTACGACATGATGGGCATCCGGTTCTCGGGTCATCCGGACCTGCGGCGCATCCTGATGTGGGACGGCTATCCGTACTTCCCGCTGCGCAAGGACTTCCCGCTGGCGGGCAAGCCCACCGAATTGCCCGAGGTCGCCTTCACCCGGTCCGCGCCCCTCGAGGGCGGACCTTTCGTCACCGTGGCCGGCGGCAAGGACGCCATCGCCCGCGAACCCCGCGTCCGGAATCCCGAAGAGTAAGCCATGGCCACGCAGACCATCGAATTCAAGGACCCCGCGGCCCGTGCTTCCGCCGCGGTGGCGGCCGCCTCCGACGACGACATCCAGGATCTCAAGGGCGACAAGCTCGTGCTCAACATGGGCCCGTCGCATCCGTCCACGCACGGCGTGTTGCGGATCCTGGTGGAGATGGACGGTGAGACCATCACCAAGGCGATTCCCGACGTCGGCTACCTCCATCGGGGCGACGAGAAGATCGCCGAGAACATGACCTACAACCAGTTCGTGCCCTACACGGACCGGTTGGACTACCTCGCACCGCTCGCGAACAACGTCGCCTACGTCCTCGCCGTCGAGAAGCTGATGGGCATCGACGGCGCGATCCCGCCGCGCGGTCAGTACCTGCGGGTCATCTGCTGCGAGCTGGCCCGCATCTCGGCCCACCTGCTCGGCCTGGGCGCGTTCGCGATGGACGTCGGCGCGCTGACGGTCTTCCTCCACACCTTCACCGAGCGGGAGAAGATCTACAATCTGTGCGAGTCGCTGACCGGCGCCCGCTTCACCACCAGCTACACGCGGGTGGGCGGCCTGACCCGCGACTGTCCGCCGGGATGGATCCAGGCGGTCCGCAAGTTCCTCGACGAGGTCGTTCTCAACATCGCCGAGTCCGAGACGTTGCTGACCCGCAACCGCATCTTCGTGGACCGCACCCGCGACGTCGGCGTCATTTCACGTCAGCTGGCCATCGACTACGGCCTCACGGGTCCGAACCTGCGGGGCAGCGGTGTGGACTACGACGTCCGCAAGGCCAACCCCTACCTCGTCTACAAGGACCTCGAGTTCGACGTCCCGGTGGGTTCCGTGGGCGATTGCTACGACCGTTATCTCGTCCGCATGGAGGAGATGCGCCAGAGCGTCCGGATCCTGCGCCAGTGCCTCGACCGCATCCCCGGTGGGGCCGACAACGCGTCGCGGGAACCGGTCAGCATCCAGGACGGCAAGGTCACCTTGCCTCCGAAGACCAAGGTGCTGACGGGCATGGAGGAGCTGATCCACCAGTTCATGATCGTGACCCAGGGGGTCAACGCGCCTCCGGGCGAGGTCTATTTCGGAGCCGAGAACCCGAAGGGGGAACTCGGCTTCTACATCCACAGCCGCGGTGGCGGCACGCCCTACCGGCTGAAGATCCGGGCCCCGTCGTTCGTGAACCTCGGCATCCTGCCCGAGGTGCTGCCAGGCCACATGATGAGCGACATCGTGTCGATCCTCGGCTCGTTCGATTTCGTGATGGGCGAGTGTGACCGATAAGGAATTCCGACGATGAGTTTCACCGTTCCCAGCCATCTCGAGTCCGAGCTCGACGAGATCACGACGCACTACCCGGTCAAGCGGAGCGCGTCGCTCATGTTCCTGCACGCGCTGCAGGAGCACTTCGGATACGTCTCCAAGGACGCCGTGGAGTGGACCGCCCGCAAGTTGGGCCTGCAGCCGATCAACGTGTACGAACTGGTGACGTTCTACCCGATGTTCCGTCAGGAGCCGCTCGGGAAGACGCACGTCAAGGTCTGCCGCACGTTGAGCTGCGCCCTGCAGGGCAGCGGCGAGCTCCGGGAGCGTTTCTGCTCCAGGCTCGGACTGGATCCGCACGCACACGCGCCGCAGACGACGCCGGACGGAAAGTTCACGGTCGAGTTCGTCGAATGCCTCGCGAGCTGCGGCACGGCCCCGGTCGTCCTGGTCAACGAGGAGCTCCACCACAAGGTCTCGTCCGCGGATGCGGACGCGATCCTTCAGAAGGGGAAGGCGGCCTGAAGGGGAGCTTCGCTTGGAAATCCGGCCTTTTGAGGTGGTTGCCCGACATGGATTCGAACCATGACAAACAGATTCAGAGACTGTTGTGCTACCATTACACCATCGGGCAGGCCGGTAAGCGCGGGAGAAGCTAGGTAGAATCGTCACACAGTCAAGCACTGCCATGCCGGAACAATTCAAACTGATCACGAAGCACATCGACGAGCCGGGCTACACCCCGGACATCGCGTGCTACCTGCGTCATGGCGGATACGCGGGCCTGAGGAAGGCGCTCGCCACGCCGGTGCGTGAACTCGCCGAGGGCAAGAAGCTCTCTCCGCAGGAAGTCGTCCGCGAGGACGTCAAGGCCTCCGGTCTCCGGGGCCGCGGCGGCGCCGGCTTCTCCGCCGGGCTCAAGTGGAGCTTCGTCGACCGCCGCAGCGGCAAGCCGATCTACCTGATCTGCAATGCCGACGAGTCCGAGCCGGGCACGTTCAAGGACCGCCAGATCATCCACAAGGACCCGCACCAGCTGGTCGAGGGCATGATCATCTCGTGCTGGGCCAACGACGTGAAGCTCGCCTACATCTACATCCGCGGCGAGATGCCCGAAGGCGCGCGCCTGTTGAACCAGGCCCTCAAGGAGGCCCGCGAGAACGGATTCCTCGGCAAGAACATCCTCGGCACCGGCTACGACCTCGAGATCCACGTCCACCGCGGCGCCGGCGCCTACATCTGCGGCGAGGAGACCGGCCTCATCGAGTCGCTCGAGGGCAAGCGGGCCTATCCCCGCATCAAGCCGCCCTACTTCCCCGCCGTCCTCGGGCTCTACATGTGCCCGACGATCGTGAACAACGTGGAGACGCTCTGCCACGTCACCCACATCGTGAATATGGGCGCGGCCGAGTACGCGAAGCTGGGCACGCCGAACAACACCGGCACCCGCATCGTGAGCCTCAGCGGCGACGTGATGCGCCCCGGCTACTACGAGATCCAGGTCGGCAAGGTCACCCTCGGCGAGCTGATCCACGACGCGAACTTCGGCGGCGGCCTCCGCCCCGGACGCACGCTCAAGGCGATCATCCCCGGCGGTTCCTCCTCCAAGGTCCTGAAGGCCGGCGAGGTCTTCAAACTGAACCGCAAGGGCGCCGACGGCCAGATGGCCAAGGTCGACGTCCCGCTGCTGGATCTCCCGTACGACTTCGATTCCCTGCAGCAGGCCGGCACGATGTCCGGCTCGAGCGCGGTGATCGTGCTCGACGATTCCCGGAGCATGGTCGAGACGCTCGGCAACCTGTCCGAATTCTACGCGCATGAGAGCTGCGGCCAATGCACCCCGTGCCGTGAGGGCGCGCTGTGGCTGGCCAAGGCGACCCACCGACTCGCCCACGGCGAGGGACGCAAGGCGGACGCCGACTACCTCTCCCACATTGCCCAGAACATCCAAGGCCGGACGATCTGCGCCTTCGGCGAGGCCGCCTCCTGGCCGGTGCTCAGCTTCGTGAAGAAGTTCCGCGACGAGTTCGAGGCCAAGGGAGCCGCCGACGAGGCCGCCCGCGCCCAAGGCGCCGGCCCCGTGCACGGCGTCAAGATGGCCGCCAGCCCCAACCATCACTGATTTCCGCGATGTCCGCCCCCGCCCAACCCGCTCCGGCCCCCGCCCCGCAGGCCCCGCCTCCGGTCGAGACCATGACCGTCAAGGTCAACGGCAAGACCGTCCAGGTGCCGAAGACCCACCCCGACTGGCAGGGCAAGCCCCAGCCGACGACGATGCTCCAGGCCGCCCGTTGTGCCGGCGTGGACATCCCGCACTACTGCTACCACGACAAGCTGCCCGTCGCCGGCAACTGCCGCATGTGCCTCGTCGAGTTCGGCACGCCGATGATGGATCCCGCGACCCGGAAGCCCGTCCTGAACGAGGACGGCTCCCCGAAGATCGCCAAGTCGGTCCTGCCCTACGAACCCGGCACCCCCCGCGGCGCCATCGCCTGCGCCACGCCGATCTCCCCGGGCATGGAGATCTACGCCGATTCCAAGGCCACCCTGCAGATGCGCGAGGCGGTGTTGGAATCGCTCCTCATCAACCACCCGCTGGACTGCCCCATCTGCGACCAGGCCGGCGAGTGCAAGCTCCAGGAGTACTCGGTCCAGCACGGACAGGCCGGAAGCCGCTTCGTCGAGGCCAAGGTCCACAAGCCCAAGGCGGTCGACCTCGGACCCCGCATCGTTCTCGACGACGAGCGCTGCGTGCTCTGCACCCGCTGCATCCGCTTCTCCAAGGACATCGCCGGCGACGACGCCCTCGGCATCGTCAACCGCGGTTCCTACAACACCATCAGCGCGTTCGAGACCGGCAAGTTCGACAACAACTACACGCTCAACACCGTCGACCTCTGTCCGGTGGGCGCGCTCACGTCGAAGGATTTCCGCTTCAAGATGCGCGTCTGGTTCCTCAAGGAATCCAAGAGCGTCTGCACCTCCTGCGGCACCGGCTGCAACATCACCGTCGGCTCCCGCGAAGGGGTCGTGCACCGCTACGAACCGCGCGAGAACGACGCGGTCAACGGCCCGTGGATGTGCGATTCCGGCCGCCTGAACTACAAGTGGATCGGCCGGGCCGACCGGCTCCGTGAGGTGCTCGTCCGCGGGACCCGTTCCACCTGGTCGGCCGCCCTGCAGGACCTCACCGCCCGCCTCTCCAAGGCCCCGGCGGGCAGCGTCGCGGTCGTCGCCTCCGCCCGGCAGGCCACCGAGGAGCTGTACCTGCTGAAGAAGCTGGCCGCGAAGACCGGTGCCACGACCGATTCCGTCGCCCGCGAAGGCGAGGCCGACCGCCTGCTGGTCGCCGCCGACCGCAACCCGAATTCCAACGGCGCGCGCCTCACCGGAATCTCGTTCACCGAGGCCGGCATCCGCATCCCGGAGATCGCCGCCGCCATCGAGGCCGGAACCGTCAAGACGCTCGTCGTCTTCGGCGAGGACGTCACGAAGCACGGCATCCCGGCCGCGACCCTCGCGAAGCTCGAGACGCTGGTCGTCAGCGACATCCTGCCCAACGCGACCACCGCCCTGGCGACCCACCTCCTTCCGGGCGCCGCCCACGCGGAGAAGCGGGGCACCTTCGTCAACGTGAAGGGACGCCTGCAGAAGTTCATGAAGGCCGTCGAGGCCCCCGGCGACGCCCGGGCCGAGTGGGAGTTCCTGCACGAGCTCGTGCACGGCGTGACCGGACAGAACGGCTACTCGACCATCGAGGGCCTTTTCAACCAGATGGCCCGCGAGGTCCCGGCGTTTGCCGGACTCGAATGGGCGAAGATCGGCGACACCGGCGTCGACGTGAAGATCTAGCCCCGCCATGGAATCCCTCCAGTACCTCAGTCCGACGACCCAGTTCGTCCTCTTCAGCGCGCTGAAGATCCTCGTGGTCTTCGGCGTGGTCATGACCGGCGTCGCCTACGCGGTGCTCGTCGAGCGCAAGGTCTCGGCGTGGATCCAGGACCGCGTCGGCCCGAACCGCACCTCGCCCTTCTTCGTCGACTACATCCCGGTCATCGGGCCCTTCCTGGTCCGCCTCGGCATCTTCCAGCCGATGGCCGACGGCCTGAAGTTCATGCTCAAGGAGGACTTCACTCCGAACTACGTCCGCAAGGTCTACTTCTGGCTCGCCCCGGCCATCACCGTGGTCCCGGCGCTCATGACCGTGGCGGTGATCCCCTTCGGGTCGACGCTCGGCTCCGAGAAGATGGTCATCGCCGACCTCAACGTCGGCATCCTCTACACCTTCGGCATCGTCTCCCTCGGCGTGTACGGCATCGTCCTCGCCGGCTACGCGTCGAACTCCAAGTACCCCTTCCTCGGCGGCATCCGGTCCAGCGCCCAGATGATCTCGTACGAGATCGCGATGGGCCTCAGCGTGGTCCCCATCTTCCTCCTGTCCGAGAGCCTCAACCTCGGCGACATCGTGAAGTACCAGGCCGACCACGGCTGGATGATCCTCAAGCAGCCGGTCGCCTTCGTGATCTTCCTGATCGCGGCCTTCGCCGAGACCAACCGCCTGCCGTTCGACCTTCCCGAGTCCGAGACCGAACTCGTGGGCGGCTACCACACCGAGTACAGCTCGATGAAGTTCGCCCTCTTCTTCCTCGGCGAGTACGCCAACATGATCGCCTCGTCGGCGATGATGGTGACGCTCTTCTGCGGCGGCTGGACCCTGCCCGGCACGCTGCTCAGCACGCCTTCCGCCTCGTTCCTCGTCGGCCTGCTCCACATCGGCGTGTTCCTCGCCAAGATGGCCGTGTTCATGGTCGTGTTCATCTGGGTGCGCTGGATGCTTCCGCGCTTCCGCTACGACCAGCTCATGGACATCGGATGGCGCCGCTTCATCCCGGTCGCCCTCGCCAACATCCTCCTCACCGCCGTGGTCGTGGCCCTCTGAACCCCCTACTCCCGCCCATGAGCACCAAAGTCGTCGACCGCTCCCCGCTCACCTTCTACGAGCGCACCTACCTGCCGGCCATCCTCGGCGGACTCAAGGTCACCGCAAAGCACTTCGCGGACACCGTCTTCAAGGGCAAGTCCGTCACCATGCAGTATCCCGAGGAACGCTGGGTCGTCCCCGAGGGCTACCGCGGCGCCCCCTACCTGGTGAAGGACCAGGACGGCGCGACCAAGTGCGTCAGCTGCCAGCTCTGCGAGTTCGTCTGCCCGCCCAAGGCCATCCGCATCACGCCTCCGGGCGCCGACGGACAGCCCGCCGACCGACGCAACGCGGAGAAGATGCCGAAGGAATTCGAGATCAACATGCTCCGCTGCATCTTCTGCGGCATGTGCCAGGAGGTCTGCCCGGAGGAGGCGATCTTCCTCCAGAAGGACTACTCCCTCACCGGCGAGTCCCGCACCGAGATGGTCTTCAACAAGGAGAAGCTGCTGAAGCTCGGCGGCACCCACGCCGGCATCCAGAAGTGGAAGCACAAGCTGGAGGAGGCCGAGGCGCAGGAGACCTTCCCGGTCCAGACCCGGTGACGCCCAGGAGAACACCCACATGCCCCAGTTCACCGACCTCCTCTTCTTCGCCTTCGCCGGGATGGCCCTGCTGTTCGGCTTCCTCACCGTCGCGAACCCGATCAGCCGCAACCCGGTCACCAGCGCCATGTTCCTGGTGCTGACGATCATCTCGCTCGCCGGGCTCTACCTGCTCCTGCACGCCTTCTTCCTCGCCGCCGTCCAGGTGCTCGTCTACGCCGGCGCCGTGATGGTGCTCTTCCTCTTCGTCATCATGCTCCTCGACATCAAGGAGGAGGAACGACGCCGCCTGAAGACCTTCACGGTCGGCGTCGGGTCGGTCGCCGTCGCCGCCCTTCTCGGCATCCTCACCGTGTCCGCGCTCTCGGCCAAGCCCGGCTCCCCCGCCGGCCAGACCCGGCTCGCCGTCGGCGACACCGCCGAGCTTGGCAAGGTGCTTTTCAACCACTGGCTTCTCCCATTCGAGATCCTCTCCGTCCTGCTCCTCGTGGCCATGGTCGGGGTCATCCTGCTCAGCAAGAAGGACCTCAAGTGACCACCCGGACCGGATCCAGCAACCTTCCATGAACGTCGGCCTCCAACACTACCTGATCGTCAGCGGGCTGCTCTTCAGCCTCGGCCTGCTCGGCGTGGTCGTGCGTCGCAACCTCCTCGTGATCTTCATGGGTCTCGAGCTGATGCTCAACGCCGCCAACCTCTCCCTCGTGGCGTTCTCGCGCTACAACGCGAACCTCGACGGCCAGGTGATGGTCTTCTTCATCATCACCGTCGCCGCCGCCGAGGTCGCCGTCGGTCTCGCCCTCATCGTGGCCCTGTACCGCAAGCGCCAGACGGCGCATGTCGAGGACCTCACCACCCTCAAACTCTGACCGCTCGAATGGAACACGCCGTCGCCCAACACGCCGCAGGCTCCGGGTCCACCCTCCAGGATCTCGCCTGGATGGTCCTGCTCATCCCCCTGGTCATGGCCGCGGGCACCACCCTGCTCATCCGCAAGGACCGCACGCTCTCCGCCCTGTTCAACATCAGCGGAGTCGTCCTTTCCTTCCTCCTCAGCGTCGTCCTGCTCTTCGCCTTCGGCGGCTCCTCCGCGGACTGCACGCCTTTCCGCTGGCTGCCCGTCGAGGGACTCGACGTCCGCATCGGGCTGCACCTCGACGGCCTCTCGCTGCTGATGCTGCTCGTGGTCACCGGCGTGGCCTCGCTGGTGATGATCTACTCCACCGGCTACATGCACGAGGACGCCTCCTACCCGCGCTTCTTCTCCAGCCTCAGCCTCTTCGTGTTCTCGATGCTCGGCATCGTGCTCGCCGACAACTTCGTGATGATGTTCCTCTTCTGGGAACTCGTCGGCGTCTCGTCCTACCTGCTCATCGGATTCTGGTACGGACGTCCCGCCGCCGCGGACGCCTCGAAGAAGGCCTTCCTCACGAACCGCATCGGCGACTTCGGCTTCATGCTCGGCATCCTCGTCGTCTGGTCCGCCTTGGGCACCGTCGACTTCGCCGCGGCCAAGGCCAAGCTGGTCGAGAACCCCGCCGCCCTGGGCACCATGGCCGGCATCGCCGGTCTCCTCGTGTTCATGGGTGCCATGGGCAAGAGCGCCCAGTTCCCGCTCCATGTCTGGTTGCCCGACGCCATGGAGGGCCCGACCCCGGTCTCCGCGCTGATCCACGCCGCCACCATGGTGGCGGCCGGCGTCTACATGCTCTGCCGCGTCTTCTTCATCTACACCGCCGCCCCCGGCTGGCCCGCGGCCCTTGGATTCCTCGGCGGACTTTCCGCGGCGACGATCCTTTCGTTCATCGGCGCCTTCACCGCCCTGCTCGCCGCCGTCATCGCGGTCCAGCAGAACGACATCAAGCGCATCCTCGCCTACTCCACCCTCTCCCAGCTCGGCCTGATGGTCATGGCCGTCGGCCTCGGTGCGAAGCACGGCGATCCGTCCGCCTCGATGTACCACCTCGTCACCCACGCCTTCTTCAAGGCCATGCTCTTCCTCGGCGCCGGCTCGGTCATCCACGCCTGCCACCATGAGCAGGACATCTGGAAGATGGGTGGCCTCCGCGCGAAGATGCCGGTCACGTTCTGGACCTTCCTCATCGGGACCGCCGCCCTCGCGGGTCTCCCGCCCTTCAGCGGGTTCTATTCCAAGGACGAGATCCTCGCGACCGCCCTGGAGTCGAATCCGGTCCTGTTCGGCGTCGGCGTCCTGGTCACCGTCCTGACCACCTTCTACATGAGCCGGCTGCTGCTGGTGACCTTCTTCGGCGGCGCCCGCAGCGGGTCCGCGGACCACGCTCACGAGTCCCCGGGCAGCATGAAGTGGCCCCTGGTCACCCTCGCGATCCCGAGCGTTGCGGTCGCCTGGCTGCCGATCGGCGAGTACCTCACCCGCCAGTTCCGCCCCGAATTCCATGGCCATGGCGGCGACATCCTCTTCGGCCCGTTCAACCACAACCCCATCGCCGCGTTCTTCGGCTTCGGGGCGGCGTTGTTCGGCTTCTCCCTCGCGTTCTCACTCTACTGGAAGGCCGAGAAGGATCCCCTGCCGGCCCGCCTTGGACTTTTGTCCCGCGCGATGCGCAACCGCTTCTACTTCGACGAGATCTACGAGTCGGTCTTCATCCCGCTGCACAACCTCGCCTCGCATGTCGCCGACTGGGTCGACCGCTGGCTGGTCGCCGGACTGTTCGTCCGCGGCCTGACCGGCGCCGTCGACCTCACCGGCCGCGCCCTCCGCCTCGCCCAGACCGGCAGCATCCAGACCTACGCCTTCCTCTTCACCGTGGGCGTCGTCCTCGTCGTCCTCCTCGCCCGGAAGTAACATGGCCTCCCTCACACCGCTCATCCTGACCCCGCTGTTCACGGCGTTGCTGGTCCTCCTGGTGCCCGGAAACTACCGGGTCGTCGTCCGAGCCCTCGCCGTGGTCGGCTCCGGCCTCACCGCGTGGCTCGCCGTCCTCGCCTTCTTCGGATTCCATCCGGGACAGGAAGGCCTCCAGTTCGAATCCACCGTGCCCTGGATCCATGTCGGCTCCCTCGAGCTCGCCTACCATGTCGGCGCCGACGGCCTGAACATCGGGCTCCTGCTCGTCACCGGCCTCGTCGGATTCGCCTCCGTCCTCGCCTCCTGGAACATCGAGCGCAACCCGAAGCTCTTCTACGTCCTGCTGCTCCTCGTCATCGCCGGCGCCCTCGGCGCCTTCGCCTCGCACGACCTGCTGTTCTTCTACTTCTTCAACGAATTGGCCCTGGTGCCGACGTTCATCATGATCGGCGTCTGGGGACGCGGTGAGGACAAGACCTACCAGGCGTTCCGCATCACGCTCTACCTGACCCTCGGCGCGCTCGCCGCCCTCGCCGGACTCATCGCGCTCCATGTGGCGACCGGTGCGAAGACCTTCGACGTCCTCGCGCTCAAGGCCGCCCTCGCCGCCAACCCTCTCAGCCCGACCTCCCAGATCTGGATCTTCGCCCTGCTGCTCTTCGGCTTCGGCACCCTGGTCGGCCTCTTCCCGTTCCATTCCTGGGCCCCGGGCGGTTATGCCGCGGCCCCGACCGCCACCGCCATGATGCATGCCGGCATCCTCAAGAAGGCCGGCCTCTATGCCATCCTCCGGGTCGCCCTTCCGCTGCTGCCCGAGGGCGCCGCCACCTGGCTCCCGGTGCTGGCCTGGCTCTGCGTCGGCAACCTCCTCCACTGCGGCTTCGTCGCCCTCCGCCAGAAGGACCTCAACCTCCTCATCGGCAACTCCAGCCTCGCCCACATGGGCTTCGCCTTCCTCGGCATCGCGAGCCTCACCGTCATCGGCGTCACCGGCACCGTCATCGTGATGGTCGCCCACGCGCTGCTGGCCGCCCTGAGCTTCGCCCTCAGCGGCTACCTCGAATCCCAGACCGGCACCGTCGACATGACCCGTCTCGGCGGCCTGCTCAAGCGCATGCCGGTGTTCGGCACGCTGCTGGTGATGGCCTTCATGGCCGGCTGCGGCCTCCCGGGCTTCGCCAACTTCGCCGGCGAGGCCACCGTCCTCTTCGGCTCCTGGAAGTCCCTGCCCTGGGTGGTCCTCGCGGCCGCCTGGAGCGGACTCATCCTCGGCGGCGTTTACATGCTCCGCGCCCTCCGCGCCGTCCTCTACGGCGAGGAACGCCCGGAATTGGCCAAGGTCGAGGACACCGGATGGTGGCGACGCCTGCCGCTCGCCCTCCTCGTCGGCGCCCTGCTCCTGTTCGGCGTCGCACCCGGCCTGCTCAGCACCCGCATCGAACCGGTGGCCCGGGAGATCGTGAAGTCCGCCACCCGCCCGCCGGCCACCCCGGCGGCCGAACCCGTCGCCGCACTGTCCCACTGATGGAAGCACCCCGCGGACGGGCCTTCCCGCCGCAGACGAACCTGGAGAGATGAACGACTATTCGCTGATCACGCTGGAAATCCTCGCCGTCATCGTCGGCCTCGGCGCCCTGATGGTGGACCTGTGGATCCCCGCGTCCGCCCGCCGCGCCCTCGGCTACGGCACCGCCGCCGCGCTCGGATGCCTGCTCGCGTTCGCCGCCGGTTCCCTCTCGCCCCAGGCCGGGCTCGGGTTCCACAACACCTTCGTCGTCGACGACCTCGCCCGCTACTTCAAGACCTTCTTCCTGTTCGGCGCCTTCGTGGTGGTGCTCATGACGGTCGACTTCGCCCCGAAGATCGGCTCCGGCCTCTCGGAGTTCTACGCGCTCGTCTGCTTCGCCCTCGTCGGGATGCTCTTCGCCGCCTCCGCCAACGACCTCGTGATGCTCTTCGTCAGCCTTGAGCTGATCACCGTCACCTTCTACGTCCTGAACAGCTTCCAGCGGGGCCGCATCGCCTCGCTCGAGGCCGGCATCAAGTACCTCATCCTCGGCGCCGTGGCTTCCGGCTTCATGGTGTTCGGCATCGCCCTCGTTTTCGGCTCGGCCAACTCCACCAACTTCGGCGTCATCGCCTCCCGCCAGGCTGAACTGGCCCATTCCACGGTCTTCCTCACCGGCCTGCTCCTGGTCCTGGTCGGACTCGGCTTCAAGATCGCCGCCTTCCCCTTCCAGGCCTGGGCGCCGGACGTCTACCAGGGCTCGCCGGCCCCCGCGACCGCCTTCCTCGCCGTCGGTTCCAAGGCCGCCGGCTTCGTCCTGCTCGTCCGCCTCGTCACCCAGGCCGTCCCGCAGATCGCCGCCGAATGGAACCGCCTGCTGGTCGTGATGGCCGCCGGCACCATCGCCTACGGCAGCCTCTGCGCCCTGCCGCAGCGGAACCTCAAGCGCCTGATGGGCTACTCGTCCATCGCCAACGCCGGCTACCTCCTCCTCGGCGTCGTCGCCATGTCCACCTCCGGTTCCACCGCGGTGCTCTACTACCTGGGCGGATACTTCTTCACCGTGCTCGCCGCGTTCACCGTCATCTGCGCCATCGCGGAACATGTCGAGGGCGACGACATCGCCAACCTCGCCGGACTCGGCCAACGGTCCCCCTTCCTGGCTGCAGCCCTCTCCATCGCCTTTGTGTCCCTCGCGGGCATCCCGCCGATGGTCGGCTTCTTCGGCAAGGTCCTGCTGCTCCGCGCCGTCTTCGAGGGTGCTGCCGCCCATCCGTCCTTCTACCTGCTGCTCGCTGTGGCGGTCGTCGGCGTGGTGCTGTCGCTCTACTACTACTTCGGCGTGATCCGCTCGATCTACTGGGGGGCCAATCCCTCGAGCCTCGCCCCGATCTCCACCTCCTTGGGCACCAAGGTCGCCCTCGCCGCCTGCATCGGTGGAATCGTCTTCCTTGGCGTCGCCCCAAACAGCCTGCTGAAGATCGCCGACCAGGCCGTCCAGCCGAAGTCCGCCACCGCGGCCGCCCAGCACGCCGCCGCGCACTGAGCCCTCGGCCTCCGGTTCCGCAGGGCCGAAGTCATCCACAGAGGACGCCGATGACCGCGGATCCCTGAACCGACGAATCGGTGGTGGAGCGAGGGCGATCACTTCGAAAACGCGACGACTCGAAGGGCACTGGGAATCCTTGGCCGAAATGGGCGAGCGGGTTCGACCCAGGAAGGCGCCGCGTTTCCGCTCCGATTCGCTGGCGACTTCACGTCGGGAAATGTCCCTCCCGCTTTGGTTGTTGCACCCGGGAGTGGCAACCCCGGGACCGAAGCATCCGCGTCGGTCTGCGACATTTGCGGAGGACACCTCGGAAGGCTCCCTCGCGTCGCCGGATGATGTCCATGTCCGCCGCGGTAACCCAAGTTCCGCAGTTGAGGAGGCTGTTTTGTGGATTTCGCCGGGGTTTCCGCGGATCAGCCGTTGGTTTTCTCCACTGCATTTTCCACGAGCTGCGAGCCCTTCGGCAGACGTAGACCGATGTGGGCCAGCAGCAGCGCCACGTCCGCATCCATCCTCCCCCATTGGGGACACGTCACACCGAAAGGGGAATTCCTACCCGGATAGCTCATCCCGAGCTTGAGAGGCACTTCCGCGGCCGAGGGAAGCGCGCGGGCGTCATGGAGTGCGCGAGACCGCTCGCGCTATTGTAGCGAGACACGGACTGCCACGGAGCCGCCCGGGTCCCGATCAGCTCCTGCAACCGCCCCGAACCCGCCAATCTCGAGTTCCAGCATTCCTTCCCCTGACTAGGGACACGTCACACCCCGCTCATCTTCCCGCCCTAGGGACACGTCCCACCGAGAGTGGAATCTCCATCCCACGGAGCATCCACGGAAGTCATTGCCCTGGAACCGAGTGCCATCCGTCTCCGCGCCGGAAACTCCCCCCCATTCGCCCCCTGAGCACAAGCCGCCCGTCGCGGAAGGTTCTGGAGCCGTGGCAGAGTCCTTGCCGAATGAGGACCCGGAGATACTTGGCGCCGCCGGAGGCGGCGGTG
>JAIYBC010000050.1 GCA_027488845.1 Verrucomicrobiales bacterium | reverse complement strand
CTTCGCGACGGGCACTGAAGGCACCAAACCGCTAGCGGCCACGCTGCCCGAACGCCGGCTACGCTCGATCTACCAAGTTCATTGCAGCAAAACACCCCAATCGGTTGGGGTCGGTTCTTCGCGTGCCAACCCCTTATGCACCGATTCGCCGCGGCAATTGCTGTTTGCCCCGACCACGACCATCCCGGACTGTTCCACCCATGCAGTTCCCTGAAGACCTCCTGCAAAGGGCCCGTCGCGTCCGGCTGTTCCTCTGCGACGTGGATGGCGTGCTCACCGAGGTCAACGTCACGATGGGCGGCGGAGTGGAATCCAAGACCTTCAACATCCGCGACGGACTCGGGTTGCGGTTGCTGCAGCAGGAAGCCGGAATCCGTGTGGGCTGGATCTCGGCGCGCCCGAGCGACGCCACCTCGATGCGGGCCCAGGACCTCAAGGTGGATTTCGTGCACCAATCCTCGATGCCCAAGGTTGAGGCGATCTCGAACCTGCTGAAGGAGACCGGTGTGGCTTGGGACGAGATCCTCTACATGGGCGACGACGTCGTGGACCTCGGGGTGCTCAAGCGCGCCGGCTTGGCCGCGGCACCTTCCGACGCCATCCCGGAAGCCCGGGCACTGGCCCACTTCATCGCCCCGAGCCCCGGTGGACGCGGCGCCGTCCGCGAGGCCACGGAACTGGTGCTGAAGGCCCAGGGCCACTGGGACCGGATCCTCACGAAATTCACTTCCTAACCGCCCCCGCAGTCCGGGACTCTCCCCATGGTGTTCCGCCGTACCCACATCGCCGTCGCGCTCCTGATCCTGATCGGGTCCCCGGCCCTTGAGGCCCAGGCGCCGACGAATTCCGCGCAGACCGCGTCGGCGCCCTCGCCGGCACCCGGGATCATCCGCGACTGGGGCATCAGCCTGCGGGACGGCGCCTCGGGACGCGTCCAGGTCCGCTTCTCCTCGAGCGAGGCCGCACCGGCCAAGGCCGAAGGCGGCCTGATGCCGGCCGTGTGGGATGTCACCGGGCTGCGGCTTGAGACGTTCCGCGCCGACGAATCCGCGGACTTCACCATCGAGGCCCCGACCTGCCGCGTGAACGTGACCACGCGCGACGCCGCTTCCCCCGGTCCCTTCGCCGCCCACCGGGACGGAGACGGGATCCGGATGACCGGAACCGGTTTCAACTTCGACAACGGCCGCCAGCGGTTGGTGGTTTCCAACGACGTCCGGATCGAGATCCGCGCTTCCCTCGTCAAGACCTCCCCTTCCCCGAAATGATCCGCTCCCTCCACGTCCTCCGCTGGGTCCTTCTGACGCTGCTCGTCGCCGGTCCGGTCCGGGCCCAGCTCCAGGACCGCATCCAACTCACCGCCACCAACGCGGTCCTCGAGTTCCAGGAGGGCGTGTACCACCTCTGGGACCATGTCCGGGTCGAATCGTCCGGGGTCCTGACCCTGACCTGCGACGACCTCCGCGCGGTGCTTCCCCAGGACAAGGCCGCCGCCGCCGCGACAGTCGCGCCGGGTGCCGGCGGATCGGGTCGCCTGCAGTCGCTCGTCGCCACAGGACACGTGCAGATCCAGTTCTTCCAGGCCGGAGCCGGCGGGACCACCAACGTCGTCCACGCCTCCGGCGACAAGGCCGAGTACGGCGCGGCCGACGAGGTGCTGATCCTGACCGGAAATCCCCGCATCGAGACCGGCAGCGGCACGATGGTCGGCACCGAGGCCCTCATCTACGACCTCAAGTCGCGCAGCATGCGGAACCGCGGACCGTACCGCATCGAACTGCGGTCGGACGTCCTGAGGAACTCCGTCCTCTTCAACCGGGGCACCAACGCGCCGAAGTCCCGCTGACCCCGATGGCCTCCACCCCGCAACCGGAGTCCGCGTCGAACCCGCCCCTTTTGTCGGTCCATGGACTGGCCAAGGCCTACCGGGGCCGTCCGGTGGTGGCCGGCGTGTCGATCGAGGTCCGGGCCGGGGAGATCGTCGGGCTGCTCGGCCCCAACGGCGCCGGGAAGACCACCTCGTTCAACATGATCGTCGGACAGGTCCGGCCCGACGCGGGCCGGGTCGACCTGCTCGGCTCGGAAATCACCGGACTCCCGATGCACCGGCGGGCACGGCTCGGCGTCGGCTACCTGACCCAGGAACCAAGCGTCTTCCGGAAGCTCACGGTCGAGGAGAACCTCCTCGCCATCCTCGAGACCTGCGGGGGCAGCTCCTCCGAACGCCGCACCCGCCTGGCGCACCTGCTGGACGAACTCGACCTCGCCCGACTGGCCGGCAGCCGGGCCTACCAGCTCAGCGGCGGCGAGAAGCGTCGGCTCGAGATCACCCGCGCCCTCGTCACCTCCCCCAAGCTGCTGCTGCTCGACGAACCCTTCGCGGGCATCGATCCCATCGCGGTGTACGAGGTCCAGAAGATCCTGCGACGGCTGCGGGACCGCGGACTCGGGATCCTCATCACCGACCACAACGTCCGCGAGACCCTCCGCCTCGTGGACCGCGCCTACGTGATCCACCAGGGACGAGTCCTCGCCTCCGGTTCCGGGGAGTTCCTCGTCAACGACCCGCAGGCCCGCGCGATCTACCTCGGTCCCGAGTTCAACATGTGACCGAGAACCGTCCCGACCGTGAACGCACCCGCCACAGCCCGTGACATCGCCGGACCGGTCACCGTCGAGAAGTTCTACACCGGACACGCCGTACCGCTCGGCCTGAAGCTGCTCGCGGGTGCCGGCGGACTGAAGCGCCAGATCCTTGAGCCGACCGTCAACCGCCCCGGACTCGCGCTGGCCGGCTTCCAACGCTACTTCGCCCCGAAACGCGTCCAGGTGGTCGGCAACGTCGAGACCTCCTACCTCCGTTCCATCTCCCCGGACCTCCGCCGGCAACGCTACGCGGAACTGCTCCGCCACCGCATCCCCTGCATCGTCGTCTGCCGCGGGATCAAGACCGATCGGGACCTCATCCGCGCCGCCGAGGAACGCGACGTCCCCGTGTTCCAAACCGGCCTGGTGACGATGAAGTTCATCAATCTCGCCACCATCGCGCTCGACAACCTCTTCGCCCCGAGGACACAGGTCCACGGCTGCATGGTCGACATCCAGGGCATCGGCGTGATCATCCAGGGCGAAAGCGGCATCGGCAAAAGCGAGGCCGTCCTCGGCCTGCTCGAACGCGGTCACAGCCTGGTGTGCGACGACATCGTCCAGCTCACCATCCAGGACGGCCGGGAACTCGTCGGCACCGGCAAGGCCATCACCCGGAACCTCATGGAGGTCCGCGGCATCGGCATCATCGACGTCGCCGCCCTGTTCGGCATCGCCGCCATCCGCTCCGAGATGCGGGTCGACCTCGTCGTCACCCTCAAGGCCTGGGAGAAGGCCGGAGACATCGAGCGCCTCGGCATCGAACAACGGCAGATGGACCTGCTCGGCATCCAGGTGCCGCACATGGACCTGCCGGTCCGGCCCGGACGCGACATCGCCCGCCTCATCGAGGTCGCTGCGCTCCACACCAAGCTGCGGCTCAACGGCGTCAATCCCGCCGAGGACCTCCAACGCCGCCTGATGATGCAGATGAACCCCCGGCTCTGAACCGCCCATGCGTGTCCGCGCCAAGATCTGCGGGATCACCCGCTACGAGGACGCCGCCGCCGCGATCGACGCCGGCGCCGACGCACTGGGTTTCGTCTTCGTGCCGGGCACACCCCGCTTCATCGCGCCGACGGATGCCGCCGCGATCCTCCGCCGACTGCCGGCCTTCGTCGCCCGGACCGGCCTCTTCGTCGACGCATCTCATGAGGAGATCCTGCGCACGATCGAGGTCACCGGAATCGACACCGTCCAGCTCCACGGCGCGGAACCTCCTTCCCTCGGAACCGCGCTGATGTCCCGGGTTTCGGTGCTGAAGGCGTTCCGCATCCGCGACCCCGGATCGCTCGCGGAACTGGAGGGTCACCGGGATGCCTGCGCGGCGTGGCTGCTCGACGCCTTCGTGGCCGGTGCTCACGGCGGCACCGGGGCCCGCTTCGACTGGAGCCTGGCCGTCCAGGCGGTCGGGATGGGAAAGCCGATCGTCCTCGCCGGCGGCCTCGGACCCGCCAACGTGACCGAAGCCATCCGTCAGGTCCGCCCCTACGCCGTGGACGTCAGCTCCGGTGTGGAGGAAGCGCCGGGCCGGAAGGACCACCGCAAGCTCCGGGACTTCCTGGAAGCCGTGCGACAGGCCTGAATCGGGGAGCGGGGAGCCTCACGACAAGGCGCCAAGCCGCCAAGGAACACCGGGAGAGCCACCGTTCTCCCGGTGGGAATGCCGATCAGGGTCCAAAGGGAGTCGGTTTCCACAAAGCGACCCGCCCCCCGTTCGGGGTATCGGAGTCAGGTCCATCACCGCGGACCGGGGTTCACGGATTCCCGGGAAGCGACGGAAACGGAGGCATCTCGACGACCCGGGCGCGCCTCGGAGGGGCGCTCGAGGTGGAATCCGCCTGCAGGCCACCGAACTGTCCCGGAGCGGCCTGGATCGCCGGAACCGTAATCGCACCCGGGATCGAGGAACCGCCGGCCTGGATGGCCGGCAATCCGACCCCCGTGTTGACCGCGGCATTGGCGTTGCCGAAGCCACCCAGCACCTCACCGCCGCGTCCGACGACCGTCGGACCACCGGAAAACGAGTTCGCCTGGTTCAACTGGCTGCCGAAGGCCGGTACGGGCGGCGGCGGCAGGGTTCCCTTCGGCGCATTCGGGTTCACGCCCGGCACACCCGGGGCGCCCGGAGCACCGCCGGAAGCGGGAACGGCCGCCGCCTTCATCGCGTTCTTCTCGAAATCCAGGGTCAAACGATCCCCGTTGAACTCGATCTCGACGGCGTCACCCGATTCATCGAGGCCGACCAGCTTGATGGTTCCGATCAGGTCCTCGCCGTTCTTCAGGCCGACTTCGACGCCCTCCAACAGCGCATCGGGGAACTCCATCGGCTTGCCCTTGGGCTGATAGGCGATGAAGGCCCGGAGGTCGCCACCCCGGCGGGTGAATCCGGTCAGGAAGAACTCCGGCCGCTCCTTCGGGGGTTCCGGGGCCACTTCGACCGGTGCGGGCGGAGGAGGCGGCTTCACGCCGAAGACGTTGCGCGTCGGGATCCGGCTGTAGGGGTGGGAAGGGCCCGGGGAACCGGCTTCTTCCTCGGCGGCGCGGGCGCCCCCGGCGACCGACAGCGCCAACAGAACGCAGGCCATCGGGACCCGGAATGAACCGGGAGAAGGGCGTTCGGAACGCGACGTCATGCCGGAAAAACACCAGCACCCCGGTTTGGTTGCAAGCCAAGTCCAACCTTCCCGGACTCGACTCGCTTCCCCGTCCGAACAAAATCGTCGCAGGACATACGAATCGTGTCCCGTCGGTGTCTATGTGGGAAAAGGCGTGAATCGTCCCGGGGAACATCCGCATTGGTGTGAGGCGTTGTACGACGCCCAGGCCCCCGCCTTGGTCCTTTACGGTCGGGCGCTGGGGCTGTCCCACGGCGAGTCCGAGGATGTCCTCCACGAGGTGTTCGCCGCGCTGCTGGTCCGGGAAACCAGGCCGGAACGTCCGGAACACTACCTGGTCCGGGCCTTCCGGAACCGGGCCCTGAACCGCCGCACCTCGCTGTGGCGACGCCTCACCCGCGAGCTGGAATCGACCCGCTGGTTCGAACGCCAGGAGCCCGAATCGCACCGGGAGGAGGCCGCGATGCGCTGCCTTGCCGACCTCCCGCCGGAACAACGCGAGGTCCTCGTGCTGAAGTTCTGGCACCGGCACACCTTCGAGGAGATCGGCGAACTGCTCGCCATCTCCCCCAACACCGCCGCCGGACGCTACCGCTACGGCCTGCAGAAGATCCGCCATTGCCTGAGTTCCGTTGCCCATGAAGCCGACATCCCAGAATCCGCTCTCTCGCTGGACCCCGAGATCTCCCTCTCCGGCGCTGCGCCGTCGTCTGTTCGGTGACGCGCCGGCGGAGGACGCCGCCATGGGTGTGATGGGCTGGTTCGCCCCAGCCCTGAGCGCCGCCTGCCTCTTCGCCGCCGCCCTGGCACCGGCACCGGTGTCCGGGGAGGCCCGCGCCGACGGCTCGGGCACCAATCTCACCCTCCTCGCCGTGCTCGAGCACGCCACCGGTCAAAGCCAGATGAACCACCTGGCGTCGTCGAGTTTCAAATCGACAAACATTTCCGCCGCCCGCTCCACTAACGGGCTCTCGACCGGCTGGAACTGATTCCGGCATCCCTGGACGCCGACTTTCCAACCATCGCACCCATTTCCGTACCGATTCCACCCATGTCCCGACCGACATCCCCCAAGGCCGCCGGATCCGTCCCGGCCTCCGTCTCCTCCGCGACTCCCCCGCCTGGGATCGCTGCACCGTCTTCCGACACGCTGTTCCGCCCGATGGACTGGATCACCTGCATCCTGGTGACCCTGTTCGTGCTGGCCGGATACCTGTACACCGTGGCCCCCGACCTCACCCTCGAGGATTCGGGTGAACTCGCCGTCGGTTCCATGTACGCCGGCGTGCCCCATCCGCCGGGCTATCCGGTGTGGACGGTCTACTCCTGGCTCTTCACCAAGCTCCTGCCGTTCTCGAACATCGCCTGGCGGGTGGCCGTGTCCTCCGCCGTCGCCGCCGCCGCCTCGGCCGGTTTGACCGCCCTGCTCATCTCCCGCGGTTCCAGCCTCATCCTCGAGGGCATCGAGCAGCTCAAGGACCTGCCCCGCCGCACCGAGAACGCCATCACCACCGTCGCCGCGTGGGTCGGCGGATCCCTCCTCGGATTCAACGGCTTCATCTGGTCCCAGGGCGTCATCGTCGAGGTGTACACCCTCGCCGTGCTCAACCTGGTGGCGCTGTTCTGCCTCCTTCTGAAGTGGATGTACTCCCCGGAGAAGCGCCGCTACCTCTACGCCGCGTTCTTCCTGTTCGGGCTCTGCCTCTGCAACCACCAGACGCTGATCGTCGCCGCCATGGGCATCGAGGTGGCCATCGCCGCCGCAGACCGCCGGCTCGGACGCGACTTCTTCCTCGGCAACACCATCATCTGGGCGTTGCTGCTGTTGATGCATTTCGCCGGGAAGATCGGCTCGTTCCAGGACAACGCCCCGTTGTTCGTCATCTTCAACCTCGTCGGACTCGGCTCCCTCGCGGCAACCGCCTGGCTGACCGCCGGCACCCGCCGCCTCGGCAACCACCTGCACATCGTGGTCTTCGCCGGCCTGGCCTTCGTGGTTGGCGCCGCCTTCTACCTCTACATGCCGGTGGCCTCCGCCACGAACCCGCCCATGAATTGGGGTTATCCCCGGACCTGGGAGGGCTTCGTCCACGCCTTCACCCGCGGCCAATACGAGAAGACCAACCCCAGCACGGATCCCTTCACCCTCTTCCGCCAGCTCTGGATGTACGCCCAGGGAGCCCAGGAGGAGTTCAACTGGGCCAACCTCCTGGTCGGACTCGTCCCCTTCGCCTTCATCCACCGCATGCGCCAACGCGAACGCGCCTGGCTGGTCGGCCTCTCCGCCATCTACCTCTGCCTCGCCGTCCTCCTGCTGATCCTGCTCAACCCCGGCATCGACCGCTCGTCCAAGGAGCTGGTGAAGGTGTTCTTCACCACTTCACACACGGTCATCGCCCTCGCCGTCGGATACGGCCTCGCCCTCATCGGCGCCCTCCTGGTCAAACGCTTCGAGGACCCCGAAACCCGCGCGGCGCTCATCATCGGCGGCGCCGTCGCCACCGCCTTCAACCTCTATGAGGCGGTCTCCATCTACCAGGAGACGGTCTTCACCATTCTCCGCGTCGCCGCGGTGCTCAGCCTCCTGCTCTCGCTCGCATTCACCCTCTGGATCGTCGTCCACCGCAGGGCCGTGCCCCTCGCGCCGATCCTCGGCCTCTTCATCCTGATCCCGTTCGACTCGATCCTCAGCCACTGGGCCGACAACGAACAGCGGGGACACCTCTTCGGCTACTGGTTCGGCCACGACATGTTCGAACCCGGACGCGACGCCGGTCACGGCAAGGCGCCCAAGGACAAGGACGGCAAGCCGCTCTACCCGCCGATGGCCAAGCACGCGGTGCTCTACGGCGGCACCGATCCCGGACGCTTCTGCCCCACCTACATGATCTTCGCGGAATCGTTCATCCCCGCGAAGGACCGCCTCGATCCGGGCTTCGACCGGCGCGACGTCTACCTGATCACGCAGAACGCCCTCGCGGACAACACCTACCTCGACTACATCCGCGCCCACTACAACCGCTCGGACCAGTACCAGTACGACAAGCCGTTCTTCCTCGGCATGCTCAACGACCGGAAGTCGGAGTCCCGCGGACGCACCAACACCGTCGCCTCGCTCTTCGCCCCGTTGGACCGCGCCATCCAGGGCCTCGGGGCCTCCATCGAGGAACGGCGTCGCGCCGGTGAATCCCTCTTCGAGGCCTCCCACTTCAAGGACTTCGCCGCCTTCCGCGCGAAGCTCGACGCCGCCGCCGATCCGCTGTCGGCGTATCTCAAGTCGCAGGTCGGGACCGCCACCTCCACGGAGTCGATGGCCGACGCCCTCAACCGCCTGCTGCGCGGACCTTCCCTCGCCGCGGATCCCAACCGCTTCGCCGGCGTCCGCCTCAGCCCCCACGTGCGCGCCTTCGCCCAGCAGAATCCGCCGACGCCGAACCGCATCCGCATGAACCGCCTGCTGCTCGAGGAGGCCTACCCCGGCCTGTTCACGGAGAGCCCCGCCGGCCTGTATCCGGATCGCGAGATCCTCAGCGCCACCCCCGAGGACGCCGCCCGCAGCTTCACCGAGTACGTCAACGACGCAGCCAAGCGCTATCCGGACCGCCTCAAGCCCGGCGAGGTCGTCGTCCCGCTCCCCGATGGTCGCTACTCCGTTTCGGGCCAGGTGGCCGTGATGCAGATCAACGGCCTGCTCACCAAGGTCATCTTCGACAAGAACCCGTCCCACGAGTTCTACATCGAGGAGTCCTTCGCCCTCGACTGGATGTACCCGCACCTCGTGCCGTACGGCATCATCCTCAAGATCGAACGCAACCCGGTGGCCGAGATCACCGAGGAGATGGTCCGCCGTGACCACGAGTACTGGAGCCAGTACTCCGAGCGCTTCATCGGCAACTGGATCGGCTACGACACCCCGGTCCGCGAGATCTGCGAATGGGCCCTCAAGACCTACCAGCGCCGGGACCTCACCGGCTTCAAGGGCGACCCCGCCTTCGTCCGCGACGACAACGCCCAGAAGGCCTTCTCGAAGCTGCGCAACGCCATCGGCAAGTCGGTCTACGCCTGGCGCATCAACAACACCACCTCCCCGGTCGTCCAGCAGCGCATGGTGCGCGAGGCGGAGTTCGCCCTGAAGCAGGCCTTCGCCTTCTGCCCCTACAGCCCGGAGACCGTCTTCAACTACGCCCAGCTCCTCGCCACCATCGGCCGCTACGAGGACGCCGTCCTCGTCGCCCGGACCTGCCAGGTGTTCGATGCCGACAACGCCGGCATCGAGAGCCTCATCCAGCAGCTCGAATCCTATCGTCAGGCCGCTTCCCCCGAGGCCACTGCCGCCCTCCGGGCCAAGGCCACCGGCCCCAACCCCGACGCCAAGGCCGTCTTCGGACTCGCCTCGACCTACTACTCGATCGGCCAGACCAACGAGGCCATCTCCGCCCTCGACCTGCTGCTCACCAACGCCTCCACCAAGCCCGAGTTCTTCCTCTCGCTGTCCGAGGCCTACCGCCAGCTCGGCCGCAGCGACCGCATGGAGGCCGCACTCAAACGCCAGATGTCGGCCGATCCGTCCCGGGTCGAGTCCTGGTACGACCTCGCCACAGCCCAGGCGTCCCAAGGGAAGTCCGCCGAGGCCAAGGCCACCCTCAAGGAGGCCCTCCGCCGCAGCGACGAACGCCTGCTCGCCGAACCCAGGGCCACCGACCTCCGGAAGGTGCTGAAGGGCGATCCGCTCCTGGCCCCGCTCGGCCAGCCCTGATCCGGCGCTGCCGGTCGTCGTCCGCCCGTCCCCGGGAGTCCGCTCCCGGGGACGGGCGGTCCTCCGTCGGACTTGCAGGTCCCGCCCGGCGAACGGATGGTGTGCCCATGCTGTTCCGCGCCCTGATCCCGCTGGTCGCGCTCGCCGCCCTCCACGCCGCGGAGATCCCCGACCGTCCCGAGAAGCTCTCCTTCCCCGCCCTCGACTACGAGGCGCCGGATCCCGCCAAGTACCGCGTCCCCCTCAAGTCCGGCCCGGTCGCCTATGTCGTCCCCGACCGCGAACTGCCCCTCGTCACCGTCCAGGTGACCGTCCGGACCGGAAGCTACCTCGATCCCGCCGGCCGCGAGGGCCTGGCCGGGTTCGCAGGAGCCCTGCTCGTGCGCGGCGGCGCCGGTGACAAGTCCGCGGAGGCGATGGAGGAACGCCTCGCCTTCCTCGCCGCTCAGCTGGGCTCCGGCATCGGCGGCGATTCCGGTTCGGTCTCCCTCAACCTCCTCTCCAAGGACCTCGACGAGGGCCTGCGCCTGCTCAAGGACGTCCTCTCCAACCCGCGCTTCCAGGCCGACAAGGTCGAGCTGCGACGCCAGCAGAGCCTACAGGAGCTGAAACAGCGCAACGACGACTCCGCCAACATCGAAGGCCTCGAGCTTTCCATCCTCACCCTCGGCAAGGACTTCTGGGCCAGCCGCCAGCCGACCGGCGCCAGCATCACTGCGATCACGCGCGAGGACCTCGTCGCGTTCCACCGGAAGTGGTTCCACCCCGCCAACTTCACCGTCGCCGCCAGCGGCGACTTCGACCGCGAGGACATGGTCCGCCGCCTCGAGGCCCTCTTCGCCGACTGGCCCCATCGCGGCGAGATCCCGCCCCCCATCCCCGACAAGCCCACCCAGGCCGCCCCCGGCGTCTACCTCGCCGACAAGGACGTCCCCCAGGGCCGCGTCTCGCTGGTCCTGCCCGGCGTCCTCCGCGACGACCCGGACTACCCCGCCATCATGGTGATGAACGACATCCTCGGCGGCGGCGGATTCACCGCGCGCATCATGAGCCGCGTCCGCGACGACGAAGGCCTCGCCTATGCCGCCGGCAGCTCCTTCCCGGGCGGCACATGGTACCCGTCCACTTTCCGCGCCGCGTTCCAGAGCAAGAGCCGCACGGTCGCCTACGCCTCCTCCATCGTCCTCGAGGAGATGCGCAAGATCGTGGCGAAACCCGTCACCGACACCGAACTCCAGACCGCCAAGCGCTCCTTCATCGACACCTTCCCCGAGAACTTCAACACCCAGGGCAAGGTCGCCGCGATCTTCGCCCGCGACGAGTTCACCGGCCGCTTCCAGAAGGATCCCGGCTTCTGGAAGTCGTACCGCCGGAAGCTGGAGTCGGTGACCGCCGACGACGTCCAACGCGTCGCCGCCAAGCACCTCACCCCGGAGAAGGCCGTGATCCTCGTCGTCGGAAAGAAGGAGGAGATCCTCAAGCCGCATCCGGACCACCCGGTCACGCTGGAATCCCTCTCCCCCGGCGGCCTGCATCTCCTGCCCCCGCGCGATCCGGTGTCCTTGGAGCCGCTGCCGCCAAAGGACGCGAATCCCGCACGCTGAGCCGCCTCCGCGACGGACCGCCCCACCGCAGCAATGAAACGCTGGCTCCGTCGAATCGCGATCGCCACAGGCTCGCTCGTCGCGGTCCTGCTCGTCGGAATCGGGACCGCCGTCGGCCCCGTCGACCACACGCCTTTCGACCGGACGGCCTACCACCGGTCGACCCTCGACGGATTGGATTCCGCAGCCCGGGAGCACCGACCCATACGCGGAACCCTCCGCGCCGGATTCGGCCGGGCCCGGCTGACTCCAACCCTCGGAGCCGAGGTCGACGACGGCCGGAACGGACGGTTCCGTTCGCTTCCGCTCGCCGGATTCGGCAACCGACGCGGCGCGCCCGCCACCGGCGTCCATGACGACCTCTGGGTGAAGGCCACCGCCGTCGAAGTGGGAGGAAGCCGGATGATCCTGGTTTCCGCGGACTCCCTGATCGTTCCCCGCGAGGTCTGCGAGGCCGCCGTGGTCGAACTACGACGGCTCACCGGACTCACCCGCGACCAGCTCCATTTCGGCGCCAGCCATACGCATGCGTCCATCGGAGGCTGGGGTCAGGGGATCGTGGCCGAGATGTTCGCCGGCCCCTACCAGCCGGAGGTCCGGATCTGGTTCTCCAGCCGGCTCGTCGCCGCGGCCACCAACGCCCTCGCCGACCTACGCCCCGCGTCCTT
This sequence comes from Verrucomicrobiales bacterium, assembly GCA_027488845.1. GTDB lineage: Bacteria > Verrucomicrobiota > Verrucomicrobiia > Limisphaerales > UBA9464 > SXXZ01. Next base: position 74,059 of record JAIYBC010000050.1, on the reverse strand, counting down.
CGCCACCGGAGCCTTCGCCGCGCCCGAACTGATCCGGAACCGCCTCGTCGGCGACCGTGGCACCGTGGACCCGGAGTTCGTGCTGCTGGAGTTCCGCAGGGACGACGGGGCGAAGGCCGTGCTCGGCAGCTTCGGGGCCCATGCCACGGTGCTGTCCTCGAAACTGATGGAGTTCAGCGCCGAGTACCCCGGTTCGTGGCAGCGCCGCATGGAGGAAACCGGCTGGGCCCACGCGCAGTTCTTCGCCGGCGGCGTCGGAAGCCATTCCCCCAACGCCGGCGCGCCCGGATTCGAAGGAACCGAACGCATGGGCCGGATCCTCGCCGAACGGTCCGCCGAATCCCTGAAGCCGCAGGCCGCCACCAACCGTGCCGAATTCGCATCCCTGGCCGTGCCGGTCGCCCTCCCCGAACTGAATCCGCGGGTAGCCGACAACCTCCGCCTCCGCCCCTGGCTCGCCTCCGGCCTCCTCCCGGTGGCCGACCGGACGTTCATCACCGGCTTCCGGATCGGCGCCCTGGTCTGGCTGACCACCCCGTGCGACTTCAGCGGCGAGATGTCCCTGCCCCACAAGGCCGCGCTCGCCGCCCGCGGATTCCGCGCGAACATCAGCAGCTTCAACGGCGACTACATCGGCTACGTGGTCCCCTCCAAGTACTACCACCTCGACACCTACGAGACGCGGACCATGTCGTTCTTCGGCCCCGCGGTGCCGGACCTCTTCGACAACGTCCTGAGGGAACTCTCCACACGCCTCACCGCGGATCCGGGCTGACACCGGATTGCGCCATCGCTTGGACTCAAGTATTCCAGTCCGACACCGATCTTCGAACAGGGACTCGTCGCCGATGGAATCCGGGAAGACCTCCGCCAATTCGAACCGCCGCCTGCTGCTGGTGGTGGATTCCGTCCCCGCGGAACAGGAGACGCGTCAGCCCTACATCGCCGGACGAAACTACCTGTGCCCGATCGGCAGGGTGCTCGCGGACGCTCCCAAGGAGGCCTGGTCGGACTTCCAGTCGCGGGTCCCCTACCCGATCGAAGTGCTCGACGGTCCCACGTTCCGCAGGAATTTCCCGGATTACGTCGACCCGCTGCCGATCGTCGGCCTCGATGAAGGCCGGAACGTCCAGGTCCTGCTCGAATCCCATACCCTCTGGGGCACCTCCGACCTCGGACATCTGGGCTGGCTGCTGGACGTCAGCCTCGCCACCCACGCCCCGCTCCCAGCGCGTCCCGGTTTCGCAGCGGCCGCCTGAGCCGGAACCGCAGATCTTCCCCGTCACCGACGCTCGGCCGGCTTCAATACGTAGCCAACCCCACGCAGCGTGTGCAGACGGGTCTTGTCGGGATCGATCTTCGACCGCAACCGGTGGACCAACACGTCGACGACGTTCGTCTGGGGGTCGAAGGCGAAGTCCCACACGTGCTCGAGGATCATCGTCTTCGACACGGGCCGTCCGGCATTGCGCAGCAGGTATTCCAACAGCGAGTACTCCCTCGGCTGCAGCTCGACCCGCTCGTTCCCCAACGTCACCTCCCGCGTCAAGAGGTCCACCGCGATGTCCCCGCAGGCCAAGCGGGTCGCTTCCGCCGTCGGCGCCGAACGCCGGAGCAGCGCCTGGATCCGGGCCAGCAGTTCCGTGAAGGCGAAGGGCTTGACCATGTAGTCGTCCCCTCCGGCCTGAAGCCCGCGGACCCGGTCGTCGACGCTGCCCCGCGCGCTCAGGAACAGCACCGGCATCCGGATCCCTTCCCGACGCCAATGCTGCACCAGGCGGATGCCATCCAATCCCGGCAGCATCACGTCCACCACCGCGGCGTCGTAGGGCGCCACCGCCGCCTGGGTCATCGCCTCGTCACCCCGCGCACAGTGGTCCACGGCATGCCCCGCCTGGCGCAACCCCTGGGCCACGAACGCGGCGATCTTCGGATCATCTTCCACCACCAGCAGTCTCATGTCGTCTCGGGAACCGGTTGAACCGCGCTCAGGCGAAATACGGCCTCAGGATGCTGCCCGCCACCTTCAACGCCCGCTGACGCCCCTCCAAATCGCGGCCGAAGGTGTCATCCTCCACCTCGATGCACACCGGCCCCCGATAGCGCGTCGCCATCAGGTCGCCCAGGAACCGCCCCCAATCCATCTCCCCAAATCCCGGGATCCTCGGCTGATGCCACTCGAGCGGATGGGCGAACACCCCGACTTCGTCCAAGCGTTCCCGAAGGATCCTCACGTCCTTTGCATGCAGATGGAAGATCCTGTCCTGGAACTCCTTGAGCGGTGAGGACGGATCCATGTGCTGGAGCACGAAATGGGAGGGATCGTAGTTCAATCCGAGGTTCTTCGACGGGATGTCCCCGAACGCCCGCCGCCAGATGACCGGAGTGGTGAAGAGGTTCTTGCCGCCGGGCCACTCGTCGCGGGTGAACGACATCGGGCAGTTCTCGATGCCGATGCGGACGCCATGGTCCTCGGCGAACGCGACCAAGGGCCGCCACACCTCAAGGAACCGGGGCCAGTTCTCGTCCACGCCGAGTCGCCAATCCCGGCCCACGAAGGTGTTCACCGTGTCCAGGCCGAGGAGGCGGGCGCCGGCGATCACCTTCCGCAGATGGCCCACCGCGTGTCCTGAGACCTCCGGATCCGGGTCGAGCGGATTGGGATAGTAGCCCAAGGCCGACAACGTCACGCCGTGCGACGCGCAGCGGCCGAGGATCTCGTCGACGCGGGCCGGGGAAAGGTCGTCGACATCGACGTGGGTCACCCCTGCGAACCGGCGTTCCGCCCGGCCATGGGGCCAGCACATGGCCTCGACCGTGGAGAAGCCATGGAGGCGGGCGAAGGCCAGGACCTCGTCGAGGGTGAATTCCGGGAGGATCGCGGAGACGAAACCGAGCTTCATGAGTCGCCGCCAGCATCGCGGCCACGGCCGACGGAGCAAGCCGGCGTTGGCGGGACCCGCGACGTCACACGGTTGGGGGGAAGTCGGAGAGGAAATTTCGTGATGGTCGGACTGGTGGCGCTTCCTCATACTCGACAACCAACCCGTTAGGTTCGGTTACTTTGTCATGCCATGAGAGACGAACTCGAGAAGCTGGTCGCCGCCGGAAAGATCCAAGGAAAGCATGTGGGCCCCCTGATGGCCCTCGCGGAAGCTGGTTTCTGCCATCACAAGAGCTGGGGATTCGGCCGGGTGGTCTCCGTGGACGTGACGCTGGGGCGTCTCAACATCGACTTCACCTCCAAGTCGGGCCACTCGATGGACCTCACCTTCGCGGCCGAGTCGCTGCGATCCATCCCCAAGGACCACATCATCGCCCGCAAGTCGCTCGACGCCGAGGGATTGCGCCGTGAGGCGGCCCTGCACCACCTCGAGGTCGTGAAGCTCGCCCTGCGCAGCTTCGGTGGACGTGCCACCGCCGACCAGCTCCACGGGATCCTCAAGGACGTCGTGGTCAGCGATTGGAAGAAGTGGTGGGAAGTCGCGCGCTCCGAGATGAAGCGGAACGGCCACTTCACCGTTCCGCTGAAGAAGAGCGAGCTGATCATCTACCAGGAGTCCGAACTCGACATCGGCGAACGCCTCGCCATCGAGTTCAAGGCCGCCCGAGGCCTCAAGGCCCGTGTCGCCGTCGCCACCGAGATCCTCAAGAGCGTCCCCGACATCACCCGCCGAGAGGTGCTCAGCGAGATCATCGCGCTGCTCAACGCCGACATCGCCAGCCACTCGCCGACCATGCCGTCCCTCGCGCTCGAGGGCGTCTTCGTCCGCGACGACCTCCGCAAGGCCGCCAACCTCGAGGCCCCGGCCGACGAGGTCGGCGCCGCCCAGGTCGTCACCGCCCAGAACCGCCTGGTCGAGTTCTTCACCGAACTGCCCGCCGCCAAGCACCGCCGCGCCCTCGAGGTCCTCCGCGATTCCAGCCCGGACTGGGGCGCCCGGCTGATCATGATCCTCAACAACGTCGGCGCGAAGCTCGCCGGCGAGATCGCCCGGCTGCTGCTGCTCGAGGGCCGCGGAACCCTGCTCAAGCAGGAGCTCGTCCGCCTCATCAGCCAGCACGGCGCCAGCAGCGAGCTGCTCCTCTGGCTCGGCAAGGAGCGCGGCGACCACTTCGCCGACATCCTCGGGCCCGAGGTCTTCCGCGCCATGCTGACCGCGATGGAGCGGGACGCCTTCAACGAGAGGAAGACCAACCGCCTCCACGACTTCATCCTCGACGACGTCACGCTCCTGCCCGAGCTCATTGAGTCCGCCGACATCGAGGTCATCCGAGACCTCACCCGGAACCTCCAGCTGTCGCCGAGCTTCGACGACATGGACAAGCGCTCGCTTTTCGCCCGGATCGTGAAGGCCTACCCGGCCATCCAGGAGATGATCACCGGCGAGAACAAGAAGGAGGACCACACCTTCCTGGTCTCCTGGGAAAGCCTCCAGCGCCGCCAGACGGAGTACCAGGAACTGGTCGAGAAGAAGGTCCCGGCCAACATCAAGGACATCGCCCTCGCCCGCAGCTACGGCGATCTCCGCGAGAACCACGAGTACAAGTCCGCCAAGGAGATGCAGCGCGTGCTCCAGCGCCGCAAGGCCGAGCTCGAACGCGAACTGGGCCGCGCCCGAGGCACCGACTTCGCCGGCGTCCGCACCGACATCGTCGGCCCCGGCACCCGGATCGGCGTGACCGACCTCGCGACCGGTACCCGCGAGTCCTTCAGCATCCTCGGCGCCTGGGACGGCGACCCGGATCGCAACGTCCTCAGCTACCTCACCCCGTTCGCGAAGACCTTCGTCGGACAACCGGTCGGCGCCGAGGTCTCCTTCGTCTCCGAGGGCGTCAGCCGACGCTTCCGGATCGACAGCATCGCCGCCGCCTCCCAGGCCGCCTGACCCGGCGGGGCCACCCGCCCCAGGACGGATGAGCGAGATCCCCGATGCCACAGCCGACGCCCCCGAGGAGGCGCGGCTGTGGCATGTCGCCCATACCCGCCCCCGCGCCGAGAAGAAGCTCGCCGCCTTCTGCACGGAGAAGGGGCTCGAGTGCCAGCTCCCCCTCTACCGCAGCGTCAAACGCTACCGCGGCAAGCGGGTGGTGTTCCTCAAGCCGCTCTTCCCCGGCTACCTCTTCGTCCGCATCCCCCGCCACCGGCGCCTGCTTCTCCAGCAGAACAACCTCGTCGCCAACCTGCTCGACGTCCCCGACCAGGCCGAGTTCGAACAGCAGCTCGAGGACATCCTCCGCGCGTTGGATTCGGACATGGAGATCACCGTCGCACCCGAGATCCGCCCCGGCGTCCGCGTCCACATCCGCAGCGGTCCCCTCCGCGGCATGGACGCCTGGGTCGAGTCCCGCGGGAAGATCGCCGACGTCCACATCCGGCTCGACTTCATCGGCCAGGCCGCCGTCGTGAAGGTCCAGGCCGAGGACCTCGAGCTTTCCTGACCGTCCGCCGGCCCCCTTGGGCCCGGCTTGCCTCTCCTCCGCAGACTCCCGCACACCTTCCAGAACCCTCCCATGGCGCAGCACAATTCACGGCAGGTCGCCTGCCAGGCCCTCCTCCGGGCCGAAAAGCCCGGCGACTTCCTCGAGCATCGCCTCGATGCCGACCCCGGCTACCGTTCCCTCTCGCCCGAGGACCGGCGCCTCGCCCGTGAACTCGCTTCCGGCGTCCTGCGCCAGCGGGCCGCCCTCGACTGGCTCATCGCCGGCCGCACCGGCGGACGGAACCAGCGCACCGAGATCCAGGCCGTGCTGCGCCTTGGAGCCTACCAGCTCTTCTTCCTCGACCGCATTCCCGACCACGCCGCGGTCCACGAGACCGTCGAACTCGCCCGCTCCATCGGCCTCGGCGCCCAGAGCGGATTCGTCAACGCCGTGCTGCGCGCATTCACCCGCGAGAAGGCGCCGCTCCGGGAAGCCCTCGAGGCCCTGCGCCTCAAGGATCCCGCCACCGGTTGGTCGCATCCGAAATGGCTGGTGGACCGCTGGGCCAGGACCCACCCGCCTGAGGAGCTCCAGGCGCTGCTGCGATGGAACAACACCCCACCCCGCACCTTCGCCCGGGTCAACCGGATCCGGACCTCCCCGGCAGAACTGCTCGCCCGCTGGACCTCGGAAGGCGTCTCTGCGGTGCCCTTCGAGGTGCCTTGGGCACCTGCGGGGACGCTGTTCGAACTCGAGTCCCACCCGGCCCTCGAAGGCCTCCCATCGTTCCTCGAAGGCGGATTCTACGTCCAGGACCCCAGCACCCTGCTCGCGGTCGATGCGCTTTCGGTGGAACCCGGGCTGCGTGTGCTGGACCTCTGTGCCGCTCCCGGTGGCAAGTCCTCCCGGATCGCCGAACTGCTCGCCGGCTCCGGGGAACTCGTCGCGACCGACTCCAGCGTCGAGCGCCGCGACCTGATCCTCGACAACACCGCCCGGCTCGGGATCACGCACATCCGCGTCGCCGCCCCCGACGTCGCCGGCGACGGCTTCGACCGCGTCCTCGTGGACGCCCCCTGCTCCAATACCGGCGTGCTCCGCCGGCGCGTTGAACTCCGGTGGAGGCTTCAGTACGAGGAATTCAGCCGACTGGCCCGCCTCCAAGGCAGCCTGCTCGACGACGCCGCCACGCGCGTGCGACCCGGCGGACTGCTTGTGTACAGCACCTGCAGCATCGATCCCGAAGAAAACTCGGGCGTCGTCGAGGCCTTCCTCAAGCGACAGCCCGCCTTCGCTCTCGAAGGGACGCGCATGGCCCACCCTGTCCGCGACGCCGTGGACGGCGCCTACTGCGCCCGCCTACGGCGCAACCCCTGAAAGCCACCCCAAACCGGTAAAGAGACACAGATTCCGAAGATTGTCGGAACTAGACACGGATTCCACCGATGGTTCTCCATCACCCGAAGCCCCCTTCCAATAGGTCCCATCCGTCCCGAAAGTCCCATCCACCTTTCCCCGCTCACCTCTTCCCCTCTTCGTCCGCATCCACCGCCTCCTCCTCCGCCCGGCTCGCCTCCTCCACCCAACGGATGGTCTTGAAGATGAGCCAACCGATCGCGCTGAGGACCACCAGGGCGGAAGACAACCCCAAGACCACCTCCAGCCGCTTCTCAGGGCTGACCAGCCGAAGCGGGTAGAGGAAGCAGCCGACGGCGACCACCAGCAGCGCGGCGCCGGCACGCCATAGGCGCTTGGACTTGTCCTCGGAGACCCCTTCGTCGAAACGGAAGATCAGCCTCCAGAACCCCACCGCCAGGGCCGCGCCAACCAGGAACAGCACCGCGGCCGACCAGTGGAAGCTGAAGTGCAACCCTTCCCGGTCGCGGCCCACCACGCCCAGCGACCCAAGCATCCCGCCGAAGGCCAGCGCCGTGCCCAACACGACCACGCTTCGGAATTGCCGGTCCTTGATGTCGATTCCCATCGCTTGCCCCTTTGGTACCAACAGATCCGCCCCGGTCAGACGACGCGGCACTCGCCCGAACCCGGGACGATCTCGCCGATGATCCAGGCCGGATGCTTGGCCGCGCGGATCACGCGCAGGACCTCGTCGGCCCGGTCCGGCGGCACCACCGCGGTCATGCCGATGCCCATGTTGAACACCTGGTACAGCTCGGCCTCGTCCACCCCGCCCTTCTCCGCGAGGATGCGGAACAGCGGCGGGATCTCCCACAGGCCCTTGCCGATGACCGCATCCAGCTTCGCGGGAAGCACCCGGGGAAGGTTGTCCACGAATCCGCCGCCCGTGATGTGGGCGAAGGACTTCACCACCGGCTTGGCACCGGGGAGGTTGAACTTCCGCACCAGCTTCTGGACCAGCGGACCATAGGAGACATGCACCGCGAGCAGCGCGTCACCCAGCGTGGTGCCCAGCTCCGCCACGCGGGACTTGGGCTTCATCCCCAATTGGTCGATCAGGATCTTCCGGGCCAGCGAATAGCCGTTGGTGTGCAGCCCGCTCGAGGCGATGCCGATCACGACGTCGCCCTTCTTCACGGTCTTCTGGCCGACCAGCATGCGGTCCTTGTCGACGACGCCCACGATCGTGCCGCTGACGTCGTACTCGCCCTTCTGGTAGAAGCCGGGCATCTGGGCGGTCTCGCCGCCGATCAGCGCACAGCCGTTGGCGGCGCAACCACGGGCGAAGCCCCGGATGATCTCGGTGAAGACATGCGGCTCCAGGACGCCCGTGCCGAGGTAGTCGAGGAAGAACAGAGGTTCCGCGCCCAACACCGCGATGTCGTTCACGCAGTGGTTCACCAGGTCCTCGCCGATGGTGTCATGGCGGTCCATGGCGAAGGCGATCTTCAGCTTGGTGCCGACGCCGTCGACGGAACTCACCAGCACCGGCTTCGGGTGCTTCTTGAGGTTGAGGGCGAACAGGCCGCCGAACCCGCCCACCTTGCCGAGGACCTCGGGGCGATGGGTGGAGGCGAGCAACTGCGGGAGGGTGCTCTTGACGCGGTTGCCGAGGTCGATGTCGACGCCGGCGGCGGCGTAGGCTTTCTGCTTCTTCACGGGGCGACAAGGGAACCACGGGAGCGGCGCGTTGAGAATGAATTATCGACACGCACCGTTCCGGGTTGCCCAACCCCGGTCGCCCTGCGAACAACCCGGAATCCTCCCCATGCGCTTCATCGGCCTCAGACACCTGCACTGGTACGACCTGGTCCTGTTGCCCCTGTTCGTCTTGGTGGTCTACCCCGACCGGGTCGCCGCGTGGTTCACCGAAGCCACCGGCCGCGAAACGAACTGGCTCCATGCCATCGCCCTCTCCCTGGGCGCCTTGGCAGCCGCCATCCTGTTCGTCACGCGCATCCAGACGACCCACCCGGAACTCACCTGGCAGAAATTCTGGTTGGCGCTCGCCCTCCTCGGCCTTTTCCGCGCCGCAATGTCCATGATCCGCAGCCTCTTCGGCTTCGACGACTGACCGCCCCATAGGTCCGATCAGCCCCATCCGTCCCACCATTGGCACTCCCCCCATCTTCGACGAGAGTCCCGCCCGATGAGTCCAGCTCCCGAAGGTGCCGCAATCGACCGCCAGGAACGCGTGCGTCAGACCGCCGAGGGCCGCCGCCTCGCCGAGAACGCACTCCGCACCGCCAACTGGCAGCGCTGGGGTCCCTACCTCGCCGACCGCCAGTGGTCCACCGTCCGCGAGGACTACTCCGAAAACGGCACGTGCTGGGAGTACTTCCCCCATGACCACGCCCGCAGCCGCGCCTATCGCTGGGGCGAGGACGGCCTGCTGGGATTCACCGACCGACAGTGCCGGCTCTGCTTCGCCCCGACCTTCTGGAACGGCCGCGATCCGATCCTGAAGGAACGTCTCTTCGGTCTCACCAACGCCGAGGGCAACCACGGCGAGGACGCCAAGGAATCGTGGTTCCACCTCGACTCCACCCCCACCCATTCCTACGCCAGCGCCCTGTACCGCTATCCCCAGGCCGAGTTCCCCTACGCCCGCCTCGTCGAGGAGAACCGGCGCCGCGGCAAGGACGCCCCCGAGTTCGAACTCGCCGACACCGGGGTCTTCGACGGCGACCGCCGGTTCGACATCACCGTGGAGTACGCCAAGGCCGACCCCGAGGACCTCTTCATCCGCGTGGAGATCCTCAACGCCGGTCCGGAGGGGGCGGCCATCCACTTCCTGCCGACGTTCTGGTACCGGAACACGTGGACCTGGGACTGCACCCACGAGGGATGCACGCCGCGGCCGAGGATGCGGGCGGTCTCGGGGGTCGAGGTCGAGTGCGAGCACCTCACCCTCGGAAGGTACCGCTGGGAAGTGCTCGGCGAGCCGACGTCCCCGCCGCTGCTCTTCACGGAGAACGAGACCAACCACGTCCGCCTGCACGGCACCCCCAACGCCGGTCCGTACGTGAAGGACGCCTTCCATGAGAGGGTGGTCGCGGGACGGGTCGACGCGGTGAATACCGACCTCGTCGGAACGAAGTCGGCCGCCTGGTTCCAGGTGGAGTTGCCACCGGGAGGATCGCGCGTGTTCCGCCTGCGGCTGAGGCGGGCGGACCAGGTCGGTTCCGTGGACGTCGCGGGCTTCGACCTGGTGTTCGCGCAGCGCCGCGCCGAGTGCGACGCCTTCTACGAGGCCATCCTGTTCCAAGGGATGTCGGAGGCCGAGCGCCTGGTCTCCCGCCGCGCCTACGCCGGGCTGCTCTGGTCCAAGCAGTTCTACCACTACGTCGTGGAGGACTGGCTGCTCGGCGATCCCGCCTCGCCGGCGCCGCCCGCCGCCCGTCGGAAGGGACGCAACCGCGAGTGGCGGCATCTGCACGCCCGCGACATCCTATCGATGCCCGACAAGTGGGAGTACCCGTGGTTCGCCTCGTGGGACTCGGCGTTCCACATGATCCCGTTCGCCCGGATCGACGGCGAGTTCGCCAAGAACCAGCTCCAGCTGTTCCTGCGCGAATGGTACATGCATCCCAACGGGCAGGTCCCCGCCTACGAGTTCGCGTTCGGGGACGTCAACCCGCCGGTGCTCCCCTGGGCCGTGTGGCGCGTGTACAAGATCACCGGCGGACGAGGCCGAAGGGACCGGTCCTTCCTCGAGAGCGCCTTCCAGAAGCTGCTGCTGAACTTCACCTGGTGGGTCAACCGCAAGGACGCGGCGGGCAACAACCTGTTCTCCGGCGGATTCCTCGGCCTCGACAACATCGGCGTGTTCGACCGCTCACAGCCCCTGCCGGGCGGGGGTGCGTTGCTCCAGGCGGACGGCACCGCGTGGATGGCCTTCTATGCGGCGACGATGCTGGCGATGTCGCTGGAGCTGGCCCAGGACGGCGACCGCGTCGTGCCGGCCTATGAGGACATGGCCAGCAAGTTCCTGGAGCACTTCGTCCAGATCGCCGAGGCGATGAACACCCACGGCGGAACCGGGCTGTGGGACGAGGCGGACGGCTTCTACTACGACCGCCTGGTCCGCGGCGAATCCTCCGAGCCGCTGCGCACGCGTTCGCTGGTCGGCCTGCTGCCGTTGATCGCCGTCGAGGTCTTCGACGAGGACCTGCTCCGGCGGCTTCCGGGATTCGCCCGACGCCTGGACTGGTTCGTCCGGAACAAGCATTCGCTGACCCGCGGCATCGCGCTCGGGCGTTCCAACAGCCGGCGCAAGCTGCTGCTCGCCATCCCCACCCGGGAACGGCTCCGCCGCCTGCTGGCCGTGCTCGGATCGGAGGAGGAATTCCTGTCGCCGTTCGGCATCCGTTCACTTTCCCGCCACCACGAGCGTCACCCGTTCCTGTTCGAGGCCGACGGCCGGACCCACCGCGTGGACTATGTGCCCGGCGAGTCGAACACCTACCTGTTCGGCGGGAACTCGAACTGGCGCGGGCCGATCTGGTTCCCGACCAACCACCTGCTCATCGAGGCCCTCGAACGCTACCACCTGTTCTACGGCGACGAATTCCAGGTCGAGTTCCCGACCGGCAGCGGACGGATGCGCTCGCTCCAGGAGATCGCCTGGGACCTCGAGGGAAGGCTGTCGAAGATCTTCCTGCCGGATGCCTCCGGAAGACGTCCGAGCGAGGGGACCGATCCGCGGCCCACGGCAGATTCCCGAGGCGTCGGGCTTGTGCGGTTCCACGAGTTCTTCCACGCCGAGAGCGGCCGTGGCTGCGGGGCGGACCACCAGACCGGCTGGACCGCGCTGGTCATCGGCTGCCTCGAAGACGCCGCCCACGCGCGAAACGCGGGAAGGGATTCCTGATTCGTGCTTCCTGATTTCAAGGACGCCCTTCGCCCCCTTGTCCTCACCGGCTGGACTGAAGAGGCAGACACGGATTTCACGGAAAACTTCGCGGCTTCAGCTCCGAGCCAGCTCCCGTCTCCATGCAAGGATCCCAGTGGTCCCACCCATCCGTCCCATCCGTCCCAAGCACAGCCTCCGCACCAAAAGCTCCGCACCTATTCCCTCAACCTGGAATCGATGACGAGGGTCACGGGACCGTCATTGATGAGGGAGACCTGCATGTCCGCGCCGAACTCGCCCGTGGGAACCGGTCGGCCGAGGAGGGCCTCCAGGCGAAGGCAGAACCGTTCGTAGAGCGGACGGGCCACCTCGGGTCGCGCGGCCCCCGACCATCCGGGACGGGTGCCCTTCCGGGTGGTCGCCAACAGGGTGAACTGGCTCACGACCAGCACCTCGCCGCCGGCTTCCTTCACGGAGCGGTTCATCACACCGGCCTCGTCGTCGAGGATCCGGAGGTCCGAAACCTTGGCCGTAAGCCACTCGAGATCGGCATCGGTGTCGTCGGGAGCGATCCCGAGCAGCACCAACAGGCCCGGCCCAATCCGACCGACCACCCGTTCCCCAAACGTCACCGACGCTTCCCGCACCCTTTGGATCACCACGCGCATGAACGATTCGTGATTCTCGATTTCTGATTCCTGATTCCCGAAGCCGGATGACCGACGCCGTTCCCCGTTCCGGCCAAACACGGATCCCAGCACAACACCCCATCCGTCCCATCCACACCAAAAACCACAATCCCGACCCCGCTCCCCGTTCCGAAGCCTACGGCCTGTGTTCGATCCGCACGAGCTGTGTGTCCTTGTTGCCGACCCACGCGCTGCCGTTCTCCAGCACGTAGAGACAACCGTCGGGACCGATGGCCAGGTCGGTGGGGCGCATGAAGGTCATGTTCGTGCAGAAGCGTTCCATGTGGAGCGAACCGTCGGGCTTCTTGGCGATGCGGTTCTCTTCGTCGAGATGCACCGCGATGATCCAATTCCGCGACCATTCGTGGATGAACAGCGTGCGGTCGAACTCGCGTGGCAGCTTCGTGGGCGACACCAGCGTCTCATCGAAGTGGTAGACGGGCCCCGCGCAGGCCGTCCGGCCGCCGTCCTTCACCGCCGGAAACCGGGTCGAGGCGGAATACGGATACCAGATGAACGCCGGCTGAGCCGGTGGCAGCTCCTTCGGGCCGGTGTTGTGGCGCGATTCATTGAGCGGCTTGAGCGGGTCCCACGCCTCGCCGTTCGTGCGGCTGGCGAAATCGTGGCGGCGGTACGGCTTGTTGTCGGCGATGACCAGCGGCCATCCGAAGTTGCCGGCGGCGCGCGCCTGGTTGATCTCGTCGAAGCCGGCCGGTCCGCGCTGCTCGTCCGGACCGCCGGCGTCGGGTCCGACCTCGCCCCAGTAGAGGAAGCCGCTGCGACGATCCACGGCGATGCGCCACGGATTGCGGTTGCCCATCACGTAGATCTCGGGACGCGTGTTGGGCGTGCCGGGCGGAAAGAGGTTCCCCTTGGGGATGGTCGCCGTGCCGTCGGGCTCGGGATGCACCCGGAGGATCTTGCCGCGGAGGTCGTTGGCGTTGGCGGCGGACTTCAGGGCGTTCCACGGACCACGGCCATCGCGTTCATCCACGGGCGTGAAGCCGTCGGACTCGCCCGGATGCGTGTTGTCGCCGGTCGCGGCGTAGAGATTGCCCTCGGCGTCGAAATCCAACGAACCGGCCGAGTGGCAGCACTGTTCGCGTTGCGTCGGGATCCGGAGCATCTCCTTGCGCGAGGACAGGTCGAGCGTGTCGCCCGTCAGCTGGAAACGGGAAACCAGGTTGTCCCCCATCTTGCCCACACCCTCGACCTGACGCGTCGCCGGTTCCGAATGGAAGAGGTAGACCCAGCCGTTCCGCGCGAATCCAGGGTCGAGCGCGATGCCGAGCAGGCCATCCTCGAGTTCCTTGAACACCTCCAGCTTGCCGGCAACCACGGTCGCCTTCGTGTCGGGCTTCCAGATCTTCACCACGCCCGCCCGCTCGATGAAGAGCACCCGGCCATCCGGGGCGACGGCGATCTCCAACGGATCCACCACGACGTCGTCCACCTGGCCGTCACCGTCGAGGTCGCGGTCGGCGTCGAGCACCACCTTGTGGAAGGCGCCGTCCTCCTGCGGACCCGATGGCACGGTGAGGGGATTTTCGGCGGCCATCGAAGTCAGTAGGGAAAGGCACAGCACGCCGCCCAGCAGGGCCGGATTCAACGAGGTCGGGGACGCCATGGGTGAGATTCAAGCCGAGGTTCCCGTCACCGGCACGCGCTTTCGGAAAAACCCGCTCTGATGGGCCACGGAGGCACAGAGCGCACAGAGGTTTCCGCTCTCCCGGCCACCTTCACCCGGGATTGGGACACGGATTTCACGGAGGGATTCCCGGCTTCCTGACACCGAGGGATTCGTGCAGCGAACTGAAAACCGAAAACTGAAAGCCGGGAACGTTTCCCCGCACTTTCCCGACAGCGTGACACGGACTTGTCCTTCTGACACAACCGCGCCGGATGAACCCCGCCCTTTTCCCCTTCGGCCGCCGGTTGGCGGGAGTGCTCCTCGTCCTGTGCCTTGTGGCCGGATGTGTGTCGCGGCCCGATCGCCCGATCCGCGTGCGGGTCTGGGATGAGCGCCAACCGCAGCAGAAGCAGGCGTACCCCAATTGGCTCGGCAACCAGATCGCGGCCCATCTCCGGACCGTGCCGGGACTCGAAGTGCAGTCCGCCGCCCTCGACGACCCGCAGCAGGGGCTGGGCGACCTCGACCAGGTCGACGTGCTGGTCTGGTGGGGACACGTCCGGCAGATGGAGATCGAGCCTCCCGTGGCCAAGGACATCGTCCGCCGGATCCGATCCGGCCGGCTGCAGCTGGTCGCGCTGCATTCGGCGCACTGGTCCCGGCCCTTTGTCGAGGCGATGAACGAACGCGCCCGGCTGGACGCCCTGGCGGCGTTGCCCGCGCCGGAGCGGGCCACGGCGAAGCTCGTCGAATCGAACCTCTTTCCCCGCCCGTTGATCGCTCCCCGCTACACCGACCGGCTGTCGCCTTCCGCGATCCACCGGAAGCCGACCGGGGGACCGGTGGAGGTCCAGCTGACCCTCCCCAACTGCTGCTTCCCGGCCTACCGCGGCGACGGCAAGCCGAGCCGGATGACCGTGCTGCAGCCGCGACATCCCATCGCCCGCGGCCTGCCCGCGGCGTTCACGATCTCGCAGACGGAGATGTACGACGAACCCTTCCACGTGCCGCCGCCCGACGAGGTCGTGCTCGA
The DNA here is from genome assembly GCA_027488845.1 of Verrucomicrobiales bacterium. GTDB lineage: Bacteria > Verrucomicrobiota > Verrucomicrobiia > Limisphaerales > UBA9464 > SXXZ01. The sequence continues at coordinate 59,009 of JAIYBC010000050.1, read as the reverse complement.
GGAGCGGTGGGCCACCGGGGAATGGTTCCGCAGCGGCAGCGTGTGGAACCTCGGCGCCGGACGGGTCTTCTACTTCCGACCGGGCCACGAAACGTATCCGGTCTTCTTCGACCCGAACGTGCTGAAGGTGGTCGGGAACGCCGTCGTGTGGTTGGGCCAACCCCGCTGAGGTCAGTCCCCGAAGAGTGGCCTCACGCGAAGCCGCAGAGACGCAAGGAAACGGGCGCAAGGCATCGGATTCAGGCGTTGGAATCCGATCCGTGAACTCCGTGTTCGGCTTCTTGGCACAGTAAGCCAAGGTTCCCGAGGAACGGCGTCGGGCGTCAGGGAAATCAAGAATCACCAATCCCGTCGCGCCTTTGCGTCTTCGCATGAGTCCCCGTCCTCTCTCCCTGGGTCGGGCACTGGGTGATCGCAACGCCGGCCCTGCGCCAGGCGCGTCCGAGGGCCGCCGGGATGCCCGGACCGGCGGTGATCAGGTGGTCCACCTCGCCGATGGGACACAGCTCGCACATGGCCGTCCGGCCCAGCTTGGAGGCGTCCGCGAGGATCACGAGCCTCTCCGCCTGGGCGATCATCCGCTTCTCGCTGGCGAGCACGGTCTCGTCGTAGTTGGTGACCGAGTCCGCATCGACGCCCGCCGCGCCGAGGAACGCCCATCCGGCCCGGTAGCGTCCGAGGAACTCCTCCGCCTGCGCACCGACGACCAGTCCCGACTCGGGTTCGAGCAGGCCGCCGGTGATCGACACCTCCGCCCCGAGACGTCCGCCCTTCAGCCGGTCGATGGCCTGGGCGATGACCAGGGAGTTGGTGATGACGCGGATCCGCTTCAACGCGATGAACTCCGCCATGAGGAACGTCGTCGTGCCGCCGTCGACCATGGCCACGTCGCCGTCCCGGAGCAGCGCCGCCGCGGCCTCCGCGATCGCCCGCTTGGGTTCCGGCGCCAGTTCGAGGCGCTTCGCGAAGGCCGGCGGCCCCATCTGCAGCGTCCCGCGCCCGCGCAAGCGGATGCCGCCCCAGGTCCTTTCGACCTGCCCTTCCCGCTCCAGATCCACGAAGGCCCGGCGGACCGTCGCCGCCGACGCCCCCAACCGCCGGCAGGCCTCCGCCAGCGCCAGCTCAGGCTCCCGCTGCAGGAGCTCCAGGATCTGTTGGAGACGTTGTCGGCGCTTCATCGGAAACGGAACGGATGGCACGGATCCCCACGGGCGGCCCAGGAAGGGACGGATCCCTGATCCCCGTCCCAACGTGCAATCCGTGTCAAAGGTCCCGGTCAAAGAATGTGTTTGACCCTGAGATCGTTCTCTTCAGATTTCGCTCACAAATCAATCACTTTGATTTCCGAACCGCATCATCCATGAGCCAATTCCAGCACGTCTCGAACCTGTGGGACGACGCCGAGGCCGCGAGGCTTTCCGGCGCCGACCGACTCGTCTACCGCTCCAACAAGCTCGGCAGCGACCAGCGCATCACCAACACCGGCGGCGGCAACACGTCGTCGAAGCTGACCGAGAAGGATCCGCTCACGGGCCAGGACGTGACGGTGCTCTGGGTGAAGGGCTCCGGTGGCGACCTGCGCACGGCGGGACGCGAGTTCTTCAGCTCGCTGTACCAGGAGAAGGTGCTGGGCCTGCAACGGGTCTATTCGGCGCGGTCCGACAAGGGACTGAAGTCGCAGGCCGAGGACGACATGGTCGCGATGTTCGCGCACACCACGTTCAACCTGAACCCGCGGGCCACCTCGATCGACACCCCGCTCCACAGCTTCATCCCGGGGAAGTTCGTCGACCACATGCATCCCAACGCGATCATCGCCATCGCGGCGTCGTCGCGCTGCGTGGAGCTGACGAGGGAGATCTTCGGCGAGGAGATGGACTACGTGCCGTGGATGCGTCCCGGCTTCGAGCTGGGCCTGGCGATGCAGGAGATCTGCCGCCGCAACCCCAAGGCCAAGGCCATCATGATGGGCCAGCACGGCTTCATCTCGTGGGCCGAGGACGACAAGGAGTGCTACCTCGCCACCCTCGCCTTCATCGAGAAGGCCGCGGCCTTCATCGAGGCGAAATACCAGGCCAAGGGCGGCGACGCCACGGCCTTCGGCGGACCGAAGTTCCAGTCGTTGCCCGCGGACCAGCGGGCCCGGAACCTCGCGGCCATCCTCCCCTGGCTGCGCGGACAGGTCAGCCAGCAGCGCCGCTTCATCGGCACGGTCCAGGACGACGAGAAGATCCTGCGCTTCGTGAACTCGAAGGACGCCGCCCGCCTCGCCGAGCTTGGCACCAGCTGCCCCGACCACTTCCTCCGCACCAAGATCAAGCCGCTGTACGTGGACTGGAACCCGCAGGCCGAGGACCTGGCGTCGCTCAAGTCCAAGCTGAAGGCCGGGATCGAGCAGTACCGGAAGGACTACGCCGCCTACTACGGGCAGTGCAAGCGGGCCGGATCGCCCGCCATGCGTGACCCGAACCCGACGGTCATCCTCATCCCGGGCCTCGGCATGGTCGCGTGGGGCAAGGACAAGTCCGAGAGCCGCGTCACCGCGGAGTTCTACAACTGCGCCGTCGAGGTCATGCGCGGCGCCGAGGCGATCGACCGCTACATCGCCCTGCCCCTCCAGGAGGCCTTCGACATCGAGTACTGGCAGCTGGAGGAGGCCAAGCTCAAGCGCATGCCGGCCGAGAAGGAACTCGCCCGCCAGGTCGTCGTGGTCGTCGGCGCCGGCTCCGGCATCGGCAAGGAGACCGCCCACCGCCTCAGCAAGGAAGGCGCCCACATCGTCTGCGTCGACCTCAACGAATCCGCCGCGAAGGCCACCGCCGACGAGATCACCGCGAAGCTCGGCCAGGGAATCGGCGTCGCCGGAACCGGCATCAGCGGCTGCGGGCCCGCCCTCGGCCTCGCCGCCAACATCACCGACCGCGCCAGCATCCGCGCCATGCTCGACCAGGTCGCGCTGGCCTACGGCGGCTTCGACTCGATCTGCGTGACCGCCGGCATCTTCGTCCCCAGCGACACCTCCGGGCACATCCCCGACGACAAGTGGGCGCTCACCTTCGGCATCAACGTCACCGGCAGCTACCTCGTCGGCGACGAGGCCGCCAAGACCTGGAAGGAACAGGGCCTGCGCGGCAACCTGGTGCTGACCACCAGCGCCAATGCCGTCGTCGCCAAGAAGGGCAGCGTCGCCTACGACTGCTCCAAGGCGGCCGCCAACCACCTCGTGCGCGAGCTCTCCATCGAGCTCAGCCCGCTGGTCCGGGTGAACGGCGTCGCGCCGGCCACCGTGGTCCAGGGTTCCGCCATGTTCCCCCGCGACCGCGTCATCGGCTCGCTGGCGAAGTACAACATCCCCTACACCGACGACGAGGCCACCGAGTCGCTGGTCCGGAAGCTCGCCCAGTTCTACGCGGACCGGACGCTCACCAAGTCGCCGATCACACCGGCCGACCAGGCGGAGGCGTACTTCCTCCTCGTGACCAACCGCCTCAGCAAGACCACCGGCCAGGTGATCACGGTCGACGGCGGCCTGCACGAGGCCTTCCTGCGCTGAACCGCACCTCTTCGACTCAGGCCGCCCGGACGTGTTCCGGGCGGCCGTTTTCTTCCCCGCGACCCTAGGCAGGTCCCACCGCTTCGCTGTCGGGAATTGTCCAACCTGTGCGGAGCGCCACCGGACGCAGGGCGTCCCGGTCTTTGCAACTACCTGTCCGAGAACGCTTCCCGGCAGTCGGCCACCGTTGCCCGGGCCTCGGCAGCCCTTCTGCTAGAGGATCCACGTCCGGTCCGGCACTTCGCCGGCAACCCGGCATTCCGAAGGAGGATTCGCATGAAGAAGACCGGTTACCTGATCGACATGGACGGCGTGATCTACCGTGAAAACCACCTCATCGCCGGGGCGGTGGATTTCGTGGCGGCACTGTTGTCCACCTCCACCCCGTTCCTGTTCCTCACCAACAACTCGGCGCCGACGCCCGAGGATCTCGCGGTCCGTCTGAAGCACCTCGGCATCGGCGGCCTTTCGCCGCGGCACTTCTACACCTCGGCGATGAACACCGCCGACTTCCTGTCGGAGACGCACCCGAACTGCACCGTCTTCGTTCTCGGCGAAGGCGGCCTCCAGACCGCGTTGCACCAGCACCACATCGCCAACGACGCGATCCGTCCCGACTACGTCGTCGTGGGCGAGGGCTCGGCCTCGATGGAACGCCTTGCCAAGGCCCACGAGTGCATCGAGCGCGGGGCACGCCTTCTCGCCACGAACCCGGACAACTGGTGTCCGGTGTCCTCGGAGAAGACCCGCCCCGGCGCCGGGGCCACCGCCGCGTTCCTGGAGGCCAGCTCCGGTCGGCGCGCCTACTACCTCGGCAAGCCCAACGGCTACATGTTCCAGCGGGCCAGACGCCGACTCTCCGAACCCGGCGGCCGCGCCCCGGATCAGGTTGTCATGATCGGCGACACCATGGAGACGGACATCCGCGGCGCGGTGGAATCCGGCCTGCTCGGCTACCTCGTGCTCAGCGGTTCCACCCAACTGGAACATGTCGGCGACTACGTCTATCAGCCGACCCGAATCATGGACACCGTGGGCGACCTGACCTCCGAGGTGCTCGGCATCGCCGATCCCGGATCCCCCTCGGCCTCGGACCAGCCGCATCCCCCGTCGCACGGCGGTCGCCACGGCTCGCGGCACCAGACCGACTTCCTCGCCTTCCACAAGCCGCGGCCGCGGCCGGCGATGACGAAGTAGTAGCCTCTCTGGATTCCGCGTCGGGAAATCCAATGGAGAAAGACCGGGGTCCGCGGGAAGACTCCGCGCATGCCCCGACCGTTCCATTCCAAGGCCCGGCTGCTCGCCTGGACCCTGCTGGCATGCCTGAAGTGCGCGCAGGGCGTTCTCCTTGCCGACGATGCCGGTCTCGCACCCGTCATCCAGAACCTGCCCGCCACGGTGGATCTGGACGCCGACTCCGCCACGCCGGTGGGGCCTTCCGGGGTCCAGGGCTCTCCTCCGCTTTCCCTGCGTTGGGAGCGGATTCTCCGGTCTCCGGTGACCCCCAACGCCGCGATGGTCCGGGTGCCGGACTCCGAGGGCCCTGAACTGGTCCGCTCGCGATGGCAGGACCGGGACACCGGCGTGTATGAACTCGTCGCCTCCAACGCCTGGGGCGTGTCGACGGGCCGGGTGCAGGTGGTGGTCCGCAGGCCCGCCCTGCCCGTCATCCTGGCCCAACCGCTCCAACTCAACGTGCTGGCCGGCGCCCCGGTCGAAACGCCACTGATCCTCGACGGACGCCCGCCTTTGCGCGCCGCGTGGTGGCTGGACGGCGTCCGACTGGCCAACCAGGACCTGCCGGCCCCGGTGCTTCCCAACCGCGCCGGCTTCACCGGAGGCACCTTGGTCGCCGTGGTCACCAACCGCTTCGGCGGCGTCACCAGCGCCCCGATCCGGGTCACCGTCGTCGGAACGAACCTGTACCGGCAGGACTTCAACGGCCGGACCGCCCCGGGCTGGGTGCCCGCATTCTCCCAGAGCATCACCAACGAGAACCGTTGGGGACGCTCAGGCTTCACCACCCGGCCCGGCTCCTTCCGCCTCACCAACGCCCTTCCCATGGGACCGGTGGTCTTCGGATTCGACGTCTGGGCCCAGGATTCCTGGGACGGCGACGACGCCCTCTTCGGCCCCGACCGCTGGACCGCCTCCGCCGACGGCGTGACCCTGGTTTCCGCCGCCTTCAGCAACAACGACGACCGGATCGGGCCCTCCTACTACCTCCAGCGTCTTCCGGTCGCACCAGGTGTTCCCCAGATCGCACCACGCCTCGGCAGCCTCGGTCTGAGTCCTTCCGACAGCGACTGGAGCACAAGCCCCGAGAACATCGGCCGGCCGCGGGTGGATTCGCCCTACCGAATGCGCTATGCGGTGACCAACCGCACGGAGGTCTTCTCCGCAGATTTCGTCGGCGAAGGCATCGGCGATGAAAGCTGGGCCCTGGACAACGTCTACCTTTCCCGGCCCCCGGCGGATCTGTCCTGGATCCGGTTCGCCACGCCCGCCGTGGCCGCCAACGAGGACCACCTCGAGGTCACCCTCGTCGTGGAACGGTCGGGGAACACCGGGTTCCCACTGGAGATCCGGGTGGCGACCCAGGACGCGAGCGCGGTCGCCGGCATCGACTACGTGCCGCTGGGCGGGAAGCTCGGCTTCCTTCCGGGCGAGACACGGAAGAACCTCGTGGTGACGCTGATCGACAACGCGCGGCGGGACCCCGCGAGGTCGTTCGGGATCTGGCTGCTCGACGCGGGAACCAACGGGGTGTTCCTCGGACAACCCTTCGCCGCCGTTGCGATCCGGGACGACGAGTCCTCGGTGCGTCTGGTCTCGGCGACGAACCGGATCCCGTCCGGCGCCACGACCCGCATCGGCCACGTCGAACGGATCGGCGACCTCACGGAACAGGTCTCCTTCGAGGTGCGGCTTGGGCAGGGAACGGCGCAGCTTGGCCAGGACTTCCGTCCTTACGGGGCCACGACGAACGTCGGCTGGATGTACTTCGAGATCGGCGCCACGCGGGCGATCCCACGGTACCACTACACCGCGAGGCCGGAGGACCCGCTGGTCGTCGTGGCGGCGGCCGATGCGGCATGGGATGGGCCGGTGGGCTTCTCCGTCGGACTCGACCTCGGGGACGTCGCGCCTGTGTCCGGCGATGCGGCACTGCAGGTGTTGATCTACCCGGCGGTGGCGCGGCTGCAGATCGAACCGATGCCGGAAGCTGCCGGAGGTTTCGTACGCCTCCGGATCGAGACGCCACCGGGAACCACGGGACGCCTGGAGCAATCCCCGGATCTTCGGGTCTGGACGCCGTTGGAAACGGTAGGTGGAACCGTCGTCCGGGAGCTGGCGCCCGGGGCCGGCGGATACTTCCGCGTCGTCGCGCCCTGATCCGGCTGTCGGTGCGTCGCGGCAGGGTAGGCGCCGCACCCGAAACCCCGGTTGAGTTCGCGGGCGGATGCGTGCTTTGCTGGCCTGCACATGATCCTGCCACGCATCTCGATCCAGCGGCCGATCCTGGCGACGATGATGAGTCTCTCGCTGGTCCTCTTCGGCCTGATCGGGCTTTCGCGCCTGCCGGTCCGGGAGCTTCCAGACATCGATCCCCCGGTCGTCTCGGTCAGCACCATCTATCCCGGCGCCAACGCCCAGGTGGTGGAGACCGAGGTCACCGAACGCCTTGAGGAAGCCCTGAACAACATCGAGGGCATCAAGACCCTCCGTTCGGAAAGCCGCGAAGGCGCCAGCGGCATCTCGATCGAGTTCGACCTCTCACGCGACATCGATCTCGCCGCCCAGGACGTCCGCGACCGCGTGTCCCGGATCCGGGGCGCCCTCCCGCTCGACATCCGCGAGCCCATCGTCTCGAAGCAGGATTCCGACGCGCAGCCGATCATCTGGATCGCGATGAACAGCGACCGGTATTCGCCGCTGGAGCTCACCACCCTGGCCGAGCGCCAGGTGAAGCCGCGGTTCCAGGGCGTGGCCGGCGTCTCCTCGATCACCATCGGCGGCGAGAAGCGCTACGCCATGCGCCTCTGGCTCGACTCGGGTCGGATGGCCGCCCGCCAGGTCACCATCCTCGACGTCCAACGCGCCCTGCGTCAGCAGAACATCGACCTGCCCAGCGGCAAGGTGGAGAACCTCGACCGCGAGATGACCATCCAGACCCGCGGGGAACTGCATTCCGTGGACGAGTTCAACGAACTGGTGATCCGCGCCGACGGCGCGACGTTGGTGAAGCTGAAGGACGTCGGCCGGGCCGAGGACGGCGTGGAGGACTACCGCACGATCGCCCGTGCCCGCGGCAAGCCGTGCATCTTCCTCGGCATCGTGAAGCAGGCGAAGGCGAACACCGTGTCCGTCGCCCAGTCGATCAAGTCCGAGATGGAGGCCGTCCGGACGACGCTGCCGCCGGGCATCGACATGTGGGTCGGCTTCGACTCCAGCACCTTCGTCGAGAAGGCCATCGGCGAGGTCTGGGAGACCCTCGCCATCGCCTTCGGCCTCGTGGTGCTGATCATCTTCGTCTTCCTCCGCGACTTCCGCTCGACCCTCATCCCCAGCGTCGCGATCCCGGTTTCCATCATCGGGACCTTCGCAGTCATGTACCTGCTCGGGTACTCGGTGAACATCCTGACCATGCTGGCCCTGGTGCTCGTGATCGGCATCGTCGTCGACGACGCCATCGTGGTGCTCGAGGCGATCTACCGGCACATCGAGGAGGGCATGAAGCCGATGGACGCGGCCTTCAAGGCGATGGAGGAGATCAGCTTCGCCGTCATCGCGATCACCCTCTCGCTGGTCGCCGTGTTCACCCCCCTCGCCTTCCAGAAGAGCACCACCGGCCGGCTCTTCGTCGAGTTCGCCGTCGCGGTGTCGGTGTCGGTGATCATCTCGGCCTTCGTGGCGCTCACCCTCTCCCCGGCCATCGCGGCGCGCATCCTCAAGCCCGTCTCCCACACCAAGGCGACCGGGCTCTTCGGCGTCTTCGAGGCCTCCCTCGACTGGGTTTCCCGGCAATACGCCTCTTCCCTGCGCTGGGCGCTCAGACATCGGTTCGTCTCCGTCCTGGTGACGCTGGCGACGATGTTCCTCATGGTCCTGGCCTACCGGAACCTCGACCAGGACTTCCTGCCCCAGGAGGACAAGGGACGCATGTTCAGCATGGTCCTGACGCCGAACGGCTCGACCTCGGAGTTCACCGACCGTCAGCTCCGCAAGGCCGAGTCGATCATCGCCGGGATACCTGAGGTCGACAGCTTCGGCGCGATCGTCGCCCCGGGCTTCGCCGGACCCGGCCAGTCCTCGCTCGGCGTGGTGTTCGTGACCTTCACCGACCGTTCGAAGCGCGAACGGTCCGTCCAGGAGATCGTCAACGGCCCCGGCGGCGTGGCCCAACGCTTCTTCACCGAGGTCGAGGGCGGCTTCGCCATCGCCAACCTGCCCAAGGCGATCGAGATCAGCTTCAACAGCTCCCCGTTCGAACTCGTCCTCCAGAACCAGGACCTCGACACGCTCAACCTCGCCGCGCAGGCCATGTCCGCCCGCCTCGGCAAGCTGACCAATGCCGCCGGACAACCCCTACTCCGCAACATCCGCGTCGGCTACGAGGTGGACAAGCCGGAGCTGCGCATCGCCATCGACCGCAGCCGTGCCGCCTCCCTCGGCGTCACCGTCGAGGACATCTCCCGGACGCTCCAGATCCTCTTCGGCGGACTCGACCTCAGCCGGCTCAAGGTCGGCGGCAAGGAATACCAGGTCATCGCCCAGCTGGAACGCGGCTCGCGGCTCACGCCCCAGGACCTCGACACGGTCTTCGTCCGCAACACCCGCGGCGAACTGATCCAGCTCAGCAGCCTGGTCTCCCGCTCGCAGGGCTCCGCGCCCAACTCCATCAGCCACTACGGACGCCTCCGCAGCGCCAGCATCACCGCCTCCCCCGGCGGCACCACCATCGGTTCCGTGGTGAAGCAGGTGGAACCGCTCCTGGGCGACCTGCCCGCCGGCACGCTCTTCGCCTGGGAAGGCGAGGCCAAGAACCTCGCCGACACCTCCGACGAGATCTGGTGGGTGCTCGGGCTCGCCGGGATCATCGTCTACATGACCCTCGCCGCCCAGTTCGAGAGCCTCGTCCACCCGTTCACCGTCATGCTCGCCCTGCCCCTGGCCGCCGTCGGCGCCTTCGGGCTGCTCTGGCTCCTCGCCTTCCTCGGCAACGTCGGCGTCATCCCCCCGATCCCGGCGATGAACATCAACCTGTTCAGCCAGATCGGCCTGATCCTGCTCGTCGGCCTCGTCACCAAGAACTCGATCCTCCTCGTCGAGTACGCCAACCAGCAGACGGCCAAGGGCATGGATCCGATGACGGCGATGCTCGAGGCCGGACGCGTCCGCCTGCGTCCGATCCTGATGACCGCCTTCTCCACCATCGCCGGCATCATGCCCATCGCCATCGGCTTCGGCGCCGGTGCCGAAAGCCGCCGCCCCATGGGCATCGCGGTCGTCGGCGGCATGCTCACCAGCACCTTCCTCACGCTCTACGTCATCCCCGTCGTGTACGTGATGCTCGACCGCCTTTTCCATCCCGCGAACTCCGGCCGGGTTTCCCTCCCGATGCAGGACGCCCTTCCCGCGAAATGATCCCCGCCCCTACCCCGCGCCTTCTCCGCTTCGGCGGTGCCGCAATCCTCACGGTCGCGCTCGCCCTCGCCGGATGCCGCTCGCGGACGCCCACGGTTTCCACGCCGACGCTGGATCCGGCCCGGCTCGCGGTGCTGGACCAGGCCGTCGTCTCCGCCATCTCCTCGAACCAATGTCCCGGCGGCGTCCTGTGGCTGGAGAGCCGCGGTTCCCGCCACCTCCGGGCGTTCGGCCAGCAGGCCGTCGAACCCACCCGGGAACCGACCACACCGGAGACGGTCTACGACGCCGCGTCCCTGACCAAGGTCATGGCCACCGCCCCGGCGGTGATGAAGCTGTGGGAACAGGGCCGTCTCGACGTCGAGGCTCCGGTCCAACGGTATCTCCCGGCATTTTCCGTACACGGCAAGGAGGGCATCACCGTGAGGCACCTGCTCACCCACACCTCGGGACTCCGACCGGGCCTCGGCGGCGGTTCGTGGACCGGTGCGGACGAGGCCGAACGACGGGCCTGCGACGAGACCCCGACACAGCCGCCCGGCCAGAAGTTCGTCTATTCCGACATCAACTTCATCCTGCTCGGCCGCATCGTCGAGAAGGTCGCCGGCGAACCGCTCGACGTCTTCTGTGAGCGGGAGTTCTACCGGCCGCTCGGCATGCGCTCGACCGTGTACCGACCGCTGAACCGGATCCCCGCGAACCGCATCGCCCCCACGGAACGCCAGCCGGACGGCACCGTCCTCCGCGGCGTCGTGCACGATCCCACGGCCCGCCGCATGGGCGGCGTCGCGGGCCATGCCGGCCTCTTCACCACCGCGGGGGATGTCGCCCGGTTCTGCCGCATGTTCCTCGGCGAGGGCGAACTCGACGGACGCCGCGTGTTGAAGGCGGAGACGGTCCGCGCGATGACCGCGGTGCAGTCGCCGCCGGAGCTGCCGAAGCGCGGATTCGGATGGGACATCGACTCGCCGTACGCCGGTCCGCGCGGCAACCTGTTCCCGGTCGGTTCCTACGGGCATTCCGGCTGGACCGGCACCTCGTTCTGGATCGATCCCGGTTCCGGCTCGTTCATCGTCTTCCTGAGCAACCGCAACCACCCGACCGAAGCCGGCAACGTCATCGCCCTGCGCCGCCGGCTCGGGACCCTCGCCGCCGAGGCGGTCGGCATCCAAGCCGCCACGCCGCCCGGGAACGCGATCCGCTGAGCGGGCCGAATTCCCAGCCCCGCCGCGAGGCTCTTCGAACAGCCGCACCTTGATTCCCGTCCGTCCTCTGACATGGATTCCCAGATGAAGCCGTCGTTCCCCTCCCTTCGCTCCGCGGTCGCGGTGGCCGGTCTCGCGCTTTCGTCCCTCCTGGCCGCCGACAAGGCCGTGTTCGAGCAGGACTTCACCCAGGTCCCGCCGGGCGAGCTGCCCGCGGAATTCATGGTCCTCGACGGGCAGTTCACCGTGAAGGAGGAGGCCGGCAACCGCTTCATCGAGCTGCCCGGCGCGCCCCTCGATTCCTTCGGCGTGCTCTTCGGCAACAACGCCGCGGACGGACTCGAACTCACCGCCCGGATCCACGGAACCCGCTCCGGCCGCAAGTTCCCCACCTTCGCCATCGGGCTCAACGGCGTGGGGGGCTACAAGGTCCGGGTGTCGCCGGCCAAGGGCGTCGTCGAACTCGTGCACGGCGACGACATCAAGGCCTCGGCTCCGTTCAAGTGGATCAGCGGCGAATGGACCCGGCTCAAGCTGGCGGTGAAGCGGCAGGGCGAAGGCGTCCGGATCACCGCGAAGGCTTGGCAGGGCGACACGGAGCCCGCCGATTGGGCCCTCACCGCCGACGAGGCCGTGAAGCTACCCGCCGGCAAGGCCGGCGTCTGGGGCCTCCCCTTCAGCGGGACCCCGCTGCGCTTCGACGACCTCCGGATCGCCGCCGTCCCCTGATCGTTTGGGACTCCCGCCTGGATCCGGCAGGGGTTCCGGGATCTGCTGACCGCCTTCTTGACCCGTTCGGCTTCCGTAACCGGATCGTCGGGGAATTCGGATCGATCCAGCCTTGCACCGGGGCGCTCGGTTCCGCCAAAGACAGGCATGCGCTCTTCCTCACGCCGCCAACGGGCTCTGTACGCGGCGGTTGCCGCCATCCTCATCGGCGCCGGCTGCCACTACCCGACCGATTCCGTATCGTCCCGTGAGGCGGTGGAGCGCGACCGTGAACATGTGGGTCATCGAGCCGATGGCCGGTCGGTCACCCCGGTCAACCAGGCGCTCACGCCGCTCGGACGCCAGGTGGAACTCACCGGACTTCGGCCGCTGGTCGTCCGCCTCTCGCGCCGCGGCGACCGGCTCTACGTCAGCGGCAAGACCAGCGAGCTGCTCGTCCTCGACCCGGCCACCGGCGACGTCCTCCAGCGGGTCGCCCTGCCACCCGAGCCCAAGGACGCCCCGGTCGCCGGCCAAGCTTCCGCGAACATCCTCAAGCCCGACAAGAGCGGCCAGGCCAGCTACACCGGCCTGGCGGTTTCGCCCGACGGCAAGCGCGTCGTGATGAGCAACGTCAACGGGAGCCTCAAGGCGTTCAACGTCGCCGAAGACGGCTCGGTCACCCCATCCCATTCGATCCCGATCCCCACCGCCGACGCCCCGCGCCGCAAGCCCGAGATCCCGGCCGGACTCGCCTTCGACGCCTCGGGATCCCGCCTCTACGTCTGCGGCAACCTTTCCAACCGGCTGTTCGAACTCGACGCCGCAACCGGCGCCGTCCTCCGCGAATTCCCCGTGGGCGTCGCCCCCTACGACGTGGTGCTCGTCGGCGACAAGGCCTACGTCAGCAACTGGGGCGGACGCCGTCCGGGCGCCGAAGACCTGACCGGGCCCGCCGGCCGTGGAACCGTCGTGCGCGTGGATCCCGTCCGACACATCGCCAGCGAGGGATCGGTTTCCATCGTGGACCTCCGCAAGGCGCCGTCGCCGACCAAGGAACTGCTCGCAGGACTCCACGCCTCGGGTCTCGCCGTCTCCCCCTCCGGACGCCACGTGGTCTGCGCCAACGCCGGATCCGACACCCTCACCGTCATCGACACCCGCAGCGAGTCGGTGGTGGAGACGGTCTGGACACGGACGAGTCCCGCCGACCTCTTCGGCGCCTCGCCCAACGCCGTGGTGTTCGCCCAGGACGGCAGGTCCCTCTACGTCGCCAACGGCACACACAACGCCGTGGCCGTCCTCCGTTTCGATCCGGCCGACCGCGAGTCGCGCCTGACCGGTATGATCCCGGTCGGATGGTTCCCCGGCGCCCTGGTGCTGGACTCCGCCCGGAAGCAGCTGGTCGTGGCCAACGTGAAGGGACTCCCGTCCAAGACCGGCAAGGGCGAGAACGGCAACCCGGGATTCAACACCCACCAGTACAACGGCTCGCTCTCGCTCGTGCCGCTGCCTTCCGCCAAGGACCTGCCCAAGCTCTCCGAGACCGTTTCCCGGAACCTCCGCCGCGACGCCGTCCTCGCCTCCCGCCTTCCGCCGCGCAAGGGCGTCGCACCCCGCGCCGTTCCCGAGCGGATCGGCGAGCCCAGCCTCATCCAGCACGTCATCTACGTCATCAAGGAGAACCGGACCTACGACCAGGTCTTCGGTGACGTCCTCGCCGGAAACGGCCGTCCCGACCTGTGCATCTTCGGGGAGAAGATCACCCCGAACCTGCACAAGCTGGCCCGCGAGTTCACCCTGCTCGACAACACCTACTGCTCCGGGATCCTGAGCGCCGACGGCCACCAGTGGTCGACCACCGCCTTCGCCACCGACTACATGGAGAAGTCCTTCGCCGGCTTCCCGCGCAGCTATCCGGACGGCATGGGCGAGGACGAGAACGACGCGCTGGCCTACTCCCCGGCGGGTTTCCTCTGGGACAACGCCCTCAAGCACGGCATCTCGTTCCGCAACTACGGCGAGTTCGCCGCGCCGTCGGTCCGCTGGCGCGACCGCTCCAAGAAGGGTTCGCCGAGCTTCCTCCCCTGCTACCGCACCTGGAAGGGCCTGAGCGACGAGGTGGTCTTCTCCAGCTATCCCATGGTCGAGTCCATCCGGCCCTACACCCCCACCAACTACGTCGGATGGGAGATGTCGGTGCCCGACCAGTTCCGTGCCGACTTCTTCATCCGCGAACTCCAGGAATTCGAGGCCAAGGGAACCTTCCCCCGGCTGACGATCATCTGCCTGCCCAACGACCACACCAGCGGCACCTCCCCCGGGGAACCCACCCCGGCCGCGTGCGTCGCCGACAACGACCTCGCCTTCGGACGCATCGTCGAGGCGGTCAGCAAGAGCCGCTTCTGGCCCTCCACCGCGATCTTCGCCATCGAGGACGATCCGCAGGCCGGCTGGGACCACGTCAGCGGCTACCGGACGACCGCCTTCTGCATCAGCCCCTACACCAAGCGCGGTTCCGTCGTCTCCACCCAGTACAACACCACGAGCATCATCCGCACGCTGGAACAGATCCTCGGCATCCCGCCGATGAACCAGTTCGACGCGAGTGCCACCCCGATGTCCGACTGCTTCACGGACACCGCCGACCTCACCCCCTACACCGCGGTGCCCAACAACATCCCCCTCGACCAGATCAACCCGCCCAAGCAGGCGATCCTCGACCCCGTGCTGCGGAGGGATGCCGAGGTTTCGTCGAAGCTGAACTTCCGCGAGGTCGACAAGGCGCCGGAGGACGTCCTGAACCGGATCCTGTGGAACGCCATGGCCGGCACCCACCGCCCCTACCCCGAATGGGCGATCACCCCCGGTGCGGACGACGACGACGACTGAGCCGACGGCGTTCCCAACATCGATGAGCGACGAAGGATTCCGTCCGCCGGGCCCGTGTCCCGTGTGCCAGGTGGATGTCCCACGCGGTGCGAAGGCCTGCCCGGGCTGCGGCGCCTCCCACGATTCCGGTTGGAACGAGGAGGCCGAGAGGTCGGGTCTCGACCTTCCCGACGAGGAGTTCGACTACGAGGACTTCGTGGCCCGCGAGTTCGGCGAGGGCAAGCCGCGGCAACGCCCGCGGCAGCGGCTTTGGACGATCGCCGGGATCGTCCTCCTGCTGGCCCTCGCCGCCGGCCTGGTCCAGGTGTTCCGCCATTGACCAAGGAACGGCGCCGTTCCCGCCAAGGAAGGCTTGCCGGTCGGGCCGGGTGCGGCGTTTGAATCGGGGAACCATGTTGCGCCGCCTCCTGAAGTCCCACGCCCTGGTGGCCGCGCTTGGCCTCATGGCCCACGCGGACTTCCAGGGCGCGACGCACCTCGTCGACCTGGACCATGGCGGAATCCGCTACGGACAGGAGAAGTCGCACGGCCGCGTCGCACGCCTCGTCGACGCCGTGGAGTCGGGAACCCGTCGGCTGGAGTGGGACGGGCGCTTCGGCTGGATGCCTTCCCTGCTGCAGGCGCTCGAGGTCTCCACCAATTCCCAGATGCTGGTCTTCTCCAAGACCTCGCTCCAACGGGAGCACATCCATCCCCACAACCCGCGGGCGATCTACTTCAACGAGGACACCTACGTCGGCTACATCCCGGGCGCACCGGTCATGGAACTGTCCGAGGTCGACGGACGCCTCGGGGGCGTCTTCTACACCCTCGACCACAAGCGGTCGGAGCGCCCCCAGTTCAAGCGGGTCGACAACTGCATCGAATGCCATGCCTCGGCACGGACGATGGGCGTCCCGGGACACCTCGTCCGCTCGTTCGAAACCGATGCCAACGGCATCGTGGACCTCTCGACGGGAACCGATTCCGTGGACGACCGCACTCCGTTGTCCGAACGCTGGGGCGGCTGGTATGTGACCGGCACCCACGGCTCCATGACCCACCGGGGCAACCGCATCGGCGGGGACTTCGCCCGCGCCCGGAAGGATCCCACGATCGGCGGCAACCGGATGCGGCTCGACGACCTTTTCCCCGGCGAGCGCTATCCCGCCCCGGGCAGCGACATCGCCGCCCTGATGGTCTTCGAACACCAGGCGCACCTGCACAACTTCATCGCGCGCCTCCAGTACATGTCCACCCAGCACCTCGCCGCCTACGGCCACGTGGACTACCTCAACTCCCCGCTGGAGACCTTCGTGAAGGCGCTGCTCTTCTCCGGCGAGGCGCCGCTCACCTCGCGGGTCGTGGGTGATCCGGCCTTCGTGAAGTCCTTCGAGTCGGCTGGTCGACGCGATCCCGACGGACGCTCCCTCCGCACCCTCGACCTCGGCACCCGGCTCTTCAAGGTCCGCTGCAGCTTCCTGATCCACTCCGACGCCTTCGCGGCGTTGCCCGGCCCGATGAGGTCCCGCATCTACCGGCGTCTCGGGGAAGTCCTTTCCGCGGCCACGCCGCCCGAGGGCTACACGCATCTCGACGAAGCCGAACGCAGGACGATCCGGGAGATCCTCGCCGCGACGCTGACCGACCTGCCGGCCGGATGGCCGAAGGCGGCCGCGGCGGGTTCTTCGGCGGGATCGCCCTGAACCTTGCCGCGCACTTCGGCTTCCGCCCACACTGGCCGGACACATGAAGCGCGTCGTCCTGCTTGGCAGCACGGGATCCATCGGCACCAGCACCCTGAAGGTGGTGGAGGACCAGCCGGACCTCCTGCAACTGGTCGGGCTCGCCGCCGGCGGCAACGCCGAGCTGCTGGTCGAACAGTGCCGACGCCACCGTCCCCGGCTCGCCTCGCTCAACGACCCCTCCAAGGTCGCGGCGACCCAGTCGGCGCTCGACGGCTCGACCCGCGTGCTTTCGGGGTCCGCCGCGCTGGTCGAGCTGGCGACGATGCCCGAGGCGGACATCGTGCTCATCGCCATCGTCGGCACCGCCGGACTCGAGCCCGCCCTCGCCGCGATCCGCGCCGGCAAGGACATCGCGGTGGCCTCGAAGGAGATCCTGGTCATGGCCGGCGAGATCGTGATGCGCGAGGCCCGGACCCACGGCGTGAAGGTGCTCGCGGTCGACAGCGAGCATTCCGCGATCTTCCAATGCCTCGACGGGAAACCCGCCTCGTCGGTCCGCAACCTCTGGCTGACCGCTTCCGGGGGGCCTTTCCGGAACGCCGCCCAATGGACCGCCGAGGCCCTCGCGGGTGTGACGCTGGAACAGGCGCTCAAGCATCCTTCCTGGGTCATGGGCCGGAAGATCACCATCGATTCGGCCACCCTCTTCAACAAGGGCCTGGAGATGATCGAGGCCCGCTGGCTCTTCGACATCGAGATGCCGCGGGTCCAGGTCGTCGTCCATCCCCAGAGCATCGTCCATTCGATGGTGGAGTACGTGGACGGCTCGGTCATCGCACAGCTCTCGACCCCGGACATGTGCCTGCCGATCCAGTACGCCCTGCTCTACCCGGACCGCGTGGCCAGCGAACGGGTGCAGACGAACTTCGCGAAGATCGGCCAACTCACCTTCGAGGAACCCGACACGGAACGCTTCCCGGCGCTCAGGCTGGCCCGTCGTGCCGGCGATGTCGGCGGCACCCTCCCCGCGGTCCTCAACGCCGCCAACGAGGTCGCGGTGGAACGGTTCTGCCGACGGGAACTCGGGTTCACCGGAATCACCGCCAGCGTCGCCCGCGTCATGGACGCCCATCGGGTCGTCGATTCGCCCTCGTTGGATCAGATCCTCGAGGCCGACCGTTGGGCCCGCGTCGAGGCGGCCCGCTGAACGTCCGCGGCGGATCGCGACGCAGGCGCCGGAACTACTGGGTCTCTTCGACGACCTTGGCGGCCGGCTGCGGCTCGCCACGGAGGAACGCGCCGAGTTCCGGAAGTCGGTCGGTGTTGATCAGGTCCACTCCCGCGCGCTTCATCTCCTCCCACGCCGACAACCGGTCGGGGCCTCCCCAGAAGCGCACCTTCCGTCCCTGCGCATGGGCCTTCGACACGATGGCCGCGAGCTTCTCGCGGTCCGCCGACGGCATCGCCCCCTCGCCCCGCCAGCGGAACGGCCAGCTTTCGCTCATCAGCGGGTAGAGCACCGCCGGGGAACCGTCCTCCAGCTGCGCCAGACGTCCGTCGACCGCGCACAGGCGCTCCGCATCGGCCGCGATGCGCTCGACCGCACGGTCGCCGCTGATCACCACCGTCACCGCACCGGTCGAGATCCCGCTCGGACCAAACCGGGTCAGGATGTCCGAGTACGGCTCCAACTGCCGCTTCAACACCTCGTACACGGCGGCTCCATCCTTCTTCACGTCCACGAGCAGCTGCAGGCGTGTCCCGGGCGTGGCGAAGATCCCGACCTTCCCGCGGACCCTTTGCGCCAGCGGTTCGAGGTACGCCGAACGCAGCGTGAACCCGGGCTTCACGTCCTTCCGGTCGTGGGCCACCAGCAGGTCGCCGTCCACGAGGAACACGTCCGCCTCCACCCCGCAGAAGCCCTGGTCCAAGGCGTCCAGCAGCGGACGCCGATGCAGGTAGTCGTTGTGGGAATGGGCCTCCGCGAGCGGCTTCACCGCGGCGTGCGCCACTTCGGCGGCCGGGGCCGCGGACGACGTGAGCAACACCAGGAGCAGGACAAACCGATTCACCATGGCGCCAGCATTGGCGAGGACGGCCCGGGGAACAATCCCGCGGACGGTGACAACTCCGAGACGCGGCGGCAGGTACGTATGCCGGAGCGGTTCAGGCCTGGACGTCCAGGCTGAGGATCTCGCCGGGCTCGCATTCGGCAAAGACCTCGAACGGCCGGCAACAGACCTCGCAGTCGGTGGTGAAGCGCTGCTCCGCGACCCCGGTGTCGATCACCAGCTCCATGGACTGACCACAATACGGGCATTGGATCCGCTCACTCTGTTCCATGGAGGACGATGGAACGGGATCCGGTCCTTGGCCAGCGGCGACCGGTCGGGATTCCTGGCAGGGATTCCTGATTCCCGATTCTTGGTTCTCGATTTGCCAGCATTCACTCCACGGCTGCGTGCTCCGGGAGGCGGTTCCACATGCGATGCGGGATTCACCTGCGGAATTGCGCCTCTCTGCAGGACCCGCAGCGCGGTCGATTCCTGCCCGACCTGCAAGGCACTTGACTCATGACTTGACCGATAATTGACTCATTTCCATGGGTTACGAACCCCGGTTTACCATCACGCCGAGCCTGTTGTCGCAGGTGGAGGCCGTGGCCGCGCTGCGCGAACGCATCTTGGGCGCGGCGGTGAAGCTGTCGTGGATTCCCGCGCTGCAAAAGGACACCCGTACCCGGAATGTCCACGCCTCGACCGCCATCGAGGGCAATCCCCTCACCCTGGAGCAGGTCCGTGCGTTGGAGGAGGGCCGGGAACCTGCGGCATCCGACCCACGGTCCCGCCGCGAAGTGGTCAACTACTTCGCCGGTCTGCGCTTCGTGGAGAAAAACGCCACCAAGAAGAACCTCCGCCACGAGGATCTCTTCGAGTTGCACCGCATCCTGGCTGGCGAGGTCATGGATCAGGGTGAGGCGGGACGGTATCGCACCATCGCTGTCCGCGTCGGACGTTTTGTGCCGCCAGCGCCGGGGGAAGTCTCTGGACTCATGTTCGAACTGCTGGAGTGGTGGAACCAGCGTTCCACCGGTCTGTCTCCCGTGCTCAGTTCGGCCATCCTGCACTACCGGTTCGAGGCGATCCATCCATTCGCTGACGGCAACGGACGCACCGGCCGCGCCTTGGCGCTCTGGGAACTTTACCGACGTGGTTTCGACACCCACCACATCTTCTCGGTGGACGAGTACTACTGGGAGAATCGTCCGCGCTACTACGCCGCGCTGGAAGAGGTCCGGCATGCAGGGGAAGACCTTACTGGCTGGCTGGAGTACTGCACTGAAGGCCTCCGTCAGACGCTCGAACGGGTTTGGCTGAGGGTGCAGTCCTTCAACCTCAGGTCGCCGGAGAAGCTCGTGCTCCGTCCCAAGCAGGAGCGCCTGCTGGAACTGCTGCGCGACCACGGCGCGATGTCCCCATCCGCGCTCTGGGCTGCCCTTGGAATTTCGAAGCAGGGCACGCTGGATCTCCTGCGCCCCTTGATGGCGGCGGGCCTGGTGGAAAAGGTCGGCACCCGGAAAACCGGCCGCTACGTCCTGCGGGCCCGATGAACGGTTCCTGGGACTGCGTGCGCCGGGAGGCGGTCCCTCATAACGCTCCGGCGTTCCACATACCGCCGAGTTCCCCGGCTTGGCTTGCGATGGGAAACGTGTTCTTTGGCCGGAACACGGATGCAAGTGCACACGTTCATCGTGGACAACGCCCTCGAGGCGGTGGAGCAGGTCCGGGCCAAGCTCGGCCCAGGCGCCGTGGTGCTGAGCGTGCGGCGGCTGCCGGTCGACGGTCTGTCGAAGCTCTGGAAGAAGCCCCGGATCGAGGTGCTCGCCGCCGCCCCCGAGGAGGCCGCCGCATCCGGCGCTCCCGCCGACCCGGCGACCCCGGCGGCCCCGGTGCAGGAACCCGGATTGGTCTCCTCGGCGGCGGAGATCCTCGGCACCGCATCCAAGATTCCCGCCCCGCCGACTCCCGCGGCGCCCGCCGATCCCTTGGCCGAACTCCGCCGCGAGTTGTCCGAGATCCGTGCCGAGATCTCACGGAACCGTCAGGCACCACCGGCGGAGACACCCGCTCCGTCGACTCCGCCTGCCCCGTCGGGAAGGCCGACCGAAGCTCCGGCCGCGGAGAAGCCCCTCGCCGTCGAATCGTTCGTCACCCGGTCCGTGCACTATCCGGGCGAATGGCATGTCGGCCCGATCCTGGAATCGACCGGCCTCCTGCCGGTCCACGCGCTCCGTGTCGTGGAACAACTTTGCCAGGACCACGGCGAATTGGCCCCGAAGTCCCTGGGCGAGGAGATCCTGTTGACCGCCAAGGTGCTCCAGGGCGAATGGATCCTGCCGCCGTCCTCTCCGAACGCCGGTGTCGAGGCGCATGTGTTCATCGGACCACCGGGATCGGGCAAGACGACCGCATTGTGCAAGTGGCTGGCCCAAAGCGTCCTGCTGGAAGGGAAATCGGCCACGGTGTGGCGGCTCGACGGTCTCGGCGCCAACACCGCGGAATCCCTCAGCGTCTACGGCGAGATCCTGGGCGTGCCGGTGGAACGTTTCCTTCCCGAGGATCGGCCTGAATCCGGGCTCCTGTTCATCGACTATCCCGGCGTGGCGCCTTCGGACGCCGTCGGGATGGCGGACTTGAAGGCCCGCCTCGCCGGTCTCGGCCCCGTCCGGGTGCACCTGGTGCTGAACGCCGCCTACGAGAATGCCGTGGTGCTCGCACAGGCCCGTGCGTACCACGACATGGGCGTGACCGACGTCATCGCCACCCACCTCGACGAGGAACCCCGCTGGGGCAAAATCTGGAGCTGGATCCTGGGCACGAATTACCCCATCGGTTGGCTTGGGGTGGGGCAGAATGTACCGGGAGTTTTCCTCCCAGCCGACCCGAACCGCATCCTCACCCGGCAATTTTCGCGGGAAAACTGAGGAAAACACTGCATTTGCAGCACGTTTTCATGCTGGCAAGCCCGTTGCTTACAGGCCGACGGGATAGCGACGCATGAAAAGGTTGATGATACTTGGCGGACTCTTGGGATTCCTGATCAGCACCGGACTGGGGCTGATGCAGGACTGCTCCGGGCCGTCGATCCTGTGGCGAGCTTCCGTATCCGCGGCTGCCGGCGGTCTCTTGTTCCGCTGGTGGTGCAGCATCTGGATCCGGGGGTTGCGCGAGTCGCATCTCGCCAAGCTGAACGCGACTCCCAATCCGCTCGCCGCCAGCTCGAGTCCCTCTGGGAAACCTTGAACCCATAGCCTCGGCCCGACCGATCCCACCCCATGCCCACCACCGAGAAGCAACCGCCCACAACGGATCTCCGCCGCCGCGGAAACAGCCCGTACGCCCCTTACAAGCAGACCCGCCCCGGCAGCGCCAAGGAGAACGAGATGGTCCAGGAATACCTGCCGCTCGTGAAGAACGTCGTCGGCCGCCTCGCCATGAGCCTCCCGCCCCATGTGGACGTCGAAGACCTCTACAGCGCCGGCCTCGTCGGACTCCTGAACGCGATCCGCAACTTCGATCCCCAAGGCGGCTCGACCTTCGAGTCCTACGCCCGCGTCCGCATCCGCGGCACGATCTTCGACGAACTCCGCCGCATGGACTGGGTGCCCCGCTCCGTCCACGACAAGGCGCGGAAGGTCCAAGCTGTCATGCAACAGCTGGAACAGGCCAAGGGCGAGGCGCCGACCGATGCCGAGATGGCCAAGGCCATGGGCATGACGGTCGAGGCCTATGAAGACCTGATGTCCCAGATCCGGCCCGCCACCTTCGTCTGCCTCGATGCGGTCCATGGCGGCGAGGAGAACGGCGATACCTCCTACCACGAGACCATCACCGACGAGTCCCAGGCCGACCCCGTCGACTCCGCGGCCCGCCGCGAACTGGCGAAGGTGATCGAGACCCGTCTCAAGTCCCTGCCCGAGATGCAACGCAAGGTGCTGGCCCTGTATTACTTCGAGGATATGCGCCTGCGGGAGATCGCGGAGGTCTTCGGCGTCACCGAGTCCCGCATCTGCCAGATCCACTCCCAGGCGATCCTCTCCCTCCGCGGCTACCTCCAGAAGTATTCCAGCCCCCGCGGCTGATTGTCCCCTTTAGTCGGACGCCTCGGCCGCCGATCTCTGCCCCATGCTGGTCATCGTTGGTTCCATTATCGTCACCCTCTCCGTCCTGGGCGGATTCATGATGGCGGGAGGTCAGCCCCTGGTGCTGGTCCAGCCCTCGGAATTCGTGGTGATCCTCGGGGCGGCCGGCGGGTCGCTGATCATCATGGCCCCCATGAACGTCCTGAAGAACCTGGTCGCCCAGATCCTGGGGTGCCTGAAGCCGTCCCCGTTCACCAAGGGGGCCTATGAGGACATGTTCAAGGCCCTCTACGAGCTGTTCATGCTGGGACGCCGCAACGGCATGATCGCCCTGGAGCCCCACGTTTCCGACCCGCATTCCAGCACCATCCTTTCGAAGTATCCCGCCTTCTCCGGCAACCACCATGCGGTGGACCTCCTCACCGGCGCGCTGCGCCCCCTCATCGACGGCAAGGTGAAGCCCGACCAGTTGGAGGCGCTCATCAACACCGAGTTGGCCGCCATGGAAGAGGAGCACCACAAGCCGATCGAAGTGCTCTCCAAGGCGTCCGACGCGATGCCCGGCTTCGGCATCGTCGCGGCGGTCCTGGGAATCGTGGTGACCATGGGCTCGATCGGCGGACCGGCTGCCGAGATCGGCCACCACGTCGCCGCGGCGCTGGTCGGCACCTTCCTCGGGATCCTGGTTTCCTACGGCTACCTGAGCCCCATCGCCGTCACCATGACGCTGAACGGCCAGTCCGAGATGGGATTCTTCCGCACGTTGTCGAAGGCGGTCACCGGTTTCGCCACGGGCATGGCGCCGATCATGGCCATCGAGGTCGCCCGCCGCGGACTGCCCAGCGACATCAAGCCGTCCGCAGAGGACCTCGAGAACATGCTCAAGGGCATCGGCAAATAACCGCAGGAACACCGGAAACCCATGGGAGGAGGAAAACACGGACATCACGGCGGCGCCTGGAAGGTCGCCTACGCGGACTTCGTGACCGCGATGATGGCCCTCTTCCTCGTCCTCTGGCTCGTCTCCCAGGACCAGAAGATCAAGGAAGCCGTCGAGCATTCCTTCCGGAATCCGTTCGGCGCCATCACCAAGCAGTCCACCGGCATCCTCAACGAGAACTCCGATTCCGCGTCCCGCAGCGCACGGGGCAACTTCGAGCCGACCTCGATGGTGGAACTCACGCTCCTGCGCAAGATGAGCGAGGACCTCCTCAAGAGCCTGCAGACGAATCCGGAACTGCCGGACGAGACTCCCATGCGGATGGACCTCCTGAGCGACGGCATCCGCCTGAACATGTTCGACCGGAACCGGAAGCCGCTCTTCAAGCCCGGTTCGAACGAGCTTTCCGAATACGGCGAATGGATCTTCACGACCCTCGCCTGGCAGATCAACCAGTTCTCCAACCACTTCAACATCGAGCTGGAGGGCCACACCGAGAACGGGTTCGAGTCGAAGCCGGGCGGACCCGACAGCTGGGATCTTTCCACCGATCGCGCCCATTCGGCCCGACGCGTTCTCATGAAGCACGACGTGCAGTCGAAGCAGATCCGCCGGATCGCCGGCTACGCCGACACCACGCCGCTTCCGGAGATCGACATCGAGGACGAACGGAACCGTCGCGTGACCGTGATCCTCCGTGCGAAGGAGAACGTCCTCCGGCGCTGAACGATTTCCATGGCTTCCGACTTCCAACCTTTGGTGCCGGGATCTCCCCGGCCTGGATCCCTTCCAGGCGGACGCGTCTCGGGCGCGGCCGACGCCGCCGGCCGGTTCATCCCGCTGGGAGCCGGCAAGACCGTCAGCCTGCCCGGATCGGTCCCTCCGTCGCCGGGACAGGTTTCCTCGCCCCTCAAGGCCAAGCCGTCCGGAGCTCCCAACAGCGGCGGCCACGACGCGGGATCCGGCCACAAGCCGGCCGTCACCCAGGTCGTCCGCGACGGCGACCGGATCACCCACATCGAGGTCCGGTGCTCCTGCGGCGAGGTGATCACCCTCGAGTGCGGCTACTGAACGCCGGCGGGGCGGGATGGCCGTTTCATTGCGGGAGGTCCGACTCGGATTTCACGGATCCCGGGGATTCCGCAGCGGGCTCGTTCCCCCTTCCGACTTGGCCGGATCCATTCCCTGGAACCGGATCCGCACCTCGCACGAGTACGCCAAGACTTGGGAAGCCGCCGGCACGGCTCACTCCCATTCGATCGTCCCGGGCGGCTTGCTGGTCAGGTCCAGCACCACGCGGTTGACGCCGCGGACCTCGTTCGTGATCCGGGTGCTGATCTTCTCCAGCAGCTCGTAGGGCAGCTTCACCCAGTCCGCGGTCATGCCGTCCTGGGATTCCACGATGCGCAGCGCGATGGTGAAGGCGTAGGTCCGCTCGTCGCCCTGCACGCCGACGCTGCGCACGGGCAGCAGCACGGCGAAGGACTGCCACGTGCGGTAGTACCAGTCGGCCGCCTTCATCTCCTCCACCACGATCCGGTCCGCCTCGCGGAGGATGTCGAGCTTGGACGGCGTCAGGTCGCCGAGGCACCGGACGGCGAGGCCGGGACCGGGGAACGGCTGGCGTTGCACGATCTCCTTCGGCAGGCCGAGCTCGGCGCCGAGCGTGCGGACCTCGTCCTTGAACAGGCAGCGCAACGGCTCCACCAGCTGGAACTTCATGTTCTTCGGCAGGCCGCCGACGTTGTGGTGGCTCTTGATCATGTGGGCCGGGTTGCCGTCGATCGGCACCGACTCGATGACGTCCGGATAGAGCGTCCCCTGGGCGAGGAACTTCGCCTTGCCGGCCTTCTTGGTCGCCGCCTGGAACACGTCGATGAAGGTCTTCCCGATGACCTTGCGCTTCCGCTCGGGGTCGGTGACGCCCTTGAGCTTGCCCAGGAACAGCTTGGTGGCGTTCTCGTACTGGAGGCGGATCTGGAAGTTGCGTCCGAACACCTCCTGGACCACCTCGGCCTCCTTGGCACGCAGGAGGCCGTTGTTGACGAAGATGCAGGTGAGCTGGTCGCCGATGGCGCGATGGAGCAGCGCCGCAGCGACGCTGGAATCCACGCCGCCGCTGAGGCCGAGGATCACACGTTCCTTGCCGACCTGGGCGCGGATCTCGGCGCACGCCTGCTCGATGTAGTTCTTCATCGTCCAGGTCGCGGCGCATCCGCAGATGCCGAGGACGAAGTTCGAGAGGATCTCGCGCCCCTTCGGGGTGTGGACCACCTCGGGATGGAACTGGATGCCGTAGAACCGCTTCCCGGCATGCACGATGGCGGCGTACTCGGAATTGTCGGTCCGGGCCACCGCGACGAAGTCCTTGGGAATCCGGGTGAGCTTGTCCCCGTGCGAATTCCAGACCTGGAGGTCGGACGGGAGGTCCTCGAACAGAGGGCAGTCCTTGTCGAGCACGCTGAGGATGCCCTTGCCATACTCGCGCTTGGCGCCCTTCTCGACCTTGCCGCCGAGGTAATGGCCCATGAGCTGGACGCCGTAGCAGATGCCGAGCACCGGAATGCCGAGCTTGAAGATCGCCTTGTCCGGGAGCGGAGCCTTCTCGGCATAGACCGAGGACGGGCCGCCCGAGAGGATGATGCCCCGGACGCCGAGCTTCTTGATCTCTGCGGCGGGGGTGTCGTAGCGGAGAATCGTCGAGTAGACGTTCAGCTCACGGACGCGCCGGGCGATGACTTGGGTGTACTGGGATCCGAAATCGAGGATCGCGATCTGCTCCATGCGCGACGATGCCGGCCGGCCGCGGGCCGCATCAAGCCGGATTTGAACCAGCACACCGTAGGAGACGAGGTCACGAGTCCCTGGCCAGTCCCCAAACACCTTCGCCAGTCCAACGTCGCAACCGAAGGGGGTTGCACGAGACTCCTCACGTCGTCTCCTACACCTGCACGACGACGACGCTCAGTCCGCGAACAGGTAGCGCAGGTCGTCGAGCGTCAGGCTCTGGGCGAACTTGTCCTCGCCGAGGACGTCGTCCGCGAGCTGGCTCTTGGACTTCTGCAGCGCACGGATCTTCTCCTCGACGCTCTCCTTGATGAGCAGGCGGTAGGCGATGACGGTCTTCTTCTGGCCGATGCGGTGGGCCCGGTCGATGGCCTGGTTCTCCACGGCGGGATTCCACCACGGATCGAAGAGGATCACGTAGCTGGCGGCCGTCAGGTTGAGGCCGAATCCGCCCGCCTTCAGCGAGATGAGGAACACCGCCTCGCCCTCGTGCTCCTGGAACTGGCGGACCAGCTCGCCCCGGTTCTCGGTGTCCCCGGCGAGGTAGTAGATGGGCCACTGACGCTCCGCGATCGACTTGCGCAGCAGCCCCAGCATCTCCACGAACTGCGAGAACACGATCACCTTGCCCCCCTCCTCCATGATGGGCTCCAGGGTCTCCATGAGCGCCTCCACCTTGGTGCTCTCGGCCTTGGAATCGTCCTTCACCAGCCGCGGATGGCAGCAGATCTGGCGCAGGCGCAGCAACGAGGTCAGCAGGTTGAAGCGGTTCTTGTTCAGCATCGACTGGTTGGTGATGCCGAGGAGCATCTGCTGCGCGCGCTTGAGCTCGGCGCGGTAGAGGGTCCTCTGTTCGCCTTCCAGTTCGCAGAACAGGTCCTCCTCGATCCGCTCCGGAAGGTCCTTCGCGACCTGCAGCTTCGTCCGCCTCAGCAGGAAGGGCCGGACCCGGGCCGCGAGACGCCGCCGGGCCAGCGGGTCGTCCTTCGAGTCGAACAGCTTCTGGAACTCAAGCCGGTTGCCCAACACGCCGGGCATGGCGAACGACATGAGGCTCCACAGGTCGAGCAGCTTGTTCTCGATCGGCGTGCCGCTCAGCAGCAGCCGGTGGATCGCCTTCAGCCGCGTGGCGATCATCGTGGTCACCGACGACGGGTTCTTGATGTATTGCCCCTCGTCCAGGATCACCGCCAGGAACTCGGTCTTGAGCTTCTCGCCGACGCTGCGGAGCTGGTTGTAGTTGATGATGTGCAGGTCGGCCGACCCCGTCTGGGTCGGCAGGCCCTTCATGTCGTCGCTGCTCCAGACACGCGCCTTGAGGCCCGGGAGGAACCGGGCGGCCTCGGCACGCCAGTTGTCGGCGACCGACTTCGGGCAGACGACCAGCACCGGCGCGGGCTGGGCGTACTGCTTCCGCAGCCAGCAGAGCCAGGTGAGCGTCTGGAGCGTCTTGCCCAGGCCCATGTCGTCCGCGAGCACGCCGCCGAATCGGTTCGTGCTGAGGTAGGCGAGGAAGTGGAACCCCTCACGCTGGTAGGGACGCAGCTCCGCCCGGATCTCGGGAGGGACATCCGGAGTCACCCTGGCCTTCAGCTCGGCCGCGCGCCGCTGGACCCGCTCGTAGCCGGCGTCCGAAAGGAACCGCTTCGCGGCGGGATCCGCCAGCTGGAGCGCATGGAGCCGCTGCTTCTCCGAGGTCAACTCGTGCGGGTTGAGCCCGAGACGGGCGAGCTGCTCGTCCTCCTCGGCCGAGAGCTTGAACTCGAGCTTCCGCCAGCCCTTGTCGGCGAGGCGCACCCACTTGCCGCGGGCGTTCATCAGCACCTTGATCTCCTCACGCGTGAGCGAGGTGTCGGAGACGTCGATGATGACGGAAAGGTCGAACCAGTCGATGCCGGCCTCCTGGACGTCGAGCTTCACGGTGCCCGAGACCTCGGCCCGGAGGAACGAGGCGAGTTCACCGCGCAGGTCGAGTTCGAGGTGCAGCGGCAACGACTTCAGCCATGGGACGAAACGCTCCGGGAACTGGCGAGTGACCTTGGCCGACCAACGCTGACGTGCGAAGTCCCAGCGGAATCCGCCGGCGTCGAGCAGGCGGGTCGCCTCGGCCAACGCGGCGCGGTCGAACATCCAGAGCGGCTCACCCGACACGGGGGACACGGGCGGTTCCTCGGCCCCTTCCGACTCGTCGCCGTCGTTGGTCCGGGCGTTGACGTCGTTCCAGGCGCTCCCGTTCCAGCGCTCGACCTCGCGCTCGTCCGGCGTGACCGCCAGGAGGTCGATGAAGCAGAACTCGTTGTCGTAGCCGACGATCGGCTGCACCAGCTCGGCCCGGAGGCGGGGGCGGAGCGTGATGACCTGGACCTTCGACGCCAGACGCGTGGGCAACTGCACCTGCAGGTGGGAAAGGAACTTCACGCCCGCCTGCGTCTCGAGCGCGGGCACCGGGATCTTCGTCTCGGCGGCCGGGTCCAGGGCCCGGTCCTCCGCCGGCGGTCCGGTGAAGACGGAGTCCGAGGTGACATACAGCGTGGGACGCCCGTTCAGGGTGAGCAGCAGCGGCGGCACCGGCCTTCCATCCGGCGTCAGCAGGCGCAGCGAGTAGTCGTCGGCCTCGCCGTTCGCCTCCCCCAGGGTCCAACGCAACGGGGCCTCGGCACGGATCAACGGCTCGCCGGAGGCGCCCGTGATCGACGGGTTCAAGGCCGGCAGCCGCAGGACGCGGTTCAGGAAATGCCGGGTGTTCTGGTCGTGGTAGAACAGCTCGATCTGGTATCCGTACCGGGCGCGCTGGGCCAGGGGCTGCCACAGCAGGGCGACCTCCGGCGGAAGATCCGCCCCGTGCTTCTCGTCGAAGTCCTTGAACTTGCCGGGCTTGATCCCGGACCAGTTCTCGGCGCCGGCCTTCCGCCACTCGACGAGCGCCTCCTTGGCATCCAGGCGCAGCCGCAGTTCGATCTGGCTGCTCGGACGGGCGTCCTCGGAGGGACCCAACTGGAGGTTTCCGAGCAGCGTCCGCCACCGCTGCACGTCGCGTTCACGACGATGTGTGGCGACGATCCGACGGGCCTCGTCGGCAGCGGTGACCGGCCGCAGGAACTCGGGCAAAGCCAGGTTCCGTTCCTCCGCGAAGACCGCGATGTACTGCCAGAGCTCCATCGGCGACCGGGGCGGGGAGGGCCAGAGGTCCACCTTCTGCCACGCGCTGCCCGCGACGAGGAAGCCCAGTTCCGCCACGTCGCCCAAGGTGAGGGCGTTGCCGGAACGGACCCGCGCGAAGAGGCCCTCGACCAGGCGAAGCGTTTCGATCTCGGCCGCGGTCAGGGCCCGGCCCAGCGCGGCTGTGACATCGACGGCCAACGCGCTCGCCGCGGTGTCCGGCGGGATCTCCACCGTCTTCGCGGCGGACTCCTTCACACGGCCCCCCTTGGACGCGACCGCACCGCCGACCACCTTGGCTTTGGGTTTCATGACAGGAACTACAGCCGAACACAGTGCGCCACCGCCCGCGGCCCGCAAGGACGCCGGGCCTTCAAATTTGTCGGACGGGACCCGGGACCTCCTCCGTGGCCGGGATCCCGCCTTGCAGTAGACGACCACCATTCCCGGTCATCCGCAGACAGAAATCCGCCATCCGTTTCACGGCGCACGGAAGGCCACCCTGCTCCGCCGGGGCCTCAAGACCTCCTCCTTGGGGCGGAGTCCGCGGGAACACACTCCGACTGCGACCGGCTCCCTTGGGATCCCCAGGGCGGTTGGGGATTCGCCGCCCCCGCTGTCGACGGACCCAAAAGGAAGCAGCCGCCGAGCCCGGGGGCGCGGCGGCTGCCGAAGTGGTCGACGGCCGAACCGTCGCGGGGTGGCGCTCAGGCCTTGGCGATGAGCTGTCGCAGCACGTACGGCAGGATGCCGCCATGCTGGTAGTACTCGATCTCGATCGGGGTATCGATGCGGCAGGCCACCGGGACGAACTCCGCCGAACCGTCGCGGCGGGTGATCTTCAGGGTCAGCTCCTGCTGCGGCTTCACCCCGGGGTCGAGGCCGACGACGTCGTAGGTCTCCGTGCCGTCCAGCTTCAGGGTCTGCGCATTGGTGCCTTCCTTGAACTGCAGCGGCAGCACGCCCATGCCGACGAGGTTCGAGCGGTGGATGCGTTCGAAGGACTGCGCCACCACCACCTTCACCCCGAGGAGGTTGGTGCCCTTGGCCGCCCAGTCGCGGCTGGAACCGGTGCCGTATTCCTGGCCGGCGAGCACGATCAGCGGCGTGCCCTGCGCCTGGTAGGCCACGGCGGCGTCGTAGATCGACGTCTTCACGCCATCCGGTCCGAAGGTGTTGCCACCCTCCTCGCCGCCGAGCATGAGGTTCTTGATGCGGACGTTGGCAAACGTGCCGCGGGTCATGATGCGGTCGTTGCCGCGGCGGCTGCCGTAGCTGTTGAAGTCGGCGAACTCGACCGCGTTCTCCAGCAGGTAGCGGCCGGCCGGGGAGCTCTTCTTGATCGCGCCGGCGGGCGAGATGTGGTCGGTGGTGACGCTGTCGCCGAAGATGCCGAGCGCACGGGCGCCGGTGATCGGCTGGATCGTCCCCGGTTGGAGGGCGAAGTCCGTGAAGAACGGCGGCTCCTGGATGTAGGTGGACTGGCGGTCCCAGTCGTAAACGTTGCCGACGCTGGACGGGATCTCGTTCCACTTCGGGTTCTGCGCCGCGAAGTCGGTGTAGAGGGAACGGAAGACCTCGGGCTTGAGCGCGGCCTGCATGGCGTCGCGCACCTCGCCGAGCGAGGGCCAGATGTCCTTCAGGTACACGGCGCCGTCCCTGCCCTGGCCGATGGGCTCGCTGGTGAGGTCGCGGTCCACGCGGCCGGCCAGCGCGAAGGCGACGACCAGCGGCGGCGACATGAGGAAGTTGGCCTTGATGTTCTGGTGGACGCGGGCCTCGAAGTTGCGGTTGCCCGAGAGCACCGAGGCGGCGACGAGGTCGTTCTTCACCACGGCCTCCTCGATCTTCGCATCCAGCGGGCCGGAGTTGCCGATGCAGGTGGTGCAGCCGTAGCCGACCGTCTGGAACCCGAGCTGATCGAGGTAGGGGGCGAGGCCGGTCTTGTTGAGGTAGTCGGTGACGACGCGGCTGCCCGGGGCGAGCGACGACTTCACGGCCGGATTCACCTTCAGGCCCTTCTCCACGGCCTTCTTGGCGAGCAGGCCGGCGGCGAGCATGACGCTCGGGTTGGAGGTGTTGGTGCAGCTGGTGATCGCGGCGATCAGCACCGAGCCATGGCCGACCTTGGCGCCACCGACCTCGGCGGAAACCGTGGAGAAGTCCTCGGCCTTCTTGCCGAATCCGTTCTCGGTGACCGGCTTGCTGAAGGCGCCGGTGAAGGTGGAACCGAGGTTCTGGAGCTCGATGCGGTCCTGCGGACGCTTCGGACCGGCGACGCTCGGGACCACGGCGGAGAGGTCCAGCTCGACGACCTGCGAGTAGTCGATCTGGCCCTTCTGGGGAATGCCCCAGAGGCCCTGGGCCTGGTAGTAGTTCTCGTACAGGCGGACCTGTTCCTCGGTGCGGCCGGTGGCGCGGAGGTAGTTCGCGCACTCGGCGTCCACGGGGAAGAAGCCCATGGTCGCGCCGTACTCGGGGGCCATGTTGGCGATGGTCGCGCGGTCGACGAGCGGCAGCGCCGCGGCGCCGGGACCGAAGAACTCGACGAACTTGCCGACGACCTTCGCCTTGCGCAGGAGCTGGGTGACGGTGAGGGCCACGTCGGTGGCGGTGACGCCCTCGCGGATCGCGCCGGTGAGGTGCACGCCGACGACGTCGGGGGTGAGGAAGTAGACCGGCTGGCCGAGCATGCCCGCCTCGGCCTCGATGCCGCCCACGCCCCAGCCCACGATGCCGAGGCCGTTGATCATGGTGGTGTGCGAGTCGGTGCCGACCAGGGTGTCCGGGTAGTACACGTCGCCCGCGTTCAACACGCCCTTGGCGAGGTACTCGAGGTTCACCTGGTGGACGATGCCGATGCCCGGCGGGACGACCTTGAAGGTGTCGAACGCCTGCATGCCCCACTTCAGGAACTGGTAGCGCTCGCGGTTGCGGCTGAACTCGAGGTCGAGGTTCTTGGCCAACGCGTCCGAGGAGCCGGCGAAATCCACCTGCACGGAATGGTCGACCACGAGGTCCACGGGGACGAGCGGCTCGATGATCTTGGGGTTCTTGCCGATCTTGGCCACGGCCGAGCGCATGGCGGCGAGGTCGACGAGCAGCGGCACGCCGGTGAAGTCCTGGAGGACGATGCGGGCGACGACGAAGGGGATCTCCGCGGTGCGGGCCTCGGTCGGCTTCCAGTTGGCCAGTTCGCGGACGTTTACGTCCTGGACCTTGAGGCCGTCGCAGTTGCGGAGCACGGACTCCAGAACGAGGCGGATCGAGACCGGCAGGCGGGAGATCGGGCCGACACCGGCCTTCTCCAACGCGGGCAGGCTGTAGAAGCGGCCGGTCTTGCCGTTGCCGAGGTCGAAGGACTGGAGGGTGTCGAACAGGTTGTGAGGCGTGCTCATTGGTGGTTTCTCGGAGGGAAATCGCTATCGATTGCGCCGAAATTGGGGTTTGCGCCGGAGAGCGTCAAGGAACCGCCGTGGCCACGGCTGTGTGGCCACGACCGCCTGGCCGTGGATTCCGTCCCTGGCTCATGGGTCACATGGGTCCTATGGGACGGATAGGACGACCCCGGCGGTGGCCACCCGGCCGCCCTCAACCGACGGTGCCCGCCGGGATGCCCTGCCAAAGTCGGCGGTAGGTGGCGAGGGCCAGCAGCGGCCAACTGTTCCGGTACATGTCGTACTTGAGGTAGAACACGCACGGGAAGCCGGTGCCGGTGATCTCCTCCTCGGTCCAGCTGCCGTCCTCGTTCTGGTTCCGGATCAGCCATTCCACGCCGCGGCGCAGCGCGGGATCCTCCGGGTTGCCCATGGCGCAGAGACCCATGACGGCCCAGGCGGTCTGGGAC
The DNA here is from genome assembly GCA_027488845.1 of Verrucomicrobiales bacterium. Classification (GTDB taxonomy): domain Bacteria; phylum Verrucomicrobiota; class Verrucomicrobiia; order Limisphaerales; family UBA9464; genus SXXZ01. The sequence goes on along the minus strand of JAIYBC010000050.1, from coordinate 25,461 downwards.
GGCGTGGCCGGGCCCGCGCCCTTGAAGATCGGGTCGTCGTAGGTGTTGCAGCGCTCGCCCCAGCCGCCGTCGGGCAACTGGACCTTGCGCAGCCACTCGGCGCCGCGGACCAGCCAGGGCTCCTGCATGTTCCAGTTCAACGCCCGCATGCCGCGGAGCACCTGCCAGGTGCCGTAGATGTAGTTGACGCCCCAACGGCCGTACCACGAGCCGTCCGCCTCCTGCTGTTGCTGGAGATAGGTGATGGCCCGGCGGATCTGGGGATGTTTCGGGTCCCAGCCCTCGTAGCCGAGCAGTTCCAGGATGCGGGCCGTGATGTCCGCGCACTCGGGGTCGAGCATCGCGTTGTGGTCGGCGAACGGGACCTTCTCGAGGATCGACTTGGTGCAGTCCTTGTCGAAGGCCGCCCAACCGCCGTCCTTGCACTGGAAGGTCATCATCCAGCGGATCGCCCGCTCGCGGCATTCGTCCCGTCGGGCGGGGTTGTCCGTGGCCACCTGGCGCAGGGCGAGGATCACCATCGCGGTGTCGTCCACGTCGGGATTCCACTTGTTGGCGAACTCGAACACCCAGCCCGAGGGCTCGACGTCGACCGGGTTCTTGTGGATCCAGTCGCCGCGGAAACGGATCTCCTTCCCCATCGTCCACTCGGCGGCACGGACCATCTTGGGGTGGTTCGCCGGAACGCCGGACTCCCGGAGGCAGATCGAGACGATGGCGGTGTCCCAGACCGGGGAGAAACACGGCTCGATGCGCACCGAGTCCTCGGTGAAATGCATGAGCTTGGTCAGTTCCCGATGGGCTCGGACCACCTCCGGATGGTCGTCCGGATAGCCGAGGGCGATCAGCGCGATCAGGGCGTTGAGCATCGCCGGGAAGATCGCGGCGAGGCCGTCGCTGCCTTCGAAACGCTCCAACATCCACTGTTCCGAGCGCTTGAGGGCCTCCTTGCGGAACGGGTGCAGTCCCCGTCGGCTGACCCATTCCGCCAGCTTATGCAGGCGGTCGAGCCACAGGAACATGTTGCGGAGGGAGAAGTCGAAGTAGCGGGGGCGCAGCGGCTCATCCAACTCCCACTTTCCGTTGGGATACAGCTCGTCGAGGTCGACCCCGACCGGGCGGGTCGGACGGAAGTGGTTGATGATGGCGAGCGGGATGATCATGGCCCGCGACCAGTTGCTCATCTCCCAGAAGTTCACGTGGAACCACTTTCCGATCAGCAGCACCTCGCACGGGATGGTCGGCACGTGGTTCCAGGTCACCAGGCCGATGAGCGCCAGGTAGAGCTTGGAGAACGTGTTCATGCGGGGCACGCCACCCAGGTTCCGCGCCATCTCGCGGGCCTTGAGCATGCGGGGATCGGTGGTCGGGATGCCGGCGAGCTTCAGGGCCAGGTAGGCCTTGATGGTCGCGTTCACCTCGGCGGGTCCGTTCGGATAGATGTTCCATCCACCGTCCGGCAGCTGCTTCGAGAAGATGTGGTGGATCGCCTTCCGCTCCCATTCCCGGTCCACCTTCCCCCACCAGTGGTAGAACGCGACCATGTCGGCCACGAGCGTCACGTCGACCAGCAGCTCGCCGATCCAATAGCCCTCGGGACGCTGCTCCGAAAGGAGGTAGCTTTGCGACCGGGTGATCGCTTCGTCGAAACCGGGGACGCCGGGATGGGATGGGACCGACTCGGCGTGGGCGGGCCTTCCCGCGGACGCGGAACTCACTGACATGCCCGGGACAATGCTTTTGGGAGCTCTTCCCGGCAAAGCGATTATTGTCCCGCAGGCCCACCCGTCCGGCGAACGGTTCCTTGGTGCGGTTTCCGGTCCATCCCTTCATGCTGGTCCCTTGTCGATGGATCGCGAGAAATCGCCCAACCGCTGTAACACGGAGGGGGACTCCGCGTCTCGTCTGCGGGAAAGCGACGTGGAGGTGCCAGCGGAGATGCTGGACCAGATCCGGGAAGGGAATGCCGACATGGCCCAGGAAGCCGTGAGGCGCCTCGGCCCACTGGTCGGGCGGATCGTGCGGCGCCACCTGCATCGCCAGGATGATGCCGAAGACCTGATGCAGGATGTGTTTTTGAAGATGTTCCAGTGCCTGGACCAGTATCGGGGTGAGGTGCCCTTCAGCCATTGGGTGGGGCGCATCGCGCTGAACACGTCGCTGGATCGCCTGCGGCGGCATCGGGTGCGCCCGACGGTGCGCTGGACTGAACTGGAGCCCACGGAACAGGCGGTCCTGGAAGAAGTCGCCTCCGACGTCCAGTCCACCCGGTCGGGAGACTTCGACGGAGCACGCGCCTTGTTCGAGCGCCTTTTGGAATCGCTGGATCCCAAGGATGCCTGGATCTTGCGCCGGATCGAATTGGAGGGAGCGTCCCTCGCCGAGGCCTGTGCGGAGGCGGGATGGAATGCGACCCTCACCCGGGTGCGGCTTTTCCGGGCCCGCGGGCGACTCCGTCGGGCCTTCGTCGAACTGGAGGAACAGAAACCGTGAGCCCCGCCGAACAGCGCCTCCAAAGGCTGGTGGAACTGGCCCGGAAGGCGTCTCCCCCGCCCGCCGGACCGGAACCGGACATGCCGCCGTTCCTGGCCGGGCGGGTCGTGGCCCGTTGGCAGTCCGGTTTCCAGTCCAACATCCGGCTCCGTTCCTGGGACCGCTTGGCGGCCATCGGAGCCGGCCTCGCCGTCGGCTTGGCCATGACGGTTCAACTGTCCTTCGGGGACCGCGTTCGTCCCGACGGTGCGGACCCGGAGACCGATCCCTTCACCGAGATGGCCGAACGCCCGTTCCCGGGAGTGTCCCCATGACGTCCCAACACTGGCAAATCCTGCGGATCGGGGCGGCACTGGCGGTCATCTTCGCCAGCGGCATCCTCGTCGGGCGGCAATTCCCCTCGCGGCCCGCGGAGGGGGGGCCCTCGGAGACCTCCACATTTCCCGGCCGCATCACGGTCACCCGCAACGACGCGGACACCCTGGTGGCCAATCTGGCCGTCCAGCTCAACCTTTCCGCGGAGCAGAAGGTGCAGATGCGCCAGATCGCCGTGGAATGGGCTGCGGAAGCGCGGAACGCCCCCCGTCGATCGAAGTACCGGCGGGACCTGTTCGAGCGGTATGTGCCTAGGTTCCGCGCGGTGCTGACTCCCGGCCAAGCCGAGGTCTACGACCAGATCCTGGAGAAGCATCCCTTCCGAACCTCTTCCGGTCGCACGGAATAGTAGGGAACGCCGCGGAAGGGCTGCGGATTCGAAGGATTCGACAGCGCGTCCCCTTCATTCCGTCCGAATCCGGAAGAACCGATGGCGGGCCGTCGCGGCGTCCGCCGGCAGTTGGGTGGAACCCGCCCCGGTGGCGACCGGTGGCCGCTCCGACGACCAGGTTCCCCCATCCAGGCTGGTGGTGGATTCCAAGGTCACGATCGATCCCGGGTCCGCATCGACCTGGACGGTGGCCAGGCCGTCGGCATCGATGAGGATCGGGCTGACGCGCGCCGGGCGCAGGGGCGTGCCGACCAGCCAGCGGTAGTCCTCCACCTCGCCGTCGGGAGCCGTTCCGAACGCGGCCAATCCGCCGGCCGAACTGAGGCGGAACCGGGCAAGCACCACGCCGTTCGACGCCCCCGCGGGGATCGGGAGGGTGAGGCGGTTCAACCCGTTCGTCAGAAGAAGCGAGCGGGCGATCTGCTCGTCGGCGTCATTCCAGTCCCGGTCCCGGTTCCAGTCGGCGAAGGCGTCGAGCCGGGCGCCAGACGGCGGCGCCACCACCATCAGGTCCAGCGTGACCGGTGATCCCGGCAGGAAAGCCCCCTGCGGCAGGACCCCGTCGTCGTCGTCGAATCCGTCCACGTCGTCGCCCAAGGCCAAGGCGTCGGGCAACGAAGCCCTTTCCGGATCCGCGACGCGCCCGAGGCGCAGTCCGGAAACAATCCGGTGCGAGGCCTCCGGCAGTCCACCCGTCGCGGAAACGGGAGCGTCGCCGCGGTCGAATGGGCGTTGTGGACGCAAGCCGGCGGCAACCGACCCGAACTGGCCCTGGTACACCGTCACCCGGGGTTCCTCGTCCAGCATCAGCACCGGTTCCCGCAGCACCGTGGTCACGGTCAGCAGGGTTCCGGAACAACGGGTCCGCCCATCGTCGCCGACCCAGGACATCGGGGCGTCAAACTGGAGCCGGGTGCGCAGGAGGGCCGTGCGTTGTCCCAACACCGGCACCTCCGACCGCATCCCGACGAGGCGTCCGGTCCCGCGGAGGCGGTGGCTCGATGCAGGCGGATTCGTGGAGGCACATCCGGATCCAAGTTCGTCCGACACGCCCAGTTCCACCGAGTCCGCGATGATGCCCGCGTAGGCGAAATCGATGACCAACTCGTCCGCCCGGGGTTGCAGGCGTAGGAGGTGGAGCAGCGGTCCCTTTCCGGTGGTCCCCGCGGTGTGCACCTCGAGGCCACCGTGACGGGGATCGACGGCGTCGAAGTCCAGGTCGGGAAACGGGGTCACCGTGGGCAGGGAGCCTGGGGACTGGAACAATTCGAGGGTGCGTTCCGGCACCAGTTCCCGGCGGGCGGTGATGCCTCCGGTCGTCCCGAACCCACTGGCCTTGGAACTCTTGAATCCGGTGTATTGGGAAAGCCCGAGCCCGTCGGCCTCCCCGGTGCCCAATCCGGCGATGCGGGTCGGCCCGGCACTGCCGTAGAGGATGTCGTTTCGGATCACACCGGCGTCCGAAACCGAGAACCGGCCGGCGTCCAAGGTGATCACGTCCAACTGCGAGACCGAAACGGAGTTGAGCGTCGGATCCGCGGGCAACACGGTCACTGTCCGAACCCCGGGAATCACGATGCCCCCCGGAAGTTCCGCCACCATCGGATCTTCCCCTTCCCCGCCTTCGCCTTCGCCATCCCCCTCCTCGTCCCCGCCGTTCCCGGTGGCCCCATTCCAGACGCCCTCCGCGGCGGCGTCCGCGGCGACCTGGACCACCGTCGTGACCGCGTCCTTGGTCTGGGAAAGGCCTGCCAATGCCACCGACCTCGCCTTGCCCACGACCGCGGAGAGTTTCTGGACCAGGACGCCCACGACGCCGCTCTTGGACTTGGACAGGGGTCCTGACGGTCCCTGCGAGGCCAGGAAGCCGGATTGCCGGGTCAGCAGAATCCGCCCCCGGTTGGTGACATATCCGAATCCGAGTGGTTGTCCGCCCTTTCCGGCCAACAGGATCAGGTTCGATCGGGAGCCCTGGGCCGCGGTGCTGATGGTCAGGGTCAGCTGGCTGAATCCACCCGCGGCCGAAAGCGCGGTCACCGGCTGGTTGGTCTTGCTCCCGACGGTGCCGAAGACCGTCAGGTCGAGATAGTTGGGCAGCCGTAGCGGTTGCAGGCCATCGACGCCTTCCTCCGACAGGTCCGTGTCCGAGGGGATGCCGAGCTTGGCGTGGATTCCCTCCGCGTTTCCGGCCATCAAATGGATTCCGGAACGCGCCTTGCCTCCACCCGTGATGATCACCCCACCCGAGGGATCCAGGGAGACCTCCTCCTCCCCGTTGGGCTCGACCCGGAGACCGTTCACCGCCAATCCGCTTCCCTGCGGCGGACCGGCCGGATGACTCGCCGCCGAGCTGGGATCCGTGCCGGCCTCCAGTTCCTGGTGGTTGTAGTAGCCGTCACGGTCGTTGTCGTCGTAGCCGTAAGGGTAGATGTCTCCGGTGAAGAAGAAGCGTTCCCAGGCGTCGGGCAGTCCGTCCGCATCGGTGTCCTCCTCGTCGGGGATCGGGATCTCCACCACCGAGAGGGTGACCACTTCCAGGGCCCGGGTGGCGCAGGACGGGACCGGGACGTCCTCGTAGCCCACCGCGCGGATTCGGGCTCCGGGCGCCAGGGGGAAGCGGATCGCCAACGGATACGGATTGAGATGGGTGTCCAGCAACGCGACCGCCGCGCCGGCAGGAGTCCGGAGTACCGTGCAGGAGTCGGACTCGGGATCCGGGACCATGACCAGGTCCAACGTCACCCGGTTGCGGGGCGACACGCCGTCGAGGAGCCTGCGGGCGCCCGCCGCGGCCCCGGGCAACAGCCCGGCCACGGAAGGAAGGGTCGCATAGGCCGAACCGACGGTCCCGTCGGCGACGAGTCGCCGCAGTTCATCCAGCACCGGGCCATGGGTCACAGGACGGAGAGTCCCCAGCGCGTTCGTCACCACCACCGAGTTGGAGAACGTGCAAACCCGGTACAGCTCGGTGGTGAGGAGGCGCAGGTCGAGGATGTCGCGGTCGGGGAGGTTCGAGGCGTTGGACCGCAGGTCGGCCAGCATCTGGACCAGGTTCCACGTGTTGCTGGTCGAGGGTCGGGTCAGGTTGGCCAGCAGTTCCGCCGGAGGATTCGTCCGGCCCGCGTCGGAAGGACGATGCGGGAACAGTCCCAGCGGCAGGCTCCGCGACCAGACGTTCGTCGTCAGGATCTCGTCGAGCTTCCGCTCGAACAGCGCGGTCACCAGCAGGTCCACCGGCTGGAGGACCACGTCGAAGGACGGGCCGGAATTGGTGGAGAGGAAGGCCCGCGCGGCGTCCTCCCAGCGGCGGACGGCGGCGGCATCGGGATGGCCGGACGATCCGAAGGGGATCTCCGCCGGGGCGGGATTCGGCACCACGAAGAGTCCCACCAGCTCGCGGGCGCTCGGGGCGCCGGCGACCGGTCGTTCCGGCGATGCGAGGAAGTGCTCCGGGGTGGCCAGGCTCACAAGGCCGCCGGCGCCCAGGCCCACGTGGAACTCCGCGGCACCCGGGGTGTTCAGCGGAAGTCGGTTGGTCGTCACGGCCTCGGACAGAAGGGTTCCTTGGAGGGTCCGAAGTCCGACCACGGTGCCGTCCGCCGAACCGAACGCGGGGAGCGGAACCAGGTGCGGCTGGGGCACCACGCTCAGGTCGACCGTGGCCGAACGGGTCCACGCTTCATGCCCTGCGGGCGGCACGCTGGAAGCATCAGCGGGATTGGATCCCGAGAGGATCTCGTCGAGATCGCTGAAGCCATCCCGGTCCGAGTCGGTCCCCGCCCGCGGATCGAGGCCGCGCGCGGATTCCACGAAGTCGGGAACGCCGTCGCCGTCGGAGTCCTGCGAGGCCCAGGAGGTGGTCAACGTGTAGCGTCCCGAGAGGATGCGGGAACGGCCGGCCCCGGTGGAGGATTCCGCGTAGGCCTCCACGGTGGTGGTGACCTGAACAAGGACGGGCCCGGCGTAGGGAACCCACTCGCCTCCGTCCAGGCGGTAGCGGATCCGGTCCGCCGCGTTCCCCGAGGAAAGGGTCATCGAGATGGCGGTGGGATAGGTCCCCGGCCGCGGATACAGGACGAGGTCGGCGCCAACCGGCCCCAGGTTCCCGGTCAACGGGGTGATAGACAGGGTTTCGTTCAACTGGTTGGCCAGCACCGCGGTGGTGCCGGGGATTGCCGCCAGGGTCACGACGTTGCTCGATCCCAGCCCGCGTAGGGAGCTGCGGTCGCTCTCACCGCTCACCGTCACCACGCCCGGGGCTCCGGGCAATGGCGAGGGAGTCAATGTCGGCACGGAAGCCCAGTCGCCGGCGCGGTCGATCGAGAGCAACTCCGGATGCGGGCTCACGAACGGCTCGCCGCGGAACTGGGAGACGTTGCCGTAGGCGTGGGCGGGAATCGTGGAGCCGAAGGAATACGAGCTGATCTGCGCATAGTTCGTCCCGTTCCAGACCGAGACGCGCTGCACATCCGAGGGGCCCGGGGCCCGCGAGAGGTTGGAGAAGGTCGCGATCCGGCCAGGCGCCGTGGAGAAGGCGAAGTTGAAATGTTCATCGGGCAGGCTGCCGACCACATCCCGCGGCACCGGGGCGTTGACCCCGTCGAAGTCGAAGATCCAGGCGTCCCGTGCGTCGTTGAGGCTGATCACCAGTTGGGGGCGGGTCGGACCTTCGACCACGAAGATCCCGTCCACGGTGTTCGTCCCGAACCCGAACCGGGCCGCGGGCGAGTTCGGCAACTCGAAGTCGTCGGCGACCGGTTCGCTCACCGGCCACACCGCGAACTCGCTGCTTCCCGGCACCCAGGTCAGCACCGAGGCCAGGGTCCGATTGCCGAACACGCCGGCCGCGAACCGGGATCCGGCCGCCAATGGTCCCGAGCTGGCGTCGGAGACCGGAAGCCCCGCGCGGATCGCATGGAACTCCAGGGCCTCGATGCCACCCGAGGTTCGGACCGACACGACGCGGTGCACGTTCCCGCCGGCCTTGGGTTGGATGCGGGTGACGTGGCGGCGGGTGTGGGGATCCGTGACGTCGCCCAACGGGGCGAACGCATTGGCCGAGTTGCGGAGGGTCTCCCACCGGTTGGGGACGGCCGGTCCGTTCATCGCGGTCAGGACCACGAGGTCGAGCATCGGCGTGTTGGTGGCGCCGGCGATGTCGAGGGCCACCATCGGGCCGGGCCCAACCCCGATGGTGAAGAGGGCGCGCGGTTGGGGGGCGACGGCGGCACCGTCAAAGACCAGAACGCGGTTGGCGGCATTTCCCGAGACCGCAAAGTCGGGTTGGTTGGTGGCCGTCGGCGAGACGGTGGAAGACCCCGGGGCCCGGGTCAGCAGCGGGCCGGCGGTGAATCCGTCGACCGGCGCGATCCCGGTCGGCCGGAGCGGCGGGAAGATTGGCCGGTTCCCGTTGGTGCCCGGAATCATCCGGTACCAACCCGAGGTACGGTCGACGATCACGACGTCGCGCAACCCGTCGCCGTTGAAGTCGGCCGAAGCCGCGAACTCGGACTCCGTCTCGGCGAAGGTGGCGTCCTGGGCCCGGGCCGTCAGGAGCACCAACGTCCCGAGCAGGACGGCGAGCCGGTTGCCGAGGCGGGAAATGGGGAATGGATTCATGCGCAGGAGGGAGCGGGTGGAGCTACTCCGAGGCCGTTGCGGTGATGGGCGGCGTGGGAAGGCTGTCGATCATTTCCCCGTTCTCCGCGAAGCGGACGAGGTGATACCGGTAGCTGGCCCCCTCGATCAGGGGCTGTGTGTCGATGAGGTAGATCCCGTGGGTGTTGGGCTGCTGGAACACCCGGATGAAGGGATCCAGCACCTGGGTGGCCGGCAGGTTGACGCCGGCGTTCACCGGGATGGAGTCGGTGTAGTGCCGATGGGCGATGCCCGACATCTTCGGGGTCACCTGCACGAGGTCGCCGGCCGGTTGCGGATAGGCGGTGCTCGGGACCTGCTGACGGTAAAGCGCCGCGGAAACCAGGGGCTGGACCAGATACACCTCGTTCAGTTCCACCCGGGGGAGCGGCAGGGCTTGGGCGTCGAAGGTGAGGTGGTCCCGACCGAAGAGCGGCAGGCCGGTTTCCGGATCGTTGAAGAGCTTGGAGACGGGATTGAGGGTGCCGTTGAGGAAGGCGTCCCTCCCCTCCTTCGGCGTGGCCCCGGCCCTCGGGACGATCGAGGTGTAGCCGATGGCGATGCCGATGCCGTCGAAATCCCCGTCGGCCGTGCCGTCCGCGGAGCCACGCTTCAGCCGGACCGCCTCGAACTTCAGCGCGCTTCCGGTGAAGTCCTCGCGGATGGTCGGCAACGCCCGCTTGGGCCAGGGCACCACGGTGGCGAGGCTCGCGTCCGAGGCCCCGGCCGGGAGGATCAACGTGTTGCTGGCCTCGCCCACCGATCCATCCAGTCCCACCGCCTCGACGATGAGGTAGAGATCGGACGCGACCGAAGCCCGCGGGATGTCCGCGGAATGGATGGCACCCTCCCCGGTCCGCATGCCGATGCGCGCCGTGTCGTGCGGCACCGAGAGCAGGTTGGTGGTGCCTCCCGAGTGGACGTACTCGCGGTAGACGACCGTCAGCGGGTCCAGGTCGATCAGGGTCGGGTTACGGAGCGCCTTGGCCGACTTGGAAAGGATCCCGTTCGTCCCCGTGCGAAGCAGGGGAAGTGAACCACGGGCCGGATTCCCGACCCAGATCCGGTAGCGAGACAGGCCATACGGGGCGCCGGACCAGCTCACGGTCAAGGTCGAGGCGGCGGTGTTGGTGTCCACCACCGCCGTGATGCCGAGCAACGTCGGCGCCACCGGCGGCTGGGCGATCAGGATGGACTCCGCGGCCAGCAGCGGGCCGGCGTTGCCGTCGCGGTCGAGCAGCTGCGAGTAGTAGGTCGCCGAAGCCGTGTTCGCCGGCATCGAGCCGTCGGTCACCGCCACGTCCCCGACCGCGCCCTTCGACTCGTCGGACCGTCGCTTCGCGGGGTTCGGGGCATCCCCTTCCGAGACCAGCGCCAGTGGTCCGCGGTCGAGCCGGCGGTAGAGACGCCAGTGGTGGGTGTCGCCGGTGTGCGGGATGAGCACGCCGACGCCGGTGATGGCTCCGGCCGGTGCGCCCGGAGTGATGGAGACGGGATGATGCTTCCGGTCGTTCCCAGCCGGCCCGAGGTTCCAGGCGGCGGCCAACCGGATCTCGGCTCCGGTGGCGTACCCGGGCCGGGCGGCCGGAAGGGTGTGGGTCGACGCCTCCGAGGTGGTCCCGTTGGCCAGGCCGAACCTCACCGTGGCGGAAACCCCTGCGGCGGTCGGGCTCAGGTAGGCCCAGTCGATCTCGCCGTCCGACATCATCGTGGCGTGGGGAAGTCCGCCGCCGTTGCCGTAACGGGGGAAGTAGTGCCGTCCGAGACGGGCCGTGCCGCCCTCGAGCGCCGGGTCGTTCACCACGACCTCGACCCAGGCGATCTCGCGGTTGGTCCGGGTGGCACGGATCCAATGGCGGTTCGCTCCCGCCGGCAGGTTGGTGGCCCCGCCTTCGATCGAGAGGGCGCGGAAGGTCGCGTTCAGCTCGGGCTTCCGCAGGACCAGCTTCGGGGCCCCGGCGGTGGGACCGACCCGATCCCGCGGAATCGCCTTGGCCGGGGCGCCGTCCGCCGACTCGAGGTCGCCGCACGCGGTCTGCTTGAAGGAGCGGACGGTGTACCAGAACACCGTTCCCGCCCGGGACACGTCGGGGGCGTCGGGTGTCGTGTCGAGTTCGGAGAGTGTCGGGCCGGAGCGATGCGGCACCGTGGCCACGAGCGTCGGCCGCAACTCGGGCCGGTGCAGGTCCTCGCGCCGGTTCCAGCGGTAGATCCGGTAGCCCGCGGTGCGGTTGCTGGTGGCGTCGGCGTCGGGCGTCCAGGTGAGCCGGATCCGCTGCCGGCCGTTCGTGGCGCCGGCGCCCTCGACGACGAAGTCGTTGGCGGAACGCAGGCCCTGCGGGATGGGCGGCGGGATGCGGTCGCAGAAGGTCACGCAGCCCGGCTCCGACGCGGCGCCGTCGCGGCCCAGGATGTCCCGGGCTGCGACGAGGTAGCAGAACTGCTCTCCATCGTGGAACCCGGGGCCGCCGCGATGACGATCCCGCGTGTCGGTGACGAAGACCGTCGAGGGATCGCCAGCGAGGTCCGCGGCCTCGGCCGCGGTGAATTCCTTCGGGGGCATCACGGGCTGGATGTTGACCCGCTCGACGGTGGGATCGGTCTTCGCGAGGCTGGCGAGGACGCCAGGAGCCGTCCCGTTGGTCAGTCCAAGCGCGACGGCGCGGGAGCGTTCCACCCGGTAGACGTTGAAGCCGTTCATCGCCGACGTGAGACGTCGGAGCTCGTCCGGGGTGGACCACCGGAGGCGGGCCAGCAGGTCGCCGGTCGGACCGTTGGTGGGCACCTCCACCACGGGACCCGGCGCGGGCAGCCGCAGCGGGGCTCCGCGGGTCAGGACCACCCGGGCGAGGACCGGAGAATCGGTGCCGGTTGACGGATCGTGCTCGCGGACCTCGTAGGTGAACTGGGTCGCTCCGGCCGCGAAGGGCTCGGCGTGGGCCAGGCCGAACGCCATCGCCGCACCGGGATGACGTCGGGCGAGGAACAGCATCCGGGCTCCCAGGGACGGATCGGAGGAGAACCCGCGGACCACGGCCGCGAGCTTCTCGGCAAGGGTGATCCCGGGAGCCGGGACGACGTTCTGGAACAGGCCGGTCAGGTGTTCGTCGAGCTCGGCGAGGTCGTCTCCCACGGCCTCGGCACGCTCCAGCAGCGGACGGATCACCCGCGGGTCGGTCTGCGGTCCGGCGATTCCCTGCTGGGTGAAGTTCCGGGTGGAACGGGTGTTGCCCGACTTGCCGTAGATCGCGACCTGCCGGTTGCCATAGGCCGCTGGGTCGGACGGCTGCCAGAACAGGTACACCCATTCCTGGCCGGCGGCGTTCGTGATGGTGGTGCCGACGGTCGCCAGCCAGCTGCCCGGAGGGAGGGACTCGGCCCGTGCGGGGGACACGACCGGGAACAACAACAGCACCGCGAGGAGCGCGCGGCATCCGACGGACCGGAGGACGGTGGGGATCATGCGAAAGCTCAGGGGAAGGTCGTGGGACGGCGGGTTCACTCGGCGTTGAAGGTGCCGTTCTGGTAGGTGATGCAGGCTTCCTCGGTGATCTTGACCAGGACCTGGACCTCGATTCCGGCGCAGCCCTTGAGCCGGACGTCGCCGAAGAGATCGCCACCGGTCAGGTCGCCGAGCCGGCCAAGGGCATCGAGCTCGAACCACGCGCCACCGTGGATGAAGCAGAGGAAGTCGCCGTTCGCGTAGCCATAGGCGCGCCCGAGGAGGGTCGGTTCGTCCCAGCGGAATCCCGCCCCGACGCCGCCGCCGAACTCGGCGCGGAGCCTGCAGTCCTGTCCGAGGGAGATGTTCGCCGAAACTTCGGTGTAGAGTCCGCTCCAGCCGTCCCGGGCGATGTCGTTGTCCGACAGCCCGATCACGTGCTCGACATCCTTTGCCCAGCCGTCGAAGGGCTTGTAGGAGCAGGTCTTGCCGACGAAGAAGCCTCCGGTGCAGTGGATCCTCTGGAGCACGCTCACGTCGCAGTTGGCCGAGAGGAAATCCTCCCGGACGCCGAAGGAGGCGTCGCCGCCGATGCCCTTCAGGGTGATCAATGCCGGGATGATCGGCACGTAGGTCGGCACCTGGAATCCGCCGCCGACCTGGAGCGCCTTGAACGGCGGGTCGTTCGCCGGATCGTCGGCGAAGGCGAAGAGCAGGTCGGCCTGGAACTCCAGCTTGTCGGTGATGAACTTCACCGCCTGCATCGACACCGCCAGCGTCACCTCGGTGGCCGGGACCGATCCCAGGCTGCACCCGTAGTCCTCGCCGTCGTTGTCATAGCTTCGCAGGGTGAACTGGACGCCGGCCTTGAGCATGGAGCCCTCCTCGGCGCCCTCGCGCTTGCCGCTCATCCCGAACTCGATCTCGCCGTCGAGCCTCAGCTGATGCAGGTCGTCGCCCACGATCTGCGCGTCGCCCTGGATCGAACCCGCACCCAGCGCGCCGGCGACGTCGCCGAGGAGCGGCACGACCTCGGAGGCCAGGCCGACGCTCTCCTCGGTCAGGACCTGCATGATCACGCGGTTCAGCTCCGCGACGCCGCTGTCGATGGCGTCGGCGACCAAGGTGTTGAGGTCGTACAGCAGTTCCCGCAGGAAGCTCTGCACCTCGCCCGGGACGCTGGAGGCGTAGAAGCGGTCCTTCACCAACCCCTTGAGGTCCGCCTTCAGGGCATCCGCGGTCAGATCCTCGAACGGGTCGTCGATCCCGCAGGCGAAGCCATCGAAATAGACCACCGTGTCGTCGAGGGACCCCTCCACCGCCACCGAGAGGCTGGCGGCCTGGCTGGAGACGATCATCGCCATGCGCGAGGCGTAGTCGCGCGACGGTTCCAGACGGCTCCTCAGGTCCACCACCGCGGCGTCGAGGTCCTGCAGTGCCTTCTGGACCTGGGCAAACGGGAGGTCCGACTTCGCCATCAGGTCGCCCACCAATTCCTCCACCGCCGAGTCCACCGCCAGACCTCCGAGCTTCGTCAGGAGGTCCTTGGCCATCTGCTCGACCTGCGTGCGCGCCTCGATGCCGTTGCTGATCTGCTCCTTCACGAAGATCCCGGGATAGGTGCCCGCGGGTCCCGCCGTGGAGTCGTCGGGCAACACGATCAGGCCCGCCGCGGCCTGCAACGCGTCGTGCACCTCGCCCAACTGCGAATGCACGGTGCCCAGAACCGTCGCGGCGTCGGTGTACACGCCGGCGATCCCATACAGCCGCGCGGAGACGCTGTTGGTCCAGCCGGGCGCGCCGGTGATGTAGCGTTCCAACACCGGGCGGGCCTGCGTCGTGAAGTCGCACGGATCCACCTGGCCGTGGAGCGTCTCCAACTCGGCGTCGAGATCGGCGATCACCGGGTCCAGAAGCCGGTCCAGGAGCGGATCCCAGAACCGGTGCGGGTCGGCGTCGAGGATGTCACCCAGCCGCCGGGTCCCCACCCCGAGGACTCCCAGTTGGACCCCTACGGCGTCCTGCAGGGCGTCGTTCAACCCCGTGCCTTCCATCAGCATCTCGGTGAGGTTCGCCAGCGGGGCCCCGGCGTACTGCGCGCCGAACGAGAGGTCCGTGGAACCGCCGCGCAGGTGGTTCAGGCGGCTCTCCGTCTTGAGGATGATCAGGTTCTTTTCCTTCGGCGCGAGGCTGTTGAACTCGCCGACCGTGGTGGACCACAGCAGGGGGTAGTCGAACTTCACGATCCCCGCCCAAAGCTTCTGCGCCCGCGGATTGTAGTCCTCGGTCAGGCCGTCCCGGTAGGTCAGCACCCCGACCGGGGGCGTTCCGACGTGGTCGGCGTCGAATCCGGCGTCGTTGAAGAAGTCGCTCCCGGAACGGTTCCACCAGGTGGCCGACTGCGTGAAGCCCGCCACCGGTCCGCCGCCCATCACGTAGAGCGCCCCGAACGGTCCCGACGGATCCACGTGCAGGTGGACCTTCACGTCCTCGAAGAACGCCACGTTCAGCGAACCGGCGAGGTTCAGCCAACCCGGGATCGGATCCACGGCGGCCGACCAGGTGTTGAAGTACGCGTCGTTCACCGGCGCGAAGGTGAAGGGGGTCTCGTCGGCCGAGGGAATCCCGAGCTGGGTCGGCCCCTTCAGCCGCGAGTCGACCCCGAGCACTCCGGCCGACTTCGGGCGGATGTTGCCGTCGGTGCCCAGCGCGAGGCGCCCGGTGAAGCCGTCCTGGGCGCCCAGCAGGAACCGGTTGGTCGGCCGCGCCGTGATGTCGAACACCACGCTGTAGTCCGTGGTGGTGCAGGCGGTCGGGAGGAAGGCCGCGCCGACTCCGGCGAGCACCGGTTCGAAGGCCACCCCGTTCACGGCCACCGTGGTGTCCCAGTAGTCGAGCGTGACGCCCGGTTGGGTGGTGGAACGGGGCGCGTCCAGCAGGTGGCCGTTGCACCGGAGACGCAGGTGTTCGAGCGGGTAGCTGAAGTTCGCGGGATACGGCAGCGAGATCGATCCCGCCAATGCCGAGGCCGAGTTCTGGCCGTCCAGGAAGGCCAGGCTCAGGTTCGAGACGGCGAAGTCGTAGCCGTAGACCTTCGGCAGGGTCACCGGGCCGGAGGCTTCGTGGATCCCGGAGATCCCCGAACGGCGCAGGTAGAGCTTCTCCCGGACGCTGGGGGTGAAGCGGGTGGCATTGCCGGCGATGAGGCTTTGTCCACGGTTGGTGACCACCAGGAGCGTGTTGGTCGGCGCGTAGTTGAATCCCGCATACTCGCCCCAGCCTTCCTCGTAGCCGACATCCCCCGCCAGCGGCCGGGCCACGGCGCGCCCCGTCGCCAGGTCGGTCCCCGTGAGCAGCAGCACCGCCGGCCCATTCACCCCGGCCGCTCCCGCCACCGCGGCCGGCAGGAAGGTCCCCGGCATGTGGAAACGTCCGGCCGAGACGTTGGCCACCCGATGGGTGTATTGCTCGCCCGACTTGCCCCAGGCGAGGTCGGGGAACGACAAGGCCTCCAGCGGAGTCAATCCGTCCCCGATCAGACCTCCATCCTCGGTGAACTGGAAGGGTCCCACCGGGTTCAGCGACCGTTCCTCCACCCCGGAATCCGGGCCCGCCGCGGTCCAACCGCAATCCCGACAGGTCACCTCGAAGGGCTGCACCAGATTGGACACCGCGTTCATGGTGCTGGCCGAGGGCACGACCACGTCGTTGCTCACGGTCAGGCTCGCCGCCCCGGTCCAAGCCACCAGCGCCCCCGCCGGGAACTGCGCCTCGAACGCCCCCGGTGCCAAGGTCGCCGTGAAACTGGCCACCGCATGGCCCTGCGGGTCCGCTCGGAGGACCACCCCTTCCGGCCCCACCCCGGTCACCGAATCCCAGTACCGGTCGTTGGAGGCCTTGGTCACGCCGTTCGTCCCGCCAACCGCCACGTCCGCACGTCCCGCCAACCCGGCGTAACGTTCCGACCGCACCGACACCACTCGCACCGGGAAGAACGTCAGGGTCCCCGCTTCCATGTCCCAGGCGTACTTCTCGACCTCGAACCACAGCGGCTTGGATTCCTCATGGCAGAAGCTGGTGATCCCCCCTTCCGGCGCCCATTGGAGCACGCCCGTCGGACGCAACGTCGCCGGGTCCAGGACCACGCTGCCCAGCGACATCCAGCCCTTGGACATCCCCTGGTTGCGGTTGCCCAGGCGCACCCCGAATCCCGAGGGGAAGGTCAGGATCGATGTGGAGGACCTCACGCCGTCCGCGCCGAAATGCTGACCATCCAGGCTCAGGGTGAAGCCCCGTACCTGCAGGGTCGCCCCACCGCCCGGCCGTGAGACCTCGAAGGAACCCGAGAGGATCTCCGCCGTGCCATCCGCCAAAAGCCGCACCGGAATCGGGGTCGTCGAACTGAAGGTTGTGCCACCCGGGAGCAGGCCCACTCCGGCGGCGATCAGGAGATCGGTACGCACCCCGGCGCCGTCCGGACCGCCATCCGTGGGCACGTTGGCCACCGACGAGAAGGTGCCGGTGACACCGCCGCCGGTGATCCGTCCGTTGAACTGCAACAGCCCCTGGTCGGAACCCGTCGCCAGCCCCGCGGCCACCGGCACATTCCCCGGAGCCGGCGCGTCGTTCAGCGTCGTCGTCACCTCCAGACGGTAGCGTCCCGCCACCGGATCCAGTTGCACCCCGGCAGCCGGCTGGATCGACAGGGGCTCCACATGCAGCACCGAAGCCGGCTCCGCCCGTCCCGCCACGAGGTCGAATTCGGGCACCGAAACGAGGACCTCCTTCGTCCGGGAAGCCAACGGGACGGGCAAACCCGTCGACGCATCCACAAGGGCCAAGTCGAGGTGCATCCCGACCGTCGCCGGCGTCGGCGCCGCGGCGAGGAAGGTGTCGTAGCGATGGATCCGGACCCGGGCCTCCGCCACGAACGCCGAAGGACTTCCCGGCGCCCTCAGCGCAAAGGGGCTGGTGATCACCGCGGATTCCGCGATCCCCAGCACGTTGAGGCGCGGATCGTTCGAAACCAGCGAGGTGAAATGCAGGTAGCTGCGGCCGGCGTCGTTGGTGCGGGCCCCACAGGCGACCCCGTTGGTGAGCACCACCATCTCGACGCGATAGGCGGTCCGCGGGTCCAACGGCGCGGCCGGAATGATCCGGGCCACGTGCTGGAACCGCGTCGAGCCTCCGGGCGGCAGCGGAACCCGCACCTCGCCCGCATGGACGTACCCGGAATTGGTGGTCGAACGGCCGGCGTCGAAGATGGGGTGGGGCACCCCGGCCGGGTCCAGAAGACGGTATTCCAGCGTGTAGACCGTCTCATTGGTCAGGGCTCCGGCGTTGCGCACACGCAGTCCCGATTCGGCCTGGATCGCTTCCCGGTCGAACGCCGCGCCCGGACGCACGGAGTCCCGGTCCGAATCGATCACCACGCCGCCGGTGACGTTGGTGAAGCGGACAATCTCCACCGTCGGCACCGCGACCGGGGCCGCCTTGGAAAAGGCCTGCCCCAGCAGACACGGCCCGCAGGCCATCCCGGCCAGCAGCAGCACGGTCATTCTCGCCAGAAATCCTCGCATAACGGCCCTGACGCACCCTTCCGGAGGCTGTTACAGGGGTGGGCTGTAAATATTTCGACGCCGTTTGGCGCTTGGGCTCCGGCAAGGACCTTCCTAACGTCGGGGCCTGTGTTCCGGGATATCCGCAGCGTCCATTTCGTCGGCATCGGCGGCACCGCCATGGCCAGCGCCGCCGTCGCCATGCAGGAACGCGGTTTCCGCGTCACCGGCTCCGACCAGGACGTCATCTATCCGCCGATGTCCACCTTCCTGGCCGACCGCCAGATCCCGGTCATGGCCGGCTACGCGGAATCCAACCTGGCCCACAAGCCCGACTTGGTCGTCATCGGCAACGCGATCTCCCGCGGCAACCCCGAGGCGGAGGCCACGCTGGAACGCAAGCTGCGCTACTGCTCGCTGCCCGAGCTGCTGAAGGAGTTCTTCATCCGCGGGAAACGTTCCCTCGTGGTGACCGGAACCCACGGCAAGACCACCACCACATCGCTCCTCGCCTGGGTCTTCGAGTCGGCCGGCCTGAATCCCTCGTTCCTGATCGGCGGCATCCCGCGCAACCTCGGCCAGGGCGCCCGGTTCACCGAGTCCGAGTGGTTCATCATCGAGGGCGACGAATACGACACCGCCTTCTTCGACAAGCGCTCCAAGTTCGTCCACTACCTGCCCGAGGTCGCGATCGTCAACAACCTCGAGTTCGACCACGCGGACATCTTCCCCACCCTCGCCGACATCCAGCTCAGCTTCCGGCGGTTCATCCACCTGATCCCCCGCAACGGCCTGCTGCTCGCCAACGGCGACGAGGCGGCACTCCAGCCGCTGCTCGGCATCCGGCATTGCCCGGTGAAGCGGTTCGGGCTCGGCGCCGACAACGACATCCGCGCGGGCGGCATCGTGCTCAAGGACGACGCCTCGGAGTTCGAACTCGGCGGAACCCGCTTCCGCGTTCCGCTCGTCGGCGAACTCAATGTCCGCAACGCCCTGGCCGTCGCCGCCTGCGCACGGCATTGCGGACTGCCCGACCCCGTCATCCAGAAGGCCTTCGACTCCTTCCTCAGCGTCCGCCGCCGCATGGAGGTCCGCGGTGAAGCCCGGGGCGTCACCGTCGTCGACGACTTCGGCCACCACCCCACCGCCATCCGCGAGACCATCCGCGCCCTCCGGGTCAAGTTCCCGGGCCGCCGCCTCTGGGCGGTCTTCGAGCCGCGCTCCAACACCACCCGACGCAACGTCTTCCAGGCCGAGTTGGTCGACGCCCTCGAACGGGCCGACCTGATCGTCGTCGCCGAGGTGGCGCGCCTCGAGCAGCTGCCTCCCGGGGAACGCCTGAATCCGGAGAAGCTGATGCAGGACCTGCGCCTGACGGGCAAGCCCGCGGCCTACCTCCCCTCGGTGGAGGCCATCCTCAACCATGTTTCCGCCGGGGCCAAGGAAGGCGACGTGGTCTGCGTGTTCAGCAACGGCGGATTCGGCGACATCCACAACCGTCTGCTCGCGAACCTCGCCCGCTGACCCCGCGGCGGCGTTTCGGCGGAATCGGCAACACCGGCCGGTCCGGACCGTTGTGGCTTTGGGCACCGCACCCGGTTCGATTTCCCGCGGGTTCGCCTGAGGACCAGTCCGCGAACGCCGAGGCGATTGGGCCCCATGGTCTTCTCCGCTCCGGATCGTGACCAAACCGGGCTTGCCCCGGGACCGTCTTGGAGAATCCTCGCCCCATGGAAGCCCCCTTGCGGATCGTCTCGGTGGTCAACGCCGGCCTCTGGTTCGGCGCCGGCCTCTTCCTGACCGCGGTGGTCGGTCCCAACTTCTTCTCGCCGACGGTCACCGAACTCGTGGGACGCCAGAACGCCGGCCTCATCGCCCAGTCCGTCCTCGCCAAGTACTTCGTCCTGCAGCTGGCCTGCGCCGCACTCGCCGCGGGACTGCTCTTCGCCCGGGTCCGCTCCTTCCGCTGCCGCCATCTCATCGCCCTGCTGGGACTGCTCGGGATCGTCGCCTTGGGCGGCTCCTGGATCCAACCCAAGCTCGTCGGACTCAACCGCCAGCGCTACGCCGCCTCCACCGCGCCGGAGGAAAAGGAGCGCCTGGGCAAGGAGTTCGGGAAATGGCACGGCGTCTCCCAGGTGGGCAACCTCGTGGTCTTGGTCGGGTCGCTTGCACACCTGGTCGTCCTCGCCCGCGGGCCACGCCGGACGGCCTAGCAGCCCCGATGCGGAATCCAACCGAACTCATGCAATGGGACCCTCACGCCAAGCCGCCAAGCCGCGAAGCTACCGGAATGGCATCACCGGTTTGGCTACGGGGGATCCGCCTGCCAACCGGTGTCGGCCGTTTCAGCCTTGGATCCGGCTTTCCGTGGGCGCCTTGGCACCCTTGCTTCAGGTCCGCATCCGTTCCCTCTAACGCGATCTGACTCTGTACCCCCGTCTTCCAACCCCTCGAACCAAGATGAGGCCCATCCATCGACGCACCTTCGGGAAGGCCCTCGCGGGCTTCGCCGCTTCTTCGCCCACCTGGTTGCGGGGCGCGCCCACCGTCCTCGAGGGTGCCCGGCCCCAGGTCTCCCACGGTGTCGCCAGCGGGGATGTCACCGACTCCGAGGCGGTCCTGTGGGCCCGCGCGGATCGCGAGTCGCGGATGCTCGTGGAATGGTCCGAGTCGGCTTCCTTCTCCTCTCCTCTCCGCCGAAACGGCCCGGTGGCCGCGGCTTCGTCCGACTTCACCGCCAAGCTCCTCCTCCGCGACCTCCCGCCCGGCCGCCGCATCCACTACCGGATCGCCTTCGAGGATCGCCAGGGCGGCCTGGGTCCGTGGACGGAAGGTTCCCTGGTCACCGCCGCACGCGGCAGGGCGCAGGACGTCCGCTTCGCCTGGTCCGGGGACACCTGCGGACAGGGCTGGGGCATCGACACCGCGCGGGGAGGCCTGCGCACCTACGACGCCATCCTGCGGCAGGCTCCCGACTTCCTCGTCCACAGCGGCGACACGATCTACGCCGATGTGCCCATTCCCGCCGAACTGAAGCTGCCCGACGGATCGAGCTGGAGGAACCTCGTCACCGAGGAGAAATCCCGCGTCGCCGAAACGCTCGCGGATTTCCGGGGCAATCACCGATACAACCTTCTCGACACCCATGTGCGTCGGATGAACGCCTCGGTGCCGGTGTTCGCCCAATGGGACGACCACGAGGTGTTGAACAACTGGTACCCGGGCCAGCGCCTCGACACCTCTTCGGGCTACACCGTCCGCGGCATCGACCTCCTCGCCCGACGTTCCAAGCAGGCGTTCCTCGAATACCAGCCGGTCCGCAGCCACCCGGACCAACGGATCCACCGCCGCATCCGCCGCGGGCCGCTCTGCGAACTGTTCTTCCTCGACCTGCGGAGTTTCCGCGGACCGAACTCCGGGAACCGCCAGGTGGTTTCCGGGCCGGAGACCGCGTTCCTCGGCGCCGCCCAACTCGCCTGGCTGAAGGAATCGATGGCTGCGAGCACCGCCACCTGGAAGATCGTCTGTTCGGACATGCCCCTGGGCCTTCTGGTGCGCGACGGAGCCACCGCCTTCGAGGCGTTCGCCAACGGCGACGGCATCCCGCTGGGCCGCGAACTGGAAGTGGCCAACCTCCTCCGCCATCTCCAGGCGCACCGCGTCCGCAACGTCCTTTGGCTCACCGCCGACGTCCACTACGCCGCCTCCCACTACTACGATCCGGCCAAGGCCCGTTTCACGGAGTTCGACGGCTTCTGGGAATTCGTCAGCGGGCCGCTGCACGCCGGGGCGTTCGGTCCCGGGACGCTCGACGACACCTTCGGACCCGAGGTCCGGTTCTCGTCCCGCAAACCCGGGGAGAAACCCTCTGGACCATGGTCCACCCAGCAGTTCTTCGGCACCGTCGAGATCAGCGCGAAGACCCGGGCCGCGAAGGTCACCCACTTCAACCGGGACGGCGACCGGCTCTGGCAGATTGAACTGCCGCCCGCCGAGGCATGAATCCTTCGGAGACCCCTTCGGACCCGGGAGTCCAAACCGAACTCCACCGCCGGATCGAGGCCGCCATCGTGGAGGCGGGAGGCGCCATCCCGTTCGAGCGGTTCATGGGGCTCGCCCTCTACGAACCGGGCCTAGGCTACTACGAACGCACCCCGGACAACGTCGGCAAGAAGGGCGACTTCTACACCAGCGTCTCGGTCGGTCCGCTCTTCGGCGAACTGCTCGCCTTCCACCTGCTGCCAACCCTCGAATCCCTCGTGCGGACCGGACCGGTGGAGATCGTGGAGGCCGGCGCCCATGACGGACGGCTGACCGCGGATCTCCTGGGTGCCTTCGACCGATTTTCGCCGACGCTTTCCGGCCTCGTCACCGCACGCATCGTTGAGCCATCGCCGATCCGACGCCGGTGGCAGGAGTCCCGCCTCGTACCGTTCGCGGACCGCATCCGCTGGAGCGACGCACTGCCTCGCCGGTTCCGCGGCGTCCTGGTCTGCAACGAACTGCTCGACGCCTTCCCCGTGGAACGCTGGCGCTGGCGCTCGGCCGCCGGACGTTGGACCAAGCAGGGTGTCGCCGTCGGAACCCGCGGGTTCCACTGGGTGGACCTGCCGGATCCGGCGCCGGAAGACTGGATCCCGGAACCGGCCTTGGCCGCGGTGCTTCCCGACGGCTTCGCCCGCGAACGGTGTCCCGCGGCGGCCCTCTGGTGGTCCCGCGCCGCCGAAGCCGTCGAGGAAGGCCGCCTCCTCACCTGCGACTACGGCCACGCCGACGCCTCCCTTCCGGACCCGACCCGGCCCGACGGCACCCTGCGCGGGTACCGGAAGCATCGTCATGTCGAGGATCCGCTCGCGGATGCCGGCGAGGTGGACCTCACGGCCCACGTGGATTTCGCGGCGGTGCGGCGCGCCGGCGAGGCGGCGGGGCTGAGCACCCTCCACGACGGGGCGCAGTCCGGTTTCCTGGTGGGGGTGATGCAGGAGTCCCTGGCCGCGCCGGATCGGTTCGGCGGATGGGATGCCGCACGCGTCCGCGCCTTCCAGACGCTGACCCATCCGCAGCATCTGGGACGCGCCTTCCGGACGCTGGAGCAGGCGCGAACGGCTTGAACTTGCCGTTGCCGCACGCCCGGTCGTGCTCCAGTTTTCGCGCCCGAAGCAGGATGCCAAGCGCCTTGCCCACCTTCCCGACACCGGACCACCGGCCGAAGAACCCCCGCCCGCTGCTTTGGGCGCTGGGGGTTTCCCTGCTGCTGCATCTGCTCGCGGCGTTCACCTACACCGTGTTGGAGGTGTGGGTCGCACGCAGTCCGCAGACTGCGCCGGAATGGGCCAAGGAACTGGTCGCTCCCAGCGCTCCCCCGGCGGCGCTCGTGGCCACGAAACCCGAGGAGCCCGGCTGGCAGGAGATCCCCCTCGAGTTCATCGAGGTCGATCCCGCCAACGCGGTGCAGACCGAACCGAAGGACGCCCGGTTCTACTCCAGTGCGAACACCCGCTCCGGCCAACCGGTTCCGTCCGACCGGAACCTCCCGGATCCGCAGGTCACCGGAACCCAGAAGAACGTCGCCAAGACCTTCGACACCGTTCGCCCCGCCCAACCCCAGGCCCAGGAGAAGCCCGCGCCGCCGGACAAGGAAACCGCCCGGGAAACGCCTTCGCCCCAGAAGGAACAGGCGCAGAAGCAGCCCATCCCGGCCGGCGGACCCAAGGAATCCGGCGAGATGCAGATGGCCTCGGCGAAGCCCAACGCCGCGGTCGAGAAGGTCCAGGACGAACAGAAGGCGGTCGAGGCCCGCGAGTCCGGCGCCCCGCGTCGCAAGCCGATCAAGCGCCTCGCCGAGGCCCGCGAACAGAAGGGGATCGTCCTCGGTGAGAAGATGATGAAGGAAGGCGGCTCGCCGCGGATCAGCGTCTCGCCGTCGTTCGACGTGAAGAGTTCCCCGTTTGGGGACTACGACCTCCGCATGGTCGCCGCCGTCCAGGAACGCTGGTGGGCGATGCTCGAGGAACGCCGCTTCTCGCTCGAACGCACCGGCAAGGTGGTCCTCCGGTTCAACCTCCATGGCGACGGGACGATCTCCCAGCTCCAGACACTCCAGTCCGACGTCGGCGAGACGCTCGGATTCACCTGCGAAGCCGCCCTGATGGGCGCGTCGCCCTTCGGACGCTGGCCCTCCGTCCTTCGGGCCCAGGCCCTCGATCCGAGGGAGATCACCTTCACCTTCACCTACTACTGATCCGATCCGCGGCGCACCCCGGGGCGCGCCGCACCCGATTCCACCATGCGCGCACTGATCGACGGCGGTCCCTTCGTCTGGCTCCTCGTGGGCCTCTCCCTCGCCTCCCTCACCTTCATCCTCGAACGCGGCTGGGCCCTGCGACGGTCCCGCGTGATGCCCCGCGCCCTGCTCGACGCCCTCGCCGACGGCGACGCCGAACGTCTCCGCAACGCCTGCCTCGCCAATCCGTCGCCCCTCGGACGCCTGATCACCTCGGTGCTCGACCATCTCCCGTGGTCCCGGGCCGAGAACGTCGCCGCCCTTGAGGTCCGGGCGCGGCAGGAGATCGCCGGACTCGAACGCGGACTCGTCGTGCTCGAGATCGTCGTCGGCATCGCACCGCTGCTCGGTCTGGTCGGCACCATCTACGGCATCATCCCGCTGCTCGGCGACTTCGGGAAGAACGTCCAGGCCGACAACGCCTTCATCGCCCGCGGCATGTCGATCGCCCTCTACAAGACGGTCATCGGCCTGATCGTCGCCATGCCCACGCTCGCCGCCTGGAGCTTCTTCAACAAGCAGGTCGAACTGCTCGGCCTGGACCTCGAAAGCGTCTGCGACGCCCTGCTCCGCCGCCACTACCTCGGCCGACGCGAGGAATCCTCCGAACCCTCCCCGCGGCCATGAAGTTCATGCCCCGCCGCCGGCGCGCCGCCCCGGCCATCATCATCATCTCGCTGATCGACGTCCTCATCGTCCTGCTCGTGTTCCTGATGGTGACGACCAACTTCAAGAACACGCCGTCGGTCGCACTGAAGCTGCCCGAGACCGGCGAGGCGCCGAAGGCCGGGGCGTCGAACGAGAAGCCGCCGGTCGTCGTCACGATCGCCAACACACAGCCGCAGTTCTTCGTGGGCAACCGCGCGGTCACCGCGGACAAGCTCTTCGGCGAGCTCAAGGCCGCCGCAGCCGCGGACCCCAAGATGAAGCTCGTGCTCCGCGCCGACGAGGAGGCGAGCTGGCGCGACGTGGTCAAGGTCATGGACTTCGCCAAGCAGGCCAAGATCCAGAACGTCCGGGCGTTCACCCGCACCGCGGGTAGCCGGTGAAACAGGGTTGTTGTCCGTCGTCAGTTTTCCGTCGTCGGTGGTTTGTCGTCAGTTGTCCGCAGTTCCCCGCCGGTAGACAGCAGGCGGGGCCTTCGATTCGCCGGCTTTTTGCAGAAGGCTTGACTCCAGGCTTGGCACTCAAGATGGACCACTGACCACTGACCACTGACCACTGACCACTGACCACTGACCACTGACCACTGACCACTGACCACTGACCACTGACCACT
>JAIYBC010000040.1 GCA_027488845.1 Verrucomicrobiales bacterium | reverse complement strand
CCGCTGCGCCCTCAGGAACTGCTGCTCCAGCTTCTTCCGCTCCGTCACGTCGGTGTCGATCGCCAGGATCGACTTCGGACGCCCTTCCCCGTCCCGCAGCAGCGTCCAACGGCTGTCCAAGGTCAGGGTCGTGCCGTTGCGCGACGAAACGGCCAGCTCTCCGTTCCAGGCACCCGAGCCGCGCACGGCACGGTCGGCGAGCTGGAACCGTACGGGATCGGTCTTCAGGAGGTCCGGCAGCGAACGGTCGACGACCTCCGTGGCGCTCCATCCGTACAGTCGCTCGGCCCCCTTGCTCCAGAAGAGGATCCGGTCGTCGAGCCCGCGCACGATGATGGCGTCGCGCGATTCGTCGATCAGCGCGGCCTGCTCCGCGATGCGTTCCTCGTTCCTCTTGATCTGGGAGATGTCCTGGCAGGTTCCCTGGACGCGGTGGACGCGGCCGGCGTCGTCACGGACCGCCTCGCCGATCGACCGGACCCAGACCTCCTGGCCGGACTGGGACCGGATGCGCAGCTCCAGGTCGAACGGGGTGCCGAGCCGCGCGCACTCGCGGACGGCGTTGCGGATGAGCGGGCGGCATTCCGGCACGTAGAAGGCGACGGAACCCTCGGCGGTGGCCTGGTAGTCGGGAGGGACGCCGTGGATCTCGCGCACCTCTTCGGACCAGGTCACCTCCAGCGAGGGGAACTCGATCTGCCACGCCCCGAGGCGGCTGACCCGCGATGCCATGCGCATGAGGGCCTGGCTCTGGATCAGCCGCTGTTCGGCCGCCTTCCGATCGGTGATGTCGACGATCTGCGCCACCATCACGGGTGCGGTATCCCCCGCCAGTTCCAGCAGTTCCAGGCTGACCACCACGTCCCGGAGACGGCCGTCCTTGCCCCGGAGACGGGTTTCGCCCCCGGCAAGCCGTCCCTTCGCGAGGAGGGCCTCGACCACCTGGTCCCGCCGGCTTCCATCGGGATGCATACGCACCTGGTCCGCCGTCTTCCCGATCAGTTCCCCCCGCTCATACCCGAGGAGCTCGCAGTAACGTTGGTTGACTTCGAGGATGCGGCCTTCGCGTACGGTGGAGATGCCGATGGCGGCTGGGCTGTTGCGGAAGAGGGTGGCGAAGCGGTCCTCCGAGCGTCGAAGCGCCATCTCGGCGCGGTCCCGCTCGAACGCGATGCGGACGACGTGGGCCATCCTTCCGAGCACGGCGAGCTCCTCCGGCGTGGCTTCCCGGACTTCCCGGAAGTACAGGGCGAAGGTGGCGACCGGCAGGCCCTGGGAATCCAACACCGGCACCGACCAACAGGCGATGAGCCCGAAACCCATGGGCAGTTCGCGGAATGGGGCCCACAAAGGATCGGTGCGGACGTCCGAGACCACCACCGGCTCGCGACGATGGACCGCCGTGCCGCACGAACCGACCGCGGGACCGGCGCACAGACCGTCCACCGCCCTGCGATACTCCATCGGCAGGTGCGGCGCAGCCCCGTCCCGCAGGCGGAAGCCACCTTCGAAGGCCTCGACCCGCAGCACCGAGGCGATGGCGCCATCCAGGACTCCCTCCACCCCGCTGGTCACCTCGCAGAGGATCTCGGGCAAGGCATCCCCGCTGGAGATGCTCTCGAAGACGGCGGCCTCGACGGCCTGGACCTGCTCCAGCCGCTTGCGACGGTCGATGTCGGTCATCGTGCCGACCAGACGGCGGGGCTTGCCGTCCGCGGTCCGTGCGAGGACCCGGCCCCGATCCAGGATCCATTTGTAGCGTCCCGACTCCATCCGGATGCGGTACTCGCAGGCATACACCTCGGAACGGCCGTCGAGATGTTCCCCGATCCGACCGAGCACCCACTGCCGGTCGTCCGGATGAAGCCGGCGGGTCCAGAAATCCGGCGAAGGCTCGTCGGAGG
Organism: Verrucomicrobiales bacterium; assembly: GCA_027488845.1. Lineage (GTDB taxonomy): Bacteria > Verrucomicrobiota > Verrucomicrobiia > Limisphaerales > UBA9464 > SXXZ01. The sequence goes on along the minus strand of JAIYBC010000040.1, from coordinate 56,618 downwards.
CCGGGTCGAGCCCGACGATCCGGTGCCAGCGTTCGGACCGGAACACGGCTCCGGTCTCGATGTTCCAGTCCCAGACGCCGATGTCGCTGCCCTCGAGGGCGAACTGCCACCGTTGCTCGCTGAATCCCAGGGCCTCACGGCTCTCGCGGAGAGCGTCCTCGCGCCGACGGGTCTCGCGGAGCTCGTTCCGCAACCGGATCTGCGCCATCACCTGGCGTCCCAGGACCCTCAGCGACTGGCGTTGCCGCGCGTCGAGACTGCGGGGAACCCGGTCGAGCACCGCCAGCGCGCCCAGCACCTCGCCGTCCTCCGTGGTGAGCGGCATGCCGCAATAGAAGCGGATGGATTCCGGTCCGGTGACCAACGGAAGCCCGGAAAAGCAGGGATCCAAGGTGGCGTCGGGGACCTCGAGCAGGTCGTCACGTCCGAGCAGGTGGGCGCAGAAGGCCTCGTCCCGAGGCGTCTCAGCGTGGCCGATCCCGATGCGGCTCTTGAACCACTGACGTCCTCCGTCGATGAGCGAGATCACGGCGACCGGCGCCTCGCACAGGGTCGCCGCCAACTCTGCGATCTCGTCGAACTCCCGCTCCGGCGGGCTGTCGAGCAACCCGAAACCACGGAGCAACTCGAGTCTCCGTTCCTCGTTCCATGCGCGGGGCGTGTTCATGGGGCGAATCCAAGGTCCGATCGGTCTAGGGCGTGCTTCCCGGCCGAAATGGCGGTTGATCCAAGCTCGCGACCGCCTTGCCGCGCGGGTTACAACGACCCCAGCATCCCCGGGACGGATCGACGGATCCTCCCCTTCCTTGCCGGAAACCGGCTTTCCCATCCCACGCCGGAAGCGCGGTGGCCTGATTCGAATCGAGTGCAGGCATGGTGGCACTCCTCGGCTTCGCGGACTTGGAGGTCCTACGGATTCTGGGGAGTGCCCGGGACCATGTCGTGGACGGGACGCGACGGGAAGAAAATGTCCACCGGAACCGTAAATCGTACCGCCCCTGCCTGGACCGGCATGCCGATCGGACCCTTGGAACCCGGCCGTCGGTGTCGAAGCCGGTTGCCGGAAAAGGAGAAGGCCGGTCCGGAGAAGACTCTCCAGACCGGCCCTTGGCAGGAATGGGGCCGCGGCCCCGGACGGACTCAGCCCAGGAATCCGAGGTGGCTGCTGCCGAAGTTCCCGAGGTTACCGAACAACGACCCAAGCTGGGCGTCGGGCACACCGAGCCAGCGGGCCAGCGTTGCGGCGTACTGTTCGGTGGAGGTGCTCGGGATGAGCACGCCGCGGGTGCCGCAGTCGTCGGGCCCGCCCAGGGCCAAGTCCGGGAATGTTCCGTAGACCTGTCCGCCTTGGACGGCGCCGCCGAGGATGAGGTGGTGGTTGCCCCAGCCGTGGTCGGTGCCGGTGCCCGAGGGTTGGAGGGAACGTCCGAAGTCGGAGAGGGTGAAGGCGGTGACCTTGTCGGGGATCTGGAGCTCGAGCTCCATGGACTTCTGGAAGGCGTCCATGGCGTCCGCCACTTCGCTGAGCAGGTTCCAGTGCTGCCAGGCCTGCGAGCCGTGGGTGTCGAAGCCGCCGATGGAACAGAGGAAGACCTGCCGCTTCATCCCGGTGGTGCCGCGCAGCTTGACGATCTTGGCGACCTGCCGGAGCTGGTTGCCGAGGCTGGTGCCGGGGAACGCGGTGGTGATGTTGGCCGAGCCGCCCTTGAGCAGGGCGTTCAGGTCGAAGGCGTCCTTGCGGACCTTGTTCGCGGACTGCACGAGGGCGAGTCCGCTGTCGAATTCCAGGACCTGCTGCATCCCGTTCCTGCGGGCCAGCGCGGCCGACTGCGGCCAGAGGCCGAGCCCGCCCGGGTCGAGGTCGAATCCGGGGAGCAGGCTCGCCGACTGGACGACGCTGCCGGTGCAGAAGAGCGCCGGTCCCGCGGTGGAGATCGCCGCCGGGAAGGTCGAGCCGCCGTTCAGCGGATTCAGCAGGTCCATCGCCCGCGCGCCCCAGCCGGTGCCACCCGACGCCGACGGGATCGCCGTCTGCATCTGCTGGATCTGGTCGGAGTGCGAGAAGAGGTTGGTCGGGACCTTCTTGGTGTTGGCGAGGAATTCGGGGCGGGTGACCGGCTGGACGAGCATGCCGGTGTTGGCGAGCACGGCGAGGCGCCCCTGGGCCCAATAGGGATGGAGCTTCGCCAGGCCGTTGTTGAGCCCGAACGGCGTGCCGTCCGGGGTCTCGACCGGAAGGAGCGGACCGTTGTTGTCGGGCAACGCGAGCGATCCCCGCGCGGCCACGTAGGCGTCGAACTGCGCCTGGCCCAGCGGGACGACGGTGTTGTGGCCGTCGTTGCCGCCGACCAGGAAGATGCAGACGAGGGCCCGGTAGTCGTCCGGCGTGCCCTGTGACTGCGCGAGCGCGTTCATCCAGCCGAGGCGGGAGAGCAGCGCGGAGGCCCCAAGGCCGCGGAGCGCGCTCCGGCGGTTCATTCGGGCGGTGATGAGGGAGGAATTCATGGAAGGACTGGTAAAGGTTCTGGAAGGCGGTGGGATCAGTGCTGGACGGCGTAGAGGCCGCTCAGGGCCGTGAGGTAGAGGACGGTCTCGATGCGCGTCTTCGCGTCGTAGCCCGGCGATGCGGCGTCGATGAGCACCTGCTTCATCGCGGCCGGCATGCGGCCGTAGAGCAGCTTCTCGTTCACCTTCTCCACCAGCGCCGGCATGTCGTTCCCCAAGGGCTGGAACTGGGCCAGGTCGAGGGTGACGTCGCCGCCCCCGGCGTTGCCGAGGATGTGGTGGAAGAGGTTCCCGCGCAGGGTGGCCTCGGTCGGCGTGTAGATCTGGAACTCGGGTCCGAAGAGCGGGCTCTTGGGCACGCGGTACGTCGGCGAGTACCAGCTGAAGACCGAGGGCGGATTCAACGGGGACTGCGCGAGGTAGCCGAAGAGGTAGGTGAGCTGCTGTCCCGGCTGGAACTGGCCGCCGAGCGCCCGCAGGAACCCGCAGACCTGCAGGATCGGCTCCTTGAGCCGGCCGGAGTTCGCGGAGGCCACGTCGTCGCGCGCCTCGGCGTCCTTGAGGACCGCGGTGACGGTCGCCTTGAGGTCGCCGTCGGTGTCCGCGAAGACCTGGGCGACCCGCTGGATGTACGCGCCGCTCGGATTGCTCTTCACCAGGCTGCGGATCAGGCGCGTGGCGATGAACGGCGCGGTGTTCGGATGGGCCATCAGGCCGTCGATGACGGAGACGAGGTCCTGTTCGACGGTCTGTCCCGCGGGGATCTGGATGCCCACGAAGCTCTTGGCGCCGGTGTCGTGGTTCCCTGGACGGACTTCCATCGGCGCACCGTGGTACTCGTTGTTGAGGGAATACGCGGTGCCCCCCGGGGGCGTCGCGTAGGTCCAGCCGGTCAGGGCGAGGGACAGCTGGGCGACGTCGGCCTGGGAGTAGGTGGGGATCGGCAGGTTGTTGGTGTCGAGCAGCTGCGAACCGTCCGGCTTCAACTGCCACAGCCCGATGGTGAACAGCTGCATCAGTTCGCGGGCGAAGTTCTCGTTGGCGCCGCCCCCGTTCATCCCGGGCTTGGTGGAATTGGCCAGGTCGAGGTACTTGCCCATGGACGAACTCTTCGACACCTCGAGCAACAGGTCGCGGTAGCTGCCGAAGGCGTGGGTGGAGAGCAGGTTCATCCACGGCAACATGGCGTCGGCGTAGACCTGCTTGTCGGCCGAGACCACGACGATCTGGCTCAGGGAATAGACCACACGCTGGCGGAGCTGGTCGGGGGCGACGGTGTAGTGGTGGAGGATCCAACGCTGGAGATCCTGGACGGAGTTGTTGGCCGGCACCGGGATCGCCGAGGCCGGGAGGGCGAACTGCTGCTGGAGCCAGGCGTCGATGCCGACCTGCTGGATCAGGGCGAGGTCCGCCGGACTCGGACCGAACGTCGACTGCTCCAGGAACCGGGCATCCTGCAGCAGCGCCGCGTAGTCGGGGGCCGGGGACAACGTGACCAGCGCCTCGGCGAAGGAGGACGGGTCGGCAACCGAGGTGGCGCGCACGGACACGGTCGGGTTCGCCGGAACGGCGGCAGGCGGCAAGTACACGCCGGAGGCGGAGACGGTACCGTTGGAAGGGCCACCCGGGACGGACCAGACGACCGCGGAATTCGGCGAGCCGGACACGGTGGCGGCAAAGGACTTCGGGGTGCCGACCTGGACCGTGGCGGCGGGCGGGTTCACCGACACCACGACCGGCGGCGGCGTCAGCGTGACCACGGCGTCGGCGGAGACGAGCGGATTGACGACCGAGGTGGCGCGGACGAGCACCACCGCGGAGGCCGGGAGCACCGCCGGAGGCGTGAAGAGTCCGCTGGCGCCGATGGAACCGTTGGCGACTCCCCCGACCACGGACCAGACCACCGTGGTGTTGGCGGAACCGGTGAGCGTCGAAGCGAACTGCCGGGTGGTGCCCTGCGGGACCGTGACAGTGGAAGGCGACACCGCGAGCGAGACCGCCGGCGGGGCCACCAGCGTGAGGGTCGCCTCGGAATGGACGGAAGGCGCGGCGGCCGAGGTGGCGCGGACCTTCACCGTGGCCGGGGAAGGAAGGACGTTCGGGGCGGTATAGAGACCCTGGCTGTTGATCGAGCCCTGCGTCGCACCACCCGGGACCGACCAGGTCACCGCGGTGTTCGCGGCGCCGGCGACGGATGCGGAGAAGGCCACGGTCGTCCCAAGGGTGACGGTCGGAGCCGAAGGACTGACGGCCACGGAGACCGTGGGGGCGGCGACGGTGGCGGAGACCTTGTTGCCGGAAACCGCTCCGGGAGCCGGATGACGCACCGTGAACTGGAGCGTCCCGACCGCGGCGGCGACGCCGTTGGCGATGACCTTCGTGGAGGACACGAAGACGGTCGGGACATCCACGCCGTTGGCCTGGACGACGGAATCCGGGGCGAAGTTGGAGCCGCTGAGGGAGACCGAGTAGGCGCCCACCTGGAGCGAGGAAGGAGAGACGCTCCACAGCCAAGGGTAGGGCCGGGTGACCGTCAGCGACGTGGTCTTGAAGGCGGAGGGAAAGGCGGTGCTCTGGGCCTTGATGATGACCACGCTGGGATTGGGCGGCACCGCGGGAGCCTTGTAGGAACCGGTGGCGCTGATGGTGCCGACGTTCGTGTCGCCGCCGGGGATGTCGTTGACCGACCAGACGATGGTCGAGGGCGAGATCGGCACGTACGCACCGAACTGGCGGCTGCCCTTCACCTCGACGGAGTTGTTGGCGGGCCAGACGTCGATGGCGCCATAGACCTGGGCACGGACCTGGGAAACGGGCAGCCAGAACATGGCGGCCGCGAGGAACAGGAGGAATGATGGCGCTCGAAGCCACCATCCTTGGAAGGCCGGCCAACGCATTGGCCGGAGGGAGTCGGAGGGATTCATGGTTTGCTGGCGACGCTCGTGGCCCCAACACGGAGCCCACCGCGGCGCGGTCCTATTCCTACCCGTGGGCATCCCGCGCCCACCATTCGTCGAACGGCGGATTCGGAGGGTCGTTGGCCCTGACAGGAACCCGGGGTAGGATGCGCGCGTGACCTACGCCGAGGCGCTGGCCCATCTGCAATCGCTGAGACAATTCGGCTTCCAACCGGGGCTGGAGACGACCCGTCGACTGGCTGCGGCCGTTGGAGCACCGCAAGACGGACTCCGCTTCATCCACGTGGCCGGGACCAACGGCAAGGGATCCACCTGCGCCTTCATCGAGGCGATCCAACGGGCGGCGGGACGGCGAACCGGGCTCTACACCTCGCCGCACCTGGTCCGGTTTGGCGAGCGGATCCAGGTCGATCGGCAGCCGATTCCGGACGCGGATCTGGCCCGGCTGGTCGCGCGGCTCCGTTCGGCCACCCCGGCGGGCTTGGAACCCACGTTCTTCGAGTTCACGACCGTCGTGGCCCTGATGTGGTTCGCCGAGCAGGCGGTGGACGTGGTGGTCTGGGAGACCGGACTCGGCGGCCGCCTCGATGCGACCAACATCGTGGAGCCGCTCGCGTCGGTGATCACTTCCGTCGGCCTCGACCACCAGCAGGTCCTGGGCGGCACGATCGGTGCAATCGCCGCCGAGAAGGCGGGCATCATCAAGCCCGGCGTCCCGGTGGTCACCTCGGCCGACGCGCCGGATGCGCTCGCGGTGATCGGTCACCGGGCGAAGGAGCTCGACTGCCACTGCGTGGTCGTGGGCACGTCGGCGGTCGGACGGCTTTCGACGCCGGTTTCGCTCGCGGGACCACATCAGCGGCTCAACGCCGCCACCGCCGCCGCCACCTGCCGGCTGCTCCGGACCTTCCTGCCGGTCTCGGACGAACAGATCGCCGGCGGGCTCGCCCGGACGGTCTGGGCCGGCCGGATGCAGCGTCTGGAACGCGGGTCCGGCACCTGGCTGCTGGACGGGGCACACAATCCCGACGGCATCGCGGCGTTCCGTCGGACCTTGGGCGAGGAGTTTCCGGGAAGCCATCCGACGCTGGTGGTCGGCATGCTGCGGGACAAGGCGTGGAAGGAGATGCTCGCGGAGTTGGCGAAGGTCGCCGGCCGGTTCGTGGTCAGCCCGGTGGCGAGCACCAGGACGGTCGGTGCGGAGGAACTGCGGGACGCGCTGAAGGAACTCCGCTGCAACCGCCCGGTCCGGGTCGTCGGCTCGGCGGCCGAGGCCGTGAAGGCCGCCTCGGCCGATCCCTTCGTCGCGGTGACCGGCTCCCTCTACTTCATCGGCGAGGTGATGGAAGGCCTGGGCATCGAACCCGGGACCTCCGGAGACGAGCGGGGCCTGAACGAGTGGGGCGGTGGCAACCGGCCCGCCCGTTGAACCGATGACGGACTCCGGTCAGCCGGCCCGGAAGCTGCGCCACATCCGCTGAGGAAGGAGGCCGGCAGCGATCAGGGCCGCCTGGGTGGCGATGAAGATCAGCAGGGCCGTGAAGGCGCCGCTCATGAAGCCGTAGCTGTGCAGGCCGATCCCGAGCAGGTTCGTGCCGAACCACGACCAGCAGGTGACCACGTTGCCCACGATCGCGAGGTTCATCAGGCCGCGCTCCTTCACCAGGCCGCCCCAGCGGGCATGCAGGATGAGGGCGTTCCAGAGGACGATGATCAGCGCGCCGTTCTCCTTGGGATCCCAGCCCCAGAAACGACCCCAGGACTGGTCGGCCCAGATGCCGCCGAGGACCGTGCCGACGAAGCTGAAGAGGGTGGCGAAGCAGATGATGCCGTAGACCATCCGCGAAAGGCTGCGTCCCATGTCCGGGGTCAGCACGCGGGTGGCGACGCCGAGCACCACGTAGAGGATGGCGAGGAAGCCGGCGACGAAGGTCGAGGCATAGCCCAAGGTCACGATGACCACGTGGGTCGCGAGCCAGAAGTTGGTGTCCAGCACCGCGCGCATCATGACCATCGTGTCGCCCGAGAGGGCGAGGTTGTGGGCGATGATCTGGGTGGCGAATCCGATGACCGTGGCCACGGCCAGGCCCACCGCGTTCTTCCAGAAGCCTTCCAGGAGCAGTCCCAGCCCGACGGAACCCCAGCCGATGAAGATCGCCGAGCTGTAGAGGTTGGTCACGGGCGGACGGCCCTCGAGCCACATGCGGAAAAGGAGTCCCACCGTGTGCACCACGAAGGCCAGACGGACGAGGTTGAGCGAGGACTTCCGGCTCCATTCGGCGAAGTCGAACCAGAAGCCGCATCCGAAGAGGAACGCCACGATGTAGATCGCCGCCGACTTGGAGAACGGAGCGAAGGCGTTGAAGGCCTGTTCGGCGCGGGTCTTGGTCAACGCCTTCTCCATGCGCAGCGAAGCCACGTAGGCCAGGTGCTCCTTCACCGTCGCGTTGAACTCCTCGACCTTGCCGGCCCGGAAGGCGTCACCGATGCGAGCCCAGGACGTCACCGAGGGATGCAGCGTCTTCGTGCCGGCCGCACGCATCTCGGCGGCGACCCGATCCGGCGGCAGTTCGTCCTGCGGACCGGACTTCATGAGATGGCGCAGCAGCGGCGCGCTCACACCGGCATCGAGCAGCGCGTCACCCATCCGCATCCAGGCGTCCGAGGTTCCGCCCTCGGCCGGCGGCACGAGCAGCGGCGTGTCCTGCCGCACGGTGTCGAAGTAGCGTTCGGAATGGCCGAACATCGCAGTCAGCGCGTTGGTGTCGATGGGGCCGCCGGACATCCGGCTTCGGAACGCGGCCACACCGGCCGGGATGCTCGCCTTGTAGGCCTCGATCTCCTGGACCAACCCGGCGGTGTCCTCCGGCATCAGGGTGTTCTTGAGCCGGTGGTACAGCACCAGCGACTCGTGCAACCCGACGACGGCGTTGTCGAAGGCGTTGCGCTGGGTGTTCTCCTTCTTGGTGCGCGCGATGTTCCGTGCGCTCTCCTCCACGAGGCGGAGTCCCTCCGGACCGAACTGGTTCCAGGAGTAGTGCTTCCCGTCCTCGCCCTTCGCGGGATCGGGCTCGGGGAGCTTCAGCAGCGCCTTCAACTCCGGATGGTCCACCCGGAAGACCTTGAAGCCGTCGGAGACCTCAGGACGGGTCATCGTGGTGAGCAGCCACTCGGTGGCCGAGAGGATCTTCGGCTTCTCGTACCAGGACTTGGCCGGCTCGAGGTTGGCCTTGTCCTTCTCCCGGATCTGGGTGAGCGAGTTCCGGGCGAGCGAATCGAACGGCTGGACCCGTCCGTTGTGGACGACCGGGATGCGGCCGAGCTCGGACAGCGCGAAGTCGCGGTCCCGGCGGGGGACGAGGGACCCGGCGAGCCACAGGGCGAAGACCGCGGTGAGGGCGGTGGGAAGCCAACGTGTCATGGGATCAGGAAATGGGGTTCGGGAACGGGATTCAGGCCGCGACCGGGCGCGGCGCGGGACGGCGGGTGAGGAACTTGCCGAGGTGGATGCCGAACTGGACCAGCAGGCCGAGTCCGACGATGACGCATCCGAGGTACGGCGCGAGCCAGGACGGGTTCTGGACCACCTGGAGCGCACTGGTGCCGCGTCCGCCCTGGTTCAGCTGCTCGCGGCCCATCTGGTACTGGAAGAAGGTGTATCCGCCGTAGCGCAGCGGGTTGTTCATGTAGATGTCCACCTCGCGGTCCTCGCGGGCATCCGGGTTCTGGATCCGGACGCGGCTCTGGAAGTTCCTCGGGATATCGGTGCCGGGATACACCTCGTGGGTGGTCTTCAGCAGGGTCAGGGCGAACGGCTTGTATTCACGCACGGGACGGTACTCGAGCCGCCATTCACGGCCGCCGGATTGGAAGGCCTGGGGACGCAGCCCGCCCGAAGCCGCCCAGGTCCCGAGCGAGTTCGCCCCCTCGAGGATCTCGACCACGGCGGCCGGCACGTTCCGGTCGTCCATGGTGCGCATCGCCGCACGGGGTTCGATCACCGCGCGTGCGCCCACGCCTTGGGTGGCGGCGGGAGGACGGTTCGAGTCCATCATGGGCGCCCGCGCGCGGATCTCGGCGTTCTCCCAGGCCTCGCGGACCCGGAGCCGGTAGGGCAGCAGCCCATGCGCGAGTTCCGCACCGGGCTTCACCAGCGAAGCGGGGAAGGCCACCACCTGGTCCAAGGTGTTGCTACCGGCGTCGGTCAGCAGCGCCAGCTCGAAGTCCATCGAAGACTCGGAGTAGTTGCGGCTGTCGCCTTCGCGGAAGCTCATGACGCTCTCGCGGGCCATCATGTCGGTGAGCAACTGCCCCACGAGCAGCAGGATGATGCCGGCGTGGGTCATGAAGATGCCGCTCTTGTCCCAACCCCACTTGAAGCGGGTGATGTGGGCCACGATCAGGTTCAAAAGCAGGAGAGACCCGACGAGGTAGCCGCCCGGAAGCGGCACCCAGGGGAACGACGAACCGTGCGGGGTCCAGTAGGTGAACCAGCTGCGGAAATAGCGTTCCTGGGCGACATAGAGGCCGTCGCTGGTCTGGCCCAGGGTGCCGAAAAAAACCACGGCGATCGCCAGGGCGAGCAGGACCACGGTCAGCTTCAGCGAAGAGAGGAACTGGAGCGCTTTCTTGGACATCGGAGCAAAAGGTGACGTAAAGGGTGGCCGAAGAATTCCACGGATCTGCGGGACCGCACGGAATTCAGGGGCGGAACGGAGGCCTCAGAACTTCAAGGACCGGACGAAACCCTCGAAGGCCGCCCGTTCCCTTTCGGCCAACTGCGGCTTGGCCGTCAGCTTGAAGAACCAGGACTGGCCGCCGCGCACGACGATGGCCCCGAGGATCCGGCTCTCGGAACCGGCCAGGTCGACCAGCAGTGCCGGGTCGCCGCCCGCCGTCTCGAGCGTCTTGGATTCCTTGCGGACCGTGGCCTCGTCCTGCGCCGGGAGCCCCACCTGTCCGCGCCAGCGGTTCACGTTGGCCAGAAGGCCTCCGCCGTCGCCGGCGAGGCTCGAGATCGAGACGTCCCCTGCCCCGGCGGCATCGGGGATCTCGAACGAAGCCAGCCGCATCGGCCGCGGACCGGCGGCACGCCATCCGGAAGGCACTTCCCAGCGGGGCAATCCGCCTTCGGTGGCATCGGATTCCGCGGCAGAGGCGGAGGCCGCCGAAGAGGACTCCTCCCGTTCGCCGGTCTCCACGGAGCGGAGCCACGCGAGGAACTTCGGCTTCTCCGCGGCCACCAGGGCGTCCTCGCCGGTCATCTTGAAGAAGACCGTCATCTCGCCGGCCGGAAGGATCGCGGCGAGGGTGCGCACGCGGTACTTGTCCTCCAGAAGGGGCTTCTCCCCCACGATTTCGTAGAGCGTCACCGGACGACGTCCCGCCACGGCGGGAGTACGGGCCCCGTCCAGCTGGGCCTCGGTCAGGGCGTCGAGGCCGGCCTGGTTGCGCCAGCGGTTCACGTTGGCCAACTCGCCTCCGGACTCCCCTTGGAGGGCGACCACCGAGATGTCGGCGGAACGGCCGTCGGCGGCAGACACCCGATAGCTGGCGACCCGCATGCCGCTGGCCGGTTGCTCGACCCAGCCCTCCGGAACCGTCCATGGGGCGGCAGGACGTGCGGACGCGGATTCCCGGGATGCCGAGGCGGAAGGCGCGCTGGCCCCCGAGGATGCCAAGGCCTCCTCCTCACGGGGAGCCTGGTAGACCCGGACCTCCTCCTGACGGCAGCCGGCGAAGACAAGGCCGGCGAGCAGGAACACGGCAGGGGCCGGGGTGGACGGACGACGCATACCCCGAGTTTGTCGGCAGCGGAACAACCCGCAAGCGCCGTTCATGCGGATTCCGGCGGTTCCACGGCCTTCCCGTCCGGATCGAACTTCCGGACGGTCAGGTAGACCAGTCCTCCGATGGCGCTCCAGGCGAGGTTCATCGAGTAGCCGAGCAACGAAAGCGAAAGGGCCTCGGCGGGCTTCACGCCGAAGCCGGGGAAATCGACGGCGAGCAGGACGACGAAGAGGTTTTCCCGGACGCCGAGTCCGCTGGGGGTGATCGGCAACGCCGCGAGGCAGACCACCGCCGGGACCACGAACCAAAGGGTCGCCGAGGGCAGCCGGAGGTGCATGCCATCGGCCAACGCGGCGAACGTGCCGACGATGGCGAGGTTGATGGCGAGGGAAAGCACGGCCGAACGGAGCAGGAACCGGGGGCTCCTGCCGAAGAGCCGACACGCCGCGAGCGCCCTCACGGTGCCATGCAGGAAGCGGAATCGGGAAAGGAGACGTCCCAGCCGGCCTTCCGGGGTGAACAGGTCGGTGAACAGACCGGCCCCGATGGCCGCGGTGGCCACGCACAGCATCCCGAGGATGGCGAGGCCCACGCCGTCGTAGCGCTTGAACTTCACGAAGAGCGCCGCGTTCGGGACCGCAAAGGCCACCGCGAAGAGCAGGAGCGCGAAGATGCCGATCAGGCGGTCCACGAAGACCGTCAGTGCCGCTTCGGCCTTCCGGTGATGGGTGGCCCGGGCCGCGGCATAGGCCTTCCAGACGTCGCCGCCCGTGGAACCGAGGAGGAAGGCGTTGAAGAAGTGGGCCACGAACGAGATGCGGGTCACTTCCGCGACCGGCAGTCCCAGCCCCTGAACCCGAAGGGCCTCCTGCCAACGGAGCCCGCCGAGGAAGATCAGCAGCCCACACAGTCCGAACGCCACGGATACGCTCCGGACGTCCAGGCGACGCGCCGTCTCCAGCAGCTGCGCCGGACTGTGGGTCCAGGCGTAACGACGCTGTTCCCAAGGCGACATGCCGGCCCAGGCGTCCGGTCGGCCTTCCGCGAGGAGCGACAGCTGTGCCTCGTTGCAGAAGATCGCGTGGAAGATCGCCGCCAGCAGCAGACCGCAGACGGCCAGTCGGACCAGTTGCCCGAGAGTGCCCTTGGAGGCCTTCACCGTGTGCAGCGGGACGGATTCACTCCGCTCCCCACACGGAGCGGATGTACTCGAAGCCGCGGCCCACGTCTTCGGGGGCCACGCCGGGGTTGAGTTCGAGCACCTTGATGTGGTCCGGGCGGACGAAGGGCTTCAGGGCCTCGTAGTCGATGACACCCATTCCCGGCGGGGCATGGTCATGGGCGCCTTCCGGGGTGATCACGACATCGTGGACGTGCAGGCCCGCCAGGCGCTCGGACATCGTCTCGAGGTGCATGCGGTGGTCCAGGAAGCCGAGGTGGTGCTTGATCTGGGCGTGTCCGCAGTCGTGCCAGTAGCGGACGTTGTCCGGCAGCTGGGAGAGGAAGAAGCGGAGATCGTGGTCGAAGGGGATCTCCTCCACCGCCTCACGGTTCTCGATGCCCAGGAGGAGCTTCTTCTCGGCGGCCACGTCGGCGAGCCGGCGGATGAATTCGAGCGCCAGCATCATGGGCTGCTCCTTGCGGGACTCCCGCCGCTGCTCGAGCTCGCCCATCAGCTTCCGGTACTTCGGGGAATCCTGCTGCCCCAACGCAGCCATGGCCTCCAGCTTGTCCTGGTAGTTGGGATCCCCGAAGAACCCTGCGAGGTTGGCCTCGCCGCTGTGGAGCACCACCAGGCGCGCACCCAGCCTCTCGGCGGTTTCGAGGGTCTTGATCGAGTGCTTCCAGGCGAGGTCCCGCTCACGTTTGTCGACGGCCGAGAACTTGAAGAGGTTCGGCGCCGGATGGTTCACGCCCATCGGCAGCGGACAGAAGTTGTGCAGCGTGCTGATCCGGATGACCCCCTCCTCCACGGCGGCGATGATGCCGGGAACCAGACTCACCCGGATCCCATGGCTCAGCTCGGCGTATTGGAATCCGAGGTCCCGGATCTCGCGGAGCATGTCGCCGCCGTCCTGATGGCGGCCTGAGTTCCAGCAACTGGATAACGAATACATGGGCGGTATTTCTGGACAGAGTCCGGACCTGGAAAGCCAAGGGCCGGATGCGTTCGACAAGGAAAGCATCCGGCCCCGGTGAAGGCAACGTGCGGTTGCGGTTACTGGTCGGCGTACCGGGCGGCCAGCATCGCGGAAAACCGCGAGACCTTGAGCTTGCGGCGCTTCTTCTCGCTGGGCTTCTCGTAGGTCCGCTTCATGCGGACGTCACGCAGGGTGTTCTCGCGGTCCACCTTCTTCTTCAGGCGGCGCAAGGCGCGATCCACGGGCTCGCCCTTCTTCAGTTTGACTTCGCTCACTTCACGTTCAGCTCCTTCCCGCACCTGGTACGGCCGGATGTCTCCATCACGGACGTGACTTTCAGGCTGCTCACCGGATCCCGCAGAACGGGACACCGGACCGTTCGGGACAGGGTCCAGACGAACGGGACGCAGATGGAACCCGCATTCAGCCCGCCTCCGCAATGGGTTTCTCAGGAAAAGACTTCGGAACAGAAGGCTCCAGAAACCCCTCCGGCCGCGGTCAACGCCAGCCGACCTCGCTGATGTCGAGGTGCCATTCGCTGCCGTCGGTGACCCGGACCGACGCCCCTTCCAGCCGGTAGGCCACCTTCGCCAGGTCGACCGAGGCGGGCAGCACGTTGATGATCACCTCGCCGCTCACCACCGACACCACGCGGGTGCGGACCTCGGGCCGGCGCACGAATTGGAAGGTCGCCGAATCCACGGCGAACACGTGGCCGGTCATCCGCAAAACGCCGTCCTCATATTCGTTCACCAGTCCCACGAAATGCCGGTGCGGCTCGTGTTCGAAGTGACGACGGTGGATCACATGGATCTTCTCACCGGGATTGAGGATGGAGTTATGCATTCGGCGGAGATTGCCGGGAATCGCGGGCCGACGTCGAGCCCGGCATCCCTGCCGCATGTCGGTTTCCGGCGCCGCTTGTCCCAACCGCCCGCGGATGGGAGCCTCGGTCCGCGTTGACTCCCGACCTCTCCACCTCCCAATGGATGCTCGCCACCCTGGCGGCCGTCGGCATCGGGGTCTCCAAGAGCGGCCTTCCCGGCATCAGCCTGCTGCACGTGGTCGTGTTCGCCCAACTCTTCCCGCCCATGCTCTCCACGGGCGTGGTGCTGCCCATGCTGATCGTCGGCGACGTCGGCGCGGTGCTGCTCTTCCGCCGGCACGCGGACTGGCACCAGGTGTGGAGGACGCTTCCCCCGGCGTTGCTGGGGGTGGTCGGAGGATGGTGGCTCATGGGACACTTCCGGGAGATGCGTTTCCATCCGGTGATCGGCGGCGTCGTCCTGGGGCTCGCCGTGGTCCAATTGGTGCGGAATTGGCGTCCGGACCTCTATCAGCGGGCTCCCCATACGCTCGCCTTTGCCTGGGGAATCGGGTTCCTCGCCGGCGTGGTCACCATGCTGGCCAATGCGGCAGGCCCCGTCATGGGACTCTATCTGCTCGCCGTCGGACTCCCGAAGGACGCCTTTGTCGGCACCAGTGCCTGGTTCTTCCTGATCCTGAACGTCTCCAAGGTGCCCTTCAGCGCCCAGTTGGGCCTCATCCAAGGGGATTCCCTGCGCCTCAACCTCATCCTCATCCCCGCGATCGTCGTCGGGCTTTTCCTGGGAAAGGCCACCATGTCGAGGTTGCCCCAACGCCTCTTCGACACCCTCATCATCGGCTTCGCCTTCGTCGCCGCACTCCGCCTGCTCTGGCATTGAGTTCCGATTGTTTCGGCGACCCGCAACTCCGGCGTTGCCCGGACTTCGCGGCTTCGGGAAGCATCCGCACATGGCTCAAGAGCGACGTTTCTCCCGGGCGGCATTCACCCTGATCGAACTCCTGGTGGTCATCGCCATCATCGCGATCCTGGCCGGGATGCTCCTTCCCGCCCTGGCCAAGGCCAAGACCAAGGCCATGGGCACCGGGTGCATGAACAACCTCAAGCAGATCCAGCTGGCGCATCTCATGTACCCTCTGGACAACGAGGATCGCCTCACCCAGCCGGGCAACTCCCGCGACGAACGCTTCCAATGGGTCGGAGGCTGGCTGGGTTGGCCGGGGCCGTTCCCGGGCGACAACACCAACACCGCCATGCTGCTCAATCCGTCCAATTCCTGGCTGGCGCCGTACCTGGGATCGGCGGCGATCTTCAAGTGCCCGGCCGACGTCAGCCAGATCACCCTCGGCGGACGCAAATTCTCCCGCGTTCGGAGCATGGGCATGAGCCAGGCCATGGGCGGTCCCGGCGGATGGTTGCCGCCCGGCTCGGGCTACCAGGACGGCCAGACCCGCTACCGGATCTTCAAGAAGTCCGCGGACATCGCGAACGTCGGTGCTTCCCAGATGTACGTCCTGCTGGACGAGCATCCCGACAGCATCAACGCCGGTGGCTTCGCCAACCAGATGGTGGAAAGCCCGGGAGCGGCGCGGATCATCGACTACCCGGCCAGCTACCACAACCGGGCGGGCGGCATCACCTTCGCCGACGGACATGCCGAGATCCGGAAGTGGGTCGATTCCCGGACCGTGCAGCCGGTGAGGTTCTACGACATGCCTCTCAATGTGGCGTCCGCAAACAACGCGGACATGATCTGGCTGGCGGAACGCACCAGCGTGCGGAACTAGTGCCATAAGTCCCATGGTACCCATAAGTCCTATGGGGCCCCTGAGTCCCAAAAGAAAAAGGCGCTCCGCGAACGGGGCGCCTTGAATGGGTAAATCCTGCGGCCGCGATCAGATCGCTTCGCCGACCTGGAAGCGGAGGAAGCGTCGGACGGTGAGGGTGTCACCGAGCTGCTTGCCGATCGCGCCGAGGTGGGCCTCGACCTTGAGGTCGGGATTCTTGACGAAGCCCTGCTCGAGCAGGCAGTTCGTCTCGAAATACTTGTTCAGCTTGCCCTTGAGGATGTTCTCCATCGCGGCCACAGGCTTGCCCTTGAGGGCGTCGGACTGGGCGGCGATCTCGCGTTCCTTGTCGATGATCGACTGCGGGACCTCGTTGCGGCTCACCGAGACCGGGCTGGCCGCGGCGATCTGGAGGGCGATGTCCCGGAGGAGCTGCTTGAACTCCTCGGTGGCCACGGCGGATTCCTTCGTGGCGCCGAGCTCGACGAGAACGCCGACCTTGCCGCCGGTGTGGATGTAGGCGGCGACGCCGCCGACGCCCTCGACCTCGATGCGCTGGGTGCGCCGGATCTGGATGTTCTCGCCGATGCGGGCCACGGCGGCCACGCGGTCGGACTCAAGGTCGGCGCCGGGCTGGCTGGCGACCTTCGTGGCGAGTTCCGAGACGAACGCCTTGAAGGAGTCGTTGCGGGCGACGAAGTCGGTCTCGCAGTTGACCTCGATGAGCGTGCCCACGCGGCCGCCGGCGACAACGGCTTGGCCGATGAGGCCTTCGTTGGCGGCGCGGTCGGCCTTCTTGACCGCGGCGGCGGCACCCTGCTTGCGCAGGAGGTCGACTGCGGCGTTGAGGTCGCCCTTGGTTTCATCAAGGGCCTTCTTGCAGGCCATCAGGCCGGCGCCGGTCATGGCGCGAAGCTGTCCGACGAGTGCGGGAGTGATTTCAGGCATGGATCAAAAGGGGCTGAATTTTCCGGGTTGCGAAAGACAACGTGCCGGGGTCGCGGACGACGCCCGGCACAGAAGTTTGGAAGTCGTTGCGGATCAGGCTGCCGGAGCCGCGGCGGGCTCGGCGGCGACAACGGGGGCCGGAGCCGGGGCCGGGGCCTCGTCCTCACGGTTGATGCGGCGGCTCTTCTTGGCGTCGGCCTCGGCCTTGCCCTTCGAGATCGCCTCGGTCACCGCCTGAAGGATCACCTTCACGGAGCGGATCGCGTCGTCGTTGCCGGCGATCGGGTAGTCGACCAGGTCGGGATCGGCGTTCGTGTCGACGATCGCCACCAGCGGGATACGCAGGCGACGGGCCTCGGCAACGGCGTTGTGCTCGCGCTTGAGGTCGATCACGAACATGACGTCGGGCGCGGCGTCGATGGCCCGCAGACCGTCCAGGTTCTTGAACAGGCGCTGATGCTCACGACGGATCATCGACTGCTCCTGCTTCACGTACTGGTTGATGGAACCGTCCTGCTCCATCTTCTCGATTTCCTTCATGCGCTTCATGGAACGCTTGATGGTCTTCAGATTGGTCAGGGTGCCACCCAGCCAACGCTCGGTGACGAACGGCTGGCCGCAGGCCTTCGCCGATTCCTTCACCGCTTCCTGCGCCTGCTTCTTGGTTCCGACGAAGAGGATGTTTCCGCCCTTGGCCGCCGTGGCGGACAGGAAATCGCAGGCTTCCTGCAGCTGGACCACCGTCTTCGAGAGGTCGATGACGTGGATGCCGTTGCGGGCCTCGAAGATGAACCGCTTCATCTTCGGGTTCCAGCGACGGGTCTGATGTCCGAAATGAACGCCTGCCTCGAGGAGTTCCTTGACGCCGATCGTGCTCATGCAGCTTTTTCTTCTCTACGCTTCCCATGGTTTCGGTCCCAACGCACGCCCAGGGCGGCGGAGGTCCCATCCGGCGGAAGTACCGGATTCCAGTTCGATGTTGTTGTGGCCGCCCGACGCATCCGCGCCGGAATTGAGGCCGTTTCCCCGGATTCCTTACGGAACACGGGAAGGCGGAGACTATCGGGCAAGAACCGTCAGGCAACAGGTAATTTGAGGATCGAGGCTTCCACCGAGCCGATCCACGGCAAAGGCGACGCGGGGACGCCTGGAATGAAATGCCCCAGCAACCGCGAGACGCCGAACCTGACATGACCAAAACCGAAAAGACCGACTGGAAGTCCATGGCCGTCCGCTCCGGCGTCTGCCTGGCGGCCGGCCTCACCGGTTGGGCCGTCGCATCCCGATGGCCCACGGTTTCGACGGCCGCCTACATGGTCGCCTACCTCGCCGGAGCCTGGGACCTCGCACGCGAGGTCTGGACCGACCTCCTGCGTCTGCGTTTCGACACCCACTTCCTGATGCTCCTGGTGGTCCCGGGATCGGTCGCGGTGGGAGCCTTCGGCGAGGCCGCGCTGCTCCTGTTCCTGTTCTCCGCCTCCGCCGCGATGGAACACTACGCCTCCGGCCGCACCCGCAGGGAAATCGACGCGCTTCTCCGGCGCGCCCCCAAGTCGGCACGCCTGCTCGTCGACGGGAGTGAGTCGGTCGTGCCCGTGGACGCACTCAAGGCGGGAGACACCGTGAGGGTGACCGCCGGGGAGCTGGTTCCCGTGGATCTCAAACTCGTGTCCGGACAAAGCGCTTGTGACGAGTCGATGCTCACCGGCGAGTCCGACTCGGTCCCCAAGGCGCCGGGAGACGATGCCCTGGGAGGCACCCTCAACCTCTGGGGCGTCGTCGAGGGCCGGGTTCTGCGGCCCGCCGCCGACTCCGCCCTTCAGCGCATCCTCCGGCTCATCGATTCCGCCCAGCACCTGAAGGCTCCGTCGGAACGGTTCACGGACCGATTCGGCTCGGGATACACGGCGGTGGTCCTCGCGCTCTGCCTCGCCGTGTTCCTCTTCGGATGGCAGGTCCAAGGACTTCCCCCCTTCTTCTCGGAGGCGATCCGGCCCAGCGCGTTCTACCGGGCCATGACCCTGCTGGTCGTCCTCTCGCCATGCGCCCTCGTGCTCTCCGTGCCTTCGGCGATCCTCTCCGCGATCGCCGCCGGGGCGAGGTCGGGAATCCTTTTCCGCGGAGGCGCCGCCATCGAGAACCTCGCCGGGATCACCGTCGTGGCCATGGACAAGACCGGCACCCTGACCGAGGGAGAGCTGCGGGTGGTCGCCGTGGAACCCATCGAGGGATCCGAAACCGATCTGTTTGCAGCCGCCGCCTCGCTCGCACGGATCTCCAACCATCCGGTGTCCAGATCCCTGGCGCGGGAGGCGGACCAACGCGGCGTTCCCGTCGAACCGGTCACCGACTCCGGCACGGTCGCGGGTCGTGGAGTTCATGGACTTTGGCGGGGTGCACGCCACCACCTCGGGAACCGCGCCTTCCTCGCCCAGACCTCCCAGGAATACTCCACGCCGCTCCCCAATCCCCCTGGAACGACCACCGAGACCTGGCTCGCGGGACCCGGCCTGCGCGGACGCATTCTGCTCCAGGACACGCTCAGATCCTCGGCAAAGGACGTCGTTTCCCGACTGCGCAGCCACGGATTGCATACGGTGATGTTGACCGGGGACCGCGAAGAAGCCGCCCAACGCATCCATGAGGAGTCCGGCATCGACGAGGCGCGATCCGGCCTGAAACCCGAGGACAAGGTGACCGCCATTCGGAAGTACCAGGAGAAGGGGCACCGAGTGGCCATGATCGGGGACGGCGTGAACGACGCTCCGTGCCTGGTGGCCGCCGATGTCGGTGTGGCGATGGGTTCCCGCGGCTCCGACGCAGCGATCGAGCAGGCCGAGGTCGTCCTGATGCACGACAGGTTGGAAAACTTCCTCCATGCAAGGGAGCTCAGCGAAAGGGCTCGCCGGATCATCCGCCAGAACATCGCGGTGTCGCTCGGCACCATCGGGATCATGACGATGCTCACGCTGGCCCTGCCAAGGGTGCCGCTGTCCCTGGGTGTGGCCGCCCACGAGGGGAGCACGGTGCTGGTGGTGCTCAACAGCCTCCGACTGCTCTTCGCACGGCGCCATACCGGCGGGACACAGCCGTCCTCCACGTTTCAACCGCGCTGATTCCCGTCCCGATCCGAACCCAGGCCGCTGACTTGGCCCTCGGGGTTGGTTTTCGGTTGTTGGCAGATGGGGCAAGAAACGGCCACGTTCTTGGAAAAGCCCCGGTACGATGTCCGCCTCTTCCAGCCAACCCGCCGCCTGGCGTCGCCTCCTGCAGTCGGCAGGCCCAGTCCTCGGTCTCCTGTTCGTGCTGGGCCTCCTCGCCCTCAGCGACGAGGCCCGTCCCACGGTCTTCACCGGACGCAACGCGGCGATCGTGTTGACCCAGACCGTCATCGTCGCCCTCGGCGCCCTCGGGATGACCATGATCATCGTCGGCGGCGGCATCGACCTCAGCGTGGGCGCCGCGGTTGCGTTCGCCTCCGTCGTGGGGGCCAAGATGCTGTCCTCCGGCTGGTCCTCATGGCCTGCCGCCGTGGCCGTGGTCGCCACCGGTGCGATGATCGGGGCCGCCAACGGCGCGCTCATCGCCGGCCTCCGGTTGCCGCCCTTCATCATCACCCTCGGAATGATGGGCGTCGTCCGGGGTGGCGCGAAATGGATCAGCGGCAAGCAGGCGGTCTACAACCCGGAGGATTCAGGCTTGAACGCCCTGATGGAACGCACCAATCCCCAAGGTTTCCTCCCCCTGCCCCCCGGGGTCTGGATCACCCTCGGCCTCGCGGTCGTCGCCAGCTTCGTCATGCGCCGCAGCATCTTCGGACGCCACGTGTACGCCATCGGTTCCAACGAGGCCGCAGCCCGACTTTGCGGGGTCCGGGTGCAGACCACCAAGCTCTGGCTCTACACGCTGGCCGGCGCCTTCTTCGGCCTCGCCGGACTCATGCAGCAATCTCGCCTCACCCAAGGTGATCCCACCGTCGCCGTCGGACTCGAACTCGACATCATCGCCGCGGTCGTCATCGGCGGCGCCAGCCTCAACGGTGGCATCGGCGGCATCGGAGGTTCCCTCATGGGTGCCCTGCTCATGGCCGTCCTCCGCAACGGCACCAACCAGCTCGGATGGGATTCCTACATCCAGGAAATCATCATCGGCATGGTGATCGTGATGGCCGTCGGCCTCGACAAATGGCGCCAAAACCGCGCCTCCTGAGCAGCCCGGCTCCAATCCCCAAGCGACTTCCAAAAAAGGACTCTTGCATTGGAGCCCGCCTTTCCACATTTTCTTTTCCGTCACAACGACACGCGAGTGTAGCTCAGTCTGGTAGAGCGTCACCTTGCCAAGGTGAATGTCGAGGGTTCGAATCCCTTCACTCGCTCCAGTTTTAAAACCGCCGTCCTTTCGGATGGCGGTTTTTGTTTTCCACCGGTCCCTGCCGCCGTTGGTCTTGTTCGCCCCGGGCGACCCCGTAACTTCGATCGACGTGAGCAACACCGCCGACAGCCCGAAAGGCCATTCACCAACCAATCGCCTCGCCGTCGAGAAGTCGCCCTATCTCCAGCAGCACGCCCACAATCCCGTCGATTGGTTCCCTTGGGGCGACGAGGCCTTTGCGGCTGCCAGTTCCTCCGGCAAGCCCATCCTTCTCAGCATCGGCTACTCCACCTGCCATTGGTGCCACGTCATGGAACGTGAGTCCTTTGCCAGCGCCTCGATCGGCGACTACCTGCGCGAGCATTTCGTCTGCATCAAAGTGGACCGCGAGGAGCGCCCGGACATCGACAAGATCTACATGTCGTTCGTCCAGATGACCTCGGGCACCGGCGGTTGGCCGCTCAACGTCTTCCTGACCCCGGACCTCAAGCCCTTCTACGGCGGCACCTATTTCCCGCCGGAAGCCCGTCACAATCGCCCCGGGTTCCGCGCCCTCCTGGAAAGGGTCGTCGAACTCTGGACCACCCGACGCGAGGACCTCCTCGGCTCCGCCGCGGACCTCGCCACGAAGCTGGCGGAACTCGCCCATCAGGATCCTGACAACGCGTTTCCCACCGGTCCCCGCGAACTCCATGGCGGTGGACAATCACTTCTCTCCGAATTCGACCCGGTTCATGGAGGATTCGGTGGCGCCCCGAAGTTCCCGCGCCCCACGCAGCCGCTGTTCCTGTTGCGCTATTCCCGTCGGTTTGGCGACGCCGAGGGCGTGCAGGCCGTACTGCACACCTGTGATCGGATGGCGGCAGGCGGCATCTACGACCACCTCGGCGGCGGCTTCGCCCGCTACGGCGTGGACGAAGCCTGGCGCGTGCCGCACTTCGAGAAGATGCTGTACGACAACGCCCAGCTGGTTTCGCTCTACCTCGAGGCG
Source organism: Verrucomicrobiales bacterium (assembly GCA_027488845.1). Lineage (GTDB taxonomy): Bacteria > Verrucomicrobiota > Verrucomicrobiia > Limisphaerales > UBA9464 > SXXZ01. Next base: position 34,341 of record JAIYBC010000040.1, on the reverse strand, counting down.
TATCTCGTCTCGCGCGTGGAAACCCATGCCGCGGTGGCGAGGGACATCCTGCGCTACGTCGCGCGGGAGATGACGCTTCCGGAGGGCGGCTTCTGTTCCGCGGAAGACGCCGATTCCGAAGGCCGCGAAGGCACCTTCTACTGCTGGACCCACGCCGAGCTTTCCGCGTTGTTGACCCCGGAGGAGTTCAACGTCGCCACGCGTTATTTCGGTGTGACCCGCGAGGGCAACTTCATCGACCACAGCCACCCCGAGCCCCTGCCTGGCCTGAACGTCCTGGCCATCGTCGAACCCGAGCTCCCCGAGACCGACATCCCGCTGCTGGAATCCGCGACAGCCAAGATGCGAGAGGCCCGCGCGCTGAGGGTGCGTCCGCTCCGGGACGACAAGGTCCTTGCCTCCTGGAATGGGATGATGCTTGGCGCCTGCGCACGCGCCTACGCCGTCCTCGGCGACGAGGAGTTCCTGGAGATGGCCCTTCGGAACCTGGCCTTCCTGAAACGGGCCCTGTGGGTGGAACCGTCCGCGGGTCGACCGGGAACGCTGTTCCACCGTTGGCGGGAAGGAGAACGGGATCAGGTCCAGCTCCTCGACGCCTACGCCCATGTGCTCACCGGCACGATCGAACTCTACGAAGCCACGCTCGATCCGGAGATGCTTCGGTTCGCCGTGGATCTGGCCGAGGGCCTCATGGCGCGGTTCCATGACCCTGTCGCCGGAGGCTTTTGGCAGAGTTCGTCCGACACGCCTCACCTGCTGGTCCGATGGAAGGAGGACTACGACGGGGCCGAACCCTCGGGGAATTCGGTCGCCTGTCTCGCGCTTCTCCGGCTCGCGGCGATCTGCGGACGGCCCGAATGGAGGGAAGCCGCGGAAAGGACTCTCCGGCTGTTCGCCCAGAAGCTGCATCAACATCCCCAGGGAGTTCCCCACCTGCTGGCGGCGCTCGACTTTTCCCTCCAGGAACCGAAACGGGTCGTCATCGTCGGCGACCCGCTTTGCGGCTCGACACGCGCACTGCTGGGCCACGTTCACGCGGTCCACGAGCCCAACCGCGTTGTTCTGGGCAACCGCGGGCCGGTGGATCCGTTCGCCCGGACCCTTCCGGAGAACGAGGAGTTTTCCCTCGCCTACCCTTGCACCGGCAACGCCTGTCAACCCCCGACTCGGGATGGCGCGGTGGTCCGCGACTTCCTACGCAGCGCCCTGCCCTCCTGATGCAGTTTGTCCCAGTCGCTTGAGCCACCGATGCCCCGGGGATCCAGGGCTTCACATCCAGGTCCCAGCGACCGGCCCAAGTGCCTTTCCCGACGAAGCTTCAAACAGCTGGGAAGCGGACCGGGCTCCGGCTTCATGCACGGGAGAGGGACGCTTGCACGACAGACTTCACCTCAGTCGGTCGTGCCGGGGCCCAGGGTCCGCATCGCGGCCTCGATCCAGCGGAAATCAGGACTCCCGGGCGCGGTCGAAATGCCCATGTTGAGGTCGAGTCTTCGACTGTTGGCGAGCAGGTTCGGATCACTCCAACGGTGAACCTCGACATGCCCGTCGGCGAAGGAGACCGATCCGGCGTTCCGATGGCGTGTGGAGGGCAAGGCGCCCAACACCCATTCGCCGAAATGAAGGGTCGGATCACCGAAGTCGGTGCCGGCCAACGTCGCTTCCGATTCATCCCAGAACACCGACAGCCCTGACGGGCCCGCGGCGTGACGGCGTAGGTCCGCGTCCTTGTTGAAGACGCTCAATTGAAACACCCGGGACTCCGGAAAACCGAAGTTTCGGTTCATGGAGTAGCTCCGAACCCGCAGGATACGTTCCCGGGTTCGCTCGGGCCGCCATCGGCTGAGATCCGAAGGACACCTGTAGATTCCGGCCACACGGCTATAGGCACCGATGCTTCCCGGCCACGGACCGAGGATGAGGTCGATATTGGTGCGCTCCTCAGCAGGCCGAACACCGATGTAGCTCATCGAACCGCGGCACCAAGCGGGCTGTAGCTCGACGGCGGGCAACGCGTCGTCAAAGAAATTGAGCGTCGTCGACCATGGGAAAAAACTCCGGTTGTCCTCGGTGTAGAGCCGCCAAGCGAGGTTGAGCTGGCGTTGGTTGCCGACACAAACCGTGGTCTGGGCGCTGGCCCGCGCCCGGCCGAGGGCCGGCAACAGGAGCGCAGCAAGTACGCCAATGATGGCCACCACCACCAGCAGTTCGATGAGGGTGAAGGCCCTTCGACTGTCCAACCGCTTCATGGTCGGGCAAGGCGGAAGAGGGCGCTCGAGTAGGGCGTGTTGGAGATGACAACGTTTGTGGCTCCGGGCGGAGTTTCGACCGGCTCCCAAACGACGGGCGGTGTCAGGGACCCAGTGCGTTCCAGGACGAAACCATGGGCAGCATACAGCGGATCCCATGAGAGCGTGGTGGATTCGGGAGTCACCACCGAAACCAAGGCCGGCCGTTCCGGCTCCCTCCCTGCACGGATCCCGCGATTCGGTAGGTAGTCCACCGCATGCCGACCAAAGCGGAACTTGGAAACCGCATCGCCCCGATCACGCAACAACTCCACCCAGCCATAATAGGCAATGTCAGGGTTCCCATCCTCAAACAGCTTGAAGCCGAAAAGCAGATTGGTTCGGCCAGGGGCTATGTCGAACCGTCTTGTACTAGGTATTACCGCCGGCTGCACCTGTTGAAAGATAACATCGTATCCCCAGATAAATCCGGACACACCAACTAAATAACCACCAAGAAACGGACTCGTTCCAAAGCCTACTTCCACACTACGACCATCAATCAATGCCTCATCAGAAAAAACCGATCCCGTTGGACGCGACGCATCAATACCAAGCCACCTTCCCGAATTGTAATTCATCCCAATATACTGATCCACCGAATATGATTTGTTATAGTTTTCCTCAACACCAGTTCTTTCCAAAGAGACTCGAGCACCCAACTGAATACCAATTCTTAAGGTTTCAAATGGAGTATTTGTTCGAATTTGAGGCCAATCTTGAGCCAACACAAGACGCACCCCCAACAGAAGAATTGAAACTATTGTTCTCATATCATTTCTCTAGTTGCGACGAATCATTACAAAACCACGTGAATTTCCATTGTATGTCCCTTCACCAACTATCCAACCGGCGGGATTTGCGCCCCGAGGTTTTCTCAGTATCCATCCTGAACCCTGGGTAAAGTGGGGATCATTCAACAATGAAGGTGCAACCGCATCGCTGTTCCACACTACAGCAACTGCAGATGCGATGTTGTTCGTCCACACTCGCCCCACCGGTCTCATGTGGCCACCTGTGTATTGCGGTTTCGCAAAGAGAAGAGCATCCGAATGAACAAGTGTTCCGGTAGGCTGCTTTGGCTTTGCAAGCGCAGTGGCAATAGTAGAGCCCCTCCAAACCACCGCGTTTGTTGACCGCTCACTAGCGGGTATAGATTCATAAGAAACGCCACAAACATTTGTCACACCTTCAATTCCGTAAACAATTGAATGAAGCGCAGCGTCCTCCAGACTTAACCCAACTCCAAGTGGATACCTAATATCAGATTCATAAACTATTGAACTCCGATTGCTATTTATCAGAAAACCGCGCGATGCTAGCGAATTTGGATTCAATAGCATCTTCTTAGACCAACCGCCGATACTGCCGAGCGAGTTCACTGCGAGTGCAGCTCCCTCAACCCAATCATTTCCACCGGTCGTTAGCGAACCGAGATCCGTAGGCGTAGTGTTTGTACCCAACCACACTACAGGACGTCGGTAAGTATTCCCATTGAACAGCTTTTCAGACCAACCCACGATTCTACGTCCATCTACAGAGTGATTGGCAATTGCCAATGCTTCGCCGGATCCACCGCTTTTTAGGGTCCCTAGGTCGGTGATGGAATTCGGCCAACCACGCCAGGGCACTCGTTTTGAACCGGACCATCGGCTACCCACGAACCAGGTCTGACCACCAAGGGTGTCTGCGACACCCAAGGGTTCCGGTGTATAGCCGGGATAGTCGGTGGATCGCATGTCCCAGAAGTAGCCTTGGAGGTTGGGGTAGGCCCATCTCCCCCCTCGATACCCGCTGTATCCCCCGGAGTAGATGTAGATACTGCCTGCGATCGCCGGGGACGCATCCCCGTTGATTGCAGTGGCGGTACTGGTTCCATAATAAGCCAGTGGATCCGTGAGTTCCTTAACCACGAACTCGGGTCCGTCGTAAATGAAGGCAAGTGCGGTACTATCGAGACCGACAGCGTAGCCGGTTCCAGAGGCAACTCTCAGGTAAGCCACCTCGTTCTCGGTGAGATCGTCGTAGGTGGGATAGAGCGTGAGGTTGGTGAACGAATCCCCAGCAGCTATCGTCACATCGAAGGCGCGGTTCGGCAGCGCCCCTGGTGTGATCGTGGTCGTTCCCCGTTTCAGGACATAATCCTGCCCAGTGCCAGTGCCATAGCTGCCAGCGACGTCCGGCGTTGGCGAGACAAGCTCTTCCGAGGACTTGAAGCGGGGAACGTTATAGGATGGGAGTTCCAAATTGACGGTGAGCGGTTCGGTAGTGGGACCAGATCGCCTCACCGTGAAAACTGGCCGTTGTGCGACAAACGATGTGTTTCGGTCGTTGGCGACATCCGGAGAAACGGTGACCGTGACGACGGTTCCTTCCACATGCTGGGCCGTCGAATAGGAGCCATGATAACTGTAGTCGGTTTGGCCCGGTTCCAGCCACCAAGCCGTGATCGAATAGGAGCCGGAGGTCCCCGATTGGATTGGCAGGGTGAATTGAGCCACCTCTCCGGTTACCTGGCTCAGGGTCTGGTCTACGCCCGGACCAACCACCCGAAGTGCAACGTATTCTTCCTGGACGATCTCGGATCCAACGGGTCCACCTGACGACGGCAGCCAGTGATCGACCAACCGCACATTAACCTTCATGAAATCCGAACTGTAGCGCCATGGTTTCTGGATCTGCACCTCACGAACACGGGTCAGGCGCGGCTCTATCCGTGTATCCGTGACCGTGGTGGTGGTCCCAGTTGGCAAAAGCTTTTTCCAAGAATAGGTCACTGATTCCGATTCATCATGGAACAAGACCACCCGCTCCGTCCTGCTTGCCACCTGGAACTCCGGATCGCCGGCCAGAGCCGATCGATTCGACGTGTATGCCGGTAGGGACGTATCGTTGAAGGAAGAATAAACCGCGTCACCCAGAGAGTCTCCTAAACCAACAAAGTTGTCCGCCAAAGCCGAAATCCTGTTGTTGGAAAGGCTGACATTCTGAGCATTGAGTCGAACAATGGAGCCCGATTCATAGGGCGGAAAGACTTCGGTCGGTGTTTGCCACCAGATCGGCCGGAAAACCGCCGAAGAGAGGTCCTCAGGATTGGGTTTGTAGAATCCATCTACTGCTCGAGTAGTGATCCAATTGTCGCGAAAGACAGGACCAAGTGTAATTCCGCTGACATGAAAGCAGGATACCGTATTGGTAAAGTTGTACCCAAGCACAAGTGAGGCATCACTGACAAAGGTAGTCAAAGGCGTTGCACCCAATACACTAATCACCTTATAATCCTGATACCTCCGATAGGTTTCGCGCGAGGAAATCCGCAGCAGGTTTCCAGCAACAGTATGATAATTGATCGAATCGGGTGCCCCGTGTCCATCCGTAATTTGACGAACCCCAACATGCACATCCAGGATGGCCGAGTTAGTGATATCACCTGAGAGCACAGCATGTGTATCTGCATTGTATCCGCCGGTTGAACCAACAACAGCATTGCCAGTAAAGGTAGATCCTATGCAATAGCCTGGCCCCGCCTGACCGAAAGCATATGCACCACCGCGAACTTGGCAGTTTCGCACCAATGCAAATCGCCGATCTTTATCCCTTAGAAACGCGGCCGGGGGATGATGGTTAATGTACGTCGCCTCTTCCGTACGGGTTGGATCGTGGGTGACCACATTAACCATGATCGCTGTATTGTATCCTCCCCAGATATTGTTGAAACCGTGGACTTCACAGCCTTCTATCAGCCACGGCCGCGGATCTGAATAATTGGCGTAAGGTATCAACTGCAGATCGCAGGAGTTGCAGTCGACAACCGGTTCTTGACCATCGTCAACGGCTTGAGCCATCAAGGGAAATGCTTCGACACCGGCTCTGCTATCAAACTGAGAGGCGCAGATCAGGCCGTGAGATCCGAGGTCGCGGACGATGACATTTCGGAACCGTCCAGTAGCGGCAATCACGTTAATGCCATACATCTTGTAGGTGCTGGGCGATCCGAGGCTCGTAAACGCTTTTTGATTCCTCCAGTTGCAGTCGAGCACCAGATTCTCCACAACAACACGCCGTGCCTGATAAAGTCTCCCACCACCAACATCCGTAAACAGCCCAGTGGCGTGAGAACCGTCTTGCACATTGATCATTCCGGCACCGCCATGACCTGATTCGCTGCTACCTTCGTTGTAATTGTCCGGAAAGACCAAAACCGTTTCTTCAGGATTGCTGGGCAAAGTCGCATCAGGATTTCCACCCTGAATGTAGACATTCATCTTGTTGATGTTCCAATCTGGGTCCGCCACTCCGTTCCGATATGGCCGATTTCCGGTTCCAACCTGAATTCGAACATTACTGTGTGTACCTGGGAGGAAATGGAGAACGATGTTGGTCGCGGTTACCGGAACACTCCATTGCGTCCATGTGGCAAACTTTTTGTAATCGAACACGGTCGGACTGGATTTTGAGGAACCATCACCCGTTCCCGTTGGCGAATACCAGCGATGCACGGTTGAAGCATGAGTTTGTGCTGACAACCCGAAGAACAACGTCATCATCAATAACAGGATTGACCCGAACGTAGACTCAGGAAGGTTGCCAATCTGGCGTGGCAAGAACGCACTAGATGGACGATTCATATCCGTATAGGTTCGATTGTTGATTTACGGAAGAGACGCAGCGGACCGACCATCCCAATGGGTGCCTGAGCTTAGCCCTACCTGAGTTAACTCAGCCGTTGGTGATCGTTTGGTTGTTGGTATGGACCATACTGGAATCGTTGGATATGGACTACCACGGGCAAAGCACGCCCGTGATGGATAGTGATTCGCAATCTAGCAACAGAAGCCGTCTAGGGTCCGGTCTAGCCATCCCTCTGATTCGCGCTAATCGCTTGCATCACAGGAATGTTCCGATAGGGAGTCGGACCAAATCAGAATGTCGCCAACTCCTCGTTTGGCCCTCGTTTCCGATGAAGGTTCGAATCGGATTTTCCCTCGCGGCGGAGAGGATCTTTCGAGCAGAGCAACTCATCGGAGCTAACCGGACGCGCCTCCAGCGCAGCGAAATCCGAAGAAAGCTCCTTGGGCAGAAGGACTTCGAATGGCGACCAGCAGCCATTCCCTCAATAGGGAACCGAGGGGAACCTGAGGTGGATTTCATCCTCCTGCCCTGATCCACAGCCATGCGGATTTCAACTGCTGAGGATTCGCCTAAGGATTTGGATATCAGGAGGTAGAAACACCACTTCCGCCCTGACCTACTCCGCACTTGCGGGGCCGACACATCGAGCCATCACGTGCGAAACCGACGACGAACTGTTCTCCCGGAGTCGTCGAGGCGGGTTTGGGAAGCCACACCCAGAATCTCGACAGGCCGCCAAGTCAGTGGCCACAACCCGGTACCGGCATGTCAGTCGAACACGAGACATTCCGGTGTCCAAGGAGGCGTGCAGGTGACCAACAACCGCAGTTCCGTGGTGCCGAGGTTCCGGATGTCGTGTCGTTCGCCCGGAAGGATCACCACCGTGTCTCCGGGACCTACCTCCCGCGTGGATCCAGCGACCGTCATCCGGCCAGTGCCGGCGACGACATGATAGATCTCCTCAACCACCTCGTGACGATGGGCCCGGACCGCGACACCCGGAGGGATCCGGATGTCCGCGATGCTCAAGTTGCGGGCGCGCGAATTGCGCGGACTGGCGATCTCCCTCGCTTCCGCAAGGTCTTCGGCTGTGTACCAAGGCTGGTCACCGAGGTGCACAACCTCAAACGCAGCTGGTTTGGACACGGATTCCGCCATGTCAGACGATGCTGTGGAAGGTCTTGGGTCAGCGGCGCAGGTCGAGGGTGAACGGGAACTCGCCGTTCACACTTTCAGCCGGCGGCGTGAACGCACCCTGGCTCGCCCCGGTTGTGAAGAACCGGGCAAGTCGACGGCTTTCGGCCTCATAGGCGTTGACCGGGAACGTCCCGTAGCTGCGTCCGCCGGGATGAGCGACGTGGTAGGTACAACCGCCGATCGAGCGACGGTTCCAAGTGTCGAAGAGGTCGAACACCAGTGGCGTCTGGACGCCGATGGTCGGCTGGAGGCATTCCGGAGGCTGCCAGGCGCGGTACCGCACGCCGGCAACGCCCTCGCCGTTGGTCCCGGTAGGATGCAGGGGAACCCGGCGGCCGTTGCAGGTCACGACGAACCGGTCGCCAGTCAATCCCTTAGCCTTCACCTGGACCCGCTCCAACGAACTGTCCACGTAACGCACCGTGCCGCCGCCGCCGGGTTCCTCGCCAAGGACATGCCAAGGCTCAAGCGCGGTGCGGATCTCCACCTGGATGTCCCGTTGCGCGAAGTCGCCGATCCGTGGGAAGCGGAATTCGAAATGCGGGGCGAACCACTCGGACTCGAACGGATAGCCGGCGGAGCCCAGGTCGCGCAGGACATCATTGAAGTCGGTCTCGCAGAAGTGCGGAAGCATCCAACGGTCGTGGATGTCGGTGCCCCAGCGGACAAGTCCGTTGGTGTAGGGCTCGCGCCAGAACCGGGACACGAGTCCGCGCAGCAGGAGGTGCTGGGCCAGGCTCATCCGCGCGTGCGGTGGCATCTCGAAGGCGCGCATCTCGACCAAGCCGAGGCGTCCGGATGAGCTTTCGGGCGCGAAGAGCTTGTCGATGCTGAACTCGGAGCGGTGGGTGTTGCCGCTGGCATCGATCAACAGGTTCCGGAAGAGCCGGTCCACCAACCAAGGCGGGACGTTACCGCGGGACAGCTGCCGGTCCATCTCTCGGAAGGCGATGTCGAGCTCGTACAGGGAGTCGTTGCGGGCTTCGTCGATGCGCGGCGCCTGGCTGGTCGGCCCGATGAACAGGCCGCTGAACAGCCAGCTCAAGGAGGGATGATTCTGCCAGTAGGCGATCAGCGACCGAAGCAGGTCGGGACGACGCAGGACCGGGGAATCGGCGGGGGTCTCGCCGCCGAGGATGATGTGGTTGCCGCCGCCGGTGCCGGTATGCCGGCCGTCGACCATGAACTTCTCGGTTCCAAGGCGGGTTTGGCGCGCCTCCTCATAGAGCACGGTCGTCCGCTCCGCCAACTCGTCCCAGCTGCGGCTCGGATGCAGGTTCACCTCGATCACCCCGGGGTCGGGCGTGACCGCCAGCTTGTTGAGCCGCGGATCCTTCGGCGGGGCCTCGCCCTCGAGGATGACCGGCACGCCCATCGCGGACACGGTGCTCTCGATGCCGGAGACCAGGTCGAGGTAGTCCTCCGTGGTCGAGACCGGCGGCAGGAAGATGTGCAGGCGGCCGTTCCGCGGTTCCACGCACAACGCGGTGCGGATGATCCACGGGGCGCTCTGCTGGAGCCTGGGCCGGCGTGTCGGATCGGGCGAATCGGGCAGCGGCGGAAGCTCGGGTTCCGGAATCGGGCCGTCGAGTCGCTGGGCCCTTTGCCCAGGACCGTATCCCGGTGCGGTAGCTCCGGCGGATCCCCGGACAAACCGCTGTCCTGCCGCGGCGGCGGGACCGCTGTAGGGAAACTCCCTGGGCAACGGCGGCAACGTTGCGGAAGGATCCTGGGGCCAGTTCCAAGGATACTCCTTGTCGGCCACCCACGGGATAGAATCCAGCGGCAGGCGGAATCCCATCGGCGAATCGCCGGGAATCAGCCAAAGCGTCTCGTCGTCCCGCAGAAACCACGGTCCACTCACCCAACCCGTGCCGCTCGACCCGGAGGACCGCTTCAAGGGCAAGGCGTAGCCCACGACTTCGCCCAGCCCCTTCTGGAAAATGCGGGCGATACGCTCGCGTTCCTGCTTGTCCTTCAGCTCCGACTTCTCGGGCGAGACGTTCGACGGCAACCGGCGCTCCTTCCACGTGTAGTAGAAGGCGTCCTCGTAGCCCGGCAGGATCCACTTCGGATCCGCGCCGAGCATCCCGGCCAACCGGCGCGAGAGTTCCAGCGCCTCCCGCGCCCCGTGGCCGTAGTCGCGGGACTCGTCGGCGATCAGCGAGTCGTCCTTCCAGATCGGCACGCCGTCCTTGCGCCAGTAGGCCGCCAAGGCCCAACGCGGCAGGGGTTCGCCCGGATACCATTTCCCCTGTCCGTAGTGCAGCAGGGATCCCGGTGCGAAACGCGACCGCAGCCGCTTGATCAACGTGCCGGAAAGCACCCGTTTCTTGTGGGAAACCGCAGTGAAGTTCCACTCGGGACCGTCCGGGTCGTCGACCGAGACGAACGTGGGCTCACCGCCCATGGTGAGCCGGACGTCACCGGCCACGAGATCCGAGTCGATCGCACGGCCAAGCGCGTCGATGCGTTGCCATTGCTCCTCGGTGTACGGCTTGGTGACACGCGGCGATTCGTGGATGCGGGTCACCGACATCGCGTGGTGCAGCGTCGACTTGCATTCGCCGATGGCCCCGGTGACCGGAGCGGCTGTGGACGGCTCCGGCGTGCAGCTGAGCGGGATGTGCCCCTCCCCCGCGAGGAGGCCGGAAGTGGGATCCAAGCCGATCCAACCGGCCCCGGGCAGGTACACCTCGCACCAGGCGTGGAGGTCGGTGAAATCCACTTCCGTGCCGCTGGGTCCGTCCAGGGACTTGAGGTCCGGGGCGAGCTGGATCAGGTAACCGCTCACGAACCGAGCGGCGAGTCCCATCTGCCGGAACGCCTGGACGAGGAGCCAACCGGAATCGCGGCAGGAGCCGCTTGCCTTCTCCAAGGTCTCCTCCGGGGCCTGCACGCCGGGTTCCAAGCGGATCAGGTAACGGATCCGCTGTTGGACCTTCTGGTTGGCGGCCACGATGAAATCGATGGTGCGGACCTGCTTCGGTTCCACCGTGGATCCGGCCTTGGCGGAGGAGGGAACTCCGGGCAGGTGGCCGCCGCCATGGTGGGTGTCCAGATGCGCGACGGCGGCGGGAACCGGGGCGTGGCCGACGTTCTCCGGTTGCCCCAGCACTTCCCGCCTCAACTCGTCGACGAAGGCCTTCAGCAGCGGCGTCGGCGCCGACTTCTCCATGAACGGAGCGAGGTCCTTGCCCAAGACCGGATCGTACTGGAACGGGAAGTAGGTCGCGGACTCCTCGAGGAAGAAGTCGAACGGGTTGTAGACCGCCATCTCGGCCACGAGCTCCACCTCGATCTTCAACTCGGCCATGGGCTCGGGGAACACGAGGCGCGCGTTCCAGTTGGAGAACGGGTCCTGCTGCCAATTGATGAAGTGCTCCCCTCCGGTGACCTTTTGGGAGTAGCTCAGGACCGGGGTCCGGCAATGCGGCGCCGGGCGAAGCCGGACGACGTGCGGCCCATGCCCGACCGGCTGGTCGTAGGTGTAATGGGTGACGTGACGGAGGGCGACGTGGATGGCCATGGCGGTTCGGTTGCGTTGCGGCGCCGGGTTGGAGCGCCCTCAAGAAGCTGTCTCATCGGGCGCGGCTGTCGACGAAAATGAAATGAGACCCCGATGGCGTGGCGGACACCGTTCAAAATCGCAGCCGTAAACGTCACGGATCCGTGCGGAACCCGGAACGTTTCCGTCAAACGGGGATTTCGGCTTGTACGCTCCAGAACGCCCCCGTAACACAAGGTGTTCCTCAAAACCACCGGATATACATGACACATTCAAACTCCCGCGCCTTGGCGACCCTTGTCGCCGTGGCCGCCACCGCAGGTTGCCCCGGGTTTCTCCGGGCGGCGGACTACTCCAACGAGGTCCTCGCCGACTCCCCTGCGGCCTATTACCGACTCGGTGACTCCAATGCCAAGGGCACGGTCAACGTGAATTCCGGCTCCGCTGGAGCCGCGGCCAACGCCACGCAGAACCTCGGCCGCGTCCACACGATGCCGGGCGCCATCGTGGGCGACTCCGGGCGCGCGGCATTCTTCGACTTCACCTCGCGGACCGAAATCCCTTGGAACGCCGCGCTGAATCCCGCGGCCAACCAGCCTTTCACGATCGAAGCCTGGTTCTATCCGGCCAGTGACCAGACGGCCACCGGCCAGTGCCCCATCAACAACCGCTATGCCTGGTCCGGCGTCGACCGTCAGGGATGGGTGTTTTTCCAGCGCAAGCCGGACGAGACCTACGAGGGAAGCGAACCGGTGGGCTGGAACTTCCGCATGTTCCGCGGCTCCGGCGGATCCACAGGCCTCGATGTGGTCAGCCGCGTGCCCTACAAGATCGGCAAATGGACCCACGTCGTCGTGGCCTATGATCCGGCCAACGTCGTGGACGCCTCGGTGACGATGTACATCGACGGCCAGGAGGCGGCGAAGACGACCTGGACGGGCGGCTCGGACGGCACCATCCCGGGCTACGCCGCGAACACCAACGACCACGACCGCGATCCCGCCGGCTTGGCCATCGGCAACTACAACAACACGGCGGGCACCAGCCTCAACCCCTACTTCGGCGGGGTCGACGAGTTCGCCCTGTACACCAACCGACTCAGCGCGGAGCAGATCCTCGCGCATTACCAGAACGCGACCAACGCCAACCGCACGGTCTCCTACGAGTCGCTCGTGCGGTCGCACAACCCGGTGGCCTACCACCACCTGGACGAGGAGACGCCCGGTGCCGACATCGCGGTCAACCTCGGCGAGACCCGTGCCTTGGGCCATGGCACCCACACCGCGGAAGTCCGTCATCCTGGCGCCGGCGCGATCGGCGGTGGCACCTCGGACAAGTCGGTGGTCTACCACAACCGGAACGGCAACTCGACGACCACCCTGCCCTTCCTCGCGCTCAACAACCCCGGCGCCGACAAGCCCTTCTCCTTCGAGATGTGGGTGAAGCCCGGTCGCGACAACCAAGGCGGCCAATGCCCGGTCAACAACCGCTGGGTCGGCGGCACCGGACGGACCGGATGGGTGATCTTCCAGCGCAATCCGAACCTCAGCTACCCCGCCTCCGAGGGACACGGCTGGAACTTCCGCATGTTCCGCGGCGCCGGCAACAGCGGTGCCGACGTCAACACCGACACCGACTACAAGGTCGGTGAATGGCAGCACCTCGCCTTCACCTGGAAGCCTGAGATCGACAACGGCGACCCCGGTGGCAACGGCAACAACCAGTGGCAGGGCGTGCTGACCGCCTATGTGAATGGCGTCCCCGTCAACACCAACACCGCGGCCCTGTACGCCGCGAACCGCGAGATCCCCGAAGACAACGGCGCCGCCGCGGACCTTGGCATCGGCGCCTACAACGCCAAGTCGGGCCTCGGCAGCAATCCCTTCGAGGGCCAGATCGACGAGGTCGCCATCTACGGGGACCATCTCCTGACCCCGGAACAGGTCCTCGCCCACTACCAGGCCGGGACGAACTCCCACTCCGCCACGCCCTACGAGAACCTCGTGCTGACCGCTCCGTTCACCGGACCGGAACGCAAGGGACCGGCGACCTACCTGCGCTTCAACGAGCGCGCCGTCACCCCGCTGGCCAACTCCGGCCGTCTCGGAGCCAACGCCGAAGGCCAGGCCGTCCTGGGCGACACTTCCGCCGTGGGTCCGCGTCCTCCGGCCTTCGCCGGCTTCGAAGCCGACAACCGCGCGCTGTCTCTCACGAACGCCAAGTCTTGGGCCGCCCTCAACAGCCCGATCGGACTCGCCCCGTCCTCCCGGATCACTCTCAGCGCCTGGGTCCGTCCCGGGTCGTTGAACTTCGACGCCGGTCCGGTCCGGATCGTCTCCCGCGGACCGCTCACCCCGAGCGGCTTCATCGCCCGCATCGAGCAGGGTGAGGAGATCCTGGCCGTCCAGACCAACACCACCGAGGTCTCGCTCCGCCTGGAATCGGTCGAGGGCGTCACCCGCTACACGGTCGGAACCATCTCCACCAAGCCCGTCGAGGGCACGGTGATCGAAGGAGCCACCGCCGAGGTCACCAACGGCGACCTCTCCGGCTCCGCCTGGGTCCAGTTGACCGGCGTCTACGACGGCACCCACTGGCGCCTCTACCGCAACGGAGCCGAAATCGCCTCCGCCGCGGCCACCGCGGACGCCTTGGCCGCCTCCACCGGCGACTGGGCAATCGGCTCGACCGGCAACGGTTGGGAAGGCCTGTTCAAGGGAGCCATCGACGAGGTCGCCATCTACGATACCGCCCTCGCCCCGGCCCGCATCCAGGCTCTCTACACCACGGCCGTCTCGGGTGCGACCCAGCCGATCTCGCTCAGCATCGCCCGCAACGGCGCCTCGGCCCGGCTCGTCTGGTCCGGCGGCACGCTCCAGCAAGCGGATGCCCTCAACGGCACCTACTCCGACGTGGCCGGAGCCGCGTCGCCCCTCGACGTCACACCGGCCATCGGCGGGAAGTTCTATCGCGTCCGTCGCTGACGCAGACCCGGATCCGACCTGGATCCGGAAACACAACGGGCCGGCCACATCACGTGGCCGGCCCGTTCGTTTTTGCTCCAGCGTCTCCCCGAGACCTACCCCGGAGGTGGCTCGATCAGGACGCGAAGATCTGATCCATCTCCATCGACAGCTTCTTCAGGCCTTCTTTCGATCCCGCGCCCCCCTGCTCGGCAATGCCCCAACCTTGGTATCCGATGTCATCCAAGGCCTTCATGACCGCCGGCCAATAGCTCGGGGTGCTGGTGAGGAACCCGGCGTCGAATCCAGCCCACTTTCCCTGCTTGTCGCCCTTTTCCCGGTTGTACTCCTTGATGTGCAGGGTGGCGATGCGCTTGCCCAGGATCCGCACCCACTGTTCAGGCCATCCGTAGTGGATGATGTTCCCGACGTCGAAATGCCAACCGACCATCGGCGACTTGAACTCGTCGACGTAACGGGCCGCCTCGAGCGGGCTGAGCAGGAAGTTGTTCCAGACGTTCTCGATGGCGATCTTCACCCCGAGTTCCTCCGCCAGCGGGATCACCTTGCGGATTTCCGTCTGCGAACGGGTGTAGGCGTCCGCGTAGCTGACCTCCTTGCTGACCACTGCCGGAACCAGCAGCACGGCTGGAGCGCCATAGGCCTTCGCGTCGCGGAGCGAGAGCTTCAGCCCCTCCACACCGACCTCGCGGTCGGCGGGGTTGGGACTGGAAAGCGGCTTCGCCCAATGGGTGTGGCAGCAGACCGACCCCGCCTTGAGGCCCGTGGCTTCCAAGGCCGCAATCACGTCCTTGTTGTCCATGCCTCCCATCGGCTCGACGCCCTCGAATCCGGCCTCCTTGATGGCCTGCATCTTCTCGAGGGTGGAGCCCGGGACGCCGACCGTACCCCACATGATGCCCTTGCGGATACGACGCTTGGGGGCCGTGTCCTGGGCGAGGAGGGGCAATGCGGCGCCAGCGGTGGCGGAGAGTCGCAGGAACGATCGACGGTTCATGATTGGAGTCGTGCGGACGTTTTCGGGATTCGCGGAACCAGGGGGTGTGGAATGGAAAGGAAAAGGCCGGATCCGGCGGGCGGGCCGACGGATCCGGCCTGATTGGGGCTCGGACGGACGGGCTTCAGGCCATCTTGGTCTTGCCCGGCATCGGCAGCGGATCGATGCCCAGGGTCATGTCCCAGCTGAGCTTCTCGGGCACGAGCTGGATCTTGGAATTCAAGGCCTGTTCCCAAGTGACCTCCTGACCGGTGTAGGCGGCGAGGCGGCCCATGATTCCGGCCAGCGTGCTGGTCACCATGCGGTCGCCGTCGTTGTGGACCTCACCGGCGCGGATCGCACGGTAGAGGTACTGGTGCTCCACGACATACATGTCGGGCTTCTCGCCCCGATAGCGCCAACCCGGCGTGCCGTCGGCGTTCTTGAACATCGAGTTGGTCCAGCCGTTCCAGCCCTTGCCCTTCGCACCCAGGACGTAGTCGCTGTTGTCGTTGTAGCAGTTGGCGATCTGGCGCTGGGCGACGACGCCACGGACGCCACTCGACCATTCGTAGGTCGCGGTGACGTGGTCGAAGATGTTGCCCTGGTAGTTCGGATGGACCCGACCGCCATTGGCGACGCACTTCGCGGGGGGCTTGTCGCCGAAGGTCCACATCATCTTGTCCACGGTGTGGATGCACTGCTCGACGAACCCGTCGCCGGCGAGCCAGGTGAAGTTCATCCAGTTGCGGAGCTGCCATTCGAGGTCGGTCATCCCGGCCTTGCGCTGCTCCGGCGACTGCATCGGCTTCACCGGACCGGTCAGGTAGGTGCCGTACATCGCGAGGACCTCGCCGAGCTCCCCTTCGTTGATCCGCTTGAAGAACTCCATCTGCGGGTAGGAGTAGCGCCAGCAGTACCCGGCCACGATGTTGAGCTTCTTCTCCTTCGCGATCCGGACGGATTCCATCACGTGACGGATTCCGGGGCCGTCGGTGGCCATCGGCTTTTCGCAGAACACGTGTTTGCCCTTCTCGACCGCATAGCGCAGGTGCTGCGGGCGGAATCCCGGGGGCGAAGCGAGCAGGACGACATCGACGTCGGCATCGATCACCTTCTGGAAGGCGTCGAGTCCGGTGAAGCGCTTCTCCGGCGGGACCTGAACCCGTCCCGGATACTGCTTGTCCAGGCCCGCATGGCTCTGGTTGAGCTGGTCCTCGAAGACGTCGCCCATCGCGACCAGGATCAGGTTCTTGTCCGCGTCCATCGCATTGCCCGCGGCGCCGGTGCCGCGGCCGCCACAGCCGACGAGGCCGATTCGGAGGGTGTCCGTGTTGGCCGCGAAGGCCCGCTCGCGGACCAGGATGGCCGGTGCGGCGATGGCGATGGCGGCGGCGGTGGAACCGGACTTCAGGAAGGTCCGGCGGTTTGCGGGTTCGGAGTTCATGGAGGGAGCGTGACGAACCAGTTCGTCCGGCATTCATTCTCCCACGTCAAGCCCGAGGGCCGGCCGCCTCCAAGAATCTCACGGTTCGGCCGCCGATTCCTTGCTCCCGCCGCCGAATCGTCGAGCCTCACCCAAGCCGGTCGTTCCATGATGAAGGCAATTCTACGAACCATCCTGGGATGGCTCCTGTTCGGGATTTCACACGCCGTCGCCTTGGAAAGGGCCATCGACTCGGGAAAGGATGCGGTCTTCCGGTCCGAGGTCACCAACGTGGTCTCAAGGCGCATCGAGCTGACGGGCACCGCCGTCTTCGAACCCGAAGCCGTGGTCCGGATCGATCCCGGCGGAGGCCTCGTATTCCCACCCGGAACCCGCATCGATTGGCGCGCCGAACCGTATCGCCCCGTCCGGTTCGTAGGCGGAACGCGTTCGGAGACCTCGAAGCCTCCCCAAGGCGATCTTCCCGCTCTCGAGATCCTCGGCTCCAAGGACTCCCCTCCCCTGCGGCTGCACAACCTCGCGTTCCAGAACCTGCCCACCGCCTTGCGCGTCCAAGGCCATACGAACCTGTCGTTGTGGCACGTCCAATGGATCGGGTGCGGTGACGGTATCCAGGCCATCCAAAGCCGTCTCAGGCTCCGCAATGCGCTCTTCTTCGAGGTCGGCGGGGTCTTCTCCGGACTGGTCGATACCCGCTGCGACGTGCAACAGGCGACCGTCGCCGCGGCACAAGCCCTGAACCGCGGTCCGATCCGCTCCGAAGTCCAGTGGCTTCGTTCGATCGTCTCCCAAGTGGCCGACACCTCCGGGTTCGTGGTGCCGAAGGCCGAAGGAACGCTCAACCTCGTGCTCCAGACTCCCTGGACCAATGTCTTCCAGGCCGCCTTCGGTTCGCTGTACCTGCCCGTGGGCAGCCGACGGGCCCGGGCCGGCAACGGCCATGAGTTGCTGGACTCCGAGTTGGCCGCCCTGCTTCCGACCATGACGGTGCATCCCCCGGTTCCGCTGCCTGCGGAGGTGTCCACCAACGTCTTCCTGCCGAAGCGCCCGATCCGTGACGAGGATCTTCCGGAGGTGATGGGCGGCCCCAGGACCAAGCTCGGATTCCACCACTGGCCAGTCGACCATCTCAGCCAGGGCAGCCGGGTCGTCGACGCCATCCTGAGTCTGGGCCCTGGGGCTGTGGTCGGCGGATTGTCCCGGCAGGTGACCCTTTTGGGAAAGGCCCGCATCCGGACCGAGAACCCCGCGGAACCGAAGGGCCGCCAATACGGCGGAACGAAGGATTCGGATGGCGACGGAGCCTCCGACGACCAGGAGTTGTCCACCGGCACCGATCCGGGCGATGCGGCTTCGTCCTCACCCGCCGTCCTGTCGGTCTTCGGCTTCGACTCCGACGATTTCGCCACCGAGGAGGGCTGTCGGCCGCTTCCGGGGGGCGGTGCGACCCGGGTTCAGTCGTTCGATCGGACCGCGGGCGAATTCAGCCGGGCGGAACAGGTGCTGCGCTACCCGCGTGTCTGGAGGTCCGCAAACGGGCCCGCCACCAATTTCCTGACGGCGCACGGCACCCTCCGCCTCGACTACTCCCCGTCCTGGTACCACGGCCGACGCGAAGACTCCCCGGGCATGGAGTGCGTGCTTTTCGATGCCGGCACGCTGCGCATCTCCATCGATCCCACCGGCCGGCAACTGTGGATCACCCGTTGCGACGAGTATTCGGAACGTACGATCCAACGTCCGCTTCCACGTCCCCTGGCGGAGACAGCCGGCTTCTCCGGAAGTACCAACTGGACCTTGGAGATCCCGCTGCGCGAGTCGGACTTCGACCTGGTCCCGAAGCAGTCCCCGAGATGGCCGTTCCCGGCGACTCCGGAACCGGTCGTCGCGATCGGCAACCGCATCGCAGGGGGACTTCCCGCGCAGGGACGTCTGGACCGTTTGGTGGTCCGAAACCATTTCGTTTCCGGAAACCCGAGGGAATCCCAGGCCGATGTCGACCGGATCGCGATTTCGGCGCAACCGGGTGGTATTCGCCTGCGTTTCCACCGCAACTGGATCGGCGACTGGGACACCGGGACGGAATACCCCGTGGAACGTCAGGAGATCCTTCCTTCCCCGGGTCCGTGGATGCGACTTCCCCTGGACGGGAGGAGCGGCGACTTCCTGGACACGACCGCGGTCCGCGGACGCACCTACCGATACCGGATCCCGAGGGGTTCGATGCCCGCCGTCCAGTGTGTGGCCGCATTTGACAGCCCCCCGCCGGAGGACCGCGGACGCGCCATCCTGATCGTGGATCGCGAAGTGGCGCCGGCCTTGGGGGCCGAACTGGAGGGATACCGGCGGGATCTCATCGCCGACGGCTGGGAGGTGGTCCGCCACGAGGTTCCGCGGAATGTGGATTGGGTGGCCGGCGACTGGACTTGCGCCGACTACGACGCCAAGTCGCTTCCAGAAAACCGTAGGAACCTCCTCGCAACCAAGGAGCTCATCCGGAGGGAATACGAAACCAACCGGGGACGGACCAACGTGGTGGTGCTGATCGGACATGTCACCGTTCCGTACTCGGGCTGGGCGGCAGAGGATGGGCACCGCGAATGCAAGGACCCATCCGGCCAACATCTAGGGGCGTGGACGGCGGACCTGTTCTACGGCGACATGAGCGACGGTTGGTCCGACACCACGAACCATGTTTCCGGCTGTCCGGACTGTCCGAGGAGCCAGTGCACCTTCTGCACGATCGGCAACGTCGCGGGCGACGGTCGCATGGACCAGAACGAGCTTCCCGCAGAGGCCGGGGGGCGGGCGGCAGAGATCGAGGTCCCAGTCGGCCGGATCGACTTCGCCAGGCTCAACAACTTCGACGAACCGCATGCGGGGATTCCCGGGGTTCCCAAGGAGGCGCGTTCGATCGAGATCGCGCTGCTCCAGAGGTACTTCGGGAAGATCCACCGCTTCCGACGCGGAAGCCTCCGGTTCGAGCCATCGGTGGACGGCTACGCTGGCGCACTGGCCCCCCTCGTCGAACAGAACGCAGGGCGAATATCCCGGCGACTCGGATTGCCGGAAAGGACCAGGGCCAATCCTCCGATGGACGACCTGTTCCTGCCGGGAAGGGCCGTCCGCTGGGGATTCCACACCGACTATTCCCACTTCGGGGTGATCGGAGCCCCGGGTGCGGCCCGACCGGGCCATTCCCATTTCTCACGGAACATCGCTTGGCAGAGGGAAGGCGATGTTCCGAGGGCGGCATTCCTGTTCAGCTTCGGATCCTTCCAGGCCCAGTGGTACTCCGGCTACGGCGAGGACGTCCTCCGCACCTGCCTTGCCTCGCGGGACTCGGTCTTGGTCGTCGGCTGCGCGGCGGGGTTTCTTCCGTGGATCTCCGACCGGGTACATGCCGGTGCCCCGTTGCATGCCCTGCTGACGGATTCCGCGGAGTTCCACGGAAGGGTCAACGCCCGACTGGCCTTCCTGTTGGGGGACCCGACACTGCCCGAGTCCGCAATCCGACCTCCCGAGGACTTCCGCATGCGAAGGGTCGGCGAATCCATCCAACTGGAGTGGAAGCCATCCACAGACGCCGATGTTGGATACTTCGTGGATTGCGCGACTTCCCGGAATTCAGCCCATTGGAAGCCCCTTCTTTCGGCGGAACCCGGAACCGCCGGAGTTGTCGTCCCAGTCTCCAGCCGGACGCAAGGACATGGGGTCTTCCGCATCCGCGCAGTAGGTCGCCGGACGGGAAATTTCGGGAGCTTCCAACAGCGGTCGGCGCCGACCTTTGTCCAATGAGCGGATGTCCGGTGCGCAGAACCCACGCAACTCCCCGGAAATCCACGCCGTGCACGAACTCGCGCCTCACCCTTGCTTTGGGGTTCGAACACGGAAGGGGCGTTCCGACGGCCGGATCGACCGCGGCGGACGTCCGTCCCCCAATCAACGGTCGAACCGAAATCTGGCTATGTAAGCCAATGCGGCATCGAAGGTTCTGAAGACAACCGCGAGAATAGGGTGGCGGGCGGATCAGGAGGGTTCGACTCTAGGGCAAAAACGGAGGTGCAAGGTCGTGCCGCCTCGTTGAACCTCGACTCGGTGGCGGTCCTGTTTCTGCTTCCGCGGGCCGTATCCGGTAGCGCCTTCCCCATATCCCAGATGCAACTTCCCCGGACCCTCGTTTCGACCCTGATCGGAGTCCTCGCGGTTTCCGCCCAGCAGATCACTCCGGACATCCATTGGTTTGGCCTCACCAACGGACGTCCCGAACTTCGCTTCCAACTCGCCCCCTCGGTCCAGGAGTACCGGATCCGACATTCGGAGAGCCCGGGAGGAGCCTTGTCGAACGCATCGGGAATCCTTTCCGGAGGCGTTTGGACAGGGACCAATGCCGCTTCCGGTCCCTCCGGTTTCTACCAGGTCGAAGCCTCGCCCCTCCCCAGTGAGACCGTCCTGGCCGGTGCGCTCCTGAACCGGATCGCGTATGGACCGACCCCCGACGAACTGGACCGGATACGCCAGATCGGGACGTCGGCCTACATCGCGGAACAACTGGCTCCGGAAGGAATTGCAGAGGAACTCGACCAACCTGCGGACACCGGTCCCATTTGGCGCAAGGTGACCGTCACCGGCAACGGGTCCTCGTCGAGGCTGTACATGTACCTCGACGGCCCCGGAGACGCCTATTTGGACGACTTCCGTCTGGTGGCGGGTTCCGTGGACAACGGCACGGCGGCGAACCTGTTGCCGAACGGCGGTTTCGAGTCGCCGCTCGGGACGAGCAACTGGCGACTCACGGCCAATTCCGCCAACTCCGCTCGAACCGCCGACTATGTCCGGTCGGGTCAGGCTGCGTTCCATCTCGAGATGATCGCCGCGGGCAGCACCGGAACCGATTCGGTCTACCTCGACATCGTACCGAGCTTGAGTGCCGCCCAGACGTACACCTTGAGCTTCTGGTATCTGACCAGCAGCGAAGACAGCCGATTGGTGGTGCGACTTTCGGGAAGCGGCGTTTCGGTGACGACACCATTGAGTGGCGGGATCGAATCCCCGGCTCCCTTCTTCAGGAACCTTTCGTCGCCGGTCATGGGAAGCGGCGGAATCGGAACTCTCCGCTCGTGGCACCTCCTCCACGCCATCCAATCCCGGCGTCAACTGGCGGAAGTCGTCCGACAGTTCCTCGAGAACCATTTCGTCACCCAGTACAGCAAGACCTCCGAGTATCTGGACAACATCGGACTCCCCTCGGAACTGGCCCCCGGCGAGGCGGCCAAGCTGGAGTTCCGGGAGAACCTGGCCTGGCGGAGGGCTTTCCTGAACCCGCGCTGCACCTTCCTCGACCTGCTACGGATCTCGGCCGAGAGCCCGGCGATGATCATCTACCTCGACACGGTGGGCTCCCGCGGTGACATCAACACCGCCACGCGGACCAACCGGATCGCCAACGAGAACTACGCCCGGGAACTGTGCGAGCTGTTCGCGTTCGGCGTGGACAACGGCTACGACCAGGGCGACATCGTCCAGATTTCCAGGGCGTGGACCGGTTGGACCGTGGACTACCTGGACACGAACCAGGTCTCCAACCCCTTCGCCGTCCGGAGCACCCGGTACATCAACGCGTCCCTCACCAACGCCACCGAACGAAACAGCCTGACCAACCTCGTTGGACAATGGTCCTTCCGCTACCGGACGGAACGCCATGATCCCCGGGTGAAGTGGATCTTCTACGAGAAGGGCTCCAATGGGACCATCCTCACCAACGCACCCAAGACGGTCCCCGCCCGGTTCGGAGCGCCTTGGGCCGGGAGGAACTATGGTCTCCGGCTCGCGTACGGGAGCGGCACCAACAACATCCAGGACGGTTATGCGGTGCTGGCCCACATGGCCGACCAACCCTTCACGCAGGAATACCTGTCGGTGAAGCTCTGCCGGCTGCTGGTACACGACGAATTCCACCACGGTTACGACTTCAGCGACGATGTCCACACTCCCGAGGAAGATCTGGTCCATGCCTGCATGATGGCGTGGGAATCGCCGAGGAACGGCGGTCCGAAGGGACAAGTCCGCGAGGTGCTGCGGGTGATCCTCGAGTCCGACCTGTTCAGGTCCTCCCTGACCGCCTCATCCAAGGTGCGTACGCCGCTGGAATTCGGCGTGGCCACGCTGAGGGCTTTCAGGTCACGGCGCGAGGATGGCACCTTCACCTCGGTGGCCGATCCGGCGAACCTCTCGGACGGCTTGATGAATCGTGCGGGAAGAATGCGTCTTTTCGACCGCGCCGAGCCCGACGGCTACCCGGAAGACGGATCCGGCTGGATCAGCGCCGGCACCCTGGCGGAACGACTGCGCTTCGCCCAGTCCCTGTCCCTCGCCGGCGCCAACCTCGTCACCACCCCGGCGGCACGCAGCGCATCGGACTCCGTGGGCTCCAGCCGCATCGATCCGGCCGGACTCGTCATGCTGAAGCTCGGTTCCTCGGCGACTTCGGCCGAGGCCGTGGCCGACTACCTCATGGGGCTGCTCTATCCAACCGAGGGAGCCGGCAACCTTGCCACGATCCGGAAGGTGGCCATCGACTTCCTCAACACCTCGGACAACGGCTCCACCGCCTCCGCGTTCTCCACCTTGTTGCCCGGATCACGGAACTACGACGGACGCGTCCGTGGCCTTGCCGCGCTGCTCCTTTCAACCCCCCGCTTCCAGGAGCAGTGAGTTCAAAAACGGAACACCACCGAAAGACCATGAACATGAACTCGCCCCAGATCCTCTCACGCAGGTCGTTCCTCGGCACCACCACCGGCATGGCCGCAACGGCGGCCCTGGGCTGCCTCACCAACGTCCCGCTGTTCGTCCAGAAGGCCCTCGCCGACGGCACGATCGGCCGGCCCGGTCCCGATGGTCGCGTCAAGAAGCTGCTCTTCATCTTCCTGCGCGGCGCCAATGACGGACTCAACAACGTGATCCCCCACGGCGACGACGCCTACGGACCGCTCATCCGCGACAACATCCAGATCCCGGTCGATCCGGCCCAGACCTGGAATGTGCGGGGTCGCGCGTTGTTCCCCACAGCCGGCGCCACCGGAGGCACCTACGACTACCCGTTCTCCATTCCGCTCGGGAACGGGTTCGCGGGATTGCATCCGTCGCTGAAGTTCCTCGCGCCGATCTACAACGCGGGGGAACTCGCGATGATCCACCGCGTCGGCTATCCGCGTCAGTCCAGGTCCCACTTCGACTCACAGAACTACTGGGAAACCGGTGCGCCGAGGGACCCGATGGTGAAGGACGGCATCCTCTACAGGGCGATGTACGAATCGGGACGCACCCAGGTGAATTCACTCACCGGCGTCTCCTTCCAGAGTTCGCTTCCGCTGATGCTCCGCGGATCCCGGGCGGCGATGACCAACATCACCGATCCGACCCGCTATGACCTTCTCGGCGTTCCCAACAACGTCGACGGCAACCTCAAGATGGCCAACGCGCTGGCCGCAGCGAATTCGGCCGGGTTCGTGCCCAAGCAGAACCGCGACATGCTCCAGCAGCAGTACGCGAACATGTCGAAGACCCTGGACATCTTCGCCGGACTGAACTTCAGCGAAGCCGGAAACACGTTCGTCGACGACGAAAACACCGACGGAAGACGCCCCTACCACCTGTTCCCGACGACCAACGACAAGAACGGCGGCGGACCCGGTGGCACCGGCAATCCCAACTACGTGGTCCCGACCAGCGCCTACGGCTTCTTCAACCAGCTCAAGTCGGCGGCCCTGATCCTCAACAAGACCGACGCCATCGTCGCCGGAACCCAGATCGACGGCTGGGACACCCACAGCAACCAGGGCGGAGTCACCGGGTCCCACGCGAACCTGCTCCGCCGCGTCGGTTGGTCCCTCTACGCGCTCAGGAAGTACTTCAAGAACCACGGCGACCAATGCCGTTGGGACGACCTCGTCGTGGTGACGCTTTCCGAGTTCGGTCGGACGACCATCGAGAACTCCGACAACGGAACCGACCATGCCGAGGCCAGCGTGATGTACGTCGCCGGTGGCGGGGTGAAGGGATTCCAGACGAATGCATTGGGCGCGGTGACCCGCAGCGGCATTTTCAACTGCGGTCCAAGCGACCCGGTCGCATGGCAGACCGGCATGAACGGCACCATGTTCCAAAGCACCGGACGCTACCTCCAACGCGCGACCGACTTCCGCTCGGTCATGGGCTCCCTGGTCCGCGACCATCTGGGAGCCACGCAGGAACAGCTCAACCGGATCATCCCCGGCTATTCCGTGGCCGGGGAACGCCTGCAGTCCGGCGGAACCCAATCCGCGGATGGCGTCCGGATCACCGGCGAACTGCCCTTGGTTTGAACCGACAGTGTCGGCGTCGACGCAACCCGTCGGCGCCGACTTCCGCCGTCAGTTGTTCTTGGGCAACCCCTCGAGGTGCCCGAGGTTCCGGACCGGCTCGAAGATCGAACGGACCTCGGCCAGCAAACCTTGGTCGATCGGCTCCTCCAGCCAGCGGGCCCACTTGCGGATGTTCTCCGGATTGGCGCTGCCGGCGACCGTGGAGGTGATGTCCGGATGGGCACAGGAGAACTGAAGGGCGAGCTTTGCGATGTCCTCACCGCGTCCGGCACACAGTGCTGCGGACGCACGGGCCGCAGCCTTCACCTCCTCGGGCTCCTTCAACCACGCTGGAAGAGGCGCATTGGTCAGCAGGCGGGCGCTGAACGGTCCCGCGTTCAGGACACCAATCCCCTTCCCCTTCAGATAGGGCACCGTCTCGTCGAGGAAACGGCTGTTCTGAAGCGTGTATTGGTTGTAGCTCAACACGCAGTCCACCGGTGCCTGGTCGCAAATGAAGCGGAAGATCTTCTGCGGATAGCCGCTGAACCCGACGTAGCGGACTTTCCCCTTGGCCACCACCTCCCGCAACGCCGGCAAGGTTTCGTCCACGATCTGCTGCATCTCGACGAACTCGATGTCGTGACAGAGGACGATGTCCAGGTGGTCGGTGCCGAGGCGATGCAGTGAAACGTCGATGGATTCGGCAACCCGTTTGGCGGAGAAGTCGAAATGGCCTAGGTCGTAGCGACCCAGCTTCGTGCAAAGAGTGTAGGACTCCCTCGGCACCCCCTTCAACGCGATGCCCAGAAGGACTTCGCTCATGCCACGGCCGTAGAATGGGGAGGTGTCGATGAAGTTCAGGCCGCAATCCAATGCGACACGAACACTCCTAAGGGCCTCGTCGAGGCTCACGCTACGGAATTCCTGTCCCAACGAACTGGCTCCGAATCCGAGCACCGGCAGGTGGAGGCCGGTTTTCCCCAACGGTCGAGTTTGCATGCCGAATCATGCGGAGGGGCCTCGCCGGGCGGCAAGGCCTCTCCGCCTGAAGGTTTCGCCGATAGGCGTCCTACTCGTAGATGTCCCCGGCCGGCCGGGCCATGCGTCCCCACTTCTCCCAACCGGAGATCGGATGCTCCTTCATGATCTCCTCCACCATGTAGAAGTCCGCACGGCCTTTGGTCGCCGCGCGGACCCTGGCAACCGAGGACGGCGCCACCGGGGCGAAGTCGTTCCCGAAGGATTGACGCACATAGGTCAGGACCCCGGCGGCCTCCTCGTCGGTCAGCATGCCCGCGAATCCCAGCATCGGGGGCACTCCGTTGGTCGGACCGAACCGCTGCCCGCCGATCTCCAGCGGACCCCAGAGTCCCTTCAGGACCACCTTGACCAGGCGCTCCTCGTCCGCGAGCCAAGGGTTCCCGGCCACGTTGAGCGGCGGATAGACACCCTGGACGCCGGTACCCGACGACTGGTGGCAGGTCGCGCAATGCGCGTCGCGGTGGAAGACCTCCTTGCCGAGCAGATAGAGCTTCTGGTCGCCCTCGGAGAGCTTCCTCGTCGGTCCGTACTCCTTCTTCTCGGCCGGCACCGGCGATCCAAGCTTCATCCGGCCGGCGAGGTATTCCTGCGCATTCGGGTTGTCCGCGACCACAGACGGCGAGGCCTTCACCAAGGCCTCCACGTCGTCTTTGAGCGTCGTCTGGAGCATCTGCCGGGTGACCGGGATCATCCACTTGTCGAGGGGTTGACGCAGGCCATCCAGGATCAGTCGCGCACCAAGCTCGTTGTCCAGCCACGAGGCAGCGACCATGGCCTCAAGACGGACCCGCGGGTGCGGATCGTTGACCGCCTGCCGGTAGAACGAGGCGACTTCGGGCAACCGATAGCCCGCATGCCGGAGCACCTGGACCGCCGCCGCGCGTGCCTGATGGGACTTCGCGTTGAGACAGGCCCGGAGGATGCCGGCGTCCGGCTGGTTCTGCGACCACGTCGCCCAGAGGGCCTCGCACAGGTGGTGTTCATGGCGCGCATCGGCGCGATCCAGCTTGGAAGCCCAGGCCTTCACCGCCGGAAGCACCTCGGCCGCGGGACGCCCACGCAATTCGCGACGCGCACGGTAACGCGTCCGATACTCCGGCGACTTCAGGGCCTCGAGCAGTTCGGGGACGGAGGCTCCGGCGACGCGGGTGGGCTTGACCAGGGGCCGCGAGGGATAGGTGACCCGATAGACGCGCCCATGGTCGTGATCCCGGTTCGGATCGCGGGCGTTGTGCTGCATGTGACCGATCAGGGCGTTGTGCCAGTCGATGAAATAGAGCGAACCGTCCGGGGCGAACTCGAGGTCCACGGGGCGGAAGTTCGGGTCGCTCGAGCTGATCAGGTCGCCGGCCAAGGCGCCGGTGAAGCCTGATCCGTCCTCCCGCACCGAACTGAAGTTGATGCCAAGGAACCCGATGCTGTTGCAGGTCATGAACTGACCCTGCCGGTCCTCCGGGAAATGACGGGAAGACACGAACTCGGATCCCGAGGTCGGCCGCGACCGCTTCGGAACGTATTCGCCCGCGCGGTCGATCTCGACCCCGTACGGCATCTTCGCCGAGATCGGCAACGCCCAGTAGTTCTCCCCGCTCGAGGCATCGGAGAGCACACATTGCTCCCAGTCGTCGAAGGCGATGCCCCAGGGGTTGTTGACGTCCGACTGGATGAAACGCTCGAGCCGGAAGTTCTTGGGATCGAAGCGCCACGCTCCGCCGTCGTTCACCCGCCTCGGCCCGTACGGGGTCTCGACTTGGCTGTGGAGGAAACGTCCCTCCAGCAGATAGAACGCGCCGGAAGCATCCGCGCTGTAGGCCGAGATCGCATGGTGCGTGTCATGGGTGTCGAACCCGTGCATCAGGATCTCCATCCGGTCGGCGACGTCGTCGTGGTTGTCGTCGACCAGCAGGCACAGGTTCGGCTCCTGCGAAAGATAGACGCCTTCCGGCGCCAACTCGAAACCGATCGGGAGATGGAGTCCGCGGGCGAAGATCTTCTGCGTGTCGGCCTTACCATCGTTGTCGGTGTCCTCGAGGATCAGCAGCTTGTCGTCCGGCCGCGGGTCACCCGGCTTGAAGTGCGGATAGGACGGCATCACCGCCACCCAAAGCCGTCCCCGGTTGTCGAAGGACATCTGCACCGGGTTTTTCAGGTCGGGGAACTCCTTCTCGGAGGCGAACAGCTCGACCTTGTAGCCGGGCATCACCGTCATCTTCTCGATCGCCTTTGTGCCGTCGAGATACTCGATCGGCCGACGGAAATTGGTGGGAACCGAAGGCAACTCGCCGGTTTCTGCATCGTCCACCGCCAGGTCGGTCTTGCGACCGGCCGCGACCTCATGGATCAGCGCATCCCGCCTGACGGTCATCGCGCGCGACTTGAGGATCTCGAACGGGTAGTTCTGCGGACCAAACGGATCGTAGCGCTGGCCGTGCGTATGGACGCCGTTCACCAGGTTGTAGTCGTTGTTCCAGAACCAATCCTTCTCACGGACCGCGGCGAGAACCTTGTCCGCGCTTCCCTTGGCGCGACGCGGCGCCTTGCCGAAAGCCCCCTCCGAGAGGAGCCCGGCGATCTCGACATATCCGGCCTCGGTCGGCGCGAAACCGTTGATCGTCAGCGGCGCTTGGCCAGGTCGAGTACCGCGCAGACGCGTCGGCGTGAAGAGGTCGACGAAGGCGATTCCCCGCTTCTTGGCCACCGAGCGCATCGCCTCCGTGTAGAGGGCGAGGTTCGCGTTCTCTCTCTTTCCGTCGGGAAGGTCGCGGCCACCCGAAAGGTCCTCGAAGGCGATCGGCGAAACCAACACCAGACGGGGCGCCGCGACGCCGTTGTAGGCTTTGGTCAATGTGTGGGAAACCCAGGCGTCCAGCTCGGCTTCGAAGTTGGCCACACCGCCAGGTCCGTCGAACGACTCGTTGTATCCGAAGAAGGCCAGGATGGTGTCCGCCTTCAGATGGGTCAGCCACTGGTCCGGCGTCGGAAAGAACCCCTTGCCGAAATGGGACTTCAGCCCGGGGTGGAAGCGTTCCGCACCCGGGAACGCCCATTGCGACACACGCGCCGGGTGGGGTCGGAACCCAGGGGTGTCACCCGGTCGCCCCATGTTGCGCACCACCAGCTTGCTGTCGGGAAACCGCAGGTGCAGCTCCGCCTCAAGGCGCCCATAATAGACATCCCGTTCTGCCAACCCGTTCCCGAGGAGAACGATCCGTTCGCCGTCCGCCGGAGCGGAAACCCCTTGGGTTCGCACTGTGGTGGCCGTCGTCGGATCGACCAGAGGGGCATGGGCCCGCGGGGGCAGTTCGGCAGCCTGGGCCATCAGGGCGGCCAGCAGGATCGGCAGGAGTCGGATTCGATGGATCATGGGCTTCTTCGCGGAGGGAGGACTTCGGGAAAAGGGACGGGATTCAACCAACCAGCAATGGCTTCAGATGACGTTCGAGAAGGTTTGCGGTCACGTTGCGGGAGACAACCTCACGGTGGCGCTCGAGACTGGAGAGATAACGGGGCCCCATCTTCGCAGCGACCTTGAAGCCGACGTGGATGAGCTGACGGAAACTGGGGTTGAATCCGGGATCCGAAGGCACATGCCGCAGTGCGGCGACGAACGTCGCCGAGGTCCAGCCGTCCACCTCGAGCGCAGCGGGAAGCCGGTTCGGATCGATGTCGATCACGGTGGCGTACGGGGCGCAAAGGGCTTCCCGGTGTGCCAGGGCTTCGCGATAGATCTCCTTGGCCAACTCCAGGCCGTCGCCGCCGGCCTCGGCGAGGCCGATCACCTCCTCCAGCCAGGTGGTCCCGGCGGTCTTCAGATGGACACCCGAACCGGTTCGTTGCAGGGCGCGGCGGATGGGGCCGTAGATCGAGAACTTGTCGCTGCCGGAATGGACGCTGAGCTTCAGGTCCGAGGGCAGGCCGTATCTCGCAACCGCATGGCCGATGACCGCGAGGTCGTCGTTGAACTCCCTCTCGAACTGGGCGATGTCCCCGACGTAGTCGACGCCCTTGTTGAATCGTCCCGTGAATTTCGGGGCGATGGTCTGAACCGGTACCCCTTCGTCCGCAAGGGCAACGAGGATCACCAGCAACTCCGGAGGCGTCTGCGGTAGATCGGTTTCGTCCATCGAGACTTCCGTGACGAACATCCCGGCACCCTTGGCAGCGAGGATGTGGCGATAGATGCGCCCCGCCTCCGCCGTCGCCGCGAGGTACTTCGCCGACACCGCTTCGGTTTGGGCACGGCTGATCTGGAACGGCTCGGGGATGCCCGGGATTCGGACTTCACCCACCAACTCCGGGTGCCGGGCGACAAAGGCTTCCACCGCCTCGGGAGCGGTGGCTTGGCCGATGCTGTCGGCGACGTCGATGGTGAAGAAATCGCAGGGTGCAAGAAATCGGCCGACCGTCTCGAGGCGGATGTGGTCGGCGTCGAGGAAGTAGCCGCCATTCCATCCCAACGCCGCGACCGCAGCGTCAGCGGCAGCACGGGTCGAAGCCGGTTCCGAACCGATGATGGTGTGTTCGCGGTTCGACTTGTTCCAAACCGGCGTCACCGCGAGGCCAAGCCGGCCGATCTCCACCAATGCCTGCAACTGGGCCTGCGCCTGATGCGCGAAGCGGTCGCCGATGCCGATGGAGAAACGACCGAGACGAAGAGGGCTGCTCATGACTTCCAGAAAGGATACCGCCGGAGGAAGGTGGGACTCCAGCCCAAGCGCCGAGGATCCTCGGCTCCCACTCCCGACAACCCTTCCCTTCGGAATCCGTTTCGTGTGAGGTTCATGAATTCCATGAACCCGCAGGACTGGAAACTCATCGTATTGGCCCTGTTCTCCATCGGCATCCTCGTGCTGCTCATCACCCGGGCCAAGGTGAACGCATTCATCTCCCTGCTGCTGGCATCGTTGGTGGTCGGGATCGGAGCCGTGGTCCTGCTGGGGGTTCCCGCCCGGGACACCACCGGCAAGGTCCTCGCAGAAGTCGCTGGCAAGACGCCCACCTACAGCATCTTGGCCGTGATCAAGTCGTTCGGTGACGGACTCGGAGCGACAATGGGAGGAACTGCGGCCGTGATCGCGCTGGGAACAATGCTGGGCAAGCTGCTCGCGGAATCCGGCGGCGCAGAAGTGCTGGCGAAGCGCTTCGCTTCGTTCTTCGGCCCGAAACACATCCAATGGTGCATCATGGCCCTCGCCTTGGCGGTGGGACTCACGACGTGGTTTGCGGTGGGACTCGTCCTCCTTCTTCCGATCCTCCTCACCCTGACCCACGAGACCAAGCAACCCTTCCTGCGCCTCACTCTTCCCCTTCTCGCCTGTCTCTCGGTCATGCACGGAGTGATGCCTCCGCACCCAGGCCCGGTCGTCGCGGTTGAGGCCCTGAAGGCCAGCATGGGCTTGGTCCTTTTCTGGGGATTTGTCATTGGAATCCCAACCGCCGCGGTAGCCGGGCCGATCTACGCCCGCTTCATCGAGAACCGAATCACTGCCAACCCACCTCCCATCCCACGGAAATCCGAGTCGAAGGAACCAGGTTTTCGCCTCCCCGGGTTCGGCCTGACCCTCTTCAGCATCCTGTCCCCGGTGGTCCTGATGCTCTTCGCAACTGTCGCCGAGTTGACCCTGCCCAAAGGACACGAGCTCCGGGAATTGGCGCAGTTCATCGGTCATCCAACCATGGCGCTGCTGGTAGCCGTGCTTTTCGCGATGTGGTCGATCGGTACCCGCTGCGGATTCACCCGCACCCAAGTGTTGAAGTTCACCGAGGTCTGTATTGGCACGGTGGGAATGACCATCTTGGTGATCGGAGCCGGCGGCGGATTTGCCCGGGTGCTCCGCGACTCCGGAGTCGCCGAAGCCATCGGAAAAGCCGGAACAGCAGTGAATTTGAGCCCGCTCATGTACGGCTGGCTCGTCTCAGCCTTCATCCGCGTGGCCACCGGATCCGCCACGGTCGCCATCACCACCGCATCAGGCCTGCTTGTTCCAGTCATGGCGGCACACCCGGAACTCAATCCCCATCAGGTCGCACTGATCATCTGTGCCATTGGCTGCGGATCCCTGTTCCTTAGTCATCTGAATGACAGCGGGTTTTGGATGGTGAAGGACAGCCTGGGCCTCAGTGTAGGGCAGACGATGAAGACCTGGACGGTGTGCGAAACCATCGTCGGCATTGCGGGGATGGTCTTTTCGCTGATCGCGTTCCACCTCATGAAGTCTTGACCGCGATCCTTCTGGACAGCGCCGCAGCAGGAAGGAGCGTAGGGCCATGGATGCCCACTTGGATCTGGTCGCGCTGGGAGAGTGCATGGTGCGCCTTTCCCCGCCTGGTGCCGGCCGCATCGAGTTTGCCCGAACTCTCGAAGTCGACGTCGGCGGCGGGGAATACAATGTGGCCTACGCCTTGGCGCGCATGGGAGCGAAGACCGGCTTCGTCAGCCGACTCCCAATGTCCCCGGTCGCTGACATCATACTCAACCACGCCAGAGCCGTCGGCATGGACCTCTCCTATGTCCACCGCGTTCCTTATGACGGTGTCGGACGCGAAAACCGTGTCGGACTCTACTTCGCAGAGATCGGAACCGGCGTTCGGGGAGGCATGGCCCTGTATGATCGGGGACATTCGTCAGCCTCCGAACTGGATCCCACCGATGTGAATTGGGCTCACTTGTTCCAATCCACCGGAGCAAAGTGGCTCCACTCCGGCGGAATCTACGCCGTGCTGTCGGAGAATTCCCGTCGAACCCTCCAATTCGCCATCTCAAAGGCACGAGAACATGGAACTCAAATCAGCTACGACCTGAACTTCCGTGCTGCACTTGCAACTCCAGCTGCCGCGGCGGCGATCAACAGGGAGTTTGTAGCCCAATCGGACCTTCTGATCGGCAGCGAGGCGGGTTTCCAGGCCCTGTTGGATGAATCCTCCACAAAACTCCAAGGTAAGCCGCTCCTGAACTCCGTCTTCGAAAAGTTTCCGAACCTACGCTGGATCGCTGGCACCGATCGGACCCTGCATCAAGCCAACCGGCAGGACTTCTATGGCTTTGCCGCAGATCGGGTGAATCACGTACAAAGCCGAATCTACTCACAAATGGAGGTCATCGACCGGGTTGGGACCGGGGATGCCTTCGGCGCCGGACTCCTTTGGGGATTGATCCAAGGGCGGTCGCTTCAGGAATCCGTTGAAATCGGCGCCGCCCATGGAGCGTTGGTCCATACCACGCGAGGCGATGTTTCTCAGTTCTCGCTGGCTGAGATCGAAGATCTGGCGAATAGCCGTAAATCGCTGGCGATGGCCCGTTAGCGCGGGTCCTTCGAAAGAGGAGGCCAAGCAACACTTCTGAATTGGCTTTCCGCCGATCAACTCCGGCTCACCTCACGACTCCCTCGCCGGCTCGACGCCCATCTGCGGAAGCCTTTTGGATGCAACTAGGCCGTCTGAGATGCAGAAACCGTTCACCAGGAAGAGTCGATCTCCGAACAGTCAAAGGTGCCGGCCGTGTCGGACCGGACCGAAGGTTTTCGTCAGTTACCCACGCTTCCGGATCTGTGTCCGTCTGCAAGGTCTGTGGATGAGATTTCGAAACACCTAATCCAAAGCTACTTGCATACGCAGTTTTCACGGATCGGCGCACAAGCGTTCCATCGATTTGTCGTGACGTGTAAAAAGGATTGGCCGCCTCGGTTCCGGAACCTCGACCGCCCGAAGCCTAAATCGAGCACTTTTTGGGGGTATTTCGCCTGATTTGTATCGATACCCCCTCATCCGGCTGTCCGTCCGATTGACTGAGATTTCCAAGTAAAGGCGAAGGAGAGCAGAGGCCGTTTGGGATCTGCTGGAGTTTGGTGGTAGGAGCGGAGAGGAGCGGCAGTGGGAGATGGGGCGGTGAAGGAGGCGACCGTTGGTTTGGAAGGGAGGTGT
>JAIYBC010000054.1 GCA_027488845.1 Verrucomicrobiales bacterium | reverse complement strand
GACCACTGACCACTGACCACTGACCACTGACCACTGACCACTGACCACTGACCACTGACCACTGACCACTGACCACTGACCACTGACCACTGACCACCTCAGCCCCGTCCCGAGGCCGACTCCGCCACCTCCTCGACCACGCGTCCGTCGAACAGGTGGATCTGGCGGTCCGCGTGTTTCGCGAAGCGGGCGTCGTGGGTGACCATGCAGATGGTGGCGCCTTCGCGGTGCAATTGGCGCAGCAGGTCCATGACGGCCTCGCCGTTCTTGGAGTCCAGGTTCCCGGTCGGTTCGTCGGCGAGGAGGATGCTCGGCTTGCCGCCGAGGGCGCGGGCCACGGCCACGCGCTGCTGTTGTCCGCCGGAGAGCTGGCTCGGGTAATGCCGCATGCGGTGGCTCATGCCGACCTTCTCCAGCGCCTGCGTGGCGCGTTCATGCCGTTCGGCCGCACCCAGCCCGCGGTAGGTCAACGGCAGCTCCACGTTCTCCAGCACGGTGAGGTCGCCGATGAGATTGAAGCTCTGGAAGATGAAGCCGATCTCGCGGTTGCGGATGCGTGCGCGTTCGGCGTGGTCGATGGCGGAGACGTCGTTGCCGTTGAGCAGGTAGGATCCCTCCGAGGGCGAGTCGAGCAGGCCGAGGATCGCGAGCAGCGTGGACTTCCCGCAGCCGGAAGGTCCGGCGATCGAGACGTACTCGCCCTGGTCGATGTGGAGGTGGATGCCCGAGAGGGCGTGGGTCTCGACCTCGTCGGTGAGGAAGACCTTCTTGATGCCATTGAGCGAAATGAGCGAGGCCATCGGGTGTTTGTCAGTTGTCAGTTGTCAGTTGTCAGTTGTCGGTGGTCCGTGGGGGCAAATGTCACAACCAAGGTCGTCGGTCGCCCGCTGAATCCCCGGTTCCGGAATGGGACAAGCGCGGGCGACATCTCATGGCTGGAAAACCTCACTTCGAGAGTCTCCGCGTCTATCGGCTTTCCGAGGAGATAGCGGATCGCGTCTGGGATCTGGTTCTCGGCTGGAGTCCGATGGCGAAGGACACGCTGGGCCGCCAGTTGATCCGGGCTGCGGACAGCATTGGAGCGAACATCGCCGAGGGCGCTGGACGCGGCAGTTTCCAGGACAACCGGCGGTTCATCCGAATCGCAAGGGGTTCGTTGAACGAAACACGGCATTTCCTCCGCCGGGCACACAGTCGTCGGCTTCTTTCTGAAACCGATACGAATGTCATCAGGCCCCTCCTCGACGAGCTCTCCCCAAAGTTGAACTCCTACCTGAAGTCGATCGGATCCGGCAGTGGCGCCAGCACAATGGGCAACCGACAACGGACAACGATCGAGGCCTGATCGGGTCGGGCCTCCAGGACCATATTCGATGTGGAGCCGCGTCATTTGACCCTCACCCGGTCGTGGCTGTCGTATTGGCCCATGTCCGAGAGGATCACCCGGTCGCCCTCGGCGAGGCCTTCGCGGACCTCGATCTCGCTCACGCTTCCGCGGCCCAGCTTGACCGGCACACGGACCGCATGGAGTCCGTCCGCGGCGATGCGGAACAGCCCCACGGTGCTCTCCGGCTGGCCCTGCACCGGACGCCCGACATGCAGGACGTTCTCCAGGTGCTCCAGCTCGATGGTGCCCTCGACGCTGAGGTCGGGACGGGCGCCCTTCGGCAGCGGACCTTCGAGGCGCACCTCGACGAGGACCGTTCCGTTCTGGACCGCCGGATCCACGCGCACCACGCGGCCCGGCACGACGCCGTTCCGGGTGTCGACGGACACCTTCTGGTCGAGGGCCACGTCGCGGGCCTGGGTCTCCGCGATCTTCACCTCGGCCTTGAGCCGGGTCGGGACGACGACCTTGGCCAACGTCGCGTTCGCCGCGACGCGTTGGCCGGCCTGGAGCATCTCGCGGTCGCCGAGCTGGGACAGCACGCCGTCGATGCCGGCCTTCACCTGGAGGTTGGCAACCTGCTGACGGCGCAGGTCGCGCAGGGCCCGGAGCTTCTCGACCTCGGCGGATTGGACGGCCAACTGGGACTTCGCCGACTCCGCGGCGAAGGCGAGGCGGCGTTCCTCGATCGCGACACGGGAACCGAGGTCCTGCGCCTTCGCCCGGGTCCGCTCCATCTCGATCGCCGGGACCAGGCCGTCCTGAGCCAGAACCTCGTTGGCCTTGGACTCGAGGGCCGCCTGCCGGGCGTCGGAGCGGAGCGAGGCGAGCGTCGACTCCTGCTGGAGACGGTCGCTTTCGGCGGAGACGCGGAGCTTCTCCAGGAGGGCTTCGGCCGCCTTCGCCGCCCATTCCGCGTCGAAGGCCTGCTGGGTGAGTTCCGGGTTGGAAAGCTCGAGGAGGACCGTGTCGGCGCCGACCGCGGCCCCGGGCTGGACGGCGATGCGGACGACGGTACCCGCGGTCTCGGCCTGGACGAACCGGATCAGTTCCGGGACGAGCGTCCCGTTGCCCCGCACCTCGCGACGCATCTCCCCGCGGGTCACGGTGCCGATCCACGGCTCGGTGGAGAGGCGCGGCGCGGCGGGTTCCAGGCGGGCGAGGAACACCGTCACCAGGGTCAGCGCCGCCGACCCGGACACCCCGAGGATCCAACGGCGACGAAGCCGTTTGCGCACCAGGTCCGGACGCGCGATGTCGACCCCGGATCCGGTGGTGGTGAAGGCCAGGGTTGGGACATCCCCGGCCGCCGCGCCCTTCTGTTGAATTCGATCCATGTTCGAAATTCGGTTCAGGAGGCCAGCGCGGCTCGCAGGCCCAGCTCCAAGGCGGAAGCAACCAGGGGCAACCGGTCACCCATCCCGTCGAGGTACTCCATCGCGGGGCGCAAGGCGGCGGCGATGACGATCCAAAGCGTCAGGATGAGGATCGTCTCGGCCCGTCGCATCGACGCGGCCGGATCCACCGGTCCCGAAGTCGCCTCTTCGCCGTTTCCCCTCCTCGTTGACGCCGCGCTCATGCCGTCCCCCTTGCAGCACCGATGCCAGCGTCCAAGGCCAATGAACCACTTTGACATATCTCACTTTCGGAGAGCCGTTTGAGTAGACATCGATTCGATCCACTGGGAATTCGGCAGGGGCGCTCGGCGGGTCCATTGGACCGGTTTCGGCATGCGTCCGTCCCGAAATCGGGATGAAGGCGGAGATGGAATCCCGTGCGCCAACAGGGACTGCACGGATCGGCTCACGCGGAGGCACGGAGGGCGCGGAAGGGAAATCACCCTGGGAGCGGCGCCAATGGGCTGCTGAAGCCGCAACAGCCTTGTCCGGCCGAGTCCTCTCCGTGTCCTCGGCGCCTCCGTGGCAAATCCCCCTTGAAGCGTTTTCGTCCGCGGCCAGGGAAAGGCACTTCAGCGACGGCGTGGCAGTGTCAGGGTCGCCACGGCCCCGCCGCGGTCCGAACGGTTCTCCAAGCCGAGACGACCGGCGTGGGCTTCGGCGATCTGACGGCAGAGCGTCAGCCCGATGCCCGAGCCGCCGGGCTTGGTGGTGAAGAAGGGCACGAAGAGGTTCGCCGGGTTGGCGATCCCCAGGCCGGTGTCCTCCACACGCACGGCGACCACGTCGTCCTCCTCGACCACCGCCACCCGGACCGTCCGGTCGGATTCGTCCGGGTTGGCGAGCGCGGCTTCGGCGGCGTTGCGCAGGAGGTTGATGAGGAGCTGCTCGAGTTGGTCCGGGTCCGCCTCGATCCGGACCGTCGCGATGTCGGCGAGCAGCACGGGAACACGGGACTCCAGCACGGCGACGCGACGGAGGATCTCCGCGAGTTCGACCGGGCGAAGCAGGGGCGGCGGCAGCTTGGCGAGACGGGAGTAGTCGTCGATGAACCGCGCCAACGCACCGGCGCGTCCACGGATGATCTCGAGGCCGCGTCGGGTGTCGGCCTGCCAGTCCTCCGGAAGCGGATCGCGGCCGAGGAGCGATTCGAGCGAACCGGTGATGCTGGTGATGGGGGTGAGTGAGTTGTTGATCTCGTGGCCGAGGACGCGCAGCAGGCGTTGCCAGGCGGCCCGTTCCTCCTCGCGCAGGACCCGGCCGAGGTCGGTGAGCACCACCAGACGATGGGGACGTCCCTCCTGTCGGAACACGGATCGGCGCAGTGCGTAACGGGAGGAGCCCCCCGGCAAGTCCATGGTCAGGACCCGTTGGGCGTCGCCGCCCAGGCAGCCGTCGAGGGCCAACTCGGACGCCGACCGCCCGAGCAACTGTTCAGCGGGCCGACGGAGGAGGGCCTCGCCGGCGCGGTTGGCAAGCCGCAGACGGCTGTGGTCGTCGAAGGCAAACACCGCCACGTCCAACTCGACCATGACGGTGCGCAGCAGGGCGGTCGCCTCCATGGCTCCCAGACGTTGCTCCAGCAGCGTCTGGCCGAGGGCGTTGGTCTCGAGGAAGACCTCCCCCAGGGCGTCGTCGCGGACCGCGCCGCGGGCGCGCATGGAGAAGTCTCCCTCTCGGATGCCGCCGAGGATGTTGGCCAACGTGCGGAGCGGGAAGACGACCCGGGCGACCAGCGTGGCGACCAGCCAGGCGGCGGAGAGGAAGGCGACCGAGAAGAGCAGGATCCGGAGTCCGGGATCCATGGCGGCGTCGTGCCACAGGAGGAACGCCGCGAGCAGCAGGCCCGGGAGGGCCGCACCGACGGCCAGCATCACGAGGCGCCGCTCGAATCGGGGTGGCGCCTTCACAGACCGTACTTCTCCAGCCGGCGGTAGAAGGCGCTCCGGCTGAGGCCGAGCTGCTCCGCGGCCCGCATCGCATTGCCGTCGCACCGGGCCAGGGTCTGACGGATGAGGAACCGCTCGACCTCCTCGATGCTCATCTCCTCGAGCGGCTTCGCCGCCTCGCGGACGGTGAAGAGGCCGAGGTCCGCCGCGCGGATCCTGGGACCGTCCGCCATCAGCACGCCGCGCTCCACGGCATGGAACAGCTCGCGCACGTTCCCAGGCCAGGAGTGGGACTTCATGGCCGCGACCGCGGCGGGCTCGAAGCCGGCGATGTCCTTGCGGTAGCGCAGCCGAAGCCGTGCGAGGGAATGGAGGGCGAGCGGTTCCACGTCGTCGAGACGCTCGCGCAGGGAAGGCAGGCGGATCTCGATCGTGTTGAGGCGGAAGAGGAGGTCCTGGCGGAACCGGCCCGCGGCGACCTCGGCGCGGAGGTCGGCGTTGGTCGCGGCGACGAGCCGGACGTCGGCCAACTGGGTGCGGGAGGATCCGAGCCGCTCGAAGGACCGGGTCTCGAGCACGCGCAACAGCTTGGCCTGCTGGGGCAGCGGCATGTTCGCGATCTCGTCGAGGAACAGCGTCCCACCCTCCGCCATCTCGAAACGCCCGACCCGGTCCGCGCGGGCGTCGGTGAAGGCCCCCTTCACATGTCCGAACAGCTCGCTCTCGAACAGGGTCTCGCTGAGGCCGCCCATGTTGACGGAGACGAACGGCCCGCCGAAACGGGGGCTGGCGGCGTGGAGGGCCTCGGCGACGACGCCCTTTCCGGTGCCGTTCTCGCCGGTGATGAGCACGGTGGCGTCGCTGGGGCCGACCCGTTGGATCAGCTCCATCACGGGTCGCATGGCGGCGGAGCCGGCGACGAGGGAAGGTCCCCCGCCCCGCCGGGCCCTTTCGGCCGCGGCGAGCCGGTCGCCCTGCCGAAGCGCCCGCCGCAGGGCGATCTGGTTCCGGGCGATCGCCAGGACCCGCGCGTTGTCCCAAGGCTTCTGCACGAAGTCCCTCGCGCCCCGCCGCATGGCCTCCACGGCGACGTCCACGTTGGCCCAGGCCGTCATGACCACCACCGGGAGCTGTGGATCCAGCTGCTGCAACCGGGCGAGCAGTTCCAGCCCCTCGGTGCCGCCGGTGGTGTCGCGGGTGTAGTTCAGGTCCGCGAAGACCAGGTCGAATTCCGTGCGGGACACCAGGTCGAGCGCCGAATCCGGCGACTGGGCCAGCTCCGTCCGCCATCCCTCGGCCTTGAAGAGGAACCGAAGCGCCTCGCCGAGATCCGACTGGTCGTCGGCGACGAGGATGCGCGCCTTGATTTCGTTTGCCATGGCCTTGGAGAAGCTCTGCGGACACGCGTCCCGGCTCAATTCCGAAACGGAATCCGACGGAAGCCGGAGTCCATGTCACGGACTTGTAACCCCGGCGTCACAGCGGCACGCTGCGGATCATGTTAACCCCGGCGCGAGTTATGCCAAAGATCCTCGTCGTCGATGATGAACCGGATGCGCTGGAGGTCCTCGAGTTCAACCTCAAGAACGCCGGCTACGAAGTCAGCACCGCCGATGACGGCGAAGCGGCGCTGAAGAAGGCGCGCCAGCTTCTGCCGGACCTCATCCTGCTCGACCTCATGCTTCCGGAGGTCGACGGACTGGAGGTCTGCAAGCTCCTGCGCCGCGATCCCGCGACCAGCGGCATCCCCATCATCATGGTCACCGCCAAGGCCGCGGAGATCGACCGGGTGGTGGGGCTGGAACTCGGGGCCGACGACTACGTCACGAAGCCCTTCAGCCCGCGAGAGCTGGTCCTGCGGGTGAGGAACCTCCTGCGCCGGCGCACCGAGGGCGAGGAGGACAAGCCGCAGAAGATGCAGTTCGGCGACCTGGTGATCGACATCCCGCGCCACCTGGTGAGCGTGGCCGGCGCCCGGGTGGACCTCACCGCCACGGAATTCAAGCTGCTCATCATCCTCGCGCAACGGCGTGGACGGGTCCAAAGCCGCGAGGCGCTGCTCCGGGACGTCTGGGAGTACGACAACCTGATCGACACCCGCACCGTGGACACCCACATGCGGCGCCTGCGTGAGAA
Source organism: Verrucomicrobiales bacterium (assembly GCA_027488845.1). Classification (GTDB taxonomy): domain Bacteria; phylum Verrucomicrobiota; class Verrucomicrobiia; order Limisphaerales; family UBA9464; genus SXXZ01. The sequence goes on along the minus strand of JAIYBC010000054.1, from coordinate 9,931 downwards.
GCTCGGGGACGCGGCGCGCTACCTCGACACGGTCCGCGGCGTCGGATACCGGTTCATCGAGAACTGAGCCGCCCCGCCCCGCCGACACGATGTCCGGAATCCCCGCACTCCTGCTTTCCGCCGTGATCGGCGGCGTCGCCGTGCTGCTCGCGCTGCGCGGGAGGATCCGTCGTGAGGAGGAACGGCGCAGGTCGGCGGAGGACGAGCTGGCCCGCGAGCGTTCAAGCCGTGCCGAGGCGGAGGCCGCGGTCGAGGCGCGGCAGGAGGCGCTTTTCGAGAACATGGTCGAAGGCGTCCTGCTGTTGGACGAAGGCGGCCGGGTGCTCTTCACCAACACCGCCTGCCGGCTCTTCTTCGGGCTCCACTCCGACCTCCGCGGACGCTCGCTGATGGAGACCTTCCGTTGCGTCGAGTTGGCCGACGTCGCGGCCGAGGCCGGACGCGCCCAAAGCGTGACCGGACGCGAGATCGAGCTGTCCGGTCCGGGAGAGGAACGTTCGCTCCAGGTGAACGCGGCGCGCATCGTGACCCCCGACGGCCGCCTCACCGGCACGCTGCTCGTCCTGCACGACACCACCCGCCTGCGCCAACTGGAGAGCACCCGACGGGAATTCGTGGCCAACGTCAGCCACGAGCTGCGGACCCCGCTTTCGCTGATCAAGGGCTCGGTGGAGACGTTGCTCGATGGAGCGGTCCAGGATCCCGGCGCAGCGACGCGATTCCTCGAGATCATCGACCGCCACTGCGACCGGCTCACCTTCCTCATCGAGGACCTGCTCACGCTTTCCCGCCTCGAGTCGGGACAGGTGGCCATCAACTTCGACACGGTCCCCCTCCGCCGCCAGGTCGCGGAGGTCGTCGACGACTTCACGCGCAAGGCCAACGATCGCGGCGTGGACCTGATCAACGCCGTGCCGCCCGAACTGCGGGCGCGCGCGGACTCGGACCGCCTCGACCAGGTGCTCGCGAACCTCGTGGACAACGCCATCAAGTACGGCCGCCCGGGCGGTTCGGTGCGGGTCGAGGGCCGGAACATCCCCGACGGCGGCCGCGTGGAACTCGCGGTGGTCGACGACGGTCCGGGCATCCCCCCGGAGGCCGCCGAGCGGGTGTTCGAGCGTTTCTACCGCGTGGACACCGCCCGCTCCCGCGAACAGGGTGGAACCGGACTCGGCCTGAGCATCGTGAAGCACATCGTCCAGGCCCATGGCGGCGAGGTCCGCCTCGAGACCGCGATCGGAAAGGGTTCCACCTTCCGGTTCACCCTGCCCGCCGCGGAGCCCGAGACTTCCGACGAATAGGCAATGGTCGTTCGGACCACCGGCATCGGGATCCCGGTTGCCACGCCGATGCCGAGGACGGAGTCTCGACCCACTCCGGCCGATCCTCGGTCGGAAACCCGTCCCCGTCCCCGCCATGAACCCGTCCCCGTTGCTCTTCGACGTCCATCTCGACCTCGCCATGAACGCCATGGAGTGGAACCGGGACCTCCGTGGCTCGCTGGAATCGGTCCGGCGACGGGAACAACACCTCAAGGACCGCCCGGACCGCGGCAACGGCGTCGTCACCTTCCCCGAGATGCGTCGGGGTCGGATGGGGCTGTGCGTGGCCACCCAGATCGCGCGCACGGTCGACCGCTTCAGCCGAATGCCCGGCTGGGCCAGCCCGGAGCAGGCCTGGGCCCAGACGCAGGGTCAGTTGGCGTGGTACCGGGAGATGGAATCGCAGGGCGAACTCCGGCAGATCCGCGACCGTTCCGGATTGGAACGCCACCTGACCGACTGGTCCGCCGAAGGGGCCAACCCCAAGGCGATCGGGTACATCCTGAGCCTGGAAGGGGCCGATTCCATCGTCACGCCGGCCCATCTCGAGCGGGCCTATTCCCAGGGACTGAGGGCGGTGGGGCTCACCCACTACGGACCCGGCCGCTGCGGTGGCGGCACCGACGACGACCAGCCGCTGACACCATTCGGCCGCGGGCTCCTGGCCGAGGTCGAACGGCTCGGGATGATCCTCGACGTCACCCACCTCTGCGACGCCTCGCTCCGCGACGCCCTCGACCGGTTCGGTGGACCGGTCTGGGCCAGCCATTCCAACTGCCGTGCGCTTGCGGACTGGAACCGGCAGTTCACCGACGAGCAGATCCGCGAGCTGGTCGCGCGCGACGCGGTGATCGGCGTGGCGGTGGATGCCATCATGCTCGTGCACGGATGGCGTCACCTGAAGTCCACCCCGGCGGAGTTCCAGCTCACGTTGGAACGCGTCGCCGACCACATCGACCACATCTGCCAGATCGCCGGGAACGCGAACCACGTGGGCATCGGATCCGACGCGGACGGGGCCTTCGGGACCGAGCAGATGCCGCAGGACCTCCAATCGATCGCGGACCTGCAACGGCTCGTTGGGATCCTCGGTCGCCGCGGGTACAGCGCGTCGGACATCGAAGGCATCTTCTCCGGCAACTTCCTTGGCTTCCTCCGCCGGGTGTGGAGCTGAGGGAACGGGTTGGCCACAGAGACACGGAGGGCACGGAGGAGGAGGTGAACCCACGATCCAGTGTGCCGTCGACCAGGCATGGAGTACCCCGAAGAGGCAGGGTCCCCTCGCAATGGGGACCCCTTCCTCGTTGCCGTTGTGCTCAGTCCTCCGGCCGCTCACCGCTCGGGGCCATCTTCACGAGTCGCGGCATGAACTCGGCGAGCACCTCGACCAGGTCCGTCTGCGCGGCCATCACCTGATGGATGTCCTTGTAGACGCCGGGCACCTCGTCGAGTCCCGCGGACAGCAGGCGGACATTGCGCTCGCGGAGCACCGGGTTCACCGCGCTCCACTCGAACGTCTGCTCCGCCTTGGTTCGGCTCATCACACGGCCGGCCCCGTGCGAGGCTGAACCGAGGGAACCCTCGCCGCCCTTTCCACGGACGACGAATCCGGGCGTGGCCATCGAGCCGGGAATGATGCCGAGGACGCCGGGATGTGCCGGAGTGGCGCCCTTGCGGTGCACGACCACGTCCCGCGTCACACCGTTGACCATGTGGCGCTCCTTCCACGCGAAGTTGTGGTGGTTCTCGATGTCGAGGAGCACCTGCGCGCCGAGGTTGCGGGCGATGTGGCGGTGGATGAGCTCATGGTTCGCCGCCGCATAACGCCCCATCAGCTCCATCGCCGCCCAATATTCCTGGCCCTCCGGGGAATCGAGGTCGAGCCACGCCAGCCGGGCGTATTCCTTCGGCAACTCCCGGTGCAGGGACATGGCGAGCTTGCTGAAGTGGTCGCAAACGGCCGCGCCGGTCCCGCGGCTTCCGCTGTGGGACAGCAGCGCCAGGTACTCACCGGGCGGCAGGATCGAAACCGCCGTCGGGGAACCCATATCCGAGGTCCCGGTGGACGGCCGCACCGTCAGTGTCCCGAACTCCACGAAGTGGTTCCCGCTCCCGCTCGTCCCAAGCTGGGCCCAGGCGCGGTCGCGGTTGGACTTGGTCGGCTTGGACACCGTCCAGTCGGCCTCCAGCACCTCGTGTTGACGACGCTGTTTGAAGGTCGCCCCCACCCCGAAACGCGTCTCCGCCTCGATGGCGCGCACGAGTTCTTCATGGCGCCCGGTCAACGCCGATGCCGGCCAATCGAGCACCGTCAGCTTCATGCGGCACGCGATGTCCACGCCGACGGCGTAGGGGATCACGACGCCCTCCGTCGCCAGCACGCCGCCGATCGGCAGGCCGTAGCCGACGTGGGCGTCGGGCATCAGTGCGCCGGCGACCGACACGGGCAGCTCGCAGGCACGGGCCATCTGCGCCACGGCCTGCGATTCCAGGCCCTGGCCCCATTGCCGCCACGGTGCGTTGCCGGGCGTGAAGCTCGTCGGCACGGCCAACAGGGCCCGCGCGAAGTCCGCGCGGAGTTCGTCGTCCACGTAGGACTCGGGATTGCGGAACACCGTCTCGACAGCCTGAGGGATGTGCTGCTTGTCGTTTCCGGCGATGCAGTAGCGGGAGATGAAGGCGAGCGCCTGCCGGACCGGTTCGCCCGGGGGCACGCCCATCTTGGCGAGGTGTTTTTCGTTCATGGGGAAAACCGGGTATCCAACTGAAGACGCCAGACGGCCGGTCCAACCGGCTCCGTGGTGATGGTGACCGGGAGGAACTCCCGGAGGATGTCCGCATTGGTGCGGGTGTGTCCGCTGGGCTCCGTGGTCGTGAAGCTTCCGCCCCGCGCCAGCGCCAACGGCAACAACAGCTGGTCGGCGAGGTGTTCGTCCACGGCCGCGCCGCTGTCCTGGAACCGCGCCGCTGCGCCGACCGCCTCCTCGGCGACCTGCTCCGCGCGGACACGTGGGGCACCGAAACCGGTGAAGACATTGGAGAAGCCGTCGGCCTGGGCGAGGACGTGGACCGTGTTGCCCGGCCCGATGGCGTCCGCCCGCACTTCCAGGGTGCATTGCTCGGGGGCGAGGCCGAGCCGTTCGCGAACGACGCCCAGTTCCCGCTCGGCGACCTGACGGGGCAAGCCGGCCTGGCAGACCAAGGCAGCGAGGGAGGCCGGCTTGGCCCCTTCCCCAACTTCCAGCCGGAGCGGCTTGAGCGCGTTGGCCGGACGGATGACGACTCGGCAGAGGCCGCCGCCGTTCGGATAGAACCCGGGACGATCCAGGGTCGCCTTGACGTCGAAGCCGATCCGACGCAGCAGCGGCAGGAAGGCGCGCTCGATGAACGGGAACGGCGGCGCGAACGGGTTGTGGGTTCCACCCTCCAACACCAGTTCGCTCGGTTGACGAGAAAGCAGGAGCGGCGGCAGGACCGCCTGGAGGAGCAGCATCGTGCTGCCTGCGCTGGCGATCTGGAACCGGTGCACGCCGGGAACGACCGCACCTGGAGTGAAGGTGATCTCCTGGGAGCCCAGCGCCGCGCCCGCGACCTCGGCCGAGCCGATGCGCGCCGCGGCCTCCACGCAGGCCAGATGCTGGCGCATGAGGCCCGGCTTGGGGCGGCCCGCACGGATGCGGCCGATGCGGAAGGGCCGGCCGGTGACGACGCTGAGCGCCAACGCCGACCGCAGGATCTGCCCGCCGCCTTCGCCTTGGGATCCGTCGATTTGGATGAGTTCGGACATTGTAGGAGATGGCTTTGACCGTATCGCAACCAACCATGCGGCCAGATGCTGGCCGCATGGGCGTGCTTCAAGATTCATGTCGTCCGGGTGTCCACCTGTGGGCGGCTCCGATCGGAGTCCTTCAAAGTCGGAACGAACCCATTCGACAGCCCCCAGACGAAGGTGCTGCCAGATTGGCCGGCAGCAGCCATTGTCTGGAGCAGGCGCAGGTTCTGGAGCGACGGGTTGCCCTCCAACATCTTGGCTGCGTTGGCGAGGTTGCGGAGCGCCGCCGTCTCGCCTCTCGCACGCTCCAAGGCGGCGATGCCCTCCTGCTTCGCCTTGAGCACCTCGCTGAAGAGCTTCTTCAGATCCGCAGGCAACATCACGTCCTTCACGGCCAAGGCGGAGAGGGTGATACCGATCTTCTCGGCCTCAGGCGCAGCGTTGGCATGCAACTGGGCTCCAATCTCCAGCCTCTTCTCCAGAAGCGTCTCCGACGTCTGGGCCGCGATGACGGAACGGAGGGCGAGCTGGACGGTCTGATAGAGGCTGTCGTGCCAGTTCTGTACTTCGTGCAAGGCCTTCACCGGATCACTGATCTGCCAGGTCAGCGCGAGGCTGATCTTGAGCCCGACGTTGTCGGCCGTGAGTACCTCCTGCCCAGACAGTGTGAGTGTGGCCTTGCGGAGATCGACTCTGTGTATGGCATGGCCAGTTCCCCAGAGACGGTGACGTCCGGCGTCGAGGCGACGGAGGAATCGTCCGTGCCGATAGAGCAGCACGCACTCATGGTCGGAAACGGCGAGGCGTCGGCCGAAGCCCTTGAGTGCGCAGGGCGTTTGCGTCTGCAGGAAGAGGAAGTCTGTGTTCATGTTCGTTTCCTTCGTTGTCTTTGGAGGCAACCGGGCTCCGCGTCTCCACGGCGGGAGAGGAGGTCCCCTCACAGAGCCGTTTCAAAGCCGCGCCGAAGCGCTGGAGCCCGATTGCCGCCGTTGAGCGGGACTTGAACCCGATCGGACTTTCGGTCGTTTACCAGTTTGCCTATCCGCCGATTCGCAGGACCGGTTGGGCAATCGCCTCCGGCTGCTGGCTTCGGAGTCAGCTTCTCCCTCTTTGCAGCAGGCGTGCCAACCGGCAAACGGTCCACAAACAGGCTCTTTTGCTAGGTTTTGGCACAATCGGTCATTGGGACGCCTACAAACACTTCGCTTTACCGCTATCAGGCGCGCTTTACCGCGCGTCTCTTCCAATGGCACTCTTCCCTGGTTGGACGGCCGCGACCCTCAGACCCGCCTTCCCGCAGTCCGCCCGTCGTGAACGGGGAACCGAGGTAGTACGGCTCGCCGCCCCACCGGAATCGCCATGAAGAAGACCGTCGTGATCGGCATCCTCGGCAGCGTGCTGGATGCCGGCTTCCACCAGGAGCGTTGGCAGAGGTGGCGTCCCAGCGTCTCGCTGTGTCAGCACGAGGACCTGGTGGTGAGCCGGTTCGAGCTGATGCACCTGCCGTTCCACAAGGATGTCGCCCGGGCCGTCGCCGCCGACATCGCCCGGGTGTCGCCGGAAACCGAGGTTCGCCTGCACTCCCAGACCCTTCGCGATCCGTGGGACTTCGAGGAGGTGTTCGGCGCGCTGCACGAGTTCGCCCGCGGCTACACGTTCGATCCCGACCACGAGGACTACCTCGTCCACATCACCACCGGCACCCACGTGCAGCAGATCTGCCTGTTCCTGCTGACCGAGAGCCGGCACTTCCCCGGTCGGCTGGTGCAGACCTCGCCGAAGGACCGGAAGACGAAGTCGCCGTCAGGAACCTACAGCCTCATCGATCTCGACCTGTCCCGGTACGACCGGATCGCGGCGCGCTTCCGCAAGGAGGCCAACGAGGCACGCAGTTTCCTCAAGTCCGGCATCGAGACCCGCAACGCCCGGTTCAACCGGCTGATCGAGCAGATCGAGCACGTCGCCATGCAGTCGCGCGATCCGATGCTGCTCATGGGACCGACCGGCGCCGGGAAGTCGCAGCTTGCCCGGAAGATCTACGAGCTCAGGAAGTCCCGGCACCAGCTGACGGGCGCGTTCGTCGAGGTGAACTGTGCCACGCTGCGAGGGGACGCCGCGATGAGCGCGCTCTTCGGCCACGTTAAGGGCGCCTTCACCGGCGCGTTGAAGGACCGCCCGGGCCTGCTCCGTTCGGCGGACGGCGGCCTGCTTTTCCTCGACGAGGTCGGCGAACTCGGCCTCGACGAGCAGGCCATGCTGCTGCGCGCGCTGGAGGACAAGCGCTTCCCGCCCTTCGGTGGCGACCACGAGGTGACGAGCGACTTCCAGCTCATCACCGGCACCAACCGCGACCTGCAGGACCGCGTCCGCGAAGGTCTCTTCCGCGAGGACCTGTTGGCCCGGTTGAATCTGTGGACCTTCCGGCTGCCCGGCCTGCGCGAGCGCCCCGAGGACATCGAGCCCAACCTCGACTACGAGCTGGATCAGTTTGCCCGCAGGCACGGCAACCGCATCACGATGAGCAAGGAGGTCCGGGAGAGGTTCCTCGCCTTCGCGCATTCGTCCGAGGCCCGCTGGAGCGCGAACTTCCGGGATCTCAACGCCGCGTTGACCCGCATGGCGACCTTGGCCGAAGGCGGCCGCATCACCGCACCGGTCCTGGACGAGGAACTGGTGCGGCTGCGGGCGGCCTGGTCGGAGCCGAAGGCGCAGGAGGACGGGACGGAACTGCTGACTTCCGTGCTGGGAACGAAGCGCCTGGCCGAGATCGATCCCTTCGACCAGGCCCAGCTCGCCTACGTGATCCGCGTGTGCCGCGAGTCGAAGAGCCAATCCGAGGCCGGCCGGAAGCTGTTCCAGGTGACCCGGCTGGCCCGCAAGCACACCAACGACGCCGACCGCCTGACCAAGTACCTGGCCCGCTTCGACCTGAAGTGGAGCGACTGCGGAGGCACCTGAGCCTTGATTGCGTGCGGTGCGGCGTGAAGCCGGCACCCAGGCGCATTCTGGAGTCGGAACAGCTTGAGCAAAACGGACGTACGCTCACATCGTCCGGCCCACGATGTTCCACTCCCGTCGCCGCCGCCTCGCTGCCGGGCTGTGTCTTGTCGTTTCCATGGCCCTGGCCCAGGGCACCGCGACTGCGGGAACGCGGCTCGAAAGGACCGTCCTGGCAACCAACCTGGTCGAGCCGATCGCCCTCGACGTGGCCGCCGATGGCCGGGTGGTGTTCGCCGAGCGCCGCGGTGCCGTGAAGGCCTGGCATCCGGACTCCGGGCTCACGACCAGCCTTGGAACACTGGAGGTGTTCACCGGGCCCGAGGACGGCCTGCTGGGCCTCGCCTTGCATCCGGGCTTCGTGACCAATGGCTGGGTCTTCCTGTACCACGCGACACCGGGCGTGCTCGAGAACCGCGTCTCGCGCTTCACGGTCGTCGGGGGGGCGCTGGACAAGGCCTCGCAGCGGATCCTGTTGCGGGTGCCCACACTGATCCCCAAGCCCAACCATTCCGGCGGCGGACTGGACTTCGATGGCGCGGGCCACCTCTATGTTTCCACCGGCGACTACACCTACGCGGACAAGTCGGACGGCTATGCCCCGCTCGATCGCCGTCGCGGCCATGAACTGAACGATTCCGGACGCACCGCGGCCAACACCGCCGACTTCCGCGGAAAAATCCTCCGGATCCACCCCGAGGCTGACGGCACCTACACGATCCCCGCCGGCAACCTGTTCCCGCCCGGCACGCCCAAGACGCTCCCGGAGATCTACGTGATGGGCTGCCGGAACCCCTTCCGACTCGGCGTCGATCCGAAGACCGGCTGGCTCTATTGGGGCGACATCGGACCGGATGCGCTCGGCCCCGATCCGGGACGGGGACCGGCCGGCTTTGACGAGTTCAACGTCGCCAAGGCCGCCGGCAACTTCGGTTGGCCCCACTTCGCCGCCGACAACCGGCCCTACAACGCCTACGACTTCGAAACGCGGACCGGTGGGGCGCCTTTCGATCCCGCGCATCCGGTCAACGATTCCCCCAACAACGGCGGTCTGCGCGAACTGCCTCCCGCCCAACCGGCGTTCCTCTGGTATCCGCCCGGTCCCAGCACCCGCTGGCCCGACGTCGGTTCCGGACCGCGCTCCGCCATGGCCGGACCGGTCTATCACTTCGATCCCGGGCTGAAGTCGGAGCGGAAGCTGCCAGTCGAGTACGATGGCGCCGTGTTCCTGTTCGAATGGGAGCGCGGCTGGATCAAGGCCGCCTGGCTGACGGACGACGGCCGCGTCCGCACACTGAAGCCGTTCATGGCCGACACCCGCTTCAAGCGCCCCATCTCCCTCCAGCTCGGACCTGACGGAGCCCTCTACCTGCTCGAGTGGGGCAGCAACTGGTGGAACAACCGCGATGGGGCGTTGGTGAGGCTAGGGGCTGTTCCATAGGCGTCGGGGAAACGACTTGGCCACAGAGACACGGAGGGCACGGAGAAGGAGTTGGGACCGACTTCTTCTCCCTCTCGGTGTGCTTCGAATCTCTGTGGCGGGAATCCCGTTCAGAGACCGAGCTTCCGGCCAAGGGCTTCCACCTCCATCGATTACTGAGCCCCTTGATCTCGTGCGCCCTCGACCAGGCATGGAGTACCGGCTTCAGCCGGCGGAAACCTTCCAGGTCCGAAGTCCTCGGAACTTCCCAGCACGCCCGGTCCCACCGGATCTCCACCGGCTATTGAGACTCGCATAATAGGGTGACATGTTGCGACGTCTGTGTAGGCTTCGTGCATGGCGCAGACGCGGGATCATGGACGTATGGAGAAGCGGCGGGTCCGGGCTGCCGCGATGTTC
>JAIYBC010000061.1 GCA_027488845.1 Verrucomicrobiales bacterium | reverse complement strand
GACCTCCAGACACGCAGGCACTCGCCAGCCGTCCGTCCGCCGGACGAACCGAAAATCCCCTCACTTCACGTGGGGAATTTTAATCGTCGTCACCGGGAAAAATAATCGTCGTCGTACACATGGATCCATCGCCGCCTGCCTTGCTCTGTCGGCCGGTTCGCTGGCCATGGCCCTGCTGATCCGTCGGGCACGCATCGCGCGGCACGTCGCAATCGGACTTTCAATCTCCCTGACCGCAGCGGCGATCGCAGGCCTGGTGCAGGCGGAATGGCATCCGTGGATCCAGGCCGGTTTCGCCCTGACGCCGGCATCCTTGGGATTCCTCGCCGTCTTCGGTGCGCTGTCGGGAGGCGCCATCAGCACCTCGCATCGGCGGACCGCCTAAGCGGCCCCTACCCGCTTCGGCATTTTTTCCGGAACACGCCCACGGGGCCTCTTTGGGCATTCATTCATTAGTACTACTACTTTTTTTCATTAAACATAACCACAGTTCCGACAACCAACTCCATCATGAAAGCCTGCGTTCGAAAGGACCCGACACTCCTCAAATGCAAACTCGCCCTGCGATTCGTCGCAGGCCTTGCCTCGGCGATTTCCATCACCTTGGAGACGTCCTCGGCACAGCAGATCATCTTCGCTCCGAGGCCGGTCCCGGTGGCCGACGAGATCTCCGACACCACGCCTCGGCCCATCCAACCGGAGTCTCCGGCAGCGCCTCGGACTCCAACCACGGGGACGGTTGCCGAAAGCCCTGCGACCAACGCCTTCGTCTCCCGAACCGAGTCGGCCCCACCTGGAACGAATTCCGCGGCTCCAACGGAACGGACGGACAACGGGTCTGGTGCCGGCGAAACGGGCGCCGGCACCCTGAGCGCTGCCGGCGGCCTCGAAAGCCTGTACCTGACCTCGGACAATCCACGTCTGGAGATCTCCGAAAGCTCCTACATTCCCCTCTTCTTCACGATCCTGGGAACCTACACGGGCACGAACGATGTCGTGGTTAGGGCCCGATTCATCAGTGGTTCCGCCACTCCGGGCGAAGACTTCGACCTCAGCCAACCCGTCAAGCTCGTTCCGGCCATGGGTGGCCTGGGATCCCTGGGTTGGCTGCCGGTTCCGACGATCCTCGACGAAGTCAACGAAGGGAACGAGACGGCCGTCTTCGAGTTGTCGATCGACGGAAGCACCAATGCACCGATCCGCATCGAGGTGACTCTCCTGGAAGACATGAACCCCGGTCAGGTGGGCTTCGTCTCGACCCGCTTTCAGATCAACGAAGGCTCGACCAACGGCTACGCCCAGATCCGCCTTTGGCGCACCCTCAACACCCGGCAGGCGGCCACCGTCACCTACCGTCTGGAAGGCCCCGCCTCCGCGATCGCCGTCCTGGGCGGCGAGACCCGGCGAACCGCCACGTTCAACCCCGGCGATTCACAGATCTTCGTCCGGATCCCCCTCGTGAACGACACCGAGGCACAGGGAACACAGGACGTCAGGCTGGCCCTTGAGCCCAACGATGGCACCGTCCTGATGGAAGCCTTCGGGAGTTCGGTGCTGACCGTGGCCGACGACGAGACGCCGGGCGTCGGAGCCCCTCTTTCGATATCGGAGTACGAGAGCGGCGACGGCCGACGCGGGGTCGCCGTGTCCACGGTCGTACCTCGCGGATATCAGGTACGGCTTGAATACTCCGAAAACGGGATCGCAGGTCCCTGGCAGCCCTCCTGGATCTTCGAGGGTGCCGATGTCGAACGCGTCGCCTTCGACTCCTACGATTCTTCGACGATGCGGTTGTACCGGATCCTTCCCCCCGAGCCTCTCGACTTCACTTTCCCTTGGTGAGGCACGACGAGAGGACTTCCGGCAAGGACCTGCAGAACTCGCACCGAGCAACCGCCGTGGAACTTGGGTGGGCCACCCCGGTTCCACGGCATTTTCGTGCCTTCCACCAACCCCTCCCCTCCGCCCCCATTCAAGTCGACAACGTTGTCTTCCGATTCCCCACGGTTGTTCCGCGGTCGTGGTTTCCGAGCTGCTCCGTGCCGGAAAATGCCCGTTGACCCACGCCACAATTCACGCATCATCAAATCCTGATACGTAAATACGTTCACAACGCAGACATCATCACCACGCATCCACGCTCATGAGCAACCGCTTCATCTTCTCGTCCGAGTCCGTCGGCGAGGGTCATCCGGACAAGGTCGCCGACACCATCTCCGACGCCGTATTGGACGCCTGCCTGGCGCAGGACAAGTACAGCCGCGTCGCGTGCGAGACCTATGTGAAGTCCAACATCGCCGTCGTCGGCGGTGAGATCACCACCAAGGCCAAGCTCGACTACGTGAAGCTGGCGCGTGAGGCGATCCGCGAGATCGGCTACGTGAACGACGACGACGTCTTCCACGCCGACAAGGTGATGGTGAACGTGTACGTCACGCAGCAGTCGCCCGACATCGCCCAGGGCGTCGACGCCAAGGCGGCCAAGGGCAAGAAGAAGGCCGAGCAGGGCGCCGGCGACCAGGGCCTGATGTTCGGCTACGCCAGCGACGAGACCCCGGAGCTGATGCCGGCCCCGATCATGTTCGCGCATCGCCTCGGACGTAAGCTCACCCAGATCCGCAAGGCCGGTAAGCTCGCGCCTTGGCTGCGTCCCGACGCCAAGTCGCAGGTCTCCGTCGTGTACGAGAACGACAAGCCGGTCGCCATCTCCAACGTCGTCATCTCCACCCAGCATGCCGCCGATGTCGACCATTCGACCATCGAGGAGTTCTGCGTCGAGGAGGTCATCAAGAAGGTCCTCCCGAAGGAGCTGCTCACCAAGGACACCCTGTTCCTGATCAACCCGACCGGCCGCTTCGTGGTGGGCGGGCCCCAGGGCGACACCGGTCTGACCGGCCGCAAGATCATCGTCGACAGCTACGGCGGGTACGGCCGCCACGGCGGCGGCGCCTTCTCCGGCAAGGACCCGTCCAAGGTCGACCGCTCGGCCGCCTACATGGGCCGCTACGTGGCCAAGAACATCGTCGCCGCCGGACTCGCGTCCCGCGCCGAGATCCAGTTCGCCTACGCCATCGGCTACCCCGAGCCCGTCAGCGTGTACGTCAACACCTTCGGCACCGCCAAGGGCGGCCTGACCGACGGCGCGATCACCGAGGCCGTGGAGAGCGTGTTCAGCTTCAAGCCGGCCGACATCGTCAGCCAGCTCAAGCTCCTGCGCCCGATCTACTCCAAGACCACCAACTACGGCCACTTCGGCAAGGACGACAAGGACCTCACCTGGGAAGCCACGGACAAGGTCAAGGCCCTCCAGAAGGCGGTTAAGTAAGGAGTTTGAAGTTTCAAGTGTTCAGTGTTCAGGGATGCCCCCTGGCACTGGACACTTGGAGCCAAGGCCCTTCGCACGATGGGGTATCAATCGTTCGAGGAACTGGAGGTCTGGAAAAGATCCTGCCGCTTGGCGGTGGAGATCTGCCGGGCGGTGTCCGGTTCGAACAATTTCGGACTTCGGGACCAGATCCAACGATCCGCTGTCTCGATCCCGTCGAACATCTCAGAAGGCTGCGAGCGTGACAGCCGCCCCGACTTCATCCGGTTTCTTCGCATCGCCAAGGGTTCCGCAGCCGAGCTTCGGACCCAGGTCTACATCGCACTGAAATTGGAAATCCTCACCAAAGCCGAATCCGAACGCTACATCGCCGAACTGAAGGAAATCTCGGCAATGCTGCAGGGATTGATTCGCTCCCTGGCCTCGCGGTCAGGGAAGTCCGTTCTGAACACTTGAAACTGAACACTTGAAACTGAAGCACCATGGCCAAATCTAAGAAAGCAGCTGCCAGCGCCGCCCTCGCCGACGTCGCCGCCGCCCTCCCCAACCTCGCCGCGTTCGCGGCCAACACCCCGTCCGGAAAGGACTACATCGTCCGCGACATCGCCCTCGCCGAGTGGGGTCGCAAGGAGATCGCCGTCGCCGAGCATGAAATGCCCGGCCTGATGTCGGTCCGTAAGAAGTACGCCAAGCAGAAGCCCCTCAAGGGCGTCCGCATCACCGGATCGCTCCACATGACGATCCAGACCGCGGTCCTCATCGAGACGCTCGTCGACCTCGGCGCCTCCGTGCGCTGGGCCTCTTGCAACATCTTCTCCACCCAGGACCACGCCGCCTCGGCCATCGCGGCCACCGGCACCCCCGTGTTCGCCTGGAAGGGCGAGACGCTCGAGGAATACTGGGAACTGACCCTCAAGGCGGTCCTCTTCCCCGGCGACCAGGGACCGGAACTCGTCGTCGACGACGGCGGCGACGTCACCCTGCTCATCCACAAGGGCTATGAGCTCGAGAAGGGTGACACGTGGGTCGACTCCAAGAGCGGCTCGCACGAGGAGCAGGTCATCAAGAACCTGCTCAAGCGCGTCGCCAAGGAGAAGCCCGGCATCTGGACCAAGATCGTCAAGGCCTGGCGCGGCGTCTCCGAGGAGACCACCACCGGCGTCCACCGCCTCTACAAGTTCGCCGAACAGGGCAAGCTGCTCGTTCCCGCGATCAACGTGAACGACTCCGTCACCAAGTCGAAGTTCGACAACCTCTACGGTTGCCGCGAGTCGCTGGCCGACGGCCTGAAGCGTGCCACCGACGTCATGATCGCCGGCAAGGTCGCCGTCGTCTGCGGCTACGGCGACGTCGGCAAGGGCTCCGCCCACTCGCTGCGCGCCTACGGCGCCCGCGTCGTGGTCACCGAGATCGACCCCATCAACGCCCTCCAGGCCGCGATGGAAGGCTTCGAGGTCAACACCATCGAGAGCACCCTCGGCACCGGCGACATCTACGTCACCACCACCGGCAACTGCGACATCATCACCGTGGACCACGTCCTCAAGATGAAGGACCAGGCGATCGTCTGTAACATCGGCCACTTCGACAACGAGATCCAGGTGGACAAGCTGAAGGCGACGAAGGGCGTGAAGATCGAGAACATCAAGCCCCAGTACGACCGCTACCACCTGCCCGGAAACAAGAGCATCTACCTGCTGGCCGAGGGCCGCCTGGTGAACCTCGGCTGCGCCACCGGCCATCCGTCGTTCGTCATGTCCAACTCGTTCACCAACCAGACGCTCGCCCAGATCGACCTCTGGCAGAACAAGGACAAGTACGAGAAGACCGTCTACCGCCTGCCCAAGAAGCTCGACGAGGAGGTCGCCCGTCTGCACCTCGAGAAGATCGGCGTGGTCCTGACCAAGCTGACCAAGCCCCAGGCCGAGTACCTCGGTGTCTCGCCCGACGGCCCCTACAAGCCGGAACACTACCGCTACTGATCGGCCCGGCCGCCCACCGGCCCGCCACCCAGGACGGACGCCCCAAAGGCGTCCGTCCTTTTTGTTGTCAGAAGGGGTGTCGGCTGCAGCCCATTGCCAGTTGTCCGTCGCCTGTAGCCGCGGCTGCCAAGCTGCGGTCCCCGCTCCCTGCTCCCCGCTTCCGCACCGGGATGAAGACCGGCCACCGAGACACCGAGGCCACGGAGGGAGATGTTGGTTGTCCGTTGTCCGTCCCCCCTTTCCCGTTCCCTGCTCTCGGCTCTTCGCTCTTTGCTCCCTCAGGCCTCCGGTTCGGGAGGCGTGAGACCGGTACGCTGGTAGAACCGCGGCGTGTCCTTGTCCTTCTTCAGGCTGGTCTCGTACTTCCGGGCCGCCGACTGCGAGAGCCCCTCGTGCTTCCACACCAGCGGCCACGGCCCTTCCTGACGCGTCCATTTCGCCACCTCCACGTCGGCGGTGCCGAGGAAGGCCACCAGGTTGTCGGTGTGGCCGACAAAGCAACGTCCGGCGGGATTGCGCAGGACGAACACGGTCCAGTTCTCGGCAAAGGTCGTTTCCACCGCCCTTGGATGTCATCCAAACCCGGGTGTTGGGAAGGAAAACCCCGGTCCCGGGTCACGAATCACCGCGACCGCAGGAATGTCGGACGCGAATTCCAAAGGATTCCGGCGCCGAATCGTTGTCTCTTGTGAACTTACGGCTCGCCTCCCGTCGGGCCGGTGCGATTACCTCACGAAGTCCTTCAACCCGTCCCGCCTCCCTTCCCATGAGCGAAACCGTCCGGTTCCTCCAGTCCTGCGCCTCCGACGCCGAAATCGATGTCGTCCGTCTGGTCGACTGCGTGATCATCGATGCCGTCCGGGCCGGTGCGAGCGACATCCACATCGAGCCGTGGGAATCCAGCATCGCCGTCCGGGTCCGCCTCAGCGGCGTGCTGAACGAGCTCGTCCACCTGCCCAGCGACCTGCTTCCCAAGATCACCGGCCGACTCAAGGTCATGGCGAACCTCATCGGCCACGAGACCCAGCTGCCCCAGGAAGGCCGTGCCAACACCTTTCCCGAGGCCGGCAACGTCGTCCTACGCGTGTCCACCTTCCCGACCGTCCGCGGCGAGAAGACCGTCATCCGCATCTTCGACCCGACCAACCGCGCCTTCAACCTGGAGTCGCTGGGCATGGAGGAGGACACGCTCGCCACGCTGCGCCAGCTCCTCACGCGCCCCTCGGGACTGCTCCTCATGACCGGCCCCACCGGCTCCGGGAAGACCACCGCCATCTACGCCTCGCTCTACCACATCGTCGAACGCGCCGGCCCCAGCATCAGCGTCGCCACGGTCGAGGATCCCGTGGAGTTCAACCTGCCCCTCATCGCGCAGTCCCAATGCAACGTCGCCCGGGAATACACCTACCCGATCGCGCTGCGCTCGCTCATGCGGCAGGACCCACAGGTGATCATGATCGGCGAGATCCGCGACGCCGAGACCGCCCAGATCGCCGTGCAGGCCGGCCTCACCGGGCATCTCGTCATCAGCACCATCCACTCGGGCAGCACCGCGGGCGTGTTCGCACGCCTCATCAACATGGGCATCGAGCCGTTCCTGCTCTCCTCGTCCATCGCCGGCGTGCTCGGCATGCGCCTCATCCGGAAGAACTGCCCGGTCTGCTCGGAACCCTATCAGCCCGAGGACGCCGTCCTCCGCAGCCTCCCCGAGGAACTCCGGGAAGCGACCGGTTTCCGTCGCGGCGCCGGCTGCCCCGCCTGCAGCCACACCGGCTTCAGCGGACGCGCCACGGTCATGGAGACCCTGCTCGTCGACGAGGTCATCCGGGACGCCGTCATGCAGAAGATGGCCACGCGGCGTCTCCAGGAGGTCGCCGTCGGCCAAGGCATGGAAACCTTGTGGCAGGCCGGACTGAAACGCGTCCTCCGCGGCGAAACCACCCTCGAGGAGGTCCTCCGCGTCATCGGCATGGAAGGGTTCTGAAGGGGTGTCGGGCGTCGGGCGTCAGGCGTCAGGCGTCGGGCGTCGGGCGTCGGGCGTCGGGCGTCGGGCGTCGGGCGTCAGGCGTCAGGCGTCAGGCGTCAGGTGTCGGGCGTCAGGCGTCGTGAAATCGGGAATCTGGAATCCCGAATCAGGAATCCCAACCCCTATTCCCCATTCGGGTAGGATCCCAGCACCTTGACGAAGCTGCAGTGCTGGCCGAGCTGGGTGATGGCCTTCGCCAGCTTCGGGTCCTCGGCATGGCCGTCGACGTCGGTGAAGAAGAAGTACTCCCACGCCTTCCGCTTGGAGGGCCGGGACTCGATCTTCGTCATGTTGATGTCCAGCCGTCGGAACGGCGCCAGGCATCGGTGCAGCGCCCCGGCTTCGTCGCGGATGCTGAAGAGGATGCTGGTCCGGTCCGCCCCGGTGCTCGGCCCGCATTGGCGTCCCAGCACCAGGAAGCGGGTCGCGTTCGCCGAGTTGTCCTGGATGTCCCGCTCGATCAGCGGCAGGCCGTAGCGTTCCGCGGCCAGCTCGCCGGTGATCGCGGCCGCCCCCTTCTCCTTCGCCGCCAACTCGGCCGAACGCGCGTTGGAACTGGTCTCGATCAGCTCCGCATGCGGCAGGGTCCGCTGGATCCAGCCACGGCACTGCGCCAGCGTCTGCGGGTGCACGTACAGGCGCACGATGTCCTCGCGACGTCCCTTCGCGGCCAGCCCGTGCGAGATCCTCAGGACGATCTGCGACACGATCTTCAGGTCGCTGTCCACGAACATGTCCAGGGTGTGCGTCACCACGCCCTCGGTGGAGTTCTCCACCGGGACCACGCCGTAGTCGGCACGCTGCTTCGACACCTCGTGGAAGACGTCGGCGATGGTCTTCTGCGCGGAATAGCCAAGGGACTGACCGAAGCGTCGGATCGCCGCCTGATGGGTGAAGGTGGCCTCGGGTCCGAGGTAGGCGATGGTCAGGCTCCGCTCCAGCGACAGGGCGCTGGACATGATCTCCCGGTAGATCGCCCGCAGGCCGTCGTTGGTGATGGGGCCCTGGTTCAGCTTGGTGACGCGCTGGAAGACGCTGCGCTCGCGGTGCGGCGCGTAGATCTCCTGTCCCTGCTTCGTCTTGATGGCCCCGATCTCGAGCACGTGCTTCGTGCGCTCGTTCAGGAGACGGACGATCTCCGCGTCGATGGAGTCGATGGCCTGGCGGTGTTCCTGCAGGGACATTGCGCCGCGAGGATGACGGAAACGGGGAGCCCGGCGAAGGAGGTTTTTCCGTGGCGTGGGCTCCCCGTCCGGGAGGCTCAGCCGCGGCGACGACGCGCGCAGGCCAACGCCCCGAGGCCCAAGGCGGCAACGGCGGCGTAGGCCGACGGTTCGGGAACCGTGGTGAAGGTCACCGCAAGGGGCGTCGTGCCGAACCCGTATCCGTTGTGGACCACGAAGTCGAAACGATCGCCGGCGCTCAAGGCCTGCGTCGTGGCGAAGGATCCGGAGTCGGAACCGGTCCATACCGTCGCGCCATTGAACAGGACCGCGAGGCCCATGCTGCCGCTGTCACCGGCACCGAAGACGGCGGAGATGGCGTAGGAGACTCCCGCATCCCCCGCGGGAGCCGTCCAGCGGACCGTGGCCCCTTGGCCAAGGGATCCGGGATGGAGGGCCACCGAACCGGGCGGACTGCCGAAGAAGCTCTGGGACGTCCGATTGTGCCAGACCGTCGGATTGCCGTCCCCGGGGTCCGAGCTGTGCCAAAAGAGGGACGGAGCGTAGGGGGCGTCCGTCACACCGCCGATCACCCAGGGGGTGAACGGGGAGGACAACGTGTCGAGCTGTCCGTAGGTCCAGACGCCGTTGGGGTTGCCGTTGTCGACCGCGAAGTCCGCGGCGAGGTCGAAGACGATCGCCGAAGCCGGATTGGCGACGCCAAGCCCGAGTCCGAGCAGGACTATGGAGGTTCCGAGTTTCATGGTGTGGATTTCGATGGAGTGCGTGAACCCGCCATACTGGGGTTCAATCGACGCGACGAAAAAAACAGCCGCCCGTTACAG
Source organism: Verrucomicrobiales bacterium (assembly GCA_027488845.1). Taxonomy (GTDB): domain Bacteria; phylum Verrucomicrobiota; class Verrucomicrobiia; order Limisphaerales; family UBA9464; genus SXXZ01. The sequence goes on along the minus strand of JAIYBC010000061.1, from coordinate 38,759 downwards.
GGCGGCTGTCTGAAATCCTTGCCGGGGGCGAAATGGCTCAGTCGAAGGCGTGGCCGGCGCAGCAGAGCACGTTCCGCAGCTTGTGGCGCACGAGTTCCTTCACCGCCTTGCGGGCCGGGGCGAGGTACTTGCGGGGATCGAACTCCTTGGGCTTGGTGACGAGCACCTCGCGGATCGCCGCGGTCATCGCCAGGCGCAGGTCGGTGTCGATGTTGACCTTGGTGCAACCCACGCGGCGGGCCACCTCGATGTCGGCCTCGGACACGCCGGCGGTCTCCTCACCGAGGTCGCCGCCGAACTTGTTGATCTTCTGGGCCAGGTCCTTCGGCACCGAGGAGGCACCGTGCAGGACGAGCGGGTAGTCGCCCATGCCGGCCTCGAGCAGGGCCTTCTTGATGGCCTTCAGGCGCTCGAGATCCAGGTGCTGCTCACCCTTGAACTTGTAGGCGCCATGGCTGTTGCCGATGGCCACCGCGAGGGAATCGACGCCGGACTGGCGGACGAACTCGACGGCCTCCTCGGGATGCGTGTAGGCACCGCCCTTGGAATAGCTGCCGCCCTCCTCGCCGTCGTCGTGCTGCGCGCCGACCAGCATGCCCAGCTCGCCCTCGACCACGCAGTTGTGCTTGTGGGCGTACTCCACGACCTTGCGGCAGATCTCGACGTTCTTCTCGAAGGGATCGTGCGACGCGTCGATCATCACCGAGGTGAACCCCTCGTCGATGCACTGCTTGCACAGCTCGAAGCTGTCGCCGTGGTCCAGGTGGACCGCGATGGGGATGGTCGAGAGGCTCACGGCCGCCTCGATCAGCTTCTTCAGATAGACCGGGTGGGCGTAATCCCGGGCGCCCTTGGAGATCTGGAGCATCACCGGAGCCTTCTCCTCTTCGCAGGCCTCGATGATGGCCTGGAGAAGCTCCATGTTGTTCACGTTGAAGGCACCGAGGGCGTACTTGCCCTTCAAGGCCTTCGCGAACAGGTCGCGCGTATGGGTCAGTGGCATAGTTCTGGATGTTTCTGTGCCTTCCCGGGACGGGTCGGCGAAGACGAAACACTAGGAAAGCCTCCACCCGCTGGGAACTGGTTTTTTGACGACAACGGGAGGGGCGGACGGAGGTCGTCCGCGGCGCCTAGATGCCCAACTGTTTTCCGATCTCCGGGTTCAGGGCCTTCAGCACGTCCCGATAACGGTAGACCAACCCCAACGCGAGGAAGCTGCTGGCGTCGAAGAACCCATGGGCCAGGACCGCCGTCCAAAGGGAGCGGTGCGCCACCATCACCAACCCGAGGATCAGTCCCACGACCCCGGTCAACAACACCGCCCCCGGACCCTGGATCAGATGGCCCAACCCGAAGACGACCGCCCCGAACAGGGTCCCCGGAAGGTGAAGCGCCATGCGCCGAAGCGTTCCCGAAACCACCGTGTCCGCCGGTCGCGGACCAAAGCGCCGTCGCCATCCGGCCGGCAGCAGTTCTTCGAACGCCCCAAGGAAACCGGCCCGCCACAACTCCTCACGCAGACCGGCGGTGATGAAACTCAGCACGGTGCAGGCGAACAGGAGGTAGAGCGGATCCGCCAAGGCGCTCAGGTCCACAAGGGCCTCCACGCGCGGGCGACTCTCCTGGAGCACCTGTTCGAGCCCCTTCACCGCATCGGTTCCACCTTTCCCTGCGGCGCCCGTCGCGGCGTCGCGGACCATGCGGAAGGCGAGGAACAGGATCCCGCCGGCCAGCAACGCCGCTCCGGCCCCGAACCGGACGACCACCGACCAGATTCCACCCCACAGCCAGTCCCACCAACGCATCGGCCACCAGAAGATCTGGTCCCGTCGGAGTCGCCCGAAATACCAGGCCAAGGCGAACAGCGCCGCGAACGTGCCGAAGCTTTCCAGGCACACGAGCGCGAGCCCCTGGACATCCGACGGCAACGCCGGTCCCGAGGATTCCCGCCCCCGTTGCACCCAATGCCCAAGCAGCCCCAGCAGCAACGGGTAGAACCCCACGATCGCCAGGAAGACCACGGCCCGCCAACGCGGCCGCGGCGATGGTGACGTCGGGACGACGACCGGACCGACAGGCGGTGGGAGCGGCGGGTCTTCAGGCGGGGTCATGTCGGGAAATCAACGCGGCGGCCGTACCGAGTCGTCGGCCGCCTGGCGGCAGGCCGCCGCGACCTCCTCCAATTGCTGGAGGAAGCGCTCGCGGTCCGATTCGGGCAGCACCGCCAGCACATCCGACTGGAGGCCCACCGCCAGCTCGCGCACCTCGTGGAACCGTTCGACACCCGGGGCCAGCAGCCGGATCCGGTACGCCCGCCGGTCCTTCTCGTGCGGCCGCCGTTCGATCCATCCCGCCTCCTCCATCCGCTCGAGCAGCGAGGCGACCGTGTTCGGATCGCTCGACATCGCCTCGGTCAGCGCGCGCTGCGTCATCCCCTCGGGATCGCCCTCGCGCAGGGTCCGCAACGCGGTGAACTGGTCCGGGGTCACCCCGGTGTGCGCGATCCGACGACGGAACGCCTGGTTCAGCCCGTACCAGGCACGCCGCAGCAACGGCGGCAGGCGGCGGCGGACCGGCGAATCCAGTGGGACGGTGGTTCGGGAGATGTCTGGGGTGCTCACGCGAGCGTTGGGCCGGTTTGTCGCGGACGCCCGGTGGGTTGGCAAGGCCGCTTGTCTCGCGATCTTCACCGGCCGCGGCTTGCCGATGCCGGGCCGGACCGGATTCCATCCGGCGATGAAGAACCTCCTGCGTTGGATCCTCTGCGGAGGCCTCTGGCTGGCCGGCGGCCTGCACGCCGACGGGCCGCGCTGGTGGAAAGGCAACCTGCACACGCACACGCTCTGGTCCGACGGCGACGGCTTCCCGGAGATGGTCGGCCTCTGGTACCGGGAGCACGGCTACAACTTCCTCGCCCTCTCCGACCACAACGTCCTCAGCCAGGGCGAACGCTGGATGAACGTCAGCAACGTCCTCGCACGGTCCCGCGGTGAACCGTGGCGCGCCGGCTCCCATCGGCCCGTCGACCCGTTCCGCGACTACCTCCGCCGGTTCGGCCCCGACTGGGTCGAGACGCGGCGGAACCCCACCAACTCCGAGACCCAGGTACGGCTCAAGCCCTTCGGCGAGTACCGCGCCCAGCTCGAGGTCGCCGGACGTTTCCTCATGTTGCCGGCCGAGGAGATCACCCACACCGCCGCCAACCGGAAGGCGATCCACATCGGTGCGGTCAACCTCCACGATTGGATCCCGACCCAGGACGGCGCCACCGTCCCGGAGGTCCTCGCCCGAACACTCCGGGCCGTCCAGGTCTCGGCCGACCGCAACGGCAGCCCCGTCCTCGTCCACGTGAACCACCCCAACTACAAGTGGGGCGTCACCGCCGAGGACCTCGCCCAGGTGGTCGAGGAACCCTTCTTCGAGGTGTGGAACGGCGTCGACGGCGACAACGATCCGGGCGATGCGCACCATCCGCCGACCGAAACGCTCTGGGACGTCGCCAACACCCTCCGCCTCGTCACGTTCCAGGCGCCGCCGCTCTTCGGGCTCGCCACCGACGATTCCCACGACTTCCAGGGCACCAAACGCCGTTCTCCGCCCGGCCGCGCCTGGGTCATGGTCCGCGCGTCCCATCTCACGCCGGAATCCCTGATCCACGCCCTGCAGGCGGGAGACTTCTACGCCTCCACCGGCGTCGAGCTGCGCGACGTCCGATTCGACGGGAAGGAACGCCTCCTGTCCCTGCGGATCCACGCCCGGCCCGGCGAACGGCTGGTCACCCGCTTCATCGGCACCCGTCGGGGCGCCTCGCTCGACGGACGCCGCCGCATCGGGGCCAACGGCAAGGAGATCGACACCACGCTCGACTACCGGACCGGCTCCGGACCGCAGATCGGCGAGGTCCTCGCGTTAGCGAAGGGCAGCAACCCCTCCTATCACCTGCGCGGCGACGAACTCTACGTCCGCGCGGTGGTCACGTCCTCGCGCCGTGTCGCGGTGGCGACGACCGAGGCCGAGTTCCAGACGGCTTGGACCCAGCCGGTCGGCTGGCGGAACCTCGTTCCCGCCCGATGATTCCCTCCCAAGCCACCCTCGCCCTGTTCGACGGACCGGGATCGCCGTTCCGCCTCGCGACGGTCGACCTCCGCCCGCCCGGTCCCGGCGAACTCCTCGTCGAGGTCTCGCTCGCGACGATCTGCGGCTCCGACCTCCACACCGTGGATGGCCGGAGGTCCTGCCCGACTCCCTGCGTGCTGGGACACGAAGGCGTCGGGAAAATCGTCGCCGCCGGCTCCGGCCGGACGGAGTTCCTACCTGGCCAGAGGATCACCTGGACGCTCGCCGACAGCTGTGGCTGCTGCCGTCCCTGCATCGACTGGGCCCTGCCCCAGAAGTGCGAGCACCTCTTCAAGTACGGCCATGCGCCGGCGGACGCCGTCTCGGACCTCAACGGCTGCTTCGCCACCCACATCCTCCTCCGCCCCGGAACCACGGTGGTCCCGCTGCCGGACTCCGTGTCCGACGCCGCGGCCGTGCCCGCGAACTGCGCGTTGGCCACCCTGTTTGCCGCCACCGAAGCCGTGCCCCACTCCGGGAACACCGCACTCATCCAGGGCGCCGGCCTGCTCGGCCTCTACGGCTGCTCCATCCTCAGGACCCGCGGTTGGAAGCGCGTGCTCGTCTCCGATCCCAATCCGTCGCGCCGCGCCCGCGTCGTGGACTTCGGCGGCGAACCGGTGTCGCCCGAGGAACTCCGCGGCCTGTCCGCCTCGGTCGTCGATGCGGTCCTAGAGGTCGCGGGACGGGCGGAGGTGATCGGCGAAGGAATCCGACTGCTGCGGCCGGGCGGCCACTACTCGTGGATCGGGATGGTCCATCCCGAGACCGCCCTCGACATCACCGGCGAGTCCGTCGTCCGCAAGTGCCTGACCGTGCATGGCACGCACAACTACGGCCCGCGCCACCTGCGACAGGCCGTCGAGTACCTCTCCACCCACACCGGACCGGTCCCCTTGGAATCCCTGGTCTCCCCGGCGTTCCCCCTTTCCCGACTCGACGAGGCGTTCGCCTGCGCCCGATCCGGAACCTGGCCCCGGGTGGCGGTGTCACCGGGCTCCTGAACCAAACCGCGGAACGGTTTCCCATCCGTGGAATCCGTGTCCTTCGCCCAAGGTTCCCCTCCGAAAGGTCGGCGTTTCTTCCAATTGTAACTCCCCCCACGCCGGCCGCTGGGGCAACGTCTTCAAATGAATCCGGCCGAAGTCGTCGACGAGATCGAGAGGGTTTTCAGCGAGAAGGGGCACCGCAGCTACGGCGAGCACGTGACCGAACTGCAGCACGGTCTCCAGTGCGCGACCTTCGCGACCCAAGCCGGAGAAAACCCCTTCGTGGTCGCCGCGTGCCTCCTGCACGACTACGGCCACCTGCTCCACGACCTCGGCGAGGACATCGCCAACCAGGGCGTCGACGCCCGTCATGAACGCATCGGCGCCAACCGCCTACAGGGTTGGTTCCCGGCCGAGGTTGTCGAACCGATCCGCCTCCACGCCGCCTCGAAGCGCTATCTCTGCTGGAAGGAAGCCGCCTACTTCGACGGACTCTCCGAGGCCTCGCGCAAGAGCCTGGCGCTCCAGGGCGGTCCCATGGACGACGCGGAGGCCGCCGCCTTCGAGGCCGGCCCCCACTTCGACCTCGCCGTGCGTGTCCGACGCTACGACGACATGGGCAAGGTGCCCGACATGGTGACGCCGGACCTGGCGCACTTCCGTCCGCTGCTCGAGTCGCTGGTCCGGGCCGCCTGACCCGCGAAGTCCCCGGCTGACTTCCGCCTCCGGTGAATCCGACGACGACGGCGACGGCCGAGACGTGCCCGCCGACGCGGCGCTGGAGCCCATTGGCGATTGCCGTCTGGGGCATGGTCGCCTCCTTCGGCACCTACGCCTGCATGTACGGCTTCCGGAAGCCGTTCAGCGCCGCCGCCTTCACCGGCGCCGACTTCCCGGCCGGCTTCAAGGTGTGGCTCGTGTCCGCACAGGTGCTCGGATACACGGTGTCGAAGTTCATCGGCATCCGCGTCATCGCCTCGATGCCCCCCGGCCGACGCGCGATGGCGCTGCTCTCGCTCGTGGGCGCCGCGGAACTCGCCCTCGTGCTCTTCGCCGTCCTGCCCGCCCCCTACAACGTCGCCTGCCTCTTCCTCAACGGACTCCCGCTCGGCATGGTGTTCGGGCTCGTCCTCGGATTCCTCGAGGGCCGTCGCATGACCGAGGCCCTCGTCGCGGGACTCTGCACCAGCTTCATCCTGGCCGACGGCTTCTCGAAGACCGTCGGGACCGCGCTTCTCGAACGGGGCGTCACCGAACGCTGGATGCCCGCCGCCGCCGGCCTCCTCTTCCTTGCGCCCCTCCTCGGCTTCGTCTGGATGCTCCGAAGGATCCCCCCGCCCGACGCCGCGGACACCCAGGCACGCTCGGTCCGGACCCCGATGACCCGCGAGGATCGGGCCCGGTGGATCCGGCGGCATGGACCCGGACTCGGACTCATCTCGCTCGCCTACCTGCTGGTCACCGTCGTGAGGAGTCTCCGCGCGGACTTCGCCCCGGAACTCTGGCGGGCCCTCGGCGCAACGGTCCAGGCCAGGGACTTCACCCGGTCGGAACTCTGGGTCGCCCTCGGGGTCTTGGCGGTCAACGGGGCCGCCTCATTCGTGCGCGGAAACCGCCGCTCGTTCTTCCTCTCGCTGGGGATCTCCCTCGCCGGCCTGCTCCTCGGCATCGCCACGTTGTTCGTCCACCAGGCCGGATCCATGGACGCCTTCGCGTTCATGGTGCTCCTGGGCCTCGGACTCTACCTGCCCTATGTCGCGGTCCACACCACGGTCTTCGAACGCCTGATCGCCATGACCCGCGACCAGGGCAACATCGGGTTCCTGATGTACCTCGTCGACGCCTGCGGCTACCTCGGCTACGTCGGCGTGATGACCTTCCGTCTGGGCAGCGGACCTTCCAGCGACCTCCTCGGCTTCTTCCGCACCACCTCCCTCACCGCCCTGATCCTCGCGGTCGTGGCCATGGTCCTCGCCGCGCGGTTCTTCTCCGGCCCCCGGTACAAGGAAGTACGCCCGTAGGAGACGAGGTCACGAGTCTCTCACTTTCCCTCACACCACTCCCAACCCGCAACGCCCCCCCGGAAAGGATGAGACTCCTCATGTCGTCTCCTACCCGTGCGCACCGTAGGAGACGAGGTCACGAGTCCCCGACCTCCCAAAGGACAATGTCCCACCCCTGCGGCATTACGGCAGCCCCCTCGGGGTTGACCCTTCCCCGAAACGGGCGTTCCATCACGGCGATGCGTCGTCCGGGCCGGATCTTGGTCGCCCTGCTCCTCGGGTTCTCCCTGGGGTGGCAGTGGACCGTGCTCCAGTCGGTCGCCTGGGCTTCCATGTTGGTCCAGCGGACCGCCGAGTCCGGCTTTTCGGTGGCGGTGCGGACGACGTTCGACGGCAGCCGTCCCTGTTCGCTCTGCCGGCTGAGCCGCGAGGGTCGCGACGCCCAGCAGAAGTCGGAAGGCGGCGTCTTCCTCAAGAAGCTCGACGTGCTCGCCTCGGACTCCAAGCCCGTGTCGATCGGCCTCGGTGTCACCGAGGAACCGCCGGCGCCACCCGAGTTCACCGCCGAACGGCGTTCCGAACCTCCCGCGCACGAGCCTCCCCGGGCCGCCTGATCCGCGCCCGAACGGTCCCGCGGCCAGCCGATGCCGCGGGACTTCCTCCGTCCATCGGCTCCCGTCCACGTTCCGGCATCGTGGACCCACGGGGATCCCGCCGGTCCCGGTTTCCCGATTCCCTCCGACCGCCGCCCCGATGCGGCGCAACGATCCTCCGCCCATGGAGCCGCCTCGAGGCGTGCCCACGGCCGGGATCCGCCCCTGTCCGCCATGTCCGACCGTCGTCCCATTCCGAGACGTCCCCTGTCGCCCGCCCCTGGCGTTGCGGCGGAACCGCGCCGCGCATTCACCCTGATCGAGTTGCTGGTGGTCGTCGCGATCATCGCGGTCCTGGCCGCGATGCTCCTGCCGGCCCTGGCCACGGCGAAGTCCAAGGCCTCGGCGACCGCATGCCTCTCGCAACTGCGCCAACTCGGCATCGGCGTCGCACTCTACGTCGACGACAACAACGGCACGCTGCCCCTGAGCGCGCACCAACGGGCCTCGTGGATCGGGACGCTGGCACCGTACGGGCTGACCAACATCTACCGGTGTCCCCGGGACACCAATTCGGCCCGGCCGACCGGCTACGCGGTGAACGACTTCCTGACCCCGCGGCCCTATGGCGCGACCGACCTCGACTTCTCGCGGCTGGTGTCCATCCCGTCGCCGACGGAGACGCTGCACGTGACGGAGACGCGTGAGGACTTCGAGGGTTCCGACCACTTCCATTTCGCCGACGACGCCTCGGGCGGTTTCGGCACGAACGCCTTCTCCGGGCAGGTCCGCGTGCTGCGGCACCGCGGGCTGGCGAACTACCTCCATGCCGACTCCCACGTGGAAGGAATCCCGTGGCGTCGCGTGATCCCACTTCTCGGTCCGCCGACGACGCGCTTCGTGCGTCCCGACGGCCGATGAACGCAGGCAAAAAACCAACCAAAACCAAGATGAGACACATCATGAAGTCCCTGCTGGTCCCGGCCCTCGTGCTGGGGGCCGCCAGGGCCGTCCAAGCACAGCACATCGAGGCTGGCGCGCTGGGGACCACACAAGGTTCGCAGCTGTACTTCGAGAACGGCGCCACCTACGTGGCCGGCTCGGGGTACGTGAAGCCGCTGACCTACTCGTCCACCGGTCGCTACGCCGGCTACCTCAACGGGGGCATCACGTTCACGGCGCTCCCGGCCACCTCCACGTTCGAGCCCGCGAACCCGAACGCGGCGGCGCTCGGCAGCTTCCTCGAGCTCGGCATCGTCTCCGTCCAGGGCCCGACCGGTGGCGCCTTCCAGTTCTGGGAGGGCGCCGACCAGGGTGGCGGCGCCGGCTGGAGCGTGAGCTACCAGGTCGGCTACTCCGTCGCCACGCCCTCCTTCACCTGGGACCTGAGCGACCCCGCCACCGCCGGAGGCCCGGGCGAGGATCCCTACGGACACCTGCACGGACGCCGCTTCACGGTGACCGGTGGCACGGGGACCTACACGGTCGGGTTCCAGATCGTCGACACCTCCTTCAACGGCGCCGGTGGCGGCCCGATCCACACCCCGTCGGAAACCTACTACGTCCAGTTCAATGCCGTTCCCGAGCCGTCGGAGTACGCGGCGATGGCCGGTGTGACCCTGGTCGGATTCGCGCTCTGGCGCCGCCGCAAGGCCTGATCCGACGTGATCCTTGGGGGTGAGGGAGTCCGAGTGACCCCGGGAAACGGGACGCCGCCTGTCAGCAAAGCGTTCCGTTTCCAGCCCAGGCCAAGCGGCCCCTCACCCCTTCCAAAATCCTCCGCATCCGTTTCGACATGAGCAAGACGCCACTTTCCTCCGCCTTCGGCATCGCCTTCCTCGGCGCCTTCGTCGCCACCGGCCAGCACGCGCACATCAACGCCGGCGTCGACGCCGCCTCGGCTCTGACCTTCATGAATGCCGACCGGTTCGCGGCCGAATCCGGATTCGTCGTCCGCCTTCCCGCGGTGGCCAACGGCATCCGCGGCGGCTACCACATCGCCAACAGCCCGACCTTCACCGCCTTGCCGTCCACTGCGCTCAACGGCGGGCCGGCCACCGGCCATGCCCTTCCCGGCACCCGCGTCGTCGCCCGGATCGTCGAGGTCGACGGTCCCCCCGGGGGCGAGTTCGGGTTCTGGGAGAGCCCCGGAGACGAGGAGGATGCCGAGGCGCTGACCTTCTCCGTCCCCGTGGGCGAACGGGCCGGCATCCGCGAGTTCCCGCTCAGCGAGAACTCCGGCCAACCCGGCGCCGATCCCTACGGCCATGTCCACGGCCGCTACTTCTCCGCGACGCTGCCCGGCCTCTACACCGTGGGAATCCGGCTCCGTGACGCCGCCTCCAACGGCCCCGGAGGCCGGCCGCTGCACACGGAATCCGCCGTCACACGCTTCCTGTTCCAGGCCGGCGACACCATCAGCAAGGCGGTCCATGGACCGGAGGGCCTCGACCTCGTCTTCGCCGCCGCTTCCGGCAGGACCTACCAGGTGGAATACACGGCTTCGTTGGAATCCCCCTCGTGGACCGCGATCGGCACGCCGGTGACCGGCCAGAACCGAATGGCCGCCGTCACCGTCCCGAGCCCCACCGTGCGCGCCTTCTTCCGGCTGAGGATCCAATGATCCCCAAATGGGCCGCACATCTCGTCGTCGCACTCGGCGGAGCCGTCGCGCTGGTGCACCAGACGCTCTGGACCCGCCGACTCGTCGACGTCCTCGGCGCGGGCGGCGACACCTTCGCGCGGGTCGTCGGGGCGTTCTTCGTCGGGCTTTCGCTCGGCGGCGCCTTTGCGGCCTGGCGGCCGGCGAATCCGCGTCACGCCTGGAGGCGCGTCGCCGCGGCCGAACTCGCCGTCGGCCTTCTCGCCTTGCCGGTGCTCGGCTCGGTGTTCCTCGCGGACTCGTTCCGCGATTCCCTCCCACTCGAACGGCATCCCACCCTGGCGGCTCTGCTCTTCGTCACGCCGCCGGCCATCGCCATGGGTCTGGTCCTGCCGGCGGCCCTCACCGCTCTCGGTCCGGCCTCCGGCGGGATCTCCCTCTACGTAGCCAACACCGCCGGCGGCGTCTTCGGCGTGCTCGCCACGGTCACCCTCCTTGTCCCACGCCTCGGCCTCTTCGCCTCGGGACTCGTGGGCGTCGGCGCCAACCTCCTGCTCGCCGGCGCCGCCTTCGTGTTCTCACGCTCCCGGAGCCGTTCCAAGGAAGCCCGCACACCACGACCGCGGATGCCGGACATCCATGCGATCCGCTCTTCGACGGCGCGTGTGCTCGCGTTCGGATCCGGCTTCCTCACGCTCGCGCTCGAGGTCCTCCTCCAGCACCAGACCGCCCAGGTCACCATCAACGCCGGGCACTCCGGGGCCCTCGTGCTCGCCTTCGTGATCGCCGGCCTCGCCCTTGCCGGCGCCGCCGCCAGCCGCATCCGTTTCGGATCCGCCGACGGCGCCCGAGGCCTCGTCGCCTGGGCCTTCCTCGCAACCGCGCTCATCGCCGCCTCGGAACCGTTCGTGTTCCTCGCCGCACGTCCCGGCCTGCGCTTCTTCGCCTACGAGCATCCGCCACTCGCCTACCTCCTCCGCGTCGCGGCCCTGTCGTCGCTGGTCCTCCTGCCGGTGTTCGTCGCCGGCGGACTGGTCTTTCCGTTGCTGCTGCGCCAGGCCGCCGGCCGGCGCGAACCCGGACGCGAAGTGGCGCTGCTGCTCGCGCTGAACGGCCTCGGCGGCTGGATCGGCGCCGAGACCGCCCAGGGATGGCTGCTCCCGGCACTCGGGATCTGGACCTCCTGCTGCGCCGTCGCCGCCGTCGCCCTCGCCGGCTGGATGGTGGTCCGCGGCCGTTCCCTGCTGCGTTCGCCCGTGTCCTCGACCCTGTTGATGGCCGGCCTCGCCGCGGTTCCCGCCGCCGCACTCGCCTCACGACGGCTTCCGCAGCTCACCCCGGAGCCCGGCATCTCGGTGGCGGAGGTCCGGACGTCCCGTGAAGGCGTGGTCGCCGCGGTGCATGGCGGACCCGGGGATTGGCGGATCGTCTACAACAACACCTACACCCTCGGCGGCTCCCGCGCGCAGGGGAACCAGGAACGTCAGGCCCTGCTGCCGATCCTGCTCCACGGATCCGCACGGCGCGTCGGCATCCTCGGATTCGCCACCGGAAGCACCACCGCCGGCGCCACCCTCGATCCCGCCGTCGAGGGAATCGAGGCCTTCGAGCTCAGCGAATCGGTGATCGGCCTCGCCGGACGCCACTTCGCCGGCTTCCACCGTGACGTGTTCCACCATCCCAGGGTCCGCATCCGACATCAGGACGCCCGGATCGCCGCGCTGGAGAACCCCGGCCGGTACGACGTTGTCGTGGGCGACCTGTTCCTGCCGTGGCGCACCGGTGAAGGCCGCCTCTTCACCCGCGAACATTTCCAGGCGGTGCGCCGTTCGCTGCGCCAGGGCGGCGTCTTCTGCCAGTGGCTCCCGATGTTCCAGCTCACGAGGCCCCAGTTCGAGGCGATCCTGCGGACCTTCCGGACCGAGTTCCCCGAGGTGTTCCTCGTCCGCGGCGACTTCTATCTCGACCAACCGATCCTCGGACTGGTCGGCGGCAGGACCGTGGGGTCCCTCGATTGGACCGCGATCACCGAGGCCTGCCGACGGGTCCGTGACGCCGGTGGCAGCCGCGACGCCCTGCTCCGTCAACCGGAAGGCGTGGCGATGACCGTCTTGGGACCGGCACCGGTGCCTCCGGGAGGGCCGCTGAACACGCTCGACGGCGCCTGGTTGGAGTGGGATGCCGGCCGGAACGTGATGGGACTGCGTCAGCCGTGGTTCGTCGGCATCCCACTTGCCGAATACGTCCGAGACACCGCCCGGAACGGCGCGCGATGGATCCCGGAGGACCTCAGGTCGGCCCAGGACGCAGGCCAGTTCTTCCTCACGCTTGAGGTGGCGGCGCGGATGGGTCTTCCGGCGAAGGCCAACCTCGAGGCGCAGATCCCGACCCGCATGCCGACCGCGCTGCTCGACGACTTCCAGAACGACTGGAGGCTCTGGCCGTCCCGGGTGAAGCCGTTCACCACCCCTTCCGCACCGACTCCCCGCGGTGCCGGCACTCCGTGAGCGGATGATGAGAGTCCTACCCGCACCGCAGGAGACGAGGTCACGCGTCTGACAACTGACAACTGACAACTGACAGAATCTCAACACACCGAATCCACCAGCATCAGCATCCGGGTCGCACCGACCTCCAGCCGACGGACCGCAAACCGCAGGTTGCCCTCGTTGCCCGGCGGGAAGAGGACCTTCCACGCACCGACCGTCTTCCACGCCTCCCGATCCGGCCCCAAAGGGTCTCCGAGGTGTCCACAGCCGATGGACGCCATGAAGAGGTCCGCGATCTGGACGGCGGCAACGGTCCTCGCATGGACGCCCGCGCCCTCCGGCACCGAGTGGAACAGAGCCGCCTTCACCAGGAGATCGTCCTGCCGCTGCTGTTCCAGGTACCATCCGCCCAGGATCGTGTGCGGAACACCCAGTACGGATCGCTCCAAAAGCTCGACCACGGAGGACTTCCCCGCGGCCAGTCGACGCTCCACTTCCGCGAAGTGGTCGGGGAAGAGCCGCTTGCTCACGATCCAGCCCACGTCGTGCATGAGCCCGGCGATGTAGTCGAGGTCGGAGCCGCCGCCGCCCGCCGAGGCGATCAGTTCCTGGGTGAGCAACGCCGTGCCGACGCTGTGACGCCAAAGCGCACGCCAGGACGAGGACTGGCTTCCGGACAGGGACTTCATGTCCGAGACCACCGGGGCCATGAGCACCAGGTCGCGCAGGGTGCGGGAACCCACGTGGATCACCGCGTCCTCCAACGACTTCACCTTCTGCTGCAGGCCGAACTCCGGGGAGTTCACCCGCTGAAGGAGACGCGAGGCCAGGCCCGGATCCCGTCCGATGACCGACGCCAGCCGCGACGTGGACTTCTCCTCGGCTGCCAACAACTCATGGAGCGTCTTGTGGATGGAGTTCAGCGACGGCAACGGGGGCACCGACTTGAGGGCCAGCCGGATGGCCTCGGGAGACAACGGAGCAGGGGCGACCGGGTTCATGCCTGTGCGCCTGCGGACAGGGATTCGCGAAGTCGACACCCCAACCGGGTAACAATGGGGCAATCCCTGGGGTGAAGTGGCATTGAAACGCCGCGAGCAACCGGGGTGCCACAGGTGTCGAGGACGGGCCCAAGGTCGGATGGCCGACCGAAGCCGGAAACGGCTCCATTTCCAAGGGACACCTCCAGTCACTTCTTACAGTCTCCTCGGGAATGCCCGATTCGGATCGCCAGCGCGGTCTGTGGACTTTTTTCACGACCTTCGCCGGCCGAGCGGCACCAAGTGTTCTGGTCGCTGCGAGAAGCCCGCGATAGCGTCGTCGCCGATGAGTCCGACGATCCTCCCGCTCGCCCTCGCCGCGGTCGCGACGCTGTCCGCCTCCGTCCTGAACGCCGAGGAAGCCCGGCTCCTTCGGTTCCCGGCCATCCATGGGGACACCGTGGTGTTCACCCACGCCGGCGACCTCTACTCCGTGCCCGCTGCCGGCGGCGTGGCGCGCCGGCTCACCACCGATCCGGACGGGTTCGAGATGTTCGCCCGGTTCTCGCCCGACGGGAAGAACCTCGCCTTCACCGGCCAGTACGACGGCAACACCGAGGTCTACGTCATGCCCGCCGAGGGCGGCACGCCCCGACGCCTCACCTTCACGGCGACCCTCGAACGCGACGACGTCTCGGACCGCATGGGGCCGAACAACATCGTCATGACGTGGCGCGACGACGAGACGGTCGTCTACCGCTCCCGGCGTACCCAGTGGAACCCGTTCAAGGGCGAGCTGACCCTCGCACGCCTTTCCGGCGGCATCCCCGAGACGCTACCGGTGCCGCGCGGCGGCTGGTGCAGCTTCTCACCCGACGGCAAGCAGATGGTCTACAACCGCGTGTTCCGCGAGTTCCGCACCTGGAAGCGCTACCGCGGCGGCCAGGCCGACGAACTGTGGCTCCACGACTTCGGGTCCGGCACCACCACCAACCTCACCGCCGACGGCGCCCAGGACATCTTCCCGATGTGGCGCGGCGACCGTGTGTATTTCGTCTCCGAACGCGACGCCAACCGACAGGCCAACCTGTTCGTCCTCGACATCAAGACGAAGCAGACCCGGCAGCTCACCACCTTCACCGAGTTCGCCGTGAAGTTCCCGTCGATCGGAGACACCGGGATCGTCTTCGAAAACGGCGGCCACCTGCACCGCTTCGACTTCGACTCCGAGAAGACGACGCGCATCCCGGTCGAGATCCGCGAGGACGCCGCCGTCGCCCGCGGCGGCGTGAAGGACGTTTCGAAGGACGTCACCGGCTTCGACGTCGCGCCGGACGGTTCACGTGTGGTCCTCGGCGCGCGGGGCGAGGTGTTCTCGGTCCCGGCGAAGAACGGCCCGACCCGGAACCTCACCCGCACCGCCGGCGTCCATGAACGCAACGCGACCTGGTCGCCCGACGGCCGCTGGATCGCCTACGTCTCCGACGCCACCGGCGAGGACGAGGTCTGGATCCGCCCCCAGGACGGCTCAGGCACGCCGGTCCAGCTCACCTCCGGCGCCGACACCTACAAGTACGAGATCGCCTGGTCGCCCGACTCGAAGTCCATCGCCTGGACCGACCGCCGCAACCGCCTCCAGGCCGTCGACGTCGCCTCCAAGACCGTCTCTCCGGTCGCCGAGGCCGAGGCGTTCGAGATCCGCGACTTCACCTGGTCGCCCGACAGCCGGTGGATCGCCTACACGAAGCCCGAGGTCCGCCGATTCCCGAACATCTACCTCCGCCAGCTCGGCACCACCAACGTCGTCCAGGTCACCGACGGCTGGTTCCCGGTCGGCTCGCCCGAGTTCAGCGCCGACGGCAAGTACCTGTTCTTCACCTCGGAAAGGTCCTTCAGCCCGACCTACGGCCAGACCGAGTGGAACCACGTCTACAACGACATGGAGCGCATCCACCTCGTGACGCTCGCCCAGGAGACGAAGTCGCCGTTGGCCCCGAAGTCCGACGAGGTGAAGGTCCGCGACGATGCCGCACCGGCCGGTTCGCCGCCCGAGGTGAAGGCCGACGACAAGTCCTCCTCGGCAGCCGCCACCACCGCCGCGTCGAACGCGACGCCCACCGGGAAGACCTCCGGGACCAACAAGACCGAGAAGGTCGTCGTGAAGGTGGACGCCGAAGGCATCGCCTCGCGCATCGCCGTGCTGCCGCCGCCCGCCTCCTCCTACGGCGCCCTGACCTCGGTCGGCGACCGCCTCTACTTCCTGCGCAAGGGGAAGCTCCACTTCTACGACCTCGAGAAGGACAAGGAGACCGAGGTCGGCGAGGTGGCCGGATTCCGTGTCTCCGCGGACGCCAAGAAGATGCTGGTGAAGTCCGGCTCAGACTTCGCGATCGTGGACCTTCCGACCGGAAAGCTGGACACCGCGGACCGGAAGCTGTCGCTCGCCGATCTCAAGGTGACCGTGGACCCCGCCGCGGAATGGAACCAGGTCTACGCCGAATGCTGGCGCCAGATGCGCGACTTCCTCTTCGACCCGAACCTGCATGGCGTGGACTGGAAGGCGATGCGCCAACGCTATGAGCCGCTGCTCCGGCATGTCCGGCACCGGGCGGACCTGACCTACGTGATCGGCGAGCTCATCGGCGAGCTGAACATCGGCCACGCCTACGTCGGCGGCGGCGACCGTCCGCAGCCCGCGCGGGTCCCGCAGGGGCTGCTGGGTGCGGTGATCCGCCGCGACGCCTCGGGCTACTACCGCATCGAACGGATCCTCCCGGGCCACAACTGGGATCCGGCCTACCGCAGCCCGCTCACCGAGATCGGCGTCCGGGCCAAGGCCGGCGACTTCATCGTGGGCGTCGACGGTCGGACCACACGGGACATGGTCGACCTCTACGCGGCCCTCATCGGCACCGCCGGCAAGCAGGTCCGTCTCCGCCTGAACTCGGAGCCCAAGGAGGACGGCGCCCATGAGGAGACCGTGGTTCCCACCGGCAACGAACAGCCGCTCCATTACCTCGCTTGGGTGCTGGGCAACATCGAGAAGGTCTCCAAGGCCTCCGGCGGCCGCATCGGCTATGTGCACGTGCCCGACATGGGCGTCCCGGGTCTCAACGAGTTCACCAAGTTCTACTACGCCCAACTCGGCAGGGATGGACTCGTCGTCGACTGCCGTGGCAACGGCGGCGGCAACGTCTCGCCGATGATCATCGAACGCCTGCGCCGCGAGCCCGCCATGTGGACCATCGCCCGCAACGGCTCCGTCAACGTCGACCCGGGCGGCCAGGTGCTCGGCCCCAAGGCCCTGCTCATCGACCAGCACAGCGCCAGCGACGGCGACATCGTCGGCTACCGGTTCCGGAAGCACCGCCTCGGCCCCATCATCGGCCAGCGCTCCTGGGGCGGCGTCGTCGGCATCCGCGGCAGCCTGCCGCTCATCGACGGCAGCACGCTGAACCGTCCCGAGTTCAGCCGCTTCGACCTCGAGGCGAAGGAGTGGATCATGGAAGGCACCGGAGTGACGCCGGACATCGAGGTGGACAACGACCCGACCCGCGAGTTCCGCGGCGAAGACGACCAACTCGACCGCGCCGTGGCCGAGATCCGCAAGGCCCTCGAAGCCCAGCCCGTGAAGATCCCGAACCCGCCTCCCTATCCCAACAAGGCGAAGTGAGGGTGGGAAGGGGTTGAAGCGTTGAAGGGTTAAAGGGTTAAAGGGTTAAAGGGTTAAAGGGTTAAAGGGTTAAAGGGTTAAAGGGCGGGAGGCGGGCGTCATGCGTCGCTTCAACCTTTCAACGCTTCAACCTTTCAACCCCTCATCCCATCCCCCACCTACCTCCCATCATTCAACGGCTGCGTGCTGCGGAGGTAGGCGAAGAGGTCGCGGAGCTGCGTGTCGGTGAGTCCCTCGAGCAGGCCTTCCGGCATCAACGAGCCGGAGACGCGCTCCATCGTCTCGATCTCCTTCCGGGCCAGCACCACGGTCCGGCCGTCGGTCGTCCGGAGGGTGACCGTCTGCGCGTCCTGGTCGGCAAGGAAGCCGCCGAAGGAGCGGCCGTCCGCGGTTTCCACCCGCTGCGCCTCGTAGCCTTCGCGGACTTCGGCCGACGGATGGACGATGTTCAGCACGAGGCTGGCGAGGTCGTTGCGCGGCTGCGCCGTCAGGTCCGGGCCGACTTGTCCGCCTTTCCCGAAGAGCCGGTGGCATCCGGCGCACCGCTGGAGGAACAGGGTCTTGCCCGGATACGGTGAACCGCCTTCCTTCGCGACCACCTCGACGATGCGGGAGATCTCCGACTCACGGGAAATCACATCGCCGGAACCGGTCCCACCCGCGAGCCGCTCCGCGAGACGGGCCGCCGCACCACCGGTCGCCTTGAGTCGCCGCAGGGCGTCCACGCCGACGACTTCCCGTCCAAGGCGGCCCGACTCCACGGCTTCCGCCAGTCGCGCGGACCAGGCCGGTCGGCTCGCAAGGACGCCCAACGCGGAGTCCTTCAGTTCCGCCGGAAGGGCCCCGAGCATGGCGACCAGTCCGTCGGCGATCTCCGCGCCGTCCTGCGCCGGCAACGCCCCGAGGGCCGCGCGCCGGACCTCCGTCGAGGCGTCGGCGCGGACGAGTTCCAGCAGCGCCGCGGCGACGCCTTCCCGTCGGGCTTCCCCAAGCGCGGCCAGCACCTGGACACGACGCGCCGACGGCGCTTTCGCATCGGTCACGAAGGCCATCGCCCGTTCGACCGCGCCGGGGCTCGCCCTCCGCAGCTCGAACACCGGTGAAGCCCCGCCTGCGCGGGAGACCGCTTCCAGCAGTCCGTCCGGAACCCCGGCCAAGGTCCTTCCCTGGAAGGCCTCCTCAAATCCCTGGGCCAGGGCCTTGCGGCACACGTCGTCGGGCGCGTTTCCGAAGAGCTGTTCCGCCACTCGGAGATCCTCCCCACGCCCGGTGTCGGCGAACCGCCGCATCAGGCGCCCGAGCAGATGTCGCCGCACCAGTTCCGACCGCCAGAACGCGGCGTCCGAAGCCAGTTCCAGGACGGCTGTCGGCGCATCGCCGCAGCGCGTCTCCAAGGCCCACCAGACCAGCAGCGGCTGGCGGGCGTCCTCGGCGTCGGGCCCATGGCCGAGCAGCGCCTTCAACAGCTCCAGGCTGGGCTTCGGCGGCAGGCGACGGGCGCTGCTGGCGAGTTGGGCGCGGACTCCCGGATCGGTCTCCGTTCCGGCCATCTCGACGATCCTCCGGAACGAAGCCGCATCCGGCCCACCGGCACGGTCCACCAGCAATCGCACCGCCCACAGCCGCACCGCGGGAAAGGGACTGCGGAAGGCGGACATCACCTCGCCGGCATCCAGCCGGCCCGCGAGTTCCGTGGCCCAGAGCGCGTTCAACGCGGCCACCGGACCGGCCTTCCGGTCGACGGCTTCCGCCGCCTCGCCGCGGAACCGCAGCCGGCCTTCGGCGATCTCACGCAGCGCCTGCCGGGAGAGCCAACGGTTCGTCCCCGACAAGGCCCCGCGCCAGAAGCCGGGGTCGTCCGCGCTCGGGATCCGTGTCGGGACACCGCCGGCCCCCGCGGCGCGCAGCCGGTACACGCGGCCGTTCGTGGCGTCGATCTTCCCCTCGTGGTTGCGGTAGTGGTTGACGTTCGCGTCATACCAGTCGGCCACATACAGCGCGCCGTCGGGTCCCAGCTCGATGTCCACCGGCCGGAACCACGGATCGCCGCCGGTCACCGCGTATCCGATGTCCCGCGTCTTGAAGGTCGACCCGACGGACTCCATCGCGCTCATCACCACGCGGCCCTGGAGCGGTTCCACGCCGAACAACCGTCCGGCGAACGCCGCACCGAGCGAGGCGCCGTCGGCGATCACGAAGGTGTGGGTGAAACGGTCCACGTCCGGGTGCGCCATCGGCGGGAAGTAGCCGAAGGCGTGCGGATTCGAGAGCGGGCCGTGCTTGTCGAAGCCCTTCTGCAGGTAGGCGCCCTGCTGGTAGTGGAAGCCGCGCGTGTTGCCGCCGTTGTGCCCGCTGAAGACGCGGCCCTCGACGTCGATCTCCAGGCCGAAGGCGTTCCCGCCGCCTTCGCTGAACACCTCGTACACCCGGCGGCCCGGATGGTATCTCCAGATGCCCTGGCCCTGGGAATAGGCCGGCTCGCCGGCCATCGGCCGTCCGTCCGCCCCATGCACGCGCACGTGCGCCGTGACGGTCGATCCCTGGCAGCCGTACAGCCAGCCGTCCGGTCCCCAGCGCAGGGAGTTGGCGACGCTGTGGGTGTCCTCGAGTCCGAAGCCGGAGAGCAGCACCGTCGGCGGTCCGTCGGGCGTGTCGTCAACGTCCGGATCCGGATAGTGGAGCAGGTACGGCGGATTCAGGACGTACACGCCGCCGGCCCCGAACGCCACGCTGGTGGCGATGTTGAGTCCGTCCACGAAGACCCGGTGACGGTCGAAGGCGCCGTCGCCGTCGGTGTCCTCGTGGATCGAGATCCGGTCGGCGCCGCGCGGTCCCTTCGGCGGCGGTTCCGGGACCTTGTCGTACACGGCCCTCCAGAACTGGTCGTGGCTCACCATCCGCAAGCCGGCCGGATTCGGATACTGCCGGTACTCCACCACCCAAAGCCGGCCGCGCCGGTCGAAGGTCAGCGAGACCGGTTGGGCGACCTGGGGTTCCGCGAGCACCTGTTCGAACACCAGCCCCTCCGCGACCTGGAAGGACCGGGCCGATTCGGAGGGGGATCCGGGTCCAGCGTCCGCGACGGGCGTCGCCGCGGAGAGGGCCGACACCAGCAATCCGGAAGCCGTCGCGCATCGGAACGGGGACATGCCCACAGCCTCCCATCGCGACACGACGCGACGCAAGGTCGTGGGTGTCGGACGCGCCGGCCCGGGCCCTTCAGCCCTCGTCGGCACCCTTGGTTGCGGCCTCCGGCGGGGATTTGGAACCGCCAAAGCCGAGGAGACGGCGCTCCTTGATCAGCGCGCCCACCCGTTCGGGGACCATCTGCTCCCAGCCAGCCTCGTTCGCCTGCAGCATGCGCAGCACGTTCCGGCTCAGGATGCTCATGTTCGCCTCGTTCACGTCCCGCAGCCCCTGGATGTAGAAGTTCTCCATCAGGTAGAGGTACAGGTGCCGCAGGTGCGGTGCGACGCGGAGGTTGCCGGCGGTGATGACCGCGGAGCTCTCGGGTTCCTTGAACGGATAGACGTAGAGCTTCAGGTCGTTTTTGAACATGCGTCCGAAGCTCTCGAGGATGCCGCCCGAAAGCTCGCTGTAGTACTTCTCCTCGAAGAGCTCGCGCAGCGTCGGGATGCCCATCACGAATCCGATCGGGCACTTGGTGAACCGATGCAGGTACGCCGCCAGACGGTGGAACTCGCCGTAGTTGGAGATCAGCACCGGGTTGCCCAGCGTCGCCAGCATGTCCACGCGGTCCAGGAAGTCCTGGTGGTCGATCTTCCCCTCCGCACTCAGGTTCTTGAGGGTCATCTCCATCAGCACCACCAGGTTCTTGGAATCGACGTTCGGCTCCTGGATGAACTGGGCCTGGGCGTAGCGCAGCATGTCCACGGTGACCTTGGTGATCGGACGGAACGAGCCGCGCTCCACCAGGATCGACTTCTTGTACAGCGAGTCGGCCGGTTGGACGATGCGTCCGTCGGGGAGGAACATCGCCGCGTTGGTCAGGCCCTTCTCCACCAGCTGCAGTGCGACCAGGCGGTTGTCCACCTGGGTGAACTCCGGTCCGCGGAACTCGATCATGTCGACCTCGATCCGCTCGATCGACAGGTTGTCGAGCAGGGCGTTGAGGATCGCGTCCGGCTGCCAGTGCAGGTACATCGCCGCGTGGATCAGGTTCACCCCGAGCACGCCGATCGCCTCGGCCTGCTGCAGGTTGTCCCGGTCCCACATCACGACGTGGATCAGGATGTCGCTCGGTTCGCCACCGGGCTCGGTCTGGAAGCGGATGCCCATCCAGCCGTGCGTCTCCTCCTTCCGCTGGAAGCTCCGGGCCGCCAGCGTCGTGGCGAACGCGAAGAACTTCGTGGTGTTGCCGCGCTTCTCCTTCAGGCGCTCCACCAGCAGCGGATACTCGTGGTCGAGCATCGCGCCGAGGCGCTTGCGGCTCACGTACCGGTCGCTCTGGCCGTAGATGGCGTCGCTGACCGTCATGTCGTAGGCCGAGATGGTCTTGGCGATGGTGCCGCTGGCACCGCCGACCCGGAAGAACCACCGGGCCACCTCCTGCCCGGCCCCGATCTCGGCGAAGACGCCGTACTTGGTCGGGTCGAGGTTGATCTGGAGGGCTTTCTGATGCGTATCGAGAGGGTCGCTCATGGCAGGCGCTGGTATGAAAGCCGGTTTCCCGCCGGGCGCAACCCCGACGGGAAGACCGCACAACACCTCATTCCCATCGTCCTTCCACACGGTCCCCTTGAATCCCTTTGCCGGGCCCGCAGGCTTTCCGGGCCTCCCGCGACCTGCTTCACTCCCGCGACCAAGGACCATGTCCAAGCCGTCCCTCAGCCTCGTCATCCGCACCCTGGACTCCGCCGCCACCCTCGGCGCGGTGCTCGGGGCGCTCGACCTGGGGGAAAACGACGAACTCGTGGTCGTGGATTCAGGCTCCACCGATGGAACCCTCGAGATCGCCCGGAAACACGGCGCCCGGATCGTTCCCATCGCGGCACAGGAGTTCACCTACGGCCGCTCGCTGAACGTCGGTTTCCGCGCCGCGGGCCGGCCTTGGGTCCTCAGCCTGAGTTCCCACACCGTCCCCGCCGCCAAGGGGTTCCTCGCCACCTACCGGCAGGCCATCGCCCGCTTCCCCGACACGGTCACCGCCGCGGTCGGACCGATCGTCGGCGAGTTCGGCGCGCCGCTTCCGGCCGGGATCACCTTCTTCGTCGGCGACGAGCTGGCCCGCGGATTCGGTTTCGGCGCCGGCAATCCCAACGCCCTCTACCGCAGGGACGCCTGGGTGGGACGCCCCTTCGACGAGCAGATCGGCGGCGGCGAGGACCTGCTGTGGTACATCCAGGCGCTCCGCGCCGGCGAGACGGTCGCCGCGGTCCACGCCGCACAGGTCCGCTACATCAGCCGCCGCCCCACCCGCGCCTTCTACCGCAAGGGCCGGGTCGACCACCGCGCCGCCGCCCGTCTCATCCAACCCCACCAACCCACCCTCGGCGGCGTGGTCGTGCGATCCCTCAAGCTGCTCGTCCTGCTGCTCCTCGGACGCGTCGACTGGCACGGCGCCCGCGGTGGCGTCGCCCACGCCCTCGGCGGCCTCGTCGAGGCCCGCGCCTTGGCCAAATCCGCCCGGAATCCCTGAACCACAGGGGGTTCCCGGGACGCGGACTCCCACCGCCGATGGGATCCCGGGACCGAATTCCAGCCCTTACCCGCTTGCCCGCTTCTTCCCACGGTCCGTAGATTGGCTCCCGTGGCGGCCAAAGACTCGACGGTCAACAGCAGCAGGTCTCGTGTGTGGGCGGACTTCTGGGGATTGATCCTCATCGGGGTCGCCCTGGTGCTGTTCGCGGCCCTGTTCTCCTACGACCGGCTCGACCTGGCCCAGAACACCACCGAGCCCAACCGCGCGGTGCACAACCTCGCCGGCCGGGTCGGCGCCTGGGTCGCCTACCAGTTCCTGCTCTACGTCGGCGTCGGCGCCTGGATCGTCCCCGTCCTCATGGTCGGATTCGGCGTCGCCAGCTTCGTCCCCTCGCTCATCTACCTCCGCAACTGGCGCTCCTTCGCCGCGTCCTTCGGCCTGCTCGTGGCCTGCATCGGCGTGCTCGCCATGTGCGAGAAGTGGATCCCCGGCCTCAACGCCCGTCGCGACACCGGCCCCGGTCCGGGCGGGATGCTCGGCCACCTCATCAACGACCGCGGCATCGAGTTCGCCCTCGGCCGCGTCGGCGCCGGCTTCGTCTATGTCGTCCTCTACCTCCTGAGCCTGCTCTTCCTCACCGACTACCAGCTGCTCGGCTGGATCCGCAGCGCCTTCCACCGGGAACCCAAGTCCCCCGACGAGGTGCTCGCCGCCGAGGAGGCCGCCCTCGCCAAACGCGCCAAGGCCCTCGAGAAGCGCGCCCGAGAACTCGCCCGACAGGAGGAGGCCGAGTCCTCCACCCCGGAACCCGCCGCGAAGCCGGCCAAGGCCACCAAGTCGAAATCCGCGGCGCCCAACACACCGGACGAAGCCCCGGCGACGCCCGTCCCCGCCGCCGTCGGCGCCGACCTCAAGCCCTTCCCGGAACCCACCATCCGCGACCTCAGCGTGCCCCAGCAGCGCGAACCGCAGGTCATGAAGACCGGCGACGTGATCAAGGCCGACGAGATCGCCACCCCGGTCGCCGCCAACGTTCCCGCCGAACCGAAGTCCCGGAAGCCGAAGTCCCCGACCGAGGCCATCCTCGGCCGGAACCCCGAACTCGCCGCTCCCGGCGCGCCCGAGGGCGGCCCCTCCGACCCCGACGACGACGCACCTCCCTGGAACACCGCCGGCGAATCCGACGCCGATGCGCCTCCGGAGGACGCCGCGCTTCCCGCGGAGACGCCCGCCGACGAGCTGCCGCTGCCGCGTCCCCGCGTGGCGATGCAGCCGCGCCGCAACAAGCCCATCACCGTCGCCAGCACGCCGATGATCGGCGACTACCAGCTTCCCGGCCTCGTGCTGCTCAACCAGCCCGACCTCACGGTGAAGCCCACCGAGACCAAGGAGGAGCTCATGGCCAACGCGCGCCTCATGGTGCAGACGCTGGCCCAGTTCGGCATCGAGGTCGCCCCCGGCGACATCACCAAGGGCCCCACCATCACCCGCTACGAGCTGCATCCGGCCCCCGGCGTGAAGCTCGAGAAGATCGCCGGCCTCACCAACAACATCGCCGCCGCCCTCAAGGCCGAACGCCTCAACATCCTCGCCCCGGTCCCCGGCAAGTCCTCCGTCGGCGTCGAGGTCCCCAACGCGGTGAAGACCAAGGTCATCATGCGCGACCTCCTGGAATCGCCCGAATGGCAGAATTCCAAGGCCCGCATCCCGCTCGCGCTCGGCAAGGACGTCTACGGCCACCCCATCATCGCCGACCTGGCGGAGATGCCCCACGTGCTCATCGCCGGTTCCACCGGCTCCGGGAAGTCGGTCTGCATCAACACCATCATCGCGTCCCTGCTGTTCAAGTTCACCCCGGACCAGCTCCGCTTCGTCATGATCGACCCCAAGGTGGTCGAGCTGCAGACCTACAACTCCCTGCCCCACCTCGTCGTCCCCGTCGTCACCGACCCCAAGAAGGTCATCCTCGCCCTTCGCTGGGTGGTGAACGAGATGGAGAAGCGCTACCAGATCTTCGCCCGCGTCGGCGTCCGAAACATCAAGGCCTTCAACGAACGCCCCAAGGACAAGCCCCTGCCGCAGAAGGAACCCGAACTGCCCCTCACCGCCCGCAAGGAGAAGGTGGAACCCGGCGCCGACGGCTTCGCGGTCGAGGTCGACGAACAGATCGTCGTTCCCCGCGACGAGGACATCATCATCCCCGAGAAGCTCTCCTACATCGTCGTCATCATCGACGAGCTCGCGGACCTCATGCTCGTCGCGCCCGCCGACGTCGAGATGGCCATCGCCCGCATCACCCAGATGGCCCGCGCCGCCGGCATCCACTGCATCGTCGCCACCCAGCGTCCATCCGTGGACGTCATCACCGGCGTCATCAAGGCCAACATCCCGGCGCGCATCGCCTTCCAGGTCGCCGCCAAGGTCGATTCGCGGACCATTCTCGACCAGATGGGCGCCGACAAGCTGCTGGGCAAGGGCGACATGCTCTACCTGCCCCCCGGTTCCGGCCGGCTCATCCGCGCCCAGGGCGCGCTCATCACCGACCAGGAGATCGAGGGCGTCGTCGGCCACATCGCCCAACAGGGCAAGCCCAGCTACGAGGTGGAGATCCACCAGGCGCTCCAGAAGGCGCCGAGCAGCATGGGGTCGATGTCGCTGGATCCCGACGACCAGACCAGCAGCGAGGACGAGGACCTGATCCAGAAGTGCATCGACGTGATCCGCTCCGAGAAGAAGGCCAGCGTGTCGCTCCTCCAGCGCCGCCTGAAGCTCGGCTACGGACGCGCCTCGCGCATGATGGACGAACTCGAGGACCGCGGGATCGTCGGCCCCAGCAAGGGCGCGGAACCCCGCGACATCCTGCTCGACCTCGACGGCAGCGGCTACGACGGCCGCGGCCAGGGTTTGGCGTGA
Organism: Verrucomicrobiales bacterium; assembly: GCA_027488845.1. Classification (GTDB taxonomy): domain Bacteria; phylum Verrucomicrobiota; class Verrucomicrobiia; order Limisphaerales; family UBA9464; genus SXXZ01. The sequence goes on along the minus strand of JAIYBC010000061.1, from coordinate 12,739 downwards.
GGCCCGTCGGGACGGAGAAGGCACCATGGCCAAGTCCCCTTCCCTCGCCTTTGCACGGATCACGGCGGAGGTGAAGGCCGCGGCCATGGCCGTTCCCAAGGGCCGCGTGACGACCTACGGCGCCATCGGAAACCACCTCCAGGTCACGCCACGCCACGTGGCCTTCGTCATGGCCCGACTGACGCCGGAGGAATCCGCGGTGATCCCCTGGCACCGCGTGGTCGGAACCGGCGGGAAGATCCGACAGCCCACCGCGGAGGGCCTGCGACATCACCGATCCCGATTGCTGACCGAAGGCCTGAAGGTGTCCGACGACGGCAGGATCGCGGACTTCGAAGCCGTGCTGTTCACGTGGCCTGAGCGGGCGGACGGCCCAGGGCGACCCGTCCGCGGACCCTACTCCGATCCACGTACCCGTCCGTTGTTCGGCGAGGCCCTGCGCTTCGGTTACCCGCCGTCCGATCCGTGATCCGTAGCCGCGGCCGCCAGGCTGCGGTTGATCCCACTCTCCATTCCCATCGTCTCGCGGAAGACAAACCACCCCTGGTAAATGACACGGTGAAGAGCAGGGCCAGCAGAACTCCCGGGATGCGAAAACCGCGGAAGGAAGGAGAAGGGAAGAAACCGTGGTGGCTGGGGCCGGAATCGAACCGGCGACACTGCGATTTTCAGTCGCATGCTCTACCAACTGAGCTACCCAGCCACGCGGGAGGCGGATTGAAACGATCTCCCGTCCTCCATGGCAAGCCGGATTTGTCGAAAATCTGGAACCCGGCAAACGGCGAGGGCGGATTGGGAAGCCAAGGGATCCATGGAAATCCCTGTCACCGCCCAACCGGAAAGGAACGTGCCGGGAATCAGATCCGTTCCGGCAGGCACTTCACACCGGCCTTCTTCGCCGCGGTCCGGAGTTCCGTGTCGAGCGTCGCGAGCGGCAAGCTGGCCCGCATGGCGAGTTCCAGGTAGGCGGCGTCATACAGGGTCAACCTATGGCTGCGGGCGAGACCATGGGCTGCCGACGCGGCCTGGGATTCGGCCTCCGGGTCCACGTCGATGGCCAAAGCCCGCAGGATCCCGAGGAAGTTCGCCGCCTCAGCCTCGGAACAGCGCTTCCGCCTCTCCCCCATGAGGAGCGTGTTGCCCACCTCGAGAAACCAATGACGCGGAACCAGGGCCCGTCCCCCGCCGCTCAGTCGGTCGAGCAACGCGTCGACGGCCGGAGTCGCCTCGTCCGCGAAGAACCAGGCCATGGTCACCGAGCAGTCGAGGACGAACGGGGCGCTCACCGGCGGCCCTCCGACTTCCACGCGCGGAGCTCTTCCGCGGTGGCCTTCCGAACGGCCCGGCCGGCCCGCATCTGGACGACGGCATCCCCGACATCGGAAAGGGGCGACCGCTTCACGGACACAAGCCGTGCGATCTCCCTGTCATGCCGCGTGATGACGAACTCCTCACCCCGGCTGACCCGGTCCACCAACTCCGACAACTTGCTCTTGGCCTCGGTGAGCGGCACCGAAACGGACAGGGCGTTCATGAACCCAAATTAGATCTAGTCTGAGACTAGTCTATCCGAAACCGACGCCCGCCGACCGCCGCCATTCGACCGCGCCTTTGCGTCTACCAATGAAGTGAAGACAGTTACGTTGATTGCGAGCGACTTACGCCGAACTCGTTGAACAATGTAAACAGTTTGGTGACTGCCGCTTCATTGCAGCAAAACACCCCAATCGGTTGGGGTCGGTTCTTTGCGTGAGTCACCCTCCGTTCCCATCAAGATCCGGACGCCGTTGACGGCGGCGGCCGGGTCGGCGTCCATCCACGCCATGCCCACGCGTTCAACCTGCCGAGGCCAGGGGTGCCACGGTTTCACGTTGATCGAACTGATGTGCACGTTGGCGATCCTGCTGATCCTCTTCGCGCTGTCGTTCGGCATCGGCGGCAAGGACCGCCAGAAGGAACGACAGCAGCAGTGCCGCGAGAACCAACGGCTCGTCCACCTCGCCCTCACCGTCGCCGCCAACGAACTCGGAGGCCCCTTCCCCACCGCCAAGGACGCCGCCGATTCCGACGCCGTCTTCCAGGCGCTCGTGCCCCGCTACTCCTCGCGCGTGGACGTCTTCCGCTGCCCCGGCCGCACGCGCGATCCGTTCACCGGCGGCTCCGCCACCTCGCGGACGTTCCGCAACCACTACGCCTACGCCGCCGGCATCACGTCCACGGCCGGTCCCGGGCAGTGGCTGCTCTCGGACGCCCAGGTCGACACCCGCCCCAAGGCGGTCGGCGCCGCCCTGTTCTCGGAGACGGACCAAGGCCCCGGCAGCAACCACGGAGCCTTCGGTGGGATCGTCACCTTCGTCGACGGACACGCCACGTTCTCTCCCGCGAAGGCCGCCTTCGAGATCCAGGTCCCGCCCGGAGCCGTCGTGCTGAATCCGGTCCCCTGAAATCCCGACGAACAAGGCGATATCCCAAGGAAACGACCTCACGCGAAAACGCAAAGCCGCATGGGATTCGTGATTCTCGATTCCCGATTCCCGATTCCCAGCAAGCCGCCGCGAATTCCCCTAAATCGCCACCTCTCGGCCCCGGCTCTCCGCTCCCTGCTCCCCTGCTCCCCCGCTCCCCATGACCCTCAAGTTCAACTGCACCTGCGGAACCCGCATCGGCTTCGACGTGGAACCCGAGGACGGCCGGATGCCGATGGCGTTGGCCTGCCCGGAGTGCGGCCTCGACCTGACCGCGACCGCCAACCGCGAGATCGCCGCCCAAGCGGCCTCCGTCTCCCCGCAGCCGTCGCCGCCGCCGAAGCCGTCGATGCGCATCGCACGCCATCCCGAGTCCCCGGCAGCGGTTCCCGCGCCGACGGTGTCCGCCCCAGCCAACGCAGTGGCCGTTGAGACGTTCTCCACCCGTCCGGCGGAAACGTCCGCATCAACCCGGACCGCCGCGGCGAGGGAGCGCGTCGAACCGAAGCCGCCCGGCTTCCTCGCCCGCCACGGGTTCCGTCTCGCCGGCATCGCGGTCACGGCGGCGTTGGGATACTGGATCTGGTTCGCGACGGTGGGCTCGAAGCCGCGCGCCCTCGTCCAGATGGAGGCCCCCTCCTCCGCGCCGTTCCTGGCGGCCCGGTTCCTCGACGCAGACCGCCTGCTCGTCCTCACTCCGACACGCCTGGCCGTGAAGAGTCTCGCCGCCGACGCCGAGTTCTGGGGTGTGGCGATCCAGGCGCCGGAACGACGGAAGCGCGACGAACGACGCCGCGTGCCGGACAGCGACGAGGTCGAGAACCCCGACTACACCGACTACGAGGGCGAGGCGATCCCGCTGCACACCGCCGGCAAATCCGCCTGGATCCGGCTTGGGACCAACGTGATCCAGTTCGACCTCGCCTCGGGCAAACGCGGTGCCTCGATCCCGCTTCCGGACGTCGTCCTCGAGGAATCCGTCGACCCGAACGGCTGGCTGCTGGTGACCCGTCCGTTCCCGTTGGGACCGCAGTTCCTGACCCGCGTGGACTTCGCCTCCGCCAAGGCGGAGACCTACCGCTTCACGCCGCCGCGGATTCCCGTCCGCCCGTTGATCGAAGGCGACGATTCCCCCAAGGCGGATCCGCTCGTGATCGCGACGGTCGGAAACACCGTCCTGCAGGCGCGTCTCCTGGAGCAGGCACTCGTGCCGACCGGGAAGGCCGGCGAGGGAGATTCCGGGCGGACGGCCTTGGAGAAGGAGAACCTGCGGGCCGCGGACAGCGGGGAGGTCGCCGGGGACTTCCTGCGACGGAACTCCGGCGGCGGCGTGGAGGACCTCAGCCGGTACGAGGTCACCCTGACCCGTCCGTTCGGTGGCGCCGCATGGAAGGGAACCGTGTCAGGACGTCCCTTGTATGTGCCGTTGGCCTCGGTCGACCTGCTCTTCGCCGGCAAACAGGTGACCGCCTTCGACCGCAGCGGGAACCGTCTCTGGCAGGCGGCCCTCGGAAGCTCCATCGCCCAACGCCACCTCGACACGTTTGGCACGGGTTCCGGTGCCCCACCCGCGTTCGAGACCGGTGGACGCATCTACGTGCTCGACCGGACGACGGTCCACGCGCTCAGCCCCCGGAACGGGGAAGCCGCCTGGCGATTGCCCACCGTCGGCGCCAGCGAGGTCGTCGCCGCGCCGGGCGCCCTCTACGTGGCCACCACCTCGGCCGGCCCCGAGGATGCGAACCTCGACGACATCCACGACGGCAAGAACGTCCGGCCGCTGCTGCTGTCGGTGGATCCCGCGACCGGAGCCGTCCGGTGGCAGGCCGAGTGGGTGGCCGACCACGCCAGCGTGAGCGGCCCCTACGTGTTCGGTTGGCGGGCCGGGACCAGCGCGCTCGACGAACTCTCCGCGGCGATGAACCAGGGCACCGCCCGCTCGATGCTGCACCTGAGCCGGCTGGATCCCGCCAAGGGCTCCACCGAATGGACCTGGCACCGCAAGGGAAGCCCCCAGCGCATCGAGGCCATCGGCAACCGGATCCTCATCCACCGCCCCCGGGAGATCACCGTGCTCACCTTCCGAACCTGGTGACCCCGGTTGAGCACACGGATTCCCATGGATCTCCCCGCTGCTGAAAACTGAAAGCGCTCCCGGCTCCCTGCTCTGCGCTCCCTGCTTCGCGCTCCCGGCTCCGGTCAAACCTCCGCCACGATGTACTGCTCGAACTCGTGCCGGGCGTAGGGAGGGATCCGGACGCGGAATCGCGCCTCGGGACCCGAGTAGTCCTGTTCCACGATCTGGCCGAGGGCGTGCAGGCGGCTGATCGACTTCTGGGACTCGTGCGGGATGCGGACCTCCACGAAATCGCGGATCGGCTTCAGCATGGCGCCCAACTCGGCGAACAACGCCTCGAAGCCCAGCTTCTTCCGCGACGAGACCGCCACCGCCTTGGGGAACTGCTGGCACATCAACGAGGCCAGTTCCTCGGTGCCCGGCTTGTCGATCTTGTTGAAGACCATGAGCGTCGGCTTCTCCTGGGCGCCGATCTCGGAAAGCACGCCGTTCACCGCCTCGATCTGCTGGGCGCAGTGCGGATGGCTGGCGTCGACGACATGGATCAGCAGGTCCGCCTCGACCACCTCCTCCAACGTGGCCTTGAACGCCTCCACCAGGCCGTGCGGCAGCTTCCGGATGAAGCCCACGGTGTCGCTCAGGAGGACGTTCTGGTTCGACGGAAGGCGCAGCCGGCGCGTGGTCGGATCCAGCGTCGCGAAGAGCATGTCCGCCGCCAGCACCTCGGCGCCGGTGACCGCGTTCAACAGCGTCGACTTGCCCGCGTTCGTGTAGCCGACGATCGATGCCAGGGGCCATTGGTGGCGCTGGCGGCCGGCGCGTTGGGTCGTTCGCTGCTTTCGGACGACGACCAGTTCCTCGCGGATCTTGTCGATGCGCTCCTGCGTCTTGCGGCGATCCGCCTCGAGCTGGGACTCGCCCTCGCCACCGATGGAACCGGTCGAACCGCGCTGGCGGGAAAGATGCGTCCAGTAGCGCGTCAGGCGCGGCATCAGGTACTGCAGCTGCGCCAGCTCGACCTGGAGCTTGCCCTCACGGGTCCGCGCGCGCTGGGCGAAGATGTCGAGGATCAGGGCGGTGCGGTCGATGACCTTGCATCCGAAGATCTCCTCGAGGTTGCGGGCCTGGGCGCCGGACAACTCGTCGTCGAACAACAGGGTGTCGGCGCCGAGTTCCTTGGCCTCCCGCGCGAGTTCCTCCGCCTTGCCCGCCCCGATGTAGGTGCCCGGGTGCGGCGCCTCCAGCTTCTGCATCCCGCGGCCCACGACGGCGGCGCCGGCGGTGGTGGCCAATTCGGACAACTCGTCGAGGGAATCCGAGACGTCCCAGGCCGACCGGGACTTGAGTTCCACTCCGATGAGGAAGGCGCGTTCCGTCTTGCGGTCGGCGGTTTCGATGAGGGCTTTCAAACGGCGAAATCGACGGTGATGAGGCCGGCAACACTAGCAGGGAGCCGCAAGGTGGACAAACCCGACTTGGGCGGACTCCCGCAACAGGGCCCACCAGCCGGAAGGAGGCCATCCGGAGAGGCGTTCACAACCAAGGGTGCCACGGGCAACACACCCTCCGTTTCCGGGGACTTCGGTCTTGTTCCGGGTCGTCCGGTCGTCGGACCCTCGTCGGATGCACGTCCTGCTCGCCACCAGTGAGCTGCACCCGTTCTCCAAGACCGGAGGCCTGGCCGACATGGTCGCCGCCCTCGGCGGTGCGCTCGCCGGCGCCGGGACGCGCGTCACCATCGTCACGCCGTTGTACCGGGGCGTCGCGGAGAAGTTTCCCGCGATCCAGGCCACCGGTTGGAAGTTCGGGATCCCCTTGGCTGGCGAGATCGTGGATGGCGAGTTCCTCCGGTTGGAGGTGTCGCCGCGGCTGAGTCTCTGGTTCGTCCGGCAGGACGCCTTCTTCGGCCGGGCCGGTCTCTACAACGAGGGCGGCAAGGACTACGCCGACAACGCCGCGCGGTTCCTGTTCTTCACCCGGGCCGCGCTGCTGCTCGCAAGACACCTGCCCGATCCGCCCCGGATCGTCCATGGACACGATTGGCAGACCGGCCTGCTGCCGTTGTACCTCCAGCATGCCCGGGTTTCCGGCCTGTGGCCGAACGCACCCCGCAGCCTGTTCACCATCCACAACCTGGCCTATCAGGGCTGGTTCCCGGAGACGGACTGGGCCCTCACCGGCCTGCCGGCGGAATGGTTCCACCTGGAGAGCGCCCGCCACCACGGCCACCTCAATTTCCTCAAGGCCGCCCTCACCCAGTCCAACGCCATCACCACCGTCAGTCCGACCTACGCGCGCGAGATCCTGACGCCCGAGTACGGCTGCGGACTCGAGGGCCTGCTGCGCAAGCGCTACAACGACCTCACCGGGATCCTCAACGGCGTGGACTACGCCGAGTGGAACACCACCGCGAACTCCTTCCTTCCGGCGGCCTTCTCGGCGGACGACCTCGCGGGCAAGGCCCGTTGCAAGGCGGCGCTCCAACAGGAGATGGGCCTCCCGGTGCGCGACGACCTCCCGCTCTTCACCAACATCACCCGGCTGACCGAACAGAAGGGTTCCGAACTGATCCTGGCCGCCTTGGAAAAGCTCCTCCGCGACGGCGCGCAGCTTCAGTTCGCCCTGTTGGGCAGCGGCGACCGCGTGCTCGAAGCCGGCTATCGGGGACTGGTGGAACGCTTCCCAAGACAGGTCGCGGCCCGCATCGGATTCGACCCCGCCTTGGCCCACCGACTCGAAGCCGGCGCGGACTTCTACCTGATGCCGTCCCGCTTCGAACCCTGTGGGTTGAACCAGCTCTATTCCCTGCGTTACGGGGCGATCCCCGTGGTCCGGGCCACCGGCGGACTCCAGGACTCGGTGCTGGATCCCCGCGAAGACGCGGACCACGCGACCGGGATCAAGTTCCACGCCTACGAAGCCCCGGCCTTGGAGCAGGCGATCCGCAAGGCCTTGGCCGTGTGGGCCGAGCCAGCCTGGGTCGCCCACCTGCGGCGCAACGGCATGACCGCCGACTTCTCCTGGGAACGCCAGACCGCCGAGTACCTCGCGCTCTACAACGAAGTCGCGCATGGGTGATGAGCCGGCGGCGGACGTCCTGATGCGCGCGAGCGTCGTGGAGTGCGCGAGTCCTCTCGCGCTTTTTTGGGGAGACACGGATTCCACTGATCCAAGCCCTTTTCCCCAACCCGCACCCGTAGGAGACGACGTGAGGAGTCTCACACGATCCCTCCCCGAAAGGCCTTCGTTGCCCACGGTTCTGTCCCCAGGACCGCCTTCAGCGACATGGCAAACGACTGCCCTCCAGGTCGGGAGAAAGACCTCAGTGAATTCCAGTGGAGAAATGGCGGATGGGATCCGCCTTCTGGTGAACGCGGCCGCGATGCTCAACCTTCATCGCCCAAACCGACCTGGCAGGTCTGTCTCCATGTCCTCCGTGGCTCGTTGGCTCATCCTTCAACTGACAACTGACGAACAAACAACAGATCCAACCTCACCCCTCCCGCATTCCATACAACGTTGTCCGACGGCGCGGCGTCCTTCCGACGGATCGGATGGCGGATTCGAGTTCCTCGGGTGTCCGGCTTTCGCCGTGTTCACCCCCGCTTTCGCGGGTGATGCTTTCCTCGTAGAGCGTCCCGCCGAAGTCGTCGCACCCGGCCTTCAACATCGCCGCCGCTTCCTCGGTGCCGAGCTTCACCCAACTCGTCTGCAGATGGCGCAGTTCCGCGCCGAAGAACAGGCGGGCCAGCGGATACAGCCTCCGGACCCGTTCGGCACTGGCCCGAGCCACCTCCTCGGCGCCGCCCGGGGTGGAACGGGAGAGCTCCCGGCCCAGCCGGTTCCGATGCGGCACGAAGGCCAAGGGGATGAATTCGGTGAATCCTCCGGTCCGGCGATGCAGGTCGCGCAACAGCTCCAGATGCCGCAGCAAGGCATCCCACCCTTCGCCGTGGCCGAACATCACCGTCGCAGTCGAACGCAATCCGAGCCGGTGCGCGGCCGAAACGATCCGGATCCAGTCCGAGACGCCCACCTTCTCCGGTGACAACCGTCCGCGCACGGAGTCGTCGAGGATCTCCGCCGCGGTCCCCGGCATCGAACCCAGTCCCGCGGCCATGAGTTCCTCCAGGAGAGCCGTCGCGCTCCGCCCGGTCTTGAGCTCCAGCGAGCGGATCTCCATCGGCGAGTAGGCGTGGAGGTGGACGCCGGGCATCGCCGACCTCAGGGCGCGGAGGAGTTCGAGGTAGTAGTCGAAGCCGAGGTCGGGATGGATCCCGCCCTGGAGGCACACCTCGGTGACCCACGGGGTCTTCATCACCCGCTCCACCACCGCGCCCACGCTGCGGGTGTAGGCCTCCTCATGTCCCTTGGGCCGGTAGAAGCCGCAGAAGGAGCAGTTCGTCGTGCAGACGTTGGTGAAGTTGGCGTTGCGGTTCACCACGTAGGTGACCACGTCGCCGTTGAGACGGCGGTTCAACTCGTCGGCCGCGGCGGCCAGTTCGGCGGAAGCCGCGCCGTCGGCCATGGCGAGCCGCAATGCCTCCGAAGGGGTCAGAGACCCGCCGGCGACGGCCTTGGTCAACGGATCCTTCCACGTGGACGGGGCCTTCGACCGGACGGTGCCGATGGCATCCGGGTTTCCTCCTTCGGCCTGCGGACCGGACGGCAACGCCGAAGTCTCACGCCGCCCCAGCACGGCGCGCACCTCTTCGGAAACCCAGCCGCGGGCGAGGAAGCGGTCGTACACCGGCCAACGGTGCACCAAACGTGCGCCGGCCTCGCGGCAGGCCCTCGCGTAGCGTTCCGGCGGCTCCCACGGGTTGAGCGGGTTGACGAGGTCGCCGTCCGCGCTGATGCCTCCGAGGTCGTCGACCCAGGGCAGCAGTTCCCGCCAGTGGGGATTGATGTTGGGCGGGATCTGGATGGGGACGTCCGGCGCGACCCGACGCCAATGGGAAATCAGCCCGTGGTACTCCTCCAAGGTCGGAGCCGGCCGCGCGGGCAGCCGTGAACCGGCGTTGGGGATGTAGTTCTGTAGGATGATCTCCTGCAGATGGCCATGCCTCGCGTGGACCTCGGCCAAGGCGTCGAGGGAACGCAGCCGGGATTCCCGGGACTCGCCGAGTCCGATGAGGATCCCGCTGGTGTAGGGAACGCGGGCGCGGCCGGCGGCCTCGAGCGTGCGGAGCCGGCCCGAGGCGGACTTCCGTGGCGCGACGGTGCGGTTGAAGGCGTCGTCCACGTTCTCGAGCATCAGGCCCATCGAGGCGTTCACGGGAGCCAACCGTTCGAAATCCGCGTCGGACATCGCGCCGATGTTGCTGTGCGGAAGGAACCCCGCCTCGAGGGCGCGCTCGCAGGCCCAGCGGACGAACGCGATGAAGTCGGGGAAGCCGCGTTCCTGCAATTCGCGACGCAGGTGCGGCAAGGAGTCGGGAACCTCGCCGGAGAGGAACAGGATCTCGGTCGCGCCGGCGCGGGCGGCGATGTCCAAACCGCGGTTGAAATCCGCCTCGGAGATCAGGCCGTCGCGGTCGGAACGGTAGCCGCAGTAGGTGCAGTCCCACGGACAGTCGTGGGTCAACGGCAGGGTGTGCGACGGCGAGAAGGTGATGGTCCGGGCTGGATTCAGGCCGGCGAGCCTACCGCCGACGTCCGCCCCCGCAACCCCACGGGACACGGCCAGCCCGGAGTCGGGGTTCATCCGTTGCCCTCGTCGTCGCCGCCGTCGGCCGAAGGATCGTCGAACCGCGGGATCGGCCGACGTCCGCCCCCGCCCTTCCGCTCGGCCTCACGCCGTGCGGAAGTCACCACCACGAGTTCCTTTCGCAGCTTCTGGAAGCTCTCGTAGCGGCCCTTCGGGAGCTTCCCGGCCTCCAGCGACGCGCGGACCGCGCAGTCGGGTTCCGCGGCATGGGTGCAGTCGCGGAACCGGCATCCGAGCCCGAGCGCGGCGATCTCCGGGAAGGCGTCGTCCAGGCCGTCCTCGGCCGTCCACAGCTGCAGCTCGCGCATGCCCGGCGTGTCGATGATCAGGCCGCCGTCGGGCAGCGGGTGGATCTCGCGCCAGGCGGTCGTGTGACGTCCCTTCCGGTCCCATTCGCGGACCTCGATGGTGGGCTCGACCTTCTCGCCCATGAGGCGGTTCAGGAGGCTCGACTTGCCGACGCCGGAGGTGCCGACGAAGACCGCCGTGATCCCGGGGCCGAGCTGTTCGCGGAGGAGCCCGGTGCCCTTCCCCGTCTTGGCGCAGACCGGCAGCACGAGGGCGTCGCCGGCGAGTCCGCGGACGGTGCGGACGAGGGAATCGGGACGGGCGCAGAGGTCGAGCTTGTTGAGCACCACGACCGGCCGGGCGCCGCCCTCGTGGACCATGACCAGGAAGCGCTCGATGCGCCGCGGGTTGAAGGTGTCGTCCATGGCCTGGACCACGAACACCACGTCCACGTTGGTCACCAGCACCTGGGCCTCGTTGACGCGTCCGGTGACCTTGCGCAGGAGGCGCGTCCGGCGTGGGAGGACCTCCTGGATGAGGCCCTTGTTCTCGCCCGGGACCGGGGCGACGGCGACCCAGTCGCCGACCTTGGGCAGGTCGGAGTCGAGCCGGAAGCGGTGGCGGAGCCGGCCGGTGATGGCGGCCGGCCGGTCGCCCCAGGGGCCGACGACCACGTAGGCCAGCTTGTCCTCGTGCACCACGCGTGCGGGGTCGAGGCCCGCGGCGCGGTGGGGGGCGAACGCGGATTCCCAATCCGTGTTCCAGCCCAGTTCGCCCAGATCCATGCCGCGGTTCGGTGTCGGGGATTCCGGGCCGTGCGGGCTCAGAGCCGCTCCTGCAACGCGGACTGGCTGGCGGCGAACACCTCGCGGTGGAGCGAGCGTCCGTGGGAATCCATGGTCACGACCGCGGGAAACCCCTCGACCTCCAGCTCCCAGACCGCCTCGGGGGAACCGAACTGCTCGAGGAACGAGACGCCCCGGACCTTGCGCACGCACTCGGCCAGCACCTGTGCCGCGCCGCCGATGGCGTGCAGGTACACGCAGCCGTGTTCGCGGCAGGCGGCCAGCGTCTTGTCGCCCATGCCGCCCTTGCCGATGACTCCACGGACGCCGAAGCGGCCGATGATGTCCGCCTGGTAGGGTTCCTCGCGGATCGAGGTGGTGGGACCGGCGGCGGTCACCTTCCAGGATCCGTCCGGCTCCTTCATCACCACCGGCCCGCAGTGGTAGATGATGCCGTCCTTGAGATCCACGCCGGGCGGCAGGTCGCCGCCTTCGTGGAGATGCTTGTGGACGGCGTCGCGGCCGGTGAAGACGAGGCCGGTGATGAGGACTTCGTCGCCGACCTTGAGCGCGCGGATCTTCTCTTCGGAGAACGGTGCGGTGAGCTGGATCATGCCTGGACCTGTCGTGGGGAACTCCCCTCCGGTGCGGCGGGGAACGCCGGGGAGATTAGGCGCGACAACCGGCGGAGGGGCAAGGTTCGGAATCGGGCCCCGATGGCACCGCACGCTCGAAACGGAACCCGGATCCCGCCATGCTCGTCCGGTCGCGATGCCCGCCATGTCGTCCAACGAACCCGCAAGCCCCGCACGTCCCGCCGCGCCGAAACGGGTGGTCGTCCACACCGACGGCGGCTGCCACGGCAATCCGGGACCCGGCGGATGGGCGGCGGTGCTGCGTTACGGACGCCAGGAGCTGGAGGTCGGCGGCGGCGATCCCGACACGACGAACAACCGCATGGAACTCTCCGCGGCGATCGGCGCGCTTTCGGCGCTGAACCAGTCCTGCCAGGTGGAGCTGCACACCGATTCCCAGTACCTGCGCAAGGGGATCACGGAGTGGATCCACGGCTGGAAGCGCAAGGGCTGGCGGACCGCGGAGGGGGAACCGGTCAAGAACGAGGACCTGTGGCGGCGTCTCGACGAACTGGTGGCCCGTCACACCGTGGAATGGCGCTGGGTGAAGGGCCACGCCGGCAACGAGCTCAACGAGCGCTGCGACCGCCGCGCCAGCGCCGAGATCGCGAAGGTGAAGTCCCGCCGGCACCGTCCCTGAGCCCACGGAGGCGGAAGGAGCCTCACGCAAAGAACCGACCCCAACCGATTGGGGTGTTTTGCTGCAATGAAGCGGCAGTCACCAAACTGTTTACATTGTTCAACGATTTCGGCGTAAGTCGCTCGCAATCAACGTAACT
>JAIYBC010000017.1 GCA_027488845.1 Verrucomicrobiales bacterium | reverse complement strand
TCGATTCCCGATTCACCAGACACATCCACAGATCCGGCAGATGTCCGCAGATCCCTCTCCCAAGGCTCCTCACCCATCTGCGTCGCTCTGTCCCATCTGTGGATCCCGCTCCCACTCGGTTCCCGGTTCGCCAGACACATCCACAGATCCGGCAGATGTCCGCGGATCCCTTCCAAACGGGTTCCCTTCTATCTGCGAGGGTCTGTCACATCTGTGGATCCGCCCCCATCCGGACTTCTCAGATCCATCTGCGGATGGGTCCAGATCAGGCGTTTGTATTCGAGGCGCCAGGTACCGAAGTTGATCAGCAACGCCTTTCCGAAGCCCGAGGCCTTGAGGTAGTTCAGGACCTGAGCCTCCTCGATGCTCGACAGCCGGGGCAACGCCTTCAGTTCGACGATCAACGACCCGAAGCAGACGAGGTCGGCCCGATGGCTCACGTTCAGCGGAACCCCACGATACAGGACCGGGAGATGGACCTCCCGTTCGTGGGGGATGCCGCGGACGGCCAGTTCCCGTTCCAACGCCTCCCGGTAGACCGGCTCGAAGAAGCCGTGACCCAACTCGTTGTGGACCGTCATGGCAGCACCCAGGACCGAGTAGGTTTGCATGTCCCTCGGGGACGGTTTGGCTTCGGGAGAAGCCTCAGGTCGAACCGGACTCCGGGGCGCGGGACCCGGTCCGTTCGGGATCGTTTCGTCGGTGTCGCTTTGGGATTGGTTCGGGTCGGAATCGGGCATCGGCACGAATCTGGGATCCGCGCTATCGAAAGGCAGCGGGCGTCCCCCTCCCGGGCGGCCCATCCGTCCACTGCGGCATCTTCCCGGCTCGACTCGATGAAGTTGGGACGCGGTAATCGTCCCATGCGCTTCCGTTTTCCCAAGGCAGGACTCTGGCCCCTCTTCGCCGTCCTCATCTCGTTCGCCGGATCTGCGGATTCCCCCGCCGAGGCGCTCCTTGCTCTGAAGCGGCCAAAGGTGATAGCCCACCGCGGGTTCTCAGCCGCCGCACCCGAGAACACGCTACCGGCCTTCCGGCTCGCGGCCGTTGCCGACGCCGACCTGACCGAGCTCGACTACCATCACACGAAGGACGGCGAACTCGTCGTGATCCACGACGACACGCTCGACCGCACCACCTCGGCCATACATGTCTGGGGACGCACCAACCTCGTGGTGGCCGACTTCACGATGGAACAGCTTCGGGTGCTCGACGCGGGTTCCTGGCATCCCACGGCGGCGACGAAGACCGCCCTTTCCACCTTGGCCGAGGCCATGGACCTGATCCAACGGGACGGCGTCACCCTGATCGAGCGCAAAGCCGGCGCCGCGTCGAACTGCGTCGAGCTGATCCGCCGGAAGAAGCTCCTGAACCATGTGGTCGTACAGGCCTTCGACTGGAAGTACCTCGAGGACTACCGGCGGCTGGAACCGACGCAGGTGCTCGGCGGGCTCGGGCCCTGGGGCAGCTACCGCGGCGAGAAGCTCACCGACGCCGACAAGTGGCTCTCGAAGCGCTGGATCGACGAGGCCGCCCGGATTGGTTTCCAGGCCGTCGTCTGGAACAAGCAGGTCCGGCGCGAAGCCGTGGACGAGGCACACCGGCGTGGGATGCAGGTCTGGGTGTACACCATCAACGACCCGAAGCTCGCCGGCGAACTGCTCGACCTCGGCGTCGACGGCCTCATCTCCGACAACCCCGCCATGCTCTGGAAAGTCCTCGCCGAACGCGCAACCCATTGACGCCGGCGGGATCCCATCCGTCCCATCCGTCCCATCCGACCCAGTCCCATCGCCAAAAAAGCCCGCCTAGTTGGCCTTCACCTTCGGCGCATTGGTCTTGAACGCCCCACGGAACAGCCAGTGGCGCTTCAGACCACCCACGAACTCCGCTGAGTTGGTCAGCAGCTGGTTCGCCGCCGGAAGGGTGTTGCTGCGAACGTCGCCGAGGGTCAGGTTCGCCTGGGTCAACACGCCCGGCAGGGTCGCGTTGAGGTTCGACACCAACGGGCCGACATCCGCGATCTGGGTGTTCAGGTTGGTCAACAACGGCGGCAGCGTCAGGTTCAGGTTGGACATCGTCGGCGTCAGCTCGGCGAGCAGCGGCGGCAGGGTCTGGTTCAGGTTCGTCAGCAGCGGCGGCAGCGTCAGGTCGAGGTTGGTCACCAGCGATCCGACGCCGCCGATCTGCCGGTTGAGGTTGGTCAGCGTCTCGTGCAGGGCGCTGTTGAGGTTCGTCGGGAGCACCAGGTCGCCGAGGCCGCCCGGACGGTCGAGACGCGAGGCGAGGTTTGTCGGGATCAGCAGGTCGCCGAGCCCGCCCGGCTTGCTGAAGGCCTCCCGGATCTTCGGGATGAGGAACGTCAGTTCGCCGATCAGGTCCCCGGCCGGCTCGGTGCGGAGGAAGTACCCCTTGTCCGTCTTCTTGAAGGTCGCGTACTGGATGTGGTTGGTCGCCGACGGGGTTCCCATCGTGTAGGCGTACTTGTCGGAAAGCACCCCGAGCCGACCGGTCGGCGTGTTGGTCGAGGTCGTCGGAAGCCCGGCGCCGCGCGTGGGCACCACGTCGAGGAAGCTCCCGCCGGCGATGTCGATCGGCAGGCCGGCGACCTTCACCGAGCAGTCGGTGAAGAGGTAGCCGTGGTAGGGCGCCCGGACGAGGAAGCGCACGAAGACGTTGTACCCCTGGCTGCGGTTCCAGTCGTTGTCGTCGGTGCTCTCGATGGAAACCACCTCGCCGATGGTGAAGCCCAACCGCTTCACCGGCGTGCCGACCTTCACCGTGCCGCCGTCGTTGAGGTAGGTGTAGTAGGGGACCTGGACGACCCACCATCCGCGCTTGTCGCCGGTGGACTTGATGAACCAGCCGAGTCCGCAGAGCGCAAGCAGCGCGGTGCCGGCGAGGAACATCACGACCACCCATTCGACGCGGCGGAGTCGGGTGCGGAGCTGTGGGGTGAGATCCTGGAGGGCCATGGTGTCAGTCGTTGTCTCCGAGAAGTTCGCGGACGCCTTCGTCGCCGCGGGCCGACAGGACGTCCTCCGTCGATCCGAGCAGCCGCCAGCGGCCGTTGTGCGCGAGGGCGAAGCGGCGTCCGGGAAGCAGCAGGGGGCGAAGTTCCTCCGAGGCGGCGACGAGGGTCAACGGACGTCCCCCGAGGGCGGCATGTCCGCGGGAGGCATCCGACAGGAACGTCCGCCACCACCGGATGTGGGCCATGTCGAGCCCGGACAGGGGGTTGTCGAGGAGCAGCAGTTCGGGACCCGTGGCCAGGGCCCGTCCGAGCGCCACCCGCCGCGCCCAGGCACGTCCGAGGCGTCCAGGCCGCTGGTCCAACAGACGGTCGAGTTGCAGGTACTCCAACAGCGGACCCAGCGCCTCCGCCGCGTCGGCCAGGGACGCGTTGCGGTGGTAGCACCACGGGAGGGCGATGTTCTCGAACACGTTCAGGGAGGGGAAAAGCCTCCCGTTGCCATCGAACACCAGGCCAAGACGGCGTCGGACCTCTGAAACCTCCTCCACATCGCGTTGGCCACCTTGGACCTCCTCGCCGAAGAGGCGGACCGAGCCTCCGCCCTGCGGGGTCAGCCCCGCTGCGGTCTCGAGCAACACCGTCTTGCCGGAGCCCTGAAGGCCCGCGACGACCCAGAATTCCCCGGGCTCGACGACCCATCCGACCTCCTCGATCAGGGTCACGCCGGGATTGCGGGGATGGACCACCCGGACGTCTTGCATCTCGATGGAGGGGAGGTCGCTCATTCCCGGTCAGGCGATGAGGTACAGGAGGATGAACGCGGCATCCAGCAGGAGACAGGCGACGACGCATTGGGCCACCGTGCGGGTGGTGGCCTCGCCGACCTCCTCCAGCGTCAGCGGCCGGGCCAGTCCGTGGTAGCAGATGACGAGTCCGATGATGGCACCGAAGCCGCCGGTCTTCATGGCCAACAGCGGGAAGTCGAGCCAACTGAGGGCGCCGGCGACCTCCCCGAAGAACTCGCCCGGGGTCGCCTTCAGTCCGCGTGCGAACGCGAAGAGATATCCGCAGCCGAGGGTCAGCAGCATCAGGTACACGGTCAGGCAGATGACCGAGATCGTGAAGCCGACCACCCGGGGCAGCACGAGGTAGTGGATGGGATCGATGCCCAACGCCTCCAGCGCCTCCACCTCGCCGAGGGCCCGTGCGGTGCCGAGCTCGATCACCGTCGCGGTACCGACGCGGGCCAGCACCACCAGTCCGGCCGTCAGCGGCGCAAGCTCACGGATGAACACCGTCACGATCAACGTGCCCGTGAAGCCGGACGCCCCAACCTGCTTCATCAGGTCGATCGTCTGGCCGACGAAGACCACCCCCAATGCGGCGCCGAGGAACCCGACGATCGGCAGGAGTCGAACGCCGGATCGGTGGATCTCGTCGACGATGCGCGGACGGATGACGCGGGAGTTCTGGCCGAAGCGGGTCCAGGCGGTGCCGAGGGTGATGAGCGTGAACGCCGCCAGGCGGGTGAGCGTCTCGAGGGCGTCGATCAACGCCGGGGCGAACCGTGCCCCCACGCGACGGACCTCGCTGCGGGAGAAGGTGGTGGTGATCGATTCCACCGGAACACCCTGCGGCGGTCAGCGCAGCCGGTCAACGATGCCGGCCACCGGGCTGTCGGAGGGTTCCCGCTCGATCGACGGCACGGCGGCGCCGATGACGCCGGCGATGCGCTGGAAGGCCGCGTCCTCCGCACCGGGTTCACAGGAGCTGAAGAAGGAGACGTAGGCCCAGCGCGGGTTGACGCCGCGGACGAGCACCTCGCGGATGCCGCGCCATTGACGTTCGGAATGGTCCGGGGTGCGCATCCCGTCCGCGATGAACCAGAACACGTACACCCCGTTGCGTCGGATCTTGCGGCCGTTGGGCAGCTCGAACTCGCGGGTCATGTCGAACCGCTGGACCTGCAGTTCCGGATACGTGCCTCCACGCACGGGGACCGAATGCACCGACTGGGAAAGGATCTGCCAACCCACACCGGTCATGCAGTACTCGGGACGGTGGATGCTGGTGCGGTCCGATCCCATCAGGACCACGCTGGCCGATACCGGCGCCAGACCGTCCGAAGTCGTGTAGGTGCGGCGGCCGAAGGTGGTGTCCGGCGGGAGGAAGGTGAGCTCCAGTTCCGGGATCGGATCTTGTTGGGACCGGAATCCCGGGATGTTCGAGGGCAGATGCACCGAGTTGCTGGCGGCAAGACGGCCGTCGTCGCTGAAGATCGGGGCCTTCACCACACGGACGCCCGGCTGGCCCATGCGCACGCGGGACTTGAGCCAGCGCAGGGAACCGGCGGCGCCACCGATGAACAGGAGCGCGACCAGCGTGAGGAGGGTGGCCTGTCGGTTCATGTCGGCGACGTGTTGGGTTCAGGAGCGGCGGACGAACCGGCCGGGGCCGGTTCGTCGGGCTCTCGGAGGAACCGGGCGGTGATGAAGACGCAGGAGAGCGCGATGAGGAAGGTGGCGAAGCCGAACTTGTTCTCGATGGCCTCGCCCGCGGCCTGTCCCTGGGCCTCGGCCACGGTGAAGACCACGATCAGGCGGATGACGTTGGCCAACACGGCGAAGACCGGGCTGAGCAGGATCAGGAACAGCCGGCGTCCCCAGCCCCGGAATGACAGGAAGGCGTAGGTGACGGTCAGCAGCAGCACCACGGTGGCGCTCCGGATGCCGCTGCAGGCCGGTGCCACGTCGAAGGAGAAGCCCGGCATCGTCGCGGTCGCCTTGTGGAACACCTGCGTTCCCGAGCGGACCAGCGGGATGTTGAGGAAGACCTCGCAGAAGCCGGTCGAAAGCCGGGTGCTGACGATCCGGAGACTGTGGGTGAGCGTGTCCAGGAAGACGGAGATCGGCACGCAGAACAGGAACAGGAAATAGGGGAAGGCGACCGCACGCATCCAGGCGCGGCCCCAGAGCATGCCCATGATCCCGAAGAAGCCGAGGATGCAGCCGACGACGCCGAGCCGGGTCTGTTGGACGACATAGCCGACCACGTGCATCAGGAGCGCGAGCGGGACCAACGCGAGCGCCGGGGCCCACGGCTGCTTGGGAACCGCGGCGAGTTCCGTGCGACGCACGAAGAGGATGGCCACGACCAGCCAGGGGACAATGAGACCGAGTTCGTCGTCACGGCCCAGCTTCGCCCCACCCTCGTACACCGCTTCGAGCCACCCGAAGAGCGATTCCGTGGAGATGTAGCCGAGGGTGGAGTTCCCGAGGAAATGGAACAGGGCCAGCCAAGCCGCGAGGAGCACGCCGAGGAAGGCCTTGTGTGGAAGGCTGTCCCAGAGCGACCGGAGTTCCTGGAGCGGGGAAGGTTGCACGCGCGAGGGCGGGAAATTGACCCGTCGGAACACGGCCGCGCAAGGGGAAGTCCAGAAGGAAACGCAATCGGAACAGGACGCCCGGCCGCTACCCGGTCAGCGGCTTCCCGGACCGACGGAGGCCGAACCCGACACCCCGACGGAATGGTTCCCGGCCCGGAAGTCGCTGGCCGTGAGTCCGACGTTCCGCTTGAAGGCCACGGAGAGGTATTCCACGTGCGCGAATCCGGTCCTGTCCGCGATGGCCGCCAAGGGCAGGTCCGTCTCGGACAGGAGCTGCTTCACGCGATCCAGCTTCACGCGCAGGATCTGGTCGTGCGGCGAGCAGCCGAGCAGCTTCCGGAAGCGCGTCTCCAGCACCCGACGGGACATCGGCACCTGCTTGACCACGTCGGAGACGCTGATGCCGTTGCAGGCCTGTTGGCGGATGTAGCGGACCGCGGCGGCGATGTGCCGGTCG
Source organism: Verrucomicrobiales bacterium (assembly GCA_027488845.1). Lineage (GTDB taxonomy): Bacteria > Verrucomicrobiota > Verrucomicrobiia > Limisphaerales > UBA9464 > SXXZ01. The sequence goes on along the minus strand of JAIYBC010000017.1, from coordinate 2,651 downwards.
GTCACCGCCACGACATCGGTGCTCTGGCGGACGGCGACTCCGCGGGGTTCGAAGAGGCGTCCGTCGTTGAGCACCTTATCTCCCCGCATCATGCGGTCCAACAGGGCGGCGGCCTCCCAACCGGTCCGACGCACGTCCGGCATCACACTGGACAGCGGAGGATCCGCCAGATCACAGAGCAGTTCGTCATTGTCCACCCCCAGCACCGCGACCTCGTCCGGAACATGCAGCCTGAGGCGGCGGCAGACCTCGAGCACCTCGAGTCCACGGATGTCGTATGCGGCGAAGATGGCGACGGGCTTTGGAAGGCGGCGGATCCAGCGGGCGAGGCGGGCGGAGTCCGACGCGGAGCCGGCTCCGGAGACCGGTTCGGCCTTGCCACCCTTGGGCGGGTACACCTCGCAGGCGTGGCCCTGGGAGGCGAGATGGGCCACGAAGGCGTCACCGCGCCACTGGGACCAGTTGAAGCGTGGTTCGCCGCAGTAGGCGAAATGCTGGAACCCGCGCTCACGCAGGTGCTCCGCCGCGACCCGTGCCACGGCGCGGTCGTTGGTCTCCAGCCACGGCAGGGAAGGAAGCAGGCGTGCGGCGCTCAGGTCCACCGCCGGCAACCGGGTCGCCGCGACCGCACGCGCGATCTCCGGCGTCTCGATGCGGGCGATGATGCCGTCGCCACGCCACCGGCTCAGCCACGCAGGCGGCGGCGCCCCCCTTCCCGCCTCGGCAAGTGCGAAGGTCCATCCGCCATGCTCCCGAAGCCAGGCACGCACGCCGTGCAGCAGCTCGCGGGCATAGGCGTTGGAGGTCTCGACCAAGAGGGCCACCTTGCGGGGACGATGCATCGCCGGCGTACCCTAGCTCGATCCGTTGTCGGCGAAACCCCCAAACCGTCCGCCGCTCCGTTCCCCTTCCCAAAAGGCCTCGAGAGACCTGTCCCATCGCGACTTTGAGGCAGGCAGGGAACAGAACCGTGCCTCAGCGGGTCGCCTTGGGATCAGGCGCGGGAACCCGGGACCGCGCGGCCAGCAGTTCCCGGTAGAGCCCCTCCACGACGGCCGCATGACGTTCCATGGTGAAGTTCTCCTGAACCCTCCGGCGCGCAGCCTCGCCGAAGCTTCGAAGCCGCGCTGGATCCGACAGCGCCTCCAACAGGCATGCGTCCAGGCACCCCTGGTCGCCGACCGGGGCCAACCAACCCGTGTCCTGCTGGATCAGGTGGGCCGGACCACTCGCGGCGAAGGCCACCACGGGGATCCCACGGGCCATCGATTCCGCCACCGCGATGCCGAAGTCCTCCAGCAAAGCCGTGTGAAGTCCGACGGCCGAGGCCGCCTGGAAACCCGCGACGGTCCGGTCGTCGACGAACCCGGTGAAGGTGATGCGGTCCTCCACCCCCAATGCCGTCGCCTCGGCTTTCAGCTGGGGAAGCAACTCCGCATCTAACCCGAACAACGGCGCCCCGACCACGATCCCGTGGACATCCTCCCTTTTCGCCACCGAGGCGATCGCCCGCACGAAGTGGATCTGCCCCTTGTGCTTCTGGATCCTCGAGACCATCGAGATCCATCTCCGACCAGGGGGGATCCCGAACCGGGATTCCAGCTCTTCACGTGACACGCCAGGTTCCATCGAATCCACAGGGACGCCGGGCCAGGCGATCCGCGGAGAACATCCGTGTTCCCGAAACCAGCTCGCCGTCGTCTCGCAGTTGGCCACGAGCCCGTCGCAGGGGATCGCAAGGATCGCCCGCGTGAAGCCGCCGGGGGGCTCAGGACTGTGGACAGTGAGGACATTGGGGATCCCGACCAGTCGGGAGGCGATCCCCGAATAGGCGTGCGCCCGGAACCCGTTGCCATGGAGCAGCATGATGCGGTTGCGGCGAGCCCATCGGGCGAGCCGCACCGCGGTCCAGAGCAGCACCGGGAGGTTTCTCATCCGGTGACGGGGGAAGAGGGTCACCGGAACGCCTATCGCTCCGCATTCCTGTTCGAGGCCGCCCTCCCGAAGTTGCGCCATCCGGGCTGGGAACCCCTTCCTGGCGAGGACCCGAATGGTGTTCAGCATCAGGACCTCCGCACCTCCCTTCTCACCCACACAGGAAACCCATCCGACAGTATGGGAATCGGAGGAGGGTGATTGGCTGTTTTCTAAGACCTTGGGCACAGACGGGGTGTCATGCTAGCCACCGGCTGCCCGGAATGAAATCACCTTCAGCATCCATGAGGGACACCGAATTGCGCCAAAAGTTCTGCTACCGGCTGGGGGGCTGGGTGGCTTGGAGGATCGATGCGCCAGAAGTCCGGTTACCCTGACGAAACGATGAGCAAGGGAACGCGCTAGGAGGTGCTTGGGAAGCTGCGAGGGGCGAGGGCGGTACCAGAAGGCGGGTCTGGAACATCGCAGGAAGCTGATCCATCCCCCTCCCACATTAGGGACACGTCCGTAGGCTACCGAATCGGGAAGGTCTGGCTGGGTAGGCAGGCGGGCGTGGTTGGCTCAGCTGACCTACAGGCCTGCTGATCGCCGGCAGCACTGTCTTCTGCGGTTGGGATCGGTCGTCAGCGCCATTTGGCGGCGGTTTTGGAGCCCGCTCGCTTCGATATCGGCGTTATCGGCCGGTAAAGCGGCCACCGCAGGCGCACCTCCGGCGT
>JAIYBC010000065.1 GCA_027488845.1 Verrucomicrobiales bacterium | reverse complement strand
TAGTAGGCCACCGCCGCCTCCGGCGGCGCCAGGTATCTCCGGGTCCTCATTCGGCAAGGACTCTGCCACGGCTCCAGAACCTTCCGCGACGGGCGGCTTGTGCTCAGGGGGCGAATGGAGGGGGAGTTTCCGGCGCGGAGACGGATGGCACTCGGTTCCAGGGCTGTGGGAGAGGTTGAAGGGTGGGCTGGCTATTGGGGCGAGGGAGGGATGGGCTTTGTGGTGGTGGCCGATTCGTATGCGAGGAGGATGCGTTTCCTCGGGGTTCCCCAGCGGTAACCGTCCACGGCGCCGGTCTCGCGGATGACCCGGTGACAGGGAATGAGGAAGCCGATGGGGTTGGCACCACAGGCGGTTCCCACGGCCCGGGCAGCTCCCTCCCGGCCCAACGCAGCAGCGATCCGCCCGTAGGTCGCCAGGGCACCCTCGGGAATGCGGAGCAGTGCCCGCCAGACCTGGATCTGGAAGGGCGTGGCCCGGACATGTGCCCGCAATCCGCCGGAGGGATTGGAACCGCGCGGAGGGAAGATGCGCGCGGCCCACTGGACGGCGCGGTCGTCGTCACGCAACCAGGTCGCCTGCGGCCAGTCGTCGCGCAGGCGTCGCGGCACTTCGGCAGACGGGTCGGCTTCGGTGAACGCCAGGTGGGTGATGCCACGTTCCGTCCATCCAACGGTGGCCTGGCCGAACGGCGTGGGCACGGCCCCCCACCCGATGCTGCGTCCGGCTCCGCCGTCCTTGAACTCGCCCGGCGAGGCCGCCTCCACGGTCACCATCAGGTCATGAAGCCGCCCAGGTCCGGAAAGGCCGACTTCCAGCGCGGTGTCGAGCACGCTGGCCGAAGCGCGGAGACGTCGCTTTGCATCCTCGACGGTGAGGCACTGGAGGAAGTCCTTTGGTGTGATGCCGGCCCAGCGTTGGAACAAGCGGTGCACCTGGGTCTCCCCGACGTCGGCGAGACGCGCGAGGTCCGACACCGAGGGTTGTTCGAGACGAGCTGCCTCGAGGTGCCGCAGCAGGCTTTCGACGCGGTCATAGTCGTTCATCGCCTCCAGCCTAACGGCATCCGGTGAGGTGCCCACCCGATTCCCGGCCTGCGGAAATTCGGACCTGTTCCCGGCTCACCGGTTGACCACGGGGGCCGGGATCGGTATCGACTCGTGGATTCCCCGCTCCATGGCCGCAAACCAGACTTCCCATTCCCGTCGTCCCAGGGTCCGCGGTTTCACCCTGATCGAATTGCTGGTCGTCATCGCAATCATCGCGATCCTGGCGAGCCTGATCCTGCCTGCGTTGGCGAGGGCGCGGACGATGGCGATCAAGACCCTTTGCTCGAGCAACCTGCACCAGTGGGGCATCGCGGTGAACCTGTACGCCAACGACAACGAGGAGCGCTTCCTCGACAACACGGACGGCACCAGCCCGAACTGGCTGGGTTCCGGTTCGACCACCTTCCTGAGCCAGTACCTCATCCGGCCGACCGTCGCCCGCAACCGGAACGACCGTAAGCCGATGAACCACGTCCTGTATTGCCCGACCGACGAGTGGAACCGCCAGGCGGACGCTTGGACCACCGCCAACGCGGCGAACGGGCGTCCGATCTTCATCGGCTACTACTATCTTCCGGGACGGGTGGACGCCGCGTGGAAGTACGACTCGGACGGTCTCGGTGGCTGGCATTACCGCAAGAAGCTGGGCGGCGAATTCTCCCGTGCACCGGTGGTGGTCGACCGCCTCCAAGGCCATGGCATCCACACCACGAACCTCTTCGACCCTCGGCTGACCTGGATGCAGCCGCTCAACGGGCGTCGCACCAAGACCGCCAACCATACCGGGGCGAAGGGCGTTCCCGAGGGAGGCAACTTCAGCTTCGAGGACGGACACGTTGAGTGGATCAACTCCCGCCGCATCACGCTCGGGTCCAGCCAGGGCCAATGGCAGTGCTACTATGGTCTGCCGGGCTATGGGGTCGGCGGCGCGGACCGCTGACGGCGTTGCCGGTTCCGCTTTTCCGAAGGTTACTCGTCGACGCAGCAACCCGTATCGGGTCCCCAACGCGGGTTGCGGCCTCAGAAACCGTCGCGGAAGACCACGCGGGCGATTCCGTAGAGCACCAGCAGCAGGAAGGAGAGGGACAGGATGAACCGGCGTCGGGCGATCTTGCGCTCGTAGCGGAGAGGTCGGAGTCCGTGGACCGATCCGGCCGCCATGAGGTTGACCAGTCCCGAAGGTTGCCGCGGACGGGCGCCGAGCCGGGATTTCAGGCGCCCCCACGCCTCGACCAGGTTGTACCGGTCGGGAGGCGCCCCGGATTCCAGTCCGGTGGGGACACCGGCGGACGGGCGCGGTGCCGGGGTGGGTGGGGTCCTCGAAGGCACGGCCTGCACGGTGGCCTGCGGAGAAGCCGGCACGACCGGGGCGGGCTGGCGGGAAGTGGACTTGAGTGGGGGCAGCGGCTGTGTGGACAGATCCGCGATCCTGCGTTGAAGCTGCGCGATCTCCCGCTCCAGCGCCTCTTGGCGGGAGGCCATCGGATCCTTTGGCTTGGTGAACCAGCCCACGTCAGGACCTCAACGCTTGACCGCCATCACCACGGCGAGGGCGATGACGCCGATTCCAAGAATGAGGATCGGCCAGTTGAAGGCGAGTCCCAGACGCGCCAGTTGGCCCATGCCCATTCCGGCCAGGTTCGGGGCGGCGGTGGGCGCACCGGAATCGGCGGCGGCGGCGGGTGCCTTGCCGTCCAGGAAGGGCCATGCGAGCCGCGCCTGGCTGTATTCCATCCGGGCGTTCTCGATGGTGGCGAGGCCGCGGGAGAGCTCCGTCTCCCAGGAAGTGTCGGTCCAGGCCTGCTCGTTGAGGGTCTGGACCTGGGTCAGCGCGGACCGGAGCCCCTCGAGGGTGCGGGACATCTGCTGGGCATCCCGCCGCAGGTTGTGCTCGGCCTGCTCGAGCAGGCCAACCCCGCGGATCAGCCCCTGCAGCATCTCTTCGCGACCGGTGTGGAACTCCGAACGGCGACGACGCATCTCCTCAACGGCGGCCTTGGCCCGCTCCAGCTGCTCCTGCGCCTCGCGGAGCCGTGTCAGTTCCTGCTGGGTGGCGGTCAACTGGCTGTCCAGCTCCTCACGCGTGGGCGCCCTGCCGGCCGGACCCGACCCTCCGGGCGTCGGACGCGGTGCAGGCGCCGGGGAAGGGCGGAGGTCGGTGTCCACGAAGTCAGTCCCGTCGATGCGCATACTCGTTGCCCGGGCACGCTACGTCGCGACCTGGACAAAGGGAAGCGAGGGTTGTCCCCGCCGTGAAAAACCCGACCCCTACAGCCGCGTTACCACCAGAAATGGGGCGCTGAGCCGTCGGTCCGGACCTCCTGGCGGGCGAAGGCCCGATACTCGGAATGGCCGTCGAGCATCAGCAGGTTGCCGCCGGCAGGCAGTGCTCCATTGAGATGCGCAGAGCTGTGTCCGGCCCATCCGCCGTCCACCTTGGTGAAGTTGCGGTTGGCACCGGTCCGCGTGGCGGAGTTGGAAAGGGTGGCGTCCGCGACGAGGACGCGGGAGGACGGCCCCGGTTCGAATTCCTGTCCGCCGACCACGTAGGGCTTCGGATTGAAGCTCTCGGTGATGTTCGTCGCCCTGATGCGGCCGGCGCCCTTGAAGGCGACCGCGTAGCCGATCACCCGGTAGCCACTGGCGTTGTCCCCGGCGACCTCGTTGGTGGAACCGGTGGTGAAGCTCCAGAGCTGGTTGTTGTTCTGCTTCTCGAACCCGGGGCAATACAGGATGTTGCGTTGGCCGCCGTTGCGCACGAAGGCGTTCGCCGCACGGGCCGGAAGGTCCCATGGCCACACCGCGCCGGAGCAGTCGGGCAACTGGTCCCGGTTGTCGTCGCCGTAGATCCGGATCGCGAGACCCAGGTTCCGGAGGTTGCTGGAACACTTGGTGACGATGGCCTTGCTCTTGGCCTTGCCCAAGGCGGGCAGGAGCATCCCGGCGAGGATCGCGATGATCGCGATCACCACCAGCAGCTCGATCAAGGTGAAGCCCTTCTTGAAGGCCTTTTGGGAGGTGCGGGTCGGATTCATGGGTGCGGTCCCGGACAGGTTGGAGGCGCGAAAACGGTCCATGCGCCACCCGTCTCAAGGGGATTCCCCATCGAAGCGCATGGAAGCCAGCCCGTCCATGAGCTCCCGCGCCGGGCCGGTGAGTTTTTCCACCGGCGGCCTGGGCGCTTCATGGGGCGGAAACCCGCACGACCCGGAAGAACCCGGCTGTGGACTGCAGGGGATAGGTGAACGTGAGTTCGTTTCCGGGACCGGCGACGGCCTCCTGCGTGATCGTCTCGAACACGGAGTCCAACGCCTCGGACCTCTCCAGTCGGTAGTACGCGCCAGGCACCGACTCCACGCGGAAATGGAGGACCTGCGCCTGCTTCCCGATAGCCGCGCGGACCGCGACGGCTTGGCGCTCACCGGTTCCGAAAAGGGTCAATGCCTTGGTCCACGCCCTTCGGCCGGCCTGGGCCCCGACGATCCGTCCCGGGAAATCGTCCGCCGGCGGATGGATGCCACCCCAGATCCGGGATTGGCCGGCCATGTCGGCGGCGTCGAAATAGGTGGCCCATTCCAGAGTCACCGTCTCGGAAGGTCCCACGTCGGTCCGGAGGAAGGCGTTCTGTCCGAAGACCTCGCTGTGGACGCCGCCGGGGAAGAACGGGGTTCCCGTCATCGCCGCCAGAACCTCGGCCGCGGCCCGGCTGAAGGTGCTGTGGCCGGAAACGTAGCCGGGGAACGCCGGCGTCACGAAGTTCCTCGCCTGGTAGGGCCACCAGAAGTCGGCGGGCCCCCAGCGGACCGGAATCGCCGCGGTCGGACGATTCGTGGTGGGCTCCGGCCAGGTCAGGGCGACGATCTTCGCCGGTGGAAGCCCTTCATGACGTCCACCGGGCGCCACGGAACCCCTGGTGGTCCGCTCGATCAACCCCGGGATCAATGGAAGCCCGAGTTCGGAGTAGGTGTCCTTGTCCGTGGGATCGGACCGCTGGCCCACCATTCCCATGAAGCGGATCACGGTGATCGGCCGCCAGCCGTCGTACTCCCGCTTGAGCGTCCAGGCGGCGCAGGCGGCGTCATGCACGGCACCGTTCAGGGCCAGGTACATCTTCACGTCCCATTCCAGCGGATCGAGCTCGGGACCGGTCCCACCCAGGCGGGCGCGGAACGCGGGATGGTCCCGCATCTCGTTGGCGATGACGTTCCAATGTCCCGGCGGGGTCTCCGAATGCGGTCCATCGGCCCAGTATTCCGCGAGGATGCGGGTGAAGTCGCCGCGGAGGACGACGTTGGGAGGATACGGTTGTCCGGTGAAGGGGTTGACCGGGTGTCCCGTTCCCGAGTTGGAACCGAGCGGGTTGTTGCCCCGGGCGCCGGGGGAGATGTCGATGCGTACGCCGTCCCCGATCCCGAGTTCCTGGCTCGCGCGGAGGACGGCGACCACGTTCGAGACGTAGGCGTCGGTGGATTCCCAGAAGCGCGGCGGAGGACCGGGATCGATCCAGACGGAGTTCGGTGTTTCGCGCGTCAAGGCAAACGGCCGCACCTCCCGCCAGTGGGCGCCCTGGAACTTCTGGATCGAATCCGCCGGAATTCCGTTCTGGGTGACGGCGTCGGTGATGGCCATCGGCTGCCATCGGTTGATGTCGGAGGCCAAGGCGCCGGGTACGCCGATCAGGAGGGAGAGGCCGTTGACCGGCGCATATCCGCCCTCCGAAGGCGGTCGGTCGGCGTACCTCTCGGCCTCGCGGGAGCCATCCGAAAGGAAGAAGGCGTTGACCGCCTGGAACACCCGGTTGCCCAGGCCGAGGGGGATCGAAGGATCGTCGACGGTGGTGTCCAACGGATAGCCCAGCTCCTGCATGCGGCGGTCGAGCGCCGGCAGCGTGTTGGTGCCCCGGAGGGCGTTTGCGAAGCGGGACCTCAACATCCGATGGGCCGCCTGGCTGATGGCGGCGCGACGGGCGGCTTGGACATCCGGGGCGGTGTGCTTGTTGGTGTAGACGTAACCCGTCGCCACGGGGTCGTAGGCCGCCCAGGCGTCGTACATCACCACCGACAGCGAGAAGAGGTTCCTCGCGTGGACCGGCGGGTTGGGAACGTCGATGCGGATGGCGTCGAGCAGCGACTCGTTCCAGAGGCGGGCCACCGTGGGATCGGCCGCCTGGATCCGGATGGCGACGAGGGGCACCCAGACGCAGGCCAGGCGCAGGAGGGGCCGGATCCACCCGGAGCCCTTGGTGTTCGAGAGCATCACGTCTTCCCTATCGGAAAAACGTTCCGGGAGTCACAGTAAAACGAAACGGCGGGACCACCTGCTGGCACAGGGTGGTGAACCGGCCGCGGGCAGGGGTGGATTTCGGCCAGCGGAATCGGCGACCTTTGCCGTCACTTCACCTTCGGCTTCTTGCCCGCCTCGTCGCTCAGCTTCTTCATGTAGGTCGCCTTCTCCTTGTTGAAGTCCTTGAGGCAGCTCTTGCAGCAGAGCTTCACCGTCTGGCCGTCGACGACCAGTTCGTAGGGCTTCATGTCGGAACCCTCGAACTTCTCGTCCGACACCAGGCACTTGTCCAAGGGATACGGCTTGGCCTTGGGTTCGGGCTTCTTGTCCTTGTCGGCGGCGGACAGGAGGGGGACGAAGGCGAGGGCGGCGACGAGGGGGAGGAGACGCTTCATGGTGGAGGAAGAGGCGGAGAGCCGATGTCCAAAATGCCCCGGCGCAGCCACACACGCAAGCCGCAGACAAGGCCCCACGATTCCGGCGGGAGGCAGCTTGTCGCCCAGGCGTGTCGATCCATTCTGCTTCGATCCATTCGGGGTTCGTGGATCGGGAATCGGAACATGATGGCAGACCGCGGCTTGGCAGCCGCAGCTACTCGCAGAAATCACGAATCGGAGATCCCGAATCGCGAATGTCTGGGCCCCCAGGCGGGCCGGTCCCTTCTGCTTCGCCGGCCTTTGCGGAATGCCACGTCACCGGTAGGCTTCCAGTCCGGCCCATGCCGATCTCCGACCACATCCGGAACAAGCTTTCCCAAGTGCCCCACCGGCCCGGCGTGTACCTGCACAAGGACCGCTTCGGCACGGTGATCTACGTCGGCAAGGCCCGCGACCTGCGCAAACGCGTCTCGCAGTACTTCCACCCGTCCCGCCGCATGGGCTGGGACCTGAAGTTCAACGCCCTGGTCGACGCCATCCACGACTTCGATTGGCACGTGGTCCGGAACGAGCCGGAATCGCTGCTCCTGGAGTCGAAGCTGGTGAAGGACTTCCAGCCGCGCTTCAACATCGACCTCAAGGACGACAAGCGCTTCCTCCTGCTGAAGGTCAACCTCCAGGACCCGATCCCGCGCTTCACCCTCACCCGGCTGCGGAAGGACGACGGCTGCATCTACTTCGGTCCGTTCGCCCATTCCGGAAGCGTGCGGCGCGCGCTCACGCTGATGCGGCGGAAGTTCAAGCTGCGGGGCTGCCGTCCGCTGACGCCCGGCGAGTCGGACTACAAGCACTGCCTGTACGGCAACCTGCAGCACTGCACCGCGCCCTGCATCGGGAACGTCTCCCGGGAACAGTACCTGGAGCAGGTGAAGGCCGGCATCGAGTTCCTGCAGGGCCAGACGGAGGGGCTGAGGCACGAGCTGGAGGCCGAGATGCGGAAGGCCGCCGCGAACCTCGAGTTCGAGAAGGCCGCCCAGCTCCGCGACGCGCTCGAGGACCTCAAGCGCACCACGCTCAAGACCGAGAAGTTCGAGCGCATCCCCTACAAGCTGCCGGTGGCGATCAACCCCGAGTCCGACCTGCGCGAACTGGCACGCGTGCTCGGGCTCGCCGAGCCGCCCGCGCGCATCGAGGGCTTCGACATCTCCAACATCAGCGGGACCTTCATCGTGTCCTCCATGGTCAGCTTCTGGCACGGGCGTCCGGACCGCGCCAACTACCGGCGGTTCCGCATGAAGACCGTCACCGCCCAGGACGACTTCGCATCGATGGCGGAGACGGTCCGTCGGCGCTATGGCCGTCTCCTGGGCGAGGTTCGGGGATCGGCCGGCGGGGCGGACGACGGCGGCGAGGCCGCGCCGGAGGCGTTGCAGCGGGCGATCGACGACGTCTCCCGTTCCCATCGTGGCGCGAAGGCGGGTCCGATGACCGATGCCGCGGCGCGGGTTCCGGGCGGGCCACCGGCGGCCGGGGAAGCCCTTGAGGAGGACGGGGAGTTCCCGGATCCCGATGCCGCGTCCTCCACCGAGCTGGAAGCGCCCTGGGTTCCGCGTCCACCGGGCGGCCCCCGGCTGCCGGACCTGATCCTGATCGACGGCGGGAAGGGCCAGCTCAACGCCGCCTGCGCGGAGTTGGCGAAGCTGGGGCTTTCGCGCATTCCCATCCTCGGACTCGCGAAGGAGTTCGAGGAGATCCACCTGCCGGGCGAGAAGGCGCCGTTGAGGCCGGGGTTGGACAGCGCGGCGGTGAAGCTGCTGCAACGGGTGCGGGACGAGGCCCACCGTTTCGCCAACACCTACAACGCCCAGCTGCGGCTGAAGAAGATCAGCGAGAGCATCCTCGACGAGTTCCCCGGCATCGGGGATTCGCGGAAGAAGGCGTTGCTGCGACGGTTCGGTTCGGTGCAGCGCCTGCGGCTCGCCTCCATCCAGGAGATCGAGCAGGTGCCGGGTTTCGGCGGGACGATGGCCTCGGAACTGAAGCGGTTCCTCGAGGCCCGGGAATCCCGTTGATGGGGAATCCGCCGGCGGAGCGTGCGCTACTCCCCGAAGAACCGGGCACCGACCCGCGGAGGGAGCGAGTCGAGGTCCATGAGGGTGAGGAAGTCGATCGTCTTGAACTCGCGGTCGAGCGCGGGTTCGCCGCAGATCTTCGCCCCGACGGCGAGGTAGCCGGTGAGCAGCCGCGGGATGTTCGGGGCGACCGGGGCGACGGCGTCCATGGGGCACACGAACAGGGCGGTCGGCCGGGTCCGCAGTTCCATCGGGACCAGGTGGGCGGCAAGCTGGTGGTAGGCCGCGGCACCGACGGCGGGATCCTGGCTGGTCAGCGAGCTGCATCCGATGAGCCAGCGTGCGCCGCGTTCGCGGGCGTACCGGGCGATGCCGCGCCAGAGCAGGTTCAGCACGGCGAAGTTGCGGTGGTCGGCATGCACGCAGGCCCGGCCGAGTTCGACCATGCCGGCGCGCATGGAGGCGAAGGGGGCGAAGTCGAACTCCTGTTCGGAGTAGTAGCCGTGGTTCAGGCCGGCGGCGGTGCCGGTCTGCAGACGGTAGGTCCCCACGACGTCGCCGGCGGCGGTCTCGACGAGCAGGTGGTCGCAGACGGGGTCGAAGCGGTCGGCGTCGAGAAGGGTGTTGTAGCTGGATTCGAGTCCCTCTCGGAGCTCGAGGTTGAAGACCATGAAGCGGAGCAGCTGCGCGGACCGGATGTCTTCCGCATTCCGGGCGAGCCGGAGTCGGTAGCGCGCCTCCTGCCGGACTTCGGCAACGGGAGTCAGGATCGGGGTTTCCCGATCGGCGGTGGTCGGATTCATGGGGTCGTTTTCCTCCGTCGACATAGGGAATCCCCAGTGCAGGTGACAGGACGATGTCGGGCCGGTGAAACCCCGGAAACCGTTCCCTGGGCTCAGGAATCCAAGGACACCTGAATCGTTTTGACCCTCGCCGCGTCCGAAAGCACGTTGCCGGCGCATTTTCGGCAACCAAGAATTCGTACAGGCCTGCATCCCATGAAACGCATCCTCACCCTCGCCGCCGCCATCGCCGCCGCCCTTCCCGTCGTGGCCGAGTTCGACGCCAGCAAGCTGCCGCCGGCCTCGGACAAAAAGGGCGTGACCTTCGAGAAGGACATCAAGCCCCTGTTCGAACGTTCCTGCTTCAAGTGCCACGGCGCCGAGAAGCAGAAGGGCAAGCTCCGGGTCGATTCCCTCGAGGCCACCCTCAAGGGCGGCGAGAACGGCTCCGGCATCGAAAAGGGCAACAGCGGCAAGAGCGCGCTCGTCGCCAGCGTCGCCCGGCTCGTCGAGGACGAGGCCATGCCGCCCGAGGGCAAGGGCCAGGCCTTCAGCAAGGAGGAGGTCGGCCTGCTGCGCGCCTGGATCGACCAGGGCGCCAAGTAACCGGCACCCGTTCCGCGGCCGCGGCCGCTCCGTCGTCCACCGCCGGCAGGGTCCAAACCCTCCGGCGTTTTCCGTTTCGCGCTCGCCCTTCCACAGGAGCCCGGCCCCAATTGCGGTCCATGAACGTCGCCGAACGTCCCACCCGGCCACTGGGTCTCCTTCTGCCGATCCTCCTTTCCGTCGCGGTGGCCGGCTGCCGGATCTCCGCTCCAGAATCCCCGTTTCCCGGATCGGGCATCGCCGCGATCACGGATACCTTGAGGAAGCAGGCCGCGGCCTGGAACCGGGGGGACATCGAGGGCTTCATGTCGGCCTACGAACCGTCCGAGGCGCTGCGCTTCGCGTCGGGCGGGGACGTCACCCGCGGCTGGAAGGCCACCCTGGAGCGCTACCGGAAGGGCTACCCCGACTCCGCGGCGATGGGCACGCTGACCTTTTCCGACCTCGAGATCACGCCGATGGGATCCGACGGCGCGGTGGTCTTCGGCCGATGGCGGCTGGTCCGCGAGAAGGACTCCCCCAACGGCCTCTTCACCCTGACCCTGCGACGCGGACCCGACGGCTGGCGCATCCTCCAGGACCACACTTCGTCGGCGGCGAAACCGTAGGCGTCTGCCATTCGGGATTCCTGATTCTCGATTTCCGATTTCCGGCAGGTCTACGGATTCGCGCTTCCAACTCCGGGATGAGGGATCGGGCCGCGCCATTTTCCGGGCCCGCTGCTCCCGGCTCTCCGATCTCGCGGGGAGCTTGGGCCGACCGCGCTCTTGGACTAGGGTGCGGCCGCATGAGTCCGCTGTCGTTGCGTGAAGTCCATTCGGAGCTGGGGGCCCGGTTCACCGAACTCGTCGGCATGGAGGCGGTCGCCGACTACGGCGATCCCGCGGCCGAGCATGCCGCGCTGGGCCACACGGTCGGCATCATCGACCTCTCCTTCCGTGGACGCCTCTGCCTGACCGGCGCGGACCGGGTGCGGCTGCTGCACGGGCAGGTGACCAACGACATCCAGCGGCTGAAGACCGGCGACGGCTGCTACGCGGCCTTCACCTCGCCCAAGGGGAAGCTCCAGGCCGACGTGAACGTCTACGCCCTCGCGCAGGAACTTCTGCTCGACGTCGAACCGGGGCTGATTCCGATGCTCCAGGCGCGGTTCGACCACCACATCGTGGCCGACGACGTCCAGGTCGTGGACGTGGCGCCCTACTACGGCCTGATCTCGATCCAGGGACCGTTGGCGGCGCGGCTGCCGGCGAAGCTGGGCGTGGGACTGGAGATCCCCGGGGCGCCCCATGCCGTCCGTCATGTGTCCGAGCCGGCGATCGGGGACCTCTACCTCGCCCGCTGTTCCCGGACCGGTGGGGACGGCTTCGACCTCTTCGTCCCTTCCGACGCGATGGCGATGGTCTTCGACCGGCTGTTGCTGGCGGCACGGCAGGAAGGCGGACGAGCGGTCGGATGGAGCGCCCTGGACCTGGCGCGCGTGGAGGCCGGGATCCCGCGGTTCGGGGTGGACATGGACGAGTCCAACCTGCCGCCCGAGGCCGGCTTGGACCGCGACGGGATCAGCTACAGCAAGGGCTGCTACATCGGCCAGGAAACGATCGCGCGCCTGCGCACCTACGGCCAGGTGGCCAAGGCCCTGCGCGGGATCCGCCTGGAGGGCGATCCGGCGAACCTGCCCGCCAAGGGCGACCGCCTCCTCAAGGAGGGACGCGAGGTGGGCTACCTGACCAGCGTGGTCCGGTCGCCGACCGCGGGCCCGGTGGCACTCGGCTATGTCCGGCGCGAGTGCAACACCCCGGGAACGGCGCTCACGGTACGGACCGCCACCGGGGAGATCGCGGCGACGGTGGTGACGCTGCCGTTTGCGGCCCGCGGATGAGTCGGGAGCGGCCCGGGTATCGAAACGTCCGGGCCCGGTTGCCCGTTCGCTTGACCGGGTGAGCGGTTCCAGACGACAACTTCGCGGATGTCTACCCGCGTTCTTCTCCGTGCCGGCGCGCTGGTCGCCGCCGCCGCGCTCGCCTTCACCGGCTGCAAGTCGCCCGAAACCCGCGCCAAGGAAGCCGGCTACGTCCCGCTCTTCGACGGCAAGACCCTCGCCGGTTGGTCCGGCCTGCCGGAACTCTGGTCGGTGCAGGACGGCGCCATCACCGGCACCACCAGCAAGGAGGCGCCGCTCAAGAACAACACCTTCCTGGTCTGGACCAACGGCACCGTCGGCAACTTCGAGCTGCGCCTGAAGTACCGGGTGTTCAACGGCAACTCCGGCATCCAGTACCGCAGCAAGGTGGTGGACGCCGACAAGTTCATCGTGGGCGGCTACCAGGCCGATCTCGAGGCCGGCAAGACCTACAGCGGCATCCTGTACGAGGAGCGCGGACGCGGCATCCTCGCCGAGCGCGGCCAGCGGACCGTCGTCACCGACAACGGAGGCGCCACCAAGATCGCCGTCATCGGCAAGCTCGCCGAGTCCAAGGACCTGCAGTCGTCGATCCTCGACGAGCAGTGGAACGACTACACGATCGTCGCCGACGGCAACCACCTGATGCATTTCATCAACGGCCGGATGACCGTCGACGTCATCGACCAGCAGGCGTCCAAGGCCGCGAAGGACGGCGTGCTCGCGTTGCAGATCCATGTCGGCCCGCCGATGCGCGTCCAGTTCCGCGACATCCAGCTCAAGCCGCTGGAGTAACACCGGTGCCCACGGGGCGTCCCGGAACCCGGTGCCGAAGCAGGCCTGGAAGAAGGGTGCCGGGACGCCCGCCGCCGCCGCCCGTTCCCGTGAACGGTTGCAAGCCGAAGGCGGCTCAGACCTCTGCGGGCACGCCTTCGAGCGCCGCGATGAGGCGGTCGATGAAGGGATGCTGCGCCGGCTTCATGCGGGCCTTGGCGCTTTCGGGCGTGAAGAAGCCGGCGCGATCGATCTCGGGCCACATCGCCCAGGCACCCGAGCCGGGCGGCCATTCGATGTTCACCTGGTTGCTGCGGATGCCCTCGTGCTCGTCCCAGTCGCCGTGGAATCCCCAGGCATGGACGGTCTTGCCGCCCCGCTGCCGGATGGATCCGAGTTCGATGTAGGGTCCTGCGGGGGCGATGCCGACCTCCTCCATGAATTCCCGGGTGGCGGCGTCCAGCGGTTCCTCGCCCGGCTCGATTTCGCCCTTGGGGATCGTCCAGATCCCGTGGTCGCGATGCGGGAACCAAGGACCGCCCGGATGTGCGATGAAGACCTCCAAGCGCCCGTCTCGGAGACGGTACATCAACAGGCCGGCGCTGACCCGGGAGCGACGCATGGCTGGGGTTGAAACGCTACTTTCTGGATACGGGAAGGACACGATCCGATGAAGCGGGCACCAACTCGGACGCGCCTCCTTACACAGACGTATGCCAAATGCCCGGCCGTTCCGCAACCACGGCGTCGTGCCGAATGCGGTGCCGGCTTTCCACCCAGCCCACGAATGCGGAGGAGCGGCGACGAACCCCACGCAAAACGTGCCAAGTCGCCAACAAGGCCCCGGAGCGGGGGACGGAAGCGGCGATCTCCCTTCGCCATCGGTCGGTGCCGGTCCGTGCATGGGTCCGGGATCGGGAAACGGGAGCAGACCGCGGCTGGGCGGCCCCGGCCACTTGCGGGCAATCGGGAATCGCAGATCCGGAATCACGAATGCCTGGGCGCATTTGCGTGAGGTCGGTTGTCGCTCCGATTGAATCGATCCGGCTAGGCTCCGGCGTCGACCGCATGACCCCGATCTACGCCGACCACAACGCGACCACCGCGCCGGATCCCGCGGTGAGGGCGGCCATGGAGCCATTCCTTTCCGGCTGCTGGGGCAACCCCTCCAGCGTGCACCGCATCGGGCGCGAGGCACGTGCGGCGCTTGACGAGTTCCGCTACCGGACGGCCGCAGCCTGGGGCTGCAAGCCTTCCGAGGTGGTCTTCACCGGCGGCGGCACCGAGTCGAACAACCTCGCCCTGCTCGGCACGGCCCGCCTCCTGCGCGGACGCGGACGCCACCTCGTCGCCTCCGCCGTCGAGCACCACGCCGTGCTCCATACCCTGCGCTACCTCGAACGGCATGAGGGGTTCGAACTGTCGATCGTGCCCGTCGACGCCCATGGCCGCGTGGACCCGGACACCGTCGTGTCGCTGCTGCGGCCCGACACGGTCCTGGTCTCGGTGATGGCGGCGAACAACGAGGTCGGCACGCTTCAGCCGGTGGCCGAGGTCGGACGCCGCTGCCGGGAACGCGGGGTGGTGTTCCACTGCGACGCGGTCCAGGCGTTCGGCAAGCGGCCCTTCACCGGCATCGGCCAGTTCGGGGCGGACCTCGTCCCGGTGTGCGCCCACAAGTTCCACGGACCGAAGGGCGCCGGGGCGTTGTACATCCGGTCGCCGCTGCTGCCCCATCCGATCCAGCACGGGGGCGCCCAGGAGAACGAACGCCGGGGCGGAACCGAGAACCTCGCCGCGATCGCCGGATTCGTGGAGGCCTTCGAACGGTTCGTGCCAGACCCCGTTTTCAGGGAGGAGCCGCTGCACGCCTGGACCCGTCGGCTCGCGGAGGTGCTCCAGGGCATCCCGGGCGTCGTCCTGCGCGGGCATCCGGAGGAGCGCCTCGCCAACACCCTGGCCTTCACCGTCGAGGGCACCGACAGCATCGCATTGCTCGCCAACCTCGACCTGGAGGGCGTCTGCGCCTCCAGCGGCTCCGCCTGCACCGCCGGCTCGGTTGAGCCGAGCCATGTGCTCCAGGCCATGGGCGTGCCCGACGCCGAGGCCAACGCGCTCGTGCGGCTCTCCTTCGGCCGGGACAACACCGCCGGCGAGATCGAACGCATCGCCGCGATCCTCCCCGAGGTCATCCACCGGTCCCGCGGCTGACGTTCTTCAACAGCGATCCCGGCTTCGCAGGGCCCACCCAATCGGACGGGTCGTCGGCGAAGTCCGCGAACAGCGCGCCATGGCGGTCGGCGGGGATCGGCAGGAACGTGCCCGCGGCCTCCGCGACCGTCGCGCCCGATCCGTCCACCAGCCGGGCCGTCGTCCGGAAGAGGCGTCCACGACGGTTCTCCGCCAGCTCCGCGGAGGCGGTGAGTTCGGAACCCGGCGAAACCGGGCGCACGAACCGCACGTTCAGTTCCGCCGCGAAGGCGAAGGAGCGGGTGTTCACGCCGATCACCCAGGCCATCATCTCGTCCAGCACCGTGGTGATCAGCCCGCCATGGACCACGCCGCTGAAGCCGGCGTGCTCGGGGCGGAAGACGACCGTGGCGCGGACGAGGCGCCCGTCGGAATGCAGGTCCAGCCCGAGGCCGGCGGGGTTGTGGTAGCCGCAGACGAAGCATCCGCGCGTGCGCGGCAGCCGGCGGAACTCCGGGGAGGACACCCCGTCGGCTTGGGGATCGGCGTTCATGGGAGGGGACGCGCCACGTAGAGCCCGCCGACCAGCAGGAGGACCAGCCCGAAGTAGGCGACGCCCATGGTGAGCTTCTGGCCCGGGTCGATGGCATAGTACCGCTGCTCGAAGGTGTCGCGTTCGCGGAACAGGGAGACCAGGCGCGGCAGGCCGGTGAGGAGGATGTAGATCGAGACGAACGGAAGGCTGTGCTGGACCATCGCGATGTACACGACATAGGCCGCCAGGAGGGCGTAGCCCGGGATCCAGAGCCAGGGCGAGATCGCGGCGACGATGCGGCCGCCGTCGAGGAAGCCGGCCGGGGCGAGGTTGAAGAGGTTCAGCAGGAATCCGTAGAACGCGAGTTCACCCCAGAAGGGATCCCCGGTCGCGTTGCGGACCATCAGGCAGACCCCGGCGGCGAAGGTGCCGAAGAGTGGACCGCCGATGCCGACGACCGCTTCTTCCCATGCGTTGGCCGGCCGCTGCTTGAGGGAGATGAACGCGCCCATCATGGGGATGAAGATGGGCGGACCGGTGCGCAGGCCGAAGCGACGTGCGGCGACGAGGTGACCGAACTCGTGCACGAGGATGAGCAGGACGAAGACCGTCGCGAACGGCCACGACCATTGGAAGGCGTAGAAGGCGATGCTGACCGCCATGGAAAGCGCGGTCAGCGCCCAGGACCCGGCACCCAAACCCGAGCCACCGCCAGCCGCACCGGACCGGGGGTCTGGGGTGGGCACCGTGGGCAACGGCGGCGGGGCCGCGGAATGCCAGCGGTCGCGGTCGCGACCCGGATCGGACGGAGGGTTTTCCACGTGCAGAACTTCGTCTGGGAACGGCCCGGACTCCAGCGAAAGCCGGAGACCTCTCCTCCCTCGCCACGCGCGCCGCAGGAGGCACGGCCGCCAAGTTCGGCGCCGATCTCGGGAAGCGTCCCCCTCGGCGCCTCGATCTCCTCATGATCGCTGTCCGGGACCTTGGGCCACGCCCCCGTTTCCGGATTCAGCGTCTTCCGAGGAAACGGGAAAGCTCCCGGGCCAGGTCGGCCGCGTCCCGGGCCATGGTCGGGTAGAAGAGATACTCGCGTCGCAGCACGCTGCGGAGGGTTCGAAACAACCAAAGCGGGGTGGCGAAGGCGCCGCCACTGTCGTTCCCGGATCGGGACCGATCCAGGTGCCCCAATGTCTCCAGGGAATCGTCGATCGACTTGAGCAGATGCTGGAACGCTTCCAGATGCCTCAGGTAGGGCCCGTACACGTGATTCCGGAGCATCGGGGTCGTCCGGGTGAAGAAATGAAACAGGACGGGATCGTAAACCCCGAAGCCCAGCCGTCGCACTCCGTGGAAATGGTAGAAGACCAGCGGTGCGCCGCCGGCGAAGATCCGTCCGTCCGTCCAACTCAGGTTGGAGGTCTCCACGTTCCATGGCGCAATACCCGCCCCCGGGTGCGAAAGGATCCGCAGACCGGGATACTGTCCCGGCCACTCGTCCAGATACTTCTGGTCGGCGTTGAGCCCGCCTTCCGACCGGTTGTAGCACCAGTTGAGGCACTGTGACAGCCATCGCCCGAGGCAGCGCTCACCCTCGGAACCACGGCGGAAGGTCACCCAGGAGACGTTGAATCGGCCCGAGATCGGCTCCAAGCGGGTGTTCCGGGGCGAAAACCGGTGTTCGACCACGGCGATGGGGGAGTCGCCGATCTCGTCGAATACCACAGCCGGATCGGAGTAGAACCAGAGGTCCGCGTCGAGGTAGGTGATGCGGTCCACCGAAGCATCGGCGGCGAGGATGTGGACCGGCAGCGCCGGGGTGCAGGTGAAGTAGTATTCCAGCGTGGATCGGTTGCCCTTGGCGGTCAGGAGCTCGGGAATTCCGCCCTCGAGTTCCGCGAGCGTCACCAGCCGCACCTTTGGAAGCTCCAGCCTTCGGATCACGGATTCGACCACCGGATCCATGGCCAGGATCCAGAGCTGGAAATCCCGGCAATGCCGGACCAGCGACCCGTGGAGGGCCAGTCCACGGGTCAGGTAGTTGCGATCAAAATAGGTGCAGAAATGGTGCATTCAGTCGGGAAGAAGGTTCCCGGGGAACGAGTTCACCGCGGAGACGATCCGATCCGCCTCCTCGTCGGTCAGATGGGGATGGAGGGGAAGGCTGAGGATCTGGCCGGAAATCGATTCGGTGACGGGGAGGCCTCCCGGGGGCATCGGCAACCGGTTGAGGTAGGCCGGTTGGAGGTGGACGGGCAGCGGGTAGTGGACACCTGCGTCGATGCCCGACTCCGCCAGGTGGTGCCTGAGCCGATCCCGCGCCGCCGTGCGCACCACGTAGAGGTGGAAGGCGTGAACACAACCGTCGGCCGTCCTGGGACAAGCCAGCCGATCCGTGAGGTCCCGGTTGAAGCGGGCCGCCAGTTGACGTCGCCGGACGTTCTCGTCCTCCAGGCGACGCAGTCGGATGCGCAGGATCGCCGCCTGGAGCTCGTCGAGCCGGCTGTTGGTTCCGGGTTCCTCGGAACATTGGGGCTGCCGCCAACCGTACTGCCGAAGCCGGCGGACGCGGTCGGCGAGTCCCGGATTGCGGCAGGCCAGGATCCCGCCGTCACCCAGGGCACCCAGGTTCTTGGTGGGATAGAGGCTGAACGCACCGGCGTCGCCGAACGTGCCGGTCTGGATTTCCCCGATCCGGGCTCCGTGGGATTGGGAGGCATCCTCCACGATCCTCAGGCTGTGTTGCCGTGCGATCCGAAGGATTTCGGGCATCGGGGCCGGATGGCCATAGAGGTGGACCGGTATCACGGCCGCGGGCCGAAGGGCGCCGTGGATCCCCGAATCGACGGCTGCGATCGAGGCTTCGAGCGACTTCGGATCCATCACGAAGGTCGACCGGTCGATGTCGACGAAGACGGGACGGGCGCCGGCGAGTTCGATGGCCGCGATCGTCGCCCCGCTGGTGTGGGAGACCGTGAAGACCGCGTCGCCGGTTCCGACGTCCAGGGCCTTCAACGCCAGCTCGATCGCAGCGGTGCCCGTTCCGACCCCGACCGCGTCGCCGGTTCCCACGAAGGCCGCGAATTCCCGTTCGAACGCCTCGACCTCCGGTCCCAGGATGTATTGCCCCCGGTCCAGGACGCGGGAGACCGCGGCGAGGATCTCATCCCGGCATCGGTCCATTCCCAACCGGGGTTCCGAGGTGCGGATGCGGGTGGAGCCGTTGGGAGGAGCGGCCGTCACACATACTCCTTCCAATGGCTGTCGTAGAACCTGAGGGTGCGGGAAATCGCGGCGGGGAGCGGCGTTGCCGGCTGCCAACCGGTCTGTTCCCGGAACTTCCGGTCGTCGGCGAAATAGTCCCCGATGTCGATGACCTTCCGTGCCGCGGGATAACGTCGGACCTTGAAGCTGGCCTTGGGACGGAGCTCGACCAGCATCTTCGCCAGATCGCTGAGGCTGATGACCCGATCGCCGCCGAGATTGAAGATGTCGCCGGAGGAATGTGGGCAGGTTCCGGCGGCCAGCAGGGCGGCCACGGCGTCGTCGATGTAGGTGAAGTCCCGGAGCTGCGATCCTCCCCACACCTCGAACGGCTGCTCCTCCATGGCGCAGCGGATCCAGACCCCGAAGAACGTCTGCCGGGCGTCCCGGATGTGCATCCGGGGTCCGATCGTGTTGGTCAGCCTCAGGATGACGGTCTTGAGTCCGTGGACCTGGGAATACAGCTGGTGGTAGAATTCACCGGCCAGCTTGTGCACACCGTTGATGTCCACCGGAAGGACCGGGTGCTTTTCGTCGACCGGGTAGTATTGGGGTCGGCCGTAGACCTGCCGGGTGCTGGCGAAGACGATCCGGACCTCCGGGTTGACCAGTCGGGCCGCCTCCAAGGCGGCCAAGGGCCCCTCGCAGTTCACGTGCAGGTCCTCGAACGGCGCCAGCATGGAATCCTGGTGGCTGGTCTGACCCGCGAGGTTGAACAGGAAGTCCTGGCCGGCGAGCAGCGGCTTCAGCACCGCGGGGTCCTGGGCGTTGCCGAAGACGATCCGGAGCTTGCGCTCGATCCCGGCGACATTGAACTGGTTGCCGCCGCACCTGGGGGAGAGGTTGTCGATCAGGGTCACCCGGGCCCCTTCACGGACCAGGGTGCGCGCGAGGTTGGAGCCGATGAATCCCAGCCCTCCGGTGATCAGGACCTTCTTGTCGTGGTAGGGGTTGGACATCGTCGCGGGTGCGGCTTCAGGCAGCCTTGCTGAACAGGAAGCCCCGGAACTGGACCGGCCCCGGCGTCCCTTCGACATTGGGACGGTCCATCAGGAGGAATTCCCGTTCCAGCGAAAGTCCCAGCTCCGCCGCGGCAGCCAGGAACTCCGAGCGGCTGAAGACCCAGCCGCTGTACTCGGTCCCATAGCCATAGGCGTGAGCTTTCTGGGTGACGACGAAGGTCTTCTCGCCCGATGTCGACGGCAGCCGGTTGATCAGCAGGAAACCCCGGGCCGCGGACGCCAATTTGGCGAGCATGTCCCGCCAATCGCGAACGTACTGCAGGGAACCGCTCGCGAGGACCAGGTCGTAGCGGTGCAGCCAGCAATCCCCGCTCGATTCCAGGAAGGTCGCATCGGGGTTCAGTTCCCGGCCCAAGGCGCAAAGGTGGGGCAGGTCGTATCCGGTGTACGCGATCCGGGTTTCTGGAAGGAATTCGCGGCTGAGACGGAGGTAATGTCCTGCACCGCATCCGAAATCGAGCAGCGACAGCTCGGGCCTGCCGGCGGCACATCGGGCCAGGCAATAGCCGAAGGCCAACAGCGCGGTCTGGCTCGCGAGGCACTGCCCGTCCGGTTCGGGAGCCTCATGGGAGACGGACAACGGGTTCGGCTTGGAGATCAGTTCCAGGAATCGAGGCCACTTCCGACGTTGGGCGTCGGCCACCAACTGGTTCTGCCAGCCGGATCCCGCCGTGGAGTCCACCCAACCTTCCGGCCGGTAACTCCACTCCGGCGCTGGCGGAGGGCCGTACCTCAAGCGCCGCACGATGACCAGGAGCCCAGGTGGGGTCAGCCACAGGATCCACTTGCGGATCGATTGGCGTAGGCCGTTCGGTTGCTGGGACTGCATGCTTGCGCCTTATGGGTTTATGGTCCGGCGGGCGGCTTGTTGGGGCAGCCTTCCCGATCACGACTTCAGAAGTCTTTCCTAGGTCAACAGGCAAGCCAAGCCCGCACTCCATGACCTTGGAATCTGGATTCATCGCCCGGGCCGGACCAAAAACGGGGTTTCTTCCCCTTCGGCGGATCGGCTTGGCCGTGGACCTGGCTCGATGGGCCTGTGATCCAAGGTGGAAGACGGTTGCGTCTTCCGGCGGGGCTGTCGGCATCGGGGTCCCTTTGGACGGGGCCTGGGGAGCCCCCTTGAACCGGCCGGGGATGGGCATTCGAGGACGTCGGCACAAAGTGCCGGGGAGTTTTTGCGGTCATTGCCCCGGCAGCCGGAACGAAAACGGGGCGCACCCAGAGGTGCACCCCGTTTCGTCGTGGACCGGAGCCCGGTCCGATCCCCCCAGCCCTTCAGTAGCCGTACTGGGGGATGCCGCCTTGGGCCAGGATGTAGCCCGTGCGTTCGCGGTACCACTGGAAGTCGTTCCGGCCCGCCGCGTCGAAGGTGATCGTGGTCGGGTAGACGTAGGCCACCTTCTGGTACCTCGAGGACCGGCTCTGCCACTTCTTGATCTCGGAATGGCCGTCGGCGAAGGAGAACCCGCAGGCGCCGTTGTGGTAGGAGGCGGGGATGTCCTGCCACGCGGTGGCCTCGGGGTTGTTGATGAAGAACCCGTCGTTGATGGAGTCGGGATGCTCGTCGAGTGTGAGCCAGGTCCTGGCCGGGCTCGGAACCTGGCTCTGCTTGAGGAACTGGATGCGGTCCTGGAAGCCCCAGTTCCGGCCGTTGGCGGTGGGATCCTGTCCGATGCTGAACCGTCCGAAGAAGGAGTTCATCGCCATGCTGCGGTTGCGGCGGGCCCATCCCCGGTTGCGTTGGCCCGGGGCGACGTAGTTGTCGGCCGCGCACTTGTACACGCCGACGGCCCCGCCGGTGTACTTGCCGAGGACACCGTTGGCCACCCACTCGTTGTTGGTGACGCTGCGGTCCGCGGTCCCGGTGCCCGATCCCCAGGTCATCACGTTGTTGACCCAGTTGTCGAAGACGCGTTGGTCGATGGCCTGGATGGTCTCGGCGACGCCGTAGTTGTTGGCCACCGCATCCCGGAAGTCACCGGAGTAGAGATGCCAGGCCACGGTCAGCTGCTTGGTGGAGTTCAGGCAGGCGATGCCCTGGGCCTTCGACTTCGCCCGGCCCAGCGCGGGCAGGAGCATCCCGGCGAGGATCGCGATGATGGCGATGACCACCAGCAGTTCGATCAGTGTGAACGCGCCGACGCGCGAAGACGTGGAACGGGATTTCATTCGGGTGACCCAATAGAACCGGGGCCGGGTCGCGACTCAACCCTTTTGCGGCGAGGCGGAGCGCTGGCCGGATTCCCGCGGTCGGGTCCTCGCGAAGGGCCGCCGCGCCGCGTCGGGAACCCAAGACGAAGGTTGCCGAGGATGCCGGCGATTCGCCTCGGAAACGGATCCCGGACGACGCGAAGCCCGACGACGGACCAATGCGTCTCCGACGACTCCGGGTGAGCCTGTTCCCGATCCAGGCGGACGGATCCGGATCACGGTTGCCAGGGAAGTCCGTGCGCCTGGGCGATCCGGCCGAGTTGCCCGAGGCGAAGGCTCCGCTCCGACTCCGGGATCTCGGCGACCCTCCAACCGTTGCGCACCACCTGCAGCAGCTCGGCGCGGCTGAATCCGAGGTCGCGGTGCAGCGCGTAGTACTCCTCGCTGAGCCGGTTGCCGAAGACGAACGGGTCGTCGGAGCTGACCGTCACGCGCACGCCGGCGTCGAGCAGTCGCCGGATCGGGTGGGCCGCCATCGTCTGGAGCCCGCGGGCCCGCAGCTTCAGGTTGCTGATCGGGCACATGTCCAGCGTGACACCGTCCCGGGCCAGCCGGGCGACCAGCGCGGGATCCTCGGCGGCGCCGTTGCCGTGCTGGATCCGCGTGACCTGGAGCTCGTCGAGGATGCGTTCCACGAAACCGGCCGGCAGGAACTCGCCCGCGTGGGCCTTGTTCCGCTTCCCCGCGGCCCGGGCCTTCTCCCAGATCCGCGCGGTCCACGGTTCCACCGGCAGGTCCTCCGGTCCGTGCAGATCGAGACCCGAAAGCCCCTCCCATTCCGGGGCGGCGTCGATCCATGGACGGCTCGGGCCGTCGTAGTCGTTGTGGCACATCCCGGTGAAGACCCGGACTTCCATCCCGGCGGGGGCCGCGGTCCGGATGGCCTCGACGATCTCGGTTCCCGGGCAGCCGATCGCCGCGGCGACCGGCAGGTGGAAGCTGGTCTCGACGTAGCGGACATTCTGCTCGTAGCAGCGGGCGAACACGATGCGGGCGGCGTCGTGGTAGCGCTGGGGGGAGACGTAGAACTCCGCGCAGTAGTGGACGTAGTGGTCCATGAACTCCGTGAAGTCGCGGAAGCGGTAGTCGTCGTGCCACGACTCCGGCGGACGGGTGTAACGTCCCGGGAAGGCGTCGACGAGCAGGTCCCAGGGCAGGGCGCCCTCGATGTGGAGATGGGTCTCGGTCTTGGGCAGCGACTGGACGAACGCGGCGATGTCGGGCGTGGCGGTGAAGGACATGGTCGGCTGGAGGTCGGGCCCGCGGGTTCAGGCCGCGGCGATGGGCAGGAGGGTCACCGGCGTCTCGGGTCGGCATTGGCAGCGGCCGTCGCCGAGGCGGTTGGTGAAGTCCGGGACGTAGTGCGCCTGGAACCTGAACCTGCGGATCATCTCGGCGAGGATCAGGGGCGTGTGGATGCGGGTCACGTTCATTCCCAGGCACGCATGGGTGCCGGAGCCGAAGGTCGCGTGGGCCTTCTTGGGATGCTCCTTCTCCAGCCATCGGGCGGGACGGAAGGCGAAGGGCTCCTCGTAGATCTCCTCGAGGAAGTGCGGAAGGGTGTGCGCGTGGAGCACCCGGGTGCCCGCGGTGAATTCATGTCCGCAGACCTCGAAATCCCGGGCGGCGTGCATCGTGAGCGCCACCGAACCCGGATGCAGCCGCTCGCACTCCTGGATGGCCGCCTTGAGACGGGGAAACGCCGCCATGCCGCCGGCCATCGAGCCGCCGCCGCCGGACGCCGCCAGTTCCTCGCGCACCGCCGCGAGCCAGACGGGATCCGTCTCGAGGCGCTCGAGCACCTTCAGGGTGAGCTTGGCGGTGTTCTCGATGCCGGCGAGCAGGAGCAGGTAGGCCACGGAGCGCAGCTCCGCGGCGTCGAGCGGCTCGAACCCCGGGGCCTCCTCGTCGAGGATCGCCTGGAGGTTGTCCTCGGCCTTTTCCCCGTCGAGGCGCCGCTGCACCAGGCGGTCGAGGAAGTCGAAGACCTCCTGCTTCAACGAACCGTAGTCCCGACCGGAGAAGTAGCTGTGGCGGTCCGCGCTGACGTTGATCCCGAACATCAGGTCCTCCTCGAACCGGGCGCACTTCGAGAGCCATTCCGGGGTGAGGTCCACGTGGAGCTGCGTCTTGGCGTTGAACCGGATGAAGCTCTCGAGCAGGTGGGGGAAGAGGTTGAAGGAGGTGCCGGTGGGGAAGCCGGCCGTGCACACGGAGGCCTCCCGCGCGATCGCGCCGACCCACCGTCCCATGGCCTCGGCGCTGAATCCGGGCTTCAACAGGCGCCGCTTGCGGACGTGGGGCTTGCCGTCGAGCTGGGTGACGTGGGTGTGTCCCAGCTGTTCGCGGAACCCGGGCACGCTCTGCTCGAAGCTCCAGGCGTCGGCGTTGCGGAACGCGAAGTCGTTGGCCTCCAGACCCGCGATCACGGTCCAGGTCGCCCCGCGGAACCGGGTGCGGAAGACCGGTCCATGGCGGCGGTATCCCTCGCGGAAGAAGGCCACGGGATCCGCGACCAGCAGGCCGCTCTCCGGCTGGTCGGAGCTTTCCCCGGGGCCGAGATGCCAAGGGAGGGAGCCGGACGGTTCGAGGGCGTTGACCATGCGCCTTCGAAGCAACGGAGATGCCACGGCCGGAAGTCCCGCCGCTCCGGTGGCGCGCGTCGCGCTTTGTCCGATCCCGCGCCCTCCGGCGGTCGCGCGCTGTCCATCCCGGGCAAAAGGCGACACCGCCCGGTCGGATCGGGGCCGGAAAGCCTCCATTCCGCCTCCCGGCGTGGCGGTTGCTTCCAAGATGGGATGCCGTCCGGAATCCGAGTCCGTCCCCTTGTCCCAGGGCTGATCCGCCTCCTCACCGCCGGCGTCCTCGCCATCGGACTGGCCGGCTGTGGCGGCAGCGAATCCGGGACGTCCTCGTCCGGGGCCACGAATGCGGCGGCCGCCAAGGCGACGGTGTGGACGCCCGAGAAGGCGTTGGCCTGCATCGAGGCGCAGTTCCCGGCGGGTCTCTATTTCACCAACGGCTTCCTTCCCGGACCCGACCTGGTCCCGCCGCCCCCGGCTGCGTCGGTCGAGAAGATCCGCGTCGGCATGCCATGGGTCTTCAACGACGAGATCGCCCCGTGGTTCGTGGCGGACGAGATGGGGTACTTCCGCGAGGTCGGCCTGGAGGTGACGCTGGTTCCCGGCGGTCCGGGGATCGATCCGCTGCAATTGCTCGTTTCCGGGCGCATCGACATCGCCGTGCCGGCGCCCGGTTCGGCGGTCGTTTCGCTGAACGCCAGCCGGACCGGCGCCGACGTGGTGGCGGTCGGCGCGGTGCTCAAGAACGGGCCGACCGCGTTCATCGCCTTGGACAAGGACACGCCGAAGTCCGCGCGGTCGTCGCGCCGCATCACACCGCGGGACTTCGCCGGCAAGGTGGTGGGCGTGCAGGCGGGCTATGAGTTCTACGTGGAGGCCCTGATGCAGCGCAACGGGATGGCCCCGGGCTCGGTGGAGATCCGCCGGGCGGGCTTCACCCCGGATCCCCTCACGGCCGGGGTCCTGGACTTCTACATGGGTTGGATCATGAACCAGCCGCGCATGATCGAGCAGGCCGGCTTCACCAACTGGGTCTCCTTCGCCATGCGCGACTTCGCCTGGGACGAATACTCCGACCTCTCGGTGGTCCGACGCTCCGACCTCGACGCGCGCGGTCCGATGATCCGGCGGTATCTCTTCGCGTTGCGCCGCGGGGTCGACCTGATGCTGTCGGATCCCGCCCAGGCGGCGCGGATCACCGCGAAGCGCGCCACCGACGAGTCGCTCAGCCCGGAGGAGGTCCTCCAGCGCTTCCAGCTCCAGCGGAGCCTGTTGGTCGGCGACGACGGCCTGCCGCCGCTGCACATGAAGGCGGAGTCGTGGAACCGCCTGGCGGCCGCGCTGCTCCAGTTCGGACGGCTGCAGGTGCCCGCATGTCCCTGAATTGAGATGACACCGGCCGTCCAGTGCCATGCGGTGACCCGGCGTTTCCGGCCGGAGACCGACATCCTCCGCGAGGTGTCCCTGGACATCGCCGAAGGGGAATTCGTCTCCCTCATCGGGGCCTCGGGCTGCGGCAAGACGACGCTGCTCCGCCTGATCGCCGGGCTGGATTCCCCGACCTTGGGAACGGTGCGCGTGTTCGGCGGAACCCCCGCGGAGGCCTGCGCCCGGCGCGAGGTCGGGGTCGCGTTCCAGCGGCCCGCCTTGGTCGCCTCGCGCACCGCCTTGGGCAATGTGCTGCTCACGCTGGAAATCGCCGGCCGATCCGATGCCGCGGCGGCGAGGGAACTGCTCGGGGACTTCGGGCTCGGGTCCGCGCTGGACCGCTTTCCCCACCAGCTCTCCGGCGGGATGCAACAGCGCGTCAACATCGCCTGCGCCCTCGTCCACAAACCCCGCCTGCTCGTCCTCGACGAACCCTTCGGCGCGCTCGACGAACTGACCCGGGAGACGATGACCGAATGGCTGGCCGGCGTCTGGGAGCGGACGCGTCTGACCACCGTGCTGGTGACCCACAGCGTGGAGGAGGCGGTGTTGTTGTCCGACCGGGTGGTGATCCTCGACCGCGAACCCGGGCGCATCGCGGAGATCGTCCCGGTGACGTTGCCGCGTCCGCGGAACGGGCCGTCGTCGTCGACGCCGGCCTTCGAGGAGGCCGTGCGGCATCTGCGATCGCGCCTGCGCGCCGTGGTGGGGAAGGGGAACCCATGAGCCAACGCCGCGGCTACCTGCTGATGTTGCTGTCCGTGCCCGTGGTGTGGGTGATGGCGGTGAAGTTCGCCGGTCTTCCCAGCCTCACCCTGCCGCCGCCGACGCTGGTGTTCCGGGTGTTGTTCGAGGAGCGGATGGAACTGCTGTCCCACACCGCGGTCACGGTCGGGGAGGCCCTGCTGGGCTACCTGCTCGCCAACGTCCTCGCCCTCGGGCTCGCCGTGCTCATCCGACAGGCCCGGTCCCTCGAGGCGTTCGTCACTCCCTGGACCGTGGTGCTGAAGAACGTGCCGTTCGTCACCATCGCCAGCATCCTGACCATCACCCTCGGCGACACCCTCGCCCCGAAGCTGATCATCGTGGTGCTGGTCTGCTTCTTCCCCATCCTGGCCAACGTGTCCAAGGGGCTCGATGCCGTGGACCCGGTCCTGGTCGACCGTCTGCGGACGCTGCACGCCAGCCGCTGGCAGCGGTTCGCGAAGGCGGAGTGGCCCGCGGCGCTTCCGTACTACATGGCGGCCCACGAGATCGCCTTCACCGGCAGCATCCTCGGGGCGATCATCGCCGAGTGGTTCTTCGCACGGAAGGGATTGGGGTACCTCATCATCCGGGCGACGACGGAGTACCGTGCGGACCGGCTCTACGCGGTGACGCTCATCGCCAGCGTGCTGGCCGTGGGCGCGTATGCGTTGTGCCGCGCGGTCGAGCGCGAGCTGCTGCGGCGCCGGGGGATCGAACCGGCTTCCTGAGACGCCCGGGCCGGTCGGGGTGCCGGAGATTTTTGTGGTAACGGCCTCGCGCCTCCTGCGGTCATTGGCGCGTTCCCCGTCTCCGCTCCGCCATGCAACTCCCCCTGCATTCCCGGACCGTCGCCCTTTTGGCCGCCGGTGTCCTCTCGCTGACCGCCGTCCTTGCGCAGACGGGCGCCCCCGCCGGGCGTCCCGACGACAACCGGTTCACGCCGGTGGCCGTGACGCCGCCGGGGGCGTTGGACGAGCCGCTCGTTTTCGAGCTGCTGCCCGACGGCCGCGCCTACATCGCGGAACGCAAGGGGGCGATCAAGGTGTTCGATCCGTCGGTCAACGCGGTCAAGACGGTCGGATTCCTCTCGGTGAACACGCGGGGCAACAACGAGCAGGGACTGGTCGGGTTCGCGTTCGACCCGCAGTTCGCCAGGAACGGGTTCGTCTACCTCTACTACTACCATCCGACCGAGCCCAAGGGCGTGGTCAGCCGCTGGCAGATCCGCAACGACGTGCTGGTGGCGAACTCGGAGAAGGTGCTGATGGAGTGGGGCGCCCAGCGGGAGACCTGCTGCCACACGGGCGGCGGCATGACGTGGGATCCGGACGGCAACCTGCTGATCACCGTCGGCAACAACCGCGGGAACACGCCGACGTCGCAGACCGACGAGCGTCCCGGCCGGGCCGCCTGGGACGACCAGGGCGGCACGGCCAACTCGGACTCGCTGGAGGGCAAGATCCTGCGGATCCATCCGGAACCCGACGGCACCTACACCATCCCGAAGGGCAATCTCTTCCCGCCCGGGACGCCGAAGACGCGCCCGGAGATCTACACCATGGGGCACCGCAACGTCTGGCGGGTGTCGATGGACCGGAAGACGGGGTTCATCTACTGGGGCGAGGTCGGTCCGGACAACCGGGAGGACAGCGACAAGGGCCCGCGCGGGTACGACGAGTTCAACCAGGCGCGTGGACCCGGCTTCTTCGGCTGGCCCTATTTCGTGGGGGACCAGGCGTTCCCCTTCTGGGACTATGCGGCCAACCGTGGCCTTGCGAAGAAGGACCCGTTGAAGCCGGTGAACACCTCGCCGAACAACACCGGCCTGACCGAGCTGCCGCCGTTGTCGCCGCCGTTCATCTACTACCACGGAGGCGTGACCGGGAAGTTCCCGGCCCTCGGCAGCGGCGGACGCTGCGCGATCGGCGGACCGGTGTTCCACCGCGACGAATACCCGGAGGCGAAACGTCCGTGGCCGGCGTACTTCGAGGGCAAGTGGATCGTCGCCGAGTTCTCGCGCCGGCTGATCCTCTCGGTCGGCATGAAGCCGAACGGGGACTTCGACACGATGGAGCGGATCCTGCCGGCGTACCGGCCGGTCGAGCCCATCGACATCAAGTTCGGCCCCGACGGCGACCTGTACGTGCTCGAGTACGGCGGCCGCTGGTTCCAGGCGAGCCCCGAGGCCAAGCTGGTGCGCATCGAGTTCGAGGGCGGCAACCGCAAGCCCATCGTCGTCGCCTCCGCCGACAGGACCGGCGGCGTGCCGCCGTTCGACGTCCGGCTTTCCTCGAAGGGGACGAAGGACAACGACGGGGACGCCTTGAGGTACCGTTGGGAGGTGTTCGGCCCGACCGGTGCGCCGCAGGTGTTCGAGGTGGCGGATCCGGTGGTGAAGCTGGACCAGCCCGGGGCGCACGTGGCGCGGCTCACCGTCACCGATCCCAGCGGTGCGTCCGACAGCGCGTCCGTGCCGGTCGTGTCCGGCAACGAACCGCCGGTCGTCTCGGTGAAGATCGAGGGGAACCAGACGTACTTCCTGCCCGGCCAGCCGGTCTCCTATGCGGTCGAGGTGGCGGACCGCGAGGACGGCACGTTGTCCTCGGGCCGCATTCCCAAGGAACGGGTCCAGCTGAGCATCGACTACGTCCCGGAGGGCTTCGACCTGGCCTCGATCCGTTCCCTGCCGCGGGGCGAGGCGGCGGCGGAGCGGTTCCCCGCGGCCCAGGCGTTGATGTCCAAGGGCAACTGCAAGGCCTGCCATCTCGTCGAGGGCAAGCTCGTGGGGCCGTCCTTCGGCGACATCGCGCGGAAGTACATCGCCGACGCCGAGGCGCCGCGTCGGCTTGCGCAGAAGGTGGTGACCGGCGGCGGCGGAGTCTGGAGTCCGCTGGCGATGCCGCCCAACGCCCTGATCAACGAGTCCGAGGCCGCCACGATCCTGCAGTATGTGCTTGGGCTCGCCTCCACCAACGACGCGGGACTGGCCCTTTCCGGGAGTCACGCTCCGAGGATCCCGGACGGTGACCCCGGACGCGGCAGCGTCTTGGTCCGGGCGGTCTACACCGACCAGGGCGAAGAGCAGGCGACGCCGCTTTCCGGCGAAAGCCTGAAGGTGCTCCGCAGCCCTTTGCTGCCCGCGGCTCAGGCCCAGGTGAAGGAACGGATCGAAGGCGGGATGCGCGGGATGGTGGCCAAGCGCGGCGCCGTGCTCGCCTACCGCGGGATCGATCTCACCGGCGTGAACCGCCTCGAGGTCGCCGCGTCGGCGTCGGCGCGGGATTCACAGGCCGGCGGTACGGTCCAGATCCGGCTCGGCTCGCCGACCGGGGAGATCGTGGGCGAACTGAAGGTGGAAACCCGTCCGGCGCCTTCCCCCGCTGCCGGAGCCGGTGGTCCGCCAGCCCGGGCGGATGCTCCCGCCGGCGGCGCAAGACCGCCCTTCGGCCGCGGCGGCCCACAGATGCCGACGGTGCCCGTCGACCTCCGGCCGGTGGACGGGCATCACGACCTGTACCTGGTCTTCACCAACGACGCGGCCAAGGAGGATGCGCCCCTGATGAGCGTCGCGAGCGTGCGCCTCGCCGCGGTTCCGGGCCGGTGAGTGCCGGCCTCATCCGGGGCGGATGAGGTACAGGCCGGGGTAGTTCATGAAGTGGCTGGCGTCCTCCATGCCGTAGCCTGCGAACCACTCCGGTCCTTCGTGTTCGAAGGCGCTCCAGCGCGGGGTGATGACGCCGTCGGAACGCCGACGGTGCACGCAGACCGCGGACACCACCTCGGCCGCCCCCTGTTCGCCCATCAACCGCGTCACCGCGGCGAGGGTCCGTCCGCTGTCGCAGATGTCGTCGACCACGAGCACGTGCCTTCCCTCCAGCGGCGGGGCGTCGAGGGCCATCTCGACGGAGTCCGCCAGGACGCCGTTCTCGCCCGGGCGGTAGGCGCGGCAGCGGCAGAAGGCCGGCTCGATCGAGGCCGGGCAGGAAAGCAGCAGGTCGGAGAAGAAGAACACCCCACCGCGCAGCAGGCACACGGCCAGCGGTTGACGTCCGGTGGCGGCGGCGACCCCGGCCGCCCAGTTCCCGATCTCGACGCCGAGACGGGCCACCCGAAGGCGGACCTCCTCGGCGGAGGCGAAGGGGACGAGGTGCGCCGGCGCCGTGCGCGCGGAGGTGCGCGGATCGGGATCCTGGAGGTTCATGAGGTGAAGTGGCGTCCCAGTCCGATGCGGGCCAGCAGCCGTCTGTATTCCACCGAGGTCCGGTCCGCCCTGAGGTGCACCTCGTCGTGCAGGTCCACGGGCAGTTCCTCGGGATGCTGTCCTTCCACGATGGCGCGGTCCTCGCCGTAGACGCGGTGTTGGAAGGCGACGATGTCGGAGACCGGCTTGTCGTGGTCGAAGTCCCGGGCCACGACCGCGAAGAGGCGCGTGAGGCGGGCCGAGACCGGGCTGGCGGCGTTGAGGATGACCAGGCGTCCGCCGCCGGGGAAGTGCACCACCAGCCTCGCCGTGAAGGGCAGGTGCAGGTGGTAGACACGGCGCCAACGGAACCGTTCCGCCCCGGCGTCGCCCACGTTCCCGACATGGCTCTCGAACTCGGCCACCAGCCCGCGGTCACCCGGCCGCACCTCGTACCGGGGGACCACCGGGTCCTTCACGGCGAAGGTCTGCGGGTGGACGAAGGCGAAGTGGGCGACGTCGCAGAAGCTCTCCACCTGCCTTCCGGCCGAGGCCTGCCATTCGATCACCGGGGTGACCGGCACCACCTGGAATGCCGGATCCACGGCCTCGGGAAACTCCGGCGGCGTCTCCGTCGACTCCGGGTCGAGGCACACCCAGACGATGCCGCCCTGCTCGCGGCACCCGAAGAGGTTCAGGCAGAGCTTCCGTGGGACGAGGGCATCGGGTTGGGAAGGGATGTGGGTGCAACGGCCGGAGGGATCGAAGGCGTAACCGTGATACGGGCACACGATGTCGCGTCCTGACACGCGACCTTGGCTCAGGGAGGCGCCACGGTGTTGGCAGAGGTCCGGGGCGGCCCTCACGCCGTCGGGTGTCCGCCAGACCACCACCCGCACGTCGAGAAGGCGGACACCGATCGGTGCGGCGCACAATTCGTGGCAGAAGGCCACCGGATGC
The DNA here is from genome assembly GCA_027488845.1 of Verrucomicrobiales bacterium. Classification (GTDB taxonomy): domain Bacteria; phylum Verrucomicrobiota; class Verrucomicrobiia; order Limisphaerales; family UBA9464; genus SXXZ01. Next base: position 120,872 of record JAIYBC010000065.1, on the reverse strand, counting down.
CAGTGCCGCGACAGCGCGGTCCAATCCGACCCGGGGAAGGTGGACTCGCGGGGGATGGAAATCGTCACCGGCATGGAGATCGGAGCACACCCTGGCCAAAGCCCCGCAGCGGCGAAAGGCCGTTGAGGTGCGCCGGCCCGGTTTGCAGGCGATGTGCCAGCGGAGCGTTGCCTGCGGCATGCGGTTCGCTTCCAGTCGGTGACATGGACTCGCCGACCGATGCGGGCAATCCCCTGATCCACGGGCTGGAAGACCGGCCGCCGGCCGCCGCCGCCGCGATGGCCGCGTTCCAGCAGGTGCTCGCGATGGCGGTCGGAACGGTCACGCCGCCACTGCTGCTCGCCGGCTCGCTCGGCTTCAAGCCGGAGGAGACCGGACGTCTGGTCTCCGTGGCCCTGCTGGCTTCGGCCTTGGGGACGTTCCTGCAGGTCCGTCGGCGCGGGATCCTGGGTTCCGGGCTCCTCTCCGTGACCGGCACGAGCTTCTCCTTCGTCGGCCCGCTCCAGGAGGCCTTCAAGCTGGGCGGCTTCGCGCTCATGACCACGGCGGGCCTGGTCGCCGCGCCGATCCAGGCGGTGCTGGCGCCGTTCCTGCCCCACCTCCGCAGGGTGCTCAGTCCCGTGGTCACCGGCGTGGTGGTCCTGCTGATCGGGCTTTCGCTCATCCCGACCGCGATGTTCAGCGTCGGCGCCCGGCTTGGGACCCATCCGGTCTCCGTCAGCGCCGGCGTGGCCGCCCTCGTGATCGCCGTCTCGGTGGCCTGCCAGGTGGCCGGGCCCCGCTGGCTGCGGCTCGGGGCGATCCTGGCCGGCATCCTCGCGGGCTGCGTCGCCTGCGTGGCGCTCGGTGCGGTGAAGTCGCCGGACACCGCCGGGCTGCCCTGGATCCGTTTTCCCCAGGCGCTCCCGTGGGGCTTCGACCTCCGCCCCCGTTCCCTCGTGCCGTTCCTCTTCATCTACGTCGTCTCCCTGCTGGAGGCCATGGGCGACATGACCGCCACCGCGCGCTTGTCCGGGGTGCCGACGCACGGCGCGGATTTCTGGAATCGTCTCCGCGGCGGCGTGCTCGCGGACAGCCTCACCAGCATGGCGTCCGGCCTGTTCGGTGGACTTCCCAACACCACCTACGCCCAGAACAACTCGGTGATCCAGGTCACCGGCGTCGCCAGCCGCAGGGTCGGATACTGGATGGCCGGCTTCCTGGCCGTGGCCGGCCTGTGCCCGGTGGTCTCGGCCTGGATCACGGTCCTGCCGGGACCCGTGCTGGGCGGCTTGGCCTTGATGCTCTTCGGCATGGTCGCGGCGGCGGGCCTGCGCCTGGTCGCGGCGTCCGGTCTCGATGCGCGCTCGATGATCGTGGTCGGCGTCTCGCTCGGAGTCGGCCTCGGGCTCGCCGCGGCACCCGAGGTCACCGCCTCGTTTCCCGGCGTCCTGAGAAGCCTCTTAGAGTCCCCGATCTCCGGCGGCGGCGTCACTGCGATCCTGCTTGGACTCGTCCTGCCGGGACGGGCTCCCGAGACGCCGTCCAAGTCCGGGGAACCGCTTTCCTGAAAGGGTAGGCCAAGCGCCCACGGATTTGCGGGTGCGTCCGCGGCGGCTCATCCCCCAGGGTCTCCGCAATGGTCTGGAACATGGCGCCTCTCCCGTTCCGCGCGGTCCTGCCTTGGCTCGGGCTGATGGTCCTGCTGACGACGCATCGGATGGCCGCCGCACCCTCGGAGCAGTTGGCGGTCGAACTCGAGCGCCTCCGTGTCGCCCGTGGGGTTCCGGCCCTGGCGGCGGGAATCGTTCGCTCGAACACCGTCCTCGCCATCGCGGCCACCGGTTTCCGCAAGCAGGGGATCGATGTCCCGGCGACGACGTCCGACCTGTGGCATGTGGGTTCGTTGACGAAGTCCATGACCGCCACCGCCCTGGCGGTGCTCGTGGCCGAAGGCCGGCTTCGCTGGGACAGCACGCTGGGCGAGGTTTTTCCGGAGACCGCGCCGCGGATGCATCCCGACTGGAGGACGGTGACGCTCTCGCAGTTGCTGCGGCACCATGGAGGCGCGCCCGATCATGAGTGGCTGCAGCGGGAAGGCCTATGGTCGAAGATCTGGGAGCATCCCGGGACGCCACTCCGCCAACGTGTGGACTGGATGGAGTCGGTGGTGACCCGTCCGCCGGCGACGCAACCCGGCTCGCGGTACGTCTATTCCAACACGGGCTATGTCCTCGCCGGCCGGATGCTGGAGCAGGTTTCCGGCGAACCGTGGGAGACGTGGATCCGCCGGCGCGTCTTCCTGCCCCTGGGGATGGAGTCGGCCGGATTCGGCGTGCCGGCGCGACCCCGCTACATCGACCAGCCGTGGGGCCATCGTTGGAAGGCCGGCGTTCCGGAGCCGGTGCCACCCGGAACGGACGCCGACAATCCGTCCGGACTCGGACCCGCGGGAACGGTGCATCTCACCTTGGGCGACCTCCTCCGCTACGGGGCCTTCCACGCGGACGCCGGACGCCGTTTGGCCGAAGGGACTCCCGGTGCGGGCCGCGTCCTCGGCCCTTCGGACTTCCTGGCCCTGCACGAGGCGCCCGAGGGGGAATCGGACGCCTTCGGGTGGCGCGTGGTCCGGCGCGACTGGGGCGGCGGGACGGTGCTCACCCACACGGGATCCAACACGCAGTGGTTCGCCGTGCTCTGGGTGGCCCCGGCCTTGGATGTCGCCATCGCGGCGGTCACCAACATCGGCGACGACGACGGCCGATCCGCGTCGAAGGCCACCGACGAGGCCGTGGCCTGGCTGGTCCAACGCCACCTGGTTCCCCGGCCCTGAGGCGGCCGGGTCAGAAACCATCCCGGAGCGAGCCCGGCGGCCGCGCGGATTCCCAGTAGCTTTCCCGGCGGCCGGGATCGAGGAACCGCTTTCCCAGCGCCCTCAGCACGAGGCCGGTCGGCAACAACACCACGATCCAGACGAGCGAAAGCAGCGCGAAGACGAGGCGGCGTCCGATCCACGACTGCGCCTTCTCGACGACGCGATGCCAGGGCGCGAAGTGCGCCGGCAGGAGGAAACCGAAGGCCAAGGCGATGGGCATCGCGATCAGGGCCCCGCGGGGATCCAGAGATATCCAATCCTTCCTGCAAGCCAGCCAAAGGAGCGCGAACGGCGGCAACAGGGAGGCACCGATCCGCAGGCGTTCCCCGGTCGAATAGGTGGGAGGCTTCGGCATGGTGTTCAGTCGGGCAGGGCCTCGAAGGTGCCCGGCAGCGAGGCGTGGGGTTGTTCGGAACGTTCCAGCCAGAGGTTGCCGACCACCAGGATGTCGATGCCCGAGTTGATGAAGCAGCGGTAGGCGTCGTCGGGCGAGGCGACGACGGGTTCGCCCCGCACGTTGAAGGAGGTGTTGATCAGCACCGGACATCCGGTCCTGGACTCGAACGCGCGGAGAAGCGCATGCAGGCGGGGATTCGCCTCGGCGGTGACGGTCTGGACCCGCGCCGAGCCGTCCACATGGGTCACGGCGGGCAGGGTCGAGCGGAGCTGCTTGAGGCGTGCGAGCCCGGTCGCCGTGGGGTCGACGGGAAGCCGCTGGCTTTCTGCGACCTGGGCCACGAGCAACATGTAGGGCGACGGCGCGGCGAGGTCGAAGAACTCGTGGGCGCGTTCGGCGAGGACGACCGGGGCGAAGGGGCGGAACGACTCCCGGAACTTCACCTTGAGGTTCATGACCGACTGCATCGCCGGCGAACGCGGGTCGCCGAGGATCGACCGGTTGCCGAGCGCCCGCGGACCGAACTCCATCCGGCCCTGGACCCAGCCCACGACCTTGCCGGAGTCCAAGGCCGTCGCCGTCCGCCCGAGCAGGTCCGCGTCGTCGAGCCGCGAGAAGCGGGCCTTGTGGACCTGCAGTGCCGCCGCGGCGTCGTCGTCGGTCCAGGCGGGTCCGAGCAGGGCGGACGACATCGCGTCGGGCTGGGTCGCGGAGCGCGGGGCGCCGGCGCCGCCGCGTTCGGTGGAGGCGTGCCATGCGGCCAGCGCGGCCCCGAGGGCGCCGCCGGCGTCACCGGCGGCCGGTTGGATCCAGATCCTGTCGAACGGTCCTTCGCGCAGGATCCGACCGTTCGCGACGCAGTTCAGGGCGACGCCGCCCGCGAGGCACAGGTTCCGTTCACCGGTCCGTTCGTGGGCGCGCCGGACCAGTCCGAGCAGGGCCTCCTCGGTCACCACCTGGATCGACCGCGCGAGGTCCATGTGGCGCTGGTCGAGCGACCCTTCCGGAGGCCGCGGCGGCCCGCCGAAGAGGCGGTGGAAGCGATCGTTGGTGAGGTAGTCGTCGGCGAGCAGGTCGAAGCACGAGAGGTCGAGGCGGAACGATCCGTCGGGCCGGAGTTCGACGACCTGGTCCCGGATCCGGTCGGCGAAGACCGGTTCGCCATACGGGGCAAGGCCCATGAGCTTGTACTCGCCGGAGTTGACGCGGAATCCGCAGTAGGCGGTGAAGGCCGAATAGAGCAGCCCGAGCGAATGCGGGAAGCGCAGCTCCTCGAGCGGCTCGATCCGGGCGCCGTCGCCGCGTGCGATGACCGTGGTGGCCCATTCGCCCACGCCGTCCACGGTGAGGATCGCCGCCCGTTCGAACGGCGAGGGCAGGAACGCGCTCGCGGCGTGCGCCTCATGGTGGGAGGTGAAGAGGTGCGCGACATCCGGCCTCAGTCCGGGGAGTCCCGCGGCGAGGGCCTTGTGCAGGTCGAGCTTCTCGCCGAGCCAGGAGGGCAGGGTGCGGGCGAAGGCCTTCATCCCGTGCGGCGCGAGGGCGAGGAAGGTCTCGAGCGTGCGGCTGAACTTCAGGATCGGCTTCTCGTGGAACGCCACCGCGTCGATGTCCCCCACTCCGATCCCGGCCTGGGCAAGGCAGGCGGCGATGGCGCGTCGTGGGAAGCGCGCGTCGTTCTTCCGACGGGAGAAGCGTTCCTCCTGGGCCGCGGCCACGACCCGGCCGTCCACCACGAGGGCCGCGGCGGAGTCGTGGTAGAAGGCCGAGATGCCCAGGATGCGGCGCATTTCTGCTCCTCAGAGGAACGGGTACAGGAACGGGGCCACCGCCGAGCTGGAGGAGAAGAGGATCGCGAGCCCCAGCAGCAGGAGGATCACCACCAGCGGCACGAGCCACCATTTCTTCTCCTGACGGAGGAAGCGCAGGAATTCCCGGAGCAGTCGGATCATGGATTGGCTCCCTTGGTCTGCAGCATCTGGCGGGCGCGGTCGAGGAAGGTTCCCGCGGTGGGATGGTTGGGCTGTTGCCGCAGGGCGGCCTCGAACTCGACGACGGCGTCGGCGAAGCGCCGCTGCTGGGCCAGGGCCACTCCCAGGTCGACACGGGCGGAGAGGAACGACGGATCCAGCTCCAACGCCTTCCGGAACGCGGCCTCGGATTCCAGCAGCAGGCCGCCGCGTCCCATCTCCGTGGCCAGCCGGTGGTACAGGGCCGCGCTGCGCGGTTCCCGCTTCACGGCCTCGGCGAGGGTTTCGGCGGCCTTCGCGAATTCCTTGCGTCCCGACTGCATCTCCGCGAGGCGCACCAGCGGCAGGCTCGACTCCCGGTTTTCCGCGGCCGCACGGCGCAGGTCGTCGGCCGCCTCGTCGGCGCGCCCCAACGCGTTCAGGGTGATGGCGCGGTTCACCCGGGCGTCCGCGTTCGAGGGATCGTGCGAAAGGGTCTGGTCCATGGCCGCCAAGGCCTCCGAAAGTCGACCGGACTGCCCCAGGGCGATGCCCAGCCCGATCCCGGCATCCGTGAAGTCGGGCCGGATCGCCAAGGCCCGACGGTAGGCCGGGATCGCACCGGCGAAGTCGCCCCCCTTGGCCTTCGCCTCACCGAGCTGGTACCAGGCCATCAGGTGGTTCGGGACCTGTGCCACGATGCGCTCCCATTCGGCCGCGGCGTTGGTCCAGCGACGTCCGGTGTGCAGCAGCCGCGCGTGTTGCTCCCGCAGTTCCCAGTCGTTGGTGTGCTTCTCCAGCATCGCGGAGACCTGCCCGATGGCCGCGTTGAGCCCGAGCTTCCGACCCTGGGCCGTGGACTCCGCCAGACGGTCGTCGAGGTAGCGGTTTCGGCTCTCCGAGTTGCTCTGGAAGGAGAAGGGCGGTCGCCGGACCAACGAACGGATCTGGGTCCAGATCCGCGCCTCGGCCTGCGGCGTCCATCCCAACCGCGACAGGCCGGCCTCGGCGGACGACGGCCCGCGGTCCGCCGTCGACAGGGCGTCCGTGATCAGCCTTGCCAGCCGATGGTTGCCTTCGGGACGGAGATGGACGTGCTCGTAGAAGAGGTCCGCTCCGGGCGGCCGACCCGGATCGGTGCCGGACAATTCCCGCGCCGCATCGACGAGGAGGACGCTTTCGAATCCTTCCTTCCGGAACTTCGCGGCGACCCGGCGGATGGCCTCGTTGATCCCGGAATCGGCCCGGAAGCGGAGGGTGTCGAGGTCCCGCGCCGCCTCGAGGTCGGCCCTGGCCCCGGCGACGTCGCCGGCATCCGCCTTGGCCAGGCCCAGTCGATAGCGGGTCTCGGCATGGCCCGGCGCCAATTGGGACGCCTGCGTCCAGAGCCGGACCGGTTCCGCCGGATCCGCCTGCTCGCCGGATCGGCGGGCCAGCTCCACGGCGTTGGTCCAGGCCGGATAGGCGGGGGAATTGGTCAGGGAGGTGAGGTCCGAGCCGAAGGGCGGGCAGTCGGTGAGGTTCACCGCCATGGTGACCAGGACGATACGGCGCCGTGTTGGAGCCCTCAGCGCAAGGCGCACCATGTCCTCGAGGTTCGCCTCGAAATTCGAATGCACCTGGGACACCGCGGAATCGGTGGCCCGGACGTGGTTGCCCGTGAACATCTCCAGGCCGGCAAAGCGTTGGGTCAGCGACAGGCCTTCCGGCTTGGAGAGGCGCCGCCTCTGGATCCACTGGCCGATCGCCGTCTTCCGCAGGGCCAGAGTCGCCAGGACCGTGATGCGGGATGGCGTCGGCCCGGCGAGGCCGCTTCCCGGGCCGAAAGGCCCGTGGACCTCGTTGTTGCCGGGATAGATCACCCAGTCGCAAACGCCGCCGCTCACCCCCGATTCGGCGGTATCCCGCGCGATCTCCCTCAGGGCATAGGAGTTCAACGCCGTGATGCCGAGGTTGAGGACCTCCTGGTTGCCCAAGGGACTCCGGTTTTCCAACTCGGCCTGGAGAAAGCGGGGCAACCCGAAAGCCGGTTCCGGGTCGCCAAGGGCGGCGGACTCACCGAACACCATGACCCGATGGGTCTCGGACCCGCCGTATCGCTGGACACGCAGGGGACGTGGCATCCGGGCGAGGGTGGGCCCGACGAAACGGGCGCCGAAGGCCGGGTTCGCTTCCAAGGCTCCGTCCTCCGTCTCCAGCCAGAAACCGGTCGGGACATGATTTCCCGAGATCCGGAGTCCCCACTCGACGGCCAGCAGCAGGGCGAAGGGAGCGAGCATCGCCGCCAGCCGGAATCCCCATTTCCGGGAGGATGGGACACCCGGGGCATGGGAGTTCGGCGGAGTCGAACGGGGCGAGGGCACGCACGATTAACGCGGGAGACACCGGGTCGGGCAAGCGGTCTGTGGAATTCAATCCCGCGAAACGTGCCTTCGCCGGCGCGATGCAACGGGGAACGGCACGCGACGCCGCAAAGCCGCTGACGGGGAGGGAGAAGGGCCGGTTTCCCGTGGAAGAACCTTGGACCGAAGCGGAATCCGCTTTTCGGTACCGGTTCCGGCGCCCCGTTGGCGGCTAGGGGTCTTTGCGGAACTCCAGTCTTCGACCCCTTCAGGACCGTTCCACCTTAGGGCCTGTAGACCATTTCCGAGGTGGGCGATGGATACCCGGAATGGCTGCCCTGAGGTGCGGATTGGGGTCCGAATGTTCGAAAGTTCGATCACAAACCGGTTGACGCTGGAGCGATACCGGGGGATAGGAAACGCAATCACCCGGTTATCTGCCTGTCAGGCCGACGCGACGTCCTGTCTCCGTGAGGGGGATTTGTCGTCGTCTCGTCGGCCTGAAGGGGGCCGATTGGGCGAGAAATGACAGTACCTATGCAAAAAAATCAAAAGAACCTGCTGCGGTTGCTGGTTGCGAGCGGGCTGGTCTCCAGCACCGCCTTCGCGGCCACCAACACAGTGACCTTCAACGCCGCCGGCGGTGCTCTTCCCTTCGTGGAAGTGGGTGCCACCGCGGGTGAGTATCGTGCGGACGGCGGCGCCAGCGGCGCTGCTGGTGACGGCTACCTGTCGATCACCGACGCCCGCAGCGGCCAACGTTCGAGCTTGGTATTCAACGACCTGGACGCCGGTCTGGTCGTCAAGGCGTTCGTGTTCGAGGCCGACCTGCGCATCGGTGGCGGCACGGCCCGTCCTGCGGACGGCTTCTCGCTCAACTACGTCCGCTCCACGGACCCGATCATCCAGAACGGTGGTCCGTACGCCGGTACCGGCAATGAGACCGACCTCCCCGAGGAAGGCTCGCTGACCGGCCTCGGCATCGGCTTCGACACCTGGCAGTCCGGTGATCATCCGGGCGGCATCACCGACGTGGTCGGCATCTCCCTCCGCGTGGACGGAGCCCTGATCACCCAGCTTCCCGTGCCTCTTCGCCCGGGCAACGTCTGGCCCGGTGGCACCTTCGACGAGGTTCCCTTCCGCAACCTCGCGACCAACAACGCCAACTACGCCTCGTCGATGCAGACGGGCGCCCTCTCCGACGAGGATCTCAACGGCGACGGCTCCGTCACCGCGGACGACGCCAACGCGGGCCAGCCGGCCTACGCGGATGATCCGGTCGTCTGGGCCAAGTGGGTCAAGAACCTGAAGTGGGAGAAGCTCCGCGCCGAGATCACCGAGGACGCCAAGCTGAAGCTCTCCTGGAAGGGCGTCGAGCTGACCCCCGCCGGCGGTCTCGCCACCACCTTCGCCCCGAGCCCGGGTCGTCTGGTGTTCGGTGGTCGTACCGGTGGCGCCTGGGAAGTGCACCACGTCGACAACCTCTACCTGGCCACCGTTCCCGCCGACAACATCATCATCGGCGCCGCGGTCGGCAACCCGATCGGCTTCACCCTGACCTCCGTGGACTCCGGTTCCGGCATCGCGGTGACCGACGGCTTCACCGTGACGCTGAACGGCACCCCGGTGACCCCGCAGTCCGTGACCAAGGACGGCATCACCCTGACCGCCGTGTACGGCAACCCCGCCGCTCCGCTGGCCGCGGGTTCCGTCAACACGGTCGTGGCCACGATTCGTGACACCCTCGGCCGCACTGTCACCGAGACCCGCCAGTTCACGGTGGGTTCGTACGTGACCGTCCCGCCGTCATCGGCGGTGGCCAACGCCTCGGGCTCCGGATTCAACGTCCGGGTCCACCAGACCGCCCAGCGTGGTCAGCCGAACACCATCGCCCGTGCCGAGCAGCAGCTCCAGGGTCTCCGTGGCGCGAACGTCGCGGACCTCAGCGCCGCCACGGCCGGTGTGTTCAACGTCCCGGTCATCAACTTCAACCAGCCTGACGCCGCGGGAGCCCCGCAGCAGAGTGGTTGGTTCGATGCCAACGAGACCAACCCCGATCGCCAGATCGCGGACACGCTGATCCCGGGCATCCCGAGCTCCACCGAGTTCAACGCGGACAGCTCCTACTACACGGACAACATCGCGGCGGAGATCACCACCTACCTGCAGTTCCCGACCGCGGGTGTGTACCAGCTGATCTTCAACTCCGACGACGGCTTCCGCACGACCGTCAGCGGCAACGGCGCCGAGGTGTTGGATTCGCTGATCGTCAGCCAAGCCGACTTCGGCAAGGGTGACAGCGACGTCGTCGCGACCGTCTACGTCCCGACCGCGGGCTTCTATCCGTTCCGCTCGGTCTGGTTCGAAGGCGGCGGCGGGGCGAACCTCGAGTGGTCCGCCATGCGCGTGGCCCCGAATCCGACGGCCCGTTACCTGATCAACGATGCGAACCCGAACGCGATCAAGGCGTTCCGCACCACCTCGGCTTCCCTCCCGGCCGCCGTCTCGTTCATCCATCCGGCCCGCGCCACCGGCGGGGCCGTCCCGGGTACCGTGCCCCTGATCGTCGACATCAAGGATGGCGCCACCGCCGTGAATCAGGGCTCCATCGAGCTGCTGTTCAACGGCACCGCCGTGGCCGCCACCAAGACCCCGTCCGGTGGCACCACCCGCGTCCAGTTCGATCCTCCCGGCAACCTCGCCAGCGGCTCCTCGAACTCGGTCATCGTCCGCTTCACCGCGGGCACCCAGACCTACAGCGCCACGAACTCCTTCACGGTTTCGTCCGCCCCGATCGTCCCGCCGAGCCTCGCGCTTCCGGCCGCTGCCGTGAACACCGCCAACCGCGGCTTCCTCGTGAAGACCGTCCAGCAGTCCAACGGCGAGTCCATGGGCAACGACACCTACCGTGGTTTGACCCACATCGCCGGCCTGATTGGCTCCCCGAACGTGGCCGACCTGACCGCCTTCACCGGCCCCTCCGGCTACTTCGTCGAGACCGGCGTGATCAACTACAACCAGGACGCCGCCAGCTCCGGCTTCTTCCCGGATGACACCGGCGTCCCGGGCATCCCGGGCACGACCAGCAGCACCGACAACTTCGCCCAGGAGATCCTCACGGTCCTGAACCTGAACCCGGGCTACTACATGTTCAACGTGAACAGCGACGACGGCTTCGTGATGACCATCGGCAACCCCGCCGAGGCCTTCACCCTGCCCCTCGTGGTCGGTGAGTTCAGCGGCGGCCGTGGCAACGGCGGCGGCATCGATTCCGGCACCACCTACGCCTTCGAGGTCACCCAGGCCGGTCTCTACCCGGTCCGCCTCGTCTGGTACGAGGGCGGCGGCGGCGCGAACGTCGAGTTCAGCGCCCGTCAGTTCGACCCTGTCACCGGCGCCCTGCTCAGCGGCAACCTGATCAACGCCGACGGCGGCATCACGGCCTACCAGTACCCGCTGTCCAGCGCCGGCGTGCCCTACGTCAAGTCGTTCGCCCCGGCCCGTACCGGTCGCGCTTCCGGCGTCGCTCCCTACCGCGCCGGCGTGGATTCCGCCATCACGCTCGTCGTGCCCCAGGGCACCGGCCCGGCCCTCACCACGGCCAACGTCAGCCTCACGGTCGACGGCACCGCGGTCACCCCGACGGTCACCACCGCCGGCGGCAATGCCACCATCAGCTACACCCCGGCCGGTGGCTGGGCCGCTGATTCGACCCACGCCGTCCGCGCCACGATCATCGATCGTACGGTCAGCTGGACCTTCGGCGTCGGCGCCCATCGCACTCCGACCTTCTTCATCGAGGCGGAAGACTTCGACAACGGTGGCACCGGCATCGCCGCGGCCAGCGTGATGCCGTACGCCGGTGGCGCCTACGCGGGAGTCACCGCGGTCGCCTCGACCGACTACACCCGGAACAACGAGGACGCCTCCCCGCTCTACCGGACCGAGGGCGAGCCCAACATCCCGATGGACCGCACCGGCGACCGCGACCGCGGTCTCGGTGAGATCGCCGTCAACTACAAGATCGGTTGGGCGGGCGGCGACGGCTGGTACAACTACACCCGTACCTTCCCGGCCGGCCGTTACAACGTCTACGCCGGTCTCTCGCACGGCGACGGTCCTGCCAGCGCGACCCGCATGAGGGCCACGCTGTCCACCGTCACCGGTGGCACCGCGACCACGGTCGGCACGTTCGAAGCCCCGGCGACGGGCGGCTGGGGCAACAACGCCTTGGTGCCCCTCAAGGCGTCCGACACCGACACCACCCCGCTCGCCGTCGAGCTCTCCGGTTCGAAGACCCTCCGTTTCCAGACCGGCAACGGCGACTTCGACTTCATCCTGTTCTCGCCGGTGGCTTCTGCCCCGCCGCAGATCACGAGCATCGTCCGCAACGCGAACGGCTCCGTGACCATCACCTACTCCGGTGGCACGCTGCAGGCCGCTCCGTCGATCAACGGTCCGTTCACCGACGTCACCGGTGCGACCAGTCCGTTCACCTTCACGCCTGACCAGCCCATGCTGTTCGGACGTGTCCGCCAGTAATCGGCGACGGATCTGAATCACGGGGGGCTGAAGTTCGCTTCAGCCCCCTTTTTCGTTTCCATCTTCGGCGACAGCCGGATTCCGCAGGGAAGTGTTTTCCAGGAATCGGTTCTCTGGGATCTTCTGCGCCGTCTCCCCTGCCCGATGGTCCCCCCTGCCTCCCAGATCCAGCAGCCCCGATTCCAGCGGTCGGAACGCTCGCGATCCGGAGGTCTTTGGCGGATCCTGTTCCTGGCCTTGCTCACGCTCGGCTTCGCCTTGCCGGATCGCGGTGTCCGGGCCGCTCCTACCACCAGCGGTGGATTCGCCCGCGTTGCCCCGGAAGCCTCGGGTCTGACCTTTTCCAATCAGGTTCCGCTCTTCCGTCAGCTCACCAACCAGATGCTGCTCGACGGCTCGGGCGTCGCCGCCGGTGACGTCGACCAGGACGGCCGGCCGGACCTCTTCTTCGGCGCCACCGGCGGACGTTCCTCGTTGTGGCGCAACCTCGGCGGATGGCGATTCGAGGACGTCACTTCCCGATGGTTTCCATCGGAGAATCTCTCGCTTTCAGGCGATGTCACCGGTGTCGCCTTCGCCGACCTGAACGGCGACGCGCTTCCCGACCTCGTGCTCAACACCCACGCCGACGGTGTCCGTGTGCTTCTGCAGACGAAGACGGGGGTCTTCGAACCGATGTCCTTCCCGCAGTCCTCGGCCAGGGGCGGCCATTCCCTGGCCATCGCGGACGTGGATGGCGACGGATGGCTGGATCTCTACGTCTGCAACTACCGACGTCGGGCGCTCATGGACATGCCCAATGCCCGCGCGACGTTCCGACGGGAAGGGGACCGGACGGTGGTGGCAACCATCGATGGGCGTCCCACCTCGGAACCCGATCTGACCAACCGATTCGTGGTGACGGCCACCGGGGCGATTGAGGAGTTGGGTGAGCCAGATGTGCTCTACCGCAATCTCGGCGGCACCAACTTCGCCGAGGTCCCGTGGAACCGCGGCGCCTTCCTCGACGAGGACGGCAAGGCGCTCTCTTCGGCGCCGCCGGATTGGGGTCTCGCCGCGCAGTTCCGGGACGTCAACGGCGACGGAAGGCCCGATCTCTACGTGTGCAACGACTTCCAGTCGCCCGACCGTTTCTGGATCAACGATTCCACGCCGGGCCATCCACGGTTCCGGCTCGCTCCCCGGACCACGCTGCGTCACACGAGTCAGTTCTCCATGGGCGTCGACTTCGCCGACCTCGATGCGAACGGCCGGCCGGACTTCGTCGTCGTCGACATGCTCAGCCCCGACCATCTTAGGCGCCTGACGATGTTGGACGGAACCGGGTCCGTGGCAGTGGATGCGTCGGATCCGCTGGCGCGTCCGCAGTTCGACGCCAACACCCTCTTCCTCCAGCGCTCCGACGGTTCGTTCCTCGAGGCGGCCGCGATGGCCGGCGTGATGGCCACGGACTGGTCATGGACGCCTGTCTTCCTCGACGTGGACCTCGACGGTTGGCCGGACCTCCTTGTGTCCGCCGGTCAGGAACGCGGTTCGAGGGATCTCGATGTCGCCGAACAGTTGAAGCAGTTCCGCCGCGGCGGCATTCGCTCCGACATTCAGATCTTCCGCGAACGCCAGAAGTTCCCGCGGTTGGCGGCCCCGATCCGGGCTTTCCGTCATCGCGGTGATCCCGTGGGCGGAGTTCCGCGGTTCGACGAATCCACCCAGGCCTGGGGATTGGCGGAGCCCGGTGTCCACCACGGGATGGCCTTGGCCGATCTGGACGGCGATGGCGACCTCGACCTGGCGGTCAATGCGATGAACAGCCCGGCGGGCCTCTATCGCAACGAGGCCATGGGGGCGCGTCTGCGGGTGACCCTGCGGGGCCGGGGATCCAATTCGGCGGCGGTCGGGGCGCAGCTTCGGTTCCGTTGGAAACGTCGAGACGGCGTCTCCGTCCCTCCCCAGTCGACGGAGATCGTCGCCGGTGGCCGCTACCTTTCCGGCGATGCCCCGGAGCGGGTCTTCGCCTGTCCCGGTGACGGTGTCGGCGAACTGGTGGTGCGTTGGCCAGGCGGCCGGACCGAGCGCTGGGAACCGCTGTCTGCCGGCACCACGAGGATCCTTGCGGAAGGTGAAGGGCTGCCGTCGACGAACAGCCTTCCCGCGGCCGCCGCGCCCCGTCTCGCGCTCAGCAGGAACGCCTCCGAGATCGTTGTCCCACCCGCGGCCGATCCGGAGTTCGCGGTGCAGCCGACGCTGCCAAGACGGCTCGGGACACGCCTTCCGGTCCTCGCATCCACCGGATCGGGGATCCTTGTCGGTGCCGACGATTCGAATCCGATCCGCGCGACGGATGCGAATGGAAGGCCTGCCGGTACCGCGGCTTCCAGCGGCGGCCGCACCGTCGGATGGGTTCGGCTGGGCGACGAATGGATCGGCCTTTCCGCGGGATCCAACCGCCTGTTCCGAATCGAGGCGAAGACGCTGCGATGGAGCCCGCTCGACGTCCCCGTACCGCTCCCGGAGTCGCCCGCCTGCCTGGCTGGCTCGGATTCGGGAAGATGGATCTTCGTCGGAGCCGGTTCCCGGGCCGGCCGGTTCCCCGAGGCATCCGGCTCCGCGCTCTTCCGTCTCCAGGGAGAAGGGCCCCCGGTAAGGCGGTTGCCGGATCTGGGGATGGTCTCCGCCGCGGCCTTCGTCGACTTCGAGGCGGGCGGCGAGCCGGAGCTGCTGGTGGTGTCGGACTGGGGGACCCCGCATCTCCTCCGGATCGGTCCGGATTCGGCGTCCGAATGGGAACTGCCGGTGCGTTTCGCAAAGGGGAGCTCGGTGAACCTCTCCTCTCTATCCGGATGGTGGCAGGCCGCGGCGGTCGCGGATGTCGACGGCGATCGCCGTCCCGACCTGCTGCTGGGCAACTGGGGTTTCAATTCGGCCTTCGCGGTGAACAGCGGGATGCCGGACGCCTCCGGTGCGGTCCGTCCCCTGTACCTGTATCCCGGCGGAACCGATGCCCCCGATGCCTGTGTCGAGGCCTACACCGACGTCGACGGCACCGTGCGGCCGCTTCGCAGCTTCGCGGAACTCGGTCCCCGGATGCCGTCCCTGCAGGATCGCTTCACCACCCACCGCGCGTTCGCCATGGCCGGCCTGCCGTCGATCGTCGGCGCCGGTGGCCGCGTCCCGAAGGTGGCCAGCCATCTCGGTTCGCTGTTGCTGCTGAACCGCGGCGACCATCTCGAGGCCACGCTCCTTCCCGATGCGGTCCAGGCGGGTCCCGTCTTCGGTTTCGCCGTCGGCGACCTCGACGGCGACGGCCTGACGGACGTCTTCTGCGCCCAGGGATTCCATGGCCACAACTTCGGCCAGTCCCGGGACGATTCCGGCGAAGGCGTGATCCTGTTCGGTCTCGGCGGCGGTCGCTTCGAGGCCGTCACCCTTCCCGAATGCGGCGTCCGCGTGCCCGGGGAACAACGGTCGGCCTTGATCACGGACCTCGACGGAGACGGCCGCAACGAACTGGTCGTCGGCGTGCATGGCGGACCGGTGGAGATCCTTCGGAGGCGTTGACGCGCGGTTCGCGTCGTTCAGCGGGACTTCTCCCAGAACCGCAGCTTGCCGTCCGCGGAGTTCCCCACGCAGTCGTAGTCGGGTGGGATCTCCTCGCAGATGCCGCAGTAGGTCGCGACGCGTGTCCCCGTCGGCCTCGCGGAGAGGCGGTCCGCGACCGTCCGGACGAACTCGTCGTAGTGGCCTTCCGACTCCCCGATGTTGCGGTCGATCCGTCCTTCCGGTTCCAGGTACTCGGCGAAGGGGTTGAACAGGTAGAAGGCCTCGAAGTCGTCGAAGCGCAGTCCGCCCATGTCGCCGTGGAAGACCTCGGCGTTCGGGATGCCGGCGTTGCGGATGATCCGCCAAGCCACCTCGCAGAGACGTCGACGCTGTTCGATTCCCGTGAAATGCCCGGGGCTTCCGACCGCGGCGGCGATGCAGAACTTCCCGGGGCCGCAGCCGATGTCGAGCACGCGGGTGCCGGGCCGGGTGACGAGGAAACCGGCGGCCTGACGGGCCACGGAAACCGGCGTCCAGAACACCCGTGAAAGCAGCCGTATCGACTCGGGGAAGACCCGGTCGAACCGGGCGTCCTCCTCCGAACGCAGGTGTTCCAGCAATGCCACCGGGGCCATGGTCGACAGGATGGCGTTTCGTGTTTCCGTGGCCAGCCCGGCCTGCCGTCTCCCGGTCTTCGCTCCGACGGGCCGGACGATGTTCCGCGTGCCGCAACTGAAGGCTTTCCCCGTGATCCGCCTTGAATCATGGAAGGGGCATGCGCTGTCCCCGAAGCGGACGTCCCCGTCTCCTTTTTCCATGGCTTCTGGTCCTGCTGTTCGTGGCGGGAAACGCCGGCTGCCGGACCCGCCCAGGCGCGGGCGGGCCGGTCCTGGTGATCCACGGCGGCGCGGGCGTTCCGTCCAAGTCCGAGCTGACTCCCGAGGGTGACCGGGCCTACCGCGAGGGTCTGACCGAGGCGCTCGTCGCCGGGCACGCGGTGCTGCGCCAGGGCGGCTCCAGCCTCGATGCCGTGACGGCCGCAGTGCGGGTCCTGGAGGACAATCCGCTCTTCAATGCGGGCCGCGGCGCGGCGCTCAACCGCGACGGCGTCGCCGAGCTGGATTCCGCCGTGATGGACGGCGCGACGCTCAAGGCCGGTGCCGTCGCGGGCGTCCGCACGGTCCGAAACCCGGTCGACGCCGCCCGCAAGGTGATGGAGCGGACCCCGCATGTCCTGCTCGCCGGATCCGGTGCCGAGGCCTTCGCCGCCTCCGCGGGATTGCCGGTCGTCTCCAACGCCTACTTCATCACCGAGGCCCGTCGTCGCCAGTTGCAGGAGATCCTCGACGCCCAGGGCCGCCGTGCCGCGCTGCCTACGTCGGTCGGTTTCGGGACGGTGGGCGCCGTGGCCCTCGACCGGTCCGGCCACCTCGCAGCGGCCACCTCCACCGGCGGCCTGGCGGGCAAGCTCCCCGGCCGCATCGGCGACTCGCCGCTGATCGGCTCCGGCACCTGGGCCGACGACGCGACCTGCGCGGTGTCCTCCACGGGCCAGGGGGAGTTCTTCATCCGATACGCCGTGGCCCACGACATCGCGGCCCGCATGGCCCACGGCGGTCGTTCCGTCGACGCCGCGGCCCGAGAGGTGGTCCTGGGCACGCTCGTGAAGGCCGGCGGGGAAGGGGCGGTCATCGTGCTCGACCGCCGCGGCCGCTTCTCCATGCCCTACAATTCCGAGGGGCTCTTCCGGGGCTGGATCGGATCCGATGGAATCCCCCACACTGCCATCCATGAACACTGAGTCGGAAGTCCCCTCGTCGGCGCCTCGCGTCCGGGTCCTTCGGATTCTTGCGCTGCCCGTCCTGGCCTTGGCCTTGGCCACGCCCGCCTCGCATGGCCTCGCCGAAGCGGTGACGGAGCGGCGTGGCTCGTTGGTGATCATCGGCGGTGGCGAACGGCCGGGCCGGATCCACCAACGCTTCATCGCCCTGGCGGGGGGCACGAACCACGCACGCATCGCGGTTCTCCCGATGGCCAGCGGCGAACCCGAACGCTCCGGTCGCCTCCAGGCCGAGGAATTCCGCGGGTTCGGCGTGAAGGACGTCGACGTCGTCCGCTTCGACCGCACCGGGGCGATGCTGCCCGCCACCGCCGAGAGGCTCATGGGCTACACGGGCGTCTTCTTCACCGGCGGCGACCAGGCGCGACTGGCCGCGGTGCTGGTCGGAACCCCCTGTGAAACCGCGCTCCATCGGATGCGGGACACCCGCGGCGTCGTCGTCGGCGGGACCAGCGCCGGCGCGGCGATCATGAGCCGGGTGATGATCACCGGCGACCAACGCGGCGAACCGGACCGAAAGGCCGACTTCGCGGTGGTCCGCCGTGGGGCCACGCTCACCTCCACGGGGCTCGGCCTGGTCACGAACGCCGTCGTCGACCAGCACTTCATCGCCCGCCGCCGCCAGAACCGTCTCGTCGGCGTGACGCTCGAGCATCCGGAGTTGATCGGGGTCGGCATCGACGAGGCCACCGCCCTCGTGGTGCTTCCCGACGGCTCCTGGGAGGTCGAGGGGGACGGCAGCGTGATGGTGTTCGACGCCCGTGGGGCGAAGGTCCGCGAGGAGGGCCCCCATGCGAACCTCGGCGCCATCGGCGTTCGGTTCCACCTGTTGCTGCCTGGCGACCGCTGGGATCCCACGGCGGGACGTTAGTCGGATTCCAGAGCCGGCCCGCTCACTTCGCGGTGCCGTTGCAGAACGGGAACCCAACGGCTTCCTCCCCTCCCCAGCGGCTTGGCGTGACAATCCCTTACGCATCGATTCGCCTCAGGAGGATGAGTCCCCGACTCCGGTTCCTCCTGATGGTTTGGCCCCTTGTGATGGCCCTGCGTCTCCTGGCTGCCGGCCCGGTACCCGGCGCCGGCGATCCGCCTCCTCCCCGCCTCTTCCCCGGCACCCGCGAGTTCCAGTTCTCGCTGTACGCCTGCCCATCGGACCCGGAAGCCCTGGAGTCGCTGGTCGGATTCCTCCGCGCCAAGCACCTCGCCTCGGCCTTCGATCCCGGACCCGCCGCGGTCGCCGCGTCGCGTCCGGCACTCGCGTATCTCGCCCGTCTCGGCTGGCCGGTGATCCTCTATCCGCCCGACGGCGGCCGGATGCAGCTCCAGGGCGGCACCAGCGTTCTGGCGGCCGCGGACGAGGATGCCGTCCGGCTCCTCGACGGCGCCGGCGTGTTCAACGCCATCCAGCTCGGCGAGTGGGGCTACCACTTCCATCGGCTGCGTCCCGACACGAACTGGATGAGGTCGGTGCTGGGGGCGGACTTCGATGCGCGCAAGGACCGTTTCCTCAAGGAGGCCGCCGGCGCCGGCTACGATCCGGTCCCCCGCGACCGCCGTGAGGCGTACGAGCAGCTTCGCGAGTACTTCCTGTGGCACCGTCAGGCCAAGGGCGGACGCCTGATCAGCGTCACCGGACATTCCCACTACGAGTCCTACGCCGCCGAGTGGGGCGCCGCCGTCGTGGGACTGGAGGTGGGCGAGAACATCGGCTTCACCCAGTCGAAGTTCGCCTTCGCCCGCGGCGCCGCGCGCCAGTGGAACCTTCCATGGACGGTCCAGGTGAGCCCGTGGTTCGGGAACGCGGTGACCACGCGGGGCCCGCTCGACACCCGCGGCGACACCGCCACCGGACTCGACGCCGGCCATTCGCTGAGCCTCTGCCTGCGCCTCTGGCGTCATGCCTGGTTCGCGGGGGCCGCGATGGTGACGCCGGAGAACAGCTTCAACAGCTTCTTCGCCGCGGACGGACCTCCCTGGTCGCTCACCCCGCACGGCGAGGCCGCGGCGGAGGCGTTCCGCTTCTTCCGCTCCCACGACCGCGGCAATCCCTACACGCCGCTGCTCGTCGTCCTCGACCGGCTCGCGGGCCACAACGGCTACCAAGGCAAGGCTTGGGGCGTGTTCCCGAGGTCCGTCGCCGACCAGGAGGCCGCGGACCTGCTCGAGGACCAGTTGTTCTCCGCCGACCGCCGGCTGCCCGTGCCCGGGAATCCCCCGAATCCGGAGGCGGGTTACCTCCACCCGACGCGCCACGGCGAGATCGCCGACGTGGTGCTCTCCACCGCCACCGGCGCCTTCATGTCCCGCTATCCGGTGATCCTCCTCTCGGGCGACATGGAGTTCCGGCCGGCCTTCGTGGCCGAGCTGCGCACGGCCCTGGAGTCCGGCAGCCGCCTGCTGGTGCATCCCCGACATGTCGAGGCGCTCGGCGCCGCGGCCTGGGAAAAGCTCCGTTCCGCCGGATCCGCCGACGTCGTACCGTCCACCACCAATCCCCGTACCGGTCGTCCCGCGGCCGTTTCCGACGGCCGGCTTGCGGAAGTCGCCGCCACGCTGCTTCCCATCTCGGTGCAGGGCGACCCGGTGCAGTTCGCGATCAACAGGAACGCGTCCGGCTGGGTGGTGGAACTCGTGAACAACGACGGCGTGGTGAAGTCGGGCAGGACGCCCGCCCGGGTCTTCCCCGAGGTCGTGGCCAAGGTGGCGCTCTCCGCCCGCGTCCCTTGGCGCGAGGCCCGGGAATGGCTCACCGCGCAGTCGTGGACGAACGGCGCCCCAGTCGTGTTGGACATCCCTCCCGGCGAATCCCGATTCGTGGAATTCATCCGCTAGGCTTCCCGACGGATTGCGATCCGCCGGGCCGGATGGAAGGATCGCTTCCACGGCGGCCCCAACAACCCACCTCCCCGCTCCCATGGCCAGTTCCCGGAACAAGACCCAGCCCACGAAGGTCGATGTCGAATCCTACATCGCCCGGATCCCCGACGAGGCCCGCAGACGCGACTGCGGGCTGTTGGTCGACCTGATGGGGAAGGCCACCGGCTGCGCCCCGAAGATGTGGGGGCCCAGCATCGTGGGCTTCGACGAGTACCACTACCGCTACGAGAGCGGACGCGAGGGCGAGTCGTGCATCGTCGGGTTCTCCTCCGGTTCCGCCCACATCAGCCTCTATCTCCTCGAAGGATTCGACTCCGACGAGTCGAAGGCGTTGCTCTCCCGCCTGGGCAAACACAAGACCGCGAAGGTCTGCCTCTACATCAAGCGCCTCGCCGACGTGGACCTGACGGTGTTGGAACGGTTGGTCGTCCTCTCGGTGGATGGAACACGGCTCCGGTATCCGAAGGCGAAGCCATGAACACCGAAGGTTCCGCCCCGGTCGTGCTCGCCGCGCGGAACCTGGTCCGCCGCTTCGGCGACCGTGTCGCCGTGGATGGCATCTCCTTCGAGGTCCGGGCCGGCGAGAGCGTCGGCCTGCTGGGCCCCAACGGCGCCGGCAAGACCACCACCTTCTCGATGGTCACGGGCCTGCTCCGGCCTGACTCCGGGGAGTTGTTGCTCGGCGGTGCCGCCCTGGTCTCCGACACCGATCCGATCAAGCGTCGCCTCGGCCTGGTCCCGCAGGACCTGGCCCTCTACGAGGAGCTGGACGCGCGGAGGAACCTCGGGTTCTTCGCCGCGATCCAGGGCGTCGGGCGGTCCCGCATCCCGGAGGCCGTCCGTTCGGCGCTGGAGTTCGTCGGCCTCTCCGACCGCGCGGACGACCGGGTCGGGACCTTCAGCGGCGGCATGAAGCGCCGGCTCAACCTCGCGGCCGCCCTGCTGCACGACCCGGACATCCTCCTGCTCGACGAGCCCACCGTCGGTGTCGATCCGCAGAGCCGGAACGCCATCTTCGACAACATCGCCGAGCTCCGTCGCCGCGGGAAGACGCTGCTCTACACCACGCACTACATGGAAGAGGTCGAACGCCTCTGCGACCGGGTGATCATCATCGACCGGGGACGGATCGTCGCCGACGACTCGCTGGCCCGGCTCCGTCACCGTGCCGGCGCCGGCGCCGGCGCCGAACTCCGGATCGAACTCGAGGAGCCTGCGCCCGAAACGCTCACTGGAATCCTCCGTGACATCCCGGGCATCGGTTCCGTCCGGATCGACGGGAGGAGCGTGCAGGTGAGGGTGGGGTCGCTTGCAGCCGGATCCTCCCAAGTCCTCGGCCGTTTGGCGGAGGCCGGGATCGGCGTGCGGTCCTTCTCCGCGGAGCCGCCCAACCTCGAGGCGGTCTTCCTCGAACTGACCGGGCGAAGCCTTCGCGATTCCTGAATCCATGGACTCCTGGATCGCCATCATCCGTCTCGACCTCGCGCTCTTCCTGCGCGACCGCAAGGCCCTGGTCCTCCTCTACCTCGTGCCGGTGCTGATGGCCGCCTTCTTCGGCCAGCTCACGGGCGGGACCGGTGGCAAGGCCGAACGTTCCGCCATCGGCCTGGTGTTGGTGGATCTCGACGGTTCCGCGGCGTCCCGCGGCGTGGTCGCCGCGTTCACCAACGACTCCACCTTCGCGGTCGTCGTCACCAACGAGGCCGCCGCCCGGGACCGGGTCACCGCGGGGCGCGTGCCGGTCGGACTGGTCTTCCCTCCCGGATTCTCGACCAACCTCCTGCAGGGGATCTTCCAGTCCGACCGCCGCCCCGTGGTCACGCTCCTCTTCGATCCCTCCCATGAGACCGAACGTTCCCTGCTCGAGGGAATGCTCGTTCCGAAGGTCGTGTCGGGCGTCGCCGATGGTTTGCTCAACGTCGACGTCGGACGCGACCTCATCGCCCGGGGGAGGACCAACATCCTGCGCGCCCAACGTCTCCCGGAGATCCAACGCCGTCTGCTGCTCGATTCCCTCGCCCAGGCGGACGCGTTCCTCGAGTCGCGGCGGACCTCCGTCGCCCGGACCAACGCGGTCGCCGGCCCCGCCGAACTGCCGTTGCCCTACCGCGTCGACGC
Organism: Verrucomicrobiales bacterium; assembly: GCA_027488845.1. Lineage (GTDB taxonomy): Bacteria > Verrucomicrobiota > Verrucomicrobiia > Limisphaerales > UBA9464 > SXXZ01. The sequence goes on along the minus strand of JAIYBC010000065.1, from coordinate 98,416 downwards.
CCAGCCCCTGACCCGCGTCGCCGGCGCCCGCTACAACGGGTTCGCCCATTCCTTCGCCGGCATGTCCCTCCAGTTCGTGCTGATGGTGATGATCGACCTCGCGGTCGGCCTGTTGACGGAACGGCAGTCGGGCACCTTCCGTCGGCTCCGCGCCGCGCCGCTGTCCCGGGCCACGCTCCTGCTCGGCAAGGCCACCTCCTACGCGATCATCGCCCTCTCCACCTTCGTCGTCTCCTTCGCCGTCGCCATGTCCGCGTTCGGCGTCCGCATCCATGGAAGCTGGATCGGATTCGTGGCCGTCATCCTGGCGCTCTGCTACTTCTCCGCCACCCTCGCGCTGGCCCTCGCGGCCATCGGCCGCACGCCCAAGGCCACCCGCGGACTCGCCATCCCGGTCGTGCTCATCCTCCTGATGCTCGGCGGCGCCTGGATCCCCTCCTTCATCTTCCCCTCCTGGGTCCGCACCGTGTCCCTCTGGATGCCGACCGGCTGGGGCATCGAGGCGCTCGACGCCATGACGTGGCGCGGACTCGACGTCTCCGCGGTGTTCCTTCCGGTGGCCGGACTCGTCGCCGTGGGTACCCTCCTCGGAGGCATCGCCTGGCGCCGCTTCCGATGGGACGGCGGCCCCGGGTCCTGACCGCGTTCACCCGTGAATCCCCGCACGTTCGAGGCTCCCTGGTCGGCTTCCCTGAAGTGGATCTCGGGCATCGCCACCGCCCTCATGCTCGGAGTCGTCGTCATCCTGCTGACGGCGGTTCCCCAAGCCGGATCCTTCCCGTGGGCCGCGATGGTGGTGGCGGCGGTTCCCTTGTGCGCCCTCCCGTTCCGCGTCCTGGGATACCGGCTCGAAGGCGCGGTCCTCTTCGTCCGGCAGCCCGGATGGACGACTCGGATCGACCTGTCCGGACTGGTGTCCGCCGAAGCGGCCCCGGAGCTCGCCGGCATGTCGTGGCGTGTCTGCGGCAACGGAGGCCTGTTCTCGTTCACCGGCTGGTTCCATGCCCGCGGCGTGGGGACGTACCGGGCTTGGTTCAACGACCCGGCGAAGGTGGTCCTGCTGCACCTTCCCGGAAGGCGGATCGCGGTCTCGCCCGGTGATCCCTCCGCGTTCATCCAGACGCTCCGTCAAGCCGGCCTGCCGCGGCACTGAGTCGGTTGGGGTCCTTGTCCGCTCCTCGTTGTCCTTGGCCCTGTTCGGCTCCCCGCTTCTGGCTCGCCCGCGGTCACGACGCTGCGTATCCCCTCGGTGACATGAGCACACCCGCCGCGTCGCCTTGGATCCGTCTCCATCCCGATGACGACGTCGCCGTGGCGCGTCGCCGGCTCCTGGACGGCGAGGAGATCGAAGGTGTCCGCATCCGGGGCGCCGTCCCGGTGGCGCACAAGGTGGCGCTGCGGGACCTCGCCGCGGGCGCGGTGATCCGCAAGTACGGGCAGATCATCGGACGGGCGTCGGCACCGATTCCCGCGGGTGCCCACGTGCACGTCCAAAACGTCGACCTCGGCGAGTTGTCGACGGACGGACACTTCGCGGAGCCCACCGTGCCGTGGGCGCTTCTTCCGGAGTCCGAGCGCCGGACCTTCTCGGGCTACAGCCGACCCGGCGGCCGGGCCGGGACCCGCAACTTCGTCGCCGTCATCTCCTCGGTGAACTGCTCGGCCAGCGTCTCCCAGTACGTCGCGCGCCGCTTCACGCCGGAGGTCCTGCGGCGGGACTTCCCGGGCGTGGACGGCGTGGTCGCGTTCACCCACAAGTCGGGCTGCGCCACGGCGGACGACAACACGGAGATCCTCCAGCGGGTGCTCGCGGGGATCGCGCGTCACCCGAACATCGGGGCGTATGTGATCATCGGACTCGGCTGCGAGACGAACCAGGCCGCGGCGTTGGTGCGGAAGCAGGGCCTGGATTCGGGGGCGGACGGCTCGCAGGCGCCGGTGGTGCTCAACATCCAGCAGCAGGGCGGCATCGCGAGGACGGTCGAGGATGCGGTTCGGGCGGTGGCGGGGCTGCTTCCCGCGGTGTCTGCTCAGCGGCGGACGGAGCAGCCGCTCAGCCGGCTCCACGTCGCGCTGAACTGCGGCGGGTCCGACGGGAACAGCGGCATCACCGCCAATCCCGCGCTGGGAGTCGCCTCGGACCTGCTGGTCCGACACGGGGCGACCACCGTGTTGGCGGAGACGCCGGAGATCTACGGCGCCGAACACCTGCTCACCCGCCGTGCGGTCTCCCGGGACGTGGCGGAGGCGCTGCTGCGGACGGTGCGCTGGTGGGAGGACCATGCGCGGCTGCATGGGGCCTCGATCGCCAACAACCCCTCCGCCGGGAACAAGGAGGGCGGGCTCACGACGATCTTCGAGAAGAGCCTCGGCGCGGTGGCCAAGGGAGGGCAGGCCCCGCTGATGGCCGTCCTGCCCTACGCCGGGACCGTCGTCGGACCCGGGTTCTGCTTCATGGACACGCCGGGCTACGATCCGGTGAGCATGACCGGACTCGTGGCGGGCGGATGCAACGTCGGCGTGTTCACCACCGGCCGCGGCAGCGTGTACGGCTGCAAGCCGGCGCCGTGCATCAAGATCTCCACCCACACCCCGCTCTACCGGTGGATGACCGACGACATGGACCTGAACGCCGGCACGATCCTCGACGGTGAGGAGACGGTGGAACAGGTCGGCCTGCGGATCTTCGGGACGATCCTGGAAACCGCCTCGGGCCGACGCACGAAGAGCGAGGCGGCCGGCATCGGCGACGAGGAATTCGCCCCGTGGCAGCCGGGGCCGGTCTTCTGAGGGGCTGTTGTGGTTGAAGCGATGAACGGTTGAAGGGGATGGGTACAGGTCCGATGCCCGTATGGACCTTCCCTCCTCAGCGGCTGCGGCTGCGGCTGCGGCCCATGAGGCGGCGCAGTTCCTCCGGCGTGACCACGCCGTCGTGGTTGGCGTCCGCGGCCTCGAACTGCTGTTTCGACGGCGACTCGTCGGCCGTGATCTTGCCGTCCTTGTTGCGGTCGAGACGACGGAACAACGCCGAGCCGTCGCGGACGGCCGCCTCCAACGTCGCCCCGCTCTCTCCGGGCTTCGCCTCGGGGATGAAGTACTCGAAGTAGCCGATCATCATCTCCTCGTCGGTCTGCTCGCCCCACGTCACCCGCTGGTTCGGATTCGGGTTCGCCGGATTGCCGGAGCTGTTGTCGTAGCGCGCCGTCCCGTGGAGCACGGCCCCCGTCGGCACGTCCAACGGCTCCGCGAGCCGGTACAGCAGCTGCCAGTTGAAGTCGTAGCGCGGGACGTCGAGCAGTGTGCGGGACTTCCCGCCCGGCAGGTCGAGGTCGTAGCGGTACGCCTTCCCGCGCACGTGCATGTGCGGCATGAACGACAGGATCTTCGCGTCCACCGGCACGGTGATCTTCCCCTTCGAGACGTAGTCCGGGTCGTTCGGCGGGATGTCCAGCTTGCCCGTGACGCCGGCCACCCGGATCTCGTGCTTCGGCGGTTCCTTGGCGAAGACGAGTCCCAGGGCGGACTGGTCCTCGGTCGCCTTTCCGTTCGGCGTGTAGTGCAGCTGGAAGTGGAGGGTGGAGCCCTTCGGAAGGAACTTCGCGAAGCCCGGCGGATAGCCGATGCCACCGGTGCCCGGCGCGTACGCCGCGAGGTAGTTGCCGCCGGCGACGTCCCCGCGGCGCTTCTTGTCGGCCTCGCTCTCGTTCGGCGGGATCACGAAGACGAGGACGTGATGCACCACTTCCCGCGCGGTCGGCCGCACCTCGAACGCCTGGATCCAGCGGTCGCCGTCGAAGTCGGTCTTCACGTGCACGTTCTGGTAGTCCATGACGCCGGACTCCTTCACTGCGATGGGCTTGGGGATGCGGATGACCGCGTCCGGCTTGCCGATCGCCCAGCCGTCGGGGTAGGTGCGCGGACGGGGCGCCAACCTCGGGTCTCCCTCGGCCTTGGAACCCGAAAGCCAGGCGATCAGGTCGGCCTTGTCCGCCTCGGGCAGGCTGCGGTCGTTGGCCCAGGGGCTGGAGCCGGAATGGATCGGCGCGGCGAACCACGGCGGCATCGCACCGCGCTCCACCTGCTTCCGGATCATCCCGGCGTGCGCCACGGCATCGGCCATCGATTCCAGCGGGAACGGGCCCACGCCGCCGTCACGATGGCATTCGGTGCAGTGGGTCTGGAGGATCCGGGAGATCCGGTTGTGGAAGGTGGGCTTGGCCTCGGTCGCGATGGGACCGGCATGGTCCAGGCTGCAGCCCGGGGCGGTCGTGGCCGCGACGTTCGGAAGCCCGCCGGCCAACACCGCGTCCAAGGCGCCGGCCACGTACCGTTCCCGCGGTTCCGGCCGGGAGTAGCCAACCCCATACTGGTCGTCGACGGCGCCCCGGTAGACCACCGTTCCCGTCGCATCGAGGACGTAGGCCTCCGCCGTCGTCCGGGCTCCCAAGGCCTTCGCGGCCTTCCCTTGGGTGTCCTTCACGTAGGAGCCCTTCAGCCCGTGGCGCTGGACCATCTCCTTGGCCGCGGCCGCGGTGTCGGTGTCCACCGGGTTCACGTACACGAAGCGGACGCCCTTCGCCGCGTACTCCTTCTCCAGGGCCGCAAGTGTCGGTCCGTACTTCCGGGTGACCGGGCAGCTGGTGCTGGTGAAGGCGATGACCGTGGCCTTGGCCCCACCGAGGGAATCGGACTGGAAACGCGGTCCGCTCAGGGCCTTGAGGTCGAGGGATGGAACACGACGACCCACGCCGAGTTCGATGGCCGGGACGATCCGGGCGGCGTCGGTCAGCGAAGCCGTGGATTCGGCGTCGCCGGCGGATTCGGCCGCGGTCGCGGATCCCATCAACGCGAGGGCTCCGGCAAGGGACAGGGTGAGGGAGCGGATCCGCCGGCGGCGGTCCGAGGGAATCGGCTGGAGAATGGAGGCCATGGAATCCGGACGTTCTGGAGATCCTTGCGGCTTCCGGTGTCCGGCGTCCATCCGACTCAAGGAGCCGACGGATGTTCAGACGGATTTGCGTGACGGCACCCTCCGCCGTCCGCATCAGGCCAACAGCGCCTGCACGACGTTCCCGTGCACGTCCGTGAGCCGGTAGTCGCGTCCGCCGTGGCGGAACGTCAGCTTCTCGTGGTCCATGCCGAGCAGGTGCAGGATGGTGGCGTGGAAGTCGTGCACGTGGACCCGGTTCTCGGCCACGGTGGCGCCGATCTCGTCGGTGCTCCCATACACCGATCCCGCCCGGACGCCCGCCCCGGCCAGCCACGAGGAGAAGCACGCGCTGTGGTGGCCGCGGCCCTTCTCGCCGTCGACGCCGGGAGTGCGGCCGAACTCCGTGGTCCAGACCACCAACGTGTCCTCCAGCATCCCGCGCCGCCTGAGGTCGCGCAGCAGGCCGGCCACCGGCTGGTCCAGGTTCCGGGCGTGCTGGGCGTGCTCGGCCATGTCGCCGTGCTGGTCCCAGTTGTGGCTCGACGAACCGTCCACCAATTCGATGAAGCGCACGCCCCGCTCCGCCAACCGCCGGGCCACGAGGCAGGGCCAGCCGAACCCGTCCGTCTGCCCGCGCCGCATCCCGTAGAGCGCCAGCGTGTCGTCGGACTCCTTCGAGAGGTCGAAGACGTCCCGCGCGTCCGTCTGCATGCGGAAGGCGGTCTCGAAGGTGCGGATCCGCGCCGCCAGCTCGGCGTCGTTGCCGCGGGCCTTGAGATGGCCCCGATCCAGGGCGCCGGCCAGCCCCAGCTCCATCTCCTGCAGGCCCGAACGGACCGTCCGGCGGTCGAGGTTCGCGATCGGCTCGTTCCCGGGCACCACGCGGACGCCCTGGTGGTAGGCGGGCAGGAAGTCGTTGTTGAAGATCTGCGTCCCCGCGTATGGGGACCCCGCGGAGATGGCCACGAAGGACGGCAGGTTCGCGTTCAGCGTCCCGAGTCCGTAGCTGATCCAGGAGCCGATGCTCGGCCGCGAGAAGAAGAACGAGCCCGTGTGGATCCCCAGCGTCGCCTGGTAGTGCTCGTTGTCCTCGCCCTTCATCGAACGGATGAGGCAGACGTCGTCCATGCACTCCCGCAGGTGTGGGAAGAGGTCGCTCACCATCGTGCCGCAACGCCCGCCGGGCCGGAACTGCCAACCGGGCCGCAACAGCCGCCGCTGCTGGTTGGAAAGCCCGCCCCCGATGCCGACCGTCTTGCCGTCCGCCTCGAACAGCTTCGGCTTCGGGTCGAAGGTGTCCATGTGGGACACGCCGCCGTTGGAGAAGATGAAGATCACCCGGCTGGCCTTGCCGCGGAACAGGGGCGGCTTCGGAGACAGGGGATCCCCCTGTGCGTCGGGCGCGTCGGCGCGAAGCAGGTCGGAGACGAGCCCCGGCAGCAGCAGCGAGGCGCCGACGAGGGAGCGGAGGGTCTCGCGGCGGGACGTCTGGAGAGGCGTGCTCATGGCGGGTTCAGTCGAGTTGGGCGAATTCGTTGAGTCGGAAGAGCACCCGGGCGAACGCGCGCCACGACTCCGCCTCGGGATCCTTCTCCCCGACGCTCCGTTCCCGGGCCGACTTCAGGAAGGCGAGGCTCTTCTCCGTCTCGTCCCCGACGGGACTCCGTCCCAAGGCGAGGCGGAACCCTTCGCGGACCCGGTCGGCGTCGGAGGCGCGCATGCTGCGGAGCCTTTCGGCGAAGAGGTCGGCCTGTCCGTGCACGAACGGGTCGTTGAGGAGGAACAGCGCCTGCAGCGGCGTCGTGCTGGAGGTCCGGCGGCCGGTGCTGGTCGAGGGGTCGGCGCCGTCGAAGATCGCGAGGTACGGATGCCTTTGGATCCGCTGGGTCATGAGGTACACGCTGCGGCTGCGGGTTTCGTACACCGCGCGGAAGGGGTTGTGCTGCGTGAACTTCCAGTCCGACGGCTTCGGGAAGGGATGCGGCCCACGGGGTGCCGGTTCCAGGTTTCCGCCGAGCACCAGCAGCGTGTCGCGCAGCGACTCCGCATCGAGCCGCCGACGTGGGAAGCGTCCCAGCAGTTCGTTGGTGGGATCCTTCAGCGACTGTTCCTCCGTCACCGACGACGACTGCCGGTAGGCGCGGGAGAGGAGGATGCGCCGGTGCAGCGCCTTCACCGACCAGCCGTCCTCCCTGAACCGCGACGCCAACCAGTCGAGCAGCTCCGGATGCGTCGGGGCGCGTCCCTGGCGTCCGAAGTCGTTCGGCGTCGCGACCAGCCCGCGGCCGAAGTGGTGTTGCCAGACGCGGTTGACCATCACCCGCGCGGTCAGCGGGTTGGTGGGTGCGACGATCCAGTCGGCGAGCTCGGCGCGGCCGCTTCCCCGGGTGGCGTCCGCCAGGGTCGATCCTCCCAGGACGGTGAGGAAACGCCTTGGAACGACGCCTCCCGGCCGCGCGGGATCCCCCTTGACCTGGATCACCGCGTCGGAGGCCTTCGGCTTGTCGGCGACCGCGTACGCGAGTCCGAAGGGCAGTCCCCGGTCCACATGCGCACGCACCGCCGCCTCGGCCTCCTGGATCCGCTTCTCCGCTGCGGCCTTCTCCGCTGCGGCGACCGACTTCGATTCCTCGCGGAGCTCCTTCACGGCCTTCTCCAGCCGGCGTTTCTCCTCGTCGTGTCTGCGGCGCGCCTCCTCCATCTCCTCCCGGCGCTCCGGTTCCACGAGCGGCACGAGGTCGCGTTGGCGCTGATCCAGCTCGATGCCGGGCCACGGGTAACGCGTGCTGTCGAAGATCCCGTACAGCGCGTAGTAGTCCGAGGTCGGGATCGGATCGAACTTGTGGTCGTGGCAGCGCGCACAGTTGATGGTGAGGCCGAGGAAGGCCTTCCCCAGGTTGTCGAGCGTGTCCTCGATGGTCAGGTGCTGCGGGTAGTCGTCCACGCGCGAACCGAACCGACGCGCGTTCGCGATCCATCCGGTGGCGATGGTCCGTTGGTGGTCCGTCTCCGCGCGTCCGGTCTGCAGCAGGTCCCCCGCGAGCTGCTGCCGCACGAACTCGTCGAAGGGCAGGTCCCGGTTGAAGGCGTCGATCACCCAATCCCGGTACCGGTGCATCTGCGGGATCGGGAAGTCGGAGTTGTCGCCCGCGGTGTCGGCGTAGCGGACGACGTCCAGCCAGTGCCGCCCCCAGCGTTCCCCATAGGCCGGAGAGGCCAGCAGGCGGTCCACGGCGCGCTCCCATGCACCGGCGTCGGTGTCGGCGAGGAAGGCGTCGATCTCGGCTGGGGTCGGTGGAAGTCCGGTGAGGTCGAAGGTGAGCCGCCGCAGCAGGACCGCCCGGTCCGCCTCCGGCGCCGGCGCGAGCCCGGACTGTTCGAGCCGTGCCAGGAGGAACCGGTCGATGGGACCCTCCGGCCACGCGGCGTCATCCACCGCCGGCGGCTTCGGGTCCGACACCGGACGGAACGCCCACCAGTCCTTCGCCGATTTCCAATCGATCCCGGAACGGGTCGCCGCCGCGGCGACGGTGTCCTCGGTCCTGGGATCCGGCGCGCCCATGCCGATCCAGGCGACGAGGTCCGCGACAGCGGCCTCCGGGATGCGGCGTCGCGGAGGCATGGCGAGGTCGGGGTCCTCGTGTCGGACCGCACGCACCAGCAGGCTCGAGTCGGGGCTCGCCGGATTCATCAGCGGTCCGGAGTCGCCGCCCTTGCGCACGCCGGCCTTCGAGTCGAGCAGCAGTCCACCCTTCAGCTTCGCCGCCCCGGCGCTGTGGCACTCGTGGCAGTGCTCCACGAACACCGGCCGTATGCGGCCCTCGAAGAAGGCGAGCTGCTCCGCCGTGGGATCGTCGTTGAACACGGGCTTGGACGGGTCCGGCACCGGGCCGTCTCCGGACCACACCTCGAGTCCGGAGAGGTTCGCCGCTCCGTGGTTCGGCGCCTTGGCGAACAGGCGCAGTCGTCCGTCCTCGATCCGCACCGGCCAGGGACCGAGCCGTTTCCACGAACCGGCCAGGCCGCTGTGGAACTTCTCGGCCACCACCCGGTCGTTCAGCACCAGGTCGAACTGTTCCGACTGCGTGTCCTCCCACACATGCACGAACACCTGGTAGTCGCCCGTCGGTACGCCGGTCATCTCCAGCTCCACACGGCTTCCCCAGACGCTGCTGCGGATCATCTGCGCGCGCTTGGGATCGGTCGCGGGCCGCAGCGGAACCGATTGGTTCTCGAATCGGTTGCCCTTCGCGGTGAAGGCCGGGGCGTTGCTGCCCTCCCACTTCCGGCCGTCGAGGACCAGCTCGGGTCCGTTCAGGTTCAACGCACGGTAGAGGGTCGCCTCCGCGCCGCGGACGGCCGCCGTGGCGGCCGCCGTGGCGGCCGCCAGACAGCACGCCCAGCGGGCCAAACGGGAGGTTTTCCGGGCGAGGGGACTCATCGGGGATGTCGGGATCCTCCGGTGTCCTTTGCCGCGGCTCAAGGTTCGAGACGCCGGAGGTGCGACTTGCACCGGCGCCGGGACGTGTTGTGTTGGGGCGTGATCCGTTCCCCATCCCCGTCCGTCTTCGAACGCTCCGTCCTCATCGCGGCGCCGGTGGAACGGGTTTTCGGCTTCCATCTCGATCCGTACAACCTGCGGCACCTGAACCCCCCCGGGGTCCGGACCCTCCGCCTGGAGGTCGAACGGCCGGTGCGCCCCGGATCGAAGGTGACGGTTTCACTCCGGCTCCTCGGCTTGCTGCGGCAGGACTGGGTGGTCGCGATCGCCGAGGTCGAGGACGGCCGGCGCCTCGTCGATGTCGCGGTGTCGGGCCCGTTTGCGTCGTGGCGTCACGAGCACCGCATGGAGCCCGTCCCCGGCGGCACGCGGCTCACGGACCGGATCGAGTTCGTCGCGAAGGGTGGTCCGCTGTGGGGCTCGATCGGTGCCCTTCTATGGCGTCCCCAGCTGGCGTTCCTCTTCTGGTGGCGGCACCGGGTCACCCGAGGTCTGATTGAGGCGGCGTCGGAACGGTGAGCGATGTCGACGAACGGACGCGGTCGTGTCCGAAGTGGAGGTCCAACCGCGGATCCCGGTTGTCGGTCCGGAGGAGCTTCGGCCAGCGCTCTTCCACGAAGACACAGAGGAGGATCCCGACCGCATAGGCGACCATGTCGGGCCAGGCGAAGGTCGAGCCGAGGACGAGGTGCCCTGGTGTGGTCGCGCGGATCCGGAGGATCCAGTCCGCACGATAGAGCTGGCTCAACTCGATGACGCAGCAGAAGGCGAAGGCCCGGATGGCCAGGACCGACTTCGGTGCCCGGCGCCAGACGAGCGCCGCCATCCAGAAGACCATCTGTGCCCAAAGGACGTCTCCCGGGTATTTGCCGAGGAAATCGGGAACCAGAGCCGGGAAGCGTCTCGATGCGAGGCCGGCCGCGATGGTGAGGCCGATGGCGAGGCTCAGCCGAAGACGTGAACGTCCCCTCAGCCAGTGCTTCTTTCGGCCGCCTTCGCCTCCGGAATTGGAATTCGTCGTGTCCATCGGAAACCTTTCACCGATCCCCGGGGGCGCATGAGTCCACACCTAGGGGTGACCCGGCTGGGCCGACCCATCGCCCGCGCCGGATGCAGGATCCAGGATGGCAGGCCGTCGGATTCTGTCGCCCCGGTGTTTCCCGGCTCATGGATGCCAATGCCCTCCCCGGGGTTCGGCCGACCGCCGCCGCTTCTTAATCCCACCTTAATGATTCTCCGGGGTCGGGACATCACGGCTTAACCGCCTCCGGGCTTCTTGGCGCCCGTCGTTCCAACCCGTTGATGCCATGAAACCCCTGCTCCTGTCCCTGACCGCGCCGCTGGCCGTCTCGCCGCTGCTGCTGCTGCCGTCGGCGGTGCTCGCTGCCGATCCCCGGACGAACTCCTGGGATGCCGTCGCCTCCTCCCACTACGCACGGATCTACCAGACCCCTGCAGAACAGTCTTCCGGAACCGCCAAGGCCACGTGGTCCAACGGTTCGCAGACCCAGACGTCGCCCGCCTATGCCGGCGTCCAGGAGGTCTCGGTCTCGGCCGACTGGGTCTATGTCCGGACCACCGGATTGGGCGGCCATGTCATGGGCCCGTGGCTCAACGGCAACTTCCCCAACCTCCCGACCAACCGGAAGACCCTCTACCGGATTCCCCGCACACCTGCTGTGCCGGCGACACCGGCGCTCACCGGACTCGGCTCGGTGGGGATCTTCGTGGACGGCGTGGCGATGTTCGACAGCCGCGACGCCTTCTCCTGGAACGGCACGGCCGAGGGCAATGGAACGGGCTTCTGGAACCGCGAGGCCTACGTGAACGAGGGCGCCACCTTCGATCCCGCCTTCGCCCATCAGGAAAACACCGGCACCTACCACTACCACGCCAGCCCGATCGCCCTGCGCCACCGCCTCGGCGACCATGTCGACTTCGACGCGACGACCCGGACCTACCGTGAGTCGGCGGCCCCGTTGACCCGCCACTCGCCGATCCTCGGCTGGGTCCAGGACGGCTTCCCGATCTACGGTCCCTACGGCTATTCCAACGCCACCAACGCCACGTCGGGACTGCGCCGGATGCTTTCCGGATATCAGCTGCGCAACGGCCAGCGTGGCACCGACAACCTGGCCGCCGCCGGCCGGACCGCCATACCGTCCTGGGCCCGTCGCCTCTACGGCACCACCGGCAACCAGACCGGTCCCGCCGTTTCGACCCAGTACCCGCTCGGACGCTACATGGAGGACAACGCCTTCCTCGGCGACCTCTTGGACCCTTCCACCGGGCAGCCGTTCGTCGCCGGTGTCGACTACGACCTCGACGAGGACAACGGACGCTGGTGTGTCACGCCGGAGTTCCCGGATGGCACCTACGCCTACTTCGTCTCCATCGCCGCGGATGGCACGCCGGTGTTCCCCTACAACATCGGCCGGGCCTTCCACGGAACGCCCTCCGGCGGCGCCGTCACCGCCATCAACGAGACGGTGACCACCCGGGTCGTCGGAGGACCGGACCAACCGGTGACACTCTCGAAGCCCGCCGTCACCGGCGGTTCCGTGACGCTGGTTTGGAACGCCGCGGAAGGCGGCTCCTACCAGGTCGAGTCGTCGACCAACCTCCCGAACTGGTCCACGAACGCCACCGGGGTCCTCGCCGCCGAAGGGCGGATCTCGCAGACCGTCGCCGGCGAGGCGGCCCAGTCGGTCTACCGTGTCCGCCGCACCGCGCTGGCCGCCTACGATCCGGCCACCGGGACCGCCACGGGTGGCGGTGGCGGCAACAACGGCGGCGGCGGTGCCAATCCGCCCCTCACTTCCGTGGCACCCTCCTTGGGCGATCGCGGGACCACGGTCACGCTCATGCTGACGCTGGGTGGAATGGCTCCACCGGCCAACATGGTTCCGACCGCGGTCCGCGTGGGAACCCTGTCCGGGACGAACCTCCGTCGGGCCAGCAACACCACGGTCACCGCAACCCTCGTCATCCCCGCCACCGTCACTCCGGGCGCCCTCGACGTCGCGGTCGAGTTCCCCGGACCGCCCAACATGGGCACGGTGTCCTTCACCTTGGCCGGCGGATTCACCGTGCGCTGATCCCTCCGATGTCCCAGGGCATTCCATCCATCGTCCGACTCCTCCGGGGCCTGTTGTGGACCGGGTTGCTTGTCGCGAATGCGGGGGGTGTCGCCGCCCTCGTCCAGGCGGAGGAACTGGCGGTCCGTGTCCGGGCGGTGTCGGGGAATGTTCCGCTGAAGCTCGACGACACCGTCCTCACCAACGCCGTCGGAGAACGCATCACGGTGGGGCGGTTGGACTTCCTGCTGTCGGACTTCCGGTTCGTGCTGCAGGACGGCTCGGAGCGGCCTTCGGCAACCCGCGCCGCCTACATCGGCATCGGCCGGGGCCGCGAGGCCTTCGTCCTGAAGGACCTCCCGGGGGAGAAGGTCCGCGCGGTCCGGTTCCGGGTCGGACTCCGCCCGGAACTCGACCGCATCGCCGTCGATGCGTTGGCTCCCGACGATCCCCTCAATCCCCTGGTGAACGGTCTCCATTGGGGATGGCTTGGCGGCTTCGTCTTCCTCGCCCTCGAGGGCAACGGCCGAGACGGGGCCGGCGTCGAGGGCGGGTTCTCCTACCATCTGGCCGGTGCCGCCATGGAGAGGCCGGTGGAACTGCCGCTCAGCCGGAAGCCGGGCGATGCCAGCGTGTGGGTATTGGATGTTGGACGGATGCTGCTCGAGGTTCCTGCGGCCCGGCTCGGATCCTCGAGCCATTCGCGCACCGGGGACCGCCTCGCCGCCGACCTCGCCGCCGCCGTGGCGCGGGCCTTCCGGGTCGAGATGCCGCAGGTGGCGTCGCTTCCGGCTGCGCTTCCCGTCACCGCTTCGGAAGCCGCGGCGTCATCGGGCTCCGGAACCACCCCGTGGCGGTTCCAGGTGCCTGCCGGCTTCACGGTCCCCGCGTTGCCGCGGGACAATCCGCTGACCGTGGAAGGGGTGGAGCTGGGACGTCGGCTGTTCCAGGAACCGCTGCTCTCGGTCAACGGAAGCCAGAGCTGTGCGTCCTGTCATGCCGGCGCGGCCGCGTTCGTGGATGCCGGGCGTCGGTTCAGCCGCGGGGCGGAAGGCGTCGAGGGCGACCGCAACACGATGCCGCTCGCGAACCTCGCATGGCAGGGTCCGTACTTCTGGGACGGCCGGGCGAAGTCCCTCCGTGAGCAGGTCCTGATGCCGCTCGGGAATCCGGTGGAGATGCACGAGACGCCGACCAACGTCGTGCGCAAGCTGACCGAGGCCGGATACGGGGCGACCTTCGGGGCCGCGTTCGGCCCGGGTGGAGTGACGGTGGACCGTTTGGCCCGGGCGTTGGAGCAGTTCCTGTTGGTGCAGGTGTCCGGCGACTCGAAGTTCGACCGTGTGGCTCGGGGCGCCGACGGCTTCACCGCGTTGGAGCAGCGGGGATTCGAGCTCTTCTTCACCGAACACGATCCGCGCCGCGGACAATACGGCGCGGATTGCTTCCACTGCCACGGCGGGCCGCTGTTCACCGACTCGGCCTTCCACAACAACGGGCTCGATGCGGAAGGGAAGGGGAGCGACCAGGGACGCGCAGGGGTGACAGGAAACGGAGCCGACCGTGGGCGTTTCCGGACGCCGTCGCTGCGGAACGTGGCGAAAACGGCGCCGTACATGCACGATGGGCGTTTCGCGACGCTCGAAGAAGCGGTGGCGCACTACTGCAGCGGCGTGAAGCGCGCATCGAACCTCGACCCGAACCTCGCCAAGCACCCGGACGGCGGCGTGGGACTCGACCTGGCGGACCAGCAGGCCCTCGTCGCGTTCCTGCGGACGCTGAGCGACCCGTGACGGCCGTCGGTGACGGGGCTGGACTCGGGGCTTGGAACCTCCGGCGTTGTCGGGGGGGTAGCCTCCCGGATTCGGGTGTGGCTCCGGTGCTGTATTCGTCGAGGTGGCCTTCGCCAGGACTCGGGCGTCCGCTCCGATGGAAGTCCAACCGCGGTTCCTGCCCCCACCCGTCGCTTTTCTTTCATGGGGTCGGTGGCAGGCTGGTCCCACGATGACGGCACCGTGGCTTTCAAGACTCCGGCTATGGGTGTTCTTGCTGCTGCTTGTGGAGTCGGCGCTGGCCTTGGAACTGGACCTGCGAACCAAGGCCCGCTGGTCGATGGAAGAGAGGCCGACCATACTGTCCCTCAAGCTCCAAGGAGACCGTCTCCATGTGTGTGCCACCACGAACGGACTCTATGTCGTGGATGTCAGCCGCCCCGAGTTCCCGAGAACCATTGGGCGCTACGACAGCCCGGGCAGGGCCAGCGGGTTGGCCTTGGATGGCGACACGGCCTATCTCGCGGATGATTCCGGGGGGCTCCGGATCCTCGACATGGCCGATCCCACCCGGCCGAGGCCCATCGGGCACTTCGCCGGTGCGACCAACGTCTACCGGGTCGCGGTTCAGGGACGGCACCTTTATCTCGCGGACATACAACGTGGACTCCTGATCCTCGACGTCGGAAATCCGACCTCGCCGATGCTGCTCGCCGAGGTTCCACTGCAATCCGGTGCGGTGGATGTCGCCTTGGGAAGAGACCACGCCTTCCTCGCTGGCCGTGCCGCCGGAGTTGGAATCGTCGACATCCGAGACCCCGCAAGGCCCACCTTGGTCACCAATCTGGATCTCGGTTCCGTGACCACCGTTGCGACCTCGCTGAGCGGTTCCACCCTTTATGCCGGGGCATATGGTCGGGGGTTTGCGATTGTTGACGTTTCGGCGCCGACCCAGCCCAGGCTGATGACCAACCAGTTCACCCCACCGCAGGCCTTCTGCACAGGGTTGGACCACGCTGCAGGGTTGGTGGGAATGGCCGACCCGGCAGGGACATTTCACCTGTTCCGCGAGGTCGCTCCGGCGGCGATCGATTATGTGGGTCGGTTCTGGCTTGAATCGGCGCAGGCCGTTGCCATGGATTCGCGACACGCTTTCGTCGCTTCCTCACAGGGGTTCGTCGATGTGGTCGGACTCGACGAACCGGCTCGCCCCGTGGCCGTGGCACAGGTGCCGGTGGGTGCCGGTTCCGTCCTCTTCGCCGAGCAACCTGGTGCCCTCCATGTCGCCCGTTTCAGCCTGCTCACCACGTTCGACGTCTCGGTTCCGGACGGAATCCGTCCGACCTGGACCAACCGGCTCTCCTCCTCCTTTCCCCTGACGTCCAGGCTCCTGGAATTCCCCACCCATGGCCGACTGGGATTCCTTTCCCCCGGTCCTCGTACGACGGTCCTCGATCTCTCCGTTCCTACCAGGCCTGAGGTGTTGGTAGATTCGCCGAACAGTCTCACTGTTCGCCCCTTGGTCGCCGGTGAAGCCGGGGTCTTTCTGGCCGTGGGTGGCAGGCTTGAATGGTGGGACTACTCCGATCCGCAAAACCCCATCCGTGTCGCGGCAAGCACCAACGCCGGGACCTACTCCAGCCTCAGAGTCCACGGGGACCACATCTATGCCTTCCGTCGGGAAGGTGGCCTGGAGATCCATCATGCCCGGAGGGGCGACGGACTGGTCCTGCTCTCCACCGCGGCAACCGAGGGGCCCGGCCGCCTCGCCCTTTCTGGCGATCGTCTGGTGCTGGTACAGGATGTTCGGCCATTTGTTGTGGTCCTTTCATTGGCTGACCCTGCGAATCCATCGCGGCTTGGATTCTTCCCGGGAGACCATGGGTTTGGGTCGTTCGTTGTCAGGGACGGCTTTCTATATGGGGTACCCCTATTCGAGTCCTTTAATGGAAGCGGCGTAGAAGTTCTCGACCTTGGCGATCCCGCGGCCATCCGCCGTGTGGGAGGCAACGCCATCCCAGCGACCCAGTTGGTGTCGGACGGCCTGTCCCTGTTCTGCTTGGTGCAAGACCGAGTCCTCGTCTTTCCCCTTGTGAAGCGGACCGCCGTGCCCCGCTGGTCCGGGATGGGAGTGAGAGAAGGACGTTCGGTGTTGCAGATCGAAGGTGAACCGGACGCCTTCGCGGACATCGAACGTTCCGACACCCTCGGCGGCTGGAGGCGGTGGCGTTCGGTCGGGTTGCCGCAGGGCACGGCCACGGTCGAGGACGACCTCGTCGGACCGACCTCGTTCTACCGGATCGCCCCGCGGTGAGGGTGGACGTCGGCGCAGGAATCCGGGATCGCGGAGTTCGCGGAAAGGGAGGTGGGGCGGATCACACCGGTCGTCGCGGCATCACCCTCTCCGCGCACTCCGCGTCTTCGCGTGACCCATCTGCTCCGCATTTTGCGGCTGTCGCGTGTCGCCGGCTTCGGGCATGGAAGGGGCATGCACCCGTCGCTTCGCCTTCTCTCCGTCCTTGGCCTGGTCGGCGCCCTCGCCGTGGAAGCCGCCAACTGGCCCGAGTTCCGCGGACCCGACCACCAGGGCGTGTCCAAGGACCGTGGTTTCCCGGTGTCCTGGAACGCCACGAACGGCGTGCTCTGGAAGACGGAGATCCCGGGCGAGGGATGGTCCACGCCGGCGGTGTGGGGCAAGCGGGTGTTCGTGACCACGACGACCGACTCCGGCGCGGCGTGCCATGTGCTCGCACTCGACGCGAAGTCGGGGAAGGTGCTTTGGGACCGTGAGGTCTTCCAGCAGGTGCCGCGTCGCAAGGAGGGCCGCAACTCCTACGCGACGCCGTCGCCGTGCACCGACGGCAAGCGGGTGTACGCCGTGTTCGGCGACGGCAGCGCCGTGGCGCTCGACTTCCAGGGGCGCGCGGTGTGGACGAACCGCTCGATGGAGTTCTACAGCCAGCACGGCCTGGGTTCCTCGCCGATCCTCGTGGACGGCCTGCTGGTCATGGCCCGCGACGGCAGCAGCGACGGCGCGGACAAGAAGGTGGGATGGCAGACGCCGTGGGAAAGCTCCTACGTGGTCGCGCTGGACGCGAAGACCGGACGGGAACGTTGGCGCACCGGCCGGGGTCTTTCGCGCATCTCCCATGGCACGCCGACGCTGGCCACCGTGGATGGCCGCAAGGTGGTGGTGACCGAGGCGGGGGACGTGGTGCAGGGCTTCGACCTGCTGACCGGCAAGTTGCTGTGGACCGACCGCGTCCCGGGCGAAGGCAAGGTGCCGTCGCCGATCGTCGCGGACGGCCTGGTGTTCGCCTCGGGCGGTTGGGGCGGTCGTGAGTCGATCCAGGCGTTCCCGTTGGCGTCCGCCGAAGGCGTTTCCAACACGCGCCGGATCTGGGAGCAGAAGCGCGGCAATCCGAAGGTGCCCTCGATGATCACGCTGGGTGGCCGGATCTATTCGGTGACCGACGCGGGCATGGCCACGGCGTTGGACGCGAAGACGGGCGAGGTACTCTGGCAGGAACGGATCGGCGGCAACCACAGCGCCTCACCCGTGTCCGCGGAGGGACGGATCTACTTCTTCGGCGACAACGCGGAGACGACGGTGCTGGAAGCCGGCCCGCAGTTCCGGGTGCTTTCGCGGAATCCGCTGGAAGGGAAGGTCCAGGCGTCGCCGGCCCTGGCCGACGGCCGGATCTATCTCCGCACCGACCGGCATCTCTACTGCGTCGGGAAGCGCTGAGGGCGTGGAGCGGGACGGGTAAAAGGGGGCACGCGGAGGCGCGGAGGCCGCGGAGGAACGGATGCCCGATTCGAGGAGCATGGGAAACCGCCGGTTCCGCTCCGCGCTCTCCGTGCCTCCGCGTGCCAGAACCCCCGGGCTCCCGGTTGCCAGTCGCGGTTCCATACGAGTTCGATTGAGTCTCCGGGGGGAATTCGACTTCGATCCGGGCATGTCGTCCCGCATCTCCCGGCGTCCCTCGCGCGTCCTCGCCGGCTGGGGTCTCGCCCTCGGCCTGTCCGCCGGCGTCGTCGTCCACGCGGCGCGGCCGGACGCGGATTGGCCCTCGTATCTTGGGGACAAGGGCGTGAGCCACCATTCGACGTTGCGCCAGATCACGCCGCGCAACGTCTCGGGGCTCAAGGTGGCCTGGACCTATCGCGCGGGCGGTGCGGATCCGTCGAACCGCTCGCAGATCCAGTGCAACCCGCTGGTGGTCGGAGGAGTCCTTTTCGGCACCACGCCCGACCTCGCGGTCTTCGCGCTGGACGCCGACACCGGCCGGGAGCGTTGGCGGTTCGATCCGGCTGCATCCGGCTTCAGCAAGGCCGGCGTGAACCGCGGACTCAGCCATTGGGCCTCGGACTCCGAGCGGCGGCTGTTCTACGCCAACGACCACTTCCTCCATGCGTTGGATCCGGTGACCGGGAAGCCGGTTCCGTCCTTCGGCAAGGACGGCGTCGTGGACCTGAAGGACGGCCTGGGTCGCGACGTGAAGTCGCTGGCGCTCCAGTGCACGACACCGGGTGTGGTCTTCGGTGACCTGCTGATCCTCGGGATGCGCCTCGGCGAAGGGCCGGCGCCCGCGGCACCGGGCCATATCCGCGCCTACGACGTCCGCACGGGGAAGCTGGTTTGGCGCTTCAACACCATCCCGCAACCCGGCGAGGAGGGGTACGACACGTGGCCGCCGGACGCATGGAAGCACATCGGCGGCGCGAACGTCTGGGCCGGGTTCTCCTTGGACGAGGCGCGTGGGATCGTGTTCTGCCCGACGGGTTCCGCGGCGTTCGACTTCTGGGGCGGCAACCGCATCGGACAGGACCTTTTCGCGAACTGCCTCATCGCCCTCGACGCCCGCACGGGAAGTCGCCTGTGGCATCGCCAGCTCGTCCACCACGACCTCTGGGACCGTGACCTGCCGGCGCCGCCGAACCTGATCACGGTCCGTCGAGACGGCCGCCGCATCGATGCCGTGGCACAGGTGACCAAGTCGGGCCACGTGTTCGTCTTCGACAGGGCCACGGGCGAGCCCGTGTTCCCGATCCGCGAGGTGCCGGTGCCGTCGTCGGACATACCGGGGGAATCCGCCTGGCCGACGCAGCCGGTTCCGGAGAAGCCGGAACCCTTCGCGCGACAGGTGTTCGACGCGACGCAGATCACCGACATCTCGCCGGAGTCGCACAGGACGGTGATGGAGAAGTTCGTCCGGATCCGTCCGCACGTGCCGTACCTGCCGCCGAGCCGGGAAGGGACGGTGGTGTTCCCCGGGTTCGACGGCGGCGCGGAATGGGGCGGTGCCGCGGCCGATCCGGACGGCATCCTCTACGTCAACGCGAACGAGATGCCGTGGATCCTGACGTTGGTGGAGACGAAGCGTCCGGAGGCCGGTGCCCCGGCCGACGGGGCTGCGATCTACACGCAGGTCTGCGCCGCCTGCCATGGCGTGGACCGGGTCGGGAACTCCGCGCAGAACGTGCCGTCGCTGGTCGGGGTGGGTGCCCGGCGCACCCGTGAGGAGATCCTTGCGTTGCTGAGGACCGGCAAGGGCGTGATGCCTTCGTTCGACTTCCTGACCGAGGCCCAGCGGGGTTCGGTGGTGGACCATCTCTTCGGCGTGGCGTCGGCGTCGGCGGGCGTCGCGCCGGCCGGGGCCCGCGGGGAGTTGGGAGGCGAGGACGTGCTGGGCCGGATCCCGTTCACGCACACCGGCTACAACCGCTGGTTGGACACCAACGGCTATCCGGCGGTGAAGCCGCCGTGGGGCACGTTGAATGCGATCGACCTGAACACCGGCGAGTACCGCTGGCGTGTGCCGTTGGGCGAGTACCCGGAGCTGACGGCGCGGGGCTTGCCGAAGACCGGCACCGAGAACTACGGCGGCCCGGTGGTGACGGCGGGCGGCCTGGTGTTCATCGCGGCGAGCCGGGACGAGCACATCCGGGCGTTCGACCGGCGTACCGGACGCGAGCTCTGGAAGGCGACGTTGCCCGCGGCGGGATTCGCCACGCCGGCGACCTATTCGGTTCGCGGACGCCAGTTCGTCGTGATCGCCTGCGGCGGCGGGAAGATCGGCCGGAAGAGCGGGGACGCCTATGTCGCCTTCGCACTGCCGGAATAGCCGCGCCACGCGCCGACTCGTCCGGGCCTTCACCCTCGTCGAGTTGCTGGTCGTCGTCGCGATCGTCGCCGTGCTGGCCTCGTTGCTTCTCCCGACCTTGGCCCGTGCGAAGGGCGCAGCGGGCAAGTCGCGTTGCCTCTCCAACCTGAGACAGCAGGGACTCGCCTGGGCGCTCTATCTCGGCGATGGCTCCGGTCGCTTTCCGGACCGTCGCGACCTCAAGACGGACCAGCCGGGCGGCTACCGTCCTTGGAGCGGATGGCCATCCTCCAGCGATCCGCGGTCGGGCTGGGCCTGGGTGGTGTTGCGCGGGCATCTGGACGAGGCCCGGGCCTTCCGATGCCCGGCCGTGGAATCGGGACCGTTGGCGCGCGTGGATGCCGTGGTCCAGACCGCGCTCCGCGAAGGCGTCGACGGGGGCGAAGCCCGGACCCACCACTGGATGTGGCGGTTCGACCGGTTCGAGGACCCGGTGCCCGACGACAACTTCTGGGGCCGCACCGTGGAGGGGGCGGTGGAGGCGTTGCGCCGGGCGGACAATCCGGTCGCCGGAAGGCCGGACGGAGCTTCCTCGGTGGAGCTGGCGGTCGATCCCTACTTCCCCTCCACGATTCCGTCGGTGCCGTCGGAACTCCGTGGGATGTCGTCGCATGTCGGCGGACGCAACCGCCTGATGCTCGACGGGCATGTGGAACACCTGCGGGATCCGAGGACGCGGTGAAGCGCCGCGGATGGCCCTGTGTGTCCGTGTCCTTCCGTGTCGTCCTCCCGGATCCCCGCGGGAAGTTTGAACATCCCGCCTCCGGCGGACTCGGAGTGGGTGAAACTTTTCGCGATCCATCGGGTGATGGGAGGCGTCTATGAGAGTGGGAATGAATCGGATGCCGTTGCTGAATCGTCGTGGTCCCTTGGCGGAGGCCTTGGTCCGCGAGCGTAAGTCCGAGCGGATTGAATTCGCGGTCTACGCGGTCGTCGGAGCGAGCGTGCTGCTGGCGGTGGCGCTGCATCTGGCGGCCCCGGGAGTCCTCGGGGGACCAGCGTCGGATTCGGTTGCCATGGCCGGTCGGCCTTCCGAAGTCATCGGTTTGCAGTCATAGGTTTGGCGTGGCGCCCCGTTTGGCGACACGTCGTGTGGGCAACGCCCTTCCCCGGTTAGTGGGTTTCCGGGGAAGGGCCTTTCCATTTCCACCGGCGACGCCTTCACGCGTTTCCTGCGCACGGCTCAATCGCGTCGAGGGACTGCGGGGCGGGGATCACGCCGACGACGGGCCACGGACAACGGACAACGGACCACCGACAACCGCCCCTCAGCCTTCGTCTTCGGAATCCGATTCGCCACCGGCGGCGACGCCGTACTCCTTCAGCTTGTTGCGCATGGTGCGGATGCTGATGCCGAGGTGCTTGGCGGCGTGGGTGCGGTTGCCCTTGCAGAGGTCCAGTGCGTGGAGGATCGCCTGCTTCTCCAGTTGGTCGAGCGGCACGATCTGATCGGGAGCGGCGGCGGAGACGGCGGCCTGGGACGGGCCGTTGCCGGAGGATGGGGCTTGGGATGCGGCGCTGGCGGCGGCGACGTTGGTGAACTGGTGGAACCCGAGGTGGGCCGCGGCGAGGTCCTCGCCGTCCGGACAGAGGATCACGGCCCGTTCGATGACGTTCTGGAGTTCGCGGACGTTGCCGGGCCAGTCGTGGCTCATGAGGGCGGCGCGGCAGCCGGGGGAGATGCCGTTGACGCGGACGCCGTGCTTGCGGACGAAGCGCTGAACGAACTGTTCCGAGAGGAAGAGGATGTCCTCCCTCCGTTCGCGGAGGGGCGGGACGAGGATCGGGACGACGTTGAGCCGGAAGAAGAGGTCCTGGCGGAACTCCTTGCGGGCGACGCTCTCCTCCAGGTTGCGGTTGGTGGTGGCGATGACGCGGACGTCGACCTTGATGGTGCGGTTGCCGCCGACGCGTTCCAGTTCCCGTTCCTGGAGCACGCGGAGGAGCTTGGCCTGGACCTGGGGCGAGACCTCGCTGATCTCGTCGAGGAGGATGGTGCCGCCGTGGGCGAGTTCGAAGCGGCCCTCGCGCTTGTTGAGGGCGCCGGTGAACGCGCCCTTCTCGTGGCCGAAGAACTCGCTCTCGATGAGGTTCTCGGGGATCGCGGCGCAGTTGACCTTGATGAACGGGGCGTTGGCGCGGGGGCTTTCGCGGTAGATCGCGCGGGAGACCAGCTCCTTGCCGGTGCCGCTCTCACCCTGGACCAACACCGTCGCCTGCGTGCGGGCCACCTTGCGGATCAGGTCGCGCAGCCCCTGCATCGCCGGGCTCCTGCCCAGCAGCTCGTAGCCGGTCTCCTCCGCCTCCTCGTGGCTGAGGTAGTGGTTCACCTTCACCAGCTGGGTGAAGTCCTCGGCCTTCTTCAGCGTGATGTCGATCTGGTCGCTGGAGAACGGCTTGATCAGGTAGTCGAAGGCGCCGTCCCGCATGCAGGCGACGGCCGATTCGACCGAGGCGTGGCCGGTCATGATCACCACCAGCGGCTTCACCGGGCGGTTCTGCAGCTCGCGCAGCAGGTCCGTGCCTTCGCCGTCCGGAAGGCGGACGTCGACGAACATCAGGTCCCAGTTGTCCTTGGCGAGGTAGTCCTGGGCGGCCGCGAGCGTGGAGACGCCCACCACATCATATCGCCGCTTGTGCAGCTGGGCCTCGAGGGAACGACGGATGATTTCGTTGTCCTCCAGGATGATGATCTTCTCGATGGGCATGGGCTCGGGGGACCGGCTCTCTTCCGGGGAGAGTTGGCCGCAACCGCCTGCCCGTGCAAGCGCGGGGGTGGTCCCCACCGGGGTGCCAAATGTCCCGAGGCGCCGTTTCCGACGACTCCCGGTGGCCGGAAGGCGGCTCCGGATCAGCCCTGCGAGGCGTAGAACGCGTCCACCCGCGCCATCACGTCCCGGTAGCCGATGTCCTGCTCGTAGATGAGCTTGAACTGATCGATGGCCTCGGATTTCCGGCCGACCTTCTCGAGGACGGTTCCGAGCTGGTACCGGAGGTCCTTGGCTTCGTCGTCGAAGACCGGCTTCTCCTTGAGGGCCTCCTCGAGCTTCTTCGCGGCGAGGTCGTTCATCCCGCGCAGGGAGAAGGCCTGGGCGAGGAGGTTCATCGCGGCGATCCGCCTGCTCGGGTTGTTCTGGGCCTTCTGCAGCTCGGCGATGGCCTCGCCGAGGCGGCCGGCCCGGAGGTGGAGTTCCCCGAGCTCGAGCCGTATGGACAGGTCCGTCGGATTCGCCTCGCAGCGGCGTCGGGCGTCCTCGATGAGGAACTTCGTCCGGCGCCCCTGGATCTCCGCCAGCTTCGCCGCATGGTCCGGGTCCGAGGCGTCGAGGGCCTTCTCCTCGGACGTGATCCGCAAGAGGTGGATGTCCCGGATCTGCTGCAGGATCTGCGGGTCGTTCAGTCCGGTCGTGGCGAGCAGCTTCCCGTACCACTCGAGGGCCGCCTCGGTGTCGCCCTTCTTCAGGCTGAGTTCCGCGAGGGTGCGCAGGATGCGCGGATTCGACGGGTCCTCGGCCAGCTTGGACTCCTGCTCGCGGAGGAGACGGTCGGCGACGTCGACGTCCTTGACCTCCCGGTTCTCCATCTCGAGCGAACGGGCCTGCTCCTTGTCCCGGAGCAGGTCGCGGTAGCTGCCGCCGCCGGTTGCGGCCTGTTCGTAGCCGCCTTCGGAGAGGGTCCGGGTCGCGAGCAGGTTCTTGAGCTTCTCGTTCAGCGACGGGTCGTTGGGATCCGTCGAAAGCAGGTCGCGCAGGATCCTCTCGGCCCGCGCTCGGTTCCCGAGCTGGTTGTGCGCGTCGGCCAGCTTCTCGGCCAGCTTGCGGTTGGCCGCATTGGCCTTGAACGCCACCTCGAGCGAGAGCAGGGCGGTCTTGGGCAGACGCGACTGCAACGCGGCGTCCGCCAGCAGCTCGTGGGCGTCGACGTTGGCGGGATCCTCGTTGAGGACCTCCTCGGCGACGACGATCGCCTCGAGCGGGTTGGACCGCATGGCGAGCTGGCCGCGGGTGAGGGTGTTGGCGGATCCGAGGAACTTCCGGATCTTGAAGAGGCCGCCCACCTTGTTGCCGGCCCGCTTGTGCTGGGCCGCCCGGAGCGCCTCCCGGGCCTCGTACAGCGCGGGTTCGTTCTTCACCACCTGGAACAGCAGCGTCACGGCGTAGTCCAGGTTGTTCTTCTGCAACGCCGCCACGCCTTTCTCGAACAGTTCCCGCTGCGACGCCGGGACCTGATCCAGAGTTTTCTCAGCCATGCCCGAACCATAGACCGCGAGGTTGACAGATGGCAACCCGGAGCCGTGGGAGGCTGTGATCGGGTTGAAGGGCTGAGGCGTTGAAGGGCGAAGGGGGATGGGGATCAGGAGACGCGGAGCCAGACGGTCTTCAGGTAGGCGGGTTCCTCCCGGCTGATGGGGAAGTCCGGCGGCTGCGGAACGTAGTGCTGGGAAATGATGCGTCTTCCGGCTGCGGTGATGGCCGTTCGGATGTCGGACAGGAAGCGTTCGGGTTCGAGCCGGGCCGCGTTGGTCGAGGCGAACAGGACACCGCCCGGCTTCAGGACCGCCAGGGCCGAGGACACCAGCTGGCCGTAGTCGCGCTCCGCCCGGAAGTCCCCGTGTTCCTTGCTCCGGGAGAAGGTGGGTGGGTCCAGCAACACGGCGTCGAAACGCCGGCCCTTCTTGCCGAGCCGGCGGATCCAGTCGAAGACGTCGCCGTAGATGAAGTCGTGGGCCGCGGGGTCCAAGCCGTTCCGTTCGAAGTTCCTGCGGGCCCAGTCGAGGTACTTCCGGGAGAGGTCCAGGCTGGTGGCCCGCGCGCCGGCCAAGGCCGCACAGACGCTGAACCCGCCGGTGTAGGCGAAGCAGTTCAGCACTTCCCGTCCCGCGGTGCCCTCCGGGAACAGCGGGAAGCCCGAGGCGACGTGGTTCACCAGGAGCCGCCGCCGGTTGTCCCGCTGGTCGAGGAAGAGCCCGACGCTGTAGCCCTCCGCGAAGCTCAGTTCGTAGCGGACGCCGTTCTCGCGGATCTCGAAGCGTTCCGGCGCCTCGGGACCCCGCAGGTGACGCGGCCCGGCGGCCTCGGCCGCGGTGGTGCGGACATGCCGGTTCCACTGCTTGAAGTAGAGCCCGTCCGATCCGGGGACGACTTCGGCAGGAATCCCGGACGGTTCGCCTTCCGACTGCAACAGGACGTATGGCCCGAGCTGGTCGCAATGGATGCCGCCGCCCGCACCGGCATCCGCCGCGCCGTGCAGCCTCCGGAAGGCGTCGGTCTCTGCGGGATGGACCACCGCGGCGCGCAGCAGGGTCGCCGGCGGGACGTCGAAGCGGTCGGGTGCCTCGAACACCACGGGGGTTCCGAGCGTGGGATGGACGAACTCCAGCCGCACCGAGGCCAGGTGCAGGCGCGGATGTGCCGTGCCGCCGTACAGGGCGTCCCCGATCAGCGGCCATCCCCGGTGGGCGGCATGCACGCGGATCTGGTGGGTACGTCCGGTCTTCGGCCTCGCCTCCAGCTCGGTGAAGCCCGGCGTCCGCCGCACCACCTCGAACGCCGTCTCCGCCGCGTCCATGCCGACGGCCCAGGGCCGGGCCACGTGGTGGTCGCCGTTGCGGACGACGGCCGAGGTCTCGACACAGCGTTGGATCCCGACCTCCCGGTCCGTGCGGAACCGGTAGACCTTGCCCACGAGGTGTTCCTCGAACTGCCGTGCCAGCGAACGGTTCGCCTGCGGTGTCTTCCCGAAGACGAGGAGGCCGGAGGTGTCCTTGTCGAGTCGGTGGAGGATCGCGAGGTCGGCCCAGCGCGGTTCACGGTGCTTCAGCCATTCGTGGATCCCTTCGCCCGCGTACGGCGAGGGCGCGTGGGTGTTCCAGCCCGGCGGCTTGTCCACCACGAGCAGGTGGTCGTCCTCGAACACCACGCAGGGCGGGAGGAACGTGGTGCGTTGGGACGTCAGCGGACCGTTCTCCGGGGTTGGATTCAGGTGAACTCCCACTTGCCGGCCGCGATCGCGTAGGCGCTGCACAGGGCGTTGGTGATGGCGTGCGCGGTGATCGAGTCCCCGAGCCGCTTGTGGCGGATCACCAGGAACTGGTAGGCGGCACCGCAGACGATCCCCTGCACCCACTGCCCCGGATGCGCGAGACCGAAGGCGACGCTGGTGATCGCGAACGCCCGGAGGTTCCAGAGTCCGATGGGCAGCCCGAGGAAGTCCTGGCTGGCGATGAAGCGGTGGAAGAAGGACCGGTAGAACAGCTCCTCGACCATGGGCACGACGAAGGAGCGTCCGACCACCCGGACCACGAGGATGGCGTAGCCCAGCGGGGCGTTGTCCTTGAAGAAGGCCAGCGGGTTCCAGGGCGCCTCGGGCTTCGGTGCCTCGACGGGTTTGCCCGTGAAGCGGGAACCGATGGTGTCGTACAGCGTGCCGAGGGCGGGGATCCGTCCGTCGAGCCCGATCCACAGGGCGGCGATGAGCACGCCGACCACGACGGCCTCCCAGCTCACGGCCCAGCGCAGTTCGGCGAGGCGGGGGCGGAAATGCCAGAGCAGGGCGGCGCCGACGAAGGTCTTCAGCACATAGACCCAGTAGGCCGAGGCCTCGGTGGCGGCGCCGGCGAAGCTGCCGATCAGGAGGAACGCCGCGAACGGAAGCGCCCGGGGCACCTCCGGAAGTTCCCAGAAAGACGGCTTGGGGGCGGTTGCGGGATCGGACATCGCGGCGAGATACCGGCGCGAACGGGGGCAGGGCAAGCGGGGAATTGGGGGCGGGTGTCGGGTGTCGGGCGTCGGGCATCGGGCATCGGGCATCGGGCATCGGGCATCGGGCGACTGGGGTCTGGCGTCGCCGCCCTTCAAGCCAACCCCACCACTCTCACGCCATCCCGTGTGACCGGAACCAGTCGACCGCGTCGGACAGCGCCTGTCGCGGAGGCGTCTGGGGCAGGCCCAGTTCGCGCACGGCCTTGGAAGGGTCGAACCACATCTTGTAGGCGGCCATGCGGACGCCGGCGATGGGGGCCTTCGGCGGCTTGCCGGTGAATTTCGCGACGACCTCGTCCACCTGCGCCGCGGTCCAGGCGACGCCGTAGGGGACGCGGAAGCGCGGGGCCGGGATGCCGGTGATCTCGGCGAGGACGTCGAGGGCCTGCTTCATCGTCCAGTTGCCGTCCTGGTGGCCGAGGATGTAGCGCTGGCCGATCCGGCCCTTCTCGGCGGCGAGGATGTGGCCTTCGCAGACGTCCCGCACATGGACCCAGTTCAGGCCGGTGTCCAGGTACGCCGGCATCGCGCGGCGCAGGAAGTCGACGATGACCTTGCCCGTCGGGGTCGGCTTCACGTCGCGCGGCCCGATCGGGGCGCTGGGATTGACCACCACCACCGGCAGGCCCTTCGCCGCCAGTTCCCGGGCCACCACCTCGGCCCGCCACTTGGAGAGCTTGTAGGGATTCGACATCTGGGACTCCGCGACCGGCGTGGATTCGTCGGTGGGCCGGACCGTGCCGTCCGTGCCGGGCTTCGGCAGTCCGATGCAGCCCACGGTGCTGGTGTAGACGATGCGCGAGCAGCCGGCCTGGTGCGCGGCCTGGAGGACGTTCCGGGTGCCGTCGACGTTGGCCCGGAACATCGGGGCGTAGTCCGGAAGCCACAGCGCGTAGCTCGCAGCGACGTGGAAGCACCAGTCGCAACCCCGCATCGCGCGGGCGAGGGAATCCACGGGATCGGTCAGGTCCCCGGCCACGGCCTCGTGGTCGGCGCCGACGAGTCCCCGGAGGTCCGCGCCGGGACGGAGGAGCGTCCGGACGCGGTGCCCCCGCGCGTTCAGGGCGTGGACCAGGTTGGCGCCGACGAATCCCGAGGCGCCCGTGACGAAGCAGAGCATGCGGAGGTTGGGGCGTCGGAGGTTCTCCCGGCGCGGATCGCGCCGGGAAGACGCCGCCGGGTCACTTGGCCCGGAAGTCGATCACGAACACGTCCGCGACCAGCGGTCCGACCAGCTTGCCGAACTCCTTGTGGTCGGGATGGACGAGGTAGTCGTCGCGGTCCTTCTCGGACTCGAAGGTCAGGATCCAGCCGTGGGTGCAGCCCTTGTTGAGGCCTTCCGGGCTGTTGTTGGTGCCGGCCTCGAGGGACACGATCTGCGGGATCTTCGGCTTCAGGGCGCGGAAGGCGTCCTCGACCTTCTTGATGTCCTCCTTCGAGGCGGATTCCTTGAACTTGAAGGCGACGACGTGGCGGATCGATCCCTTCTGCTTCTTGGTGGTGGCGGCCATGGCGGGGAGAGTCAACGCGAGCGCGAGCGCCGCGGCGAGGATGAGGAAACGTTTCATGGAGGGCGGACGGGTCGGCCACAGGCTAGGAACGTCCGCCGTTGTCGGACAAGCCCGGAAGGGCGCACGCGGTCGGACAATTTCCGTCCGGTCAATCCCAACCACGGACTAGGCGCCCCGTGGACCGGAGCCGACAGTCACCTCCCGAAAGGCGTCGACCTCCGGGGCATCGGGTGTTCCGGGGCAGGCGATCGGGAACCCATGAACGAGCTCTACACGCAGGAACCCACCACGGCGCGGCCGTCGCCGACGGGTGTCATGACGGCGTTCGGATGTCCACGGGACTTCGGCGGCCGTGAACTCGTGTACACCGTGGTTTCCCCACGCGCCCGGGGCCTTTCCATCGGGATCAACCTTTCGCCAGGGCACTGCTGCAACTTCCGCTGCACCTATTGCGAGTCCTCCCCGAGGCCGTTCCAGCTGCCCCAGGCCGTGGACGCCGCCCGCGTCGGCGAGGAACTGGCGGCGACTTTGGCGGAGGTCTGGAGCGGCAACGTGCGCCTTCGACCCGCCTACCGGGCCCTGCCCGAGGAACTGGTCCGGCTCCGTCATGTCGCCCTGAGCGGCGACGGCGAACCGACGCTCTGTCCGAACTTCAACGAGGTCGTCGAGGAGGTCGTCCACCTCCGCGCGCGCGGCCGGTATCCGTTCTTCAAGATGGTCCTCCTCACCAACGGCACCGGCCTCGGAAGCCGCGAGGTCCAGGAGGGACTCACCCTCTTCACCGTGCATGACGAGGTGTGGGCCAAGCTGGACGCCGGTTCGCAGGACCACATGGACCGCGTCAACCGGCCCGACTGCACCATCGAGACCGTGCTCGAGAACCTGCTCTCCCTGGCCCGTCGGCGTCCGGTGGTCATCCAGAGCCTCTTCGCCACCGTCAACGGCGTCGGCCCCAGCGCGGCCGAGGTGGACGTCTACGCCCGCCGGCTCCGGGAACTGAAGGATGCCGGGGCCGCCATCCCGCTGGTTCAGGTCTATTCCGCGACGCGTCCGACGCAGTCCTCCTCCTGCGGACACCTGCCCCTGCGGTCCCTGTCCCAGATCGCACGCCGTGTGCGCGAGGTCAGCGGACTCCGCGCCGAGGTGTTCTGATCCCGTTGGCGGGAGCGGAGACGGACCTCACGCCAAGAACCCGCCCCGACCGTTCGCCGTCCTGCGTGTTTTGGTGCGATGAACCGCCCTGGGCTTTGTCGTCGTGCTGTCGGTCGGGAGAAGGGTCACGCGGAGGCGCGGAGGGCGCGGAGCCGGGACCGACGATTCCCTAAAGCAACCTCGGATTGGGTGCCCCAGCCTCAGCGCTCTCCGCGCCTCCGCGTGGATGCCAATGCCGGGGGATCTCTTCCGCTCAGACGGAGAGGGGTTTCTCCCCACGGCCCAAATGGCAACCACCCATCCGCGTCCTGTCCGGCTTCCTCACAAGCTTCCCTCTGTCTCTTCGCGCCTTCGCGTCTTTTCGTGAGAGTCCCTTCCGAATGGATTCGATGGTATCGACGCCGGTCCGATCGGGCTTCCCAGCTGGTCCGGATAGGGGATTCCCCTATGCCCCATCCGGGCGGGGTCCCGATGAGTTCAGGCGGCGGCCCCAATAGCCGGATTTTGTCCTTCCGGCCGATATTGTCGCCACGCGGAGCAAGTTCGGTTGCGCCGCCGAGGGAAAGACAAAGCCAATGAATGCCAACGGACAGATGATCGAGACGCTCAAGAACTCACCCATGTACGAGGGATACCAACGGGCCTTCACCGAGGCGACCGGCTTGCCGATCACGCTCCGTCCGGCGGTGACCTGGCAGCTGCCGCTGCACGGGGTCCGGGGCGAGAACGCGTTCTGCGCGATGACGGCCGAGAAGAGCCGCACCTGCTCCGCCTGCCTGCACCTCCAGGAGCGTCTCGCGGAGTCGGCGAAGACCGAGGCCTGCACGATGACCTGCCCCTACGGCCTGAGCGAGACGGCCGTCCCGGTGAAGCTCGGCGAGGAGACCATCGGATTCCTCCAGACCGGCCAGGTCATGCGCACCCGTCCGACGCCCGCCGCCTTCCGGCGCGCCGTCGACGAGGCGGGCAAGCTCGGCGTCGACATCGACAACGACCGCGCCCGCGACGCGTTCATGGGCACCGCGGTGATGCCGCAGCGCAAGATCGAGTCGGTCACCGAGCTGCTGAAGATCTTCGCCGACCACCTGTCGATGAAGAGCAACCAGATCGCGGTCCAGGGCGCCAACGCGGAGCCGCCGGTGATCACCCGGGCCAAGCAGTACATCGAGGAACACCACGCCGACGACATCTCCCTCGGAGAGGTCGCCAAGTCGGTGCACACGAGCCTCTACTACTTCTGCAAGATCTTCAAGAAGCACACCGGGATCCACTTCACCGAGTACGTCTCCCGGGTCCGTGTGGAGAAGGCGAAGAACCTCCTGCTCAACCCCAACCTCCGCATCAGCGAGATCGCCTACGAGGTCGGCTTCCAGTCCCTCACCCACTTCAACCGCGTGTTCAAGAAGATCGTCCGCCAGTCGCCGACCGAATACCGGGGCCGGCTGTTCGCCGGAGGCTGAACCGACGATGCAGGCGGGAGACTCCACACAGGGCCGCGGATTCGCCAAGGGCCGGGAGTGGAATCGCGGTTTCCGCCTGACGGTTCCATCCGTGGGTTCCGTCCGAAGCGGGTTCGGCGGGGCACCTTTCTGTCGCACCGGGAAGGCCGGGTCCGTAGAGTGCCGACGTGAAGCCCGCCACGGACCGAATCCAATCCGGGAAGAAGCCCCGGAGCCCGCGGAGGCGTCCTGCCCAGGTCCGCATGCCGCCCCCGGTCTCCGGCCGCAGCCACCCGACTCCGCGCCGTGAATTCGAGAAGGTGATGGAGGCCACCCGCAAGGAGCTGCGCGACATCAAGTCCGCCCTGGACGAGCACTCGATCGTCGCGATCACCGATGCCGAGGGGACCATCACCCACGCCAACCGGCGCTTCTGCCAGATCTCCGGATACGGACTCGACGAGCTGATCGGCCGCAACCACCGCATCCTCAATTCCGGCCACCATCCGAAGGCCTTCTTCACCGGACTCTGGAAGACCATCCGGAGCGGCCGGGTCTGGAAGGGGGAGATCATGAACCGGACGAAGCAGGGGACCCCCTACTGGGTGGACACCACGATCGTGCCGTTCCTCGGGAGCGACGGGGTTCCGTTCCAATACGTCTCCATCCGCACCGACATCACCCGGCGCAAGCGGCTTGAGCGCGAGCTGCTGGAGGTGAGCGACCGCGAGCAGCGGCGCATCGGCCGGGATCTCCACGACGGGCTCGGCCAGCATCTCACCGCACTGGAACTCTACGTCCAGGGTCTCGTGCAGGAGTTCGACTCCCTTTCGCCCGAGGCGGGCCGGTCTTTGCGCGAACTCGCGCGGCAGCTGCGGTCCACCGTCACCCAGACCCGTCAGCTGTCCCATGGGCTCTCCCCGGTCGCCATGGAGGAGGAGGGTTTGTCCGATGCGCTCCGGGAACTGGCCGAGACGACCCGCACCCTGGCCCGGACCCCGTGCACCCTGGAGTGTCCGACGGCTGTTCCGATCCCGGATCCGCACGTGGCCTTGCATCTTTACCGGATCGCCCAGGAAGCGGTGAACAACGCGCTGAAACACGGGCAGCCCGGCGCGATCCGCATCCGGTTGGCGCGGACCCGTGGGAACCTGGTGCTGGAGGTCGACGACGACGGGCATGGTTTCGTGACGCGGACGGGCGACGGTTCGGGCATCGGCCTGCGGGTCATGCGTTATCGGGCCGGGTTGATCGGCGCGGAGCTGCGCATCCAGTCGAGCCCGGGCAAGGGGACGCGGCTCCGCTGTTCCGTCTCGGAGGGCAGCCTCGGGATCGTCCCGGTCCAGCCATGAAGCCTTCCCGCAAGCCGACCTCGCCGGCCGTCCCTGCCGCGCCCTCCAAGAGCCGCACGCGGGCCGCGTCGAAGCCGTCCAAGCCCGCGAGGAGCCGGCTGCTGCTCGTGGACGACCATCCGCTCATGCGAGCCGGTCTCTCGATGATCATCAACCGCCAGCCGGACATCGAGGTCTGCTGCGAGGCGTCCTCACCGGCCGAGGCTCTCGCCCTGATGGCGCGCGAGGGTCCCGACCTGCTGGTCACCGACCTCACCATGCCCGGGCGTTCCGGCGTGGAGTTCATCAAGGACGTCCTCAGCCTGCATCCGGACCAGCCGATCCTGGTGGTCTCGATGCACGACGAGATGATCTATGCGGAGCGTGTGCTGCGGGCCGGGGCGCGTGGCTACGTGATGAAGGAGGCCGGCGGCGAGGCCCTGCTGGCGGCCATCCGGCAGGTCCTGGAAGGACGCGTCTACGTCAGCGCCCGCATGTCGGCGACCCTCCTGGACGCGATGACCGGCCGTCGTCCGCGCGGATCGAGTTCGCCGATCGAGAAGCTGAGCGACCGCGAGTTCGAGATCTTCCAGCTGATCGGCCAGGGGCGCACCACGCGGGACATCGCGGAGCAGCTCGGGCTCAGCACGAAGACCGTCGACGTGCACCGCGGGCACATCAAGGAGAAGCTGGAGCTCTCCAACGCCACCGAGCTGGTCCGGCACGCGGTCCGCTGGGTCGAGAGCCAGAACGTCGGCTGAGCGGCCCCGGAAGCCATGCCACGGAACCGCCCAACCGCGTCCCATCCGCCCCGGCTCAGGGCGCGCCTTCAGGTTGGGCTGGGTGAGGAGATCGCCATGGGTCCCGGCAAGGCCGACCTCCTCGAGGGCATCCGCGACACCGGCAGCATCGCCCAGGCCGCGTCCCGCATGGGGATGTCCTACATGCGGGCGTGGGGCCTGGTACGTACGATGAACGGCTGCTTCCGCGAGCCGCTGGTCGTCGCCGAGCGCGGTGGCAACACGCGTGGCGGCGCACGCCTGACCCAGTCCGGCGAACAGGTCCTAGGCCTCTACCGTGAGATGGAACGGCAGGCTCTGGCCTCCACCCAGCCCAACTGGGAACGCCTCCGTCGGTTCCTCGCCGCCCCCTGACGCCCACCGGCTCCCGTCCCCAGACCCCAAGCCTGCGGTCTCCCGGCTGCGATCCGATATCTATTGAAAAAGATAACGGAACTGATTGGGCTTTGGCTCATGGAAAAGGATGACTGGGGATACGGCGGTGCGGTGCGGTGCGGCTTCACCCTGATCGAGCTCCTAGTGGTGGTGGCGATCATCGCCATCCTCGCGGGGATGCTGCTGCCGGCGCTGGGCAGGGCTAAAGCAAAGGGCCAGCAGACGGCGTGCGTGAACAACCTCCGGCAGATCGGCCTGGCCTACATGCTCTACCGGGATGCCAACGGCGACGTGAACGTACCGTATCGAGTGTGTCCGGACACCCCGGACGATCCTTACGGGCTCAACGCCGGCGTCCCGAGCGGGACCGCGCCGAACGTGCCGCCGTCGACCGGACCCGGGGAAACCTGGTGGGCCCCGTACGATCCCACCCAGGTTCCCGACGGAGTCCCGGGCGCCGGCTACACCCCGGGCCTGCTCTTCCCCTATTTCAAGACGACCAACATCTTCAAGTGCCCGGTGGAACGGAAATGGCAGTGCGGCTACGCCATGAACTACTCCACCGGTTCCCCGATGGCGCGGCGCGACTCCGAGGTGACCCAGCCGTCCGATCGGATCGTCGTCTGGGACCACCGGCGGAGCCCCGGATGCTCCGACAGCCGGGTTCCCCGCGTCCCGCGTCCGCCTTGGGTCCCCTTCACGAACGACTCCCACTACCCCACCCGGCATGGCGGCGTGATGAACGCCCTCTTCTACGACACCCATGTCGAGTCGATGCGCCCGACCCGTCTGCGCGTCGCCAACTTCCGTGAGCCCGGATCCGAACCCGCGGTTCCAGGCAGCCCGGGCGAATGAGGCCTCGATGGGCTGCTCCGTTAGTTCTGCCGCCTTTCCAATAGGCGCACGGTCCCCTTTGAAACGCCGGTACAGCACCGGCCGCGGGAATCCTGCAACAAACGGCGTCTCCACCGTGGCAATTTCCGCGAAGTAGCTCCGCGCCTCCCCGGCAATGTTCGGGCCGCGTCGTGAGCACCCGTGCCCCCAAGAACCCGTCCGTCCCCGAAACCGCCCCCGGCGCCGCCGCTCCGTCCGTGGCCTCCTGCCACCACTGCGGCAGCCCCTGTGGGACGACGCGGCTCAGCCGGGACGAACGGGACTTCTGCTGCCAGGGCTGTGTCGCCGTCTTCGAGATCCTCAAGGCCGGGGGCATGGAGGATCTCTACCGGATGGGCGGGACCGATGGCGTGCGGGGAGGGAACCCGGGTCCGGCGGACCGCTTCGACTTCCTGGACGTGCCCGAGGTGCGGGAACGGATCGTGGACTTCTCGGACGCCCGCCAGACACGGGTCTCCTTCCGGGTTCCCGCGATCCACTGCACCGCGTGCATCTGGCTTCTCGAGAACCTCTTCCGGCTGCGGTCCGGCATCGGCCAGTCGCGGGTGAACTTCCTGCGCCGCGAGGTCTCCATCACGTTCGAGACGCCGTCCATCCGGCTTTCCGAGGTGGTTTCGTTGATGGCTTCTCTCGGCTACGAGCCCGACCTGAAGTCCTCGGACCTCGACGCGAAGCCCGCCTCCGGGATCTCCCGCCGGCTGTGGCTGCAGCTCGGCGTGGCCGGATTCGCCTTCGGCAACTCGATGCTCTTCGCGATCGCCGCCTATCTCGGACTCGACAGCGTCCACGGACCGGCCTTCCGCGCGATGACCGGCAAGATCCAGCTGGTCCTCGCGCTCCCGGTGCTTCTCTACAGCGCCCTCGGCTACTGGCAGGCGGCCTGGAACGGCCTTCGCGCCCGCGCCGCGGTGATCGAGATCCCCATTGCCGCGGGCCTGCTCGCCATCTTCGGACAGAGCGCCTACGAGGTGATCACGGGGCGCGGTGACGGCTACTTCGACTCGATGGCCGGGCTGCTGTTCTTCCTCCTCTGCGGACAGGTCTTCCAGCGCAAGTCCTACGACCGGCTCGCCTTCGACCGCGACTACCGCTCCTTCTTCCCGTTGGCCGTGACGCGTCGCGGTGTGGCCGGCGAGGAGCGGGTTGCGCTCTCCCAGCTTGCCGTCGGCGACACGCTGGTGCTGCGACACGGCGAACTGGTTCCCGCCGACGCCCGCCTGGTCCGCGGCGAAGCCCTCATCGACTACGCCTTCGTGACCGGCGAATCCCAGCCGGTGACGCGCGGGGTCGGCGACCTCATCCACGCGGGCGGACGCCAGGCCGCTGGCCTGATCGAGGTCGCCACCGTCAAGCCGGTCTCCCAGAGCTACCTGACCTCGCTTTGGAACCAGGACGCGTTCCGCAAGGACCGCGGCGAGGGCATCGACCGCATCACCAACGCCTACAGCCGCCGGTTCACCTGGATCATCCTCGCCATCGCCGTCGCCTCGGCGCTGGGCTGGATCGCCGCCGGCGACGCCTCCCGCGGCTTCAAGGCCTTCACCTCGGTGCTCATCGTCGCCTGCCCCTGCGCCTTGGCCCTCGCCGCGCCGTTCACCCTGGGTACCGCCCAACGGGTGCTCGGACGGGTGGGCGTGTACCTCAAGAACCCCCACGTCGCCGAGATCCTCGCCCGGGTGGACACGGTGGTCTTCGACAAGACCGGCACGCTCACCACGCCCGGCGGTGCCCGGGTGGAGTGGGAGGGCACGACGCTCTCCGATGACGACGCGGCCCGTCTCGCCGCGGTGGCCCGTGCCTCGACCCATCCGCTCTCGGTCCGCATCGCGTCGTGGCTCTCGGCCCGGCCCGGTGTCCGTCCCGCGGTGTCCGAGTCCGTCACCGCATTCCGGGAAGTGCCCGGCCGGGGCGTCGCCGCGGAGGTCGATGGTCAAACCGTCGCGCTCGGCTCGGCCTCGTGGATGGCGCAGAACGGCGCCGGGATCCCGGCCGGGGTGAATGGCCCGGCCGACGGGGCGACGGTGATGGCTTCGGTGGAAGGCAGCGTCCTCGGGCGCTTCCGCGTCTCCGGCGGAGTCCGGGCGGACGTCGACCGCCTTCCCGCGGGGCTCGCGGGAAGCCACCGCATCGCGTTGCTCAGCGGCGACCACGACGGGGAACGGGCTCGCTTCCGTGGACTGCTCGGCGAGCAGGCGGAACTCCGCTTCGGCCAGGGGCCTCAGGACAAGCTGGACTTCGTCCGCGCGCGCCAGGAACGGGGCGAGACCGTCCTGATGGTCGGCGACGGACTCAACGACGCCGGAGCGTTGAGGCAGGCGGACGTGGGAGCCGCGGTGGTGGAGGAGGTCGGCGCGTTCTCGCCGGCCAGCGACATCATCCTGGCGGCCGACATGGTCCCGCGCCTTCCCGGCATCCTCGCCTTCGCGCGTCGGTCGGTTGCGCTGGTCCGCGCCGGATTCCTGCTGTCCGGCCTCTACAACCTCGTCGGCCTCGCGATTGCGGCCGCGGGACTCCTTTCCCCGATCGTGTGCGCCGTGCTGATGCCGCTGAGCTCGATCACCGTCGTCGCCTTCGCCTGCCTCGCCACCCGCCATGCGGGACGGGCGCTCCGTCCCGGAACCCATTCCACCGAAAGCCGTCCATGAGCGTCATCTTCCTCCTCATCCCGCTGAGCGTCCTCTTCGCCGCCGCGTTCCTCGCCGCCTTCTTCTGGGCGGTGCGGTCGGGGCAGTTCGAGGACACCTGCACGCCGTCGATGCGCATCCTGTCCGACGACGCCTCGGTTGCCGTGGGCGCGCAAATCCGGGGGACCCAACGGCAAGGCGCGGGGAGCCGCACGACCGGCGACGGGGAAGATGAACCCCGTGCGGCAGCGGCCGCGGAAACCGGCGCCAAGGGCGCGACGCGGATGCGGTGACGACCAACGACTTGAAACCACGAACGAGCGCACATCCATGACCACGGAAACATTCAAATACGACAACCGGATCGTCCGGGCCTTCGCGATAGCGACGGTGATCTGGGGACTCGTCGGCTTCGCGGCCGGCCTCCTCATCGCCTGCCAGCTGTTCTTCCCGGACCTGAACCTGAACCTGCAGTACACGACCTTCGGTCGCCTCCGCCCGCTGCACACGAACGCCGTCATCTTCGCCTTCGTCGGCAACGGCGTGTTCATGGGCATCTATTACAGCCTCCAGCGCCTCTGCAAGGCGCGCATGTTCAGCGACGCGCTGAGCTGGATCAACTTCTGGGGCTGGCAGGCGATCATCGTCTCCGCCGCGATCACCCTCCCGCTGGGCCTCACCAGCAGCAAGGAGTACGCGGAGCTGGAATGGCCGATCGACATCGCCATCGCAGTCGTCTGGGTCTGCTTCACGGTGAACCTCCTCGGCACGATCGTGAAGCGCCGTGAGAAGCACATCTACGTCGCGATCTGGTTCTACATCGCCACCGCCGTCACGGTCGCGCTGCTGCACATCGTCAACTCGCTCGCGATGCCCGCGGGCGCCTTCAAGAGCTACTCGATCTACGCCGGCGTGCAGGACGCCCTGGTCCAGTGGTGGTACGGGCACAACGCCGTCGCGTTCTTCCTCACCACGCCCTACCTGGGCCTGATGTACTACTTCCTGCCCAAGGCCGCGAACCGCCCGGTGTTCTCCTACCGGCTTTCGATCATCCACTTCTGGGGCCTGATCTTCATCTACATCTGGGCCGGCCCGCACCACCTGCTCTATTCCTCGCTGCCCGACTGGGCCCAGTCGCTGGGCATGGTGTTCTCGATCATGCTCATCGCCCCCTCCTGGGGCGGCATGCTCAACGGCCTGCTCACCCTGCGCGGCGCCTGGGACAAGGTCCGCCAGGATCCCATGCTCAAGTTCATGGTCGTCGCCGTGACCGCCTACGGCATGGCCACCCTCGAGGGCCCGATGCTCTCCATCAAGAGCGTCAACTCGCTCTCCCACTTCACCGACTGGACCATCGCCCACGTCCACACCGGCGCCCTCGGATGGAACGGGTTCCTCACCTTCTCGGTGCTCTACTACCTCTTCCCGCGCCTCTACCGCACCCCGCTGTACTCGGTGAAGCTCGCCAACTGGCACTTCTGGGTCTCGCTGCTCGGCATGATGTTCTACGTCGTCCCGATGTACTGGAGCGGCATCACCCAGGGTCTCATGTGGAAGCAGTTCAACGCCGACGGCTTCCTCCAGTACCCGAACTTCCTCGAGACCGTCCTCCAGCTGTTCCCGATGTTCCGCCTCCGTGCGATCGGCGGCACGCTCTACATCGTCGGCGCCATCCTCATGGCCTACAACCTGTGGAAGACCGCCAAGTCCGGCAGCTTCGAGGCCGAGACCGAGGTCCAGGTGGCGGTCGACGCCAAGGAGGAGCACCACGGCAACCCGGGCCGCTTCGCCTGGGGCCACCGCTGGCTGGAGGCACGCCCGCTCACCATGACCGTCCTCGCCCTCGTCGCCGTCGCGATCGGCGGACTGGTCGAGCTGATCCCGATGTTCCTGATCAAGGAGAACGTCCCGACGATCGCCAGCGTCAAGCCCTACACCCCGCTCGAGGTCCTGGGCCGCGACATCTACATCCGCGAGGGCTGCGTGGGGTGCCATTCGCAGATGGTCCGTCCGTTCCGTTCGGAGACCGAGCGGTACGGCGAGTACTCCAAGGCGGGCGAGTTCGTGAACGACCACCCGTTCCTCTGGGGTTCCAAGCGCACCGGCCCGGACCTGCACCGCATCGGCGGCAAGTACCCGGACGCGTGGCACTACAACCACATGGACCAGCCGACCACGACCTCGCCGGGTTCCATGATGCCGCGCTATTCCTGGCTGCTCACCCAGACCCTCGACACCAACTCGGTGGCCCCGCGGATCTCGGCCCTGCGCAAGGTCGGAGTGCCCTATCCGCAGGGATTCGAGTCGACGGCGGTCGCCGACCTCCAGGCCCAGGCCGCAAGGGTCGTGGCCAACCTCGGGGTGGGTGGCGTCAAGGCCAAGCCCGACCGCGAGATCATCGCCCTCATCGCCTACCTGCAACGGCTCGGCACCGACATCAAGTCCGCCGCGCCCGCCACCGCAACCGCCAGCAACTGAACCCATCCCATGATCAAGAACGTGCTCAACGACATCGGGGGCGTGGGACTCTACGGAGTCGTCTCCATCTGCCTCTTCTTCACGGTGTTCACCGGGGCCATGCTGTGGGCCTTCGCCCACCGCGCCGCCTTCCTCGCCACGATGGGGGAGATGCCCCTGCACGACGAGGACACCGTCATCAAGCCCGCCAACGGAGGAACCAACCATGAATGAGGAACCGAAGGACCCGCTGCTGCTCGACCACGACGCCGACGGCATCAAGGAGCTCGACAACAACCTGCCCAGTTGGTGGGTGTGGCTCTTCTACATCTGCATCGCCATCGCCTTCGCCTACATGGGCTACTACCACGTGCTCAAGATGGGCCCGCTGCAGGCCGAGGAGTACGCCGCCGAGGCCAAGGCCGGCGACGCCATCAAGAACGCGGCATTGGCACGGTTCGAGTCGGAGCTCGCCTCGCTCAAGCCGAGCGCCGACCCGCAGGTGCTGACCAACGGCCTGCAGACCTACCAGACCCTCTGTGCCCCGTGCCACCGGCCCGACGGCGGCGGGCTCGTCGGACCCAACCTCTGCGACACCTACTGGATCCACGGATCCAACTACGTGGACACGGTGAAGATCATCGTCACCGGCGTGCCCGAGAAGGGCATGCTCACCTGGCGGGGCGTCCTGAAGCCCAGCGAGATCCAGGCCGTGGCCAGCTACATCTACACGCTCCGGGGTTCCAACCCCGTCGATCCCAAGCCGTCCGAGGACAAGGCGCCCGCGCCGGTCCAGATGGATTTCGAATAGCGGTTCCCGCAGATGAACGGCCCCGCCGGGTCGCCCTCGGGCGGGCGGCGGGGCCCCTCCTCCGATGAATGACGAATCCTCAGAAGGCCGGGCCTCCACCGCGGAGGCCCCGGATCCCCGTGGCGTGTCGCAACCCGTCAACTGGAAGGATTACCGCGACCACCTCGCGACCGCCGACCAGCAGGGACGCCGCCGTTGGCTCTATCCGAAGAAGCCCTCCGGAACCTGGCACACGCGCCGCGCCTGGTTCGCCGCCGTCCTCATCGTGGTCATGTTCGCCGGCCCCTGGATCCGCATCCAAGGCAACCCCCTCCTGATGATCAACATCGTGGAGCGTAAGTTCTCGATCCTCGGCCAGATGTTCTGGCCGCAGGACTCCATCCTCTTCGCCGTGGCGATGCTCGTCTTCATCACCGGCATCATTGTCTTCACCACCGCCTTCGGCCGGCTCTGGTGCGGATGGGCGTGTCCCCAGACCATCATGATGGAGATGGTGTTCCGGAAGCTGGAGTACCTCATCGACGGGGACTCCGCCGAACAGAAGGCGCTGTCGGAGGCGCCGTGGACGGCGCGCAAGATCGCCCGTCGCCTCTTCAAGCACGCCGTCTTCTTCGGCGTCTCCTTCATCGTGGGCAACACCCTCTTCGCCTACATCGTGGGCAGCGACCAGTTGTTGAGGATCCAGTTGGACGACCCCCGCAACCACGTCACCGGCCTCACGTTCATGATCCTGTTCTCGCTGCTGTTCTACGCGATCTTCGCGCGGTTCCGCGAGCAGGCCTGCACCTTCATCTGCCCCTATGGCCGCTTCCAGTCGGCGGCCCTCGACGAGAACACGATGCTGGTGATGTACGACCGCAAACGTGGCGAGTCCCGCGCCCCGTGGCGCAAGGGCGAGTCGGTTTCGGAACGGGCCGCCCAGGGCCACGGCGACTGCGTCAACTGCCGCCAGTGTGTGGCGGTCTGCCCGACCGGCATCGACATCCGGGACGGGACCCAGATGGAGTGCGTCAACTGCACGGCCTGCATCGACGCCTGCGACCAGATCATGGACCGCGTCGGCCGCCC
This sequence comes from Verrucomicrobiales bacterium, assembly GCA_027488845.1. Lineage (GTDB taxonomy): Bacteria > Verrucomicrobiota > Verrucomicrobiia > Limisphaerales > UBA9464 > SXXZ01. The sequence continues at coordinate 56,746 of JAIYBC010000065.1, read as the reverse complement.
GCACGGCCTGATCCGCTTCGCGTCCCAGAACAGCGTGGAGAAGGGGGAGCCCCAGCGGTTCACCAAGCGCATGCTGATGTACGCGGTCGTGCTCGGTGCGTTGGTGACCCTGTTCCTCACGCTCGTCCTCACCCGGGCCCCGGTGGAGACCACCTTCCTCCGCGCCCAGGGCGCCCTCTACCAACCCGGACCCGACGGCACGATCGGCAACGTCTATTCGGTGAAGGTCATCAACAAGGCCCACCACGACATCCCGGTGGAGTTCGTCCTTGAGGGGGTGGAGGGCAAGATCCGTGTGATGGGCGCCAATCCGCTCGTCGCACCGAAGGAGTCCTTCGTGCAGACATCGGTCATGGTCTACCTGCCCAAGTCCGTGCTCACCGGATCCGCCACGCGGATCAAGGTCGGCGTCTTCTCGGGCGGCAAGAGACTCGAAGGCCTCGGCACGACGTTCGTCGGTCCCCGCAACGACGATTGAGCCCGCCTGCACCGGGACTTCCCCAACCTTTCCCACCTCCATGAACCTCCAGGAAATCCGCCGCAATCCGTGGCCCTACGCCATCGTCGCCTACTTCGCGGTGTTCATCAGCGCGATGGTCTGCTGGGCGGTCTTCGCCATCGGGCAACGCCAGGACCTGGTCCGCGCCGACTACTACGAGGAGGAACTGCGTCATCAGAGCCAGATGGACCGCGTGAGCCGGAGCGCGGCCCTGCCCGCACGGATCGGAATTTCCGACGCCACCGGCGGACGTTCCCTGGTGATCGCCCTGCCTTCGGCCCACGCGGGCCGCGGGGCCACCGGCAGCATCGAGCTGTATCGTCCCTCGGACTCACGGCTCGACCAGCGGATGCCGCTCACCGCCGGCTTGGATGGTGTCCAGCGCGTGGACGCCGCCGGCCTGCGCGACGGGCTCTGGAAGGTGCGGGTGCGCTGGACCGTCGGTGCGGACGAGTTCTACACGGATCGCGACGTCGTCGTCGGAGCGCCCCAGTCCTGATTCCCGCAGGGGGAACGGAGCCATGGAATACGCCACCCCATTCCTGCTCGGTCTGCTGGGAAGCCTCCACTGCGCCGGGATGTGCGGGCCGTTGGCGGTCGCCGTCTCCGCCTCCGGCGGCGGTTCCCATCCGGCGACGGGACGCCTGCTCTACAACCTCGGCCGCATCGGCACCTACACCGTCCTCGGTGCGCTCTTCGGCCTCTTCGGACGTGGACTGGCCATCGCCGGATTCCAGCGCTGGCTCTCCCTCACCGCCGGGGTGCTGATCCTCGCCGGCCTGGTGGCCAGCACCCGCCGTTCCCCCACCGGGCTGCTGCTGCGTGCGGTCGGATTCCTGAAGTCCGCGTTCGGCCGCCTGTTGGGCCGGGGAACACTCGGGTCGCGGGTGTTGTTGGGATCGCTCAACGGGCTGCTTCCCTGCGGCCTCGTCTACGTGGCCTCGGCTTCCGCGGCGGCAACCGGGTCGCCGCTCGTCGGCGCCGCCTGGAACCTGGCGTTCGGACTGGGAACGCTGCCGTTGATGTTGGCCATCACCTTGGCCGGCGGACGGATGCCCTTCGTGTGGCGGCTGCGGCTGCAACGCTTCATCCCGGCCGGCGTGGCGGTCACGGGCGCGATGCTCGTGCTGCGCGGCCTGGCTTTGGGCATCCCGTACTTGAGTCCGGCCTCCGGTGCCAATGGCTTGGTGTGTCATTGAAACGGTAGCCGCGGCCACCTGGGCCGCGGAGTCCGTTGTTCGTTGTCAGTTGCCCGTTGGCGACGCCGCGCCGTGGGTTGAGACGGCCATCCGCGTCTCCGCGTCTCCGCGGGAGAATGTCCTCCGTGGATTCCCCGATCCGCGGATCCTTCGGATCCTTGGTGGGACCTGCCGATCTCCCCGGGAATGAGAAGACCCCCGGCATCGCTGCCGAGGGTCTTGTTCGAACGACGGAAGGTCCGTCGGACGGGGAGGCCTACTTCCCGGGCTTGGGAGGCAGGAGCTGCAGGACGTCCTGCTGGCGCAGGTACCACTCGCGCAGCGTGCGGGAGAGCATGGACTCCTTGAATTCCTTGAAGTTGGCGATGTTCAGGGCGCCTTCCACCTCGTCCTTGAGCGCCTTGTTGAGGTCGCCCTTGGCGTCGATGGACCAGCCACGGTAGGAGCCGGTCTTGTCGTTGAGCATCTTGGCCGCGGCGAGGCGGGTCGGCGCGTCGTAGCGGAAGTCCACGACCTCGACGAAGCCCTTGTCGACCTTGCCCTTGATGCGGCGGGACTCGTCCTTGGCGGTCAACACCAGCCGGGCGACGTCGCCGATGCGCTGCTCGAGCTTCGCGGTGATGTCCCCCTCCTCGAGGGTCTCGACCGCGGTGAGGGCGAGGTCGCGCGGCGCGTTCTCCAGGCGTTGGCACACCTGCTTCACCAGCTCGGTCTCGAGCTCGGCGAAGTACTTCTCACCACGCTTGAGGATGATCTCCTTCTCCTCGGGCGTGAACGCGTACTTCTTCTCGTCGAGGCCGACGAAGTTGGTGTAGGCGGGCGTCTCCAGGAGCTTCTTCAACCGCGCCTGCAGGGCGGAGGCGGAGACCTTCTCGGCGGTGTTGACGCCCTTGGGCGCGTCCTTCAGCTCGAGCTTCAGGTCGAGCGGGAGGAAGGCGAAGAGGGCGCGGTCCACGCCGCCGAGACGTTCGAACTGGTCGTTGAGGTCCTTCCAGTGGGCCTTGGCGCGGTCCTTCTCGTTCAGCTCCCCGATGAAGTCGAACTGGTTCTCGATGCGGATCGAGCGGGCGCCGGCGCGGAACCAGCCGAGCATGTCGGCGAACGAGGCCGCGAGGCGCGCGGCGGCGCGGTCGGGCGAGAGGTTCACCTCGGCCACCGGGACGGCGTCGCGCGGATCCCGCGGCGCCTTCGCGCCGATGAAGGTCTCGACGAGGCTGTTCGGAAGGAGGCGGATGTCCTCGGCGAGCTGGCCGTAGGCGCCGATGACCGGCTCCACCCCGAAGTCGAAGCGCTGGAGGTCGCCCCAGACGCCGACCTGGTCGTCGGTGCCGAAGAGCAGCTTCTTGTCGCGCGGCTCGGTGCCGCCGAGGTAGCCCCACTGGATCGCCGCACGGTCGTGGGGCAGCGGGGTCTTCTGGGTGCGGATGATCCAGCCGGCCTGCACGGACGACTTGAACACCGGGTACTCCATGATGGAGGAGGTGGCGTAGCGGTTGGTGTAGGAGTCGAGCACGCCGTTGGTGACGTAGGACTGGAACCACTCGTCGAGCTCCAGGCGGTTGAGCGTGGCGGCGACGCTGCCGGCGAAGTTGTGGCGCAGGCCGAGGACGTGCCCGACCTCGTGGGCGACCACCTGGCGGACGTAGTCCTGCGAGGTGCGCAGCGTGGCCTCGTCGGTGAGGCCTTCCTTGGACAGCAGGTCCTCGAGGCCCTGGGCGTACTGCAGGGCGAACTCCGGCGCCTGGATCTGGCACAGGCCGTTGGCGGTCATCCAGGGGAAGCCCTGGGCGGCCTCGCCCTGGGAACCCGGGATCGTGGAGGACTTCCTGTCGCCGGCCATCTCGCGCATGGCGCGGAGCAGGGTGCGGGCGCGGGACTTGCCGCTGATGCCGAACACCGAGGTCATGAAGGCCTGGCCGTGCTGCGACTCGCCGCTGCGCGGGTCCAGCAGGATGTCGGCGTAGGCGAAGCCGGCGCTGTCCCACGGGACCCACTGGACGATGTTGTAGCGGGGATCGGGGGCGGTGACGCCCTCGGGGGCCTTCTCGGCGCGGACGACGTTGGTGCCGAAGGCGCGGTTCCAGTAGAGGATGCCGTCCTTCACGGCCTCGACGTATTCGGCGGGCGTGTTCGCGCTGAAGTGGAAGACGACCGGCTTCGAGATGTCGAAGCGGGCCATCTGCGGCGACGGACGTCCGGTGGTCTCCTCCAGCCGGGCCTGGCTCTCGAAGAACCGCGAGTAGCGCAGGTCGGACGCGGGGGCCTCCTTGCCCTTGTAGGTGCCGGCGGAGTACGGGGTGAAGAAGTACCGGACCTCGAACTGCTGCTCGAGGTTCGACTGGGACTCGCGGTCGCGGACCTGGACGCTCTGGCGGATGGTCAGCTGGTCCCCGTTCTTCTCGGCGAGGAACACGCGCGACTGCGGGATCTCCAGGCTCTCGTCGCGGGCCGACGAGTTGAAGTTCCGGCCGCCGATCCACATCTCGGTGTAGAGGCGGCGCATGCCCTTGTTGAAGTCGATGACCACCTTGTTGCCGTCCTGCTCGACGATCGGGAAGGTGGTCAACAGCCGGCGGGCCGGGAGGTCCTTGGTCACCACGAGGCCGTCGGTGGCCTCGTAGAGATCCACGCCGTCGTGGAACAGCTCGAACCGCACGACGCGGCCGGACAGGCCGGTGGAGGTGGCGGCGACGGTCTGGGGGATCCGCGAGGCCGACATCAGGTGCTCCTTGCCCAAGGCGGAGCGGGGGATCACCAGGGTGTTGTTGGCGCCGATGGTGATTTCCAGGGCGGGCTTCTTGGCCGACTGGGCCGCAACCGGGACCGGTGCCGTGGCGAGCAGCAGTCCGAGGGCGGGGAGGAGGTGGAGGAGGCCGGACCGGAAGGCCCGGATCGGGGAGGCACTGGGGGGAGTCATGCGCGGCCATCGCCCTCCCGTTTGGGACGGCGGGCGGGCGACAATGACACCGGGACCGGGGACACGCCAGCGCTTCCCGGCCAGGAGGTTCAGCGCTGGAGGAACTTCACCACCGCCTCGGTGCGGGAGGTGACGTGGAGCTTCTCGTAGATGCGGCGCAGGTGGCTGTGCACGGTGTCCACGGCAAGGCCGAGCGCGGCGGCGATCTCCTTGTAGCGGTAACCTTGGGAGAGCAGCTGGAGGACCTCCTCCTCGCGTCCGCTCAGCTCCACCTTGCGGGGGCGGGCCACGTCCGCCGGGAAGAACTTCTCCACCACCATCCGGGCGATCTGCGGCGACATCGGCGCGCCGCCGCGGTGGACCTCGGCGATGGCCTCGAGGATGCGGGCGGGTGGGGTGCGTTTGAGCAGGTAGCCGCTGGCCCCGGCGGAAAGGGAATTGAAGAGGTCCTCGCTGTCGTCGAAGACCGTCAGCATCACCACCTGGATCCCGGGCCGTCCGGCCTTCAGCTGGCGGACGCATTCGATCCCCGACCGGCCGGGGAGGTTGATGTCCATGAGGACGACCTCCGGTCGGACGCCCGGCAAACCTTCGAGGGCGGCCTCGGCGCTCTCGAACGCGCCGCACAGCTCATAGCCCGGGGTGCCCCGGACGAGCAGGGAGAGGCTCTGCCGGATGTCCGGATCGTCCTCGACGATGGCGACGCGGATGTTCATGTGCTGGGCCGAGGCTCCCGGCAGGGAGCCGTCCCGGCAATCGCCCAAACGGGTTAACGGACGCCGCCGGAATCCCTCAACCGGTGCCGATCGGCACTTGGATGACGACCTCGGTGCCGCCGCCCGCGCGTGGGCCGATCCGGAATCCGCCGCCGAGCTGTTCGACGCGGCGGGCCATGTTCCCGAGGCCGTTGCCGGGACGCCGTTCCGGTTCCGGCGGCAGGCCGCGGCCGTTGTCGGCGACGGTGATGGTGAACGTGCGTGGGCCGTGGACGAGGCGAAGCAGGACTTCGGTGGCCTCGGCGTGCTTCACGACGTTGTTGAGCGCCTCCTTCACCACGAGGAACACCTGGTGTCGCGTCTCCGCGGCGACCGGGTGGGCAGGGACGGAGACCGGCAGGTCCAGGCGCAGGCGCATCGGGGTCTCCTCGAGGTACTCGGTGGCGTACTGGCAGAGGTAGCCGGCGAGGTTGGAGAGCGAGTCGTTGGAGGGCTTCACCGCCCAGACCATCTCGTTGAGGGCGCGGGCGGCTTCCCGGGACATGCGGGCGACGGACCGCAGGTGTTCCAGGGCGACCGGGGTCCCCTGGTTCCGGTCCGCCAGTTCGCTGAAGAAGGCGATCTTGGTGAGCCGTGCGCCGAGGTCGTCGTGCATGTCGCGCGAGATGCGCGCCCGTTCGCGTTCGACCGCCGCCTGGCGTTCCGCCGCGGCCAGTTTCAGGGCGAACCGGCGGGTCGAGACCAGGCGCACGATCCAGGCGACGACGAGGATCCCCCCGGCCGTCGCCGCCGCCATGAAGGTGCGGGTCTCCCAGAAGTAGGAGTCCACCCGGAGCGCAAGCGGATGACGGGCCTCATGCCATACTCGATCAGGCCCCATGGCCTGGACGCGAAGCCTGTGGTTCCCGGGGCGGAGCCGTGGATAGTAGGCGGAGCGTCGGCGGTCCGACTCCACCCATTCCGGGTCGACGCCCTCGAGCCGGTACCGGAACCGCAGCTTCTCCGGTTGGCTCAGCTGGACACCGGTGTAGCGGACCAGGATCTGGTCGGTTCCCGCAGGTACCGCGACCGGCTTGCCGGGCATGACCTCCACGGGCCGACGGTCCAGTTGGACCTCCTCGATGTGGACGATGGCCGGCTCCAGCCGGGTCTGCACCTCCGAGGGTTGAAACGAAACGAGTCCACGGAGCGTGGCACAGTGGATCCTTCCCTCCCCGTCGCGCAGGATGGCCGGATGCGCCGGTCCATGGGACTCGCGTCCCGAGAGGCCGTCCTCGAGGCCGAAGCGGTCCGCATCGAGATGGCGTTGCCGCCCGGCCACGCAGTCCTCGAACGCATCCCGCCGCACCCGCAGGATGCCCTTGAGGGTGGCCAACCAGAGATTGCCGAGGTCGTCGGCGACCATGCCGCAGACGGCGTTGTCGGCGGGATCCTCGTTGAGCGGGAATCCGAGGATACGGCCGTCGCGGATCCGGTTCAGCTGGTTGCCCTTGGTGCCGATCCAGACCGATCCGTCGGGGTCGGCGAGCAGGGAGTAGGCGCCGTAGGGCAACGTGTTCGTCCCGTGCAGCCAGGAGCTCCAACGGCCGTCCTCCAGCATGTTCAGGCCTGTGTAGCTCCCGCCCCAGATCCTTCCACGTGCGTCTTCCGCAAGGCAGAGGAAGCCCGATTCCACCAGGCCGTCGGCATTCCGATGGCTGGTCCACTCGGTGCCGCGCCGCTGAAGCACCCGGTTGGCGGCCCCGATCCAGAAGTCCCCGGAACCGGTCTCCAGGTAGCAGGCGGGCCATTCGACCTCCTTCGGTGCCAAGCCCGGCGGGGTCCAACCTGCCTCGTGGCTTCCATGGGTCCTCCGCTGGATGCCCGGCAGCTCCTGGCCGATCCAGAGCGTCCCGGAGCGGTCCTCATGGAGCGAGATCACCGTCGGCCCCGGCTTCTGCTCCCGGACACGGACCGCATCGCGTCCGTCCCAGGACCAGACGAGCCCTTCCCGGCTTCCCAGCCACAGGCCTCCCTCGCGCCGGGTGGAGACCGTGGTGAGATGCTCGCTCGGGAACCCGTCCGCCAAACCCCGGGTGGTGAAGGGGTTCGGACTCAGCCGGATCAGGCCTCGGGCATAGGTGCCGATCCAGAGGTTGCCGTCCTTGTCCATCAGCATGGATGAGGCGTCGGCGACGGGTTTGCCCTCCGGGTCGCGGACGGACTCCGACTTGCCGGTCTTTCCGTCGAGGATGAATGCCCGTCCACCGTACACCGTGACGCAGGCGTCGCCGTTCGGGCACTCGGCCAGCATCGCGACCTGGTCGGTCACCCCCGGCTGCCGGAAGGTCAGGAGCGGAGAGCTTCCGTCCACGACGCGACAGACGGCCTGGTCCAGCATGAACCAGGAGCCGGAGGACTTGCGTTGGACCTGCCAGCTGTTCCTGTGTTGGGGCAGGGTGGGAAGGTCCTCCACCTCGACCCAATGGCCGTTGCGGAGTTCCGACCAGCGTCCGTCACGGAACACGGTGGGGCCGGGGCGGCCCGCGGCGAAGACCGGCAGGCTGCCGATCCTGGGTTCGGGTGCCGGGGGACCGAAGCCGCCCGGGAGGATCTCCTGGAGACGCCCGCCGTCGCGGACCACCCAGTTGCGTCCGGCGTCGTCCTCCATCCAGGCGCCGATGTTCACCAGGTCGAACCGGGGAACGAAGGAACCGTCGTCCAGCCGCTGGATCCACAACCCGGTGCGGGCGAGGAAGAGGAGCCCGTTCCTGCGGGTCGGCAGGAAGGAGACGATGTCGCTGGTGGAGAAGGAGGGGACGCGGCGGACGTCGAAGACCTCGAAGCGCTGGCCGTCGAAGCGCGCGAGGCCGTTGATCGTGCCCACCCACAGGTAGCCGTCCTCGGTCAGCGCGAGGCTGTTGACGTTGTTGTTCGGCAGGCCGTCGTCGATCGTCCACAGCTTCTGCCTCAATCCGACGGGAGCCTCCGCGGCGGCTGCGGACAGGACGAAGAGGAGCGGAAGCAACGTCCAGGCGCGGATCCGGTTGTGGAGCGGGGACGGCATCGGTCGGGTCGGGGACGGACGGGAGACCTTCCATGGAAGACGTTGCGTCCGCAACGCGGGAACCCGGGACGCCCAGAAGAAGCCCCCCGCACACCGATGGGGTGCGGGGGGTGGCGGCGTAGGCGCCTGGGTCGGAGCGTCGCCCGACGCCTCGGCGTTCCCGTGCGGGATCCGACCACACTTCCCGGGAACGGTCGGCTCAGAGCCGGATGCAGACCGCCTTGGTCTCGGTGTAGAGCGCGAGGGCCTCCTCGCCCATCTCGCGGCCCCATCCGGACTGCTTGTACCCGCCGAAGGGCAGCGCCGCGTCGAAGATGTTGTAGCAGTTGACCCAGACGGTGCCGGCGCGCAGGGCGGAGGCGATGGTGTGGGCGCGCGAGACGTTGGAGGTCCAGACGGCGGCGGCGAGGCCGTAGACGTTGTTGTTCGCGGCGGCGACCACCTCGTCGACGTCGGTGAACGGGATGGCGCAGACGACAGGGCCGAAGATCTCCTCCTCGACGACCTTCATGCCGGGCTTGGTGTTCACGAGCACGGTGGGCTGGACGAAGTAGCCCTTGTCCCCGGCGCGGGTCCCGCCGGCGAGCGGCTTGGCGCCCTGTGCCTTGCCGGACTCGAGGAAGCCGAGCACGCGGGCGAGCTGCTCCTCGGAGACGAGCGGGCCCATCTCGGTGTCCGGCAGGTGGCCGGGGCCGACCTTGATCTTCTTGGCCGCGGCGGCGACGCCCTCGACGACCTTGTCGAAGTGCTTCTTGTGCACGTAGAGCCGGGAGCCGGCGCAGCAGCATTGGCCGTGGTTGAAGAAGATCGCGCTGGCGGCGCCCGGGATGGCGGTGGCGAGGTCGGCGTCGTCGAGGATGATGTTGGGCGACTTGCCTCCAAGCTCGAGGGAGACCTTCTTCAGGTCGTTGGCCGCGGCGCGGACGATGATCTTGCCGACCTCGGTGGATCCGGTGAAGGCGACCTTGTCGATGCCCGGGTGGCCGGCGAGGGCGGCGCCGGCGGTCTCACCGTATCCGGTGACGATGTTCACGACGCCGTCGGGGAAACCCGCCTCCTGGATGAGCTCGCCGAGGCGCAGGGCCGAGAGCGGTGTCTGTTCGGCGGGCTTGAGCACGACCGTGCAACCGGTGGCGAGCGCAGGGCCGAGTTTCCAGGCGGCCATGAGCAGCGGGAAGTTCCAGGGGATGATCTGTCCGACGACTCCGACCGCCTCGCGCTGGGTGAAGGCGTGGAAACGTGCGCCCGGGGCGTAGGGAACGGAGATCGGGAAGGTGCGTCCGTGGATCTTGGTGGCCCATCCGGCCATGTAGCGGAAGAGGTCGATGGCGAGGGGCACGTCGGCGACGCGGGCGACGCCGAGGGGCTTGCCGTTGTCGAGCGACTCGAGCCGGGCGAACTCCTCGAGGTTCTTCTCCAGCAGGTCGGCGAGCTTCAGCAGCAGGCGGCCGCGTTCGGAGGCGGTGAGCCGGGACCACGGCCCGGTCTCGAAGGCCGCCCGCGCGGCGGCGACGGCGAGGTCGACGTCGGCCTTCTCGCCGGCGGCGACGTTGGCGATCGGTTCGCCGGTGGCCGGGTTGAACGTCGGGAACGATCCGCCCCCGAGGGCCTGCACCCACTTGCCGTTGATCAGCATGGGACGGGTCTTCGTGGAGGCCTTCGCGGCCGGCTTGGATTTCGCGGGGGACTTGGCGGGGGACTTGGCGGTCTTCATCGGGGGACGGGATGACGCGACGGTAAACGACGGCGCCCCGGAAACGTTCCGGGACATCACAGGTGGATGCCGTTTTCTAGGACGTCGCCGGGCCTGGGGAAAGGACGCAGTTGGGGGAGTCGTCCGCGGCGTGTGGTCCCCGGTTCGACCTCCGGCCTGTCGGAGCGCAGCGACCGTGGGACTCAGCCCGTGGTGCGGGGCCACTTCGGCTTCATGAGCGTGACCTTGTAGACCTCGCCGCGCCGGTCGTAGGTGGTCCACTCTCCGACCTGTTCACCCGCCTCGAAGCTGCCCGAACGCAGGCGGGTGCCGTCGAGCCGGAACCACTCCCAGTACCCGGTCGGGACACCGTCCAGGATCGGGCCCCGCGCCCGGATGCTGCCGTCGCGGTGGAGTTCGACGTGTTCCTTCGGGGTCTCTTTCCTGGGAGGCATGGGCGGGCAAGCGGCCGAGGATCCTCAGGCGCGGGAGCGTTCGCAACGGATCCGTTCCCGGATCCGTTCCCGGGCCGCCGCCGGGAGCCGGGACCGCGGGGAAACGCCCTGCAGGGCATCCGGACGGTCGCCGCTCCTCCGCGCGGCCTCGTGCACCAGGGCGATCTGGTCGAGGTAGCGTCGGCAGGCGGTGCAGATGCCGACGTGGATCCGGACCTGGAGCTTGGCGATGGCGCCCTGAGGCGCATCGAGGCGTCGGGAGCCGAGCACCACGATCCTGCGGCAGGGTGGGGTGAGGGCGGCGAGGAGCAGGATCCAGCGCCGTCTGAGCCTTTGAAGCAGGGTCTTTTTCATCGTGTGCCGGCGCCGGTTTCACCGGCCTCGAACCAGTTGGATTCCAGACATTGGCGGAGGGCCATGCGCGCGCGGTGCAGCATGACCCACAGGTTGCCCTCGGAGATGGCGAGCCGGTCGCAGATCTCGCGGGTCGGGAGGTCGTCCACTTCCCGCAGCCAGAAGGCGCAGGCGATGCGCTCCGGGAGCTTTCCGCAACAGCCGCGGAACACCTTCCAGAACTCGTCCCGGTCGAGGGCCTCACCCATCCCCTCCCATTCCCGCGGAGCGGAAGCCCGGTTCCAGTGGCCCGGGAACTCCGGGTTCTCGAACGCCGACTCCTCCTCGCCGGCGTAGAATTCGAGGTCGGTGAAGCTGGTCTCGCGGCTCGCCTTGCGGAAGTGGTCGAGGATCTTGTTGCGAAGGATCCCGGTCAGCCATGTCCGCTCGGTGGACCCGCCCCGGTAGCGTTCGGAGCCCTTCCATGCGGCGAGCAACGCCTCCTGCACCAGGTCCTCCGCCCGCTGCGGATCCCTCAGCCGTGAGATCGCGTAGTGGAAGAGGTAGTCGCCATGCTCCTCGATCCAGCGCTCCGGATCGAGGACGCCCCCGGTGGAGCCGGGGTCCCGGACGGATTCAGGTGGGTTCATCGGGTTCCGAATCGGGTTGCGGCGGGACCCGGACCGCCCGTCTCCGATCCGATCCCGGGCCGATCCCCGTACCCAACCCGGATCCGTGCGGAATGCAAGCCGCCCCGCAGCCCAGGTCCATGCCCTCCGGACCGAGCCATCCGCCGGCGGTTGGGCAGCAGCCTTTCCATGAGTTTCATCCCCGGTGGGTCGCACCCGGCCCGGGGTTCCTTACGGGAAATCGCATGGGTCCGGAGGGGCGGGATCCTGGGGATGGGACGGATGGGGCGGATGGGACGGATGGCGTGGATAATCGAAAAACCGTCCGGTTCGCACTCCGGTGCGAGTCGATCTGCCGGAAATCGGAGGAATAAGGAATCAGGAATCAGGAATCAGGAATCGAGAATCCCCGAAGCTACTTCGCCACGGCGTACAGGGTGCGGCCGGTGCCGACGTAGAGCACCCGGTTCGCGGCCACCGGGGTGGCGCTGATCGGGGCGTCGAGTCGGACCTGTCCCAGAAGCCGCTTCTCCTTCGACAGGGCGAACACGTAGAACCCGCCGCGCCGGGTGCCGATGTAGACCTTGCCGTCGGCGACCAACGCCGAGGCCCAGACCTCGCCGTCCAGCTCGTGGGTCCAGAGTCCCTCGCCCGTGGCGGCGTCGATGCAGTGGAAGGTCCGCATGGAATCCGCGGCGAAGACCATCCCTCCGGCGACCGCCGGCGTGCTCATGGTGTGTCGGCCGATGGGGTGCGACCAGACGAGGGAGGTCGCGGTGGTGTCGCCCTTGCCGCCGGCGCGCAGGCACTTCACCCAGGCCTCGTTCTTGCCCCAGAACCAGTCGCCGCCGCCGGCCACGTAGATGCGGTCGCCGTCGACGACCGGCATGCCGTAGATGTTGCTCGGGCTGGTGCGCCGGTTGTTGAGGTACGAGGCCACGTCCGACTTCGGCGCCTCGGGATCGAAGTCGAAGCGCCAGACCTCATCGAGCCGCGCGACGCCCGTGGCACCGCGCCGTGCCTTGAACGGCTCGAATCCGTAGAGCACGCCGTCGCCGCCGGCGAAGACGATCCGCCGCCGGCCGTCGATCCGGGCCATCGCGGGCGAGGACCAGGTGCAGTGGAAGATGCGTGGCCCGATGCCGAGTCCGTCCTGCGCCAACAGGCGTCCGGTGCGCTTGTCGAGCACCACCAGGCTCGGGGCGTCGGGACGCCGGATGCGGCGGTGGGTGTTGTCCACGCCGTTGCCGGTGTTGAGGTAGAGGTGGTCGCCGTCCACGAGGATCGAGCTGTGCGCGGCGTCGTGGGACCAGATGCCCACCTCGCGGGTCAGGTCGAAGGACCAGAGGATGTCGGCGTCGAGCGGCCCGAGCGGGATCTCCGGCATGGCCGGGACCCCGTTGGTGGTCTTCGGCGTGCAGTAGGCCGACTCGTTGGTGACGCCCTGGTTGCCGTCGGCGAGGCCCTTGGCGTCGAGGCACAGCACCACGCCGCGGTTGTCCACCAGGTAGACGCGGTCACCCTCGACGGTCCCCGGCGAACTCATGCCGGTCTTCGGCCAGTCGTGGTAGATGTCCTCCTCCCGCTTCGGCACCACCAGCTGCCAGAGCAGCTCGCCGGTCTTCTCGGAAAGGCACAGGAAGATCCCGCGGTCGCCGGTCCTCCGCGGGTCGCGCGGGGCCTCGTTGTTGGTCCCGATGTAGACGCGTCCACCGGACACGACCGGCGTGGAATGGGATTCGGACCCGGGCGCCCCGAGCGGGACGGACCACCGGATCCCGCGTCGCGTGACGGGGTCGAAGTCCGCCGGCAGACCGTGTTCCGACGAGGTCATGTTGCGCGACCACGCCTCGCCGTACTGCGGTCGGTCGGCCGCCTCAAGCAGTCCCAGGGTCAGCGCGGCGGCGAGGACGAATCGGGCGGTGGTCACGGGCGGAATGAGAACGGCTCCCTGCGGAAAATGGAACAGCGGTCCCGGGGCGGAGGCCGTGAAGCGGTGCCACGCCGGGGCCGGACGCGGCCGATCCGGCCCATCGCAAGGCGCCGGCAGGAATCCGCAAGCGGTCGGGAGCGGCGCCGTGTCGCAGCCGGTATCCACTGCGCCGTCGTCCGGGGCGTGCCCCGCGACACCACGAACCACGACGATGTACCTCGACTCCCGTTTCCGAACCCCGGTGGCCTCGCTCCGGGGCCACGCCTTCCGTCTCACCGCCGCGCTGGTCTCGGGCGGCCTCGTCGCCGACGCGGCCACGGAGCCGGTCGGTTCCCCGGACTCCTCGTCGACCAATGCTCCGACGTCGCTCGGGCGCACGGTGGTCACCGCGTCGGCGTCGCCGCGGATGTCCTCGCCGAAGTTCGTGCAGCCGGTGTTGGACACGCCGCAGACGCTCGTGGTGGTGCCGCACGAGGTGTACGCGCAGCAGGGGGCGATGAACCTCGGCGACGTGCTGAGGAACACCCCCGGCATCACCTTCGCGGCGGGCGAGGGCGGCAACGTCGCCTCGGGCGACTCGTTCTTCCTGCGCGGCTTCGACGCCACGGGATCGCTGTTCGTGGACGGCGTCCGGAACCTCGGCGCGGTCTCGCGCGACACGTACAACCTGGAGCAGGTGGAGATCGCGAAGGGTCCGGCCGGGGCCGACACCGGGCGCGGTGGGAGTTCGGGCTACGTGAACATGGTCACCAAGGCGCCGCGGCGTGAGGACTTCCTCGATGCCTCGGTCGCCTACGGGACGGCGGAGCAGAAGCGTTTCACGGGCGACCTGAACCGCGCCCTGCCGCTGGGTTCCAAGGGAGGTTGGCTGCAGGGAACCGCGTTCCGTCTGAACGGGCTTCTCCAGGAAGGCGGCGTTCCGGGCCGGGACCACCTGCGGAACCGCTCGTGGGGCGCGTCGCCCTCGGTGGCGTTGGGATTGGGCACCCCGACCCGCGTGATCCTGCAGGGCTCGTTCGGCGACCAGGACAACATCCCGGACTCCGGCCTGCCCGTGGCCGCGTTGCCGGGGGCGATCCCCACCACCCCTCCGACGCCGGCGGTGGACCAGGACAACTGGTACGGCCTCGCGCGTGAGGACTTCGAGAAGGTCCGTCAGCGGACCGCGCAGCTGCGTTTGGAACACGACGTCTCGGAAGGGCTGACGCTGCGGAACCAGTTCACCTGGAACCGCACCGACCGGGACGCGCTGACCACCTATTTCCAGAACGGCGGCGCCGCGATGTACAACCCGGCGACCGGTGTCGCCACCCCGCGGCGCATCCGCAGCCAGGCCTCGAACTCGATCCTGTCGGACCAGCTCAGCGCCTCGGCGAAGTTCGACACGGGGCCGGTGGAGCATGCGCTCGTCGCCGGCGCCGACTTCAGCCGCGAGTTCCAGGAAGTGCCCACGTGGACCGCGGTGAACGGCCCGGGCACGTCGATCACGGACCCGGATCCGTACCGGTTGTCGACCGCGGCCCAGGTCCCGTTCCAGGCGGCGAACGGACCCTTTTCCGACGGCACGTTGGACACGGCCGCGGGCTACGTCTTCGACACCGTGAAGCTGGGGAGACGGTTCCTGCTGAACGGCAGCCTGCGTTTCGAGGGCTACTCGGTGGAGTCGGAGACGCTGGCGGGATCGGCCGACCCTGCGGCCCGGACGCCGACGGCGCTTTCCGCGGGCGGGACGATGCTCAGCTGGAAGACCGGACTGGTCTTCAAGCCGGCGGAGGCGGGAAGCCTCTACGTGGCGATGGCGAACTCCCTCGTGCCTCCGGGCACCGCCTTCACGCTGAGCTCGGCGACGAACAGCCTGAACAACGCCGCCCTGTTCGATCCGGTGGAGAACCGGAACTACGAGGCGGGCGTGAAGTGGGAGCTGTTCGGACGGCGACTTGGCACCGGGCTCTCGTTCTACCGCTCCGAAAACCGCAACAACCTCACCCAGGACCTCAACACCCTGGAGCTGGTCCAGGACCAGGAGAACGTCGTCGAGGGCGTCGAGTTCAACGTCTCGGGCCGCGTCACCGACGCGTGGACCGTGTTCGGCGGCGTCGGCTACATCGACAGCCGCTTCACCGCCCCGAGCGGCACCTCGGGCACGGCCAACAACGGCGCGGTCCTGCGGTTCACGCCGCGGGTCTCGGCGAACCTCTGGACCACCTTCCGTTTCCCGTTCGGCCTGACGTTGGGCGGCGGGATGAACTACTCCGACTCCGTGCTGCGCAGCACCTCGGGCGCGCCGGTTCCCGCGTCGTCCACCGCGCTTCCCGAGGCCCAGGGCTACTGGGTGTTCAACACGATGGCCACCTACGAGTTCAGCCGGAATCTCAACGTCCGTCTCAACGTGTACAACGTGGCCGACGAGTTCTACTTCCGCCTGAACAACAACGGCGGCCGCTACTACCGCGGCACACCGCGCTCGTTCCTCCTCACCGCCAACCTCGCCTTCTGACCTCCGACCTCCTCCATCCATGATCCTCGAGATTCCAGAGGTGCTCACCGCCGACGAACTGGCCCAGGTGCGGAGACGCGTCGAGTCCGCCGAGTGGGCGGACGGACGGATCACCGCCGGCCACCAGGGCGCGCGGGTGAAGGACAACCAGCAGATCCCGGCCGGGCATCCCGCCGCGCAGGAGGCCGGCCCGACGATCCTGCGCGCCCTCGGCCGCAACCCGCTGTTCATCGCCGCGGCCCTTCCGCACCGGATCCTGCCCCCGATGTTCAACCGCTATGCCGGCGGACAGCAGTTCGGGACGCACGTGGACGGTTCGATCCGACAACTGCCGGACGGGACACGGCTCCGGACCGATCTCTCGTGCACGCTCTTCCTCGCCGGACCGGAGGAATACGACGGCGGCGAACTGGTGATCGAGGACACCTACGGCGCCAAGTCGGTGAAGCTGCCCGCCGGCTCGATGATCCTCTATCCCTCCACCAGCCTGCATCACGTGACCCCCGTAACCCGCGGGGCCCGTCTCTGTTCATTCTTCTGGCTGCAAAGCCTCGTCCGCGACAACCACCACCGCGCAATGCTCTTCGACATGGACATCGCCATCCAACGCCTCGGCGCCGAACAGCCCGGACACCCCTCGGTGGTCCAGTTGACCGGCGTCTATCACAACCTGATCCGCACCTGGGCCGAACTCTGAACGCCGCATGAACCCGATCCGACGCGTCCTGTTCTGGGCGCACCTCGTCCTCGGCCTCCTGGCAGGCGGACTCATCCTCATCACCGTGATCACCGGCGCCTCCATGGCCTTCCGTCGCCAATGGATCGCCTGGGACGAATCGCCGGCGCCGCTTTCGGCCCCGGGGACCGCGGATGCGAAGCCCCGGCCGTTGGAGGTGCTGTTGGCGAAGGTGGCCGAGGCCCATCCGGGTGTGCGGCCGCAGTCCGTCACGGTGTCCGCGGATCCGGCACGTCCATGGGTGGTCGAGCTGGAACGCATGCGCCGGATCGCCGTGGACCCGTATCGGGGGGACCTGGTGGAACTGCCGGCCGGCCGTGTCCGGGCCGCGATGCGCTGGATGGAGAACTGCCACCGTTGGCTCGGCGCCGAGGACCCGCCGCGGCAGGAAGGCGCACCCGGCGGCGGATCCCGTGAAGGCGGCCCGGACCGGCCGGCCGGATGGACGCCGCGCCGGATCACCTCGACGGTGATGGGTGCCTCCGCATCGGTGTTCCTCGTGCTCAGCCTCTCGGGCCTTTTCCTCTGGTTCCCCCGGCGCCTCACCTGGACGGCGTTCCGTGCGGTGCTTTGGCCGAGATGGGGCCTCGGGTCGAAGGCCCGTGACTGGAACTGGCACAACGCGGTCGGGGTGTGGTGCGCCGTCCCCATCGCGATCATGGCGCTCACGGGGATGTCGATCGCGTTCCGCGGGTTCGGCGACGTCCTCTACGGCGGCGCGGCCCCGCGCCGGGAAGGTCCGGGCGGCGATGTCGTGGCGCCGCCCTCCGAAGGAGCCCGTCCGCTCGCACCCCAGGGCCTGCTGGAGTCGGTCCAACGGGCGGCGCCGGGCTGGCGGGAGATCACGCTCCGCCTCGGCGGCGGTCGCGAACGCGGGGAGCGCGGTGGGCGGGGTGGTCGCGAGGGCGGTCCCGGAAGGGAGCGGGAGGCCGAGCGCGGCCCCGGAGGCGGAGGCGGTGTTGGTGGTGGCGGTGGAGCGGGCCGTGCCGTGATTGCGAACGTCCGTTCTTCCGGTTCCGCGCTGTTGCCCGACGACACCTGGCGCCTCGACCCCTACACCGGGCAGCGCCTGGCCGAGACGCCGGCGACGGGCGGTTGGAGATCGCGGCTGCGCGCCATGAACCAACGGATCCACACCGGCGAGGCCGGCGGCATCCTCGGCCAGGCCGTCGCCTTCCTCGGATGCGTCGGCGGCGTGGTCCTGGTCTGGACCGGATCCGCCCTCGCGCTGCGCCGTTTCCTGCCGCGCCTCTTCCGCAAGTCGGCGGAGCCGGCGTCCTGAACGGAACGAAACGGAGCGGATCGGCAGGCGAAGCCGCATCGGCAACCCCATCCGGCGGTCGGCTTCAGCGGCCTTCCGCTGCGGACTCGTAGAGCTCCAGCGGCAGTCCGTCCGGGTCGGCGAAGAAGGTGAAGCGGCGCCCCGTGTGCTCATCGATGCGGATCGGTTCGACGGCGATCCCCTGGGCCTCCAGTTCCACCTTCGCGGATGGGATGTCGTCCACCTCGAAGGCCAGGTGGCGCAGGCCCCGGGCCTCGGGCCAGGAAGGACGGGCGGGCGGGTCGGGAAACGAGAAGAGCTCGATGCGGGAACCGTCGGGAAGTTCCAGGTCGAGCTTGTGGGACCGGCGTGCGACGCGGTGGTTCTCGGCCACGACCCGGAGTCCGAGCAGGTCGACGTAGAACCGCCGCGAGACCTCGTAGTCCGAGCAGATGATCGCCGCGTGGTGGATGCGTCGCAGGTCCATGGCCAATTCCTGCCCTGTGGGACGTCAGTCGACGATCCCGCAGTCGACCGGAACACCTTCCACGAAGCGGATGCGATGCAGGACCATCGACTGCGAGTCGGTCAGTTCGAGTTGGAATTCGTCCCGCGACGAGAGCTTCTCCGAGCCGAGCCGGAGCACGGCGGCGTGCAGGGGCGGGAGCGTGGTTTCGGGACCGGCTTCCGACAGGATCCGTTGACGGCCCTTGGCCTCGAGCGTGGCCAGGTCGGCCATCAGCTTGCGGAAGAGGCGGCGCTGGGCGGGGCCCGGTCCGTCGACGGGTCCCTCCACCATCACGATGAGGCCGTTTTCCGGGCCTTCGGTCATGAAGGTCCAGCAGCCTTCCTCGTAGACGCCGATGCCGAACTCAGGATCGTTGCGTTCCGGCGATTCCGGTGTGCGCGGACGTCCAAACACGATGTCGAAGAAACCCATGGGAATGGAGAAGGCAACCGGCAACGGCCCAGGATTTCAACCCGCATCCGATGGAGATCCGGGTCCCGTCGGCAGCCGTCCGTGGCAGCGGGCTGGCCCGGAAGGCTTCGTCGGACTAGAAGGGGCGCCTCGCATGGCTGAACGTCCCGTCCAGTTTGTCGCCGGCAACCGCCTGGAGCGGTTGGCGGACCTCCTGGCGGAGCGGTTGGCGTCGGGGGTGGACGATCCGCTCGAGGGCGAGGTGATCGTCGTCCAGAGCCGCGGCATGGCGACGTGGCTGGAACAGCGCCTCGCCGACCGCAATGGCGTCTCGTTCGGCTGCCGGTTCCCGTTTCCGCGGCACCTCCTCAACGAGGTGGCGGCCGCCGTGGTGCCCGACGCCCCGGCCGACCGCACCTTCGAACCGGAGCATCTCGTCTGGCGGATCCTCGCCGAACTGGACGCCGTGATGCTCGAGGGCGGCTTCCCGTGGGGTCCCGTGCAGGGCTACCTCGCCGAGGATCCCTCCGGTCTCCGCCGGTTCCAGCTCGCCGACCGCGTGGCGCGTCTCTTCGACGACTACCTCGTCTACCGCCCGGGCTGGCTGCTGGCGTGGGAGGACGGCGCCGCGGCCGTGGAATCGGGTCCCCCGTTGCCGACCGGGCCGGATGCCGTATGGCAGGCCGCGCTCTGGCGACGCCTCTGCGGGGACCGGAGGCCGTGGCATCCCGCCCGGTTGGGACGGGAGATCCTCCGGCGCCTGCGGGAGCCTGGAATTCGCCTGACGGGGTTGCCCCGGCGGCTCGCGGTGTTTGGGATATCGACGCTCTCGCCGTTCCACCTCGCGTTGCTCGACGCCTTGGCGGGTTCCATCGAGGTCGACTTCCACCGCCTGGAACCCTGCGCCGACTACTGGGGCGAGATCCCGACCCGGCGTGAACTGGCCATGGGCGGCGGTGCGGACGAAGGCCTCGAGGCGGAACGCGGCCATCGGTTGCTGCGTGCCTGGGGACGTCCGGGGCGGGAGTTCCAGCGTCGGATCCTGGACTTCGACTGGAACCCGGGAGGGGAGTCGGCCTTCGAGGAACCGTCCGGCGCATCGATGCTGGCAGACCTCCAGCGCGGGCTGCTGCGTTTCCCGGAACCGGGCGAGGTCCCCGGCGGCACCGCGGAGGAGCCGTCGCCGTCCGCCTCGATCCAGGTGCATGTCACGCACGGCCCGCTCCGCGAGCTGCAGGTCCTCCGCGAGCACCTGCTGGTTTGGTTCGGGGAAGGCGTCGAGCCGCGGGAGGTCCTCGTCCTGACGCCGCGCATCGAGGACTACGCGCCGCTGCTGCCGGCGGTCTTCGGCGCGGAGTCCGCGGGAGGTCCGCGCATCCCGTGGTCGGTGTCCGACCGGTCGCGGCGCTCGGCGTCCCGGATCGCCGGGGCGTTCCTCGGCCTGCTCGGCCTCCACGGCTCCCGGCTCGAGTCGGAACCGGTGCTGACGCTCCTGGAGGAACCGGCGGTGATGCGGCGGTTCGGGATCGCGCCCGAGCAGCTCGGCGCGGTTCGGGAGTGGATGCGCTCGGCGCCGGCCTGGTGGGGTCTCGATGCCACCGCGCGGTCCGCCGCCGGCCTGGGCGACGACGCGGTCGGCACGTGGCGGCGCGCCGTGGACCGACTGGTGCTCGGGCATGCGATGGAGACCGGTGGAAGCCCTGCGGACGGCGGACTGCTCGTTTCGGGGATCGCGCCGATGCCGGCGGTGTCCGGCCAGCGAGCCGAACTGGCCGGGGCGCTGGCGGAGTTCGTCGAGGCGTTGACCGGGTGCCTGCGCCGTTGGGACACGCCGCGTCCCATCGGGGAATGGTCGGTCGAGCTGCATGGGACGCTGGGCGCGTTCTTCGACTGCGGGCAGGACCCGGTGGACGACCTCGCCGTGGTCCGCGAGGCCCTGGGTGGACTGGCGGCGGCCGGTCAGACGGGATCCGTCTCGGTCGCCGTCGTGGCCGAGGCGCTGCGGACGCGCCTGGAATCCGCGTCCACCGGCGGCGGGTTCCTCTCCGGCGGCGTGACCTTCTGCGCCTTCCAACCCATGCGGAGCGTGCCCGCGCGGGTGCTGTGCGTGCTGGGGCTTTCCGACGACAGCTTCCCGCGTCGGCGTCCGGTGCCCGAGTTCGACCTGATGGCGCGGAACCCGGCGCCGGGCGACGCCTCGCGCGGCGAGGACGACCGTTACCTGTTCCTGGAGACCGTGCTGTCGGCCCGCGAGCGGCTGTACCTGAGCCATCCCGGGCTGTCGGTCCGCGACGGCACCGAGGCGCCGCCGTCGGTCGTGGTGGCGGACCTCCTCGACACCCTCGCGGAACGCTGGGGCGACGACGTCGCGAAGGGGCTCGTGGTGCGGCACCGGCTGCATCCGTGGAGCGCGGACCACTTCGTCGGCGACCCGCGCCGGTTCACCCATTCCGCGGGTGCGGCCCGTGCGGCCCGCCTGCTGTCCGGGCCGCGCCGGCTTCCGCCCCGCTTCTGCGAGGAACCGCTGGAGCCGGCCGCCGAAGGCCGGGGGAACGGAACCGCGACCGGGACGTCCGAGCCGGATGTCGTGCTGCTCGAGGACCTCCAGGCGTTCGCGTCCAATCCGGCGCGGTGGTTCCTGGAGCGCCGGCTGGGCCTGCGGCTTCCGAAGGACGACGAGGTCCTGGCCGTGCGGGAACCCTTCGCGTTGGAGGGCCTCGGACGCCACGGTCTGAGGACGGGACTGGTGGAACACTTCCTCGGTGGACCAAGCGGTCCGGATCCGGATCCGGCACCGTGGAAGGAGACCGGCCAACTGCCGTTGGGTGAGACCGGGATGCTGGCGTGGAAGGAGGAGACGTCCCTCATGCGGCGCTTCGCCGTGGCGGTCGGCGAGGCCCGCGGCGATGGGGAGCCGCGGGAAAGGGTCCTCCGTCTCCGCGTCGGGGAGCGGATGCTGGTGGGCCGGGTTTCGGTCGACGCCACCGGCGGCCCGCTCCGGCACCGTCCGGCCCGCGTGCGTGCACGGGACCTCTTGGCGTTGTGGATCGACGTGTTGGCGTGCCGTGTCGCGGACCTCGATGCGACCCCCGGCGGTCCCGCGTCGGTGGTCGGCCGGTGGATCCACCTCGAGAAGGACGAGCCGAAACGGCTGGAGCTGCGGGCTCCCGCGGACCCGCGGGCCGAGTTGGCGGCCTGGATGGACCTGATGGAGGAGTCACGGCGCCGGGTCGTCCCCGTGTTGCCGGAATGCGGCCTGGCGTACGTCGGGGTCGTCGCCGAGGCGGCGGATCCGGCGGCCCCGGAGGCGTGGCGTCGGGAGTCGGCGTTGCGTGTGGCCCGCGAGGCCTGGGACGGAAGCGATCGGATGCGCGGCGAGGGCGGCGATCCGGCCTGCGCGCTCTGCTTCTCGCGGCTCGGCGAGGATCCATTCGACCGGGAGTTCGAGCGGATCTCGGTGGAGCGTTTCCTGCCCTTGTTGCGGTCCGCCGGCGAATCGAAGCCGAAACGGGCGTCGAAGGGTGTCCGCAAGGCCCCTGCAGGAGGGGGCGCCCCATGATCGCGAGCCGCCGTTTCGACCTCCTGGAGACGCCGCTGGAGCCGGGCATCACGCTGCTCGAGGCCAGCGCCGGAACCGGCAAGACCTACGCGATCGCCGGGATCTACCTGCGGCTGGTGGCCGAGGCCGGCCTGCGGGTCGAGGAGATCCTGGTGGTGACGTTCACGCGTGCGGCCACGGCGGAACTGCGGGGCCGGATCCGGAACCTGCTGGCGTTGGCGCAGCGATCCGCCGCCGGACGCCCGATGCCGACGTCGGGCGAGGCCGCGCTGGTGTCGGCGATCCTCGCGCGGACCGACCGGACGGTGGTGGGGGCGCGGTTGGCCTCCGCGCTGGAGACCTTCGAGCAGGCACCGGTCTGCACCATCGACAGCTTCTGCCAGCGTGTCCTGCAGGAGCACGCGTTCGAGACGCGGACGCTGTTCGACGCGGAGTTCGCCGCGGACGTGGCCGAGGAACGGAACCGCTGGGTGGACGACTTCTGGCGTCGTCGGTTCTACGGGCCGTCGGGCGCCGTGCGGGCGCGGATGGCGGGTTCCGCGGGGGTGACGGTGGAGTCCCTGCGCGACCTGGCGCGGGCGTTGCAGAACCTCGCGGAGTTCACGGTCGACCCCGACTTCGAGTCCGGCGCCGTTTCGGCCCGGCTGGCGGCGGAGCGGGAGGCCGGCGACGGCACCGCGGTCGACGAGGAGGTCCTCCGGGTGTGGGCGGCCGCGTTGAGGGCGGAGTTCGTTGGGGGCTTCCGGCGCGGGCTTTCCGAAGCCCTGGAGCGGCGCCGCCGCCTGACCTTCTCGGACCTGCGCCAACGGCTGTCGGAGGCCCTGGAGGGTTCCCATGGCCCCGGCCTGGTGGACTCGGTCCGCCGCCGCATGCGGGCCGCGTTGATCGACGAGTTCCAGGACACCGACCCGGTGCAGTTCTCGCTGTTCCGGCGGCTGTTCGCGGACGGGACGACGAGGCATCTGCTGTGCCTGGTGGGCGATCCGAAGCAGGCGATCTACAGCTTCCGCGGCGCGGACGTCTTCGCCTACCTCGACGCCGCGGGGCTGGTCTCGAGGCGGTACACCCTGCCGGCGAACTACCGGTCGGAATCGCGGCTCGTCGACGCGGTGAACGCGGTCTTCGGCAGGCCCGGTGCGAACCCGTTCGTGTTGCCGGCGATCGGATTCGAACCCGTCGAGGCGCGCGGTCCCGCGGACCGCAACCCGTTCGAGGAGGCCGGCATCCGGCGTCCTCCGCTCCAGGTCGACTGGTGGGAACCCGGGCCGGGCGAGACGGTGAAGGCGGCGCAGGCGTCCGCGGTGGCGGAGAAGGTGGCCGACCGGATCGCGCGGATGCTCTGGGATCCCCGCACGGGATTCGCCCAGCCCGGAGGCGGGTTCGTGCGGCTGCGTCCCCGGGACGTCGCGGTGCTGGTGGTCCGCCACGGCGAGGCGGTGCTGGTGGAGGAGGCCCTGCGCGCGCGGGGAATCGCGACGGTGCGCCAGACCCAGGAGCGGATCTTCGGCACGTCCGAGGCGGCGCAGCTGCGCCTCTGGATGCGCGCGCTCGTCGTCGGCGCCACCGAGCGGGAACTGCGGGCCGCCGCGGCGGGCGTCCTGGTCGGCTGGAGTGCCCGCGGGCTGGACGACGCCGGACGCCATCCGGCGCGATGGAGCCGGATGGTCGCGGCCTTCGCCGAGCACGGGGAGCGTTGGCGGAGACTGGGCTTCCTAGCCGCGTGGGAGGCGTTCGTCTCGGGTTCCGACCTCCGCGACCGGCTGCTGCCGCTGCCCGACGGTGAACGGCGCTTCACGAACCTCGCCCAGCTGGCGGAGATCCTCCAGCGCGCGGCCACCGCGGACCGGCTGGGACCGCAGGCGCTCCTGGACTGGTTCGAGCGGCATCTCGCGGACGCCGACGGTTCCCCGGACGACGAGCACCTGCTGCGCCTGGACCGCGACGACGACGCGGTGCGGCTGGTGACCATCCACGCGAGCAAGGGGCTCGAGTACCCCGTGGTGTTCTGTCCTTTCCTGTGGGAGCCCAACTCGGTCCGCAGGAAGACGGGCGCGCCGGTGGCGTTCCATGATCCCGACGACGAACGGCGCCTGCACGTCGACGTGTCCGGCGCCGGCGAGGCGTACGAGCGGGCGAAGGAGATCGCGGACGGCGAAGGCGTCGCGGAACGGCTGCGCCTGATCTACGTCGCCCTGACCCGCGCCCGGAACCGGTGCCATGTCGTGTGGGGGGCGGTGCCGCGGAGGAACGGCGGCTCCGAGGGGTCGGCGCTCGGCTGGCTGCTGCATCCGCCGGCGGACGCGGACCGAATCCCGCTGCGCGAGGTCGCGGAGCGGTTGAAGGAACGACTGAAGCCCGGGAAGGAATTCGCCGACCTGCGCGGGGAGCTGGAGGATTGGATGGGGTCCCTCACGGCGGGATCCGTGGCGTTGACGGAGCTGACGTCGGCCGGTGGGTCCGGCCCCGCGGAACTGCCGCCGACCGATCGCGCCTTCCAACCGGTGCCGCGGGCCTTCCGCGGGAGCATCGCGTCGGACTGGCGGGTGGCGAGCTACTCCTCGCTGACCGGGAATGCGCGGGAACTTCCGGAGGCGGACACGGAGCCGGAGACCTTGCCCGTCGCCGCCGAGCCCGTGGCGGAAAGCCTTCCCATGCCCGACCCGTTCCGCGGCACGGCGGCGGGAGAGGTGCTCCATGCGATCCTCGAACGGCTTCCGGGACTCGCGGATCCGGAGGCCGGGCTGGAAGGCCTCGTGGCCGAACGCCTGGAGATCGGCGGCTACAAGATCCCCGGGCTTGTGCCGCGGGTCGTCGGGCAGATCCGCCGGACCTTGGCGGCGCCCTTGGCCGGGACCGACGGAAGTCCGTTCCGGTTGTCGGACGTGCCGATGTCGGGCTGGCGCTGCGAGGTGCCGTTCCATCTCCCGCTGCGTCGGATCGTCCCGGCGGACCTCGCGGAGGTGGCGGCGCGGCATGGACGTCCGGGCGACTGGAAGCGGTGGCCCGAGGCCCTTTCCCGACTCGGATTCGAGCCGGTGCGCGGCTACCTCACGGGCAAGATCGACCTCGTGTTCCGCCAGGACGGCCGGTTCCACGTGGTGGACTGGAAGTCGAACGTGCTCGGGCCGCGTCCCGAGGACTACACCCCGAAGGCGGTCTTCGAGGCGATGCTGGGTTCGCAGTACCTGCTGCAGTACCACCTCTACCTCCTGGCGCTGGACCGTCATCTCGCGGCGCGCATGCCCGGTTACGACCCGGCCCGGCATCTCGGTGGCGCGTGGTACCTGTTCGTGCGCGGGACGGATCCGGAGCATCCCGGCCGCGGCGTGTTCCATGACCGCCCCAGCCCGGAATTCCTCCGGGAGCTTTCCTCGCGCCTGGTCGACGACCGGAGGGACTCCTGATGTCCTGGTCGCGGACGTTCGCGGTCCGCTGTGCCTTGGCCGCGGCGGCCGTGGCGGCGGCGCTGGCTCTTTGGCGACGAAACGCGGATCCGGTGTTGGGCGGTGGATTCTTTGCGGGTTCCTGGCCGGACACCGGACCGGTGGCGTTGGGATTCTGGGAGGAGGACGGGGTGCTTCGGGGCGTGTTGAACCGGGAGGAATCCGACGCCGGCGACAGCGTCTCCGGCATCCGGCTCGACCGCAGGAATGCGCTGCTCGTGGTGCACCGTTGGGTGGAGGGCGAGGACGAACCCGTCGGCGTGGCGCGGCTGTGGGTGCATGGGGACCGAACCGACGGAGACCTCCGGGTCGAAAGGGTGGACTCGACGGGCGCACGTCGTGTCCCCGAGATGTTCCAGCGCCTCGGCTGTGTCCGGGAAAGCCGGGCGAAGATGTCCCTGCGGATCGGGTCCTACGGGCACCGTTCCACGTTCCGGTTCCCGTATCCCGCGTCGTCCGGCTCCGGAGGTTCCGCGGACCTCTGGAACTCGCTGAAGGCATCGGTCCATGCGGAACGCCGTGGAGCCATGGGCGGTCTGTCGGAAGCCTGGGACGGAATCCGGAACCCGGGCTTCTCCGGCAACGAATGGGAGTACCTCGCCACCCCGCGCCTGCGACGGCTCGAAGCCGACCTCGTCAGCGTCCTGGTCGAGACCTACCCGTACCGGGGAGGCAACGGGAACTGGACCCGGTACGTGGCCTGGAACCGGATCCGGGACGACGGGAAGGTGCGTCCGCTGAAGCTCGAGGAACTGTTCCGCGAAGACGGAGCCTGGATCCGGTACCTGCGGACGGCATGTGCGGTCGAGTTGCGGCGCCTCGGCGCAACCTGGCCCGATGAAGCGACGGCGGAGACCGACGCGGAGGGGAAACCGAACCTGCCGGCTCCGTTGGAGCAGCAGCGTTTCACGTTGTCGGCGACGGGCCTGCAGCTCCAGTTCGACCCGTACGAGGCGGGCAGCGGCGCCCAAGGGGGATTCACCGTCCACGTCCCGTTCAGCGACCTGGGCCGGCATCTGCGTCCGGAATGGCTTCGGCGCCTGGTGCGATGACGCCGAGGACGGGTGGGGCGCCGAGGGGTTCGCCGGAGAGGCGGCGGCGGAGCAGCACCGCGCCGACCACGGAGGTGGTGAGCAGCACGGAGCTGAGGATGGGGACGAGGCTGATCAGGAGGGTGGCCAGTCCGAGGCCCAAGGTCGTGGCGCGGTGACGCCGTGTGAAGGCCTTGAGCGCGTCGCGGTCCTGTCCGCGCACCGCGAGGGGGATCTGGAAGAACTCCCGGCCGAAGAACCAGGCGTCGACGACCGCGCCGGCGGCGAGGGCGAGGGGTCCCCCGACGAGGGGCACGAGGAAAAGGGGCAGCACGAGGCACTTCATCAGCACGAGGCGGCCGAAGGAGCGGATGCCGTCGATGATCTCGCGGCGGACCGGGAGTTCGCGGAGGTCCTCCGGGCGGGTGCCGAGCTGCAGTTCGACGGCGCGTGCGAGCCGGGCGTAGAAGAACCCGCAGAGGGCGGCCTGGAAGAGGAACCAGGAGGCGGCGACGGTGGCGATCCCGATCACGACGAAGGCGATCGCCACCAGCAGTCCGACGCCTCCGCCACCCGCGAGAAGAACCGCCGAACCGACGATGCCGCCGATCAGCACGGCCGTGAGCAGCAGGTTGAACGCGATGGGAAGGAAGGCGAAGCGCCACAACGGGCGCCGCCCGCGGAGCAGGCGGAAGCCGTTCCAAGGGGCTGCCAGGCCGTCCCGGAACGCCCGGAGTCGGATGGACCATCGATCCTGGCCGTTGCGCACGCGGAGGACGTAGCGGCACGCGGGCCGGCGTGCCAGAGGGAAGTCGTCGGGGCCTGCCGGCGCTGCGACGACGTCCTCAGGCGACGGCAGGTTTCCGGGCCATGGGGCGGATGACCGGCAGCTCGAACCAGAAGGTCGAGCCGTTCCCGACGCGGCTGTCGACTCCCGCGCGGCCGCCCATCAGCTCCACCAGCTGCTTGCTGATGGCGAGTCCGAGTCCGGTTCCGCCGAACTTGCGATTGGTGGAGGAATCCACCTGCGAGAACTTCTGGAAGAGTCGGTGCAGCCGGTCCTCGGGGATGCCGGGACCGGTGTCGGCGACGGACACCCGGAGGTTCACGGCGTCGACGCGTCTCACCGTGAGCGCGACATGGCCGGTCGTGGTGAACTTGACCGCGTTCCCGGCGAGGTTCAGCAGCACCTGCCGTACCCGGGCGGGGTCGCCGATCAGGCGTCGGGTGGCCTCGGGGGCGTATTCGGTCCGGATCTCGAGGCCCTTGGCCACGGCCCGCGGGCCGAGGATCTGCGCGGTCTCCTGCAGTATCGCGTGGAGGTCGAAGGGGACCCGCTCCACCTCCATCCTGCCGGCCTCGATCTTGGACAGGTCGAGGATGTCGTTGATGAGCGAGAGCAGGGCCACCCCGGAGGTCTCGATCGTGGAGATGTAGGAGGACTGCTCCTCGGAGGGGTCCGTGGTCTTGAGCAGTTCCACGAACCCGAGGACGCCGTTCATCGGGGTCCGGATCTCGTGGCTCATCATCGCCAGGAACTCGCTCTTCGCGCGGTTCGCCTCCTCGGCGGCCTCCTTCGCCTGACGCAGGTGCTCCTCGACCCGCTTGCGCTCCGACAGGTCGCTGGCGATGCCGAGGTAGCCGATGCATTCGCCGTTCGGTCCTTCCAACCTCGAGACACCCAACCAGACCGGCACGCGGGCGGAATCCTTGCGGACGTAGGTCCATTCCGACTCGACGATGCCTTCCGGGCCGATCCCGGAGACGAACACCTCGAAGCCCGGCTGGACCGTCCGGCCGAGCGCCTTCCCCAGATCCGCGGCCCGGGCGGACATCTCCTCCGGATCGTGGAAGACCGAGGGGTCCTTCCGGCCGACGAGATCCGCCGCGGCGAACCCGGTGAGCCGTTCCGCGGCCGGGTTGAAGACGGTGATGGTGCCGTCGATGTCGCTGGCGATGATGGCATGGGCTGCGCCGCGCACGACCGCATGGCTGAGGGCGCCCAGGCGGATCCGTTCGGCCTCGGAACGACGGCGGACCGTGATGTCCTGGAACGCTCCGACCAGCTTCACAGGCTTCCCGTCCCGTTGCACGACGCTGCCGCTCACCTGGACCTGGATCTGGGACCCGCCGCCGTTGAGGACGTCCACGACGAGGTCGAAGGTGCCTCCGGCCCCGATGGCCTTCCCGACCGCCGATTCCATCGCGGCGCGCGACTCCGGAGTGAACCGGCCCAGCGTGTCCTCGAGGGTTGGGATGTGCAGGTCGGGTTCGGTGTCGAAGATCCGGTGGGTCTGGTGGGTCCAGTAGAGGATCTCCGTCTCGAGGTCCAACTCCCATCCGCCGACCCTGGCGAGGGACTGCGATTCGGCGAGGAGCAGCGCGTCGCGCCGGGCGGCCGCCTCGATGGCCTTCCGCTGGGTGATGTCGGAATGGGTTCCGAGGACCCGCAACGGTTCCCCGTTGGCGTCCCGCTGCATGATCATGCCGCGGGCGAGGATCCACTTCCACCCGCCGTCGCGGCAGCGCATGCGGTGTTCCGTGACATACACGGCGGTGCGGCCGTCGAGGTGAAGCTGGAGGGACTGCCGGGCGGCGGCGAGGTCCTCCGGATGCACCCGCCGTGTCCATTCCTCGAAGGTGCTTCCGACCTCGTGCTCGGAGTATCCGAGCATCTCCTTCCAGCGGCGGGAGTAGTTCACCCGGCCATTGCGGCAGTCCCAGTCCCAGACGCCGTCGCCGGCCCCCTCGAGCGCGAAGCTCCAGCGCTCCTCGCTCGCCCGGAGCGCGTTCTCCGCGAGCTTCCGGTCGGTGATGTCCTGCACGGTGCCGACCAGCCCGGAGATCATGTCGATGCCGTCGCGTTCCACCTCGCCGAAGACCGTGACAAAGCCCGCTGCGCCGTCGGCCCGACGGATGGCGAGGTCCAGGTTGAAGGAGGTGCCGTGGCGCAGCGACTGACGGACCGCCTCGTCGAGGCGTGGTGCGCTCTCCGCGGTGAGGTGGCGCTGCAGTCCGGGGCAGGCCGGGGAGGGGGCGTCCTCGGCGAGCCGAAGGATTCCACGGACCTCTTCGGTGACCTCGAGGTATCCGGAGGCACGGTCCCATCGCCAGGATCCGAGGCGGGCCTGCTTCTGAGCGCGGCGGAGGTCCGCCTGCTGGCGCAGCAGGGCCTTCTCGGCCTTCAGCCGGGCGGTGACGTCCCGTCCCACGACGAGGATGTGGGGACGTCCACGGGCGAGGAAGCGGTCGGCGGACTCCTCGAGTTGGAAGTGGGTGCCGTCCTTGCGGCGGTGCTCGACTCCCGGTGGGACCGCATCGCCGGAAGCCATCGACTTGACGCGGTTGTCCGCGATCCGCCGGTCCGGTTCCGCGAAGAGCTCCCGGTAGCGGCGTCCCACCAGCTCCTCCCGGAGGAGGCCATGCTGCTGGGCGGCCGCGGGGTTGGCGTCCACGATCACGCCCGCCCGCATCCCCTCGGCCTCGAGGATGAGCATCGAGTCGGACGCGGTCTCGAAGAGGGCCCGGTGGCGGCTGAGGGCCTCGCGTTCGCGGTCCTCGGCCTCACGCTGATCGGTGATGTCGCGGACCACGGCGAAGAGCGTGCCGTCCTCGGGCATGATCGACGCGTTCCACGAGAACCGCCGGAAGGAACCGTCGCGGCAGCGGAAGCGGTTCTCGAAATGCACCGCGGTTCCCGATGGGTCCAGGCCTCCCAGCGCCTCCTCGGTGGCGTTCAGGTCGTCCGGGTGGATCCATTCCCTCCAAGGCCGCCGAAGAAGCTCCGCCTCCGTCCAGCCCAGGGTCCGGCTCCAGGCGGGATTGACCGCCTTGAGGAACCCGTCCTGCCCCGCGATGCAGAGCGGATCCTGCGCGAGGTTGAAGAACCGGTCGCGTTGACGCCGGTTGCGCTCCGGATCGGTGATGTCCTCGACGCAGCCCACATGCCCGGCGATCTCGCCGGACTCGAGGCGCATCGGACGGCTCCGCGAGCGGACCCGCCGGACGTCGCCGTCCGTCCTGACGGTCCGGAACATGGCGTCGAACTCGAGGCCGATCCCGGCGGTCCGCTGCCATTCCTCGAAGACGGCCTCGCGGTCCTCGGGATGCAGGCCGACCTTCCAGCCCTCCCCGAGTGCATCGGCGGCGGAGATGCCGAAGATCTCGCACCACCGGGAGTTGACGTAGAGGCAGCGCCCCGAGGTGTCGGTGTGGAAAATCCCGATCGGGGCCGAATCGCCGAGGGTCTTGTGCCAGGCCTGGCTTTGGGCGAGGAGGCGGACCAGCTGCTCCTGTTCCTTGGCCTGGCGCCGCGCGACGAGCAGGGCCGACACCTGGCGTCCCAGGGCGTCCAGGGCCTCCAGTTGCCAACGCTCGAGCCGACGGGGTACCCGGTCGATCACGCAGAGGCTGCCGAGGGGCAGCCCGTTGCCGAGCCGCAGGGGAGTCCCGGCGTAGAAGCGGATCCGCGGTTCCCCGGTCACCAGCGGGTTGTCCTGGAACCGCACGTCCTCGCTCGCATCCGGGACGACCAGGGCGGATTCGCCGAGGATGGCATGGGCACAGAAGGACTGGTCCCGATGGGTCTCAGTGGCGTCGAGACCGATGCGGGCCTTGAACCATTGGCGTTCGCGGTCGACCAGGCTGATGAGGGCGACGGGGGTTCCGCAGACGCCTGCGGCGATGCGTGCGAGGTCGTCGAAGGCGGATTCCGGTGCGGTGTCCAGGAGCTGCAGGGACAGCAATGCCTCCAGGCGGGCCGACTCATCGGGATGGAGTGGAGCCACGCTCATCCGGTTGGATGCACGGCCCTTGCATGGGCGCGGGTGGAGATGTGCCGCTTCGGACGCATACTGGGACTTCGGCATTCTCGACCGTAACCTTAAGGTGCTGCCCAAAAACGGGATGGGGCTGCGGCAAGACGCGGACTGGAGGGCGTCGTCGTGGAATCGGCCTGGGCGAAACGGGATTCCGGCTCGCCGCTGGAAGGAAAGGTTGGACTCCAACCCAAACGACTCATGGTCATGGGTTTACGTCCCGATCTCCGGCCTTTCCCACATCCGGTTCGGCCGAGGGCCGGACGACGATTCCCAAGCATCGACCGAACTCGGAAAGTTTGGGTGGGCGCCACTTGCCCACTCGTTCGTTTGCAGATTCTCTCGGGAGTTTAGGCGTTTGGACCATGGAGATATCCGCAACCAACGAGGCGGTTCGGCGTGCCATGGCGCGCACGCGTTGGCTGCATGGGGTGCTGATCCTCCTGGTCCTGGTCCTGGGACTGATCTCCCTGCAGGCTGGCCGGCGGTTGGAACAGGTCCGTGCGGAGTTGGCGAAGTCCCGTTGGCATCAATGGATCGAGGAGTCACGGACACTGCGGGAACGTGGGGAACCCGGTTGGTTCCAGTCGGCGCGGGAGCGGTTGGGCCAGGCGCGGCTCATCCGGTCGGACCACGTCCTCCGCCAGGCATGGTTGGATTGCCTGCTCCAGTATCCGGCCCGACGGGAGGAACCGGCGGTTCCCTATCGCGTCCTGATCTTCCCGGCCGGCCTCCAGCGTGGCCCGCTGCGATTCAACTTCAGCGCGGATGGTTCGCGTCTCATCGCGCAGATCGACGCACGGAACGTGGTGTGGAACCTGGGCGAGCCCCAACGACCGCCCCGGCTCTCCGCGGGCATGGAACGGGTTCTTGAGCCGCCGGTGGTCGGGCGTGTGGCGGGCAGCCGCCTGCAGGCGCGTGTGACGGAGACGGGAAAGCTGGAGATCCAGGACAACGTCTCCAACGCCTTGGTGATCGAACTGCGCGGCCGGTCACAGTTGCAGGTCGAGACCGTGGCGTGGAGCGCTGACGGAACCTGGATCGCCGATTCCGGCTGGATTGCCGGCGCCTCGGGTCCACAGCAGCGGGTGATCGAGCTTTGGCACATCCCCGCCCTGCGGGCCGGCTTGGCGTTGCTCGACCTGGACTGGGCCGATGCGGATCCGTCCGTGCCGCCGAAGACCCCCAGGGATCCCGGCTCTTGGCTCCGACCGTTCAGGCTGGCCCTCGGATCCTTTCTGGTCCTGGCGGTCACCTCGGCGGTGATCACCCATCAGCACCTGGTCTATCGACGGTATCTCGAGGCCCAGAAGGCCGCCGCGGCGCAGGCGGAAGCTTTGGAGCAGGCCCGGGAGCGTGTCGCCCATGCCGACAAGATGCGGGCTCTGGGTACTCTTGCCGCCGGCGTGGCCCACGACTTCAACAACCTCCTTTCGGTGATCCAGATGTCCCGCCAGCTGGTGGAGCGCTCCCTTCCGGTCACCGCTCCGGCGCGGGAACACCTCACCAACATCGCCCAGGCCGTGGACCAGGGCCGTTCCGTGGTCCGAAGCATCCTGGGCTACAGCCGGGATGGGCGCCCCGGTGGAGCGCCGAACCGCATCGCCGAGATCGTGGACGAGACGCTCAACCTGCTGCGTCGCCAGTTCCTGGGCGGGATCGAGCTGGAGGCCCGGGTTTCCAAGGATCTGGTCCTGCAAGGGATCTCCCGCGGCCGTCTGGAGCAGATCCTCTTGAACCTCCTCGTGAACGCGTCGGAGGCCATGGGAGGAAGGGGGCGGTTGTCGCTGTGCGCGGAGGTCGTCGAGACGGTTCCGTCCTTCACCATCACACCGGCCCGGCCTGGGCCTTGGATCGAGCTGAGGATCGGGGATTCCGGCCCCGGAATCTCCTCGGACATCCTTCCGCGGATCTTCGAACCGTTCTTCACCACCAAGAACCTGGGCAACCAGCGGGGAACGGGATTGGGGCTGGCCACGGTCTGGCGCATCGTCACGGAGGAAGGACTCGGTCTGGGGGTCCACACGGCGCCGGGTTTGGGGACCGAGTTCCTGCTTTATCTTCCGGTCTCGGCGACGGGCGCAGGTCCGTCGTCGTCCGAGAAATCCTCGGAAACCCAGCCGCCACCGTCACCAACTTCACCCGTTCAACCCAAACCACCGACCCCATGAACAACCAACAGGTTCGTGCCCATGTGCTGATCATCGAGGATGACCCCGTCCAAGCCCGGCTGTACCAGCAGGGTCTCTCGAATTGCACCTTCGACGTCGCCCGCAACGGGGATGAGGCCCTCAAGCACCTGGAACGCCGGACGCCGGCGCTCATCCTCCTCGACCACATCCTGGAGAGCGGCGACCAGGGCCTGGGCCTGTTGCCGGACATCAAACGCCTCGCCGCCCATGTCCCGGTCATCATCGTCAGCGGGACCTTGGCGATCGCCGATCAGATCCGTGCCTTGAGCGGACCCGGGGCCGCCCATTATGTCATCGAGAAGCCGGTGGATCTGGATCTTCTCGAACGGACGGCGAAGACGGCCCTGGAGGACTGCGGCCTGGGTGAGGCGGTGGCGGCTCTCCGTTCCCTGGAACGGGCGGAACTGATCGAAACCGGTGAACGCGAACGTCTCTTCACCGAACGCCTCGCCCGACAGCACGCCTTGATCAACCGCCTCCGGTCCGTGACTGCCCGACCCAACATCACCCAGCTGGCGCAGGAGTTTGGGGTCGATCGCCGAAGCATCCGCCGTGACCTGCACGACCTGGTGACCCGCGGTCAGCTTCCGGGCGATATCATCGGCAAAGAGGAGGATGAAGCGCCCCGTTGAGTGCCGCTTCATCCTCGGGTGCGGCGATCCGGGGTGACCATCATCCACTTCCTTGGAAGCAGGGGCCCGAACGCCGTCGCGGTCGCTTGGTTCGAAGTGAACACCGGCGTTCGCGGGGAGATCCCGATCCCGGCCGCGGCGGATTCATTTCAGGCGCCAACGCTCGTCGAAGAACCCGGCGTCCTCGATGGCGCCGGGAGTCCGCGAACCGGGCGGCGTCTCGAACCCGATGATCGCCCAATCCGGCAGTTTCGGGGTCTGACGGGCGTTGTTGAGGTAGTCGTACTCCCGGAACGTGAACCCGCTGTTGATGACCACGTAGCGGGTCGGGTTCAGCGGATTCGGGTACACCATCACCGGCACATGCCCGGATGCCGAATAGGTTCTCGTCCCGACGGAAACCTTCCCGTTGTCCCACCGGATCGGAAGCCGATCGGCGATCCTGGCCAGCAGGGCGTTGCTCGCAGGATCCCCCCAGAGCACGAGGTTGTGGTCGCGGATGTCGTCCTCGGTCACCTCCTTGTCGAGGCGCTGCCGGGCGTCACCGCGGTAGTGACGCCGCCATTCGCGGATCGCCCGAGTGCTCTCGGAGGCCACCCAACGGCCCACCTCGGGGTTCATCGGGGTCCCACCGGGAAGGACCATGAGGAACGAATCCATGAAGGCGTCGTCGATCGGTCCCTGGAGTCCGTGGCGCTTGCGCAGCCCGGCCACCGAGGCAGGACCGGCGATCCATTCGCCGCCCTCCCGATGGAACGCCATCCGCCAGGAGCGGTCGGTCTTCGGCGGATCGGTGGTGATCGCCTGTCCATCGATGACCACGGTCACGGGCCGGGTCACATCCATCGGCGCGTCGCCCGCCTCGAAGACGAAGCTCAGTCCGGCCACGTTGGTCGTCGTGGCGGAGATGTCGGCGCTTCCCGGGGCGACGTGCAGGGAGGCTGCCACGCGTGCCGGCTCCCAGTGCTCCAGCATGGAGTCCACAGTGATCCAGGCCATCTCGTTGTACCGGAGCGAGTGGGTCACGAAGCGGACCTGCGGGGGAACGCGCTTCCGGCCGATGGCGGCGATGGCGTCGATGCGGCGGTTGAGTTCCGCCTTGGCCCCCGGCTCGTATTTGTGGCCGGTCTTCGGACCGACGATGTGCGCCAGCTCCATCCCTTCGCCGGCCAACGCCTCGCGCATCGCATCGGCGGCCTGGATCTGGCTGTCGTCATGGCCGCTGTAGGCGACCGTCGGTACCATCGAGAGGTTCAGCGCGTTGGCCGTCGCATCGTGCAGCCGCCAGAGCTTCTGCTCCCACCATGCCGGCGCGAGCTTCTCCCTCTGGAAGACCTTCAGGAACTCCGCTGTCTCGCTGAATCCCGCCCCGGGCGCCACCGCCGCCCAGCGTCCGGCGTGGTGGACGCCGACATGCCAGGCCGAGGCCCCTCCCAGGGAGAAACCGCGGACCACCAGCCTGTCTTCGTCGATCGCATAACGTGTCCGGACATCCGCCAATGCCTCCCAGAAGTCGGTCTCACCGGCGAACCGGCTTCCGTTGCAGTAGCGGCCATAGAGGTGCAGCACGAACGTGTCGGGCGGGGTGAACTCGCCGGGGTTGCGCATCCTGTCCGCCAGGAACGCCAGCTCGCTCAGCTGCTCCCCGCGCCCATGGAACCAGGTGTCCAGCCGCCAGCGCCTGCCGGAATCCAGCTTCCACGAGCTGGGGATGACCAGTCCGTAGGGTTGGACCGATCCGTCGATGCGCGAGACATAACCCGCCACCACCAATCCGTTGGTGGTGGTCCAGGGTGCGTTGCCGGCGCGCAGGGCCTCGAGTCTCCGCGTCCCCTCCTCGAGCAGCACATTGGCCGCGCGGAATTCGTTCGTCCGGAAGAACTCGTCGTGGCGCAGCGCCCAGTCCACCGCCTTGTGGAAGATCGCGACGTCCGCGAGTCGTGCCTTGCCCGACGCGCCCGGGGAGGCCGCCTTCGTCATCTCCTCCAAGGCCTTGCCCAGCCGGACCACGCCCTCGGCGAGTTCCCGACGCGTCGCGTCGGGGACGGCGATTCCCGGCGGCGGGACCGGTCGGACGTTCTCGGGACGGTTGTCCGCGGGGCCGTCGGCAAGGACCTGGAACAGCGCCGGGAGGAGCAGTGCACACGGGAACAGCCACGGGACGGGGGGCTTCATGGGTGCGCCAAGCAAACGGCCGGAAGCCCCGACGCTCAAGCGTTCATCACGGTCACGGCCCCGTGGGTGGCCGCATCCGGCCTCGCGCCGTCGGATCGGCCGGCAGGCCTGGGATGTCCTGCCGGCTCAAGGAAACGTCGCCTTCGTCCGATCCCTCGGAGGTCCGCCGGGTCGACCGGCCTCCAAACCATGCATGATCGTGTCCTCACTCCTTCTGCAACGGATCCCGTGGTTCCTCTGCGAGGGGACTTGACGTCCTTGGATCCGTCCCGGTTTGTTGCGGGGGACGCCGCCATGGAATTCGATCCAGCCAGCATGAAGGAGACCTGCCGTCAGCTCGCCGAGGAAATCGGTCCCGACGGGGTCGCGGAGCTGCTCGAGTCCTACCTGGCCGACACGCCCAACCGGCTCGCCGATATCGCCCGGTTCCTGGAGGCGGGCGACCAGCCCTCGTTGAAGCGTGCGTCCCATTCGCTCAAGGGCAGCTCCTCCATCTTCGGGCTCTCCGGGATGGAGTCGGTCGCCAACCGCCTCGAACACAGCTTCGCCACCGGCGAGTTGGATTCGCAGGCGCTGTTCCTCCGGCAGTTGCGCGAGGAGTTCGAACGCTGCCGCCGGTCGCTCGCGGCGACGGCGGCCGAGTTGGCGGCGATGGGTTGACCCGCCGATTCCCGGCGAAACCATTTTCCCGACACCCGGTCCGCGCTAGCCTTGGACGCATGATCCGGCTGTGCCTCGTCCTGTCGTTGCTCCTCGGCCCCATCGTCGCCCGCGCCGGCGACGAGGCGCCACCGAAGCGGTTCCGCGCGGCGCGTTCCGTGCACCTGGGATACCCGGCGCCGGATTCCGAGTGGTTCGCCAACGAGATGGTCGTGGAGAAGTCGGTCAACGGCTCGTACTTCATGGCCTGCGGCTGGAACACCGGGTACTTCGGCATCCAGCAGCTGAATTCCTCCACGAACACCGTGGTGATCTTCTCGGTCTGGGACCCGACCACGGGCGACGACCCCAAGGCGGTGAAGACCGAGGACCGCGTGGAACTGCTCCACGAGGGTGAAGGCGTCCGGATCAAGCGGTTTGGCGGCGAGGGCACCGGGGGACAGTGCATGGCGCCGTTCGCCTGGAAGATCGGGCAGACCAACCGGTTCGTCCTGCGCGGCGAGGTGCAGACCAACAAGACCGCCTACACCGCGTGGATCTGGCGCGAGGACCGCGGCGACTGGTGGAAGCTGGCCACGTTCCGCACCCGCACCGGCGGCAAGCCGCTCTCCGGGCTCTACTCCTTCGTCGAGGACTTCCGCCGCGACGGCGCCAGCGTGGACGAGACCCGTCGCGCCCGGTTCCGCAACGCCTGGGTCCGCAGCGTCGGCGGCGACTGGGTCAGCCTTCGACGCGCCCGGTTCACCGGCTCCGGCGCGGAATGGGAGTCGAAGGACAACATCGACGCCGGCCGCGACGGCGACGGCTGGTACCTGGCCACGGGCGGCGCCATCCGGGCCTCGAATCCGCTGCGGACGGTGATCCCGCTCGATCCTCCGGTGCCGTTCCCGCAGTGAGCCCGTCCGGCTTCCTCGCCCGCGGCGGCGGTTGGGTGGTCGCCCAGTCGGCGCTGATGATCGCGATCCTCGTGGCCGGACCTCGGTGGGGCAGGGCCGGATGGCCCTCGGTCCTCGTCGGGATTCCCTTCGTGTTCCTGGGCGCCTGGATCGGGATCCTCGGCGTCCGCCATCTCGGTGCCGCGCGCTCGGCGCTGCCCGAGCCCCTGCCCGGTGCGCCGCTGGTCCAGGAAGGGATCTATGCCCGAGTGCGCCATCCGCTCTACGCGTCGCTCCTCTGGCTGTCCGCGGGCTGGACGTCGTGCTGGCTTTCGCCCGCGTCGGGCGCCGCCTCGTTGCTCCTGCTGGTCCTGCTCCAGGCCAAGGCCCGCTCCGAGGAGGACCGTCTCATCCGCCTCCATCCGGGCTACGAGGCGTATCGGAACCGCGTGCCCGCCTTCCTGCCGCGGTGGCGCTGAAACCGCGGCGGCAGCCGCCCTCTGTGCCGTGCGCGACACCGGCCAAGGCTCCCCGGGCCAAGCCGTGGCGGAGGTTCCCCGGGATGCTCGGACTCCCATGAAGCCGTTTTGGTCCGGTGTCTTCCCCGCCATCACCACGCAGTTGCACAAGGACGGTTCGCTCGACCTCGAGGGAACCGCCGCCCATGTGGACGTCCTCATCCGCAGCGGCGTCTCCGGCCTCGTGTTCCTCGGATCGCTGGGTGAGAACCAGTCGATGACCGCCGCCGAGAAGCGCGAGGTCATGGAGGCCATGCTCGGCGTGGTCGGAGGCCGTGTGAAGGTGCTCAGCGGCGTCGCCGAATCCAGCCTCGCCGAGGCGGTGCGCTACACCCGCGACCTGGAGAAGCTCGGCGTCGACGGCGTGATGCTCATGCCGCCCATGATCTACAAGTCCCCGGATCCCGCGGAGTCCCTGCACCATTTCCGGAGCGTCGCGCGGTCCACCGGGCTGCCGATCATGATCTACAACAACCCGATCAGCTACGGCCACGACATCACCCCCGAGCTGTTCGCCAAGCTGGCCTCGGAGAAGAACTTCGTCGCGCTCAAGGAAAGCTCCGGGAACGTCCGCCGCATCACCGACCTGCACAACGTCGTCGGCGGGCGCTATGCGATCTTCACCGGCGTCGACGACCTGGCGCTCGAGGCCTCCATCCTCGGCATCGACGGATGGGTGGCCGGCTCCGGCATCGCGTTCCCCGACGAGAACCAGCATTTCTGGGAGCTCACCCGGAAGGGCGCCTGGGACGAGGCCCGGGAACTGTACCGCTGGTTCACCCCGCTGCTCCACCTCGACACCCACCCGAAGTTCGTCCAGTACATCAAGCTGGCCGTGCAGGAAACCGGGCTCGGCAAGGAATGGGTCCGCGCCCCGCGCCTCCCGCTTTCCGGCGCCGAACGCAAGGCCGTGCTCAAGGTCATCCACGACGGCATCGCCAGCCGCCCGAAGCTTCCGAAGAAGGCACAGAAGGCCCGGCGCTGATCGCCGGTCGGAATCCCGTCGGACGTGTCACCTCGGCTCCGGCCCGAGGGGCGGCCCTCACGCCTGGAACAGCGGGACGATCTCCATGCCGGGCACGGTGACGAGTCCCTTGTCGGTGATGCGCACCTCCGGGATCACCGAGAGCGGCAGGAGGTTGAATCCCATGTAGGGCAGGGTGCAGCCCGCGTCGTTCCACGCCTTCTTCAGGGCGACCGTCTCCTCGGCGACGTCCCCGGCCCGCTTGTCGGAGAGCAGTCCCGCGACCGGCATCTCGACCAGCGCCACGACCCGGCCGTCACGGACGACACACACGCCGCCCTGGCAGCGCTTCAGCGTCTCCACCGCGAGGCGCATGTCGGCCTCGTCGCGGCCGGCCACGATCAGGTTGTGCGCGTCGTGCCCGACCGTGCTGGCCACCGCGCCGGCGGCGAGTCCGAAGTCCTTCAGCAGGCCGTGGCCCACGCCGCCGTTCTTCCCGTGGCGTTCGACCACGGTGACGAAGCAGAGGTCCGGACGGGCGGCGAGGGTTTCCTTCCAGGTGGCCGCGGGCTCGAACGGCGCCTTGTCGTGGAAGGTGATGATGCCGGGTAGGGCGACCCGCAGGATGTTGGCGCTGCACGGTCCCGGCGGCAGGGCCGGGATCAGCGGGACATCGTCACGGAAATGGACCGTCCGGTAGGCCGCGGCCGGGTAGCGGTAGCGGTCGGACAACGCCGCCTCGAGGACCGGCGTGATCCGTCCCTCGTCGACCACCGGAACGCCTCCGTACCAGGTCGAACGCGGCTTCAGGGCGTCGTCCAGCAGCACGATGTCCGCCCTGCGTCCGTGGCCCAGCGCTCCGAACTCGCCGTCCATGCCGTAGCGCGTGGCCGGATGCAGCGAGCCCATGCTCCAGGCCGTGAGCGGCGTCACGCCGGCCTTCACCGCCTCGCGCACGACCCAGTCGAGGCCGAAGAGGAACAGGTCGTCCGCGTCCCGGTCGTCGGTGCAGACGCAGACGCGCTTGGGATTCGCCCCGGCACGGGTCACCGCCTGGATGGCCAGCGGCAGGGAATGCCACGGCGTGGCCGGGTTGCCGCCACGGAGGAAGATCCACAGGCCCGCCTCCAGGAAGTCCGACGCGATCTCCGGATCGATCGACTCGTGGGTGTCGGTGATGCCGCTGGCCGCGCCGGCGGCCACGAACTCGCGTCCGTAGATGTGTCCGCAGACCGGCTTCCCGCGCTTCAGTGCCGCGGCGAGGATCGCGTGGCTGCGTTCGTCGCCCATCGCGACGTGGACGAAGTCCATCTTCTCGCCGAGGGCCGCCGCCTCGGGCCAGCGGTCGAACAGTTCGCCGATCTTCTCCGCGGTCAGGTCGCCGCCGGCGGTCTCGAACCGCGGTCCGGTCGCGGGAACGGTGCTCGGGACGGTGAGGAAGATGTTCAACGGCGCACGCCGCGCGTCCTCCAGCATCCATTCCACGCCGGCCGCGTCGCAGACGTTCCCGATCTCGTGGCTGTCGCAGAAGATCGTGGTCACGCCGCTCAGCAACGCCGCCTCGGCGTACGCGCAGGCGGTCATCATCGAGGACTCGATGTGTATGTGCGGGTCCACCAGGCCCGGTGCGAGAAGGCCGCCCCGGACGTCGGTGAAGACCGCGCCCGAATCCCGTGGGCAGGTGCCGGCCGGCTTCACCGCCGCGATGCGGCCCCCGCTGATCCACACCTCGCGGCCCTCGAGGATCCGCTCCGTGTAGGTCGACAGGATCCGGGCACCCGTGAGCACACGGTCCGGCGCCAGCCGGCCCATGGCCACGGCGGCGAGCTGTCGGGTGAGCGTGTGGAGCGGGGCGACGGAGAAGCGGGTCAGCGGTTGCATGGTGCAGGACGGCCGGGGAGGTCCGTGGGACGAAACTGCCTCCGGCGCGATGTCGGTTCAAGCCGTCGCCATTCCCGCCTCCGGGCTGGTCTCCGGTTCGTCGACGCAGGAAGGTGCCGGCATGCCCCAGCCGTTCGCATCGTCCCGGTTCGCCGCGGCGACCCTGCTTTCCTGGAATCTCGTGGCCTTCGCCGAGGTTCCGGCCGACTACGCGGGACGTCCGTTCTCGGATCCCTTCCACAAGGCCGATCCGCCGGTGATCCCGGGACTGGTCCAATGCGCCCTGTACGATCTCGGCGGCGAAGGGGTCGCCTACCACGACACGGACGCGCCCAACAACGGCAGCGGCAAGTTGAACCGCGAGTCCGGCCACCGGCGGGCCCATGCCGGCGACTACGTCTGGCACTTCCGGGAAGGCGAAGGGGTGGACCTGTCGTTCGTGAAGGACTGGGCCGACCTGAACCACACCAACCGCGTCGCCCCGCCCATCAACCAGCACTACATCGGCTGGACCGAGGACGGCGAATGGTGCCGGTACACGGTCCGCGTCGAACGGGCCGGCACCCACCGGATCCGGGCGCTCTACGCGTACCAGACCAACCGCGTGGAGTTCGAGGTCAACGGCCGGCCCGCGGCCACGTGCCGTCTCCCGGAGGCGACGCCCTCCTACCACCATTGGAATCTCGCGGAGATCGGGACCATCGCGTTTCCGGAGGCCGGCCTGCAGGTGCTCACCTTCCGCTACGGCAAGGGCAACAACTTCGCCTGGTTCGAGTTCGTCCCGGCGGACGCGTCGCCGTCCGCCGTCCGACGGAAGGAACCGTGAACCTCACGGCGTGCCGGTGTTCGCCCCGGGCACGCGGAAGCTGACCTGGTAGAAGCCACGCTCGGCCGCGTCCCCGACGAAGAGGCTCAGGGAACCTTCCGCCGTCGCCGTGTGCTTGTGGCGGTCGATCGACCCGGTCGCACTCAAGGAGAACGGCAACGCCCGCCATCCGAGGTCGGCCAAGGTCGGGTTGCCGTAGACCTCGTAGGTGTAGCCCGCGTAGGCCGGCACCGTGATCCGGTACCGCGGGTCGCTACCGACCGGCCCCGCCACCGGCGTGCCGGCCACCGTCAGCCTGCCTCCACCCGGATAGGTCGGCTCGGTCGGGGTGAAGCCGCTGACGAAGTCCCACTCCGCCTGGACCTCTCCGGTCGTCGTGCCGGGGACCGCGGTGAAGTCGAGCAGCAGGGACGCCCGCTGCGCCGCGGGGACCGAGGAGAAGACGTTGTCGTTGGAGTTCTGGGTGCCCCAGGCGGCGCCGGTCAGCCCGTAGGCCACCTCGTTCCAGCCCGTCTGCGACGTCGAGCGGGTCGTGCGTCCCGGAAGGGTGACGCCCCAGTGGTAGTGGCGGGTGCGGCCGACGTAGAGGCCGGCCTTGATCGTGCGGAAGCGGAAGCGTCCCGACGAACCGGTCAGGAACTGCCCGAACCCGGCGAAGTTCGCGTCGCACGCCGCGTTCCTCCCGCTCCCCGACGAGTACAGGTAGTCGCCCTCCCGGTCGGCGTGCCAAAGCTCGACCAGCGCGTTCCTCACCGGATTCCCGTTCGCGTCGAGGACGCGTCCGGTGATGTGGGTGACGACCCCGTTGGCCACGGTGAGCCGGTCGTCCAGCTGGACGAGGTCGTTGTCCTTGTCCAAGGGGATGTCGTCGGCGAGCGGATAGTACGGACCCTGGGTGACGATCGGCGTCGCGGCGACGGCCTCGGCGAGGAACCCGGGCAGCGTGAAGCCGGCCGAGGCGATCGCCATGCTCCGGAAGAAGCGGCGGCGGTCGCAGGGGATGTTGAAGGACTGGGGTTCCGAAGGTTTGGGACTGGTCTTCATGGTGTGGTCGGTGTTGATGATCCGTTGGTCGGCGTCACGCTACTCCGAGGGCGTTTAAGCCTCCGTTAAGCCGGCCCATGTCCCGCTTCATCCCATCTTCATCCACGTTGCGGGAGGCTCCTTCCGCATCCCGCGAAACCGGGGGCCGACTCCCATGAGGATCCTGTTGATCGAGGACGAAGACCGCCTGCGCACGACGTTGGCCAAGGCGTTGCGCGAGGAGGGCTATGCGGTGGATGTCGCCGCGGCCGGGGACGACGGGCTGCACAAGGCGGAACAGAACGACTACAACGTGGTCCTGCTCGACGTGATGCTCCCGGGACGGGACGGGTGGACGGTCTTGCGCGAGCTGCGGAAGACCAAGGCCACGCCGGTCCTCATGTTGACCGCGCTCGACGCGGCGTCGGACCGCGTGCGTGGGCTGGACGGCGGGGCGGACGACTACCTCGGCAAGCCGTTCGACCTCGACGAGCTGCTCGCCCGGGTGCGGGCGCTGATCCGGCGTGCCGCGGGGACGGCGCGTCCCGACATCGAGCTGGGCGACGTCCGCGTCGACACCCGGGCCCGTTCCGTCACACGTGCCGGAGTCCCGGTGGTGCTGACCGCCCGCGAATACTCCATCCTCGAGTACCTCGCCCTGCACCGTCGCGAGGTCGTCACCCGCACCGAGCTGTTCGAACACCTCTTCGACGAGAACGACGACAGCCTCTCCAACCTGCTCGACGTCCATGTGTTCAACATCCGCAAGAAGCTCGGCCACGACCTCATCGTGACCCGCCGGGGCCTGGGCTACTGCATCGAACGT
Organism: Verrucomicrobiales bacterium; assembly: GCA_027488845.1. Taxonomy (GTDB): domain Bacteria; phylum Verrucomicrobiota; class Verrucomicrobiia; order Limisphaerales; family UBA9464; genus SXXZ01. The sequence continues at coordinate 12,491 of JAIYBC010000065.1, read as the reverse complement.
TGAGGCCATGGTGATCCGCTCCATCCGCTGGCGGTTGCAGCTCTGGCTTGGATTCCTGCTGGTCGGCGTGCTCGCCGGGTTCGGCCTGATGGTCCATCAGCTCCAGGGCGTGACGCAGCGCGGACAGCTGGAGGAGGACCTGGAACGTCGCGTGGCCGCCTTGAACCTCGCGGTCCGCGGCGGCGCCGGCCCGTCTCCCGGCGGACTCCGATCCATGGGTGGACCGGCCGGGGAAGAGGCCCGCGAGGGCCGCCGCATGCCCGGTCCGGTTGTTCGTGGAGATGGGGACCGTCCGCGTCCGATGGGCCCTCCGCCCGATGGAACCGGGATGTCCCGTTCCGGACCCCCGAAGGCGCGGATCCCCGAAGGCGCGTTCGAGGAGGCCATGGCCGGCGGTCCGCCCGGGGGACATGCCGCCGTCTGGTCCCGGGAAGGGGTGCTGCTCCGGCGGACCGAAGCGGGGCCTCCCGACCTCCCGATCCCGAGTCGGCCGGGACGGAGCACGCAGATGCACTTCCGCGACCGGGACGGCCTGCTCGAGTGCTACCAGTTCACCGAGCTCGGCGACTGCGTGTTGGCCGGACGGTCGCTTCAACCGCTGAAGCGGGCCCAGCGGAGACTGGGTTGGAACCTCGCCGGTGTCGGAGCCGCGGTCCTCGCGCTCGGACTCGGAGGAGGCTGGTGGCTCTCCACCCGTGCGCTGCGTCCGGTCGAGGAGATCCGTGCCGCCGCCGAACGCATCTCCGGCGGGGCCCTTTCCGAACGCATCGCCACCACCGAACCCGACAGCGAGGTGGGCCGGCTCGCGGGCGTGCTCAATGCGACGTTCGACCGGCTCGAGGCCGCCTTCGTCCGGCAACGCCGGTTCACCGACGACGCCGCGCACGAGCTGCGCACCCCGCTCGCGGTGCTGCTGGTCGAGGCGCAGTCCGCCCTTTCGCGCGACCGTTCGCCGGAGGAATACCGCGAAACCCTCCACGCCACCCTCGCCACCGCCCAGCAGATGCGCCGGCTCACCGATTCCCTCCTGCAACTCGCCCGCCTGGACGAAGGCGATGGCCTCGCTTCCACACTTCCGGTGGACGTGGGTGAGGTCGCCGGCGCGCTGGCCGAGGCCCTTCGGCCCCTCGCCGTCGGGAAAGGGCTCCAACTCGAGGTGCACACCGTTGCCGCCCGCGTGTATGGCGACGCCGAACGGCTCGGGCAGGTGGTCACCAACCTGGTCGCCAACGCCATCCAGTACACGCCGTCCGGCGGCATCGTGAAGGTCCGCACCGCGGCCTCCGAGGACGGCTGCCTGCTCGTCGTGCAGGACTCCGGCATCGGCATCGCCGCCGAGGATCTTCCCCACGTCTTCGACCGCTTCTTCCGCGCCGACCGCGCACGCCGTCGCGCCGAGGGACACAGCGGACTCGGCCTGGCGATCTGCCGGGCCATCGTGGAGGCCCATCAGGGCCGGATCTCGGTCGAAAGCGCACCCGGCGTCGGTTCCAAGTTCACCGTCCGACTTCCCGCAGCCAAGGCGGCCTGAACCGGAACCCCGCGGAGCGGACCGTCACGCAGATCCGCGAAGCCGTGGCGGAACCAGAGGGGAACCGAGCGGTTTCCCGCGGTGGAGGCGGTCACCGTCCGGCGGCCGGTTCGGCTCCGGGTTCAACCTCGATTCCACAGGTTTGGCGTCGTGCGTGAGGTCCGCCTCCGCTCCGATGCGAGGGATTCGGCTCAGGTCAGCGAATGGACTCCGAAGACGTTGCCTTCCGTGTCCTGGAGGATGGCGATGGATCCCCACGGACCGATGGGGAACTTCGGTCGCAGGATCCGGCCGCCCGCGGCGGGGGTACGGGCGATGACGCCGTCCAGGTCGCCCTCGACGTTCAGGTACACCACCGTGCCTCCGGCCCCGGAGGAGAAACCCTCCATCTGGGTGATGGCACCGCCCACGCCCTTCTCCATGTCGAAGGGGAACATGGCCATGCGGCCCATCGGGTTGGCCTGCTCGGTCAAGGGAGTGGCCAGGATGGATTCGTAGAACTTCTTCGCACGGTCGAAGTCGGTGACGATGATTTCGAACCAGTTGACGGCGTTGATCTTGTTCATGGAGTGCTGCCTTGGGGTCTTGTTTCCGACGGTTCGTCCGGTCCTGCACGGACTGCAGGGCGGTCGATGGGAAGACTGTGGAGGACGGACCTGACAACCCTATGTCAGGAGGCTTTCGGAGGCGCTCCGTGGTGGGCGGCCGCGGCGTGGGCGGCGGCGACGATGCGGTCCCGCAGTTCCGGCGGATCCAGCACGGTGACCCAGGGTCCGAACGACAGCAGCCAGTTCACGAACCATTCGAGGCGGCCGGCCGTGAGCGTGAACACCACGCCGTCGGGAGTCGGTTCCTCGGACACCACCCCGAGTGACCACTCGCGGCGAACCCGGTTGGCGCCGCGCTCGCCGATGCGGATCCGGATGGCGACCCCGGGCTCACGATCCTCCATCCGCAGGACGTGGTCCTGGAGATCGAAGTCCTCCCGCGGAGCGAAGGTCTCGGACAACGCCGTCGCCGACTGGATCCGGTCGAGGCGGAAGTCCCGGAAATCGCGGCGCAGCCGGCACCAGGCGATGAGATGCCAGTGCTGCAGGTAATGGGCGAGCCCCAGCGGTTCCACGTCCCTTTGGGTGTGTTCGCCGGAGGCGCCGGAACGATAGCCCAGGCGAACCACACGTCGCCGCGCTAGGGCGTCCTGGATGTCCATCAGCGGCACCCGATGCGGCGATGCGGGCGTCTTGGGGCGGGGTTCGAGCAGCAGGGTTCCGCTGCCGATCCGTTCGATGCGGTCCTGTTCGTCCCGGGGCAGCACCGCCCGGATCTTCCGCAACGCCGACTGCATGGAGCCGGAGACGGAGGCGTCGGTCATCTCCGCCACCAGGACGCCCCCGGTGGCGAGGGCCGCCGCCTCGGCCGGGGTGAACATGACCGGCGGGAGATGGTAGCCGCGCAGCAGGCTGTAGCCGACCCCGGCCTCGGCCACGATCGGCACGCCGGCCTCCCCGAGTGCGTTCAGGTCCCGGTAGACGGTCCGGACGCTCAGTTCGAAATGTCCGGCGAGTTCCTCCGCGGTGACGACACGTCGGGACTGCAGGTGCAGGATGATCGCCAACAGGCGGTCCACCCGGTTCATGGCGGTCCATCAGACCAAGGAAGCGCAGGACCCTCCATCGGGAAGTCGGGAGCAGGGATTGGCCGCGGAGACACGGAGGGGTTTGTGATTTGTTCGTTGTCCGTTGTCCGTGGCCCGTCGTCGATTCCCGCTTCCACCCTTCAACGCTTCAACCCGTTTAACCCATTTAACCCTTCAACGCTTCCCCAACCCTTCAACCGTACTTCAGCGCCTGCTCCACTTCGCGCAGGCCGCGTGTCATCGGGAGCTTCTGGCCGTTGGAGAGCACCACGGTGTGCTCGCCCTTGAACATCGGCTGGAGCTCGCGCACGTGGTCGAGGTTCACGATGGCCGCGCGGCTGATGCGGAGGAACTTCTCCGGATCCAGCTGCGACTCCAGGGCGCTCAGCGTCTCGCGGAGGATGTGGCTCTCCTTGCCGACGTGGACGGCGACGTAGTTGCCGGCCGACTCGATGGACTGGATGTCGGCCGTCTTCACCACGACCACCTTGTCCTGGGTGCGGATGGTGAGCCGGGTGAGGTGCGGATGGCCGGCAGCGGGCGTTGCCGCGTCGGCGGGCCCGGCCGGCGGGACGGATGCCGCCGTCGGGGACTGCCGGGCGGCGAGCAGGTCGAGCAGGCCGCGTGCGGTCTCGCCGGCCTGGCGTTCGAGCAGGCGTTCCCGGACCCGTTGCACGGCCGCCTTGAAACGCGCGGGCTGGATCGGCTTGAGCAGGTAGTCCAACGCGTGGGCCTCGAAGGCGCGCACGGCGTGCTGGTCGTAGGCGGTGGTGAAGACCACCAGCGGCAGCCGGTTCCTTGGAAGACGCTCCAACACCCCGAAGCCGTCGACCTCGGGCATCTGCACGTCGAGGAACACCACGTCCGGCACGTCGCGGCCGATCGCCTCCACGGCCTCGAGTCCGTCGGCGCATTCCCCGACCACCTCGAGGTCCGACTCGGATCCGGCGAGGTGCCGGAGACGTTGTCGGGCGAGCGGTTCGTCGTCGACGAGCAGGGCGCGGATCCTCATGGGACGTCGTTCGGGGTGGTGGCTGTGGCGGACGGAAGCGGGCGGGAATGGAACGGCAGGTCGATGCGCGCGGTGCATCCCTCGCCGGGAGCGCCGGACAGCTCGAAGCGGTGGAGTCCCGGATAGAGCTGGGCCAGGCGCGAGCGCGTGTTCGCGAGGCCGATGCCGTGGCCCTTCGACGCCGCGTCGGGACGGAGCCCGGCACCCGTGTCGCGGACCTCGATGCGCAGGATCTCCCCGTCGCGCCGGGCCACGACCCGGACTGTTCCGCCCGCGCGCACGGGTTCCACGCCGTGCTTCACCGCGTTCTCCACCAACGGCTGGAGCAGGAAGGTCGGGACGAGCCCGTCCAACGCGGCCGGATCGACCTCGGTCTCGAAGCGCAGCCGTGCGCCGAAACGGGTCCGCTCGATGGCGATGTAGCTCTCCAGGTGCGCCAACTCCCGACGCAGCGGCACCTCCGGTTCGGCGGCGGTGTCGAGCGAGGCCCGGAGCAGGTCCCCGAGTTGGCCGACCAAGGCGTCCGCCGCGGCCGGGTCGGTGTGGATCAGCGTCGACAGGCCGTTCAGGGCGTTGAAGAGGAAATGCGGGTTCAGCTGCGATTGCAGGGACGTCAGGCGCGCCCTGGCCAATCCCGCCTCGGCGGCGAGGGCGCGGCGTTCGCGTTCGTGTGCCCGACGGGACCAGGTGATGGCCTGGCTGGCGGTGACCACGACGGCGTACACGAGCAGGTCGAGCAGCGCGCGGCCGGTGCGTGGACGGTCGGGACCGCGGCGCGGCATCGGCGGTCCGGGTCGGCCGTCGAGGCCGGGCGGAGGCGGTTGCTGGGCGGTGAACGCCTCACGCGCGATGCGCCCCCCGCGTTGGCCGCCTTCCCGTCCGCCGGGTCCGGAGAGTTCCTGGGCGGTTCCGGCGACGGCCGCGGCCATCAGGAGGTGGACGAGCAGGTTCCGGCGCCAATGGGAACCGTCCAACGGCAGCCGGAACGCCAGCAGCACGGCCGCCGGGGCGAAGACGATCCACGGCAACACCAGACGGAGGGAGAACCGGAGGGCCTCCTCCCACGACGCGGCGCCGAGGAGCACCGATTGCGCGGTGAACAGCACGACGAGGGCGGTCCAGGTGCCGAGGATCAGGACCAAGGCCGGACGCCGGGACATCGGTCCGGGAGCGGCTTCGGCTTCGGCGTTCATGTGGAGGAGCATGGAGGGACAGGCTGTCGGTGGGGAGAAACAAGTCCGCCGGTCCGGGAGGCCGGACCGGCGGTTTCGTTCATCCGATGTCGGTGTTCAGACCTCAGGCCTGCGGGGCGCCGTGGCCCTTGCGGCCCTTCGGACCGCGGCCTTCGCCCTTGCCCTCGCCGTCACCTTCGCCACCGCGCGGACCCCGGCCGCGTCCGCCCTCGGGCTTCAGTTCGCCGCTCTCCATCGCGGTCTTGAGCGCCGCGACCTCGTTGTCGTCGAGGGCGCCGTCGTGGTTGGTGTCGAACGCGGCGATCTTCGGGTACATGCGGGTCATGCGCTCGACGACCTTGCTCGCGTCCGGGGCCTCGCCCTCGGGGCCAGGGCCGGGGCGGCCGGCCGGAGCCTTCAGGGTGCCGGCGGCGATGGCATCGGCGATCGCCTTCTTCTCGGTGTCGTCGAGCTTGCCGTCCTTGTTGGTGTCGTAGGACGCGATCTGGCCGTACTGGGCGACGATGCGGTCCGGGGACGGCGGGCCGCCCGGGCGACCGCCGCGTCCGCGTCCGCCCTTGCCGCCTTCGGGAGCGGCTTCGGCCAACACGGCGGTGCCGAGGGCGAGGGTGGCGATGGCGGTCAGGGCGAGCTGGGTGATGTTCTTCATGGGATTCCTTTGTGTGTGTTGCGGACGTTTCGGTTTTGTTTCGTTCAACCTCCCGCATTCCGCGTTCGGTCGATGGCCACACATTACGGATTCCCCGGCGCGGCGCCTTCGGCCTGAGATGAAACCGGTCTTCGGCGGGATGAATCCGAGCCGAAACGGGATGGAACCGGGTTGGATGTGCAGGGGACTCCTGCTCGGCCGCGAATCCGTCGACCTGCGGAGGGGGAGACACGGATTTCACGGATTCCTGAAGACGCTGCCTGGCGATGGCGGTGTTTTGGGGACGATCTGGCCGTTTCGGACGCCGGGGTGCTTCGGATCGGATTCAGTCTGGCCGAGCCGCCGGCGACGCAGGAGGATTCCAACGATTTCACGTGGCTTCCCGGGTACAACGAAGTGTCGCCGGTCTCTTGGTGGCCGGAGTCCTGACCGCTGTCGCCGTGCTCTGGCCGAAGCCGGCACCGCGACCGGTGTCGCCGGATTCGACCGGTTCAACGGTGGTGGTCCCGAAGCCTCCGGCGCCTTCCGGACCGATCGATCCCGCCGCGATGATTTTCCCGCCGTTGCCGGCCGAACTCCGGGTCCGCTATGCCTTGCCGATTCCGTCGGGAGACCTGGGGTCGACCGGCCTCAGGACCCCGGATGCCCGGGAGATGACCGAGGCGGAGCGGGACTTCTTCGCCCGGGTGCAACGGGGAAGCCTGCATGTGGACGAAGCCGTCGGACGGCCTGCCCTTCAGGGGCCGGACTCCGGTTTCCGGGGAGCCACCGTCTGGGATGAATTCCTCGAACGTTGGGTGGATCCACGGCTCAAGCGGAACACCGGTCTGGGAATCTTCCGCCCCGACGCCACCTACGAGGCGGTCCGCCTTCCGTTTCAACAGGAGGAGAGCGGATTCAGCCTGGGATTGAAGTACCGCTGGACCTTCTGAATCGGACCGAAGCCGTCGGTCGGCCTCCAGGTTCGCCATGTCGGCCTCCGCTCCGATTGAACATTCCCCGGGCGCACCACACGCTGGGTGCATGAAGGCCATTCCGTCCGAACGAGGCTTCCCCACCGCCCGCTTCGTCGTCGTTGTGGGCATCCTTCTGGCCCTGGCGTTCCTTGGTTCCGCGGCGGTGCCGAGATCGCAGGCGGCGGAACCGCTGGTGACGGAAGGCCTGATCGAAGCGCCGGTGAAGGCGGTGTGGGAGGCGTTCACCACGAGCGCCGGGCTGCGTTCGTGGATGGCCCCGCTGGCGGACATCGACCTGAAACTCGATGGGAAGATGCGGGCCAACTACCGGTCCGACGGCGTGTTGGGCGACACCAACACCATCGTGAACCGCATCCTGTCCTTCGAACCGGAGCGGATGCTGTCCATCCGGGTGGACCGGGCCCCGACCGGCTTCCCGTTCCCCGAGGCGGTGAAGTCGATGTGGACCGTGATCCACTTCGAGCCGGCGGCGGAGGACCGCACGCGGATGCGCGTCGTAGGCCTTGGCTTCACCGACGAACCCGAGTCGGTCCAGATGCGGGCCTTCTTCGACCGGGGCAACGCCTACACGCTCCAGATGCTCCAGGAGAAGTTCGCCCCGCCCCGCAAGCCGGTGCCGTGAACCGGAATGCAATCGGGTGGTGCAGAGCGACGACGCCCAACGATTCCGGGTCCCGACGATTGGGTACCGGTCGTGGCCGAGGTCTTCTGCATTCGTTCAGATCCGTGAACGTCTTCCCTCATTGCACCCTTGGCACCCTTGGTTGTGGAGCCTCCTTCCACATCCTACTCCACCGTCCAAAGGGGTCAGTTCTCACTATTGACACGAATTCGGCGAGACCAGACGTTTTGGCGGCATGGCCCGGGCATTGAGGATGGAGTTTGAGGGGGCGGTGTATCACGTGATGAGCCGAGGGGACCGGAAGGAGGCGATCTTCCGGGACGACACGGACCGGCGACGGTTCCTGGAGACGCTCGGGGAGGTGTGCCGGAGGACGGATTGGGAGGTGCACGCGGTGTGCCTGATGGGGAACCATTTCCACCTCGTCCTGGAGACGCCGAAGCCGAACCTGGTGGCCGGGATGAAGTGGTTCCTCGGCACCTTCACCGGTCGCTTCAACCGGCGACATCGGACCACGGGCCATCTGTTCGGCGGCCGGTACAAGGCGCTGGTCGTGGATGGGGAGTCGCCTGGCTATTTCCTGACCGTCTGCGAGTACGTGCATCTCAATCCCGCCCGCGCCTGCCTGGTAAAGCCGGAAGAGCCGCTGAAGGCCTACCCCTGGAGCAGTTTTGCCGAGTACCTGAAGCCGCCCACCGCTCGATGGCCTTGGCTTCGGGTGGACCGCCTGTATGGCGAGATGCGGCTGGACCCGTCCCGGAGTTCGGGGCGTCGTCGCTTCGAGGAGCAGACCGAATCCCGTCGGCTGGAACGACCGGAGGCCTGGAAGGAGATTCGGCGCGGCTGGTACTTCGGCGGAGCCGAGTTGAAGGAGCGGTTGCTGGAACGGGAACTCCCCCGCTTCAGGCCCGATCACCTGGGAGCCGCGCGGAGCGAGGGCGACGAAGCCAAGGCGGAGCGCATTCTCCGGGAGGAATTGGCGAAGCTCCATTGGACGGATGCGGAACTTGGGAAGCGCCGGAAGGGCGATCCCGGGAAGGTGCTCATGGCCCGGCGGCTCCGGCTGGAGACCACCCGGACATTGGCCTGGATCGCCCGCCGTCTTGAGATGGGTAGTTGGACCCACGTCTCCAACCTGCTGCGCGCTCCCACCTCCGCCGAGTCAAGGCCGGTGTCTCGGCCGGATCAAAGGGTCAAAAATGAGGACTGACCCCTTTCTCGTCTGTCTGCGAGGGAGTTTCCGAGATGCCCCAGAGGGATGTCGGTTGAATTCGAATGCATACTCGCCAGAATTTCGCGCGTGGAGTTGGGTTCCAATCAGAAACGATTTAGGTAATCACGAGTAGGCAACATGTTTTATTTAATATTACCAATTGTTGGGGTTGGGTTGTCTTTGTTGGTTGGGCTCAATGACAGCATGGATTGTGTTCACTTTAAATCTTGCAGTCTTGCGGCAAAGATTTTAATTTTATATTTTGTATTTATAGTGTGGATTACTTTTTCTCGAATTGCTTCGCGGTCTAAGCGTAATTCGTCAATCAGGGAAAGAGGCTCTGACGTAGCGGCTTTTATTCTATGTTGTTTTGGTGTTGCTGTTTGTGTTGAATTTAGTCGGGTCAAGACTTATGCGTGGTCTCTAAGTCTTGAGAGTAGGGTGCTTGATTTACGAAGCGAGGTTCATGATCTTGTGGTTGATGTGCGTAAGTCGCGAATGGATGATAGTTATTTCAAAAAGATTTCAGAGTTGAGAGAGCGACCTTCATATGTTCTACCGAAATCTTGTTTGGTATTTGTGACTGAGTCGCCTGAGTGTGCGGATGGGAGTATCATCGAAGCGGTCCAGTTTTGGTCGTCCGCTGGACTGGTTTATGGGATTGTGTTCGGTTGCGAAAGTGCTGTTAAAAAAATTGCGTCTGATGGTGTATACAGAGCGTTTTCGGAGAATTCATTCGTTTATATTGCCCCAAAATAGGGTGGTGTTTGGCGGTTCCTGGAGAGGCTTGAAGAGGACTGCCGGAGTACGGAATGGCAAGGTGCGTGGGTGAAGGGCCTCGGCAGTGCGCTCAGTTCTCGGTGTCAAAAGTGAGGACTGACCCCTTGGGAAGTGACGGCCTCGGCTTGAACGGCCCGAGCGGTTCGTTACAAGTTTCAGCCATGTCCAAGAAGGTGTCCTCTTCCAAAAACCGGAGTGGGGGGAGGATCCAGGGATCGAAGTCCACTCCAGTCGTGCAGGGACCTCGCATCGGTCGCGCCAACTCGGCCCGAAAGTCTTCCGCGCTGGTCCAAGCGATCGAAGTTGGCCTCGCTTCCGGGGATCTGAGAGCCGCTCTCCGTCCACTGAAGGATTACAAGGTGAGTTCCCTTACCGATGCGGTCGCGATCTGCGATCTTCTTCGGGCGTTGGAGTCGGATCGGAAGACCGATTCCTTTCGTCGCCTCATGTCGGCTGTGGGGTTGTTTCGCAAGGTGTCCAACTTGGGGAATCCGGCCGGGCTTTTCTTGACCGGAGAAGGGTTGCCTCTCCTGGTGCACTGCCTCGACGGGCTCGCCGGGAAGGGCCGGAAACCGGAAGAGGATTGCGGGGATTTGGTGTTCTCGATCCTGGGCATCCTCGCACGGTATGGGACAGCCGAGGGCACCGACAGGATTGTGTCGGTTGCACGGGGCGGCTGGGAGTCGGACTCCTACCAGTGGGGGAATGTTCTTTCGAACTACGGACCTGGGCATCCACAGCTCCGACGCCTGTTCTCGGCGGTTTCGGTGGAGGTGCCAGCCGGGAATTTCGGCCGAAGTCTCCTATGGGTAGCGAACCGGTCCGCGGGGAAGGAGGCAGGGCTCCGGCATCCGTTCGACAACCCCTCCGGGCGTCGGCGTATCCTGCAGTGGATCCGCGATCCCGATCCGTCGGACGGGGAGGAGCAGCTCGAGGCCGTTGCCGCGATTGCCCACCTCGGTCGGGCGGGGCGCGCGGAACTGTTGGCCGCGGCAGAGGGAAGTCCGATACCGACGGTTCGCATTGAGGCTGCCGGTACCGCGGCAAAACTGGGACTCAAGTCCGGGCTCCGCCGTCTGGTGAAGCTCTGCGACGACTGGAGGACGACGGCCGGCGCCCAGCAGTTCCTGAAGGAGCTCGGCCGAGATGACCTGATCCCGCCTGCCGCCCGGGATCCGTCCTTCGCCGCGTTGGCCGACATGTGCGACTGGCTTGCCAGTCCATCGGAGCTCGGACGGGTCCCAGACTCGCTGGAGATCGTGTCACCGGTCGTATCAAAACCAGCCACCTAGGGTCGAAAGTCGGATTTCAAAACCAGCCAGTGGGGGTCGAAAGTGGAGGATTCAAAACCAGCCACCCGGAACGGGTTGGTTTATGGCTAGGTTTTGAGGTTCAAGGCAAGGATGGGAGTTGGGCGAGGTGCTGTCCGCTCAGGGCTGGGTTTCGACCCGTGGGGCGGTTTCGGCGGGTGCCGTCGTTGTCGTCGTCGCGGCGGGGTTTCGCCCGCGCTGGAGGGCCGCCTCGTTGAGGCGGAAGCTTCGCCCGGTGATCTGGATGACCTCGGCGTGGTGGAGGAAGCGGTCGATGATCGCGGTGGCGGCCGGGACGTCGTGCAGGAGCTTGCCCCATTCCTCGATGGGCCGGTTGGAGGTCATGACGGTGGACCGTGTTTCGTGCCGCCGCAGGATGATCTCCAGGAGGCATTCGCCCGACTTGGGTGGCAGGGTCTTGATGCCGAAGTCGTCGATGATGAGCAGGTCCGGCTTGAGCCATCGGGACAGGGTCCGCTGGGCCTCATGGGCCGTGGAGTCGGACTGGAGTTCCCGGATCAGGTCGAAGATGGAGACGTAGAGGACGGCGAAGCCGGCCTTGATGGCGCAGTGGCCCAAGGCCTGGGCCAGGTGGCTCTTGCCGACGCCGGGCGGTCCCAGGAGCAGCAGGTCCCGATGCTGACGGACGAACTGCGCGGTCGCCAGCTGATAGACCAGTGACCGTGCGATGGAGGGGTTGAAGCTCCAGTCGAAGTCCTCCAGGCAGCGGCGCTCCCGGAACTGGGCGGCCTTGATGCGCCGCTCGATCTGGCGTTGCTGCCGGACGTTGAGCTCGTCCTGGAGGAGCAGTTCGAGGAACTGGGCATGGGTCAGCTGGTGGGACTGCGCCTCTTGGAGACGCAGTTCGAGGCTCGAGAGCAGGCCCGTGAGCATCAGCTTGCGGGCCGAACCCTTCAGGGAGTCGTTCATGTTTGGCGGTGGTTGCGGAGGAACAGGCCGTACTCGGCCAGGTTGCGGATCAGGGGATGGTCTTCCATGAAGTCGAGTTGGGTCTGCACCCCGGAGGGGCGCTCCAGCAGTTGTCGCACGTCGCTCAGCCGCCATGCGCCCCGGGACACCGCCGTGGCGCAGGCGGTGTTCAGGGCCTTGAAGGAATGCTGCTCGTGGAGCCCCACCAACCCCATCAGCGAGCGGATGGACGCCGGTCCCCGGTGCTCCACCAGGCCTTGGGCCCAGCGGGAGACCGGCTCACCGAGTTCACCGGCCCGGCCCATCCAGTAGTCCAGGTTGGACTGGAGGCTTCCACGCCCGCCGCCGACTCCCAGGGACTCGCTGAAGCGGCCCGGTTCCAGCCGGCAATGCATCCGGATCTGCTCGCCCTTCTCCGTCGAGATCCGCACCTCGCGCCCATCCCATCGGGCCCATACGACGTGCCCGATGTACTCCTCCGGCACGGCGTAGTAGGCCTTCTCAACCTCCACGAAGCTGTCGCGGTGCACCGTGCGTCGTCCCTCCCGGAAGCAGGGGAAGAGTGTGGGCGGAAGCCCCAGCAGGTGGCCCGCCTCCTCCAGGAAGAGCGCCTGCACCTGGCGTCGGGTCGTCCCGTG
>JAIYBC010000057.1 GCA_027488845.1 Verrucomicrobiales bacterium | reverse complement strand
GGGGTGGAGTCGGTTCTGTTGAAGTGTCTCGAAACGAATGCTTTGCGTTGTTGGGTCCGGAACTGGGTTGAGGATATCAGGGATTGGCGGAAGACCAGTCTCGGGGAGTTTTCAGTTTCCAGTTTTCAGTTTTCAGTGGGGAAGTGGCGGGCGTCCGGCGGCGGGCGGCCGAACCAGGGAGCACAGAGCTGGGAGCGAAGAGTCGGCATGGACGAAAACGTCCTTCTCCGTGTCCTTCGTGTCTCGGTGGCTAATCTTACGAAGTTTTCCGTTTCAAGTGTTCAGTTTTCAGTGGGGAAATAGCGGATAAGGTCCGTGTTCTGGCGAACTCGGCTACGAGGCTAAAGGGAGGATCCGCGTTCTGGTGAGCGCGGCTACGGGGGTGGGCAAGCGGTGTCGTTGTGGGTTCCGGTCTTCCGTTCTACAGGTGGGGACCTTGTAGGGTTGGGCTTTGACGCCTTGCCATGAATCCAACTCCAGACCGGGATCGATCTTCCTTCATCCGTCGACCCAAGGAACGCATTCTGCCCAATCCCAACCTGAAGCTCGCGGATCAGTGTCGGGAGGTGCTCCGATTCCGGCACATGTCGTTTCGGACCGAGAAGGCGTATCTGGGTTGGGTGGAGCGTTTTGTCCGTTTCTGCCGGGAGGAATCCGGGACGTGGGTTCATCCGCGGGAATGCGATCCGGCCTTGGTTCAGGCCTTCCTGACCCGCCTCGCAGTTCAAGGTCAGGTGGCGGCCTCGACCCAGAATCAGGCGCTGAACGCGTTGGTCTTCCTGTATCGGGAGGTCTTGGGACTGAATCTGGAGGGGCTGGATCGGATCGAGCGGGCGAAGAAGCCCAAACGATTGCCGGTGGTGTTGACCCGCGAGGAGTGCCATCGGCTGTTCGCCGCCATGGATCCGGCCATGGATGTCTTCGTTCGGCTTCTCTACGGAACCGGATTGCGTCTGATGGAGGCGTTGCGGTTGAGGATCCAGGACGTGGATTTCGGACGTGGCCTGATCACGATCCGCGGCGGCAAGGGGGACAAGGATCGGATCACCATGTTGCCGCAGTCCTTGAAAGAGGGCATGCAACGTCAACTGACCTTGGCCCGGGAGGTTTGGGAGTCGGATCGTCGTGATGGCGTTGCCGGGGTGTGGCTGCCGAACGCGTTGGATCGGAAGTATCCGAGCGCCGGGGTGAGCTGGAACTGGTTCTGGTTCTGGCCGAGTCGTGAACGGAGCCGGGATCCCAGGTCCGGCTTGATCCGGCGGCATCATCAGCTGGAAGGCGTGGTGCAAGGGGCCGTCCGTGCGGCGTCAAAAAGGGCGGGACTGGCGAAACCCGTAACGCCCCATGTGCTCCGCCATTGTTTTGCCACCCATCTGCTGGAATCCGGCACGGATATCCGGTCGGTCCAGGATCTGTTGGGACATGCGGACGTGGCGACGACTCAGATCTACACCCATGTGATGGCCAAGGCGGGAGTCGGGGTTCGGAGTCCGTTGGATGGTTGAATGAAGTTTTCAGTTTCAAGTGTTCAGTTTTCAGTGGGAACGCGGCTACGAATGGGAGATTTACTGTCAAATCGGGAATCTCGAATCGGGAATCCCGAATACATCCAGCGAACGCGGCTACCATGGTCACCGATGCGTCGGGCTTCGGGGATGCAAGTAGGTTGAGACTCCTCACGTCGTCTCCTACGGGTGCGGGGATGAGTTAAGAAACGGGTCGTTTTGAGCCTTTGGAGGAGATGAGCCTCTTCGGGCGGATTCGATCTTCGCCGCCTCAAGGCGGGACTCCTTACCCCAGAGGGCGCTTGGCACCCTTGGTTGTGAACTTCCTCTCAGCGTCTCAGCGTCTCAGCGTCTCAGCGGGAGAAGTTTTAGGGAACCAGTTCATGGGGAAGAGCGTGAGGTGACTCACGGTTTGTGAATTACGGCTGGCCAGACCCAAGGAGGATGAGACTCCTGACGTCGTCTCCTACTTGTGCGCGGATTGCGGGTGGGCACGGGCACGGCAGAAAAAAGGGCGGCCGATGGTCGGCCGCCCTCGGTTCCGTTGCGGTCTGGCTCAGGGCAATACGATCACCCGGTAGAACCGGTTGCCGGTCGCGGGCGGCGGGTCCAGGACCAGGATCGTGGTGCCGGTGGCGACGACTTCCTGCGCCGACGGCCATTCGCCCAGCACGGAGCCCGACTCGATCCGGTAGCGGCGTCCGGCCTCGGTGGCGAAGCGCAGCCGGACGTTCCCGTCGGTGCCGAAGGTCGGGAGCCCGATCTGGACCGGCGGGGCGTCGCCGCCACGGACGACTACCCGGAATTCGTTGGTGACGGACAACGGCGGCGTGCCCGAGTCGGTCACGCGCACCACGACGCGGTTCGTCGACCCGACGGTGCCGGCCGGCGGGGTCCAGGAGACAAGGCCTCCGGGCGAGACCGAAAGGCCCGACGGTCCGGAGACGAGACTGAAGACGAGCGTCTGGCCGGCGTCCGGGTCCGTGGCGGTCAACGGGCGTTCGAACAGCTGGAGCACCGTGGCCACCGCGTCGGCCGGGGTTGCGAACTCCGGCGGGCGGTTGGCGGGAACGCCCGAGTTGGAGGCGCCCGGCGTCGGATCCAGCGGAACCACCGAGGCCGGCTCGCCGTCGGGCACATGGCCCACGGTCCGGTTGTCAACCGACGGCACCGTCGCGTGGAGGTAGTCCACGGCGTTGGGGGCGCCGGAGAGCGTCCGCTGCAACACCAGGTTCAGGGCCTGGCCGGCGGTGGACGGCAGACGGAATCCGGCGTGGAGTTCGGTGGCGGACGTCTGGGCCGGTTGTCCGTCGGCGAAGACCACGAGGAAGCCGCGCGCCGGCAGCGTGCGCCCGGCCGGGAAGTCCCAGGAGGCGGGCGTGGTGCCGGGAAGGACCAGGGAGAGGCCGTCGAGCGGGACGTCCTCGGCACCGGTGTTCACCAGTTCAATCCAGGGCTCGGCGGTGCCGGAGGCGTCGCGCAGGCCCGAGGTGTTGCGCGGGGCGACCTCGTTGATGCGGACGGCCGGGAACGCGGGGAGCGCGCGGGTGACGTTGTTGGCGAGGCCCGGCGTGGACGGCGACAGGTTGCCGCCCTGGAGGACCATCTCGAGTCCGAACACGATGTCGGAGCTGCCGACGTTGGCCTGGTGAACCTCGACCGCGATGGTGTTCTCGCCGGGCACGAGGAGGTTGGCCGGGATGGTGAACGGCCCCTCGATGGCGCCGTCGCCGACGACGCGGTTGGCGAAGGTCTCATGGGTGGGAACCGCGTCCTCCATGCCGAGGGAGTGGGCGCGCTGGCCGTTCACCCAGAGGACGTAGCCGTCGTCGAGGATGGCGTTCACGACCACCGAGACCCCGGACGGCAAGGCCGGCACCTGGATCCTGGTGCGGAAGTAGTAGGTCGTCTGGCCGAGGACGAGGGCGGTGGTCTTGTTGGTGGGCAAGGCGGCGCTCTCGACGAAGAACAGTCCACCTCCCTGAAGCCACGCGGTGTCGTTGAAGGACGCCTGGTTCCAGCCGGTGCCGGGCGCGCCGTTCTGGAAGTAGCGCCAGACGTTGGTGAAGCCGACCAGCGCGCGGTCGCCGACGATGCCCGCGGCGACATCCCAGTTGCCGGCGCGGTTGATGTCCTGACGGGCGTCGACGAGCTGCAGCGAAGCCGGCGTCGCCGCGGCGGCGGGCCATGGCGTCAGGCCGTCGTAGTCGAGGCGGGACACCACCTGGCCGCCGGTGGTGAGCAGGCGCAGCGAATCGGCCTCGGGACCGAGCGAACCGGTCCACGCGCCTGCCACGGAGGCGGCGGCGCCGTGGACGCTGCGGAAGGCCGCGACATCGGCGGCCACGACGAGCAGGCCACCCGGCCGGAGGAGGCTGCCGGCGGGGAAGGTGAAGTTCAGGTTGGAACCGACGAGCCGGTAGCCCGAGATGTTCCAGTCCGTCCGCGCCGAGGCGTTCAGCACCTCGACGAAGGCGGCACCGGCCGTCGGAAGACGCCGGAGCACCTCGTTGAGGACGACGCGGAAGCTGGGAACCACGACCACCTGGAAGGTCCGGGTGGCGGAGAGATTGCCGGGGCCGTCGTCGGAGGCGCGGACGGTGATCCGGTTGGTGGAGGCGCCGAAGTCCTCCGGAACGGTCCAGCGGAACACGCCGGTCACCGGATCCAGCAGGGCGCCCGCGGGGGCACCGGGTTCGAGGTCGTAGCGGACCTGCTGCGACGGCAGGTCGGCGTCCGTGGCGACGGCGGCGAAGGAGACCGTCTCCCCTTCCCCGGCGATCAGGTCCTCCAGGGCGCCGAGCACCGGCGCCTGGTTGACCTCGCGGACGACGACGTTCATCTCGCGCACGGAGGAGAGTCCGCCCGCCGCCGTCTCCACGGCTCGGATCAGGACGACGAAGCTGCCGGGACCCTGGGCCTCGGAGGGCGTCCATGTGATGCGACCGGTCGCGGAATCGAGGACGAACCCGGACGGCGCGGCGCCGTCGACCTGAAAGCGGAAGGGTTGGCCTTCCGGGTCCGCGGCCGAGAGCAGGAGGTCGATCGAAGCGCCTTCGTCCACGGTCTGGGGCAGGATGGGGGCGAGGACCGGCGGGTTGTTCACCTCGGCCACGGCGATGCGCACCTCGCCGGTGGCGGAGAGTGCCGGGACGCCGGAGTCGGTCACCTTGAAGCCCACGATGCGAAGGCCGCCGCCTTCCTCTTCGCCGGGGGTCCAGGTCAGGACACCCGCTGGGCTGAGGATGAGGCCCGGCGGCACGGCACCGATCGGTTCGAAGACGAGCGTGTTGGCGGGGAGATCCGGATCGGACGCCTCGAGGGCGAGGGTCAGCGTTGTTCCTTCGGCGACCACGACGTTGGTCGAGGCCGGCACCGACGGGGGACGGTTGACCTCGGAGACCGCGAGGTTCACGCGGACGGCGGCGGTCCTCGCCGGGGAACCGCTGTCCGTGGCGCGCACGAGGAAGCTGAAGGTGCCGGGACCGTCGGTTTCCGAGGGGGACCATCGGAACGTTCCCGAGACGGGGTCGATGGACGATCCGGGCGGCGCGTCGTCACCGAGGAAATAGGTCAACGTCTGGCCGGCATCCGGGTCCGTGGCCGTCACCGGGAACTCCAGTGCGACCTGCTCGGTGACCGTCCGGTTGGGGACGACGGCGAACTGGGGAGGGCGGTTTGCGCCGCTCAGAACGTTCGGAGCGCCCGGAGTCGGGGTCGACATCGGATAGAACTGAGGCGGGGCGCCGTCGGGGAACCGGCCCACCGAGACATCGTTGGTCTGGACGCCGAAGGTGACCGAATCCACGAGCCCGCCGCTCGGGTCGAAGAGGCCGACCTGTTCCCCGGTGCGGGCGAGGGCGAAGTTCGCGTGGAGACCGGAGTTGGTCGGCGAGTTCTGGCCGGTCTCGCCGTCCGCCCAGACGAGGAGGAAGCCTCCCGGCGCGATGGGATAGCCGGGGGGGATCCGGAACATCGCGGTGGTCGCGTTGGTGAGCCGGTCGGTGAGGAAGAAGCCGGTGAGGTCCACGGTGTTGGTCCCGGCGTTGTGCAGCTCGATCCAGTCGTCGAAGTCGCCGTCGGCCGGATCGGTGATCGTCGACGTGTTCTGGGCCATGAACTCGTTGATGGTCACGCGGAAGTCCGGGAAGACGGGATCGTTGGTCGCGCCCGGGGTCGGCGTGTAGAGGATGCGCCGGGTGCGCGGCTGGCCGTCCGGGATGGAGCCGACGGCGCGGCCGGACGGCATGGCTTCCCAGGTGACGTAGTCGAGCACGGCCGGCACGGAACCGGTTCCCTGGCGGCGCGCGAGGGCCACGAGGCCGTTGGTCGGATTCAGGCGGAAGGGCGTGTGCGGGATCGTCGTGGTGGACTCGGCCGCCTCGCCGTCCGCCCAGACCGTGAGCAGCGCGCCCGGTGCGAGGAGTGTGCCCGACGGGAAGGACCAACGGGTGAGATTCGTGGTCGAGTCGGTGAGGAACAGGCTGGAGAGGTCGACGGTGTTGGCGCCGGCGTTGATGATCTCGACGAACGGATCGCGGTCGCCGGCGTTGTCGCGGGGACCGGAGGGGTTGTCGGGAAGCACCTCGTTGATCCAGAGGCCGGGGAACGCGGCGAGGGACTGGCGTCCGGCATTGGCGCGGCCCGGCGTGACCCGGTCCGCGGAGTTGGTCGGCGCGGAGACCCAGTTGGCCACCCGCCAGGATCCCCGGGACGGATCGACCAACTGCAGGGAGGAACCCTGGCCGTCGGCGATCGTGGGCCAAGGCGCCGAGTCGTCGTAGCGGACATCGGAGATGAGGACCTGGTTGGTGCCGCTTCCGAGGGTCAGGGCGATGCGTTCGCCGCCGTTGTCGAGCGAACCGGGGAACTCGTCGTAGAGCAGGACGCCGGCGCCGTGGATCTGGGAGAACGCGGCGCGGTCGCGGGCGAGGACCCAGAACGCGCCGGGCGGCATCACGGCGCCGTCCGGGAAGGTGTAGCCGACCCCGCCCAACTCGGCGCCGGAGAGGTCGAAGGCGGTGGTGGTGGAGCGGTTGTGCAGCTCGATGAACGAACCGCCGGCCTCGACCGGGTTGTAGTGGATCTCATGGATCACCACGAAGTCCTGGACCCGCTCGAAGGCGCCCGAGTAGCGGACCGTGACCGTGTCGGACATGCCCGCGATGGCGTTGCCAAGGCGGTCGACGGCGGCGAGTTCGAGGCGGTTGGTGGCGCCGGTCAGGGGGACACGCATCCGGAAACGCCCGGCGTCGATCCATTCGACCGGCATGCGGACGCCGTTGACCTCGATGCCGGCGGCGGCGAAGGGGGCGGAACCCTCGATCAGGGCCATGGCGGTCGACGAGGTGAAGTCGGCGCCGCCGTTGCTGGAGATCGAGAAGGTCGCGGGATCCGAGGTGCGGATCTGGCCGGCGACGAAGTCGCGACGGGCGTTGAGGTAGGCGGCGATGGAGGTCGGCGGGGTGACTCCGCCCACCTGGTTGAACGCCAACGCGGCGGACCGTGCGTTGAACTGCGGCTGGTATTGGGAGGGCTGGAACGGCCCGTCCACGGCGGTCTGGTAGCCGCGCCACGCCATGCGCCGGAACTCCGGGATCGAGAACATGAAGTTCACGTTGCCGTCGTTGCCGTCGAACAGGCGACGGCTTGGCCCGTCGCCGACGCCGAGCGCCCAGTCCATGTCCCAAGGGAGGATGTTCCATTTCCCGCCGGGCTGATAGTAGATGTACTTGTTCTGGTTGTTGCCCGTGCCCCAGGTGTCCCAGTTCCCCATGGCCCCGTCGTACGCGAACATCCGCATCCACTGGTCCATGTCGACGATGTTGAGGATCGAGGGGATGTAGTTGGTCGTCCGGAGGTTCGCCGCCGAGATCAGGGCGAAGAAGTTGGTGAAGTCGCTTGCGGTGGTGCCGTTCGGGCGCGGCTGCCAGTTCCAGCGGTAGCGGGAGACGTTGAAGGAACCGTCGGCATTCCGGTAGTCGCCGAGGTCGGCGCCGATGGCGTCGAAGCCGCCGTCGTCCCGCACCTCGAACCAGAAGGCGACCTTGTGGAGATCGCCGGCCTCGCCGTCCGGGAACCAGCCTTCGGCGTAGTTGTTGGAAGGCTGTTCGAGGTCCTCGCCGACCGAGCCGTGGGCGCCGCCGTTGCGGAAGAACCGGATGTAGTGGCTCTCGAGGTAGGGAAGCCCCATCCGGCGCGCGAACCAGTTGGCGATCTGCGTCCGCATGCGGGTCGCCTCCTCGCCGCCGTTGCCGGTGAGCCCGTAGACGCGGTTCGCGGCGCCGAGCAGGAGGTCGTCGTCGGCGACCGTCACCGCGAAGTCCGCCTGGCCGGTGTAGGGACTGCCCTTGCGGCGGATGCCGGCGTTGTAGATCACGCGGAGGTTGCCATGGACCAGCGTCGTGTCGCGGTAGGTGTTGTCGAGTCCGTTGGCGTTGAGCGCGTTGTCGACCGTGGGGGTGGTCCAGGAATGGATGTGGGTGAACGTCCCGAAGGGCACCGGATCGCCCCAGCGCAGGTTCGCCTCGGTCACGGCCGGGGATCCGGCGAAGACCGACCCCGACGGGAAGCTGGAGGAGACCGCGACCCCTGCGGCGTCGAAGGCCGCGACGCGGAACTGCACGAGGGTGCCGGCAGGACGTCCGGTCAGCGTGCCGGACCACAGGCCGTCGCCGCGGACCAGGTCGCCGCCGAGGCCGTCGTCCCGCATCGCCACGGAACTGAACGCACCGGTCTCCCCTGCCCTGAACTGGAGGGCGACCGAGCTGACGCCGTCGGGATCCTCGACCCGGGCGGAGACGACCACGGGCTGGTTGGCGTCCGGGACCGCGGGACGGTGGCTGACGTTCCAGATCGCGGGACCGGAGTTGGCGATGCGGCGGGAATTGGCGGCGCCGGGTGTTCCGAGGTTCTTCGGCACGTTCATGCGCACCGCGAGCTCGAGTCCGCCGCCGCGGGTCCGGACGAGCAGCTCCGGCCACCCCGCCTGCCAACGGACCCGGGCCCGGATGGTCCCGGTGATGCCGTTGTCCAAGCCGGCGGCGAGGGTTCCGCGGATGCAGTTGCGTCCGGTGTCGAGGTCGCCCGGGGCGATCACGCGGAGGGCCCGTCCACCGCCAAATCCCGCGCCGGCTTCGACACGCGAACGGCTGTGGTGGCCGAGGTAGGTCCACCCGGTCGCGTTCGGGAGGATCCCGGCCTCGAACCCGCCGTTGCCGAGCAGAGCGGTTCCGGTCGGACCATTCACGGCGAGGTCGTCCACGAGGCACTCGCCCGCCCCGAGCATTCCGAGGTGGATGCGGTCGGGTGTCACGACGCCGGACGCCAGGGGGCGGGTCACGGTGAACTCCTGCCACGGCGCCTTCGCGGTCTCGTCGGAATCCGCCCAGCTGGAGGCCAGACGCGTGTCGGCCCGGGGATCGACCAACTCGAGCGACGACCCGCCGCCGTCGGCCCATTTGCCCCAGCGGCCGCCGTCGAGGTAGGACACCTCGGAGACGGCGATGTGGATGGTGTCCGAGGTGACCTCGCCCAGTTCGTTGGTGGAGAGCACGACGTCGGACTTGGTGAGGGCGATGCGTTCGCCGCCGTTGGAAAGGCTGCCCGACCAGTCGCCAAGGACGGCGGCCGGCGACAGCGTCGGGTGGTTGGCCAGCAACCGGGCACGGTCCGAGGCCACGACCACGTAGCCGCCCGCGGGGATCGTGGCGCCCGACGGGAACCGGAAGTCCACGCCGTCGGAGATCCGCCAGCCTCCGAGGTCCACGGGGGCGCCGGAGCGGTTGTGCAGCTCGATGAACTCGTCCGCGTCGTCCTGCGAGATCGGGTTGTAGAAGATCTCGTTGATCACGACGTCCTCGACGCGACGCGGGGCGTTGGCGGCGCCGGGAGTGGTGGCGGCGAGGCGGCTGAAGCGGGGCGAACCGTCCGGGGAACGTCCGAAGGCCACGCCGTTTTCCTGGGCCCCGAAGCGCACCGCATCCAGGACGCGAAGCCCGTTCGAGCTGACCAGCAAGACGGTCTCGCCCGCGGAGTTGAGACGGAATCCGAGCTGGCTCTCCGTGAGCGCGAGGAAGCCGTAGCCCGGGATGGTGGTCCCGGCGGGGAACCGGAAGCGGTTGGTGGAGGCGTCGTCGGTCACCACCACGCCGGAGAGGTCCACCGCCTGGGACTGGGCATTGTGGAGCTCCACGTAGTCCACCTGGGGCAGGTCGGTGTGGGCGAGCAGTTCGTTGATGACGACGCCGTCGCCGACGACGGCGACCACGGGATCCATCTCGCCCGGATTGCCGCCGACCCACGCGCTGGCGGCCCAGGCGCGCGGATCGTTCTCGCCGTAGCTGGGGTTCACGAGGACCAGCGAGTGGCCGGCCCCGTCGGCCGACACCGGCCAGGCGCCGGCGGTGTCGTACTCCACGAAGAGCTTCCGGGCTCCCATCTCATCCCGGAGTTCCAGGGCCTCGCCCTGGTTCGAGAGGTTTCCGTCGAAGGGACCGAGGACGGTGTCGAGGCCGTGCCGTGCACGCAGGGCGGCCGGGTCGGCGGCCACCACCGCGAAGGCGCCGGCGCCGAGGCGGAATCCGGCCGGGAAGGTGTAGGAGACGGCGCCGTGGAGGCTCCAGCCCGAGAGGTCCTCGGGAACGTCGCCGGCGTTGTGGACCTCGACGAACTCGACGCCGTTCGTGCCCCAGGAGTCGGGCGGATGATAGAAGATCTCGCTGAAGACGATCTTGGTCTTGCGGCTGGAATAGCCGAGGCCCTCTCGGGTCGGAACGTAGGACTCGGCGACGGCCCCGGTGGAGGTCCCGAAGTCGCGGAAGCGCGCGGAGGCGATCTCGGCCTCGCTCCGACCGGCGACCACCAGGCCGACGGCCAGTTCCGACGGGAGGACCGACGTGGTCGTTCCCAGCTGGGTCCAGCGGATGCCGTCGCGGGAGCCGAAGCCGGTCAGGACGTTCCCGACGCGCCGGAGGCGGAGCCAGGTCTGGGGATAGTTGACCGGGTAGCCGCCACGCGGCGCCTGGTAGGCGGCGACGCCGGCGGCGGTGCCGCGCGAGACGAAGAAGCTGCCCGCCTCGGCCGAGGAGGCGAAGGCGCCCGCGAAGACGGCGTTGGAGGCATAGCCGACCCGGGCCACGAGACCGGCGGTCTGGTACGGGTCGGTGAGGCGCTGACCTTCGACTCGGACCCGGAGGTCGAAGTCGCCGGTCCTCGGTTGGGCCGCGAAACCGCCGGAGTCGGCGCCGGCCCCGACCACGCCACCGCGCGCGGAGACATCGTAGCCGTTCGCCGAGACCTGGATCACCGAGGCCGAGGTGGCCGGATCGCCGCCGAGGTTGAAGGGGGAGAGGTCCGAGACGATGAACGACGCACGGCTGTTGGCGGCGACCCGGTTGCCGGCGGCGGAACGGTCCCGCACCTCGTTCAGCGTGAGCGTGTGGGTGCGGCCGAAGGTGAGGCCGCTGACGGTGAACCGGACCTGGGTGGAAAGGGTGCCCGGTTCGACGGCGAGGAGCGCGGCGCCGCCGTCGATCGAGAAGCTGGCGCCGACCGGACCGGAGGGCAGGAAGACCGGTTCGCTGAACTCCACGAGGAGGTTGGTCAGGCCGGTGTTGAAGGCGCGGAGGACGACCGGCGGTTGCGTGTCGGGAACCACCGTCAGGGTCACCGGGGTGCTGAGGCTGGTTCCGACCTCGTTGGCGATGGCCACCCGGACCAGGGCGCCGTTGGCGGAGACCGGGACCGAGCGCATCACCAGGGTCGCGTTGGTGGCCCCGAGGATCGGGACGGCATTGCTGGTCCACTGGATACCCGAGACGGCGGCATCGCCGGTGTTGACGGTGAAGACCGCGTCGCGGCCTTCGAGGACGGTCCGGGGCTGGGGAGCGACCACGATGCGCGGAGGAGCCGCCGGCATGAAGAGCAGGTAGTCGTAGTCACCGCTCGAGGGGTTCATCCGGAAGGTCGTCACGCCGCCGAGGCCGAGGGTCCGGATCGCACCGGACGCGTCGCGCAGGGGCACCAGGGCGTTGGCTCCCCAGCCACCGGTGCCGGCCGCCACGAACGATCCCAGGTTCTCCAGCGTCTGGGTCGCGGTGGTGGCGGTTCCGGTCACCCGTTGCAGGGAGCCGCGGATGGCGCCCACGGCGGTGTCGCCGTGGCTCATGGCGGCGAAGACCTGATAGCGACCGGGAGGGACGGTGCGGGTGTAGTTGTACCACTGGCCGTCGCCGATCCATCCGAGCTTGAAGTTCACCGACATCGACCAAGCCCCGTCGGCACGGCTCAGGTCGGGGTTGTCGTTGATCGGGATCCGGGTGTCGTTGCGGTAGACCGGACTGGAGGAATCGGCCGGGCGTTCGTAGTCGACCCCCTGGACGGCCAACCGGCCGGAGTAGGCTCCGCCCGTGTAGGGCATCACGCTCGCCACCGGCAGGGTCTGACCGCTGCCGAAGTTGAAGTCCTCGGCCTCGACCAGGAACGGCGACGCCGCCTGCGCGGCGAACTGAGCCGTGGATCCCGCGGCGACCAGGTTCGGGGTCTGGGCGCGGTCCGGGACGTTGGAAACGGAGACCGTGTAGGTCAGGCCCACGGTGCGCGGCCCGGTGGTGAGGAACAGCCGCCGCGGATCGACGGGATCCTGGGACACCCCGAGCACGGGGACCGACGGCGTGATGGAGAAGGAGTCCGAGGCGTTGCCCGAAGGAGGGCGGACCGGTTCGTCGAACTGCAGCTGGACCTCGGAATCCGAGGCGGCGATGGCGGAGACGAGGACCGGACGCACCGTGTCCCGGGTGACCGTGAGGCGGACCTCCGTGGAGTTGGTTCCCCCGAGCGAATTGGTCAGGAATGCCCGGAAAAGCGCTCCGTCGTCGGTCAGCGTGACCACCGGAAGCGTCAGCACGGTGCCGGTCGCGTTGGCGATCGGGGACCCGTTGCGCAGCCAGAAGACATCCACGACACCGGCGTTGTCGTAGTTCACGGAGAAGGTCGCTGGGCGCCCTTCCTGGACGGTGACGGGAACCGGCTGCTGGGAGATGCGCGGAGGCTCCGGGTTCAATCCCCAGGCGAGGAAGTTGTCCAAGGGGATCGGCCCCTCGTCACGGCCATCCGGCCGCAGCCAACGGACGGCCAGGTTGTCGCCGCCGCCGCCCTCCTTCATCAGGGCCTCGATGTAGTACCTCCGGCCCGCCACCAGTGCGATGGCCTCGCTCTCCTGCGAAGCGAATTTCGCCCACTCCCGGGAGCCGGTCCATTCCGAGACGAAGGCGATCAGGCGGCGGTTGGCCGGATTCGCATCGGTGCTGAGGTACAACGACCCGGCATCGTCGCTCGCGATCCAGAACTTGTAGTTGCCGGTCACCGGCGCGGTGAAGGTGCCGCGCAGCCGCTGGCCGTAGTTCTCCAGGACATCCGTCGGCGCCTCGAACAGCGACGTCAGGGTCTCGGTGAAGGTCGGCGATGCCGGGAAGGCCGGGCTGTTGGTCAGGTCGGCGATCCCGACGCCGCCCAACTCGGTGAACACCTCCCGCAGGAGGCTGCCCGCACGCACGGGAGCCACGACGAGAAGCAGGGACAACAGCATCCGTTGCCAACGGAGCCGGAACGAGGTTGAGGTCATGGAGAAATCAGTCTTGGAAGAGATGGCCGCGACGGAGGCCAGAACACGCGCGATCCACACGCAGCCCCGACAGCCCGACAAACTCCCGGATACCCACCACATGGGCGCCGGTTGCCCAGTTTTGGGCAAAACGGCTCCCTTTGGGGCTCTGACGGGAGGCATCCGACATTGGGGGTCGCAAAGAGCAGCAGGTTCCGTGCATTTCCAGAGGGTGAGTTTGGAAACTGTGACATTCCCGGAACAAAAGTCACATGGGAACCGGGGCTTCGCAGGCTTCGAGGAGGTGCCCTGCCCAGCACAAGCCACGCAACCAATTGGAGATCAATGAGGAAGGTTCTCCAAAACGGTTCGGAGGGCGCCGCTCAGGACAAGGCTGCGTTCGAGGAACACCACTCCTTCAATCGAGCGGAGCAAACGGAACGCATCGGCGATCTCGGACTTGGGAAACTGCGCCTCAAGGTCGACGTAGTCGGTTTTTCCCGGAGAAAGCCGCAACGCAACGAGGATTTCCGCGGCCGGGCCTGGATCGGCGGTCCGGAGCCGGTACCACTCCCGAAGATGCTCCCATCCGCGAAACACCCATCCCGGGGCAAACAGCAGGAGATCGGTGAAGAGGCGGGCGCCCATACCGGGGTGCAGGAGCAGGGGAGTGGCCCTGCCCGCCGATCCAACACCCAGTCGGGCGATCGTCTGCCCCAAGGCCGACGGATCCCCGTCCCATTCGGAAAGGTCGGTCATCGGACGTGCGGAACGCCAAGCGGACCAGACGAGCAGCCCGGTGAACGCACGGGTCGTCCACATCAGGAGGTTTGCCGACGGCCTCCAACGGAAACCGAACAGCAACTCGGGAATGGCGAGGACCACCTCGGAGGTCAGGTAGATGGCCCCATAGGAGATCCAGAAGGTGGCCAGGAGGAGAAGCCCACCGCCGACCAAGGCACCGAAACCGAGGAGGATCCGGGCGTTGGATTCCTCCCGCAGGCGTTGACGGAGCCAGGTTTCGACCGGATGGGAGTGCATGATGACCAGACGCAAACCACCCGTTCGCCGCGCCCGTTTCCGAATGGCGCGCCCGGTGTGAGTCGAACACACGACCGTCCGCTTAGAAGGCGGATGCTCTATCCAACTGAGCTACGGGCGCACAGCCCCGAAAGGCTGACACCATTGGGCACCGGACGAGGGGCGGTTGGCAACCGCGTTTCCGATGCCCCACCTTCCCTCCGGTGGCCCCCTGGTACGGTCGGTCGGGCTGCGCGACGCATTGCGCCGGCCAGCCGGATGTCCGTAGGCTCCTCCGGCACATGACTGACTTCCTCCGCGTGGACGGCCGCCGGCCCGATGAGCTGCGTCCCCTCCGATTCCAGAACCACATCGCCCCCCACGCGGCGGGCTCCACCCTCGTCGAATGGGGCAACACCCGCGTGATCTGCGCCGTGACCGTCGACGAGTCGGTCCCCAAGTGGATGAAGGACCAGAAGGTCACCGGCGGCTGGATCTCGGCGGAGTACTCGATGCTTCCCTACTCGACCCTCGACCGGAAGGCGCGCGACATCTCCAAGCTGAAGCTCGACGGACGTTCCCAGGAGATCCAACGCCTGATCGGCCGCTCGTTGCGGGCGGTGATCGACCTCGAGAAGCTCGGTTCCCGGACGCTCTGGATCGACTGCGACGTCCTCCAGGCCGACGGCGGCACCCGGACCGCCTCGATCACCGGCGCCTACGTCGCGCTCGGCCTCGCCTTCCGGAAGCTCCAGGCCGAGGGGAAGATCACCGAATCCCCGCTCACCGCCGGGGTCGCCGCGGTGAGCGTCGGGGTGTTCGAAGGACGTCCGCTCCTCGACCTCAACTACGTCGAGGACAAGGACGCGGCCGTGGACATGAACCTGGTGATGAACAGCCGCGGCGAGTTCATCGAGCTGCAGGCGGCGGGCGAGGAGGCGACCTTCTCCGACACGGAACTGGCCGCGCTGCTCGCCTTGGGTCGCTCCGGGATCCAGCGGCTGCTCGTGGCCCAGACCCAGGCCCTCGCGTCATGACACGTCTCTTCCTCTGCCGGCACGCCGAGGTCGAGGAGCGGTACCACCGCGTCTTCGGCGGCCGCATCGACATGGGTCTTTCCCCGAAGGGCCGCACGCAGGCCCAGTCGCTCGCCGCCTGGCTGCTGCGACACCGCTTCGACGCCGTCTACGCGAGCCCGATGCAACGGGTCCAGCTGACCCTCGACCCGTTCCGACCCCGGTTCCAGGGCACCCCGATCCTTCTCGACGGCCTGCGCGAGGTGGATTTCGGCGGCTGGACCGGCTGCGGTTGGGACGAGGTGCAGGAGCGGTTCGGGCACTCCGCCTTCGACTGGCTCCAGCTCATGGAACGCAATGCGATCCCCGAAGGCGAACGCGTCGAGGACTTCCGCGGCCGGATCGCGGCGAGCCTGCAACGCATCCTTTCCGATTCCCCCGGACAGACCGTCGCCGTCTTCGCCCATGGCGGCGTGATCCGCATGGCGTTGGCGATCCTGCTCGATCTGCCGCTGTCCAAGTTCGAGCATGTGGAGATCGGCTACGCGTCCACGACCTGGCTGGATGTCGGCGAGATCAAGGCAGGCAGGCCCCGAACGGAGATCCAACTTCTGAACTTCACCCCATGGCGCGACCATTGAACCCGCTGCTGCGACACGTTTCCGTGACCGTCCCGCCCTCGGTGGAGGACGCCGTGCACGCCTGGCTCGAGGTCCGCTTCGGACAGGTGCCGTCGATCTACACCGACGCCGCCACCGGGCTTTCGACGGTCAGCGTCTATCCGGAGATCCCCCCTGCCCGGCTGGCGTCGACGCGGCGGGAGATCCGGGCGTCGCTGGCGGAACTGGCGGCCGCGGGCATGGACGTGGATCCGGCCCGCATCGGGATCCGTTCGGTCCCGGCCAAGGACTGGAGCGAATCCTGGAAGCGGCACTTCCGCCCGATCGAGGTGGGGCCTTCGTTGCTGGTGAAACCCACGTGGAGCCGCCGTCGGCCCCGCAAGGGACAGACGGTGGTCGTGCTCGATCCCGGATTGAGCTTCGGCACCGGCCAGCATGCGACGACGCGGTTCTGCCTCGAACAGGTGGCCGCGAACCGTCCGCAAGGAACCGTCCGCTCGTTCCTCGACATCGGAACCGGCTCCGGGATCCTCGCCATCGCCGCCGCCCGTCTGGGCTACACGCCGGTTGCCGCCTTCGACTTCGATCCCGACTGCGTCCGCACCGCGATCGAGAACGCGGCGCTCAACGGCGTCTCGGAGGCCGTCCAACCGGCTCTCGCGGACATCACGAAAGCCCCTCGCCGCGCGGCCGTGCGCCACGACGTCGTCTGCGCCAACCTCATCCACGACCTGCTCGTCTCCGAGCGCGACCGCATCCTGGCGAGGGTGGCCGAGGACGGCTCGCTGGTGCTGGCGGGCATCCTGAAGACCCAGTTCGCCGCGGTGGAGAAGGCCTATGTGGACGCCGGATGGAAGTGCGTCCGGTCGAAGGGGGAACGGGAGTGGCGTTCCGGGCTGTTCCGTCGGACCGGTTCGCGCTGATTCCGGCCGGAGCGGGCCCGGGCATGGGAAGCGACCGGCAAGGGCCGATTGCCAGCGGAGCCCGGAAGCCCTATGTCGTCCGGCCTCATGTCGCGATTTCTCCGATTCCTGGCCGTCCTGTCGCTGGGCGCCCTGCTGGTCCGCGGGGAGGGTGCGGATGACGCCTACATCCGGATCTACAACCTGCTCCAGCAGGCCGACGCGAACAGCGGGGCCGGTCGCCTGAACGAGGCCCGCGAAGGCTACAACGAGGCGAGGCGCGGGCTCTTGGCGCTGCAGCAGAACTTCCCGAGGTGGAACGACCGCGTCGTGAACTTCCGTCTGCGTTACGTCACCGAGAAGCTGGCCTCCCTCAAGGACCTCCCGAACACGGCCGCGAGCGCATCCGCCCCGACCAACGCCCCCGCCCCCGCCCCGGCCACGGCCGAGTTGGCCCCGAACGGCGAGGTCCTGGCGCAGTTCGAGCAGTTGAACGGGCAGATCCGGCGGCTGGCGGACGAGAAGCAGCGGCTGGAGGCGAAGCTGCGGGAGGCCCTGACCGCCCAACCGGCCCCGGTCGATCCCCGGGAATTCCAGGCGGCGATCGAGAAGATCACGTCGCTCCAGTCGACGAACAAGGTGCTGGTCCAGCAGCTGGAGACCCAGGAAGCCGAGCGGCGAAACCTGGTGGAGAAGGTCCTGGTCGACGAGGCCCGCGAAGCCCTGAACGAGGCCAACCGAAAGCTGCTGGAACAGCAGGGTTCGGTCGGCCGGATCGAGCGGGAAAAGAAGGAGATCGAAGACCGCCTCAAGAAGCTCCAGGACGTGACGGTGAAGTCGCTGCAGACCGAGAACACGGCCTTGAAGCAGCAGGTGGGTGAGTTGAAGACCGACACCGACCGGGGACGCCAGGTCGCCGAGCTGGCCGGGAAGCTGTCCAAGCTGCAGACCGAGCTGGAGGAGACCAAGCGTCGCAACGAGCAGATCGCCGCCGAGAAATCCGCCTTGGAACGGCAGGTGGAGGACCTCAAGGCGCGTTCCGCCGAGGAAGGAATCCTGAACATCAAGAAGCTGGAGGCGGATCTCGCGGCGGCGAGGCTCAGCGCCAGCCGCAGTTCGGCCGAGGCGGAGTTGATTGCGGTAGCGCTGAACAAGGAGAAGCAGGCGCGCAGCGACCTCGAGATGGCCAACAAGTCCCTCCAGGGACGCGTCGAGGAACTGACCCGTGGCCTGGCCTCGGACGCGGAGACGTTGAAGACGCTCCAATCCACCCTCGCCGCCGAACGCGCGGAGAAGGAGTCCATGCAGGCCGAGTTGAAGGCGGCGGAGGAGAAGCTCCAGGCCCTGGGCCGGGCCGACGGTTCCGCCCCGGCCCCGGGTGGCGCCTCGGCGGCGGACCTGGCTTCGGCGAAATCGGAAATCAGCCGCCTCCGCACGGCGATGAAGGAAGGCGCGGAACGGGAAGCCGCGTTGACCGTGGCGGTCCGGCAGGCCGAGGAGTGGCGGGGACGCTTCCTGCGGGAGAAGTCCGACCTGGAAAAGCGCCTGGCCGCGGCCCTGGCGGCGAACCCGCCCGCGGCGGCGGCGCCTTCCGCGAGCACCCCTCCCCCGGCCGTCGCGAAGAGCCTTGCCCGGCTGGAGACAAGGGTCCGCGACCTGGAGAAGGAACGGGCCTCCTTGGCCAAGAAGGTCGAGGAACTGACGAAAGCCTCGCAGCAGGGACTCGCGGTCACGCGCGGATGGCGCATGGTGTCCCCACGGGAA
The DNA here is from genome assembly GCA_027488845.1 of Verrucomicrobiales bacterium. Taxonomy (GTDB): domain Bacteria; phylum Verrucomicrobiota; class Verrucomicrobiia; order Limisphaerales; family UBA9464; genus SXXZ01. The sequence continues at coordinate 233,665 of JAIYBC010000057.1, read as the reverse complement.
CGCACGGAGGAATTCCACCGCCTCCGCCGCTGATCCGACAGAAACCGATGTCCAGCAAGTATTTCCAACCCGGCGAGGAACGTGCGGACAAAGTCGTGGACCTCTTCGCCGCGGTGGCCCCGCGGTACGACCTGATCAACGACCTTCAGAGCTTCGGCCTGCATCGGCTGTGGAAGGCGCGGTTGATCCGACTGGCGGGTGTCCGGCCGGGAGAGGCCGCTTTGGACGTCTGCTGCGGCACCGGAGACGTCACCTTCCGTCTGGCCGAAGCCGGGGCCGAAGCCACCGGGATCGACTTCAGCCAACCGATGCTGGATGTCGCCGCCAGGCGGGCCGAACGCCTTCCGGGGAACCGGTCCCGGCCCCGGTTCCTCCAAGGAGACGCCCTGAAGCTTCCGTTCCCGGACCACCGATTCGATGTGGTCACCATCAGCTACGGACTCAGGAACCTCGCGGACTTCGAAGGGGGCCTTCGCGAGCTCACCCGTGTCCTGCGACCCGGCGGGAGGTTGCTGGTGCTCGACTTCGGCAAGCCCTCCTGGGCCCCGTGGCGATGGGTCTACTTCCAGTACCTGCGGTGGATCTGCCCGGTGTTCGGACGCTGGTTCTGCGGCGACGGCGACACCCACGGGTACATCCTCGACTCGTTGATCGCCTATCCGGCCCAGGAGGGTGTGGACCGGGAGCTCAAGGACCTGGGCTATGCGGAGCGGCGCCGGGTCGAGCTGCTCGGTGGCATGATGAGCATCAATGTGGGCCGGCGCCCGGCTGTCTGAACGTCGGCGCCGGGGCCCGGAAACGCATCTGGCCGTCCGGGGGCGACCCGGGTAGGGTTTCCCTGTCGCTGATGAAGATCCTGTTCCTCAACGGACCGAACCTGAACCTGCTGGGCACGCGCCAGCCGGAGATCTACGGGCGTACCACCTTGGCCGACATCGAGGCGCAGGTGCGGACCCGGGCGGCGATCCTTGGGGTCGACGTCGAGTTCCGGCAGAGCAACCACGAAGGTCAGCTGGTCGACTGGGTCCAGGAGGCGCGCGGCCGTTTCGATGCGATCGCCCTGAACGCTGCCGCCTACACCCACACCAGCGTCGCGCTGCGGGACGCCATCTCTTCCGTCGGGCTGCCGGTCGTGGAACTGCACCTGTCCAACATCCATGCGCGCGAGGAGTTCCGGCACCGTTCCCTCATCGCCCCGGTCTGCGTCGGACAGGTCAGCGGCTTCGGCGCTTTCTCCTATATTCTGGCCCTTGAAGCGGCCGTGAACGTTAAAAGATCGGCGTAAACCCGTCATTTTGCCCTGTTTGACGCCAAACCGGTGCAGAAGTGGTTCTTGACGCGTTTCCCGACACATCCCTAGTTTCCGCTCATCGAAGGCCTTTGGATCCGGCGCGACTTCCGAACCGCCCAAAGGCCGATTTCCCCAACGAATCCGAAAGCGCCCGCCCGTGGGGGTGCTTGCTGAAAGAAACCGCACCGTGGACCTGAAAGAGATCAAGGCGATCATCGACCTGATGAAGAAGAACTCCCTCTCGGAGTTCGAACTCGAGGAGAAGGAATTCAAGATCAAGCTCAAGCGCCCGATCGGGCATGTGGTCGGACCGGCGGTGACGCCGGTGGACGATCCGGAGCTGACCGCCTTCGCCGCCTTGTCCCGACAGGCCTCCCAGGCGGCCGCGGCCCCGGCTTCCGCTCCTGCATTGGCTCCCGGATCCGGCGATGCCGAGATCAAGAGCCCGATGATCGGCACGTTCTACCGCACCCCTTCCCCGGATGCCGCCCCGTATGTCGACGTCGGCAGCGAGGTCGGCCCGGACACGGTGGTGTGCATCATCGAGGCGATGAAGGTGATGAACGAGATCAAGGCCGAGACCCGTGGCGTGATCACGGCGATCGTGGCCGAGAACGGCAAACCGGTGGAGTTCGGCCAGACTTTGTTTAAGATCCGTCCTCTCTGACCGGTCTTCCGGCCGGAAATCCGTCCGAGGCGGCCTTTCGGGAGATACCCGTGTCGCCGTCCGGACGTCCGACCCTTTCCCACACATGTTCGAAAAAATCCTGATCGCGAACCGCGGCGAGATCGCCATGCGGATCATCCGTGCGTGCCGGGAGCTCAACATCAAGACGGTGGCCGTCTATTCCAAGGCGGACGCCAACTCGATGCACGTGCAGGTGGCCGACGAGGCCGTCTGCATCGGCGACGGACCGTCGACCGACAGCTACCTGCGGATCGACCGGCTGATCTCCGCGGCGGAGATCACCGACGTCGACGCGATCCACCCGGGCTACGGCTTCCTCAGCGAGAACGCGCACTTCGCGGACGTCTGCGAGAGCTGCAACATCCGGTTCATCGGGCCGCGTTCGGCGGCCATGAACGCGCTGCACGACAAGTCCAGCTCGCGCAACCTGGCCAAGAAGGCCGGTGTCCCGACGCCGCCCGGCTCCGAAGGACTGGTCGAGTCCGAACAGGAGGCCTTGGCCGTGGCCAAGCGCATCGGATATCCGGTGATGATCAAGGCGATCGCCGGCGGTGGCGGCCGCGGCATGCGCGCCGCCCACAACGACATCTCCCTGATCAAGGGCTACCACACCGCCCGTTCCGAGGCGGAGAAGGCCTTCGGCAACTCGGGGGTCTACATCGAGAAGTTCATCGAGAACCCCCACCACATCGAGTTCCAGATCCTCGGGGACAACCGTGGGAACATCATCCACCTCGGTGAGCGCGACTGCTCGATCCAGCGTCGCAACCAGAAGCTGATCGAGGAGACCCCGTCCCCGCTGCTCGACCGCAAGGACCTCAAGGACCTGCGCAAGAAGATGGGCAAGGCCGCGCTGCGCATCGCCGAGATGGCCGGCTACACCAACGCCGGAACCGTCGAGTTCATCGTCGACGACACGGGCAACTTCTACTTCCTCGAGGTCAACAAGCGCATCCAGGTCGAGCACCCGATCACCGAGGAGGTGACCGGCGTGGACCTGGTGAAGCAGCAGATCCTCATCGCTTCCGGCGAGAAGCTGACCCTGAGCCAGGGCGACGTGACCTTCCGAGGGCACGCCATCGAGTGCCGGATCAACGCCGAGGATCCGTTCAACGACTTCCGTCCCAGCCCCGGCCGGATCGAGATCTACTACCCGCCCGGGGGCGGTGGCATCCGCCTGGATTCCCACGCCTACGGCGGTTACACGATCCCGCCCTACTACGACTCGATGGTGGGCAAGCTGATCGCGATCGGCCGCGACCGGACCGACGCCCTGAACAAGATGACCCGCGCCCTCGGCGAGTTCATGATCACGGGCATCAAGACCACCATCCCGTTCGAGATGGCGATCCTGCAGGATCCCGATTTCCGCCGCGGCAACTACACCACGAACTTCGTGGAACGCCTGCTGGGCGGTGCCCGACGCGAGCTGATCCAGGACAAGGCCTGACCGGTCCGGTCGATTTGCCGGATGCAAGCCGGCGGCGAAGTGCTACGGATGACTCCGTGAACCGCCGCCGGCTTCTTCTTTCCATCCCCGTCCTGCTGGCGGTGTGCCTCGGCATCGCCTCCTGCATGAGCTCCCCAGCCACCTCCGGACCCGTCGGCAACCGCCTTCCAGCCTGCCCGACCTCTCCCAACTGCGTCTGCAGCCAGGACACCGCACCGCAGGCCGCCATCGCCCCACTGCCACTCACCGGCCCAGCCGGGCCCGCCTTCGAACGGCTCCGGCAACTCGTGCTCGCCCAACCCCGCACGGTCCTCGCCGATCAACGGCCCGACTACCTCCGGTTCGAGTTCCGCTCGCGGATCTTCCGGTTCGTCGACGACGTCGAGTTCCTTGCCGATCCCGCCTCCGGGGTGATCCATGTCCGATCGGCCTCGCGGACGGGGCACTCCGACCTCGGCGTCAACCGCCGTCGCATCGAGCTTCTCCGAAACCTCTGGTCCGACCAACCCGCCGCCACGCCGTCCGCCACACGCTGAGTTCCACCCCTTGACTCAGAGGCAATCTTTTGTTTCTGTCTGTACAGAAATGAGCGCCTTGAGCCAGTTGACCGCCGCGGAGAAGCGGTTTGTGCTGCACTGGGGGGAGATGGGAACCCGGTGGGGCATCAACCGCACGGTCGCCCAGGTGCATGCGCTCCTCTTCCTGGCGCCGGAGCCGCTGCATGCCGAGCAGATCCAGGAGACCCTGGGTGTGGCGCGATCGAACGTGAGCACCAGCCTCAAGGAACTGCAGGGCTGGGGCATCGTCCGAATGGTCCACCTGCCGGGCGACCGGCGGGACCACTTCGAAAGCCTCAAGGACGTCTGGGAGATGTTCCGGATCGTGATCGAGGAACGCAAACGCCGTGAGGTGGATCCGACCCTTTCCGTGATCCGCGAATGCATCGCGGAGGCCGACAAGGATCCCGCCACCAGCACCTACACCCGCGACCGGTTGCGCGAGATGCAGGGCTTCCTGGCCACCACCACCGGTTGGTACGCGACCTTCCGCGGTTGGCCCACCTCCGTGCTCACCCGCTTCTTCGGCCTCGCGGAAAAGGCCCGCAAACTCCTCGGCCTCACCGGGGACTGATCCCCACCCCTTCCCAAACCCCTTTTTTTGAAAGGACATTTCAGCCATGACAGAAAATACGGATGCCACAAACGAGATGCCGCTGGCGGAGGTCTACTTCGACGATCGCTGTCCGCTGTGCTGCGCGGCGGTGGGCCGGTGGACACCGGTATTCGGACCGCTCGGGATCCGCTTCCACGGAATGCGTGAGGTCCGGGTCCGTCAGCTTCTCCGGATCGATGAGGACGGGTTCCCCAAGGAGATGCGCCTGCGCCGACGCGATGGTTCCTTCCTCGGCGGGATCGACGCGATCGGCTGGATGTGCCGGCAGGTTCCCTGGCTCTGGATCGCGGGCGTCCTGATATCGGCTCCGGGCATCCATTGGGTGTCGAACCGGATCTACCGCTGGGTCGCCCGCAACCGCTTCTGTCTTGGCGACCTGTGCGAAGTGGCCCCGCGGAATGGGAACCGCCGCCATACGGTGACCATCCCCTTCCTGGAGATGCCGTGAATCCCTCCGCTCCCAGGCTCGAAGGCCAGGTCGCCCGGAGGATCCTGGTGAATTGCCGGACCCGCCCCGGGAACCTCGCACACCTTCTGCCGGCGCCCTTGCGGCCGCAGATCGTGGAAGGACAGGCGATCTTCGGGCTGTGTTGGATTCGACTGGAATCGGTCCGCCTGGCGGGTTGGCCACGTTGGACCGGTCTTGCGATGGACAACCTCGCCCATCGGATCGCCGTCGAGTGGACCGAAGCCGGACAGGTCCGCACCGGCGTCCACATCTTCCGACGGGAAACCAGCTTGGGGTTGGCCGCCTGGACGAGCGGCCGGGTCGTCCCCGGGCCGATGAACCACGGCCTTTTCGACGCCCGGGAAACCGGCGACGCGTGGAACCTGGATCTGCGCACACCGGACGCGGAAGCCGACGTGGACCTCGCGACCCGCACCGCCGACCGGGTGCCCTCCGATTCCGTCTTCCACTCCATGGAAGGGCTCCGAAGCTTCCTTGAGGCCGGGGCCGTCGGCTGGTCCGCAAATAGGACCGGCGACCGCATTGAGGCGATGCACATGGCCGTCGAACGCTTCCAGGTGCACCCCCTGGAGGTCCGTCATCTCCGATGCCGATGGTTCGAGCGACAACTCGGCGACAGCGAGTGGAGCGTGGACAGCGCCGTCCGGATGGAACCCACCGGAGTCCGGTGGATGCGCGCCGGAGCGTTCGCCACTGCTGGCCGGGATCGGGCAGACGTCACCATCCCATGAAGATCGTCATCGCCGGCGGCACCGGTCAGGTCGGAACGGCCACGGCCCGGCACTTCCACGCCTTGGGACACGATGTGGTCGTCCTGTCGAGGACGCCCCGTCTGGCGACGTGGAGGACGGTGCCTTGGGACGCCCGGTCGGTTGGCGGATGGGCGTCCGAGCTGGAAGGTGCGGACGTCGTGCTCAACCTCGCCGGACGCAGCGTCAACTGCCGCTACGGAAGCCGGAACCGCGACGAGATCCTGCGCTCGCGGGTCGAATCCGTCCGGGCGGTGGCCGCCGCAATCGCAGCCGCACGACGACCGCCGCCGCTGTGGCTGCAGATGGGTACCGCGACGATCTACGCCCACCGCTTCGACGGTCCGAACGACGAGGCCCACGGGATCCTCGGCGGCGGGGAAGTCGGGGTGCCGGACACCTGGCGATTCAGCCATTCGGTCGCCGAACGCTGGGAGAAGGCAGCCTTCGATTCGCCCACCCCCGGCACCCGTCGGGTCATCCTGCGCACCGCGATGGTGATGACCCCGGATCGGGGAGGCGTCTTCGATGTGCTCCTGCGGTTGGTCCGTTGGGGCCTGGGTGGGCCGGTGGACGGAGGGCGCCAATACGTCTCATGGATCCACGAGGCCGACTTCCTCGCCGCGCTGGAATTCCTGATCGCCCATCCGGAGATCGAGGGGCCGGTGAACCTCGCCGCCCCGGAACCCCTTCCCTACCGCGACTTCATGGGATCCCTCCGGAAGGCATGGGGTCGGTCGGTCGGCCTGCCGGCCACGCGCTGGATGCTGGAGATCGGGGCCTTTTTCCTGCGGACGGAAAGCGAGCTGGTGCTGAAGAGCCGTCGTGTGGTCCCCGGCCGGCTTCTCGAAGCCGGCTTCCGATTCCGGTTTCCGGAATGGCCCGGAGCCGCCGCCGATCTCTGCCGGCGTGTCCGCGACCGACGGACGGCGGCACCGTGAGCCCCGTCGGTTCAGCGCCTTTTTCCCCGCGGAGTTGCGGTTTTGCGCGAGGGCCTCTTCCCCCAGACTGCGCCCCAAGCCGGTCTTGATTGCCGGCGTCCGATGTGGGGGACTGGCATCCAGCCTCTCATGGTCACCGTCCATGTCACCCATCACCTGCGGCGCGAAGGCTTCGAAGGCCCGTGGCAGGTGGCTCCCGGATCGCTGCGGCAGGTGCTGGACGCCCTGTTCCGAAGCGAACCGCGTCTGAGGTCCTACGTCGTCGACGACCAAGGCCGCATCCGGAAGCACGTCGCGGTGTTCCTCGACGGCCAGGCCCTGACCGACCGGGAGCACCAGCAGGTCGCGGTTCCGGGCGGTTCCGAAGTCCACCTGCTCCAGGCCCTTTCCGGCGGCTGATCCAAACCCAGGAAACCCATGCAACACCGCTTCCTCCTCGGCACCCGCAAGGGGCTCTTCGTCGTCGAACGCACCGTCCACGGCTGGCGGTCGCTCCCGCCGCACTTCCCCGGACTGCAGATCCCGGCGGTGCTCACCGATCCCCGCGACGGCGCGTGGTACGCCGTGGTCCACCACGGCCATTTCGGCACGAAGCTGCATCGGAGCGCCGATTCCGGCCGCACCTGGACGGAGATCGCGTCCCCGGCGTTCCCGCCGAAGCCGGCGGACGCACCCGATATCCGCTGCCCGATGCGGGGCGTGACGATCCCGTGGTCCGTGGAACTGGCCTGGTGCCTGGAAGCGGGCGGCGACGACCAAACCGGAAGGCTCTGGTGCGGGACGGTCCCGGGTGGCCTTTTCAAGTCGGACGACCATGGCGACAGCTGGTCGCTGGTCACCGGCCTCTGGAACAGGCCGGAACGCGCGAAGTGGTTCGGCGGCGGATACGACTACCCCGGCATCCACAGCATCCTCGTGGATCCACGGGATCCGACCCGTCTGGGCGTGGGGGTGTCCTGCGGCGGGTATTGGGTCAGTGAGGACGACGGAGCGACCTGGGCCAACCGCTCGGACGGGATGCGCGCCGCCTATCTCCCGCCGGACCAGGCCGACGATCCCGACACCCAGGATCCGCATCGGATCTCCCGCTGCCTCGCCGAGCCGGACGTGCTCTGGTGCCAGCACCACAACGGGATCTTCCGTTCGACCGACGACGGACTTTCCTGGAAGGCGGTGCCACCGCCCGAGCCTTCCGGATTCGGCTTCGCCGTGGCGGCGCATCCGATCGATCCGGAGACCGCGCTGTTCGCGCCGGCGGAGGCGGATGTCTGCCGCATCCCGAAGGCCGGCCGCTTCGTCCTCACGCGGACCCGGGACGGCGGCAAGGGATTCGAGACGTTGACCCGCGGCCTGCCGCTCGACGAGGCGTACGATCTCGTCTACCGGCACGGCATCGACACCGACGCCACGGGCAACCGCGTGGCGGTCGGATCGACGAGCGGCGGCGTGTGGGTCTCCGAGGACGGCGGCGACGGATGGATGCCTCTGCCGGTGCGGTTTCCGCCGGTGTTGACGGTGCGTTTCGTCTGACGGGCCGGCCGTGCCGCGAATTGCTTTGCGTTCCGCGCGGACGCACGCATAACGCGCGTCCGACGAGATGAAAGAACTGGTCCCCACGCCGCCCCCGATCCTCCAGAACCGGCACGCCGAGGTCCGTGAGCTGTTCCAGCGCCATGTGGTGCCGAGCTACGGACGCTTCGACCTCGCCCTGAGCCACGGCGCGGGCAGCCAGGTCTGGGACGTCAGCGGCAAGCGCTACCTCGACCTCGGCGGCGGCATCGCCGTCTGCAGCCTCGGACACGCGCATCCCGAGATCACCGAGACGCTGGTGGAGCAGTCACGCCGCCTCGTGCACGTGTCCAACCTCTACTACAACGAGCCCCAGGGGCGGTTGGCCTACGAACTCAGCCGCCGCATCGCGCCCGGAAAGGTCTTCTTCTGCAACTCCGGCGCGGAGGCGAACGAGGGACTCTACAAGGTCGCGCGCAAGTTCGGCCACGACGAGGGACGCTTCGAGATCCTCACCGCGGTGAACTCCTTCCATGGACGCACGCTCGGCGGCATCTCCGCCACGGGGCAGGACAAGGTGAAGAAGGGCTTCGAACCGATGGTGCCCGGGTTCCGGCACATCCCGTTCAACGACCTCGACGCCGCCCGCGAGGCCCTCTCGCCGGCGACCGTGGCCATTCTCATCGAAGGCATCCAGGGCGAGGGCGGCATCACGCCCGCCAGCGCGGAATACCTCCTGGGCCTGCGCCGGCTCTGCGACGAGAAGCGACTCCTGCTGCTCGTCGACGCCGTCCAATGCGGGCATTTCCGCTCCGGCCGCTTCCAGAGCTTCCAGCGGGTGCTCGAAGGCGTGCCGGGAGGCGAGGCGTTCGTCCCGGACGGCGTCTCGATGGCCAAGTCCCTCGGCGGCGGATTCCCGATCGGCGCGTTCTGGCTGCGGGAGGAGGTCCATGGCGTGAAGCTCTGCGACATCCTTGGCCCCGGGACCCACGGCACCACCTTCGGCGGAACGCCGCTGGGTTGTGCGGTGGCGTTGAAGATCCTCGAGGTGATCGAACGGGACCGCCTTGCCGACAACGTCCGCCAGACCGGCGAGTACCTGCGGTCGGCCATCGGGGAGCTCGCCGATCGCCATCCGGGCGTGGTGAAGGGAGCCCGCGGACTGGGCTTCATGCTGGGCATCGAACTCGGCGAAGCGTCGCAGGTCCGAGCCTTCGCCGCCGCGGACAAGGCCCCGAGCCTCGTCTTCGTGAACCGCCTGCATGAAGCCGGAGTCCTGACGATCCCCAGCGGGAACCAGATCGTGCGGCTCCTGCCGGCCTTGAACCTGCCGAGGTCCCAGGCCGAGGAAGGCATGGCCATCATCGAGCGCGTGGTCGCGTCCCTCGCCTGAATCGGAGACGTCGGGGAAGGGCGGAGACGTGGCTGACGCGAAGAAGCGGCCTCGGCTTCGGCGTCCTGCCGCTCTTCGTGGGAAGGGTCACGCGGAGGCGCGGAGGCCGCGGAGAATGGACCGTCGGCATCCTCAACCTCCCTCGGATCGGAAGCCACTCGGAGGTGGTCTCCACTTTCACCAGAGCACCAGCGGTCCCCTTCCGTTCCTCCGCGGCTCTGCGCCTTGGCGTGAGCGTCCGTTCCGAATGGCCGAACGCGACGGCCGGATCAGAGCACGATGCGGGAGTTCTCGCGGAGCCAACGTTCCGAGACCTCGAAATCGGGGCAGAGACGGCGCACCTCGTCCCAGAAACGTTCCGAGTGGTTCATGTGACGTCGATGGGCCAGCTCGTGGAGGATCACGTAGTCCCGGACCGCTTCCGGCACCTGCACGAGTCGCCAGTTGAGCGAGACGACGCCGCGCGGCGAACAGGATCCCCATCGGGTGCGCTGGTTCCGCACGGCGACCCGGGTGACGGCGATGCCATGGAGCGACGAGAGTTCCTCGACCCGTGCGGGGAGTTCGGTGGCGGCCAGCTTCCTCAGCGCGGCGGAGGCCCTCGCGGGCAAGCCGGGGTCGCGGAGGCGCGGCACGGGGAAACGGGCCTGGCCGAGGAGGAGTTCCTTTCCGTCCTCGGACACCGAAACCGGGACAAGCCCCCCTCGGAAACGGATCTCCGGACGGAGGGGATCCGCGGCGTTGCGGGCGGAATCCGCGAGGTGGGCGCGGTACCGGGATTCGAGCCATTCCGCATGGCGCATCAGGAAGTTCCTCGCTTCGCCGAGCGTGCCGAAGCGGGGGACGGTGACGCGTGCCACTCCGTCGCGGCGCAGCAGCAACCGGTAGACCCGCGCCTTGGGATGGCGGATGAAGTCGACGGGAAGCGCCTGGCCGGCCAACGCCACCGTCTCGGTGGCGAGGAGCCGTTCACCCGCGCCCAGCTTCACAGTCCGCTCGGCCGGGGTCGCCCGTTGGAAGAGATCCAACTGGACCTCACTCGGCGGCAGCACCGAGCGGGCGACAGGCGAAGGAATGTTCCAGCACGGGCCGGCCATGGATCAGGTGTTCCTGGAGGATGGTTTCGAGGACTTCAGGCGTGCAGCCGGAATACCAGACGCCTTCGGGATAGACCACAGCGATCGGCCCGCGGGTGCAGACCTGGAGGCAGTTCGCCTTGGTGCGGAAGACGCGGGCGCCGGGCCCCACGAGACCGAGTTCCTTGAGCCGGCGCTTGAGGAACTCCCATGAGGCGAGTCCCACCGCAGGATCGCAGCACTTGGGCTTGCCGGGCTCGGCGCACAGGAAGATGTGCCGCTCCAGCGTCGGGATGCCCAGTTCGTTCGCGACCCCTGCTGGATCCGGGGATTTCGCTTCCATGGGTTTCAGTGAACCACGTCGGCCCGGACATGCAACGCCCAGGCCTCCCTGCGGCTTGCACCGGGATGCGACGACGCCGAATACTCCCATCCATGGCCGTCGCCATAGCCCGGCAACCCAGATCGGATCCCGTCATCCAGTTCACCGTCTTCATCCCGAACCGGATCGGACGCCTGCATGAGGTCGTCCGACGCCTGTCGGAACGGGCGGTGCACATCCTTGCGCTGACGGTCTTGGACACCACGGACAGCACCATCCTGCGGCTGATCGTGGACGATCCGGACGCCGCCCGCGCACTGCTCGAGGAGCACGCGTTCGCGTTCACCGAGACGGCGGTGGTGGTGGTGGAGATGCAGGGCGAGCGGCAATTGCGCGACGTCCTGGCAGCCTTGCTCGAGGCGGAACTGAACATCCACTACACCTACCCCTTCCTGACGAGGCCGGGAGGGAAGTCGGCGTTGGTGCTGAACGTCGAGCATCCGGAAGTCGCGGTGGAAAGCCTCCGACGGAACCTTTTCCCCATCCTGTACCAAGGGGACATTTCGCGCTGACCGGCCGTCTCCCTTGCCCCCGGCGCCCCAGCCGGAGAGTGTCCCCGCCTCCCCACGGATGACCGTTCTCTCAGCCACTCGAATTCCGGGCCACCCGAGCCTCGGAACGCTCCTCCTTTGGCTCTGCCTTGCCGGATTCCGGTTGTTTGCAGCGGAAGGCATCGGCGAAGAGGCCATCCTCCGCCCGACCCGGGTCTGGCTACGCATGGCGGACGCTCAACCCATGGAGGGGGAACCCAATCCGGAGACCGGCTGGCAGTTGGTCGAAGGCGCCCGATCCTGGCAGAGGGAGTGGAAGGGACCGAGGGTCCGCCTTCCGGCCACCGGCTGGTACCGCATCGAGTTCGTCGTCGATGCCGAGCTCACGGGAAGGAACTGGTTCGCCTCCGCGGGATTCGTCGGGAACGTCTCCGAACTCCACTTCAACCAGGCTCGGCTCGGGAACTTCGGTCGGCAGGACTCCATCGTCCCACTTCCCCAAAGGACGCTGCATGCGTTGCCCATCCCTCCCGGCGGGCTGAAGCCGGGGACCAACTGGTTCGACGTCCGCTTCCTCAACGAGGCCGGCCAAGGCGGCCTGCTCGGCGGGCACTTCGGACTCCTGCCCGCGGAGCAGATGCCCGAGATCCGGAGCCGCGCCGAGTTCGGGAGGGAGCTCTTCCGCGGATTCGTCGGCGGCGTGAGTGTCCTCGCGGGCCTCGCGGCCTTGGCCGCCTATTGGGTCCAACCGGCAGGAAAGCTCCCAGCCTTGGGTTTCCCACTCATCCTCCTCGGCCTGCAGAGTCTCATCCATTCCCAGTCGCTCTTCGGACACTCTTCCGGTGCCGGAGCCAGGACACTCACAACGGTGCTGCTTCCCGTGGCGCTGTATTGGCTCTGCAGGAGACTGATCGGCGGACAACGCCGCATCGACGCCGTGGTGTTCGGGTTGGCGGGAGTTCTGGGCCTGCTCGTCTTCTTCGCCTTCCCCAATCCCAGGTCCATCCAGGGGCTGTTCAGCCTTCTCCTGCTCGTCTGCGGAACGGGTATGGCGCTGAACTTCCATCGCCATCGCCGTTCACTCGATCTCACCGCCAAGGCGTTCGCCATCTCCATCGGGGGCTTCGGATTGGCGGCAACCTGGGATCTCAGTCTCCGAAGCGTCCCCAGCCTCCCCTGGGCCGCCCTTTGGTGGGATCCCGTCGACTGGGCCATGTTGTTCTTCATCGTCTCCAACGGTTGGGTGCTTCTTTTCCATGACATCCGACTCGGCCTGGAACGCGACAGGATCGCCCGTCGTTTGCTGGCGGCGGAGGAGGAAGACCGACGGACCTCGGCACAGGCCATGAGAACCGAGGCGGAAAGCGGATTGGGGCAGCTCAAGGGGATCCTCGAACGAGTCAGGACGGAACCCGATGCGTCGCTCCGGTCCGACCACCTGGGCGACCTGTCCGCCGGACTGTCCCATTTCCAGAGACGCCTCCATGAGATGGCGGACCACTTCCGGGCAGTTCCCGGAGTTTCCTTGGAGACGGCGCTGCATCGGCTCGAGGTGGGATTCCGGTCCCGCCATCGGATCCCGCTCCACATCGACCTTCCCCGTCCCTGCCGGGTTGGCGACGTGGCCACGGAGATGGCCTACCAACTGACCCGGGTCAGCCTCGAACTGCTGGTTCGAAGCCCCGACTGCCGCAGCATCCGACTGGAGGTCCGCACGGAGCCGGGTACGGTGGAACTACGGATCGAGGCGGATTCGGTCCGCCTGCCGCCGGGGCAGGATGCGCTGGGGAGGAACCACGAACGGCTGATAGACCGGGTCCGATGGTCCGGCGGCTCGGTCGAGCTGGAAACGGTTGAAGAGGGAGGCTTCCGTTTGGTCGCCCAAATCCCGGACCACCAACCGCCCTCCCCATCCTGACTCCAGAAGGGGGCCCGGCAAACCAGCCTCCTCGAGGGATCGCGGAAGAACCTGCGCGGCCAGCCTCATCAGTCGGCGACCGGAAACGCGGAGACGCAGGCACCGCCGCATGAACGGCACCTGACAAAGCCCTCGGTAATGGAAGCGCTCCACCGCGGACGAAACCTGCTCCTGGGAACGGGCATGCAGGCACTCCTGGATCAGCCTCCGCTCGACAAACCACGAGTTCGAGGCCGGCAACCGAGGCAGGAGCCGAACCACGCCTCTCCACACCGGGGAGATCCCCAGCATCAACAACTCCCGGTGCGCGTCCTCGCCAGCGCAATTGGTGCTCTTCTGGATATGCTCGAACAGGGTCATCGACGATTTCGATCCGTCGACCGTCGGCGGACCCCGCCAACCTAGCCCTCGCCCCTCGGTAGCCTCGCATGGGCAACAGACGCCCGTTCCCTGCCTGAAGCCGAGTCGGACGCAACCGACCCAGCCACGATCCATCGAAGGAATCGAAGACGAACCTCACGCGAAGGCCCGAGCCCGAACCATCGAGGTATCCTGCTGCGATCAATTGCCTTGGGCTTCGTCCGATCCCGTCTCTTCGCGGCTTTGCTCTTCTGCGGGAGATCCGTCCTCTGCTCCAATTGGAAGAGGCCGGCTCAGCGGCGGCGCGAGCTGCCGGGGCCACCGCGGCCGCCCTTCGCCTTCCCACGCCCACCGCGGCCGGCGACCGGCGCAGGGCGTCGGCCCGGGCGTGTCGTCGCGCGACCCTGGGGCGACTTGGAGGGACCCGGACGCGAACCCGGACGGGATTCCGGGCGCGAATCCGGCCGTGATCCGGGGCGGGCGGCGGACTTTTCACCGGGCCGCCGCGGAGGTCCGTCACGTCGCGGGCCCGGTCCGCCAGGGCGGGGTCCGCTGGAACGGCCCGCGCGGCCACCGACGGGTGCGGACGCGGCAGCCCCCTTGTCGGCGAACGGGTGCTTCTTGTACTTGCGGACCGGGTCGATGGTCTTGGGACGGGGCTTCGGAGCGAGGATGATGGGACATCCCTCGTAGCCGAAGGCGGCGCGCAGCTCGCCCTGGAGGTATTTGAGGTAGGTCGCGCCGAAGAGCTCGTCGCGGTTCACGAACAGCAGGAAGGTCGGCGGCGCCTGCTGCACCTGCGTCGCGTAGTAGAACTTCAGCCGATGCCCCATGTCGCTGACCGGCTGGCGACGCTCGATGGCGTCGTTCAGGGTGCGGTTCAGGATCGCCGTGGGAACCTTCTGGCGAAGCTGCGCCGAGACGTAACGCACGGCCTCCAACAGACGGTCCAACTGGAATCCATCCTTGGCGGAAGTGAAGATCACCGGCGCGTAGTCCAGGAAGAACAGGCGCTTCTGCACCCATTGGCCGAACTCGGAGAGCGTCGTCATGCGCTTCTGCCGGTCGTCCCGGTCCCGGGTCTTCGCCTGGCGGGCGACCACCTCCTCCTCACGGGCCTTGCGCACATCCGCGGCGACGAGGTCCCACTTGTTCACCACCACGATGCAAGAGCGGCGCTCCTCGACGATCGTGTCGGCGATCTTCTTGTCCTGCTCGGTGATGCCGTTCTCGGCGTCGATGACCAGGATGGCGATGTCGGAACGGGCGATGGCCTCCTTGGTGCGGTTGACCGAGAAGAACTCCACCGTGTCGTCGATCCGCCGGGACTTGCGCACGCCGGCGGTGTCCACGAGGACGTACTGTTCGCGCACGCCTTCGGTGTCGACCTCGAAGGGGACGTCCACCGCGTCGCGGGTGGTTCCTGGGATGGGACTGACGATGACGCGTTCGGAGCCGGTGACGGCGTTGATGATCGAGGATTTGCCGACGTTGGGGCGTCCGACGACCGCGAGGCGGACCGGGCCGCGAGGGCGCTCGGGTCTGCGCTTCGGCCTGCCCTTGGAATCCTTCTCCCCTGAGCCATCCGTCTCGGCGCCGGCTTCCGCATCCGCAGCCGGGGTCGGGACCGCGGCGGCATCCGGCTTCGGGAGGTACTCCAAGGCCGCCTCCATGAGGGTGGTGATTCCGCCACCATGGATGGCCGAGACCGGGAACAGGCGGTTGAAGCCCAATTCGTCGAATTCGCCGGCCTGGTTGGTGGCGGCGTGGTTGTCGGACTTGTTGACCACCACCAGCACCGGCTTCCGGGTGATCCGGAGCTTCTTGGCCACCTCGACATCCAAGGGGACGATCCCTTCCTGGACATTGACCACGAAGAGGATGACGTCCGCGGCCTCGAGGGCCATGTCCACCTGCTGGAGTGCGGCGGCGGTGATGACGTCGGAGGCCTTCTCCCCGCGGAGGAGGCCGATGCCGCCGGTGTCCACGAGCGAGAACGGGCGCCCGTTCCAGTCGCCCTCCGCGGAGATGCGGTCGCGGGTGACGCCGGGCTGGTCGTGGACGATGGCGATGCGGCGGCCGACGATCCGGTTGAAGAGCGCCGACTTGCCCACGTTGGGCCGGCCGACGATCGCGATGAGACCTGACATGGCCGGAACGATGTCCGATGCGGCACAGGGGTGAAAGGCGATTCGTGGAGGCACCTCGATGGCGTCGTCGGATTGGCGGAGGTCACGGATCCGCCTTCAAAAACCCTCTTCCCATTTGGCTCCCCCAGCCTAGCCTTCCGCGCCCGCCACAACGGGCTCAAGCAACGTTCCGAAAAGCACCATTCACCTATGGCCGCAGACACGTCCGTCGTCGCAAAAGTCGAACTCCCGCCGCTCACACCGCAGAAGCTGAAGTCCCGGCTCGCGCCGACCCCGGGCGCTCCCCGGTACGCGGTGACCGTGAAGAACGCCGCCGGATCGGCGGTGACGCTGGGTGATCCCCGGACGACCCGTGCCCTGGTGGCGCTGATGGACGTCCATGCCGTGGTGGGTGGCGCGGCCTGCCATTGGGGCGGCCCGGCCGCCTTCGCGGAGGTCAACGCCGCGGTCCACGGCCTCATGTTCTCCACCGCCGACCGCCCTTGGTACGAGGCCTTCAACTTCGTCAACGACGCCGGCCACGCCGAGAACGGCATCTACGCGCTCCGGGCCAACTACGGCTTCGACAACCTGGGCTTCGACGACATCCGGAAGTTCCGTTCGATCGAGTCGAAGCTCACCGGCCACGGCGAGTCGCACCTGAACCCGGAAGGCGTGCTGCTCTCCAACGGTCCGCTGGGCTCGTCGGTCGGCCAGGCCCAGGGACTTGCGATGGGGGACAAGCTCGCCGGCAACCGCCGCACCACGATCCTCATCGTTTCGGACGGCGCGTCGATGGAAGGCGAGGCCAAGGAGGCCTTCGCCGCGATCCCCGGCCTCGCCGCCAAGGACCGCGTGAACCCGTTCGTGATGGTGGTCTCGGACAACGACACCAAGCTTTCGGGACGCATCACCAAGGACTCGTTCTCCATGCAGCCGACCTTCGAGGCGATGGACGACCTCGGCTGGGACGTGCGCAAGGTCGAGAACGGCCACGACCTCCAGGCGGTCTACCTCGCGGTCGAGAAGGCCGTGGCGGACACCAACGCCAATCCCCGCAAGCCGGTCTGCATCTGGCTCAAGACCATCAAGGGCTACGGGATCAAGTCCACGGAGGAGAGCTCCTCCGGCGGCCACGGATTCCCGCTCGCCAACGGCGAGAAGATCGTCGAGTGGCTCACCGAGATCTACAAGGGCGACACCGTCCCGGCCGAGTTGATGGCCTGGGGCCAGTCGCTCCGTGCCGAGTGGGAGAAGAAGGAGGCCGAGAAGAAGGCCAAGGCCGCCGCCGCCGCCGCGAATCCGGCCCCCGTCGCCCCGGCCGTGAAGAAGGACAAGGTCCAGGCCGGCCTTGCCGCGGGCGCCATCAAGGCCGCCATGGAAGGCTTCCCGGTCTACTCGGTCAGCTCCGACGTCCAGGGTTCCACCGGCATCAGCACCTTCCAGAAGGCCACCGGCAACTTCGTCGAGGTCGGCATCGCCGAGTCCAACATGATCAGCGTGGCCTCGGGTCTCTCCAAGGTCGGCTACATCCCGATCGTGGACACCTTCGGCCAGTTCGGTGTCACCAAGGGCAACCTGCCCCTGACCATGGCCGCCCTCTCGCAGGCCCCGGTGATCGCGATGTTCTCGCACGTCGGCTTCCAGGACGCCGCGGATGGCGCCTCACACCAGGCGACCACCTACTTCGCGGCGGTCAGCGCCATCCCGCACACCGTCGTCATCGCCCCGAGCTGCGCCAACGAGGCGGAGTCGTTCATGTACGAGGCGATCCGGCACATCGCCGAGGAACGGGCCGCCGGTCGCGACGGCGAGTCGGTGCTCTTCTTCGTCGGCCGTGAGAACTATCCCGTCGAGTGGGTGCCCGGCGCCAAGTACACCTGGGGCAAGGCCCAGGTGATCGAGGAAGGCACCGACGTGGTGCTCGTCGGCAGCGGCGTGCTCTTCAGCAAGTGCCTCGAGGCGGCGAAGCTCCTCAAGGCCCAGGGCAAGTCCGCCACGGTCATCAACAACCCGTTCGTCAACCTGGTGGACGTCGAGACCATCGGCGCCGCCGTCGCCCGCTGCGGCGGCCGCCTCGTGACCATCGAGGACCACCAGGCCATCGGCGGCATGGGCGCCCAGGTCAGCCATGCGCTGAGCCAGGCCGGCATCGCCCATCGTGCCGTCACCCTCGGCATCCAGGGCGAGTTCGGCCAGAGCGCCTACCTCGCCGAGCAGCTCTACGTGAAGCACGGACTCACCGGTCCCAAGATGGCCGAAGCCGCGCTGAAGCTGATCGGCTGAGCGCCGCTCCCGGCCTCGACGAGGCCCTTGTTCCCGTACGACACCCGGCCGGATTCCGGCCGGGTGTCCGCTTTTGCGGGTCCTCCCGTCGTCCACCGCTCCCTTCGGGCTTCCCGCTGCCCCAGGACGGGGACATCTTCACTTCCCGTGACCCCGTCGTCCCACCGCAACTCCGCCTTCACGCTGATCGAACTGCTGGTGGTGATCGCGATCATCGCCATCCTCGCCGGCTTGCTGCTCCCTTCCCTCGCCCGGGCCCGCTCTCGAGCCAGCGGAACGGCCTGCATGGGCAACGCGAAACAGCTCCAGACCGCGTTGCAGCTGTACTCCGACGACCACCTCGACCGCTACGTCAACAACCACGGGCTTGGTGAGACCCGCTCCCGCACCAACACCTGGGCGAACAACGTCATGGATTGGGACTCCGGCGACGGAAACACCAACGTGGCCCTGCTGGCCAACGGGCTGCTGGGCCGCTATCTCGGCGGCGTCGGCGTGTTCAAGTGCCCTTCCGACAAGGCCCGCGCCAACAACGGCCTGCGCATCCGCAGCTTCTCCCTCAACTCCCTCGTCGGAGATCCCGGCGAACTGACCAACCGCTTCAACCCGTCCTACCGCCAGTTCTTCAAGGAGGCGGAGGTGGTCGCGCCATCCGGCATCTTCGCCTTCGTCGACGAGCATCCCGACACCATCAACGACGGCTTCTTCATGAACCGCCTCGAGGAGGCGCCGAAGTGGGGGAACTTGCCGGCGTCCCACCATGCGGACTCGGCGAACTTCACCTTCCTCGACGGCCACGTGGAAACACACCGCTGGGTGGTCACCGGCCCCGAGGGCACGGTGCGCCCGACCACCCGGGGTGGTGCCGGCGGGATCTTCCCGGCGAACCCCACCACGGATTGGGAATGGGTGCGAGAACGCAGCAGCGTGCGTCACTGACGGGCCGCAGGCCGGAATCGCCTCCTCTCAACCGGACTCAGTACCGGTAGCTGAGCGACAGGCGGCCGTAGAAGGCTCCGTCGCCGTTGTACTGGCGGCGGATGTCGTCGAACACGAATCGACGGTCCACCATCCAGCCGGCCTCGACACCGACGTTGAAGCCCCGCTCGCCGCCCCAGACGAAGCCCGCGCCGGCCCGGACTTCACGGTAGTTCACGATCTGTCCGTCCAATGCCGCGTCCCCGCGGTCGGTACCGAACTGCTCATGGAGATGGTAGGCTCCGCCGGTGATCTCGCCTCCCACATGGATCAGCCAGTTCTCCGACGGCCGGTACTGGATCTGTGGACGCGGGAAGGAAAGCATCAACGTCCAGGCTTCGGCGAAGCGCCAACGGACACCGGGACCACCGACCACGGGAACGTCGCGCCGGCCGTCGAGGCTCACCGTGAGGAACACCTGGAGATCGCGGGAAAACGAGTAGCCGACACCGGCGATCAAGGGGGCGTTGAAGTCCTCGGTGCGCAGGTCGACGAAGTCCGAGTAGATGCCGGGCGACAGCTCGCCGAAGGCCTGCCAACGCTCGTCGATCTTCCATCGCACTGAGAGCGGCACGGTCACCGCCCCGAGGTTCGCCGGCAGCGGTGCCCCTGCGGGACGGCCGAAATCCCACCGGGCGTACTCCAGTCCGACACCCCAGTTCACGTCCGCGCCGGGATTGAACGTGCCGCCGTAGCCGACCCGGGTGAACTGGGATTCGAGGTCGCCCAGGGCGGCCGTTCCGAGGTTCAGATCCGAGGGGGCGGAGTAGGAACGGACCAGCTCCATGCGACCGGAGTAGGAGCGGATATCCGGCATCTGGGCCAGTGCCGGAAGGCACGCCGCTGCAGTGATGGCCGCGGCGAGAAGAGGACGTGCGTTCATGATGAGCATTAAGGAAAACGTTCGAATCCAATAACCCATTGCGCCGGGTCGGCAACCGGCTTTCACCAGAACAAAACCGGCACGGTGTCACCCGGATGCAGTTCCGCTCCGGCGGGGATGTCGGCCAGGCCCTCGGCATGGGCCAGCGAACTCAGGATGTGCGACGCCTGGACACCGGAAGACCGCACGCTTCCGTCCGGTTCACGGCGGATGCGCAGGAAGTGGCGCCGGTCGCCGGGGTTGGAAACCGCCTCGGCGAGCCGGGCCGGGAGGAAGACCGGTCCCGGCTGCCGGGCTCCCTGAAGCCGACGGAGGGCCGGAACCACCAGCAGCGAGGCGGTCACCAGAGCCGACACCGGATTGCCGGGCAGGCCGAAGAGGAAACGGCCGCCCCGCTCCCCGAAGAAGAACGGCTTCCCCGGCCGGATCGCGATGCGCCAGAAGCGGACGACCCCGCCGATCCGTTCGAATGCGGGCCGCAGGCAGTCCCTTCCACCGACGGAAGCGCCGCCGGCGGTCACCACCACATCCGCGGCCCGGAACGCCGCCTCCAGGGCCCGCTCCGCAGCAGCGGGTTCATCCGGGATCACCGGAAGCCGCGTCACGGCCCCCGCCTCGGCGCGGAGCAGTTCCGCCAGCGCGCCCGCGTTGCAGTCGAAGACCTTTCCAGGACCGGGAGCTTGGCCTGGCTGCACCAATTCGTCGCCCGTCGACGCGATGGCCACCGCTGCGGGACGCCGGATGCGTACGCGTCGGATGCCGGAGGCGAGGAGGAGGGCGACCTGCCCCGGTCCGAGACGGCTTCCCTGCTCCAAAAGCAGGTCGCCCGCCCGGACATCCTCACCGCGAAAGCGGACGTTCTCCCACGGGCGGACCGGTTCCAGCACGGTCACCAGACCGTCCGCGGAGAAGCGGGCATCCTCCTGCATCACCACCGAGTCGGCACCCGGCGGCAGCGGGGCCCCGGTGAACACACGGACACACGCGCCGGATTCGACCGCAATGGGACTGGCGCAGCCGGCCCCCACCTCTCCGGTCATCCGGAGAGTGACCGGTTTCCCGCCGACGAAGTCGCCCGACCGGACGGCGTAGCCATCCATGGAACTGTTGTCGAACGGCGGGAGATCCACCCCGGAACACACCCGTTCGGCGAGGTGGCGGCCGCCGGCATCGGCGACGTCGCAGTCGACCTCGGGCAGCGTTCCCACGGCGTCCAAGAGCAGCGCCAGGGCCTCCTCGTAGGGCGTCATGGAATCAGCTCCGGTCCTGATCGAAGAGATCCCGGAGATGGAACCTCCAGAAGATGTAGGCAGCCACCGCCAGCAGCGCGAAGACGAGGCTCAACTGGAACTGATGGGTGGAGTCCGAGAGGCTGCTGATGAGGACGCCCGCCGCACAGAGCCCGGCCGTCACGAAGTAGAGGACCCAGGCCGCATGCTTCTGGCTCAGCCCGAGGGCCAGCAGGCGATGATGCACGTGGTTCTTGTCCGGCGAGAACATGGAAACCCCGCGCAGCAACCGGACCACCATGACCCGCGCCGTGTCGAAGAGCGGCAGGCCGAACAGGATCAACGGGACCGAGATGACCGGGTTGGCCGCCGCGCTGGTCGTGCCGTTTCGGAAAAGCGAGATGACGCCGACGCAGGCGAGGACGATGCCGATGGTGAGGCTGCCGGAATCCCCGAGGAAGATCCGGGCCGGGAAGTGGTTGTGGGGAAGGAAACCGATGCACGCACCTGCAAGGCACACGGTGAGCAACGCCAGGAGGACGTTTCCATGCAGTGCGTTGATGATGGCGAGGGAGACCGCGATCAGGAAGGTCACGCCGGACACCAGGCCGTCGATGCCGTCGAGGAGGTTGATCGAGTTCGTCACCCCGACGATCCAGAGCACCGTCAACGGCAGGCCGAACCATCCGAGCTGGATGGGGTGGTCGCCGAAGGGATTCGTGACCTCGTCGATCCGGAATCCGGCAAAATAGAGGAGCACCGCGACGGCGGTCTGGACGAGGAACTTCTTGGTGGCGTCGGCGCCCTTGCAATCGTCGTAGATGCCAAGACCCAGCATGGCCGCGGCCGCGCCCAGCAAGGCCGCGAACAGCTTCTCGTACTCGCGGAAGTAGCTCGTGACGAAATTGTCGACGAGGTACATGCCCGCCCAGGGCAGGCAGAAGCCGAGGAACACGGCGACGCCGCCGAGTCTCGGCATCGGGGTCTTGTGGATCTTGCGGGGATTGGGGAGGTCCACCGCCCCCCAGCGGGCCGCCAAGGCCTTGGCGAGCGGCGTGAACAGGTAGGATCCCGCCGCGGAAACCACCAGCATCACGAGATAGGTCCTGTATTGGTTCGGATTGAAATTCATCCCTTGGCGACCGCAATCCACTCCCGGAAAAGACTCCTGTACCGGGCCACCATCACAGGAGCCGAGAACTCCGATTCGGCCAACTGTTTACCGGCGCCGCCGAGGGTGACCCGCAATTCCTTCCTGTCGAGCAACGAACGCATTGCAGTTGCCAACGCGATGGTGTCGGAAGGCGGGACAACGAGTCCGTTGATCCCGTCCCGGCAGACGCACGGGACACCGGACTTCAGGTCGCAGGCGACCAGGGGTTTCCCGCAGGCCATGGCCTCCACCAGGACGAGTCCGAAGGCTTCGTTCGGTGTGATGGACGGGAAGACAAAGACATCGCAGGCATGAAGGAGTCCCGGCAGCTCGGAATCCGGAACATCACCCAGGAACTCCACCCTTTCGGCGACGCCACATCGCTTGGCCAGTTCGCGCAATTCGGCTTCCAGCGGACCGGTACCCGCGATCCAGAGAACGCCGTGCGGCAAACGACCCAGGGCTTCGATGGCGAAACGCTGCCCCTTGTATCCGACCAACCGCCCGAGGTTCAGGAAGACGGTCTGCCCTCGGGCCTTCCCCCTCCAACGCGCCGCCGAGGCCTCGACCTCCGGGGTCGACCGGAACCGATCCAGGTCGAGTCCAAAAGGGATCACCCGGACCTTCGAGGCGATTGGGGTCAGCCAAGGCGAATAGCGGAGGTGGTTCTCCGTGGCCACCACCACGACATCGGCCCGCCGCAGCACCGCACGTTGGATCGGAGCGTAGAGCTTCATCAGTGCCTGCTGACGGATGACGTCGCTGTGCCAGCTGATCACCACCGGGGTCCGACGCGGCGCCGCGAGGATGGCGAGATCGGCGAGCGGATTCGGGGCATGGGCATGGATGACATCCGAACGCCAGCGCCTTCCCGAAAACGGATAGGCCGGACATAGGGAGGTGGAGAAGGCCATGCCGAAGCTGCCCAAGCGGACCACGGGAACCCTTTCCTTCGTTTCGCTTTCGGTCCGCCAACGGCGATTGGCCACCACGCAACGGACGTCGTCGCCGGCGGCGACGAAACCTTCCGCCCAGATCTTGAGGAGCGTTTCGATGCCCCCACGCTCGGGAGCGTAGAACTTGCCCAACTCGAGGATCCTCATCGGCCGCCCCCCGACTCCGTCGCGGCACGCTCGAAGGCGGCGGCGGGACGTTCCCAACGGAAGAATTCTCGTGCGAACCCGGCGCAACGTTCCCTGTCCGGTCGTGCCTCGGGGCTCGCAGCGAACCGGTCCAGACATCCCGCCAAGGCCTCGACCGAGCCGTTGCGGAAGATCAGCTCCGGCGAAAGGCCCCCAATGACCTCGGAGTTGGCACCGGCATCCGAGGCGAGGACCGGCGTTCCACACGAAAGGGCTTCTGCGGTGACCAGGCCGAACCCCTCCAGGTCCAGCGAAGGCATCAGGACGGCATCCGCCGCGGAATAGAGTCCTGGAAGCTCCGGCTCGGGTACGAAACCCAGGAATCGAATGCGGTCCTCCAGCCCATGGACCTGGGCCAATCGCTCCAGCTCCTCGCGCTGAGCCCCCTTGCCGGCGATCCAGAGCCGAGTCGAAGGGTGTTTGCCTGCAATCGATGCAAACCCCTGAACCAGAATGGACAAACCCATCCTTGGATCCAGTCTGCGCACGGACAGGAAAAGCAGCTCGTCCGGGGCGACTCCCCACTTCTGTCGGGCCGCGGATCGGTCGAGGCCGCCGTGAAACCGGGTCGGATTGGCCCCACCTCCCACCACTTCCACCAGCGCGGTCGCCGTCGGATGCCATTCCCGGAGCTTGCCGGCCATGTAGCGGCTCGCGACGAGGATTCGGGAAGCGGAGCGGAGCGCCCGATCCTCGATCCGATGGAGCCAGGTGGAAACCAAGTGGTCGCGCAGGCGGATCGGGAGGGACCGGGCCTTTCCGGCGCAGGCGAAGCGGTGCTCCAAACCCCAAGGACCATGGAAGAAGACAACCGGGCTCAATCCGCGGAGGGCGCGTTCGAAATAGGCATGGTGGCTGCCCACGAGGTCGGGTTTCGACGGATTGTTGCAGACCTTGAGCTCGGCTTGGGCGGCGTCGACCACCCCGGACCAGTTCCTTCGGAAACCGCCTCCCGGCCCCCGGACCCGACGCAACCGGACGCCATTCCGCGTCTCCTGGGCAGGAAGTGGCTGATCCGGAGCCTTGGTGATCACCTCCACGGCGTGCCCTCGACCCGCCAGGACCTCCGCGACCTCGGCGGCATAGCGGTAGGCGCCACCGTCCGTGTCCGGATGGTATCCGAGGGTGAGGAAGACGAATCGCATGCCGTTGCCGGGGGACTTCCGGCGGGGCTTGGAGGGCGGGACGCCAGCGTCGGAAGCCAACAGACCACTCCCGCTACTGGAAAATCAAGACTTGCCCACCCTGAACGTGGTCCCTAACTTCCGCGCCTCGATAAACGGAACCGAAATACTGGGAGGCACAAGGGCTTCCCGACACCGAATCATGTCTGACAAGTCCAAGACCATCGCCGACACGCGAATCCACGCCACCGACACCGGCTCCGCCGACGTCCAGATTGCCCTGCTCACCGAGCGGATCAATTCCCTCACCGAGCATCTGCAGAAGAACAAGAAAGACCACAGCAGCCGCCGGGGGCTGCTGCTGATGGTGGGCAAACGTCGCAGCCTGCTGGATTATCTCAACCGCAAGGACGAGTCGCGTTACCAGGCGCTGACCAAGAAGCTGAAGCTCCGTAAATGATTTTTGCGACGCCGGGCCTCCCGCCCGGTTTTCGCTTTATGGCGGGCCCGGTCGTTCCCGTGGGAAGGATCGGGGCCGCGCCCGTTTGACGCGCGCGCGGCCCAAGCCCGCCATCCCCAACCCCAAGACGCGTCACATTCAGTACCAAATCCCGTGCTTCTCCACGGGTAATTTCACTCAGCTTCCCTGACCCGCGCTTCGCGGTCGTCCGGGCAGCCGACTGAAGTTCCTCGGGGGGACATGGGCAGTTCGAACATGTCCCATAAAGTCACCATTCCGCTCGGTGGTCAGGAGATCACCATCGAAACCGGCCGCTTTGCCAAGCAGGCCGACGGCGCCGTCACCGTCCAGCTGGGCGAGACGATCATCCTCACCGCCGCAGTCGCCGCCTCCAAGGCGAAGCCCGGCCAGGATTTCTTCCCGCTGACGGTCGACTACCGCGAGAAGGCGGCCGCCGCCGGCCGTTTCCCGGGAGGCTACTTCAAGCGCGAGGGCCGTCCCTCCGAGAAGGAAATCCTCACCTGCCGCCTCACCGACCGCCCCGTCCGCCCCTTGTTCCCCAAGGGCTGGTACAACGAGGTCCAGATCCAGACCCTCCTGCTCTCGGCCGACGGCCAGAACGAGCCCGACATCCTGTCCATCCTCGGCGCCTCCGCGGCGCTGACCGTCTCCGACATCCCCTGGGCCGGACCGCTCGGCGCCGTGCGCGTCGGCCGGATCGAAGGCCAGTTCGTCGTGAACCCCACGCACGAACAGCAGGGCCGCTCCGACCTCGACCTCGTCTACGTCGGCAACAAGACCGACGTCGTCATGTATGAGGGCGCCGGCAACGAGATCTCCGAGGAGGACTTCATCGCCGCCCTGAGGTTCGCCCAGGAAGCCTGCCAGCCGCTCATCGCCGCCCAGGAGGAACTCGCCGCCAAGGCCGGCAAGACCAAGCGCCAGATCACCGTCAACGTCGTCCCCGAGGAGATCCTGAACGAGGCCAAGTCCCTCGCCGGCGACCGGATCATCGCCGCCCTGCTCACCCCGCAGAAGCTCGCCCGCGAGGCCGCCGTCAACGCGGTGTTCGCCGACGTCGGAGCCAAGCTGGTCGAGAAGTTCGGTGCCGAGAAGGTCACCGAGTTCGTCCTCAAGGACGCCCAGTACTACATCCAGAAGGAGTCGGTCCGCAGCCTGATCCTCGATCATGGCAAGCGTCTCGACGGCCGTCCGTTCGACGCCCTCCGCACCCTGCAGAGCGAGGTCGGCATCCTCCCCCGCGCCCACGGTTCCTCGGTGTTCGCCCGCGGCGAAACCCAGGCCGTGTGTCTCGCCACCCTCGGAACGAGCGACGACATCCAGTCGTTCGACTCCTACACCGGCGGCGAAACCAAGAAGCAGTTCCTGCTGCACTACAACTTCCCGAACTTCTCCGTCGGCGAAACCGGCCGCATCACCGGCCCCGGCCGCCGCGAGATCGGCCACGGCGCCCTCGCCGAACGCTCGGTCCGCCCGGTGATCCCCCTCGCGGAGTATCCCTACGCGGTCCGCATCGTCTCCGAGATCATGGAGTCCAACGGCTCCACCTCGATGGCCTCCGTCTGCGGCGCCAGCCTCGCCCTCATGGACGCCGGCGTTCCCATCACCCGCCCCGTCGCCGGCATCTCCATCGGCATCTGCACCGAGTACGGCGCCGACAAGTCCATCAGCCGCTACCAGCTCCTCACCGACATCATCGGTTGGGAAGACGCGTTCTGCGACATGGACTGCAAGATCGCCGGCACCGAGAAGGGCATCACCGGCTTCCAGCTGGACCTGAAGCTCAAGGGCATCCCCCTCCCGATCATGATCGAGGCCGTCCAGAAGGCGTACACCGCCCGCCTGGCCATCCTCGACCACATGAAGTCGACGATCCCCGCCCCGCGGTCGGACATCTCCAAGTACGCCCCGCGGATCGTGGTCCTCAAGATCAACCCCGAGAAGATCGGCGCCCTGATCGGACCCGGCGGCAAGAACATCAAACGCCTCGTCGACGAGTCCGGCTGCGAGATCAACATCGAGGACGATGGAACGGTGAAGGTCTTCTCCGTCTCGCCGGAAGGCATGGAGATCGCCCGCCGCGAGATCGAGGCCCTCAGCGCCGAGATCGAGATCGGCAAGATCTACAAGGGACGCGTCGTCACCATCAAGGAGTTCGGCGCCTTCGTTGAGGTGTTCCCCGGCCAGGATGGACTCGTCCACGTGTCCGAGCTCTCGAACAAGCGCGTGGCCCGCGTCGAAGACGTCCTCAAGATGGGCGACGACATCTGGGTCAAGTGCATCGGCGTCGACGAGAAGGGTCGCGTGAAGCTGAGCCGCAAGGCGGCCATGGAAGAACGCGGCGAACTTCCCCCGGCGACGGCGGAAGGAGCCCCTGCCGAAGGCGCCGCCCCGGCCTCCGAAGAGCCCCGTGCCGAGCGCTCCGAGCGTCCCGACCGCGGTGGTGACCGCGGTGGTGATCGCGGTCCGCGCGGCGGGCGCGACCGTGGTGGTGATCGCGGCGGCGACCGCGGCCCGCGCGGTGGACGCGGACGCGACCGCGCCGAGGGCGGCGACGGTGAAGCTTCCGGTGAGCCGCTGGAGGTCGGAAAGATCTTCCGGGCCAAGGTTGTCACGATCAAGGACTTCGGCGCCTTCGTCGAATTCCAACCCGGCCGCGAAGGCTTGGTCCACGTCAGCGAACTCGCCAACTTCCGCGTGAAGCAGGTCGAGGACATCGTCCAGCTCGGCGACGAGATCTGGGTCAAGCTGCTGGGTCAGGACGAGAAGGGCCGGGTCCGCCTCAGCCGCAAGGCGGCGATGGAAGAGCGTGAGAAGGCCTCCTCGTCGGAGGCCCCGGCTGCCAGCGCCTCGGACGACGCCCCGGCCGCCTGATCGGAACGGAAATCGAACACGGGACGGATCCTCGCGGATCCGTCCCGTTTTTCGTTCGTGCCGAAGCTCCTTTGCGCGGGAAACCCGCAGCCGATGCCGGGACCGGATTCGGGAAAAGCAAAAGGGCCGGGGAACATCCCGGCCCTCGCTTGGGGAGATTTTGGAAAGCCGTATGCGGACCGAGCAAAACTCGACCCGGACGGCTCAGCGCAGTCGCAGCGCGATCTGCTTGTCGAGCTCGCTGGCGAGGATGATGTCGGCCCGGCCACCGCTCTTGCGGGCCTGGACGAAGATACGGCTGATGTTGGGTTCCAGTTCCTCGACCTTGATGAACACCGAGCGGTTGTTGACCTTCGCGGCGAGGGTCTTGCGGACGACGTCCTCGGAGGTCGGGGTCCCGTTGTAGGCGAGCGCCGCCTTGGCGGCTTCGAACAACTGGGAGGCCGGACGCTCATAGCGGCTCTCGATGGTGTCCTTGGCGAACGGCACCCCGGCGCTGACGCGTCCTTCCTGAGTGCGGTAGCAGCCCGTGGTCGTGGTCAGGGCCAATGCGGCGAGGGCAATCCCCGCGAATTTCTTCATGGCGCCAACTGCAACCAAACCCCACCCGGGGGTCAAGCAACTCGTGAAGCCAATTGGCTCCGCAGGCAATCCGCCATCCAGCCGGCCGCGCAATGCATCCCGCAGAACCATGAACAATTTTCCTGTCACACAATTGACACCCTCGGACAGCCTCATAGCCTGTTCGTCCGGCCCGGGCCGTGGCACGTTTCTTCAGCGGGGTTCCCCACCCCCACCTCCTTGGCGTCTGCGGTCCGGGCCGGACCGACGTCGAAACAGGGAGATTGGGTGTGGAAAAACCGGTTGTGGGGAAGGAAATGGGCCAAGGTCGAGGCGAGGTCGGAAGCTCGATTGGAACCTCGAAATCCGGTCGGGACGGCGGCTTTTCGGGACATGAAGTTCACTTTCCGGAAAATCGCCTGTTGACGTGCAGCCCCCCTCTGGTATTAACCGCGCTCCTTTTTCGGTTTCTCTGATGAAGACGTATCTTCCCAAGGTCGATGTTCAACGCCGCGCCTGGCGCGTGATTGATGCCAATGGCGCCATTCTCGGCCGCCTCGCCGTTCAGGTCGCAGACGCACTCCGCGGCAAGGACAAGCCCATTTTCACCCCCCACCTCGATGCCGGCGATTTCGTCGTCGTCATCAACGCCGAGAAGGTCGTCCTGAGCGGCTCCAAGGAATCGGACAAGCTGTTCATGTCCTACTCCGGTTGGAAGGGTGGCGAACACTACCGCACCGTCGCCCAGGTCCGCGCCGCCCACCCGGAGCGTCTGGTGATGCACGCCGTCAAGGGCATGCTCCCCAAGAACCGCCTTGGCGACCAGCTGCTGACCAAGCTCAAGGTCTACACCGGTTCCAACCACCCGCACGCGGCCCAGGAGCCGGCGGAAATGAAGTACGCGGGCTGAATCTCCAAAAAACTTCCCGAACATGTCGCAAGATTCTGAATTCCTCGGGACCGGCCGCCGGAAGACCTCCGTCGCCCGCGTCCGCCTCTCCAACGGCACCGGCAAGATCTCGGTCAACGGCCGTGTGTTCGAGGTGTACTTCCCGCTCGAGTCCCAGCGCATGGCCGTCCAGCAGCCGTTCGTGGCCAGCGCCACCACCGGCAAGTACGACGTCCATGTCAACGTCGCCGGCGGCGGCCCTGTCAGCCAGGCCGGCGCCGTCCGCCACGGCATCGCCCGCGCCCTGCTCGAGGTCGACGCCACGCTCCGCCCCGTGCTCAAGGCCGAAGGGCTCCTGACCCGCGACCCCCGTATGAAGGAGCGCAAGAAGTACGGTCAGCCCGGCGCCCGCAAGCGCTTCCAGTTCAGCAAGCGCTGATCCTCCAAGGATCTCCAACCCCGCCGGCCCTCCTGCCGGCGGGGTTTTTTGTTGTCCTTCAATCCCCATGGAACTTCATCGCGACGGCTACACGCTCACCGATTCCCCGGATCGCATCGAACCGGTCCAGGTGCACGCGTTCCTCGCGGACTCCTACTGGGCCAAAGGGATCCCCATCGAAACGGTCCGCAGGTCGATCCGGAATTCCCTCTGCCTTGGCCTGATCGCCCCCGACGCCTCCCTCGCCGGCTTCGCCCGCGCCGTCACCGACCGGGCCACCTTCGCCTACCTTTGCGACGTGTTCGTCCTCGAGGCCCACCGGTCGCGCGGCCTCGGCTCCTGGCTCGTGGATTCGTTGCTCGCCCATCCGGATCTCCGGGATCTTCGGCGCTTCAACCTCGTCACCCGCGACGCACACGCCCTCTACGCGCGCCACGGATTCCGGTCGGTGGCCCACCCCGACCGGTACATGGAGCGGCTGGATCCCGAGGTTTACAAGCGCCTCGCAGACGACCGAAACTCCCACGTCCGATCCTCTCTTCCATGAACCCCACGTCCCAGGTCCGCGTCGCCATCGTCGGCGCCTCCGGCTACTCCGGCGAGGAACTCGTCCGCCTCCTGCTCCGCCATCCCAACGCCGATCTCGTCGCGGTCACTTCCCGCCAAAGCGCAGGACTTTCGGTCGCCGAGGTCTTCCCCCGGTTCGCCGCCCATCCCAAGGCCCGAGCCCTGAAGTTCACCGACCCCGACGCCAACGCCCTGGCGGCCCAGGCCGAAATCATCTTCCTCGCCTTGCCCCACGGCGTCGCCGCCGGCTACGCCATCCCGTTGCTGCAGGCCGGGAAACGCGTGATCGATCTCAGCGCCGACTTCCGACTGAAGAGCGCCGAGGTCTACAAGGAGTTCTACGCCCACGAACATCCCGCTCCCGAGCTGCTCAAGGAATCCGTCTACGGCCTTCCCGAGGTCCATCGCGATGCCATCCGCGGAGCGAGGCTGATCGCCTCCCCAGGCTGCTATCCGACCAGCATCCTGCTGCCGATCCTGCCGCTGCTCCGCGCCGGGATCGTGCGCCCCACGGGGATCATCGCGGACTCGCTGAGCGGCGTGAGCGGCGCCGGAAGGAAGGCCGACGTCGACTACCTCTTCTGCGAGTGCAACGAGAGCGTGCGTCCCTACGGCGTGCCGAAGCACCGGCACCTGTCGGAGATCGAGGAACAGCTCGCCCTGGCCGCCGGCGGTCCGGTGACCATCCAGTTCACGCCCCATCTGATTCCCGTCAACCGCGGCATCCTCAGCACGCTGTACCTCGCGCCCACCGACCACTTCGGCACCGCCGAAGAGACCGCAGCGCTGGCGGAGCGCATCGCCCGCACCTATTGCGAGGCCTACTCCGGGGAACCCTTCGTCCGCCTGCTTTCCGGGAAGGCGCTGCCCGACACCAAGAACGTGGTCGGAACGAACGTCGTCGAGATCGCGTTCCGCCTCGATCCGCGGACGGGCCGCCTGATCGTCATGAGCGCCGAGGACAACATCCTCAAGGGCGCCGCCGGCCAAGCCGTCCAGAGCCTGAACATCCTCTGTGGATGGCCCGAGACGTCCGGACTCGTCTGATCGCATCCATGGACCACGGCTATTGCCGGACCGCCGGGGCGCTTCTAGCTTTCCGGGCCCGATAGACGGAGGACCGACCGAACATGAGCGACCCGAAGCCCGAAGAAACCACCATGAATCCCGGCGAAACCGGATCCACTCCGGACGCCGAGGCCAAGGAGAATCAGGCCACAGGCAACCTGGGCCACGATGAGTTGACCGCGCTGAAGGCGCAGGCGCAGCGCGGAGCCGAGGCGCAGGAGCGCTACGTGCGGCTCTACGCCGACTTCGAGAACTTCAAGAAGCGGGCCGCGCGCGAGCGGGACGACGTGCGCCGCGCCGCCGCGGAAGGCGTCCTGCAACGTCTGTTGCCGGTGCTCGACACCTTCGAGATGGCAATGCAGGCGGCGGCCCAGCCGACCGTGAACCTCGAAACGCTGAAGGCCGGCGTCTCGATGATCCAAGGCCAGCTCCGCAACGCCGTCGGCGAGTACGGCGTGGAGGAGATCAACGCGGTCGGACAGCCCTTCGACCCCTTGATCCACGAGGCGGTCTCCGAACAGGAATCCAACGAAGTCCCGCCGGGACAGGTGGTCGCGCAGAGCCGCAAGGGATACCGGGTCAAAGACCGGCTGCTCCGGCCTGCCAGCGTGGTCGTTGCCCGGCGTCCCGGGACCGCCGAGTCCGGCACCGCAGCCCCTACCGCCTGAGCCATGGCCGAGAAGAAACGCGACTACTACGAGATCCTCGGGGTGCCCCGCACGGCTTCCGCCGAGGAGATGAAGAAGGCCTACCGCAAGCTGGCCATCAAGTACCACCCGGACAAGAACCCGGGTGACAAGGCCGCCGAGGAGAAGTTCAAGGAACTGGGCGAGGCCTACGAGGCGCTCAACGACCCGCAGAAGCGGGCCGCCTACGACCAGCACGGCCATGCCGCCTTCGATCCGCGCATGCGGGCGGGCGGCGGCGCCGGCGGTCGCGGCGGCGGCGGGTTCCACGACCCTTCCGACATCTTCCGCGAGGTGTTCGGTGGCGGTGGCGGCGGCGGCAGCATCTTCGAGACGTTCTTCGGTGGCGGCGGCGGCGACGAGGGCGGCCCCTCCCGCGGCGAAGACCTGCGCTACGACCTCGAGATCACCCTCGAGGAGGCCTTCACCGGCGTGGAGAAGGAACTGCGCTTCACCAAGCCCGCGAAGTGCGAGCCGTGCAACGGTTCCGGAGCGGAGAAGGGCTCGAAGACCATCACCTGCCCCACCTGTGGCGGTCGCGGCCAGGTGACCCGCAACGCGGGCATCATCATGATGCGCCAGACCTGCCCGCGCTGCGAAGGCGCCGGTCAGACCATCGAGAAGCCCTGCCGCTCCTGCCAGGGCGAGGGCCGCGTTTCCCAGCAGACCTCCGTCCGCATCCGCATCCCGGCGGGCGTCGACACCGGCGTGCGCCTGCGCTCCGTCGGCAATGGCGCCGCCGGCACCCGCGGCGGTCCCAACGGCGACCTCCATGTCGTCATCAGCGTCGACGACCACGAGATCTTCGGCCGCAAGGGCTCCGACCTCACCTGCGAGGTCCCGGTCAGCTTCGTGCAGGCCGCGCTCGGCGGGGAGATCGACGTCCCCACCATGACCGGCAAGGCGAGGATCGCCATTCCGACCGGGACCCAGTCCGGCAGCACCTTCAGGATCAAGTCGCGGGGTCTCAAGGAACTCCAGGGCGCCGGCGTGGGCGACCTCCTCGTGACGATCAAGGTGGAGATCCCACAGAAGCTCAATGCAGCCCAACGGGCGAAGCTCGAGGAGTTCGCGCGCCTCTGCGACGAGACGGTGAATCCCGAGTCGAAGAGCTTCTTCGAACGGGCCCGGAACTTCTTCCGCTGAAACGCCGCGGACGCCGATGCACCGCTGCTTCGTCCCGACCGACCGCCTCCGCCTGGAGGCCTTCGACCTCGACGAAGCCGAGGCCCGCCACGCGGTGCAGGTCTTGCGGCTCGGTCCCGGCGACCACGTCGCATTGCTGGACGGCGCCGGAACCCTGGCGGAAGGCGTGCTCGAGCAGACGGGCCGCCGGAGCGCACGAGTCCGTGTGGTCGGCAGATCCTCGGTTCCGGCTCCGGCGGTTCCCATCCACCTGTTGGTCGCCCTGCTCAAGGGCAAGGCCCTCGACCTCGTGCTCGAAAAGGCGGTCGAACTTGGTGCCGCCTCCATCGTGCTGCTGGAGACCGATCACGGCGTCGCACGCGTCCCGGCCTCGGAGGTGGACCGCAAGAGGGAAACCTGGCGCCACACCCTCGTGGAGGCGTCCAAGCAGTCCCGCAACCCGTGGCTGCCGGAGTTGGTCGGCCCGGTCCCGGTCGTCGTCGCGGCCGCGACCGCGCGGGAATCCGGCGACGCACTGATTCTCGCCTCGCTGGCCGCCGACACCCGACCGCTCGGAACCGTGCTCGCGGGACTGCCCCAAAGGGTCCCGGGAATCCGGATCGCGATCGGTCCCGAAGGCGACTTCACAGCCGAGGAGGAAGGGATCCTCCGTTCCGCCGGAGCCCTTGCGGCCGACCTCGGCCCCCGCATTCTCCGCGCCGAAACCGCCGCCATCGCCGCCTTGGCGATCGCTTCCGAGCATACCCGCCGTTGACCCCACCGGCCCGACCCCGACACTGACCCGACCGTGCCGCTGCGATCCTTCTTCCTCGTGTGCCTGCTCGCCCTGATCGGCGAAGCCGCCTTCCCGACACGGGCGGCGACCCCGAAGGCCAACGACCAGGAACCGCACGACGCGCTGGCCTTGCGCCCGTTGGAATGGATCCCGCCGTTCCGGCAGTTCCGGGTGGTTCCGGTGCGCTTTCCCGAAACCACGCCCATGGCCGGAGTCCACAGCCTCGCCGTGGGCGGCGACCGCGTCTGGATCTCGGCCGGCCCCTGGGCCGACACCAACCTGCCGACCGGAACCGGCCGGCTTTGGACCTTCCACCCGTCGGACAACCGGATGGAACCCGTCCGCGGGGCACTGGAAGTCCATGCCATCGCCGGACTCCTCACCCGGGGCCGCCAACTCTGGCTCAACATCGACGGCGGACTCGCGACGCTCGACCCGAACACCTACACGGTGGATCCCTTCGGCTCCGCCCAAGGATTCACCAGCCCAAGGCCGGTCGGTGTCGCGGACACCCGTCGCGGACTGCTTGCCCTCGGCGACTCCGGCACCCTGTTCCGGCTCTCTGCGGACCAGCGGACGTTCCTGCGTCATGAAGGCGCCGCCCCGGTCCAGGATCCGCGTGACCCGTCACCATGGCGACACTTCGCCGGCTCGGGCGACTGGGTGGTTGCCGCGACGGAATCCAGCATCTCGTTCCGACATGCCGACGCACCGCAATGGACGGCGCTGCGCGACGCGCTCCGTCCCATCGGCCCCGACCTCCAGCCAGCGACCGTCGCGGCGGTGGTGGGGGATGGCGAAGGACGCTTCTGGGTCGGAACCGATGCCGGACTCTGGCTGGTGGAGGGCGAATCCGGCCGGATCGAGAGCCGGGAACGCAACGGTTCCATGACCGTTCCCGGAGGCCTGGGGATCCGGATCGCTCCCGGCATGAAGCCTACCGCAGCGGCGATCGCAACGGCCCGCGAACGGGTCCAAGCCGGCATCCGGGAACGGATGAAACTGCGGGCCCGTTATGCCCGCGCCGCCCGGGAAATGGGACGGCGCCTGGATCCGGTCACGCCCCGGAGTCGGATCCCGGGAGAAGTCCTCGCGCTGGCCTCGGATCGCGGCTTCCTCTGGGTCGCCACCGCAGACCCCCAGTTCCAAGGAAGGTCCCGTGTGCTCCTCTTCCATCCGGGAAGCCGGAAATGGGTCGGCTGGTTTCCGATCGGGTTCCCCGTCCGCTGCCTAGCCGTCGACGACCGGCATCTCTGGATCGGCGTGGACGCCCGCGCCGCCCGATCCACGCCGTTGTTCGCCGTGGAAAAGGCGCCGATCCTTTCGGTTCCGTCCGCCCGATGGACACCGGACGAGATCGATCCCGCGGACATCGCCGCCAAGGTCGCCTCCCTCCCTCCCTCGGAACAGCGCGTGTATTCGTTCTTCTCCGGGGACCACGCGCGTGTGCTCGCCCTGTCGGAACCGGAGACGACCGACGAGGAAGGCCTGTTCCTCCGCGCGATGAGCCACGACGCCCTCGGTTTGGACATCTCCTCCTCGCTCGTCCTGAACCTGGAGACGCTGGTCCGCCGGTTCCCGACCGGCCTCTACGCCGCGCTGGCGACCAACCTGTTGCCGACCCTGACCGGGACGCGAAGCGCAGCGCCCGCCGTCACCGTTCCCTCCGCCGTCCAGACACCACGACCCGATCCGGCGCAGGCACCGGCGGAAACGATCGACGCCGCGGCCCTGATGGAACGGCGGGATCTCAACGGCGATGGCAAATTGAACATCGTGGAACTGAGGCTGTGGCTCGGGCCGAAGACGGAGCTGGGAGCCTGGGACGGCAACGGCGACGGAGCCATCGACCTCACGGAGATTTCGGCCGTCGCCGCTGCCGCGGCAACCGCCCCGCCTACCAGCCCACCGGGACGCTGAGCCGCGCACCGAAGCGGTTCTTGTAGTAGAGCAGCCTGTGGGCGGCTCCGAATTCGTGGACCATCTTGGTCAGCTTCACGTCGAAGCAGCAGTACTCGGCGATCTCCATCATCTTGCCCTGGCGGAACCACTCGATCGCCTGAAGCCCTTCGCTGGTCTTGGCCAGCCCGAAGGTCGCCTCGGCGATCGAATCCAAGGAAAGCCGGTGCTTCAAGGTGTCGGCCAGCACCACGAGCATGTCCAACGTGGGCAACTGCGTGAGGTCGAACACCGTGTACCCATGCAGCACTTCGTAGTCGAAGCGCAGGTGGTTGAATCCCACCACCAGGTCCGCACGCTGGAGCTCCCGGATCAGGTCGTCCACCCGGGACTCGCCGTAGATCTCGTAGCCTCCGCGCGCGGTGGAATACGTCACCCCGACGCTCATCCGCATGTCACGGATCCGGTCCCAGCCCCCGACCTCGTCGGCGGACTTCTGGGTCTCCAGGTCGAAGTAGACGATGTTCTTCACCGCGGCCGGTTTCCGGCAAACGGGTTCCCGGATCAATCCCGAACTGATTCCGGTCAACGGTTCAGAACGCCGATTCCTTCTCCTTGAAGAGCAGGTTGAACGTGGTCATGGAGCCGTAGCAGCGGGTGATGTACTGCTGCCAGTCGAACTTCTCCGCCGACGAAAGCGTCTCGCTGGAGTTCACCTTCTGCTCCAACACCCGGAGCTGGTTCCGCATCATCACCAGCTTGTGGAAGAAGACCTCCAGTTCGACTTCCTTGGCCTGGAGCGTCGGGTCCGACGGCTTCAGGACGAGGGTTCCCTTCTTCCATCGCGGCGCCAGCTCGTGGACTAGCGACTCCGGCTTCTCCAAGCCGAGCCGGTCCGCCGCCGCCTCCACCACCTTCTGGATCAGGACGTCCAGGGGAAGCGACAGGCCGCTCAATGCCGCCTGAGACTCCGCAGGAACCAGCCCCGAGGCCTCGGGATCCACCGGTTTCCGGCCATCGCGGAAAAGGATCTCGGCGGCATGGTCGTGGATCGAGCGCACCTCGCCCTCGCCGTATTGCGGATGGACGACCTTCTGTCCCAGGTGGAGTTCCGAAAGTTTCACGTTGCGCCTGAAATAGCATCCGGCGGGGAAAACGCAGCCGGAAACCGGAACCCGCCCCGTCGCCGGACATCGCCGCACGGGCAAGCCGTCGAACGTGCGCTTGCCAAGGCCCCGCCCCTCCCTAGTCTCCCCGTTCCTTTGCACGTCATGTTTTCCGTACTTGTAAACCCGGTGTTGGCCATGGGCGGTGTGTCTCCGAACGCATCCCCGGAAGAGCAGAAGAAGGCCGCCGTCATGCAGATCGGCATGATGGTCTTCTTCGTCCTGATCTTCTACGTGATGCTGATCCGCCCGCAGCAGAAGAAGGCCAAGGAGCAGGCCGAACTGATCAAGGCCCTCAAGGCCGGCGACAAGATCGTCACCGCCGCCGGCCTCGTCGGGGTCGTGGTGGGCATCAAGGACAACACCGTCACCATCCGCTGCGGCGAATCGAAGCTCGAGATCACCAAGTCCGCCGTGACCGACGTCACCGAGCGCGCCGCCTCCTGAAATCCACCCTTTTTCCCCTGCCCGCATGAACCGCAGTCACCTCACGAGGTTTCTCCTCATCCTGTTCATCCTCGCCTGGTCGGTGTCGGAACTCTATCCGCCCGCCCCGAGGAACCTGATCGACACCTTCGACTCCCAGTCCGCCACACCGGACAAGACCTTCGACGAGATCGTCAAGAAGGCCCGGGAACTGGATGCCCCGAACACCGACGGCGCCTCCGGGATCACCTACTCGAACCTGGTGGTCGCCATCGGGACCAACGACATCACCCGCTATTTCCCGACCAACTACGTCAACTACGCGATCGAGCGCGATCCCGTCCGCGGCATCCTCAACCGCGTCCAGCGGGCCGCCGCCGGCAAGTTCCGCCTCGGCCTCGATCTCCAGGGTGGCACCCAGTTCCTCCTGGAGATGGGCGCCTCGCGGTCCCAGTCCAACATCACCGCCGGTCTCAACAACGAACTGGCGGCCCAGCAGGCGGTCGAGGTCATTCGCCGTCGCGTCGACCGCTTCGGCGTCGCGGAACCGGTCATCGCCCCCGCCGGCGCCAACCGCATCCTCGTCCAGCTCCCCGGACTCAGCGAGGCCGACAAACAGGGCGCCAAGGAACAGATCCAGAAGGCCGCCTTCCTCGAGTTCCGCATGGTCCATCCGGACAGCGACAACCTCCTCCAGCGCGGCATCGTCCCCCCGGGATACATCCGCATGTTCGAAATGGTTCCCGGCCAGGTCCAGGGACAGAAGGTCCCCTACCCCATCCTCGTGAAGCGGAACAGCGAACGGGGTCTCTCCGGCACCCACATCTCCGGCGCCGGCGTCGGTCATGAACCGGCCACCGGGTCGCCCTACGTCAGCTTCTCGCTCAACACCGCCGGCGCCCAGCTCTTCGCCGAGATCACCCAGGCCGCGATCGGCCAGCGCCTCGCGATCATCCTCGACGGCGAGGTCATCTCCGCCCCCCGGATCAACTCCGCCATCGTCGGCGGCAACGGCCAGATCACCGGCAACTTCTCGGACAAGGAGGCCTTCGAACTCGCCACCGCCCTCGAGAACCCCCTCCCGACCCCGCTGGAGATCAAGGAGGAGCGCAGCGTGGATCCGTCGCTCGGCGCCGACTCCATCGCCTCCGGCAGGATGGCCGCCATCGTCGGCGTTGTCGCGGTCGCCGTGTTCATGCTGGTCTATTACCTTCTCGCCGGCCTCGTGGCCAACGTCGCCCTCATCCTGAACATCATCATCATGCTCGGCGTGATGTGCTCCCTCGACGTCACCTTCACCCTCCCCGGCATCGCCGGCATCGTCCTCACCATCGGCATGGCCGTGGACGCCAACGTCCTCATCTACGAGCGCATGCGCGAGGAACTGGCGCTCGGCAAGTCCGTCCGAGGCGCCGTCTCGGCAGGCTATGACAAGGCTTTCGGGACGATCTTCGACTCGAACCTCACGACCCTGATCTCCTCGGTGCTGCTCATCGTCCTCGGAACCGGACCGATCAAGGGCTTCGGCGTCGCGCTGACTGTCGGCCTCTGCGTCTCGATGTTCACCGCGCTCGTCGTCACGCGACTCATCTTCGACTTCCTTGTTGCCAAGGAACTCATCCGCTCGCTGCCGATGATGCACATCATCAAGGGCACGAACATTCGCTTCCTCAACAAAGCCATCCCGGCGTTCGTGGCCTCCTGGCTCCTGATCCTCGTTGGCTGCGGCTACGGCGTCTTCGGCCGCGGTTCCAACATGCTGGGCATCGAGTTCGCCGGCGGTGACGAACTCCAACTCCGCTTCTCCCAGAAGGTGGACACCGAGAAGGTCCGCGCCGAACTCGCCAAGCTCGGCATCGGCGAAACGCGAATCCAGTACCAGAACGAGGGTGCAGGCGCTTCCCGCAAGGAATACCTCGCCGTGACTTCGGCCAAGGACAGCGGCTCCAAGGTGGAGTCCGCACTCCAGAAGGCCTTCCCCGAATCCCGCTTCGAACGGGCCCGCCTCGATTCCGTCGGCGCGACCGTCGGCAAGGAGATCCAGAAGTCGGCGATCCTCGCCTCGATCCTCGCCCTCTTCGGCATCCTGGTCTACGTCGCATTCCGCTACGAGTTCAGCTTCGCCGTCGGCGCCGTGGTCGCCGTGATCCACGACGTGCTCATGACGGTCGGCTGGTACTGCCTCACTGGCTTCTTCGGCGAAGGACGCCAGTTCAACGCGACTTTCGTGGCTGCCCTTTTGACGATCATCGGCTTCTCGATCAACGACACGATCGTGATCTTCGACCGCATCCGTGAGGACCTGAAGATGGGTGCGGGCGGCTCGTTCCGGGAACTGATCGACCGCGCCCTCAACCAGACGCTGAGCCGCACGATCATCACCTCCGGCACGACCTTCATCGCCACGGTGGCGCTCTATGCCTTCGGCGGCGGCGCGATCAACGACTTCGCCTTCACCTTCCTGGTCGGCATCCTCACCGGTACGTACTCGTCGATCTACATCGCCAGCGCATTGGTGATCTGGTGGCACAAGGGCCAGCGCCCAAGCCTCGGAGCCGTGGCGGTTCCCGCGGGAACCCCCGTGCGCACCGAGCCGGCCACGCCCTGATCCGGTTCCGCTCTCCTCGAGCCGCCCCTCCCAAGGGGCGGCTTTTTCATTTCGCCATGCGCACGGAATCGCCACGCCGGAGTACCGCTGTCCGCAATGGACGGAGACCACCACAGCAACCGCCGGCGACGTCCCATGGATCCCGGTGGCCACTTCCGCTCGTGATGCCGATTGACGGGCCATGCCGGTCGATGGCTTAAACGCCCGGCGGGATACGACCCAGTCCCACCCAACCCAACCGATGCCCGACTTCTCCTCGTTCGCCCACGCCCAACCCGTCGCCTGGGCCGTCCTCGTCCTCGCGGTGGTCGCCGTCTCGGGACTGGCCTTTGGCAGCCTGAAGTTGCGGGGAGTCGGACTCGGCACGGCCGGGGTCCTCTTCTCCGGCATCCTCGCCGGACACCTCGGCTTCCAGGTCGAAACGCCGATCCTCCATTTCGTGAAGGAATTCGGTCTCATCCTGTTCGTCTTCACCATCGGACTCCAGCTGGGTCCGGGATTCTTCGCGGCCTTCCGCAGGAACGGCCTGCCCCTGAACGGCCTGGCCGCCGTCATCGTCCTCGGCGGTGCCGCCGGGACCTGGTGCGTGGCCCGTTGGTTCGGAATCGACCCCCTCGCCGCCGTGGGACTGTTCTCCGGCGCGACCACCAACACGCCATCCCTCGGAGCCGCCCAACAGGTCATTCTCTCGCTGCCCGACATCGAGGCAGCCCGCGCAGCCCTTCCCGCCCTCGCCTACGCCGTCTC
Organism: Verrucomicrobiales bacterium; assembly: GCA_027488845.1. Lineage (GTDB taxonomy): Bacteria > Verrucomicrobiota > Verrucomicrobiia > Limisphaerales > UBA9464 > SXXZ01. The sequence goes on along the minus strand of JAIYBC010000057.1, from coordinate 192,519 downwards.
CTATCCGGCCGGCATCGCGGGCATCATCGCCTCCCTGATCCTGCTGAAGCTGGTGTTCCGCATTTCTCCCGAGGCCGAGGCCGCACGTCACTCCGCTTCCGGCCAGCCCCGCTCCGCCCCGCTCTCGCGTCAGACCCTCGTCGTGGAGAACAACAACCTCGACGGCCTCCGCCTCGGCGACATCCCCGGCCGCCGCGAGACCGGCGTGGTCGTCTCCCGCGTCCACCGGCCCGGCACCGGACGGATCGAGGCCGCCGACGAGGACCACGTCGTCCGCATCGGCGACCTGCTCCTCGCCGTCGGCACTCCCGCCGCCCTCGACTCCTTCCGTCGGATCGTCGGACGTGTCACGGACGTGGACCTGACCCAGTCCTCGGGCCCGGTGACCTTCCGCCGCGTGCTGGTCACACACCGGGATGTCCTCGGGAAGACCGTCGGTGAACTCGCCCTCAACGACCGCTTCGGGGTGACGGTGACGCGGGTGACCCGGGCGGACCTGGAAATGGGTGCCGTGCCGGACCTCGCCCTCCAGTTCGGCGACCAGCTCCAAGTCGTCGGCGAGGCCGCGAACCTCGACCAGGCTTCGGCCGTCCTCGGGAACTCGCTCAAGGAACTCAATTCCACCCACTTCATCCCCGTGTTCACCGGCATCGCCCTCGGCGTCGCCGTGGGCCTTGTGCCGATCGCCCTGCCGGGACTTCCCGCCCCGTTGCGACTGGGGCTCGCCGGCGGTCCGCTGATCATCGCCATCCTGCTCGCACGGATCGGCCATTTCGGTCCGCTGGTGTGGCACATGCCGATCACCGCCAACCTCGCCTTCCGCGAGCTCGGCATCACCCTCTTCCTCGCCGCGGTGGGCCTCGGCGCCGGACAACACTTCTTCCATTCCGTCTTCACCCCCGCCGGCATCGCCTGGCTCGGCTCGGCGATCCTGGTCGCCATGGTCCCGCTGCTCCTCGTCGGCTGGTTCGCCCGGAAACGGATGAACCTCGACTTCATGAGCATCAGCGGACTGCTGTCGGGCGCCATGACCGATCCTCCGGCCCTGGCGTTCGCCTGCGCCATCGCCAAGGCCGACTCCCCCAGCGTCGCCTATGCCACGGTCTATCCGGCCACCATGCTCCTGCGGATCCTCACCGCACAGCTGCTCGTGCTCGCCCTCGCCGCCTGACGTCCGTGGACAGCCGGAAAAACCGGTCCCGCGCATGTCCGGCCAAAGCCGCGGGAAAGCTTCCCCCGGGAAAGGAAAAACGGCGGCCCCGTCGCCGGGTGCCGCCGTCCGATGGCCCTTGGGGAGCCGGAAGCCGATCAGAGTCCCTTGGACAGGACGTGCTTGATCAGGTCGCCAACGCGGTTGCTGTAGCCCCACTCGTTGTCATACCAGCTCACCAGCTTGAAGAACCGGCTGTTGAGCTCGACGCCCGATCCGGCGTCGTAGATGGAGCTGTGCTTGTCGTGGATGAAGTCGGAGCTGACGACCTCGTCGGAGGTGTAGTCGAGGATGCCCTTCAGGTAGGTCTCGCTGGCCCGCTTCATCGCGGCGTTGATCTCGGCGAGCGAGGTCTCCTTCACCGTGCGGACCGTGAGGTCGACGACGGAAACGGTCGGCACCGGGACGCGGAACGCGACGCCGGTCAGCTTGCCCTTGACCTCGGGGATGACGAGCGCGGTCGCCTTCGCGGCACCGGTGGTGCTCGGGATGACGTTCTGCGCGGCGGTGCGGCCACCCTTCCAGTCCTTCTTGGACGGACCGTCGACCGTCTTCTGGGTCGCGGTGTACGCGTGGACGGTGGTCATCAGGCCTTCCTCGAGACCGAACCCTTCCTTCAGCAGCACATGCACGACCGGCGAGAGGCAGTTCGTGGTGCAGCTCGCGTTGGAGATGATGTTGTGCGCGGCGGGGTCGTACTTCTCGTGGTTGACGCCCATCACGATGGTGATGTCCTCACCCTTGGCCGGGGCCGAGATGATGACCTTCTTCGCACCGGCGGCGATGTGGCCCTTGGCCTTCTCCGCCTCGGTGAAGAGGCCGGTCGACTCGATGACGATGTCCACGCCCAGCGCCTTCCAGGGCAGCTCGGCCGGGCTCTTCGCCGAAACGACGCGGATCTCGGCGCCGTTGACGATCAGGACGTCGTCCTCGGCCTTGTCCGGGGAGGACTTCTTCGATCCCACCGTGCCGGCGAAGCGGCCCTGGGTGGAGTCGTACTTGAGGAGGTAAGCCAGGTTGTCCGCGGGGACGATGTCGCCGACGGCGACGACATTGATCTCCTTGCCCACCATTCCCTGTTCAACAAGGGCGCGGAAGACGAGGCGGCCGATACGGCCAAAACCATTGATCGCTACGTTGACTGCCATAATTCGTTTTCTTTGATCGGATTCCGTTTTCGGAAACCGGGAAACTATCGGCCGACAGGGTCGGGTCAACGCGGATTTGACGTGCGACTGCGGTTGGTGCCGTCGATAGGATTTCCAACATGCCCCGGGTTTCGATCTCGATTCCGCGAACCGCCGCCGCCTTCCTGTTCGGCCTACTCCAATGGATGGCCGCGGCCACCGACTTCCACGTGGCCAGATCAGGGCATGACTCCAACGACGGTCTCCTACCAGGAACCGCTTGGCGGACCCTGGACCGGGTGAACCGCCACCTCCGCGACAATGGCCTGAAACCCGGGGACCGCGTGCTCCTGCGCGGAGGAGACACCTTTGAAGGCGGACTGACGTTCTCGGATGCCGGCGGTGGAACCGAGGCCGCACCCGTGGTGGTCTGCGGAACGGGAAAACGCCCGGCCCGGATCCTAGCCGGGAAGGCCACCGGTATCCTTGTCCGCGAGACCCCATGGGTCGTCGTCTCCAACCTCGTTCTCCAAGGCCGTTGGGACGGCGACGGCGACGGCATCCGATTCGACCGCCTTCGGCCCTCAGGGGGACCGGTTTCCGGCGCGGTCGTTTCCGATTGCCGCATCAGCGGATTCGCCTGGCATGGAGTCATGGTGGACGCCTCGCAACGGGAACACGGCTATTCCCAGGTCCGGATCCTGAGGGTCCATGCGGCGGCGAACCGCCACGCCGGAATCCAGGTCTACGGGGGCAACCCCAGCGGCCGGACCCGGCGACCCCACGCGGATGTGCTCATCGAGGACTGCACCGCCTTCGACAACCCGGGGGACCCGGACCTGGTGAAGCATCACTCGGGCAGCGGGATCTTCGTCGACGGTGTCGAAGGCGCTCAGATCCGGCGGTGCGTCGCCTCCGGCAACGGCATCGAGTGCCGCTCGGAAAGGGGCGGTCCGGTGGGGATCTGGCTCCATGCGTGCCGAGGCGGGGTCATCGAACACTGCGAGTCCTTCGGCAATCGCTCCGCACTCCGGGACGGCGGCGGCTTCGACCTCGACGGGGGCTGCGAGGACTGCGTCCTGCGGCACAACTACTCGCACGACAACGACGGCCCGGGATTGATGGTCTACAGCTACTCCGGCGCACCCTACGCCGACCGTGGATGCGTCATGGAGCACAACATCTCCATCCACGACGGACGGCGGGGATCCGGTTACGCAGGTCTCCAGCTTGGCGGCGAGGAAGGCTGTCGGATCCGGGATCTGCTGGTGACGAACAACACCGTGATCGCGCCGGAAGGTGCGGTGACGGCGTTTCGGGTCCTGGGGCACGGAGTCGAAGGCGTGGTCCGCGGGAATCGGATCCTCGCCTCGCCCCACGCCGCCCTGCTCAGCCTGTCGGGCTACGGTCACCGGATCCGGTTCGAGGAGAACCAATGGTGGCGCAACGACGGACGTCCGGTCTTCGTCGTCGACTTCCAATGGCCGGTGACGGAATTGGCCCGTTGGCGCAATTCAGCCGGCCCCGAAACACGCTTCGAGGTCCATGCCGAGATCTTCGCCGATCCCGGCCTGAAGCCCCTTCGTGGGAAACGCCCCGCAACTTCACGCCCGATCAGGGCGAGTTGGCCCAGGCTGGAGTTCGAACGTCCCGGACCACAGGGATCCCGGTTGTCCGGACCAGGGGCGGAGTAGGCTCGCTCTACTTGCGGTCGAATCGGATCGTCGCGGAACGCCCGTGCGCCGAGAGGCCTTCGAGGCGGGAGAATTCGCCGACCGCGGAAAGGGCCTTCTTCAACGCGGGACGCCCGTACTCGATGAGGCTCGTCCGACGCTGGAACTGGTCCACGGTGAGCCCCGCGAAGCTGCGACCGCCGCCGCCCGTGGGCAGCGTGTGGCTGGGTCCCGCGACGTAGTCGCCGAGAACCGTCGGCGAATCCGGTCCGATCAGCAGCGCGCCGGCGCTGTGGATCCGCGAGGCCAGCCTGCGGGCTCCACGGACCATCAGTTCGCAGTGTTCCGGAGCCAGGCGGTTGGCCAGGTCCACGGCGGCGTCGATGTCCTTCACCTGGATCAACCATCCGTTCGCATCCAAGACCTTCTTGGCGAACTCGGATCGCTCCAGCAGCGGCAGTTGGCGGGAGATTTCCTTCTCCACGGACTTCAGCATCCGGGCCGAGGGCGTGACCATCCACACCCGCTCGTGTCCGGACCCGTGCTCGGCCTGCGCCAGGAGGTCCGCCGCGACGTGACGGGGATCGGCGGAATCGTCGGCCACGACCAGGACCTCGCTGGGACCCGGCAGGAGATCCACCGCGACATGGCCGAAAAGCAGGCGCTTGGCGGCGACCACATAGGCGTTGCCCGGGCCGAAGACCTTGTGGACCGGGCGGATGGTCGGGGTTCCGTAGACCATGGCGGCAATCGCCTGGGCGCCTCCGATGCGGTGGATTTCGGTGGCACCGGCCTGGATGGCCGCGAAAAGCAGGGCCGGGTTCACCGAGCCGTCCTTGGCGCACGGTGTGCAGACCACGATCTCCGGACAGCCAGCCACCTTCGCCAAGGTGATGGTCATGAGGGCCGTCGAGACCAGGGGAGCGGTTCCGCCGGGGATGTAGATGCCGACCCTTTGGAAGGGCTGGTACATCTCGCCGACCTTGCCGCCGTGGGAATTGCGCGACTCCCAGTCCCGACGGCGGGATCTGCGCGCGAAGGCGGCGATGTTCTTGGAGGCTTCCGTCACCGCCGAGCGCAGCGCCGGCTCCGCACCCACCGTCGCTCCCAGGATCTCGGCACGGGAGACCGGGATGCCTTCAGGTGTGAGGGTGACCCCGTCGAACCTGGCGGTGAATTCCACCAAGGCCTCGTCGCCGCGGGTGCGCACCGCCTCGAGGATCCGCCGGGCGCGATCCTCGATCTCGGGGTCGAACATCGAGGTGGCCGCGGAGGCGCGGTCGAGTTGCGCGGAGTATTGGGCATCCGAAAGGCGGACGATCTGCATGGCCGCCGAGATTACCGGCAGCCCGTCCCAAGTCAAAACGCCCGCTCCGGCGAAGCTCAGGACTTCTTCAGGATCGCCAGCCCCCGCAGCAGGTCCAAACCGCGCGCCAGAGCCGGGTCCCGGACGACTGGCGATGCCTTCACCTCGGTCTTCGCGTCGCCCGGGAGCAATCCCTCCCGCTGGGCGCGCACCAGATCCGCCTCGTTGATCCGTCGCCGGGGAGGCGATCCCGGTTCGTTCGGCTTCGATCCGCCGTCGGAGGCGGCACCGCGGGAAAACGACGCGAACGGATCCTCGAGGTGCAGTCGGTCGTCCTCGGAGGAACCGCGCACGAGGATGTCCGGCTCGAGGCCGCCACGGGGCACCACCGAACCGTCTCCCAGCCGTACCGCGGAAAGCGGCAGCCGCACGCGGGCACCACCCTCGAGGTCGAACTCCCCGATCACTGCGATGTCTCCACCCGTCGGGCGTCCGACGAGGATGGCCGACGCTTCGCGGCGCAGAAGTGCGGCCAGCGCCCCTGCCGCACCGCGGGTCTCCCCGTTCACCAACACGGCGACCGGCTTCCTCCAGGTTGTGGCCGCGCCATCAACCGTGGTTCGGCCCGCCCCCCAATCCAGGATCTCGCCGGAGTCTCCCGAGAAAAGGCTTCCCGCCTGGCCCGCAGCCTCGAAGGAAGCACCCCGGGCGAAGCGGAGATCGAGCACCAATCCCACTGCATTCCGGGTCCACTCCGCATCCTCCAGCGCCGCCCGAAGCTGCGGAGCCAGACCGGAGCTGACCTGGCCCACTCGGAGATAGAGTATGTCGCCATCGAACCGCCTCCGCGCGGCCAGGACTTCGCCCGCCTCCGGAGGCGCCGGTTCAGCGGAGGTGTCGACCAAGGTCCCTCCGAACCTCTCCAGCAATGCCGAGGAGGCCGCCCGGTCGAATTCGTTCGTTGGCAGTCCCAGCTTGGAACGCAGTTGTGGCAGCAACCGATCCGGTGGAGGCAAGGGGCCCGGGTCGGCCAATGCCGACAGCAGGGTGGCCAGCATCAATATCGGGACCGGGACTCGGCGTCGCATTTCGCGGGACTTATCGGACAGCCCCGGGAAGGCGGCAACGAAAGTTCGGGAACGACATGGGTTTCAATGTGGTATCCGCACCACCTGGCCGGCGGAGAGCCAACCGACATGGCCGAAGGAATCGACGATGCGGAGCCAAGGTCCACGGACCTCGTCCACCCGGACCTCGGCGCCGTCGGGCAGCGGAAATGCGACCGGGGACTCGTCGACGGGCCCGAACCGGGCTGCCACCCCCTGCCCGACCACCACCGCATCCGGCGCGGCTCGGGTTCCAGCCAAGGAGACCGAGTAGCCGGACAGAAGAAGTATCGTCGCGATGCCGAGACGGTTCACCCACTTGCGGAGGCGCCCTGTGCGATCGTTCCCACCCATTGCGACGAGGAGCAGGATCGCCCAGCTCCAAGCGGCGATGGCGGCCGGAATCACCCAGCGCCGGGGCGGCAAGCGACGCACCCATTGCGTCCACTCCAGACCGGGACCCGCCCCGACCTGCCGACGCGCAAGTTCGAGGTTCCGTTGGATCTCACCGCGCCCCGGGGCCGCGCGCTCGGCCAAACGCCAGGCGGCGATGGCCCCACCCACTTCGCCGTTGCGAAAACGGGCATTGCCGAGGTTGTAGAGCACCCCGACCGACGGCCTCCCGTTCGTCAGTGCACGCTCGAAATGGCCCACCGACTCGTGGAAGCGCCCCGCGGAATACGCCGCGATGCCGCGGTCGAAGTCGGACTGCGCCGCGAGTCGGCCGACCAGCAGGAAGGCCCCAAGCACGAACCCCAGGACGGATTCCACGTGGACCTTCACCGATCCTCCCTTGTCAGTGACCGGAGCTCACCGACCACCTGCTCGGTCATCTCAAGCCAGGTCGCGAGTTCGTCGGGAAGCGCCATCGGGGCGAAACGGGCCGCGTCGGCCGCCCCGAACAGGCGCCGCAGGTTCTCGATCGACTCCTCGGAAACGCCCCGCTCCCGAAGCGGATCCACCACATCGACGGCCGTCAGGGAGGCGCCGTTGGATAGGCCGAGGCTCAGCGAGACCTGCTGGCGCAGCAGCGCCGACAACGCGTCGAAGAATCCCTTGGAATCCCCGGTGGCAGCGGCCCGACGCAGCGCCGCCTGCTGGTCCCGGAGGGTCATCTCGGCGAGGTGACGTCGGGTGGGGGCACGCTTCCGGCTGCGACGACGACGGATGCCTCGAACCCCGGCGACCAGGCCCAGTCCGACAAAGGGTACGAGCAGCACCAGCCCGAAATACTCGGAATCGAGGAGGTCGGCCTCGATGGACACCACGGATCCGGCGGAAGGCATCAACGGCTGGAGTCCTCCCGATCCTTGCGGCGGCGTGCGGACGGATTCGGTGGCGGCCGACTTCGCCGGATCCGCTTCCGCCGTCGTCGACTCCCCGCTGGATTCAGGCTCCAAGACTCGGATGGGAATCGGGTTCAGCCGAGCCGTCGAATACCGGCCCACCTGCGGATCGAAGAAGGCATAGGGTTGGAACTCCAATGCGGTCACCTCGGTAGAGTCCACCACCACGGCCTCCTCGAAAACCTTGGTCCCGGTGAGACCCAGGGGGTCGGCTGGTTCGAAGAGATTGGTTCCTGGATAGGTTTGGAGCCCTTGGGCCTTGGCCAGCTTCGGCGATGGAAGCGCATCGAAGGACCCGTTCCCTCGGACGATGAACCGTACCGTCACGGCGTCCCCCCGGTTCAGGTTGGTACGGGAAACCGTCGCCTCGATCTGGAACCGCCCGATCGCGCCACCGAAGTCCACGGGACGACCGGCGGTGGGTAGCGGCAAGACCTTCAACGGTCGACCCGGCGCTTCCAGGGCAAACCGCTTCAGTTCCACGCCTCCGCCAAAGAAGTCATCGATGAGGCTCCGGGCCCGTCGCCGTCCCACCTCGGCGACCGCCTCAAGGGACACGGGCCCCAGGATCAGGTCCCCTTCCTTGGTGGGAATCACCGCCTGCCGGCTGGCCGACACACCCACGACCACCCCATCCCGGATCACCTGCGAACCGATCCAAGGCGCGGTTCGTCCGACGACGAATCCATCAAAGGACATCTTGTGGGGAGTCGCCTCGCGGAGGTTGAGGGTCGACTGTATCTGGATTTCGAAGGCGAGGGTCTCGCCGAGGTAGCAGGTGTCGCGGGCGGCATACAGGTGCAGCGTGACCGGTTCGTTCCGGGGTCCCGTCGCGAAAACACGCGCGGTGACCGGCTCGGTCCGGAGCACCCCGGCCGAGGTTGGGACCGAAATGGAGGGAATACGCAGCTCCCCGGTCCCACGCAGGGATCCCCGGTAGCGGATGATCACTTGGAACGAGGAGACGCCGTTGATGATCTGCTGTCGTTGCTCCTGCCCCAACGACTCCGTGAACACGAGTATCTGGCTGTTCGGAATGGATGGGATCGCGCTGGGAACCGCGTCCTCGACCACGATCCGCATCGGGATCACCTCGCCGTCCTCCATGAACTCACGGTCCAACTCGAGCCGTGCGGTCGCACCCGCCAGCACCGCCTGGAGGCCCCAGGCGAGGAGAAACGACCACAGGGCGCGAAGCCCTGCCAAACTGGGAAGTCGGCGTCGCATCACCACGGCTTCCTCGAACGTCGGGCTGGGGCGTTCTCCCCGTTCTGGCCTCCGTTCCGGTTGCGCAGGACCAAGGCCCGCTCCTTGTCCTTCTGCGCGTCCAGCACCTTTTCCGCCTCACGGACGGTCATCATCGTTCCCTGACGTCGGTCCTTGCCATCGTCGCCCCCCGCGGGATCCGTGCCCCGCTGGTCCTCTCCATCGCGGCCCACCGACGCAGCGGAGCCTTCCTGGTTCCCCTTTTCCCCGCCCTTCTCCCCATCCTTCGACTTCCCTTCCTCGGACTCCTTGCCGTCCTTGGGTTCACCAGGTTCCTGCCCCTGCGGCTTGGGATCCTTGTCCTGCGGCTGGGGCTGGGGCTGGCGCGGCTCTTCGCCTTCGCCCTCCTGTGGCTGAGACTTGTCGCCCTTCGAGCCCGGCTCCTTCTCCGAGCCCGGCTTCTTCTGCTGCTGCTTCTGGGACTTGGAGTCCCCCTTCTGATCCTGCTTGTCCTTCTGATCCTTCTTCGAGTCGTCCTTGTCGGATTTCCCGTCCTGTTGTTGCTGCTGCTCGGGAGGCGGGGGAATGGACTCGATGGCGCGGCGCACGAACTCCGCGTTGTCCCGCGCCGCGGCATCTCCCGTGTCGAGCTTCTTGGCGGCAGCGAAGCTGGAAAGCGACTGCATCCATTGCTCCTTCTTCTTCTCGGCTTCGGCCTCAGCCTCTCCCATGCGATACCGGGCGTTCCCGAGGTTGTACCAGGCCTGCTGCTGCAGCGGGATGTCCGGCGATCGCAGGACCTGCTCGTAATGCTCCGCCGCGGCCTTGAAGTCCCCCATGCGATAGGCCGCGTCTCCCGCGTTGAACCGGAGTCGGAGGTCTTCGGGGTTCTTGCGCGCCAAATCCTCGTAGAGCGACCGCGCCGTCTTGAAATCTCCCGCTTCGTACCGCCTCAAGGCTTCGTCGGCAGGACCCGCTTCGATACTCGGAGCCGCCACAACACCCAAGAGCAGGATCAATCCCGTGCCCACGGTGGTACCCAAACCGGGGACCACGGGCGGCACCGCGGTGCCCGTGGCGCGACGCGCAGCCGATGCGGACGCATTCCGACCCGCGGTGGCGGCGTCCGAGACCAGGAACTCGACCAGCAGCAACAGCATCCCGGCACCCAGCGGCCATTGGAAACGTTCGACCCGCGTCCGCTGACGTGAGGACTCAAACCGGGTCGCCTCCAGCGGGGCGATGCCTCGGCTGTAGAGGTCCTTCATGGTCTGCCCCGATCGAAGAGGCAGGTGGAATCCGTGGGCCGCACCTGCGATCTGCACCAGCAGCGCCTCGTTCAACCGGGAACGTACCGGGTTCCCGTCCTCGTCCTTCAGGAAGACCGAGTTCCCGAACGGATCCGAACTCTTCAACACCTCGCCGTTCGGGGTCCCGACGCCGACGGTGAACAGATGGATCCCGGCGCGCGCCAACCTGCGAGCCGCCGAAAGCGCCATCTCGTCGTGGTCCTCCCCGTCGGTCAGCAGGATCACCACCTTCTGGGCGCCGGACTCGCCGGAGAAGGCCTCCGCGGCCTCGTCCAACGCTTCGCCGACGGACGTTCCCTGTTCTGGGATGAGATCCGGGTCCAGCGCCGCCACGTTCTGGCGGAACGCCTCGGCGTCCAAGGCCAATGGACATTGGACGAACGCGGTCCCCGCGAAGGCCACGAGCCCCAACCGGTCGGACTTCGCCTGCGCGATCAGGTCGTAACAGGCGAGCTTGGCCCGCACGAGTCGGCTGGGAGCCACGTCGTTCGCCAGCATGGAACGGGAGACGTCGACGCAGACGACGATGTCGCGTCCGCTGGCTTGGACGATCTCCTCCCCATCTCCCCAGCGGGGACGCGCCAAGCCGAGGAGGACCAGGCCGAGCCCGAGGGTGACCAGCACCCGCTTGACCACCGGTCGACGACGGGACAGGCCGGAGGTGAGGTCCGGCAGCAGACGCGCGCGGACGAAGAGGTGGATGGCGTCGCGATTGCGCCGCCAGGTCCAGAAGAGGAACCAGGCGCACAACGGCGTGAGCACCGCGGCCAGCAGGGCCATCTTGGGTTGCGCGAAGTCCATGTTCACGGGAGTCGACGCCAAACGGTGTTGCCCAACACGATCTCCAACAGCAGGAACACCAACGCGGGCGTCACGAACCAGCCCATCAGCTCCCCATAGAGCGCGTGTTGGTGGGTCTCCAGCTCGGTCTTCTCCAGCCGGTCGATTTCCTCGTAGATCGACTTGAGAGTCTTGGTGCTGTCGGCACGGAAGTAACGTCCGCCGGTGCGCTCGGCGATGCGCGTCAGTGTCTCGTCGTCGATGTCCACCGGCACCTGGCGGTAGACCTTTCGGCCGAAGGCATCACGGCCGACCGGCATTGGGGCGTTCCCGCGGATGCCGACCCCGATGGCGTAGACCTTGACCCCCAGGGATTGTGCGGCCTCCGCGGCGGTGAGCGGCGGAATGGTACCGGCGTTGTTCTGGCCGTCGGTGATCAGCAGCGCGATCCGGCTCTTCGACTTGAGTTCCCGGAGTCGGTTGACCGCCGCGCTCAGACCGGAACCGATGGCCGTCCCCTGCTCGCCGAGCACCTCCAGACGGTCGAGATGACGGGTCAGGAACCCATGGTCCAACGTGGGCGGAGCCGCGATGTAGGCATAGGTCGAAAACACCGCGAGCCCGATCCGGTCGTTGGGCCGGTTCTGGATGAACGACTTCAGCGTCTCCTTCGCGACGGTGAGCCGGTTGACCCGTTCCCCCTTCAATTCGAAATCCTCGCTGAGCATCGAGACCGAAAGGTCGAGCGCGACGGCGATGTCGATCCCACTGGCCTTCCTCGGCAGCTCACCCTCGGCGATCTGCGGCCGCGACATCCCCACGCAGAACAGCGCCAGGGAAACCCATCGCAAGCCGGCCAACACCCGGCCGGCCAACGAGCGATCCATCTGCAACACCCCCTTCACCAGGCTCAGGCTCGAGAAGAGGAATACAGGCTCCCGGAAGGTGCGCCGCCGGTAGAGCACCAACCCGGGGAACAGCAGCAAACCCAGCAACCACCAGGGTGAGGCGAAGTGGATCATCGCGATGCCTCCCTTCCGGCAGCTTCCGTTCGGGGTGTCGGTTGGGACTCCACTCCGGTCTCGTCGACCAGCGCCGAGGCCATCTGATGCAACCGCTCCAAGTCCGCACGCTCCGGTTCTCCACGGGCGAACTTCACAAGGTCGCACTGGGACATGAAGTCGCGGAGCAGTTCCTTGTGTCGGAGGTCCAGGGCGAGGCTTTCGCGAAGTCCCTCCAGGAACTCCTCGGTGGTCTGGTCCGGTGCCCGAAGCCCGAAACGCTCCTCCAGGTAGACCCGAACGATCTCGGACAGCAGAGTGCAGAACGGCTCGGGCCGGTCGAGCAAGCCCCAGGATTCCGAGAGTCGGCTCCGCGCCCTCGCCGCAGCCGTCTCCCGCACCTGGCCGGCCGCGCGGCCGGCCGGCTTCCGGCGCCACCAAACCCAGGCCAAGATCGCCAGCGGCACCGCGACCAGAAGTCCACGCACCACCCACGGCGCCACCAAAGCGAGATCCAATGGACCCCGGATGTCTTGAAGCTGCCGCGGAACCGCAGGAGCGTTGGAGACAATGCCTGCCTGCGCCAAAAGAACGGCGTTCATCGTGTCCTCCTTTGGCGACGCCGGTCGAAGAAGGAGGCCAACTCCCCGAGGTAGGCGTCCTCTTCGGCCCCGGCACCCGGCACCACCATCCGGAGATGGTCGACACGGCAACCGCGGAAAAGCCGTTCCAACTCCACCTGGGCCTTCTGCTGCCGAACCGCGAAGGCTTGGAGACGGCGCTCATCGGAGGTGTTGATCTCCACCACCTCCCCGGTCTCCGCGTCCTGCAACATCAGTCGGCCCACCGAAGGCAGCGACTCCTCGCGCGGATCCACGAACTGGAGGGCGATCAGGTCGTGACGTCGGGCCACCTGGCTGAGGACGGACTGGGAGATCCGGCCGAGGGTCTCGGACTGGAGCACCCGACGCTTCAGGTGCGCCTCGATCATGGCCCGGCTCGGACGTGTCTCACCGAGGAAGTCGGACAACAACACGACCACGGAACGGTGGGGCAACACCTTCCTGAGGAACTCCAACGCCCCGTTCGTGTTGGTGCCTGGATACTCGGGCTGATGGAACAGGATGTCCCGAACCACACGCAGGACGTGACGGCGGCCCTTCGTCGGCGGGACGAACTTCTCCACCGACTCGGTGAAGAGGATCAAGCCGACCTTGTCCTGGTTTCGGATCGCCGAGAAGGCCAGCACCGCCGCCACCTCGGCCATCAACTCCCGCTTGGAACGGTCGCCCGAGCCGAATCGCCCGGAGCCGCTGAGGTCCACCATCAGGATCACCGTCAATTCGCGTTCCTCTCGGAACTTCTTCACGAACGGGTGGTTCATCCGCGCGGTGACATTCCAGTCGATGGTCCGGACTTCGTCGCCAGGTTGGTACTCCCGCACCTCGTCGAAATCCATGCCCTGCCCCTTGAAGGCGGAATGGTACTGGCCGGCGAGCGTTTCGCTTACCAGACGCTTCGTGCGGATCTCGATCTGACGGATCTTCCGCAGCAACTCCGGCGGAATTCCCTGCGAACCGTCCTCCTCGCGGATCGGAGACATGCGTGGAACCGATCCGGGTCTGCCCAAGAAGCCGGGACCCCGGACATCGTCATGGGAGGTCCCGCCGGCAAACCAGGCGGATAACCGATCCAGGATTGGGGGACGCTTGAAGCCCATTCTTTGACCTCGGAAAACCAAGCTCACGCAGATCCGCCGGCCCGCATCGGCACCGTACGCACCAACTCCTTCAAAACTGCGTCCGCGTCCACGCCGTCCGCTTCCGCCTCGTAGTTCAGGATCAGGCGGTGCCGCAGGACCGAGGCGGCCGACTCCGCGACGTCCTCCAAGCCGACCTGGAAACGTCCAGCCACCAGCGCGCGGGTCTTGCCAGCCAAGATCAGGCATTGGGCACCGCGTGGGCTGCTTCCGAAGCGCAGATGCCGAACCACGGAGGGCACCCCCGTTTCGGTCCCCGGATGGGATCCCAGCACCAGACGCACGGCATACTCCTTGACGTGGGAAGCCACGGGAACCTCGCGAACCAATGTCTGCATTTCGGAGAGGGTCTTCGAATCCAGAACCTTGGCCGGTGTCACTGTGCCCCCTTCCGTCGTGCGGTTCAGCACCTCGGTCAGCTCCGCGGCTGTCGGATAACGAACGATCAGCTTCGAGAAAAACCGGTCCAACTGGGCCTCCGGCAATGGATAGGTTCCCTCTTGGTCGATGGGGTTCTGTGTCGCCAGGACGAAGAACGGCCGAGGCAACTGGCGCACCTCCCCACCCATTGAAACCTGGCGTTCCTGCATCGCCTCGAGCAGCGCCGATTGCGTCTTCGGCGTCGCACGATTGATCTCGTCGGCAAGCAGGAGGTTCGAAAAAACAGGCCCCTGATGGAACTGGAACTGACGTCGTCCATCGGTTCCCTCGTTGACCATATGGGTTCCCAGGATGTCGGACGGCATCAGGTCGGGCGTGAACTGGATGCGGTTGAAACGGAGATCCATCGCTTCGGCGACGGTCCGGACCAACAGTGTCTTGCCTAGCCCGGGCACGCCTTCGAGCAAGACATGGCCACCGGAGAGGATGGCGCCCAAGACACCCTCGACAACATCGGCCTGCCCCACCATCACCCGGGCGATCTCGTCGCGGACGGCCGAATAGCTCGAACGGAACCGGCTCAGTCGTTCTTCTAGGCTCATCGGATGAGTCCAAGTCTGTGCGCTGGACATGGAGGCGGCAAGCGATCCCAAGCCCGAATCCGCCACCCGAATCGCAGTACCCTGATGGGAACCATCCGCATCGTCTCCGGAAATGGCGAAGGCCCGCCGAAACCGGCGGGCCTTCGGGATGGGATCACGAGGGATTACTTCGACTCGCCGGCAGCCGGAGCCGCAGGTGCCTCGGTCGAGGCGGAGGCGAAGTCGACCCATTCGAGGATCGCTTCCTGGCCGGCGTCACCTTGACGCTGACCAAGACGGAGGATGCGGGTGTAGCCGCCGGTACGGTCCTTGAAGGCGGGCGCGATCGAATCCACGAGAATGTGGACGACATCGTGTTCGCTCTTCCAGGCCTCACGGAGGACCTTGCCCTTCACCTTGGCGGTGCCCTTGAAGAGGCTGCGTGACTGCTGACGCAGGCGGGCAGCGACGAGGCGGCGGCAGTGGACGTTCTCCGCAACGGCGGCAGCCTTGGCCTTCTCGTCGCTGGACGAGGCGGCCACGGCGGCAGCGGCCACGGCGCGCTTGCCGAGGGTGAGCAGCTTCTCGGCGACCGGGCGTGCAGCCTTGGCCTTGGCGAGAGTGGTGGTGACCCGCTTGTGCTTGATCAGCGAGCCGACCAGGTTGGCGAGCATGGCGTTCCGGTGATCGCCCTTGCGGCCGAGCTTCTTGTTGCGCTTGAGATGGCGCATATGCTTTGTGTCTTAGATTTTCTTGTTGTCCGCCGGCGCCTCGAGAAGGGCCGGATCGATGTTCATTCCAAGCGTCAGGCCGAGACCTGCGAGCTTTTCCTTGATCTCGTTCAGCGACTTCTTGCCGAAGTTGCGGTACTTGAGCATTTCCTGTTCGGTCTTCATCGCCAACTGACCGACCGTCGTGATGTTGGCGTTGTTGAGGCAGTTGGCGGCCCGGACGCTGAGCTCGATCTCATTAACGCTCATGTTGAGCAGTTTCTTGAGCTTCGCCTTTTCATCGTCCTGAGGCTTGATCTCCTCCTCGAACTCGATGGCGTTCTTGTCGTAGCCGACAAAGACGTCGAGATGGTGCTGGAGAATCGCTGAAGCCTGGGTCAAAGCGTCGTCCGGAGACATCCGACCATCAGTCCAGAGCTCGATGATCAGCTTGTCGTAATCGGTCCGTTGGCCGACGCGCGCCGCCTCGACGTTGTAGCGGACGCGGGAGACCGGGGAGAAGAGGGAGTCGATCGCGATGACCCCGATGGCCTGATCGATCTTCTTGTTTTCGTCGCCGGGGCAGAAGCCGCGGCCAACCTTGACCTCCAGCTCCATCTCGAGCTTCTTCTTGCGATCCAAGGTGCAGATGACCTGCTCCGGATTCACCAGCTCGATGTTCTGGTTCAGCTGGATGTCACCGGCGGTGACCGTCCCTTCTTTGCTGACCGAAAGGAGAAGCGTCTGCGGCTCGCGGCTATGGGCCTTGAACTTCACCTTCTTCAGGTTGAGGACGATGTCCGTGACATCCTCGACAACGCCGTCGACGGTGGAGAACTCATGCATCGCCCCGTCGATCTTGACGGACGTGATGGCAGCCCCCTCCAGCGAGGAGAGGAGCACCCGGCGCAGCGAGTTGCCAATCGTGTGACCGTAACCGGTCTCGAAAGGCTCCGCAATGAAGCGGGCGTACGTTTCGTTGGAAGCCTGGTCATCCTTGACCAGACGCTTCGGCATTTCAAACCGACCTAGGCGGACAGGCATATTGGTATCGTTGCAATTTTAACCTGGAACCGGCAGTTCATTCCAAGACTCCCGTTGGCCGGCTCCCATATAATTGCCATCCCGGACCCGAAGGTCCACGGATCAGCGGGAGTAGAATTCGACGATCGACTGTTCGTTGGCGATCGGGTTGATCTCATCCCGGGTCGGGATGCGGAGCAGAGCGGCGCTCAACTCCTCGCGGTTGAGACGAATCCAGTCGGGAACCGAGCGGCTGGTGGAGCTCTCGAGCCCCTTCTGGATAATCGTCTTCGACTTCGCATGGTCCTTGACCTGGACGATGTCGTTCACCTTCACCGCGAAGCTCGGGATGCTGACCTTGCGGCCGTTGACCCGGACATGGCCGTGGGAAACCAGCTGACGAGCCGCCGGACGGGTGAGGGCGAAACCAGCCTGGAAAACGATGTTGTCCAGACGGGTCTCAAGAATCTGGAGCATCTTCTCACCGGTGACTCCGCGCATGCGCAGGGCACGCTCGTAGACATTGCGGAACTGACGCTCTTGAAGCCCGTAGTAATAACGGAGCTTCTGCTTCTCCATCAAACCGACGGCGTAGTCGGTGTACTTGCGGCGTGACTTCGGACCGTGGACTCCGGGGGGGTACGGACGACGCTCGATGTACTTGGAGCTTCCGAAGATCGGAACTCCGAGCCGGCGGCTGATCCGGACGCGGGGACCTGTATAGCGCGACATGGTATTAAGAGGGTAGGGATTGTTGGACTACACGCGGCGCTTCTTGCGGGGGCGGCATCCGTTATGGGGAACCGGGGTGACGTCCTTGATGGCGCTGATCTCAAGACCGATTGCCTGAAGGGCACGGATGGCAGACTCGCGACCGGATCCAGGACCGCTCACGCGGACCTCGACCTCGCGCATGCCGTGGGACATTGCCTGACGTGCGGCATCTTGGGCGGCTTGCTGAGCAGCAAACGCGGTGCTCTTGCGGGAGCCCTTGAAACCGACCCGTCCGGCGGTGCTCCAACCGATCAGGTTTCCCTGGAGGTCGGTGATCGTCACCTGGGTGTTGTTGAAAGTAGCCAAGACATGGGCCACACCGGTGGAAATGTTCTTCGCGCCCTTGGCACGGATGATCTTCTTCGCGTTCGGATCATCGCCGAGCAGGTCAGCGGCAGTCGGGGCCGCGGCAGCGGCGACCGGACCGGCTGGTGCCGCAGGAGCGGCAGCAGCGGTGGGAGCCACGGAAGAAGCCTCAGCGGCCTTCTTCTTGGCAGGAGCCTTTTCAGGCGTCGCTTCGGCGGGTGCGGGAGGGGTTGCCGCGGCCTCAGCCTTGGCGGGGGCCTTCTTGGCCTTCGTCTCTTCAGCCATAATAGATCAGGAAATCGGTGAAAACTTCACTTCGCCGCTGCAGCCCTCTGCACGCCGACCGTCTTGCGGGGACCCTTACGGGTACGGGAATTGGTTTGGGTGCGTTGACCGCGGACCGGCAGGCTCCGAAGATGGCGCTGTCCCCGGTAGCTCTTGATCGCCTGAAGGCGCTTCAGATTCATGCCGAGTTCACGACGAAGGTCACCCTCGATCACATACTTCCCGTCCTGGATCGCATTCACGATCAGGGAAAGCTGCGATTCGTTCAGGCTCTTCGCACGAATAGCCGGATCGATATTGGCGCGCTTCAGGATCTCGACCGCGTTGGCGGGTCCGATTCCGTAAAGATAGCGGAGCGCGATGTCGATCCGCTTGTCCGCAGGAATGTCTACTCCAAGAATACGTGGCATAGGCGTGTTTTTAGGCGGTTCAACCCTGGCGCTGCTTGTGGCGCGCGTTGGTGCAGATCACCCGGATCACACCCTTGCGTTTGACCATCTTGCAGTTCTCGCAAAGCTTCTTCACTGACGCTCTTACTTTCATTTTCTAAATCCTACACCGCTCAATATAGCGGGTTTCCTTCGTCTCTCGTCAAAATCTCCGGTTCCGACTCGGTGATCAATACCGTGTGTTCGAAGTGGGCGGCCACCTGACGATCCCTCGTCACCACGGTCCATCCGTCCGCCAAAATCTCCACCGACGAATCACCTAGAGTGATCATCGGCTCAATCGCCACGGTCATCCCAGGCCTCAACTTGGCCTTGTTGGAAGGGTCCGGATAGTTCGGTATCTGGGGATCCTCGTGAACGTTGCGGCCCACACCGTGGCCGCAGAACTCCCGAACCACCCCGTATCCTGCCTTTGTGGCACACTGGAAGACTTCTCTTCCGATGCCCATGACGCTGGAATCGGGGCGCGCAGCAGAAATTCCTTTGTAAAGGGACTGCGCGGTGGTGTCCATCAGTTTTTGAAATGAGGTGGAAACACCGCCCACACCCACTGTCATGGCGATGTCGCCGACAAACCCTTGGTACCGGACCCCGACATCGATCTTGAGGACGTCGCCAAACTGGAGGCGGCGCTTGTTGCCAATGCCGTGGATCACGGCCTCGTTGACCGACAGACAGCACTGGGCCGGGAAACCGCGGTACCCCTTAAACGCGGAGACAGCCCCTTGTTCTGCGATGAGGCGTCCCACCTCGGAGTCGAGCTCTGCGGTGGAGATGCCCGGCTGAACCAGCGCCGATGCGCCGCGGAGCACCCGCGTTGCAATTCGGCAAGCCATCCTCATCCGGTCAAGCTCATCGCCTGCCTTCAAGGGGACCTGTTTAATGGTCCGAGCCATAACTGTTCCGTTCACCCCGGGATCGCTCCCGGGCCGTGGAGACTGACAAAGAACAAAATGATCAAGAGCGTCCGCGGACTCGGCCCTTCTTCAGGAACCCATCGTAGTGCCGCATCAGCAGGTAGGACTCCATCTGCCGCATGGTGTCCAAAAGGACGCCAACCGTGATCAGCAAGGAGGTACCACCAAAAAATTGAGAAACGAGCGGATCGATCTTGAGCCGGGTGCTCATGACGATGGGGATCACCGCTATCACCATCAAGAAGACCGCACCTGCCAACGTGATCCGGCTCATCGTGCGATGGAGAAAATCGCTTGTCGCGCTTCCGGGGCGAACGCCAGGGATGTAGCCGCCATGCTTCTTGAGGTCATCGGCCACCTGCAACTCGTTGAACTGGGTTGCAACCCAGAAGTACGAGAAGAAGAGGATCATCAGCGAGTAGAGCAGAAGGTAGACAAAGCCCTCACGACCGAGGTGAGACGCGATATAGACGGACACGTCACGGAATGGGCCCGGCTTGAGGATTGCGGCCAATTTCTCAAAAATCATGCCCGGAAACATCAAGATCGCCTGGGCAAAAATCACCGGCATTACCCCCGCATAATTGACTCGGAGGGGCATGAAGGAAGTGCCACCGGACATGATCTTACGTCCAACTGCCCGTTGGGCATACTGAACCGGGATCTTGCGCTGTCCCTGGGTGATGGCAACTACCCCAGCGACTACAATGGCCAAAACCGCCACCAGAAGGATTAACTGTAGAAACTTGGTATTCTCCTGCTGAAACATCGCGAAGAGTGAGCGGGCGGCGCCGGGCAGACGGGCTAGGATACCAATGGTAATGATCAACGAAACGCCATTGCCTATGCCGCGCTCTGTGATCTGTTCACCCAACCACATCAACAGAAGTGTTCCGGCGGTCAAAATGACCACGGTCTGGAAGCGGTAGACCCACAGGTATTCCATGGTAACCAAGGAACCACTGAAGCCTTGGAACGACTTCTCTGGATTCTCCCAGCCTAGGGCAACAATTAGGCCATGTCCGATACAGAGAACTACGGTCAGGTACCGACCATAGGCCACCAGCTTTGCACGCCCACCCTCTTCTCGAGCAAGCTTGCCCAAGGGCGCCACGACGGCGGTCAGTAGCTGGATGAAAATCGTAGCACTGATATACGGCATGATGCCCAACGCACCCACCGCGCACTGCTCAAGCGCACCGCCGGTAAACAGGCTATAGAGTCCGAAAACTCCGCCCGCTCCTCCGCCTTGGGCCGCCTGGGCCGAGAAGAACTCTGCCAATTTGGCGCCATCCAAGCCCGGAACAGGAGTCAGCGCAATGAGACGTGCGACTCCAAGAACCAAGGCCGTGAAGATGATCCGGGACCGAAGCTCCGGAATCTTCAGGCAGTTCGAAAAGGTGCTGAAAAGCTGTCCGATCATGGGTTGGGGTCCGGAGTCCCGGATCAGCCGGCGATCTCCGCCGTGCCGCCCAGCTTCTCGATGGCCGCCTTGGCAGTCGCGCTGAAGGCGTTGGCCTTGACGGTAAGTCGCCGTTCAAGGGTACCCTGACCGAGAATCTTGATGCCATCGGATTTGCCCGTGGCGAGCCCCGCCTTGCGAAGTGCAGCAATGTCGACGACGTCACCGTCTGCAAAGGCATTCAGAGCCGCCAAGTTCACAGGCAGATAGTTGACCTTGAAGCGGGCGTTGTTGAATCCGCGCTTGGGAATGCGTCGGATGAGCGGCATCTGACCGCCCTCGAAACCGGGGCGAATCGAGCTACCAGAGCGGGCCGATTGGCCCTTTCCGCCGCGACCTGAGGTCTTTCCATGTCCGCTGGATTCACCTTGACCGAGGCGCTTGCGGCGGTGCTTGGCACCGGGACGGGGCTTGAGATCGTGTAGACGCATATCAGTTGGCCTTGGCGAGGCGGTGTTCGAGGCCGCGAGTCTTCATGATCTGCTCGCGGGTACGGAGGGTCAGGATGGCAGCCAAGGTCGCCTTGGCGACATTAGCTGCATTCTTGGAACCGAGGGACTTGGACAGAACGTCACGGATGCCAACGGACTCGATAACGGCGCGCACCGTCTTGCCGCAGATCAGCCCAGTGCCTTGGCTGGCAGGACGAAGAAGAACCTTGGCGCCACCGTACTCGGAATAGACCTCGTGGGGGATGGTGCTTCCGGAGAGGGAGACATTGGCGAGACGGCTCTTGGCGTTCTCCCCGCCCTTTTTGATGGCCTCGCTCACTTCCCCGCCTTTTCCAAGCCCGAGACCGACTCGGCCTTGCTTGTCTCCAACAACCACAAGGGCGCTGAAGCTGAAACGACGACCACCCTTGACGACCTTCGAGGAACGGTTGATGAAAATCACCTTCTCGGTGAGCCCATCCTTCGGCTCGTCATCTCGGGTATCGCGGTTGGGTCGGCGGGGTCCGCGTCCACGATTGTGGTCACGGTCTCCACGACCGAAACGCTCGGGGGCTGCAGGGGCGGCCGCGGGAGCGGTGCCGGGGCTCGATGTCATTTCCTTCTCGTCTGCCACAAAAAATCCTCTTTGTAAGATTAGAACTTGAGGCCGGCCTCGCGGGCGGCGTCAGCAAGGGCCTTCACCTTGCCATGATAACGGGCGCTGCCACGGTCGAAGACGACGGCGCTGATTCCCTTGGCGATCGCGGCCTCTGCCGCCCGCTTGCCGGTGACAACCGCGTTCGCGGCATTCGCACCACGGGTTTCCTTGGGAGCAACTTTGTCGCGGGTCCCAACTGCCGCGATGGTGACGCCGGACTGGTCGTTGATGAACTGGACGTAGATGTGTTCGCCGGTGAACTTGACGCTCATGCGAGGCCGGGCCTCGGAGCCCACGACGGTCTTCCGCACCCGCCAACGGCGGAGCCGGGCCAGACGGAGTTTGTGATCGGTTCTCATTCGGGTGAAACTTGATGATTGGTGTGACCGGACTACTGAACGGTCTTGCCTTCCTTGCGCTCGACCTTCTCTCCGGCGTACCGGACACCCTTGCCCTTGTAAGGCTCGGGCGGATAATAGCTGCGGATCTCGGCGGCCACACGTCCGACCATCTCCTTGTCGGCACCGTCGATGGTCAGCTTGGTGTTCTCCTCGACGGTCACCTTGATTCCCTGGGGAATGGTGTAGTTGACGGGATGGCTGTACCCGAGAGCGAGATTGACCACCGAACCTTGCACGGCGGCCTTGAAGCCGACGCCTTGGATCTCGAGCTTCTTTTGGAAGCCGTCGGACACGCCCTTCACCATGTTGGCCACGAGAGCGCGGGCAAGCCCATGCATCGACTTGGCTTCAGCGGTCTCGCCGGTCCTGGAGATCTTGACGGAGGAGCTGTCCACCGCGGCGGCGGTGTGCCGGGGAAGAGCGAGCTCCAGCTTGCCCTTTGGGCCTTCGACGGAAACGCGGCTTCCGATGACAGCCACCTTCACTTTGGCCGGGATGGCTACCGGGCTTTTTCCGATTCGTGACATGACAAATCCTTTACCAGACGTAGCAGACGAGTTCGCCGCCGAGGTTCTGTTTCCGGGCTTGATTGCCGGACATGACCCCCTTCGGAGTGGAGACAATCGCCACCCCGAGGCCACCGAGGACCCGCGGGATGTCGGTGCTGGCGACATAGCGCCGGAGCCCCGGAGAGCTGACCTGCTTGAGGCCAACGATGACCGGCTTACGGCCCTGGTACTTCAAGGTGAGCTTGAGCGTCTTCAGCTTCTCGCCGTCGGTGGAGACCGAAGCGATATAGCCCTCCTCGCGGAGAACCTCTGCAATCGACTGCTTGAACTGCGAGTGCGGAAGCGTGATGGACGGATGCAAGGCCATGCCGGCATTGCGAATGCGGGTCAGCAGGTCGGAAACGGGATCGGCGTTCATTTGAAGTGCTTGGATTACCAGCTGGCCTTGGTGACGCCCGGGATCAGCCCGTTAAGAGCCGCTTCGCGGAAAGAGAGGCGAGAAACCCCATACTTCCGGATGAAGCCGTGGCGGCGGCCGCTGACCTTGCAGCGATTCACCAGCCGGACAGGGCTCGCGTTCTTGGGAAGCTTTGAGAGGGCGGCATAGTCGCCCTTAGCCTTCAGTTCGGCGCGAATCGCGGCGAATTTCTTCACCGTTGCGGCCTTCTTCTTGTTACGTGCCAGCCAGGATTTCTTGGCCATACAATTGGTTCCTTATTTGGAAAACGGCATTCCCATCATCTTGAGGAGGTCATAGGCCTCCTCGTTGGTCGGCGCCGAAGTGACGATGGTGATATCCATGCCCTGCTGACGCTTGATCTTGTCGAGCTCGATCTCCGGGAAGATGGTCTGGTCCGGAAGTCCGAGCGAGTAGGTGCCGCGGCCGTCGAACTGCCGGGGACTGACGCCCCGGAAGTCACGAATGCGAGGCAAGGCCGCGGAGACAAGACGGTCGAAGAACTCGTACATGACTTCGCGACGCAGGGTGACACGGCACCCGATCGACTGCCCCTTCCGGAGCTTGAAGTTCGCGATGCTCTTGCGGGAGATGTTGATCACAGGCTTGCGGCCGGAAATCTGGGTCAACTCCTTGACCGCGTCCTCCAATGCCCCCTTCTCGAGGGAAGCACTGACACCCATGTTGATGACGATCTTCTCGATCACGGGCACCTGATGGACGTTCTTGTAGCCGCGCTTCTCGGTCAGAGCGGGACGGATCTCCTCAAGGTACTTGGAATAAAGGCGTGGTTTCATCGATGGATCAGCGCTTCTTGGCCTGCTTCGCGTCGAACACCTCGGCCTTCATCACGTTGGAAACGTGGATCGGACCCTCAAGCCAAAGCAGTCCACCATTGGGGTGTTGCTGGCTCTTGCGGAGGTGGTGGAGCATGGGTTTGACGAGGCGGTCCTTGTCGTCCTGCGCCTTGGAACGTTCGTCGGTCCCCTCGAGGACGACAGCCTGTCTGGAGGACAGCACGGACGAGATCTTGCCGCGGCGGCCCTTGGCGGAGCCGGCGATCACGACGACCTCGTCACCCTTCTTGACGTGAAATTTGGAAGCCATTGGAAATCCGATTGTGTTAGATCACCTCGGGAGCGAGGGAGATGATCTTCATGAACTTCTTCTCGCGCAGCTCACGCGCGACAGGGCCGAAGATGCGGGTGCCCTTGGGGTTGTTCTCCTTGTCGATGATCACGACCGCATTCCGGTCGAACCGCAGGTACGAGCCGTCACTGCGGCGCACCGGTTGGCGGGTACGCACGATCACCGCGTTCTGGACCTCACCCTTCTTGACGGTGCCATCCGGCGCCGCCTCCTTGATGTGGACCTTGATCACGTCACCGACGTGCGCATAGACCTGATTGCGGCCGATGACGCCGATGACCCACGCGACCTTGGCGCCGGTGTTGTCGGCGACATCAAGACTGGAACGAATTTGTAGCATTGGAACCTTTCCTCGGGAATCAGGCCTTCACCGAACCGTCCGGGTTCAGGATCTCCACGAGTCGCCAAGACTTGAGCTTGGAGAGCGGGCGGGTTTCCTGGATACGGACCAGATCGCCGATCTGGGCGCGACGGGCTTCGTCATGGGCGTAGAGCTTCTTGAAGCTCGTGACGACCTTCTTGAATTGCGGGTGGCGGAAGCGGCGTTCGACGCGCACCACGATGGTCTTCTCCATCTTGTTGGAGACGACTTCGCCGACCCGCTCCTTGCGATGACCCCGCGCGGTTGTTTCTTGGGACATACGGTTCAGGATTTCTTCGAGATCTGGTTCACGCGGGTCTCGCACCGGGCAATTTCCCGGCGGAGTTCACGGATACGATGAGGTTTCTCCAGGCGGGCCGTGGCCTTCTGGATTCGCAGGTTGAACAGCTCTTGGCGGAGCTCGCGGCCCTTGGCAGCGAGTTCCTGAGCCGTCAGATCATTCAGTGCGGACTTTGCCATGCTGTTACCCTCAGGAAAGCTTGTGACGGGAGATGAACTTGGTGGAAATCGGCAGCTTCGTGGAAGCCAAGCGCATCGCCTCCCGGGCGATCGCCTCGGGAACGCCGTCGACCTCGAAAAGAACCGTAGCGGGCCGGATGACGGCCACCCACGATTCGACACCGCCCTTTCCGGTACCCATTCGGACCTCCAATGGCTTCTTGGTGAAGCTCTTGTCGGGGAAGATGCGGATCCAGACCTTGCCACGCCGCTTCATGTAGCGGGTGATCGCCACACGGGCGGCCTCGATCTGCTTGGTGTCCATCCAGCAGCGCTCGAGAGCCTGCAGACCGTACTCGCCGAACGACACGGCATTGCACCGGGATGCGATTCCCGTACGGCTGCCGCGCTGCATTTTGCGGTACTTAACCCTTGCTGGCATCATTGCCATATTCGTCCTTCAGGAAAATTGTTTCGATTCGACTACTTGACCGCGAGGGTCTCGGACCGACGGTCTTCGACCTTACGGAGGTCCGCCTTTTTGATCTCGCCCTTGCAGATCCAGCACTTCACCCCGAGCTTGCCATAGACCGTGTTCGCCTCGGCGAATCCATAGTCGATGTTGGCGCGGAGGGTGTGGAGCGGCACGCGGCCTTCGTGGTAGATTTCGACGCGGGCCAGTTCCGCCCCCCCGAGACGTCCGGCGCAGCGGACCTTGATTCCTTCGACGCCTTCGGACTGCCGCGCTTCCTGCACGGCCTTCTTCATTGCGCGGCGGAAACCGATTCGCCGCTCCAGCTGGATGGCGATATTCTCGGCGACAAGCTGAGCGTCGCTCTTCTCGTTCTTGACCTCTTGGATGTCGACGTAGATTTCCTTGCCGGTCAGCTTGGAAAGATCCTCCTTGAGCTTGTCGATTTCCGAGCCCTTGCGGCCGATCACGACACCCGGACGGGCGGTGAAGATCGTCACGCGGCAGCGGCTGGCTGCACGCTCGATATGGATCTTGGGCACGGCCGCCGAGCCGAGCTTCTTCTTGAGCGTGGTCCGGATGAGGTTGTCCTCAACCAGAAGGGCTCCGAAGTCCTTCTTGTTGGCGTACCACTTTGAGCGCCACTCCCGATTGACCGGGATGCGCAAGCCGATTGGATTGGTCTTCTGGCCCATAGGATCAGAGTTCGGTCAGAATGATCTTGATGTGGGAGCTCCGCTTCAGGATGGGGCCGGCGGAGCCGCGGGCCTTCGGGATGAAGCGCTTGATGCTGCCGGCGGTCTGCGCGTAGGCGCGGTGAACCACCAGATTTTCCCGTCGCATTCCGTGGTTGTTCTCCGCGTTGGCAATGGCCGAGGCGAGCGTCTTGGCGACGGCTCGTGCGGACTTGCGCGGAACCACCTTGAGGATGGCGAGGGCTTGGTCCGCGGGCAGCCCCTGAACCTGGCGCACGACCTCGCGCACCTTCTGGGGTGACATACGGAAATTTTTGAGAATGGCCTGCACTTCCATGGGAACTCCTGTGGGGACTACTTGGCCTCCGCCTTGGCGGTATGGGCACCGTGCTTCTTGAACGTCCGGGTGAACGCAAACTCACCGAGCTTGTGGCCGACCATGTTCTCGGTGACGAACACAGGGCTGAAAACGCGACCGTTGTGGACGTTGACCGTCAGGCCGACGAAATCGGGCGTGATGGTCGAGCGACGCGACCAAGTCTTGATCGGCGCCTTGGACTTGGTGGCCTTGGTCTTGGAGACCTTCGCCAACAGGTGACCGTCCACAAAGGGACCCTTCTTGAGTGAACGAGCCATAGGATTACTTCTGTTTCATCGGCCGACCATCGCGACGAGCCACGATGAAGCGGTTGGAGATCTTGAATTTCTTGCGGGTGCGATAACCCTTCGAAAGCAGGCCCCAAGGCGAGGTGAGGTGCTGGCGACCGCCGCCACCCTTGGACTTGCCCTGACCGCCACCGTTGGGATGGTCCACCGGGTTCCGAGCCATACCGCGGGTCAGCGGTCGGATACCCATGTGGATCGCGCGCCCGGCCTTGCCGAGGACGACGTTCTCATGTTGGGCGTTCCCGACGGCGCCGATGGTGGCGAGGCTGTTCTCGTGGATCTTACGGATCTCACCCGACGGAAGCCGGACCTGGGCGTAACCCGCGTCGCGGGACATCAGGGTCGCCGCCGACCCAGCCGAGCGAACCATCTGGCCGCCCCGACCAGGGACCAGCTCGATGTTGTGGATCGGAAGACCCACCGGAATCTTGGAAAGCGGCAACGCGTTGCCGACGGTGGGCGGCGCAGTCGGGCCACTGACCACGGTTGCCCCAACCTTCAAACCATCGGGGCTCACGATGTAGGAGCGCTCCTTGTCCGAGTACTCCAACAGAGCAAGGCGGGCGCTCCGGATGGGATCGTACTCGATCGCGATCACCTTGGCTTCGACGCCGAACTTGTTCCGGCGGAAGTCCACGGTGCGGACCTTCTGCTTGTGGCCACCACCACGGGCGCGGACAGTCACGCGGCCGTGATTGTTGCGGCCACCGGTCCGTTTCCGGGTGAATACCAAAGACTTCTCAGGACTGGTCTTGGTGATGTCCGAGAAGTCCTGCACGGTAAGATACCGTGTGGACGGCGTTAGCGGTCTGTACGTTTTCACTGCGTAAATTTGTATCACGGGACACGAAGTCCCAATGTGCCCTGCCATCACTCCCGACTGCTTGGAGCAGACCGGTTATCGGCCGGACCTTTTCCTCGAGACCTTTTGGGGTCGAAAGGGAGCGCAGAGCGTATTCAGGATGGGACTAGGTGCAATAGTTTTCTGAACTTTTTTTGATTTCACTTCACCGATGCCGTCAGGGAGGGCGCGACCAATGCGTCTGGTCTGCATCCTGGGAAGTCCCCTACCCCAGTTCCCGGCTGGCCAGATTCCACGGGCCACGCCACCATTTCCCACATGGTTCTGCCCGTGGTGAAGTATGGGAATCCGGTGCTCCGCCAAAGGGGCGCGCCGGTCGCAAAGCTCGACGACGCCCTCCGGCGACTCGTGGCCGACATGTTCGACACGATGTATTCGGCGAAGGGAATCGGACTCGCCGCCCAACAGGTTGGCCAAGCCGTCCAACTCGCGGTCCTCGACCTCCGGGGAATCAAGGACCGCCCCAGCCAACTGTGGGTCCAAGGCCATCCTGCCGACGTCGATGCCTTCATGCCGTTGGTCCTCATCAACCCCGTGATCCGGCCGGTCGGTGAGGCTCAGGAGGGCCCCGAGGGATGCCTCAGTTTCCCGGAGATCTACGGTGAGATCGTTCGCCCAGCGGAAGTCGAGGTCTCGGCCCTCAACGAGCGCGGGGAATCCTTTGAGTTTCGCGCCGGCGGTCTGCTTTCCAGGGCGATCCAGCACGAGGTGGATCACCTCAATGGCCTGCTCTTCATCGACCGCATGAGTGCATCGGTCCGCAACGAGGTTCGCGACGAGGTCGACCGCCTTCAGGCCGACACGAAGAAGGCCCTGGGCCGATCCCGCCGCTGAACGGCCCGCAGCGCTTCGGTGAAGCCACGGCTCAGTCGCGGGTCACGCTCAGGAGTGTATCCTTCAGGAGCTGACGCAGGCGTTCACGCTCGGCTGGGTCCGCATCGGGGGGAACCTTGATCGGCGG
The DNA here is from genome assembly GCA_027488845.1 of Verrucomicrobiales bacterium. Taxonomy (GTDB): domain Bacteria; phylum Verrucomicrobiota; class Verrucomicrobiia; order Limisphaerales; family UBA9464; genus SXXZ01. Next base: position 163,726 of record JAIYBC010000057.1, on the reverse strand, counting down.
CTCGAACCGGACTTCGACGACGCTGAACGGCATCGGAATCTGGAACCCGTCCCACGACTTGAGGGTCCGTTTCCACCGCAGCGAGACGCCGACCGGAACGATCGGAAGACCCGTCATCTGGGCCAGTGCGATCACCCCGGGATGGGGTTCATACTTCGGCCCACGCGGGCCATCCGGAGTGACGGCGAGGTCCATGCCCTTCTCGGCCGCGGTCACCAACTCCCTCAACGCCTGTGCACCCCGCCGGCTGGATGAACCACGTACGCCTTGGACATGGAAGAGCTGCAGGACATGGGCAAGGAGACCTCCATCCTTGCTGGCGCTGACGATGGCGGCCAATCGGCGCCCCTTGCCCAGACCGCCTAGGATCCTGCGGTAGATCACGAGGGAAAGGGACAGACGGTTGTGCCAGATGGCGAAGATGATGCGCCCCTCGCCGTCCGGGTCGATCACCCCACTCCGGTCGACCCACCTCCATCGGAGGGAGAGCGCCATGAGGTTGACCACAGCCCAAACGATCCGGGCCACGATCCGGCCATGCCACCGGGCCAGTTCCGGGATCACCACGCCGCTGACGGCGCCCTTTTTCGGGGAGTTGGGAGGAGTCATCCGTTTCTTCGGAGGCTGGCCCGGATGATCTGCTCCGCGGAGGCCTCGGCCCCCAGCATGGCGATGGCGGCACGAACCGCTTCATGGGCCTCGTTGGGTCGCAAACCCAAGGCCATCAGCGCGGCGGCGGCGTCGGTCGCCTTCGTGTCCCGTTCCCCGTCGGCCTTGGAGTCGGGCGTCGGGGAGGGACGAACCGCTCCAAAACCTCCCAGCTTGTCCTTCAACTCCACGACGATGCGTTCGGCCGTCTTGCGGCCCACGCCATTGACCGCGGAGAGCGCCTTGACGTCCGCGGCCGCCACCGCGGCACGGAATGCCGCCACGCTGAGCCCGCTGAGCACACTCAGGGCGATCTTCGGACCGATTCCACCCACGTTGTGGATCAGCAGGCGGAACAGATCCCGCTCGGCCGCGGTGAGGAACCCATAGAGGACATGGGCGTCCTCACGAACCGCGAGGTGGGTCAGCAGATGCACCTCGCCGCCGACACCGGAAAGCCGGTCGGAGGTCGAGAGCGGGACGAGGACTTCATAGCCGACTCCATGGACGTCCACGACCACTTGGGTGGGCAGGATCTCGACCAGACGGCCGTGCAGAAAGGAAATCACGTACGGCCGAAATGCGGCTTTCGGGATCTGGAATCAAGCCGCGAACGGGTGGGCGCGCGCCTTTCGCGGAATTCCGCGAGACATCCGAACTGGATCCGACTAGAGAACGGGAATGGCCCCGTCGCTTCGCCGGACTCACGGATTCACACTGATCGAACTCCTGGTGGTCATCGCGATCATCGCCATCCTCGCCGGCATGCTGCTCCCAGCGTTGGGGAAGGCGAAGGAGAAGGCGAAATCCGCCAACTGCATGAGCAACCTCCGCCAGGTCATGCTTGCGGAAGGCCTGTACGCGGCGGACAACCTCAGCCGGCTCACCCCGACGTTCTGGGTTCGCGGGAACAACGTGGACCGCAAGCTCTGGTTCAACTTCCTCAAGCCGTACCTGCAGACCACCAACATCGTGATCTGCCCGACCCGAACGCCGGGATTCAACCGGGCCTGGGCCATCTATGCCTCGGAGCAGCCGGACAAGCTGATCTCGAATTACTCGATGAACTTCAAGGTGGGTGGGTGCGACTGGCCGGCGGTCTGGGACGTGAAGGACTATCCGTCGATCCGCGACTCGGCCTTCGCCTCGCCTTCGGGGACCGCGGTGATCACCGACGGCGGCTCGAAACCCAGGACTGCCGACATCCGGGACCCGTTGAAGTGCGTGACCGAGAAGACGCCGGAAAAGCCCGGAGCGTGGGTGCTGCATGATCCCTTGAACGACGCTCCTTGCACCGGTTGCGTCACCTCGGACGACCCCAACTGGGGAGGACCGCACGTGCGGCACGCCGGACGAAGCGTGGTCACCTTCGGGGATGGACACACCGAGAACATGAAGCCGTCCCGGTGGTACTGGGCGGGCACGCCTTGGTTGGATCCGGCCCGCGGAGGCCAATAGCGGCGAGCGTTCACCACAATCCCCGATATGCCTGGGCTGAATTCCCGGCTGCACCGGGCGTCCGACGGTTACCGCATTTGACACGGCGGACCGCTGCCGCGGTACTCTCCGGTCACGCAACACACAATGAATCGATTCGCCGTACTCCCGGCCCTTGCCGCCCTTGTCCTGCCGTTTTCCGCCGCCGGAGCGGTGGATTTCCGCAGGCAGGTCCGCCCCATTCTCGAGGTCTACTGCTTGAAGTGCCACGGCGCCGAGAAGCCCAAGTCCGGCCTTTCCCTGGTCACCCGAGCCGATGCCATCAAGGGAGGTGACGGCGGAACATCCCTCGTTCCCGGCGACCCGGCCAAGAGTCCCCTCTACACCACCACGGCCCTCCCGGACGGTCACGACGACCTGATGCCGCCAAAGGGCGAGAGGCTCAACGCGGCGCAGCAGGAAGTCCTGAAGACCTGGATCCTCGAAGGCGCCGCCTGGCCTGAAGAACAGAAGCTGTCGCAGAAGGAGAAGGTCGACTTCGTGAAGGACGTGAAACCGATCTTCGAGGTGCACTGCGTGGCGTGTCACAAGGACGGGCATGCCAAGGGCGACCTGCGCATGGACGTGAAGGCGGAGTTCTTCGCGTCGAAGTCGATCGTCCCGGGCGACTCGGCCGCCTCCAAGGTCTACACCACGACCGTCCTGCCGGCCGACCACGACGACCTGATGCCGCCGGCCAAGAAGGGTGGTCCGCTGCCGAAGGCGAAGACCGACCTCATCCGCGACTGGATCGACCAAGGGGCGAATTGGCCCGATGGCGTGACCCTGAGCCAGAAGGAGGCCGGTTCCACGCTGACCCGCGATCCGCAGGCGATGCTCGAGGCGATCCATGCGCTCGTCGCGGCGAAGTCCACGGAGAGCACGGCGGCGGACATGAAGGCCTACGCCGAACCGATTCCGGGCACCTCGGTGCAGTTCGACCTGGTTCCGATCCCGGGCGGTGAATTCGAGATGGGAACGCCCGATGGTGAACCGAAGCGCAAGGGCGATGAGGGTCCTCGGCGGAAGGTGAAGATCGAGCCGTTCTGGATGGGCAAGACCGAGGTCACCTGGAACGAGTACGAACTCTTCCAGTTCCCATCGCTGGAGAAGGGCACCAACGTTCCGACCGAGCGCATGGAGCGCGAACTGTGGCTGGCCTATCCCGACCTCGTGCCCGCCAACGCCACCCCGGGCAAAAACCCCTACGTGGGCAAGGAAGCCGACGCCGTCTCCCGTCCGACCACACCGTATGTCGAAATGAGCTTCGGCATGGGCAAGGAGGGATTCCCGGCCATTTCGATGACCCACTATGCCGCGGTGAAGTACTGCAAATGGCTCACCGCCAAGACCGGACATTTCTACCGTTTGGCCACCGAGGCGGAATGGGAGTACGCCTGCCGGGCGGGAACGACCACACGCTATTCCTTCGGCGACGACGAGTCGAAGCTCGGCGACTACGCCTGGTTCTACACGAATTCCGACGGCAAGTACCAACAGGTGGGCAAGAAGAAGGCAAACCCCTGGGGGCTCCACGACATGCACGGCAACGTGGCCGAGTGGGTGTTGGACGCCTACGTGGACGACTACTCCAAGGTGGGTGACATCTCCTACGTGCCCGGTGCGACGGAGTATCCCCATGTGGCTCGAGGCGGCTCCTGGGACGACGAGGCGGACATCCTCCGCAGCGGTGCCCGCCGTGCGAGCGACTCGAGTTGGAAGATGCGGGATCCGCAGCTTCCCAAGTCGAAGTGGTACCTTACCGACGCCCAGTTCCTCGGCTTCCGCGTGGTCCGACCGCTCAAGGTTCCGCCCCGCGAGGATTTCGAGAAGTACTGGACCAGTTTCACCCCGAAGCCCTGAGGAACCACCATGTCTGACCTGATCATCCTGAACCGCCGTCGCTTCCTCCAGTCCGGCGCGGCCGCCACGGCCGGCTTCTTCGCCGGTTGCCAGTCGCAACCCGTGGCCCGCCGGATTTCCCCGAACGGGAAGCTCAACCTGGGAATCGTCGGCGTGGCGGGACGCGGCGGGGAGAACCTGGCGGGGGTTTCCGGGGAGAACATCGTGGCCCTCTGCGACGTCGACGCCTCGCGCCTTGCCGCCGCCAAGGCCAAGTTCCCTTCCGCGGACACGTGTTCCGACTACCGTCGCCTTCTGGACCGGACCGATCTGGACGCGGTCGTGGTCAGCACGCCCGACCACACCCACGCGGTGATCGCCACGGCGGTGCTGGCCTCGGGCCGCCACCTCTACTGCGAGAAACCGGTCACCCATACCATATCCGAGGCGCGCGCGCTGGCGGCGAAGGTGCGGAAGTCGGGTCGGGTCACCCAGACCGGCAACCAGATCCATTCCGAGCAAAACTACCGGCGAGTCGTTGAGTTGATCCGTTCGGGTGCCATCGGGGAGGTCTCCGAGGTCCACCACTGGGCGGGATCAGTCTGGGAAACGAAGCCCCTCCCCGCCGCTGAACCCATCCCGGCCGGACTCGACTACGAACAATGGCTGGGCCCCGTCCAACCGGTGGGCTTCAGCAAGGAATACGTTCCCTTCAACTGGCGGCGTTGGTGGCATTTCGGAGGCGGGACGCTCTCCGACTTCTGCTGCCACCACATGGATCTGGGCGTCTGGGCGCTGGACCTAGACCTGCCCACGCGCATCTCCGCGGAAGGCCCCGCTCCCGACAGTCACTGCGCTCCGACCGGGATGGTGGTCCACTACGACTTCCCGGCCAAGGGAGCCCGTCCGGCAGTCCGGATGCACTGGTACAGCGGCTCGGCCCGCCCGAAGGTCGCGGGCGCTCCCGACCTTTCGAAGTGGGGGGGAGGAACGCTTTTCGTCGGCTCGAAGGGCCTGCTGCTGGCCGACTACGGACGGCGGATGCTGCTTCCCGAGGAAAAGTTCCAGGGCCACCCGGCTCCGGCACAGACGATCGCGAATTCGATCGGTCACCACGCCGAATGGATCCGCGCCTGCAAGGGCGAGGGCACGACCGGCTCACCGTTGACCTACGGCTGCCATCTGACGGAGATCGGCCAACTCGGAAACCTGGCCTATCGCACCGGCAAGGTCATCGAATGGGATGCCGCCGGCATGAAGGCCCGCGGTTGCCCCGAGGCGGATTCACTCATCCACCACCACTACCGCAAGGGCTGGAAGCTTTCCTGAGAGCCTCCTGGGACACCTCCACATCTCCATCAAGACCGCATGAAACGACTGACCCTGCTCGTGTCGATCCTGGCCGCCGTCTGCGCGACCACGCTCTTCGCCCAGAACACCATCCCGCCGTTCCCGACCCGTCCCGTTCCCAAGGCCGAAGGGGCCGGAACCCAAAACTTGGACGTCGCCGCTTGGGAGAAGCTGCGCGCGGGAACCAACTGGGTGGTGCTCGATGTCCGTAGCCCGGCCGAATTCGAGGGTGGCCACATCCCCGGCGCCCTCAACGTCGACTTCCGCTCGAAGACCTTCGCCGAGGATGTCGCCAAGCTCGACAAGTCGAAGTCGTACCTCGTGTATTGCGGCAGCGGCTATCGGAGCGCGCGCGCCTGCACCCAGATGAGCGGACTGAAGTTCAAGGAGACCGCGAATCTTCTCGGCGGCATCGGCGCCTGGACCGACGCCGGCAACAAAATGGCGATCCCGGCCAAGCCCGCCGAGAAGCCCGCGAAGTGACCTTGGGACGCCGGAGCCTTTGCCCGCATTTAATTTCCAAAAAACGCCTTGAGCCCGGACCCGGCGTTTGAGTTCATTCGCGTCCCCGCCCGCTGGGCGGCGCAGGCCACAGGGGTAGGATGCCGGAGTGGTCAATCGGAACAGACTGTAAATCTGTCGGGCTAACGCCCTACGAAGGTTCGAATCCTTCTCCTACCACCACCTGCGGATTCCATCGGAATCCGCCGGCCCCATCGTCCCTTTGGACGCATTCCCCCTTCTCCGAGCCCTCGGGACGCTTGCAGCCTTGGGGGGTTGCCAGATCCGAATTCCGATTCACCAACCGCCGGGTCAGCAACTTGTCGGCACTTCCTGGATCACCTCGACGCAGTGCGGGATCGCCGGAGCCACGAAGCCGAGGCACTCCACGGCTCCACGGGGCTTGCCCGGCAGGCAGACCACGAGGCTCCGGTCCACCACCGCGGCCAGGCATCGGGAGAGGATCGCGTTCCGCGTGATCTTGAGGCTTTCCATGCGCATGACCTCGCCGAATCCCGGCAACTCCCGGATGGCGATCTCACGGACCGCTTCCGGCGTCACATCGCGGAGCGCAACGCCGGTGCCACCGGTGGTGAGGATCAGTTGGCAACCCTTGGCCGCCTGGGAACGGATCGCGCGCTGGATTTCGGCCTTCTCGTCCGGGACCAAGGCCTCGTCGAGGACCACCCAGCCATATCCGAGTGAGGCCTCCTTCAACGCGGGTCCGCCCAGGTCGTCATACAGGCCCCGCGAGGCCCGGTCGGAGATGGTGATGATTCCGGTCTGGATCTGCATGCGCCGGATTGAAGCGGAATTCCCACGGCGAAGCAGGTCCGAAAAGGCGGAACCAAGCCGCTTCGTCAGATCCGTTTCGCGGTCGCGAAGGCGGGCCGGCGACGCTCCTGGATGAAGGCGATCGCCAGCGCCAGGGCATCCGCCGCGTCCGGTCCCGGCAACTCCTCCAAGGACAGCCTCCGTTGGACCATCTTTGCCACGGCGATCTTCTGGGCAGCGCCGTAGCCGACGATCGCCTGCTTCACCTTGCGCGGCGCGATCTCGTGGACCGGGATTCCTGCGACGGCCACCGCGGCCAGTGCGGCCCCGCGGGCTTCACCCATGATCAGGGCCGTCTGGAGGTTCTGGGCGAAGAAGAGGCCCTCGCAGGCGCACTCCGAGGGTTGGAAACGCGCCATGATGCCGGCGATCTCCTTCCCGATCTCCCCGAGACACCGGGTACGCTCCCAGCGCTCCGGACAACGGATCGTCCCGGAGGCCAGGTGAATCGGTTCCGGATCGGCAACCCGGACCACTCCCCAGCCTGTCCCCCGCAGTGAGGGGTCGATGCCGATCACGACTGTTCCGGGCTGGATCAGCATCACCTCGGTCGAGGGAGCCGAAGTGGCTCCAGCTTCGGACTTCGCGCCCCCACCGCCGGAGATCCGGGCGGTCATCGCGGCGAACTGTTTCGGGCTGATTCCCACGTCCGGACCATGAAACGCGGTCCCCGGCCGGCTGGAAACCGGATTCCGGCGGAGGTCCCGAGAAAGTCAGCCCGAAGACTTTCCCGCGGCCGGGACACACCCAGCGATCCAGGCCAGGTAGTCGGGCCCTCCGGAGTCGATGTCGAAGGCGACGAACTGGGGTGTCTCGTAGGGATGGACGGAGCGGACCGCCTTCCGGAGCGCCGGCACACGGCTCCGGCGGGTCTTCAGGATCAACAGACATTCCTTGGAGACCTCCTTCCGGCCCTTCCAGAGATAGCGGGATTCCAGTCCGGAAAGGATCTGCACACAGGCGGCCAAGCGCGCCTCGAGCACGGTGTCGGCGACGAGCCGCGCCGTCTTTCGATCGGGGACGGTGACCAAGACCATGGAGGCGGCAACGCGGGCGGGCATGGGGGATCCATACCGGGAAGCTCCGCGGAGCCAAGCAGGTTCCTAGGCGAGGTGCCCATCGAGGGCCTCGCGGACCGCGCGGAGCAGGATCGATGGGGTGTAAGGCTTCTGCAGGAACCCCATGGATCGCGAGCTGTTCTGGCTCAAGGCCTCACCTCCGTACCCGCTGGTCAGCAGGATCCGAAGGGAACCCCGCTCGCCACGGAGCCGCCGTGCCAGGTCGATGCCACTCACACCATGAGGCATCACCATGTCCGTGACGAGAAGCCGGATGGACCGCCGGTGCTGGGACCATACGCCCAGCGCCTCGACGCCGGATGCGGCGGTCAGGACCCGGTAGCCCGCGCCGTCGAGGACCTTCACCGTGAGCTGCAGCACGGACGGATCATCCTCCACGACGAGGAGGGTCTCCGATCCGACGTCCAAGGACGGGTCGATGGCCGATGAGGCGAATTTCGGGGCCGCAGAGTCCGGGGGACCACCCGCCAGAGCCGGGAAATGGACGTGGAACGCGGTCCCTTCACCGGGCCGACTCTCGACATGGATCCAGCCGAGGTGTTGGCGGACGATCCCGTAGACGGTCGCCAGCCCGAGGCCGGTTCCCTTCCCGACCTCCTTCGTGCTGAAGAACGGCTCGAAGATGTGGGGCAGGTGTTCCGGATCGATCCCGGTGCCGGTGTCGCGGACGGTGAGGCACACGTACTCGCCTGGAGCCGCGTCGGGATGTCGAGCGGGTTCGGAGGAGAGAACCGAAACGGTCGAAGTCGCCACCGTGAGTTGGCCGCCCTTGGGCATCGCATCCCGGGCGTTGATGGCGAGGTTCAGAAGCACCTGTTCCATCATCCCAAGGTCCGCGTTGATCCTGGGCAATCCGTTCACGGAGACGGCCTGGAGCACGATGTGGTCTCCAAGGAGGCGAAGCAGGGTCCTTGAGAAACCCGAGACAACCTCGTCCAACTGCAGCTCGGTGACCACCGGGGCGTGCTTGCGACTGAAGAGGAGCAGCTGCCGGGTGAGGCGCGCCGCGCGACCTGAGGCGGCGATGATCTCGTCGACCAGCTCCGGATCACCGGTTCGCCGGGACCGGATCAACGAGGCGTTCCCCTCGATGACCGTCAGGAGGTTGTTGAAATCGTGGGCAACCCCGCCGGCGAGCTGGCCGACGGCCTCCATCTTCTGGGCCTGTAGGAGGCGGGACTCCAGTCCCCTGCGTGTCTCCTCGTCCCGCACGCGGTCGCTGACATCCCTGCAGGTGACCGTGAAAAGCCACTGTCCATCGAGCTGGGACTTTGAGATCGACGCTTCCAATGGGAACTCCTGCCCATCGGACCGAAGTCCGACGATGGTCGTGATCCGTCCGATCTCCCGGGAATCCTCCGTCCCGTCTGCAAAGGACCGGAAGTGTTCCGGATGACGACCACGGAACCGCTCCGGCATCAGGACCTCGATGGCCTGTCCCCGGACCGAACGGAAGGAACGCCCGAAGATCCGTTCGGCGGCGGGGTTGAAGAGGACGATCCGGCGGGACGCGTCGACGCTGATGATCGCGTCCATGGCGGAGAGGATGACGCTCTCGAGCCTTTTCCGGTGCTGTTCCGATTCCTGGGCGCTTCGCCGGCCGGCGGTGACATCCTCCATGAGGAACACCGAACCGCCGATCCGACCCAGGTCGTCGTGCCAAGGCCTCGCCTCCCAGCGGAACCACCGGATGCCGCCGTCGGAGTCGGTGGTCTGTTCGGACTCGGAACCGAGGATCTCCCCGGAAAGCACGCGTCGCCAGGCGTCCTCCCATTTGGCGGTCATCTGCGAGAAGAGGGCCGGTGGGCAGGACGGTTGACCAGGCTGGGCGACGGGGCCGAACTCCGTGGTCCATCTCCGGCTGGCCGCCAAGCAGCGCCTCTGGAGGTCGAACATGGCGAGCGCCGCAGGCGCCCGATCCACGAAGACCTGGAGCCGACGCTCGCTCTCGCGCAACGCCGCATCCGTACGCCCCTGCTCGGCCCGCAGTGTGGTGATCATGAGGCCCAGGAACGCGTTGCCGACGATGAAGGCCCAGAGGACGAAGGTTGCGTTGCCCTGCCCTTGGATGTGGAAGGGACCCCTCCCAAGGGCGGTCGCGAGGGCGGCCACGCCGGAGACGTAGACGGACGCGGCCGTGGCCCCGGCGACGCCGAACCGGAACGCGGCCCAGACCACCAGGGGGCCGGTGACGAGGGTCAGGGGCAGAAGGCGGCCCGCATGCGAATCCGGACTGAAACCCAGCCAACCCACGCCGGCGAACGCGGCGACGAACAACGCCGCCTCACGATGCCTGGACCACAAGGAGGTGACGTCGGACCGGCGGACGGCCAACAGGAAGGAACCGATCGTGAGAACGCCGCCGGTGTCCCCCAGCCACCAGCGGAGGAAGGTGAGTCCTGCCCGGTTGGCGGTGATCACGTCCGACAGGAGCAGGGCCAGGGTCCCGCCAAGTCCCGAAACCGTCATTCCAACGAACGCTGCAAGGCCGAACAGAGCACCGTCCCTGCGGGTCTGGAAGGCGGTGTCCACCCGCATCCGAGCCAGGAGGCGACCGACGACCAGCGGGGCGACTGAATTGGTGGTGGCCAGGAGGGTTGCAACCCACCAGGGATGGTCCAAGGACCGTTCCGCGAAAAGCGCGCCGACGAAGATCCCAATCCAGCAACCCGGGCCCCATCGCACGACCGCCGCCACCGCGAGACCGGTGGCGGGCCAGACCAGCGTGGTGCTGTCGACAGGATCCCGCAGGACCAAGCCAAACCGTGCCGACGCGTAGTAGGCGGCCGCGACCGCCACCAACTTGACGAGATACAATGTCGGTGAGGAACCCATGGCAGGCCAGCGCCTTCCGGAATTTCCGGGTTCCAACCATCGACTTGGTCAGTGGGACCCGCGGAGGAGTCCATCACCTTCGGAAGGCTTTTCCAAGGACGCTTCCGATGCGGGACGTTCAGTCGACCGCCTTCAGCAGGGCCTGACCGGTGGGATTCAGCCGGCGGAGCGTGTGCAGCGGTTCCGGGACCTTGAACATGCGTTTCAATCCACGATCCGCGAGGGCGCCGGCGGGAACCCGGGAGATGAACTCGAAGAAGTTCTTCTCCACCCTGTCCTTGAGCAGCTTCAAGCCCAGCTTGGTCTCCCAGAACTCCTCCTCGATCGCCGCCAACGCACGGGACGCCTCCTCGGGCGGCAGGTCCTCGCGCCGTGCCAGCACCCAGACCAGCTCAGGATCCTCGGGAAGCACCACCGGGAGCGGGACATAGGGCACCTTGACCTCCTCCTCGTCCACCGCCCCCGGCGGCAGGACCTTGACCCGGTTGGTGATGGTGCGGTCCGGCAGGACGATCTCCACCTCGACGGAGTCCCCCTTCTCGGCGGGTGTCACGGTCACGTTCGATTCGCCGAAGTTGGTCGCAAGGCGGCTCTGGAGTTCCGCGACCGTGTCCGGTTCCAGGTTGGGCAAACGTCCCTCGGTACAGAGCTTGTCCAGCGACTTCAGGTTGTTGATGAGCCGGACCTCCTGGGCCACGCGCTCGTAGATGGCGGCGGCCAGTCGCGGATCGGGGGTGGCCTTGGGAAGGATGCGCTGGAGCAGGTCCAGGAACATCGCGTCGTTCATCGCTTTGGTTTTCATCTCGGGACCGACGGGACCTTTCCGGCGGGGCGCGGTTCTCCCCCACACGCCGGCGGGAAGCAACGGCATTGGCGGGAAAGTTGTTCCCACGGTGAACAACGTGGGAGTCCAGCCCACCCGAAGGACTTCACTCCGACGTGAGCGCCGCCCGGGCGTCGTCCCCGGCGCCGGTCTTCTCCAGGAAGTAGTCGTAGCCGCCGGCGTACGGCATCAGGCGTCCGCCAGCCACATGGAGCACCTTGGTCGCGAGGCGGCGGATGAAGTGCACGTCGTGCGAGATGAACAGCAGCGTGCCCTCGTAACGTTCCAGCGCGAGGGTCAGCGACTCGACCGTGGTGATGTCGAGGTGGGTGGTGGGCTCGTCCATCAGCAGGAGGTTCGGCGGATCGACGAGGAACTTCACCAGGTTCAGGCGGCTCTTCTCGCCGCCGCTGAGCACGCCCGTGAGCTTGTAGATCTCCTCCTTGCGGAACATGAAGGAACCGAGGATGGCGCGGGCCTCGTCCTCGCGGAGCGCCGGGGCGCAGGCGAGCAGTTCCTCGAGCACGGTTCGTTTCGGGTCGAGCGTCCCCGCCCGGTGCTGGCTGAAGTAGCCCAGCTTGGCGTTGTGGCCGAGCTTCACCTCGCCCTTCTGGTGCGGGACGACCCCGGCAATGATCTTCAGCAGCGTGGACTTGCCCGCGCCGTTGGGCCCCACCAGGACGGTCCGCTCCCCGCGCTCCACCATCAGGTCGAGGCCCGAATAGACGACGTGGTCGCCATAGGCCATGTGGATGCCTTCGAGGGTCACCGCCCGCTGGCCGCCGCGCGGAGGTGGCGGGATCTGGAATCGGAAGGGCTTCCTCGGAGGCGTCGGCTTCTCGATCAGCTCCATGCGCTCGATCTGCTTGAGCTTGGACATCGCCTGCGAGGCCTTCGAGGCCACGGAACGGAAGCGGTCCGCGAACTCCTGGAGCGACTGGATCTCCTTCTGCTGGTTCTTGTACGCGGCGAGGTGCTGCTCGTAACGCTCCTCCCGCTGCTTCAGGAAGTCCGAGTAGTTGCCGCTGTAGGAGACCAGCTTCCGGTCGGCGATCTCGTGGACCTGCGTGATGATCTCGTCCATGAACTGCCGGTCGTGCGAGATCAACAGCAGGGCGCCCGAGTAGTTCTTAAGGTATCCCTGCAGCCAGAGCAGCGACAGGAGGTCCAGGTGGTTGGTCGGCTCGTCGAGCAACAACAGGTCGGGCTCCATCACCAGCAGCCGGGCCAGGTGCGCCCGCATCACCCAGCCGCCGCTCATCTCGCGCGCCTTGCGGAGGAAGTCGGCCTCCTTGTAGCCGAGTCCCTTCAGCATCTTCTTCGCCTTGGCCTCGACCTGGGGGTCGTTCAGCGCGGAATGCTTCGCATGGGCCTCCATGTAGTCCGGGCTGTCCACCGCCCCGGCGGCCTCGAGGTCATGGAGCCTCTTCTCCAGGAGGGGCAGTTCCCCGGCCCGGCCGGTCGCCACCTCGAGCACGGTCTCCTCCCCGATCGCCTCGCCCTCCTGGGGCAGGTAGCCCACCATGGTCCACGGGTCCCTCTCGATCGCCCCTTCGTCGGGGACGTTCTTCTTCAGGATCAACGAGAACAGCGTGGACTTGCCGGCGCCATTGGGCCCGACCAGGGCGACCCGGTCGCCGTAGTTCACCTGCATGGAGGCGTTCTCGAACAGGGTCCGTCCGGCGACGGACATCTTCAGATCACGAATGGAAAGCATGGTGCGATTCGGGCGGCGGAACGATGCCGGCCCCGGTGGCCGATCTTCCATCCCTTTCTGCATCGGGCGCCACGATTGGGTCGGGGACGAAGTCGTTCGGGCGCGAACAGCCGGCTCTTGGAAAGCCCAGCGCCTGCGTCCGATTCGTTGGCAATTTCTTCCCGGGGAGCTTAGGTCTGGGGCGCCATCGGCCGATGTTCTGCCCATTGAGGCACCCTGCCGGGTGACTTGGAATGCCTGTGACCCCAAGAAAGCGTGGAGACGGCGGCTCGGATCCGGGAGTCGGAAAACCTCCGGATTCGAACGGTGCCAAGAAGGATGCGGTGCCCGGAAACGGGCTCGGCATCGCCCTGCTCCACGCCTTGGACCTGTCGCCGGACCTGGTGATCCTCGTCACCGCCGAAGGGAACTGCATCCACAAGAACCAGTCCGCCGCCAGACAGCTGCCCGCAGCTCGTGGAGAGACGATGCGGTGTCTTCTGGCCCTGTTTCCGGTGACGGAGTCGCAGGCCACGGTCCGTGAAGGCCTTCGGACCGCCTTCGAGAAGGGAAGCTGGTCCGGCGAGACGTTGATGACCGGCAGGAACGGCCTCGAGACCCCGGTCTCCGTCGTCATCACTTCCGCCGCGAAATCGGAAGGGGAACCGGTCGCACTGGTGCAGCTGCGGGACCTTTCCACCCGATACAGCGCGGAAAGCGCCTTGGCCGGTGCCCTCCTCCGTTCCCAAGACGAGGAGCGTCGCCGGATCGGCCGCGAGCTGCACGACTCCACCGCCCAGGTCCTCGCGGCGCTTGAGATCGGCCTGAGCCGCCTGGAACGGGTCTTCGATTCCAACCATTCGCCGCACACCGACACCGTGCGCGAATGCATCCGTCTGGCAGCCCGTTGCTCCCTGGAGCTGCGGACCATGTCCGCCCTGCTCCACCCGCCGCTCCTGGAGGACCTGGGCCTCTGCAACACCCTCCGGTGGCATGTCTCCCGGTTCTCCGACCGCAGCGGCATCCGAACCGAACTGGAGGCCCCCGACGACGACACGCGTTGGCCGGGCAACATCGAACTGACCCTGTTCCGCATCGTCCAGGAATCGCTTTCCAACATCCTCCGCCATTCCGAAAGCAAGAGGGCCACCATCCGGCTCGGCACCCGGGGAAGAAACGTCCGGCTTGAGGTCGAGGACTTCGGCAAGGGTCTTCCCGAGAAGATCCAGCGACAGATGGATTCCCCCGGCACCGGCGTCGGCCTCTCCGGCATGCGCCAGAGGGTGCGCGAGCTCAACGGACGCTTCTCGATCGAGTCCAAACCCGGACTGACGCGGATCATCGCCACCATTCCCCTTCCCTCCGAAACACCATGAGCGACTACAACATCGTCATCGCCGACGACCACGAAATCGTCCGCCGGGGCATCCGTTCCGCGCTGGAGGAACTGCCCGAGTGCCATGTGGTGGGCGAGGCCGCGGACGGCGAGGCGGCGCTGGAGCTGGTGCGCGCCCACCGGCCGGGTCTCGCCGTCCTCGATGTCACCATGCCCCGGATGAACGGCTTCGAGACCGCCGCTGCGATCCGCGAGGTCTCACCCGAGACCGCCGTGCTCGTGCTGACCATGCACGAGTCCAACCAGGTCGTCCGCGAGGTGCTCCGTGCCGGAGCCAAGGGCTACTTGCTCAAGTCCGATGCCGGCCGCGAACTGGCCGAGGCGGTGACCGCGATCCGCCAGGGCCGCACGTACTTCACCCAGCGTGTCACCAGCATGGTCGTCGGCGAGTTCGTCGGCGAACGCCCGCCGGCCCCGGTCGAGACCGCCAACCTTTCCCCGAGGGAACGCGAAATCGTCCGCCACCTCGCCCAGGGCAAGAGCAACAAGGAGGTCGCCTCCGAGCTCGGGCTCTCGGTGAAGACGGTCGAATCCCATCGCACCAACGTGATGCGCAAGCTGGCGGTGCATTCCGTCGCCGGACTGGTCCGCTACGCCGTCCGCGAAGGCTTGGTCGACGCCTGAGGAACCGGGCCGGCGGATGCCCGGCCGCACATGGCGATTCGGGAACTGCCCCCCGATTCAGGAACGACGTCCGGCAATGCGCCCGATGTACACGGCTTCGTGAAGGAAATGCGCCGCCCACTCACGGGCCTCCCGGACCTCGTGGTCACCTCCGCCTTCCACCACGAACCGCCCGTCCCACAACCGGACGAGGTGCGCCCTTCCGAACCGGGCCAGCGTCTCCCCGGATGCGGTTCCCGGGATCAGGACCATCAATGCCTTCATGTGGCGGCCATCCTGTCCCGAGGCCTGGGACAAATGCCGTCCTTCCCCGGAAGGCCTCGCCATTGACCCCCCCGCAACCGATCCACACACTATGAACCCGATGTCGATTGCCCCATCCAGCCCAAGCCCGGAGGTCGACGTTCCACCCAAGGGGCGCGCCGGGGTCCTGGGAGTATTGTTGGGATGCTTCTGGGTCTGGGCGATCTCGATCTGCGCCGGCTTCTGGTCGACCGACGACAACTACTCCTATGGCTTCATCGTGCCGGTGCTGATGGGGCTGTACCTTTGGAGACGGCTCGGCACCCAACCCGAGGGGTTCTGGACCTCCCTGGGCCCCGCGGCGGGAGCCGGCGTTCCCTGGAACCGGTGGCTGTTGGCGATCCCGGCGCTGGCGCTCTTCCCGGTCGAGGTCTACCGCAGCGAATACCACCAGTCCGGCATGGTGCTCTGGGCGATCAACCTCGCCGCCGTCGGCCTCACCCTCGCCGCGATGTTCTGGACCGGGGGACGGAAGCTGGTCCTTTGCGGGGCGTTCCCGGTGCTCTTTTTCCTCACTTCGGTCCCATGGCCGGATCGCATCGCCCATCCGCTCCAGCAGAACCTCATGATCGGCGTCGCCCAGGTCGTGACGGAACTGCTCTGGTGGCTGGGCATCCCGGTCGAATCGGGATCCGGCGCGGTGCTCAAGCTCAGCAAGGGGACCGTCGGCATCGTCGAGGCCTGCAGCGGCATCCGGTCGCTCCAGTCCGGACTCATGCTCAGCCTCGCGATCGGCGAACTGCTGATGCTCGCCACGCCACGCCGTGTCGCGCTCGTCCTCCTCACCACCGTCTTCGCGCTGATCAGCAACTTCGTGCGGACCTTCGCCCTTTGCTGGATCATGGAGAAGGAAGGCCCGGAGGCGATGGAACGGGCGCATGACTGGATCGGCAATGCCGCCATGTACTCGTTCTACGCGGTCATCTGGCTCCTCGGGAAGTGGCTGGCCGGGAAGAGCACCGCCGGCGACGTATGGCCCTCCAAGCGCCCCAAGGATGCGGTCCCCCTGGTCCGCCACCTGCGCTGGGACCGCGTGCCCGACCTCCGCCCCATGCTGGCCGTGTTGATCCTGTGCTTCGCCGTGGTCCACGGCTGGTACGCCATCCTCGCCAGGAAGGCCAAGCCGCAGACCGAGCCCTACTTCACGGCCCAGTTCGACAAACGGCCGGGAATCAAGAAGAACCACTTCGACGAAGGGGCTTGGAACCAGCTCCAGGCGACGTCCGGCGAGTCCCTGCGTCTCACCAACGCGCTCGCCCCGTTCGGCTTCGTCGACGCCTACCACCTGTTCTGGCGTCCTTCCCCCCAGAGCAAGCGCGCCCTTGGGCACCGGCCCGACAGCTGCATGCCTGGCTCCGGCTGGAAACAGGTGGGCGGGGTCTCGACCACGAATGTCGTCATCGAAGGGGTTCCGCTCCAGTTCTACGTCTTCCGATTCGAACGCGAGGACGTGAAGGCGGTGCAGCTCTGGGGCGTTTGGCGGAATGGGCGTCCGGTGGTGATGAGCTACGAGGCCGGATACACACCGCACCCGGAGGTCTATCAGCCGTGGCCCACGGACCGCCACCTGCTCGGCGTGGAGCTGGTCTCCTGCTTCGTCCCCTACCCGTTGTCGCAGAAGGATCCGCCGATCGCGGTCGCCATGGGTTCGATCGCGGAGATGTTCCAATACCGGCCGGCCGGACCCTAGCCCCGCGATCCCGATGAACGGACCCGTCGATCCGCAATCCGCCGAAACACAGCCGACGCCGCGTGGTTCCCGTCGGCCGCGGAGACGTTCGACTTCGGGTCGCATTTTCCGCTTCCTCGGCTGGGCGACGGTCCTCGCCCTGGCGCTCGGAGCCGGTGCGAGGCCGGCGTATCGCTTCGCGAAGGGCTGGAACGCCCGGGGAAAGGCCCGTGAGGTGGAATCCCGGGTCGCCGCCCGCGACCTCGACGGCACCTTCGACCTCGTCAAGTCGGCGGTTCGCCTGGCACCCGACGACCCGGAGGTCCTCCGGGCCGCCGCCCGATTCCTCGCCCTCGGCAGGGCCGAGGAATCGGTGGCCTACTGGCAGAAGTACCTTGCCGTGGCCGGCCCGCGGGCCGACGCACGGGAACGGTCCGAGTATGTCGAGGCCGCCCTCATGGCCAACCGGCTGGACCTCTCGCGCCCGATGCTGACCGAGCTCGTCAGGGCCAGCCCGACGAATCCGGTCTTCCTGCGGCTGCTGGTCCGCCAGCATCTGCTGCTGCGGGACATCCCCCGCGCGACCCGCACCGCCCGCTTCCTGCTTTCCCAGGAGCCCTCCAACCGGAGGAACCAGCTGCTGCTGGGCACCGTGCTCCTCGAGTTCCCGCCGGGTCCGCCGCGGGAGGAAGGCAGGCGGCTCGTTTGGTCACTGGTCGCCGACGGCGGCGAGGACGCCGTCGAGGCGGCGCTGCTGCTTTCCGGGATCCCCGACCTCAAGCGGTCCGAGGCCGACACGGTCCTCCGCCGGCTGTCCAGCCAGGACAATCCCCCGCTCCCGGTGCGCCTCGCACTGACCGCGATCCGCATGCGCTTCCCCACGGACGGCCAGAAGTCGCCAGTCGACGAACTGCTGTCCGCCACGCCACCGGGGGCGGATCGGGCGGAGACCTTCCAGGTCTGCGAATGGCTGTTGAGGAACGCCGCGTCACGCCTGCCAGACTGGTTGCCCGAAGGGATGGCCCGGACGAACCTGAACCTCCAGATGATCCGCTGCGAGGGTCTCGCCTCGGCCGGACGCTGGAAGGAACTCCAATCCATCCTGTCCGACGAGAAACCCGGGTTGACCCCCGGTGTGGTCAAGTACTTCAGGGGAAGAAGCTCCTTTGCGGCCGGGCGCCGGGACGAGGCGGAGGCGGAGTACCGGGCCGCGGTCGAGTCCGCCGGCAACGACCGGCGTTGGCTCCCCGTGTTGGCCCGGACCGCCGAGGCCCAAGGCATGACCAATGCCGCGTTGGCCGCGTGGGAGACCCTCCTTGGCGACTCGAGGCATTCCGTCGAGGCCGCACGCCAGGTCAGCCGGATGGCGAGGTCCATGGACGACCTGACGCTCTTCCACCGTTCCGTGCGTCGGCTGGCGGGCTTCTTCAGCGCGGACGAGTCCTTCACCGCCGAAGCGGCGATCCTCGACCTGCTCTTCGAGGAGGAAACCGCCAAGGCGACGAAGACGCTTCAGGGGCTGCACGAATCGCAGCCGGATCGGATCGAATGGAGGATTGGACTCGCGCTGGCTCGCCTGAGGTCCGCGGATCCCTCCTCGGGCCTGGCCCTCCTGGAGGAAGCCGGCTTCGACTTCGACCGCGTCTCCCCCCGGGCCAAGGCGGTGTACGTCGCCTTGCTGGGCGCCTCGGGGCAGAGGGAATCCGCGCGACGACTGGCCCGGAGAGTCCCGATTGACTTGTTGCACCGGCAGGAGAAACCGTTGGTAGCCCCCTGGTTGACGACCCAATGAAACCGAACCCGCCCAGCACACCTCCCACGAGTCCACAGGCGCGCAAACGCCGCAGGATGGGTTCCTCACGGAAGGCTTTCCTCCTGTTCGTCGGGATCCCGGCCTTCGGGATCGCTGCGGTACTTGCCCAGAAGTTCGGCTATCCGAAGTTCAAGGAGTACCGAGGCCGCCAACTCGCCGCGGAGGCCACGGGGTTGCTGAATGCCGGGAAGACCAACGAGGCCATCCTGCAGATCAAGGCCGCCAACCGCTTCGCACCCAACGATCCTGAAATCGTCCGGCTTCGCGCCCAATACCTCTTCAGGCTCAATCCCGTGGCGGCCCTCCAGGACTGGCAAACCCTGACGGCACTCGGCAGGGCCACCTTCGAGGACAAGGTCAACTTCCTCGAGACCTCGGTCACCCTGCACCGGGCGGACGTCTCCGCCCCGCTCCTGACCGAACTGGCACCGGCACAGTCCACCAATTCCCGGATCCTGCGGCTGGGCATCACCCACCTCACCGAGACGGGCTTCCAGGACCGCGCCATCGGACTCGCCCGCTACGCGTTCACCCAGGACCCGCTCGACCTGACCAACCAGTTCACGCTGGGCAGCCTGCTGGCCCTCAACACCAACTCGTCCGTGGCCGGCGAGGGACTCGCACTCCTGACCGACGTGGCCCGCGTCCGCGGCCCGCTCCAGACACCCGCAATCAGCCGGCTCGTGGGCAGCGGCCAGCTGAACTCGGAGCAGATCCCCGAACTGCTGGCGATCCTCGACCTCAACCTCGGGAACATCACCAACAACATCAGCGCCCTGACCCTGCGGTGGCAGGCACGGACGAACGACCGGCCCGAGATCGCCGCCAAGGCCAAGGCCCAGCTGGCCGCCGAGTCCTCGACCACCAATTCCATCCTGCTGGCGTCCTGGCTTCTCCAGAGGGACCCGGCCGGCCTGATCGAGGTTCTCCCCGAGGACCGGGCGCTCCTCGATCCGACATTGGGCGTCCACCATGCCGAAGCCCTCGCCCAAACCGGGAAGTGGCAGGACCTCGCCGCATTCCTCCGCAAGAGCGAACGACGCATCCCGGATTTCTCCCATCTGATTCTGAGGGCGCGCTTGGCGGCCGCGGAAGGCCGCGGCGCGGACGCCGAGAACCTGCTGCAAGGTGCCGCCGACCTCACCACGCGCAGCCCCGACGCCCTTGTCTTCATCGCCCGCACCGCCGAGGAACTCACCCTTCCGGACACCGCGATCCGCATCTGGACCCGGATCACCGAGTTCCAGCACCTGATGCTCGCCGCGGGCGGTCAGGCGCTCCGGCTCGCCAAGGATCGAGACCAGGTCGAGGCGGAGATCACCGTCCTTTCGCGGTTGAGCAACTTCGCCCCGAACGACTTCCGGTTGGCGGCCGAACGGGCCGAACGGGAGGCGTTGAACGGAAGCAACCTCGACGACGCGGAGCGCGCCCTCCGCAAGGTGCTCGACGACGAGAAGGACGCGGAGCCTTCCAGGAACCGGCGGTTCGTCTCCGCCCTGGCGCTCGTGCGTCTCCGCAAGGGAGATGCCGCGGCGGCTCTCAACACCTTCGAACAGGGCTCCCCGGAGTGGGAGAAACTCTCCACCCGCGAGCAGGTGACCTATGTCGCCATCCTCGGCGCCAACCAGCAACGCGAGGCCGCCCGCCGATACGCACGCCAGATCGACACGACCTCCCTCAAGCGTCAGGAGAAGGAACTGCTGCAACCCTGGCTCTGAGGCGGATCCAACCGATGGGAGCGGGGACGGACCTCCCGCGGAAACTCAAGGCCCCCAAGGAGGATCCGGATCCGGGACCACGATCGGCTCAATCCTGCAGGGCTTCGACCAGGTCGCGCAGCTCACGAAGGGTCATCAGCTCCCCAAGCCCTTCCGGCATCGCCGAAGGCGCCCGCTCCCGGCTTGCGATCCGGGACTTCGGAACCGCCACCGGCCCTTCGTCGCCGGTGAGGACCACGACCGATTCCGGCGTCTCGGAGCGGAGCGTTCCCGCGATGGTTTCGCCGTCGTGGGTGACCACGACGACACTCTCGAAACCCGCGGCGATCTCGGCGTTGGGTTGGAGGATCGACCGAAGCACATGTTCCCGTCCCCGCTTGCGGCCGAGTCCGGCCAACTCCGGTCCGACGTCTCCACCCACCCCGCCGAGCTTGTGGCACCGCTGGCATCCCCAGTCGGCCCGCTCGGCGAAAAGGCGCCGACCGTTCTCCGGATCGCCCCCTCCCAAAGCCGGCCGGAACGCCGCAAGCGGATCGCTCTCCGGCAGGCTCCGTCTCCAATCGGCCAACGCGTCGCCGACCGCTGACGAAAGACCCGGAATCCGGGCCAGGTCCAGGATGTCCGCCCGCAACGCCGGATCGACACCTCCGGCCGTCACCTTCCGGATCCACTTCTCCACCGCGGAAGACAAACCGGAATTCCCCGCGGAGGCCAACCGCGCGAAGGCGGCCCGCCGCTCGCGCACCGATCCGGTCTCCAGCGAGGACAAGAGCGACTCCCACGACTCCTTCCGCACGGCAACGTCGATACGCTCAGCCTCCTTCAGGACCTCGGCGAACGGGCTCGACGTACTCCGCTTCAACAGCTCCTGAAGTCCGGTGGGCCGCAGGCGTTCCGCCGCCCTCAACGCTGCGACAGCCACGGCAACCGGCGTCTTCGGACCTTCCAGCGTCCGCCAGGATTCCTCCATCGCCGCCAAGGCCGGTGCCGGATCGCGCGGGGGAAGGGGCCGATGGAGACCGACGATCCGATCCCGGGGCGAGGGACGCCCCCAATCGGCCAACGCCTCGATCGCCTCGACGCGGAGCGCCTCGGGCTGGCCGGCATCCATCGAAAGTCGTCCGATGGCCGCGGCCCCGGAAGTCTCCCCCTGACGGAACGCGGCATTGACGGCTCGGCGCAGGATCCAGCCCCTCGCCTCTTCCCGCTTCAGGCGGACTCCCCCGAGACGCTCCTCTCCCCCACGGGGAAGCGCCGGGACGTTTTCCCGGAGCAGTGCGGCCAGGGCCGGGAACCCCGACGGGATCGGCACGTCGTTCACCGCCCGCGCCGCCTCCAGGGCCAGGACCGCATTCGAGGAGCCCAGGAATCTCGCGACTTCCGGATCCCCTTCCCGCCGCAGCCGGATCAGCAAGGCCAAACGGAGCCGGTCGGCGTACGGCGACGAGGCCAGTCCCCGTCCATGACCGATCCGGGACCGCGAAGGCGTCCGCCCCACAGGCGGATCCTCCCCGAGGTAATGGAAGGACTCCGTCACCGGGACCGCCCGGGTCAATGCAAGGAACTCCGCCGGATCCGGCTCCCTCTCCCCGGCAGCCAGACTCGCGACCGCCCAAGCCGTCTCCGGGGACAACCGACCTTCCCGGTCCTGGATCCTCCGGACCGCTTCCAGCGCGGCGACCCGGACGACCGCCTCCGGATCCGCAAGGTGCCCCGCAAGTCCACGACGCCATCCCGGTTCACCGGTCTCCGACAACAGACGCAGGACCTGTGCACGGATCTCGGGATCCCGGTCCCTCAACAGCGGGCGCAGGGATCGGAAGGAGTTCCCCTCCCCCAGCGAACGGTCCGATCGGACGATCTGCCCCAGCGCCCAGATGGCGTGGATCCGCGCCAACCGCGACCTGGAATCCTGGGCGATCCTCAGGAGCGGACGCATCGACGCTGCGCCGCGCCGGGCCAACTCCCATTGCGCCGCCAGACGCACGCGCTGGTCCGGATGCCCGAGTCTCCCCGCCAACTCGGCCGCGTAGACCCCACTGGTCCCTTCCGCTAGCAATCGGCGGACCTCGGCAATCGCACGGTCGCCAGCCAACGCCGGGTCGGCCACATGCCAGAGCCGCCCCTTCCCGGTCTTGTCCCACCCCTGGACCCAGTCCGCCACGACGACTCCCCCGAACGGCGGGAAGGTCACGTCCACCGGCGACAGGTCCCACAGGAGCTTCCCCGTGCGGTTGGTGGACGCGTTGTCCTCCATCCACGGCCCTTGCTGGGCCACCCGGAAGAAGGCCCCTTGCGGCTCCACCTGGAACGTCCGGATTCCACCCGGGAAATCGGCGAGGAAGAAATGCCCGCGGAACCGGTCCCCGAGTCCCGTGCCCGGATAGAAGGCGATTCCCGCCGGCCCATGCCCCACGTGGGCCACCGGAGGAACCAGGTACGCGGCGCTGTTGCCCTCACGCAGGTGCCAGAGCCGCTCCGAGTTCCACGCCCCCATCTTCGGCAGCCACTGCCATCCCAGGGTCCAGCCGTAGTCGGCCCCCTCGAGGACGAGCGTCCACCGCGCCTTGTCCCCGCCGTCGCCGTTGTTGTCGCCGGTCCAGAGCCGCCCCAGGTCGTCGAACGCGAGTTCCTGCGGGTTCCTCAACCCCGAGGCGTACACCTCCATCCGGCTTCCATCCGGGTCACAGCGGAAGACGGCTCCCGTGTCCGGCAGCGAGATCCGCAAACCTTCGCGGTTCGTCACCGAGGTACCGCGGTCGGCGATGCTGAAGTAGAGCCTCCCATCCGGTCCAAGCGTGAGTCCGTGCAGGTCATGTCCCCCGAAGGCGATGTGCACTCCGAAGCCGGTGAGGATCCGGTGGGATTCCTTCGCGGCCTGGAGTTCCGGAGCCGC
This sequence comes from Verrucomicrobiales bacterium, assembly GCA_027488845.1. Lineage (GTDB taxonomy): Bacteria > Verrucomicrobiota > Verrucomicrobiia > Limisphaerales > UBA9464 > SXXZ01. Next base: position 140,223 of record JAIYBC010000057.1, on the reverse strand, counting down.
AGGACCGGATCCCGAGAACCGCCGGTCGCCGGCATCAAACCGCCAGAGGTCCGGAATCGACGCGAACCACACATGGGAGCCCTCCACCAACACCCCGGCGGCCACGCCTCCGATCGGACTGCGGAAATCGTCCACGAAGGTCTCCGCGGTGTCGGCCCGGCCGTCGCCATCGGTGTCGGTCAGCAGCCGAACCCGCTCGGACTCCACCTCGAGGTCCTTCCAGTCGATGGTGCCGTCCCGGTTGAAGTCCTGGAATCCCCCCTTCCCCGCCTTGGTGACCGCGGAGAGGAAGGCGGAATACCGGGGATCCGACGGATCCAGCACCTTTCTCAGGAAATCCTGCCGATCGCCCGTGGAACGGAACGCGAAGTCATCCTCCAACCAGGCCCCAAGCCCGCGGACATCGAACACGCTCGTCCGGCGCCGGCCGGTCTCCACCACATAGGCCCTGCCGGCGGAGTCGAAGGAGAGGCTGGTGATGTCCCGGACCAGCGGCTCCGTCGCCCACGGCGACACCGCCAGACCGGGGGCCACCCTGAGGCGGGTCGCCGATGTCATAGCATCCGCGGACGGGGCCGCTGGACCGTTCGCATCCGCCGGATCCGCCGAAGCCGTCCATGGGACTCCCCCAATCAGGAGCAACGCGAGGGCGCCGGAGAAGGCACGCAGAGGAGTCATGCCGGAACGCTGCGCGAACCGGGCCACCCCCGGCAAGAGCACGGCCGCCAAGGCGGTCCAGGAACCGCATTCGACGGACGGGCCGCCGCGCGGTCCCCACGTGGACCGATTTCTTCTCGCGCCCCGTGGAGGGTTCCCCGACTGTGAGCCCACGCATGTCCGTGATCCGTCATCTGCTTTGGAAGGTTTACCGGGAAGCGGGCCAATTGGCCGATTCGGCGGAGAAGATCCTGAACCACCAGCGCGACGAGCTGGCGCCGAAGAACGTCGGGGAGATGGATTCGGCCATCGCCCGACTCCGGCAGGTGCGCGCCACCGGGACGAAGGAAGAGATCCAGGCCGAGATGCGGCGTCTGGAAACCTCGGCCAACCAGTGGCTCAACGCCTATCCGAACGCCTCGATCCGCGACAACGTGGAGGGCTTCGTGACCATGGCGATCCTGCTCTTCGCCTTCCGCCAGTTCTTCTTCCAGCCGATGGTCATCCCCACCGGCTCCGCCCAGCCCACCTTCAACGGCATCACCTCGGAGGACCTGCGCTTCAACGGCCAGCAGGTTCCCAACGTCCTGGTGCGGGCCGCGGAGTGGGCGCTGTTCGGATACCACTACGTCGAGGTGATCGCGACGGAGGACGGCGAGTTCGCGGGGGTCGAAGGCCCCGCTCCCGGCTCCGCGATCCAGAACCTGCTGGGACGGAAGTTCCTCGTCCGGGTGGGCAACCGGGAGTACCCGGTCTCGACCTCCATGAGCGAAGGCCGGCAGGACTTCCCGCGCCACATGAGCCTTGTGAACGAGTACGGCACCTACCCGCAGCGCCGGTTCAAGGCCGGTAAACCCATCATCCGTTGCCGCATCAAGTCCGGCGACCGCCTCTTCGTCGACCGCGTCACCTACAACTTCCGGCGTCCGCAGCGGGGCGAGACCGTCGTCTTCAAGTCGCTCAAGCATCCGGGCATGACGGCCAACACCCATTACATCAAGCGCCTGATCGCGCTGGGTGGGGAGACGGTGACCATCGGCGACGACCGCCATGTGACGATCAACGGCCGGAGGATCGAGTCCACCGACAGCGGGTTCGAGAAGGTCTATTCCTTCGACGCCTCGCTGCATCCGGCCTCAAGCCGCTACTCCGGACACGTCAACGGCATCGGGTTCGCCGAGGGCTACTGGTTCTCTCCGCACGAGGTGGAGTACGAGCTGATGCGCAGCGCCGATCCGTCGGCCAAGGCCGGGCTGGCGCAGATCGCCTCGGAGAAGGCGGCGATCTGGAGGGGCTTCACCAACGCCACGATGCTCCCGTCGGCGGGGCCGCTCCGGGAGCAGTTCCTCCGCAACAAGGCGCAACTGGATTCCATGAGCCGTTCGACGCCGAACTTCCCCGACGCCGCCAACGGCCTGACCGTGCCGGCGGGCCAGGTCCTCTGCTTCGGCGACAACACCATGAACAGCTCCGATTCCCGCATGTGGCCGCTCCCGTATTTCCCGGAGGAACGCATCGTCGGCTGCTCCGGATGGGTGTTCTGGCCCTTGAGCGCCCGCTGGGGCTGGAGCCAACGCTGAACCTCGCGCGCCGCTCCCCGAACGCCGACGGAACGGCTTGGTCGCCGGATGGAATCCCGGACGTCCGGCCCGTTTCCTTTCGGCAAATCCCGTTGACCATCCCCACCTTCGCTCCCACTTTTCGGCCCTTCGTTCGGCGATGAAGACCCTTCTTTTCGTTTGCACCGGCAACACCTGCCGCAGCCCGATGGCCGAGGCCCTGGCCCGTCGCGCCCTCGCGGATCGGCCGGACTGGAGGGTCCTGTCTGCCGGCATCGGGGCCATCAACGGCCAGGCGGCCAGCTCCCACTCGGTGACCGCGCTCCGGCAGATCGGGGTCGAACTCACCGGGCACAGCGCGAAGATGCTGACGGGACGGATGATCCGCGAGGCCGACTACATCTTCGGCCTCACCCGCGGACACGTCGAGGGCATCGCCATGCTCTATCCCGAAGCGGCAGAGAAGCTCTTCGTCCTGCGCGAGTTCGAGGAGGGTGTCTCCGACATCGACCTCGACATCTCCGACCCGATCGGCGGTCCGCTGGAGGGCTACGTGGAATGCCGGGACCAGATCCACCGGGCCGTCGAATCCGCCATCCGGTTCGTCAAGGAAGGCGAGGCCCCGAAGGCGACCCGCACGGTCGCCGTCGGATCCGACCACGCCGGGTTCCAGCTGAAGGAATCCATCAAGGGACTGCTGACCCGCGAGGGCATCACGGTCGTCGACGTCGGCACGCGGTCGACCGAGTCCACGGACTATCCGGACTACGGACGCGCCGTGGCGGAGATCGTCGCCGAGGGCGAGGCCGACCAGGGCATCCTGGTGTGCTCGACGGGCGTGGGAATCAGCATCGCGGCGAACAAGGTCCGCGGCATCCGGGCCGCCGTGGTCCACAATGTCGAGGGCGCCGCCCTCTGCCGTCAGCACAACGACGCCAACATCCTCTGCCTCGGGGCCCGGTTCGTCCCACCGGAGGCCGCCACCGGCATCGTCGACACCTTCCTCCACTCCGAATTTGAAGGCGGGCGCCATGAACGCCGTGTCCTGAAGCTCGAATCCGACATGTCCAACCGCATCGAAGCCGTCGATCCCCAGATCGCCGAGATCATCCGCAACGAACGCCGCCGCCAGCTCGAGAACATCGAGCTGATCGCCAGCGAGAACTTCACGAGTCCCGCCGTGATGGAGGTCCAGGGAAGCGTGCTCACCAACAAGTACGCCGAGGGCTATCCGAAGAAGCGCTGGTATGGCGGATGCGAGTTCGTGGACGAGGCCGAGCAGCTGGCGATCGACCGGGCGAAGCAGCTCTTCGGCGCCGAACACGCCAACGTGCAGCCGCACTCCGGTTCCGGCGCCAACATGGCGGTCTACTTCGCCACCCTGAAGCCGGGCGACAAGCTGCTGACCATGGACCTCAGCCACGGCGGCCACCTCACCCACGGCAACAAGGCCAACTTCTCCGGCAAGTTCTTCGAGATCGTCCACTACGGCGTCCGCCAGGGCGACGAACGCATCGACTACGACCAGCTCGCCGCCATGGCCCGGGAACACCGGCCCAAGATGATCACCGTGGGCGCCTCGGCCTATTCCCGCGTGATCGACTTCCAGCGCATGGGCGAGATCGCCCGCGAGGTCGGCGCCATGCTCCTCGCCGACATCGCCCACATCGCGGGACTCGTCGCCGCCGGCGTCCATCCGAGCCCCGTCGCGCACGCCGACTTCGTCACCACGACCACCCACAAGACCCTGCGCGGTCCCCGCGGCGGACTCGTGCTCTGCAAGGCGCAGTACGCGAAGGCGATCGATTCCCAGGTGTTCCCCGGCATCCAGGGCGGCCCGCTGATGCACGTCATCGCCGCCAAGGCCGTCTGCTTCCACGAGGCCTTGCAGCCCGGCTTCAAGGCCTACCAGCAGCAGATCGTGAAGAACGCCGCGGCCCTCGCGGAGGGGATGAAGCGCAACGGATTCCGCATCGTGAGCGGCGGCACGGAGAACCACCTGATGCTGGTCGATGTCGGCGCCCGCGGCCTCACCGGCAAGCAGTGCCAGCTGGCCCTCGACGAGGCCGGCATCACCACGAACAAGAACACGATCCCGTTCGAGACCCGCTCTCCGTTCGAAGGCTCCGGCGTCCGGCTCGGGACCCCGGCCGTGACGACCCGCGGCATGAAGGAGACCGAGATGGCCGCCATCGCGGACATGATCTCCGAGGTGCTGCTCGACATCGCGACCCCGGCCACCGCCCACAAGGTCCGCGACCGCGTCCGCGCCCTCACCGCGCGCTTCCCGCTGCCTTACTGACACGGCCAGGCCGGACTGCCGACAACCGCCGGCGAAACGCACCCGGTCCCAGGACCGGACGGTTCGCCGGCGGTTTGCCTTTCCGGCCGGCCACGGCGGCTTCAACGTGCTCGCGGCCCGTCGCCCGACATCGGCCGTCCGTCACCTCTCCTCCATGACCCGAAGCCGCGAACGCGCCCTTCTGATCCTGCTGTCCGCGGTGCAGTTCACCCACGTCCTAGACTTCATGGTGATGCTGCCGCTCGGGCCTCAGCTGATGCGGGACCTCTCCATCAGCCCCAAGGAGTTCAGCGCGCTGGTCTCGGTCTATTCGCTCTTCTCGGGCATCGTGGGATTCCTCGCGACCGGCTACATCGACCGACACGAACGCCGCGGCCTGCTGCTCGTCACCTACGTCGGCTTCATCGCCGGCACCGTCGCCTGCGCCCTTTCCCATACCGCCACGGCCCTGGCCGTCTCGCGCGCCGTCTGCGGGGCCTTCGGCGGCATCTGCGGTTCCATGGTGATGACCGTGGCGTCGGACATCGTGCCGCCGGAGCGCCGCGCCGCGGGCCTCGGACTGGTCACCACCTCGTTCTCGGTCTCCCTCGCCGCGGGGGTGCCCCTGGGACTCTACCTGGCGACGCGCATCGACTGGGAGGCCCCCTTCTGGTTCGTCAGCGCGCTCTCCGTGGTGAACTTCGGACTCATCCTGCGCTTCCTTCCCGAGATGCGCGGGCACATCCACCCGACCCACGGATCCGCACTCGCCCCGCTGCTCGAGGTCCTCCGCGATTCCAACGCCCGCCGCGCCCTGCTTTTCTTCGGCACCCTGGTGTTCGCCCACTTCACCATCGTGCCGATGCTCGCCCCCTACCTGATCGCCAACGCGGGCTTCCCGGAGGACCGGCTGTTCCTGCTCTACCTCGTCGGCGGCATCCTCAGCGTGGTGACCACCCCATGGATCGGACGGCTCGCGGACACCCATGGCCGCCCCAAGGTCTACGCCATCCTCGTGGGCATCGCCGTTCCGGTGACCCTCGGGATCACCCATGCGGGGCATCTGCCGGGTGTCGCCGTGGTCGCCTTGGGAGCCTCGTTCTTCGTCTTCGCCAGCGGCCGCTTCATTCCCGCCCAGGCCATCTGCAGCCTCGCCGTGCATCCCCGACGCCGCGGCGCGTTCATGAGCCTCAACTCCTGTGGACGCGACCTCATGGCCGGGATCACCGCCACGCTCGGTGGCTGGCTGGTCACGGTCGGTCCCGACGGGAAGATCGACGGCTACAACCGCCTCGGCTGGATCGCCGTGGTCGCCGCCTTGGTCACGGTCTGGCTCGCCTACCGGGTCCGGCACGTCGAAGCTTCCCACAACCCGCCCTCCTGAACCGGGGAACCAATATGGTCGCCATGGGCTACTTCATCCTCATCGGCGCCGCCTTCCTCGCGATGCTGGTCGTCGCCGGGATCCTGTTCGTCGGCTTCTGCGCACTGACCGCCGGCGGCGTCGGCTTCTGGTGGTGGCGGTCCCGGAAAGCGAAGGCGAATCCCACGGCCGATGGAAGCGCCCCCAAGGCCGGCGAAGCCGTCGGGGATCAGGACAGGCGTTCCGGACGCTGAGCCGCCAGGAATTGCGCGGACGTCATCCGACGGCCGGCCTCGGGCTGGATCTCCTCCAGTTCCAACGCCCCTTCCCCGCAGGCCACCACCAGACGCCCCTTCTCCGAGGGCAGGACGGTTCCCGGGACGCCCGATCCTTCCACCGGCCGGACCTTGTGGACCTTCAACAGCCGGGGCTTGGGCGATGCGGGGATCTCACACCAGGCACCTGGCCACGGGGTGAAGGCCCGGGTGCGCCGCCACGTCTCCACCGCCGGCCGTTCCCACACGATCCGGCCGTCTTCCCTTGTGATCTTGCGGGCAAGCGTGACGCCTTCCGAGGGCTGCGGCACCGGGATCCGCAGCCCCTCCACGTAGTCCGCAAGGGTCGCCACCAGCAGTTCACCGCCCAATTCGGCCAAACGGTCATGCAGGGTCTGGCCCGTGTCCAAATCGGCGATCGGGGTGACCACGGTCGCCACCACCGGACCGGTGTCCAACCCGGCGTCCATGCGCATCAGGCTCACGCCGGTCTCCTTGCGTCCATCCGCGATCGCCCACTGGATGGGCGCGGCTCCCCGGTAGAGCGGCAGCAGCGAGGTGTGGACGTTCAGGCAACCGTGCCGGGGGATGTCGAGCAGGGCCTGCGGAAGGAGTTGACCATAGGCGGCCACCACGATGAGCGCCGGCTCCAACGCGCGCAGTCGGTCCAGGAAGTCCGGCAGTCGCGCCTTCAGGGGCTGGTCGACCGGAATGCCCAGTTCCAGGGCGGCGCTCTTCACCGGGGTCGGCTGCAGGGTCAGGTCCCTTCCCTTCGGCTTGTCCGGCTGGCTCACCGCGAGCACCACCGTCCAACGGGGATCCCCCGCAAGACGGCGCAACACCGTGGCCGCCAGGTCGGCGGTGCCCATGAACACGATCCGGAGTGGCTCCGACATGGGGGCAGACTACGGGCCGGACCCCGGGGAAGTCAGTCGTGAACGCCGGCGAATCCACGCACGCCGCGCCCGCCAGTGGAATCGGCGATTGCCACTCCCCGGCACGTCCCTAGCGTCCCCGGACATGGGTTCCCTGACCGAGCCGCAGGTGGTGCTGACACACGAGAGCGATCTCGACGGGTTGGTTTCCGGCCTGCTCCTGCAACGCCTCGCCAAACACCTCTTCGGCTCCGACGTGGCGTTGGAGGCCTACCATTACCAAGGATGGAAGATCCGCTCCCTTTCCGAACGTACGGCGTGGGTGAGCGACTTCACCTTCGAGGCGCGGCTGGACCGCAGCGGCTGGCTCGTGGTGGACCACCATACCGGCGACACCCGTCCGAAGCTCGCGAAGCTGGTCCATGACCTGAAGAAGTCCGCCTCCCTGCTCTGCTACGAGATGTGCTGCCAGCATGGACTCGGGACCCCGGTGCTCGACCGCATCGTCCACCTGACCGACGTCGGCGACCTCTTCCTGGAGAACGACCCGGACTTCATCGAGGCCTGCGACTACGCCAACCTGGTGAAGGCCTATGGATTCTGGAATCTCCACGCCCTCATCGGAGGCGAGCTGGAGAAGCTGCTCCAACACCCGTTGATCGAGGTCATGCAGGTGAAGCGCCGCCTCGAGGACCCCATCGGCTTCGAGTGGGCCCGGAACCACGTGGAGGCCTTGAGCCCGGAGGTCGGCCTCGTCCGGACCGTGGTCGGCAACACCAACGCCATCGTGCACCAGATGCTGGAGCAACGGGTGACCCCCCATGCGGTCCTGACGACGCTTTTCAAGAAGGGCAACGGCGCATTCGTGGTCAGTTTCCGCAGCCGGAATGGCGAAGCCCTGAAGGTGGCCTCCCGGCTCGACGGCGGCGGCCACGCCAATGCCGCCGGCACGACGCTGCCCCGCTCCGTCACCGATCACGACGCCGCGGCCGAGTACATCCGCCAGCGCCTCAATCCCACGCCGCCGGGTGAGTCCATGAACGGCATGGAGGACCTGCTCGCCCGCTGGGAAGCGGCCAAGAAGTAGGGCCGCCCCCAACGCATGGGCACGCTTCAGTGCCGCTTGTTCAGGTAGATCAGCGCGAAGCCGAGGAGCGCCGAGAAGATGGAACCGACCAGCAGCGCGATCCCCAGCTGCTGGTAGAATTTCTTCCGCGCTCCGCGGCCTTGGCCGGGCAGGAGGTAGTAGCGCCGGGCTTCGGCGTTCTTGGGTTTTCCAAACAGGGCCATTGGGGATTCCGGGCCGGAGGTCGGGTCTGGATACCTCGGGCTTGGGAACATCCCGGGAATATTCCAGCCGCACGGATTTGGCAACGTCGCGCTTTCCGTGAACGGTAACCTTCACCGGAACGAAACGGAACGATCCTTGGAAAATCGTCCTCGGGCTCCAAGTTGCGCGCGGACGCCGATCCGGCTAACTGTCCCTCGCCCGGCCCACCATGGCCGGCGGATTTCAAACCCTGCGGTCTCCGAAATGAAACGCGTCACCCTGTTCCTGCTCACCAACATCGCCGTCCTCGTGGTCGTCTCCATCGTGGTCCGGGCCCTCGGGCTCGACCGGTGGATGGGCCGCCACGGGATGAACTACGGCATGCTCCTGGCGTTCTCCGTGGTCCTCGGTTTCACGGGCAGCCTGATCTCGTTGATGATCTCGAAGTGGATGGCCATCCGGGCCTACTCGATCGAGGTCATCGAATCCCCCCGGACGTCCACCGAACGCTGGTTGATCGAGACCGTGGAGAACCAGGCCCGCCGCGCCGGGATCCCCATGCCGACGGTCGGCGTCTACGAGAGCCCCGAGGCCAACGCCTTCGCCACCGGTCCCTCGCGGAACAACGCCCTCGTCGCGGTCAGCTCCGGCCTCCTCGCGTCCATGCGCCAACGCGAGGTCGAGGGTGTGCTCGCCCATGAGGTCGCCCACATCGCCAATGGCGACATGGTCACCATGACCCTCCTCCAGGGCGTGCTGAACACCTTCGTGATCTTCTTCTCCCGCGTGATCGGGATGCTGGTGGACTCCGCGCTGCGCGGCCAACGCCGCGACGACGAGGAATCGCACGGAACCGGCATCGGCTTCTTCATCGGCTCCCTGGTGGCCCAGATCTTCCTCGGACTCCTGGCCACGATGGTGGTCATGGCCTACTCGCGCCGTCGCGAATTCGCCGCGGACGCCATGGCGGCGAAGATCGAGGGAAGGGACGCCATGGTCGGCGCGCTCGAGCGCCTGAAGCGCATCCAGGAGAACCACGGCGTGCTCGACGACCGCTCCGCCGCGCTCAGCGCGTTCAAGATCAGCCACAAGGCCGGCAATTGGTTCTCCTCGCACCCGCCCCTGGAGGACCGCATCGCCGCGCTCCAGCAGGCCGCCTGATCCGCTCATCGGGAAGTGGAGTGTCCTCACGCGAACCCGCCAAGGCGCGAACGGGAAACCGGGGCCGGAACCGTTTTGGTCACCGCCAGTAGGTGCCTTGGACCGGCACTACCAATTCCGAGCTTTCCTTCGCGGCTGGGCGCCTTGGCGTGAGTCACCCTTCTGATGGGTCCGGATCGAGCCTCTCGAGGTCAGCGTGGGTCCGGGGCCAACCGCCGGGTCAGGTACGGATCCAGGCGCGCGAGGACGAAATGGGCCCACGCTTCCCGGAACCGTTCCCAACGCCCACGCGACCGGTTCCAGGTCCGCGCCTCCACCCGGTCCGCGCGTCCGCACGCCTCGGACATCCAGGCCCGCGCCTGCTCGGCCACTGCCGGCCGCTGGATGCGGACCATGATCTCGTGGTTCAGGTGGAGGCTGCGGGTGTCCAGGTTGGAGGAGCCCACGTAGACGATGTCGTCGAGCCGGTAGAGCTTCGCGTGGAGCACCTGCGGCCGGTACTCGAGGATCTCCACCCCGGCCCGCAGCAGCCCTCCGTAGAGGAACCGTGCCGCACGACGTGACATGGGCACGTCCGTCCGTCCCGGCACCAGCAGGCGGACCCGGGCACCGGCACGGGCCTGTCGCGCCATCAGCCGCCGCAGTCTCAGGCCCGGCAGGAAGTAGGCGACCGCGAACTCGATGTCCCTCGCGTTCTCGATGTCCCTATGGAGCGCTCCGAGGAAGAGAGCCCGTCCACGTCCCGGACCGCTCTCGAGCACGGTCATCGTCGGATCGCCGGTCTGCGGCGAGGTCCGGTCGCGGCGACGCAGCCGGGCGAACCGCGCCGGACAGGTTTCGGCCAGCGACCAGAGATGGTCGAAGCCCGAGGCGAGCGCCGTAGCCACGGGCCCCTCGAGCCGGATCCCCACGTCGCACCAACCACGGGTCACGCCGTCGCCGAGGTACTCCGGAGCCACGTTGAACCCGCCGACCAGGGCCACGCGTTCGTCAGCGACCACGAGCTTGCGGTGGTTCCGCACCAGGAGTCGGCCCTTCGAGACCGGGTTGAACACCCGGCAGGCGACACCGGCGGAGACGGCTTCCTCCAGGGCCCGGTCCGGCAGCTCGATGGAACCGATGCCATCCACCATGAGGCGCACGTCGACACCACGGCGGGCGGCCGCACCCAACGCCTCCCGGACCGCATCCCCGGGCGCCATCTCGGAGAGGATGTAGGTCTCCAGCCTCAGGCTTTTCCGGGCGGACGCGATCGTGTCGAAGAGAGCACGGAACGCCTGGTCCCCGTCTCCGAGCCACTCCACGCCCGTTTCCATCCCGGTCATCGGATCGCAGTGTGTCGGAGCCCCATGCCCCGGGCGAACCGATTCGGGGCTGGGACCGAAAACGGGCTCGCGGACCCCGGCGCATCTGCTAACCCTTTGGCCATGCGAGCGTCGTCCCTGTCCCGCTGGTTTCCCTTGCTGGCCGTGGTGGCCTTGGTCTTCGGTCGGACCCGGGCGGCGACCAATTCCCTGCCTCCCCTTCCCGAGGCCCCTGCACGCAAGAAGGCGCCCGCACAATACACCGCGGTCCCCTACAGCCCGCCGCCCACGACCAATTCCGCCGCACGCACCTTCAATCCCGACGCGCTCGCCTGGAAGGAGAAGGCCCTGAAGCTCCAGGCCAAGGACGGCCAGACTTCCGTCGACTTCAAGCTCGTCTTCACCAACGTCTCCTCGAAGGCCGTCGTCATCTCCGGCACCCAGACCAGCTGCGGTTGCACCGTGGCCAAGCTGCCCCAGACCCCGTGGACCATCGGACCCGGCGAGACCGGTGAGATCGGCGGCACGATGAACATCCTCGGCAAGAGCGGCCTCGTGACCAAGACCGTCGGCGTCGACTACGACGGCGGCCGGGCCACCCTTTCGGTGACGGTGGACATCCCCAAGGCGGATCCGACCCGGATGCGCGAGGCCGATCGCCAGCGGAACCTCGCGGTGGCCTCGGCCGACCGCCAGGCCGTCTTCCGCGGCGACTGCGCCACCTGCCACGTCACCCCGACCATCGGCAAGCGCGGCCACGAGCTCTACAACACCGCCTGCGGCATCTGCCACGATGCGCCGAACAAGGCCTCGATGGTGCCCGCGCTGCGCGAACTGAAGGTTCCGACCGACTACGACTACTGGTTGAACTGGATCCGCAACGGCAAGCCGAACTCCCTGATGCCCGCCTTCGACCTCAAGCAGGGCGGCATCCTCGACCAGGCCCAGATGGAGTCCCTCGCCGAATACCTCGACAGCGCCGAATTCGGGAAGCGCTCCATCCGCGGCGCCCTTCCCCTCGGAAATCCGACGAAGTGAACGCACCGCGAACCGCCCGATTCCTCTCCTTCGAAGGCGGTGAGGCGGCCGGGAAATCCACCCAGATCCGGCTCCTCTCCGAGCGGCTCCGCTCGATGGGATTGGACGTGGTCGAACTCCGGGAACCGGGCGGCACTCCGATCGGCGAGAAGATCCGGCACCTGCTCAAGCACGATCCGGATGGACACGGGATGTCTTCCGAATCGGAGCTGCTGCTCATGAACGCCAGCCGCGCCGAGCTGGTACGGAAGGTGATCCGACCCGCCCTCGAGGCAGGTCGATGGGTGGTCTCCGACCGCTTCTTCGACTCCACCACCGCCTACCAGGGTCATGGACGCGGATTGGACCCGCTTCAGGTTCGCGCCGTCATCGACATCGCGGTCGGCCCGACACGGCCCGACCTGACGCTCTACCTCGACGTCGATCCCGCCACCGCGCGACAGCGGCTTGCACGGCGCCGGGGCGACCGGGCTGAGCCCGACCGGTTCGACGAGGAGAAGGACGCCTTCTTCTCCCGCGTCCGCGCGGGATTCGAGTCGATTCTCGCGACGGAACCGGAACGCATCGTCCGCGTGGATGCGGGAGGCGACGTCGCCACCGTGGCCGCCGCGGTCTGGGGGCGGTTGGCCTCGCGGAACTGGGTCTGATCCGGCGGCCGGATCAGCGTCCGAATGGCAGCCCGCCCATGAGCCCGCCGCCGCCCATGCGGGACATCATCTTCTGGAACTTGCCCATCTTGCGCATCATCTCGCGCATCTCGTCGAAGCGCTTCAGCAGGTTGTTCACCTCGGTGACCGTGACGCCGGAACCCTTGGCGATGCGCTGACGCCGCTTCGCGTTGAGGATCTGGGGGGTGCGGCGCTCCTGGCGGGTCATGCTGCACAGGATGCCTTCCATCCGCTTGAATTCCTTCTCGCTCTTCGAGAGGTCGGCGTTCTTCAGCATCTCGCCACCGCCCGGGAGCAGGCCCACGAGATCCTGGATCGGCCCGAGCTTCTTCATCTCCCGCAGCTGCACGAGGAAGTCGTCCAGGGTGAACTGCCCCTTACGCATCTTCTCCTCGAGGTCCATCGCCTTCGTGGCGTCCACGCGGTCGATGGCCTTCTCGACGAGGGAGACGACGTCGCCCATCCCGAGGATCCGTTGGGCCATGCGCTCCGGATGGAACGGCTCGAAGTCCTCGACCTTCTCGCCGACGCCCATGAACTGGATCGGCTTGCCGACCACGTGCCGGAAGGAAAGCGCGGCGCCGCCGCGGGCGTCGCCGTCGAGCTTGCTCAGGATCGCCCCGGTGATGTTCAGGGCCTTGTCGAAATGGGTGGCGACGTTCACCGCCTCCTGTCCGGTCGCGGCGTCCAGCACCAGCAGGGTCTCCTGCGGCTTCACCAGGTCCCGCAGCCGGACCAGCTCCTGGACCAGGGGCTCGTCGATCTGGAGCCGCCCGGCGGTGTCGAAGATCAACGTGTTCCGCTGGTGCGAAGCCGCCCACTCCAACGCCTCCCGCGCGATCGCCAGGACGTCGGTCTCCCCCTTCTTCACGAAGACCGGCACGCCGATCTTCTCGCCCAGGGTCGCCAGCTGGTCCATCGCGGCGGGACGGTAGACGTCCGCCGCCACCAGCAGCGGAAGCCGCCCCTGCTTCACCAGGAGACGAGCCAGCTTCGCCGAACTGGTCGTCTTGCCCGAACCGTGGAGACCGCACATCAGGATGCAGGCCTGTCCGCCGGACAGCCTCAGGCCCTGGTGTTCCGACCCCAGCAACGCGACCAGCTCGTCGCTGATCAGCTTGATCATCTGCTGGCCGGGCTGGACCGACTGGATGACCTCGGCGCCCAGGGCCTTCGTCTTCACGGACTCGATGAAGTCCTTGGCGACCTTGAAGTGGACGTCAGCCTCGAGCAGCGCGAGCCGCACCTGGCGGAGCGACTCGGAAACGTTGCCCTCGGAGATCTTCCCGAGACCTCGGAGGTCGCGGAAGACGTTCTGCAGTTTGCTGGTCAGCGCGTCGAACATGAGTGGCGAAACTAGCGGCGCTCCGAACCGGCGGAAAGCCCGGAACCGGACCGCGGGACCTCCGCGGAAAGCCCATGGATGGCACCGGAAAGGAGACGACGTCCGGCGTCGGAATAGATTTCCCAGAAGACCGCCGGGCCTGCGAGGCGGTCGATGCGGGGCTCCGAACCCTCGATGAGGGTCCTCCCGTCCACATGCACCCGGATGAGCTCGCCGGCGAGGTCCGCCGCGAAGTGGTGGCGACGCCCGGGCTCGAGGGGCGGGACGATTCCGGCCACGAACAGCCCCTGGGCGATCCGGCCGTCCTGGATCACGTCGACCACCACGGCATCCCGATGGAGCCGGACATGGACGCAGTTCATGTACCACGCCGCTTCTCCGCCTTCCCGGCAAACCGCCATCACGATGGCCGACTCCCGGTCGCCGCTGCTGTGGTACGGATGCCATTCGACGGTGGCCTCCATCCGTGTCGGCCGGTCGGGCAGCCTCTGGCAGAGATAGGTCACCTGCTGAAGCGGATTCTCGTCGACCACCATGCCGAAGGCCACCCGGGCCTGCGTCCATTGGGTCCAGCCGATGCCCCGGACGAACCATGGCTCACCCAATTGCGGCGCCGGGATCACGGCGGTGCGCGTGTCCGGGTTTCCGGTGAACCATTGCCGGACCACGGTGCGGTTCGTCGACTCGACCAACCGGTAGAGAACCACCCCCTCGTCGGGAACCGGGAGCGCGGCGTCGACACCGGAGCCGGAAGGCGGCACCAGTCCCGCGTTCCGCCACGGTCCCGGAGGAATCCAACGCTGGAGCGTCTGGGAACGGCCGGTCTCCGCGACGTCGCGGAAGCGCAGCCGGATGGGCCATTCGGACCGTCCCGAACGCTCCATGCGGATCCGCGGCGCCGGACCGGGGCGCACGGATTCCGTCGACGATCCCGGAACGCCGATCGGAAACGCCTGATCGGCTGGATCCGCGGCCGCCGACGGGATTCCGGTCAACAGGGCCGCAAGCAACATGGAACGGAAGGGATTCACGTTGGACGCTCCAGAATGGGACGCGACCGGGAGGCGGATGTCGAGGAGGGCCGAAGGAGTCCAGGCCACCGAACACCGGCGTGGCCGTAGCGAATCCGACCTTGCCACCATCGACGCCCTGGACGACAAGAAGCCCACGTTGCGCGATTCCACAAACCAGTCCTCCTGCCTTGGCCAGATGCAGGTCCCCGATTCCCGGGGTCCGGCCCATGGCATCGGCATGGGTTTCGGAACCGTCATTTCCCGGATCATTATTCCCCGCGTCCCGCGGCGTTGAACGAGTTTTCCCGAAAACCCCGTTCCGCCGCCGGAACGGGGTTTTTCGTTTTTCCCGACCGGCACTGCCGACAACATCGAAGACAAAGCACATGAAGCCACAGCAGGTCGAAATCTACGACACGACGCTCCGCGACGGATCCCAGGGCGAGGGCATCAACTTCTCCCTCGCCGACAAGATCCGAATCGCCGAGCGCCTGGACCAGTTCGGCGTGCACTACATCGAGGGCGGTTGGCCGGGATCCAATCCCAAGGACCTCGAGTTCTTCCAGCAGGCCGCCAAGCGGCGCTGGCGGAACGCCCGGATCGCCTCCTTCGGCTTCACGCGGCGCAAGGGCGTCCCAGTCGAACAGGACGACCAGATCCGCATGCTGCTGGATGCCGAGACCCCCGTGGTCACCATCGTCGGCAAGACCTGGCTGCTCCACGTCACCGAGGTGCTCCGCGCGAAGCCCGACGAGAACCTCGCCATGATCGCGGACACCATCCGCTACCTGAAGGACCACGGGAAGACGGTGGTGTACGACGCCGAGCACAGCTTCGACGGGTTCAAGGACGAGCCCGAGTACGCCTTGGCCACGTGGCAGGCGGCGGAGAAGGCGGGTGCGGACGTGATCTGCCTCTGCGACACCAACGGCGGATGCCTGCCGTCCGAGATCGCCCGCATCACCGCGGTCGCCAAGGGCCGCCTGACCACCCGGATCGGCATCCACACCCACAACGACTGCGGGCTCGGCGTGGCCAACGGCATCGCCGGGCTCGAGGCCGGGGCCACCCACATCCAGGGCGTCGTCAACGGCTACGGCGAACGCACCGGCAACTGCAACCTCACCAGCGTCATCCCGCTCGTGCAGTTCAAGATGGGCCTTCGCGGCGTCCCCACGAAGTCGCTGCCGAAGCTGAAGGAGCTGTCCGAGTACGTGGACGAGATCGCGAACATGCGCCATGACCCGCGCCAGCCTTGGGTCGGCCAGACCGCCTTCGCCCACAAGGGCGGCATCCACGTCCACGCCATCGAACGCGTCGCCCGCAGCTACGAGCACATCGCCCCGGAATCCGTCGGCAACCACCGCCGCGTGCTGGTCAGCGACATGTCCGGCCGCACCAACATCCTCGTGAAGGCCGCGGAGCTCGGCTTCAAGCTCGCCCCGGACCAGCCGGAGACCAAGGCCATCACCGCCAGGATCAAGGAACGCGAGAACCTCGGCTACGAGTACGAGGCCGCCGAGGCCTCCCTCGCCCTGCTCATCCGCGGCGTCCTGGACAACAACCCGGAACTGCTCTTCTCCGTGGACTCGTACCACGTCTCGATGCGGGGCGACACCCGTGGCGCGGTGTGCGAGGCCACCGTGAAGGTCCGCGTCGGCGACCAGGTGCACCACACGGTCGCCGAGGGCGACGGCCCGGTGAACGCCCTCGACGGCGCCCTGCGCTCCGCCTTGGCCAAGTCCTTCCCGCAGATCCGCAAGCTGTCGTTGACCGACTACAAGGTCCGCATCCTCGACGGCGTCGCCGGCACCGGCGCCAAGACCCGCGTGCTGATCCAGAGCACCGACGGAAGGCGCGAATGGGGAACCGTCGGCGTCAGCGAGAACATCATCTCCGCCTCGCTCGAGGCGCTCGTGGACTCCATGGAGTTCGCGCTGCTGAAGAAGTAGGCTCCCGTCGCGGCTCCGTCCGCGGCGGCCGTCGCTCCGCAGCGGTCGGAGTCGGTTTCAGGGACCCCGGGGTTCACCCGGGGTTTGCAATTCGGCCTCCGACCGCCTAGCACCTGTCCATGCGTTCCCCGGAACGCATGGATTCCAACGGGCGCGTGGTGGAATTGGCAGACACGATGGACTTAGGATCCATTGGCGAAAGCCGTGCAGGTTCAAGTCCTGTCGCGCCCACCATCCGATCCAGTCGGTCGACCCGGAATCCCCGGCCACCGGTCCCCAATGACCGGCCTCCTTGACGCACGACACACCCGCCGTTAACCACGCATCCCATGCTGTCCCCTTCCAAGGCCGGTCCCGTCGCCGCCGTGGCCGCCCTGATGCTCCTGGCGACCGGCTGCAACCCGTCGGGTGAACGCGCCCTCGTCGAAGGCGACCGCCTCCTCCGCGAAGGCCGTACCCCCGACGCCGTCCGCATGCTGGAGCGGGCCGTGGAGACCCTGCCCCGCAGCGCCGCGGCCCTGAACCACCTCGGACTCGCCTACCAGTCCGCCGGTCGGCCCGACGAGGCCCGCCGCGCCTATCTCCGCGCCCTCGAGCTCGACCGCAGCCTCGTCGAGGCCCACCACAACCTGGCCCTCGTCCACGAGGGCCGCTCGGATTGGCTCGAGGCCGAACGTTCCCTCCGCACCTACCTCGCCGCACGTCCCGAGGACGGCGTCGCCTGGGCGCGTCTCGGTTCGGTCCAGTTCCATGCCGGGCGTCTCGACGACGCGGAGCGCAGCCTCGCCACCGCCAAGCGCTTCGAGGCCGCCGGCGTCGAGGAGTGGAACACGCTCGGCATGATCAGTGTCCAGAAACGACGCTTCCGCGAGGCCCGCGACCGCTTCCTTTGGGCGCGGCGGCTTTCCCAGGACCATCCCTCCGTCCTGCTCAACCTCGCCATCCTCCACCACCAACACCTCGGCGACCCGGCCGCCGCCATCGGATTCTACCGGGCTTGGCTCGCCGCAAACCCCGGCAGACCCGAGGCACCCGGTGTCTCCGGCCTCGTCCGCCAACTCGAGGCCCGGCTGGGCGGCAACCTCCCCCCACGGACCGAATCCACCAATTACATCGCCCGGCCCAGCCTCGGGATGACCAATTCCCCGGCGCCGCGGACGAACCCGCCGCAAACGCTTCCACGGACCAATCCCCCGGCCGCCCCACTCCAACGTCCCACCGCCCCGCGCCCGACCGCGGCGAACCCTCCGGCACCGACCAACCTGGTCGCCACGGCGCCGGCGGCTCCCTCGCCGCAGCCCACCGCGACTCCACGACCAACCGTCGGGGCTTCCACACCTGGCAGGCCCACCGCCGTCGCGACGACGACGACGGAGACGAAGCCGGTCGTCCCGCCGCCGACTCCGGTGGAGGTGGTCCAAGTGGAGGACGAAGCCCCACTGGTCGCCGCGAAGGATGCCCCCCCCGAGGTCAAGGTCCCCTCGGCGGGTGAGGCCGCCGCCGCCTCCCCCGGACCGTCTCCGGCCAACGCGGTTCCGACGGAACCTTCCGGGACGGGGCCCACGGACTTCACCGTGGTCGCCGAACCGGTCACCAAGCGGTCGGTCTGGCAGAAGATGAACCCGGTGAGCTGGGGGAACCCGGTCAAATGGTTCCGCCGCGGATCCGATGCCAAACCGGACTCGCCCGACACGCCGTCGGCGACCACGGAGCCCCAGGTCCTGACCGCGAAGGCGGCCGATCCGGCGAAACCGGAAGCGCCGACCGCGCCGAAGCCCGAACCCCGGCGCGTGGCCGCGACGCCGATCCCGGCCGCACCGGCGCTGCGGATGGAACGCCCGGCCCCACCGCGCTATGTGCCCCGGGCCACGCGCCCGCTCCAACCGGGCAATGCGTCGGAGGCCAACCGCGAGTTCCAGGCCGCCGCCGAGGCGCAACGCCGTCGGGACCTGGCCTCCGCCGCGTCCGGCTACCGTCGGGCGACCGCGGCCGACCCCACCCACTTCGCATCCCACTTCAACCTCGCCCTGGTGGCCCTCGACCAAGGCGACCTCCCGCTCGCCCTGCTCGCCAGCGAGAACGCACTCCAGCTCAAGCCGGACGACGTGGAATCCCGACGCAACTTCGCCGTCGCCCTGAAGCAGGCGGGCCACACCGCGGACGCCGCGGAACAGCTCGAGGAGATCCTCACCGCGCGTCCGGCCGACCCGGCTCTACACCTGGCCGCGGCCGCCCTGTATGCCGGGGAACTCGACGACGTCCGCCGCGCTCGACGTCACTACGAGGCGGTGCTGGCGATCGAGCCGGCGCATCCTCAGGCGGCGGCGATCCGCGCCTGGCTCGCCTCCAATCCGGCCCGCTGATCCCGCCCGTATCCCGGTCGAATCCGACCGTGGGATTTCCGATTGCCCGGACCCGGCACGGCACGCGGAATGACGTCGCACCACGGACGTCGATGACACCGCCTCCCATCCCCGAAGCCGGAGCCCTCGCCCAGGCGAAGCACCACTGCCCCTCCTGCGGCGCCGAGGCCACGTGGAATCCCGCCCGACAGGCCCTCGTCTGCGCCTACTGCGGCACGGAATCTCCGGCGAAGCTGGAGACCACCCCGGACGGCGGCACCGTCATCCGGGAGCACGACCTCGTCACAGCACTCCGTTCCGTCCCCGACTCCGCCCGCGGCTGGGAGACTTCCACCACTTCGGTCCGTTGTCGGAGTTGCGACGCCGTCTCCGTCTTCGAGGCGGCGCACGCGGGACGCCGCTGCGACTTCTGCGGCTCCGCCGCCCTGGTCCCCTACGAGGAGATCAAGGCCGCCTTCCGACCCGAAAGCCTGCTGCCGATCCGCATCAGCGAGACGGACGTCCGCGACCGCATCCGCGGCTGGTACGCCAGCCGGTGGTTCGCCCCGTCGGCCCTGGGGACCAAGGCGCTGACCGACACCGTCCACGGCGTGTACCTGCCCTACTGGACCTTCGACGCGCATGCCGACGCCCATTGGACGGCCGAAAGCGGCTACCACTACTACACCACGGAGAGCTACACCGACTCCAATGGCCAGCAGAAGACCCGCCAGGTGCGCCACACCCGTTGGGAATGGAGTTCCGGGAGCCTCTCCCACTTCTTCGACGACGAACTCGTGCCCGCCTCGAAGGGCGTGAAGCCGAAGCTGCTGCGGAAGGTGGAGCCTTTCCCGACGAAGGAACTCGTGCCATACGATTCCGGATTCCTCGCCGGCTGGGTGGTCGAGCGGTACCAGATCGATCTCGTCACCGCGGCGCGCGCGGCGCGTGAACGGATGGAAGGCCTGCTGCATGGGATGTGCGCACGGGAAGTCCCCGGCGACACCCACCGCAACCTCAACGTGGACGCCCACTGGAGCCGGCAGACGTTCAAGCACATCCTCGCCCCGGTCTGGCTGCTCACCTACGACTACCATGGCAGGAGCTACCAGGTGGTGATCAACGGCTACACCGGCCAGATCGCCGGCGAGCGGCCGTACAGCGTCTGGAAGATCCTCTGCGCCGTGCTGGGTGGGCTGCTGCTCCTCGGCCTGGTCTTCCTGATCACCGGCCGCCGCTAGCCCCGTTGCCGCGGACGCAATGGCTGCGGTACCTTCCTCCCCCTTCGTCCCTCAGGGGCTTCCTGGACTCCACCCCTCCCCTTGGCTTTGGGCCTGCCTAGGGCATACTCCGCGGACGCAATGAGCAAGATTGTCGGCATCGACCTGGGAACCACCAACTCGCTGGTCGCGATCGTGGACAGCGGCATCCCGTACGTGATCGCCGATCCCGACGGACAGCGGCTGACGCCGTCCGTCGTCCACTTCCCGGCCGCAGGTGCGGTCCCGGTCGTCGGTCACCCGGCCAACCGCGTCCGCGCGGTCCGCCCCGAGCACACCGTGTACTCGGCCAAGCGTTTCATGGGCCGACGCGGCGTCGACATCGCCCGCGAGGAGATGGTCGTCACCTACCCGGTCCGCGCCGACGGCAACGGCCAGGCCGCCTTCCCCGTCCACGGCCGGGAATGGTCGCCGGAGGAGATCGCCGCCGAGGTCCTGAAGAAGCTCAAGTCCGACGCCGAGGTGTCGCTCGGCGAGACCGTGACCCGGGCGGTCATCACCGTGCCGGCCTACTTCAACGACGCCCAACGCAACGCCACGATCCGCGCCGGCGAGCTGGCCGGGTTCACCGTCGAACGCATCGTCAACGAACCCACCGCGGCCGCCCTCGCCTACGGCCTGGACAAGCTCAAGGAGCGCTCGAAGGTGGCCGTGTACGACCTCGGCGGCGGCACCTTCGACCTCTCCGTCCTGGAGCTGAACAACGGCGTCTTCCAGGTCCTTTCCACCAACGGCAACACCCGGCTCGGCGGCGACGACCTCGACCGGGCATTGACCACGTTCCTCGTGGGCGAGATCGCCAAGGCCGGCGGCCCGGACCTGTCGAAGGCGGGTCCCGCCGAACAGCCGCTCGTGGCCCGCATCCGCGAGGCCGCCGAGTCCGCCAAGATCCGCCTCAGCACCGAGGAGGAGGTCGCGGTCCAGCTCCCGTTCCTCACCGCCTCGTTCAGCTTCGAGCTGCGGCTCTCGCGGACGAAGCTGGAGGAGCTCACCCGCCCGATCGTCGAACGCACCCGCGTCCACTGCCTGCGTTCGCTCGCCGACGCGAAGCTCGAGGCGAAGGACCTCGACCAGGTCATCCTGGTCGGCGGCCAGACCCGCATGCCGCTCGTGCGGCGGCTGGTGGCGGAGTGGTTCGGCTGCGCGGAGTTCGCGGAACAACGCGGCGACCTGCGGCTCGGCGAGGAGTTCCATCGGACGAAGGGTCCGCAGCTGAACACCTCCCAGAATCCCGACGAGGCCGTGGCCCTCGGCGCGGCCATCCAGGCGGAGATCCTCCGCGGCGGCTTCAAGAACCTCCTGCTCCTCGACGTCACCCCGCTGTCGCTGGGACTCGAGACCTTCGGCGGCCTGATGAACGTGATCATCCCGCGCAACACCACCATCCCGGTGAAGGCCGGCGAGATGTTCACAACCGCCGTGGACAACCAGCCGAACATGCGGATCCACGTCCTGCAGGGCGAACGCGAGCGGGCCAAGGACAACTGGAGCCTCGGCGACTTCCTGCTGGAGTTCGAACGGGCCCCCAAGGGCGTGCCGCGGGTCGGCGTGCAGTTCGAGATCGACGCCAACGGCATCCTCCACGTGCTCGCCCGCGACGTGAAGACCGGCCACCAGAAGGTGGTCCAGATGCGCTCCGCGGTGGACGTGGCGGACGAGGACGTCCAGCGCATGGTGGAGGAGTCGGTCGAGCACGCCTTCGACGACCTGAAGGCACGGCAGTGGATCGAGGCCAAGATCCGGGCGGGCGAGACGCTGACGGCGACGCGCAAGACGATGGCCGAGTACGACGCCGACCTGGACGACGATTACCGGAAGCAGCTCCACGAGGCCCTGGAAGCGGTCGAAGCCGTGTTGTCCGGAGAGGAACCGCGGACGAAGACCGGCGACCCGGTGGCCCTGCGCGCGGCGAACGCCCGTCTGGACGAGGTTTCCAAGCCGCTGGCCGAGCACGCCATGGACAAGGTCATGGAGGCCATGCTGCGCCAGCGCGGCGCCCTGGGCGGGACGAAGCCGAGCTGATCCGCGAGGCGTGGACTCGATGGGGCGGAAGCCGTCCTGCGATTCGGGGAAAGGCGCGGACAGACTCGCGCACTCCACGACGCTCACGCACCTCACCAGCGAAATCCACGGACAACGGACACCGGACAACGGGCAAAACTCAGAACGGCCAGCGGATGCCGGTGACCACCTGGAATCCATTCTCCATCCGCAAGAGCCCTTCCCGATTGCCCTCGGCGAAACGCGTCTTCCCGAGCGTCATCCACTGCACGCCCACATAGAAGTCCGCGTCGGGGTTGGTGTGCCACAAGAGCATCGCGTTGGCGTAGGCGCCGGCGTTGACGTCGGTTCGCCCGATGGCGCCGAGGTTGTTCGCGCCGGCGACGCCGGCGACCCAGACCGTCTCGTCGAAGCGGTAGTCGCCGACGACGATGCCCATGGCGGCACCGGCACCGGCGCTCACGGCCCAACGCCCGCCCAGTTCGCGGTACAGCTGCGGGCCGAGACGGAGGTTGTAGAGCCAGGCGTCGATCACCCGGGCACCTCGGACCTCGCCCGGCAGGACCTCGTCGGGCAAGGCCACCGCGGTGTCGCCGAGCAGCGGTCCCACGCCGGTCACTCCTCCTGAGTACGGGGCCTGCGGCAGCTGCAGGCCGCCGGTGTCGTAGGCATGCACCGTCCGCCGGATGCTGCCGTTCAGCGTGCGGAAATCGGAAAGGACGATGGGCAGCAGCCCGAAGCCGAACTCGAAACCCCATCGGGTCTCACCCCAATTGCCCAGCATCGTGCCATATCCCACGTCGAGACCGGCGTGCGGTCCTCCTTCCTTCCTCGCCAGGTCGTCGACGGCGAAGCTCCGCGAGGCGCGGAAGACAAGATCATCGCCGACCAGCTGCCCCGCGTCCTGGTAACCCCAATTCGAGGTCAGCCCCTGGGCGTTGCCGGTCTGGTCGCGGCGCACGAATCCGTTGTCGTAGGTGTGGTCGAGTCCCGGCACCCCGGCCACGCCGGGATCCACCCCGGAGACCGGTACCGAGCCCGCCAGGGTGAAGTCGGCCTGGAGACCGAAGCCGATCCACGCTCCCACCCGCAGATGACGCGCCCAGTCGTCGATGGCCGCCGTCGCCGACATCGGCACCAACGCCAACGCGGCCATCGCCGCGACACCCATCGCCGACATGGGGCGACGGGACGGGATCGGATTCATGGCGTCACCTCCTGGATCCGGTAGAACCGCGAGCGGACGGTGGAGGCCGACTCCGCGGTGTAGGGCGGTCCGAGGTCGGTCCATTGGACGCGGCTTCCGGTGGCGTTCACGAGCGGTCGCACGGACTTGGACTCGGTCAACGAAGCCGTCTCGCCATAGACGATCCGGTACTGCCGGCCGGGCACCGTGGGAAACTCCAACCGCGGACCGGAAGCCGTCCACTGCGGCACCGAGACCGGCACGACGGCGGCACCCGTGGGGGGCTCCTCCACGACGGCAACCGGCACCGGATCGAAGGTCACCCGGCCGGCGGGCAGTGGAAGGCGGTCCGACGAGAAGTACTCCAACACGAAGTCGAGGGAACCTCCCGGGGCGACTCCGGCGGGAATCTGGACGAAGGCGCGTCCGACATTGGTTCCGCCGAGGTTCGACGGGGTGTTGGTGAGGCCGGCGACGAAGATGCGGGCTCCGGGAACGTGGTTGGTTCCGGCGTTTGACAGGCGGAACCGTTGCCGGATCAACCCCGTCTGGCGGTCGAGCGCGCCGGCGTCGATCGCGGACACTTCGAGGTCGCCGTCCACGACCTGCTGGATGCGAAGCGACCGGGAGGCGCTGTTGTTGGACGGGGCGGGATCGTCGTTCTCGTGCGGAAGCACGGAGGCGTTTGCGGTGGTTGCCCCGGCGACGGCGGTCTCGACGGCGACGGTGAACCGCGTTCCCGCTCCCGAGGCCAAAGCCCCGGCATCCATCAGGAGCACCCCGTTGGTGGGCCGGATGGCCATTCCCGTGGCGCCGAACGCGGAGAGGAAGGTCGTGCCGGCGGGAAGGGAGTTGCTGACCACCAACGCCTCGATGCGGTCCGGTCCGCGATTGGTCACGGAGACCCGATAGACGACCGGTTGGCCGGTGAGGGGCTCGGACTCGTCCATCGCGATGCCGACCGCGATGTCGGACTGGCGGTTGACCGAGTTGAGGAGGTTGGTCTGGGAATTGGAACGGAGGTCGACCGTGGCGGCACGGGCGATGTTGGTGAGGACGCCGACGCGGACGGGACTCCCGGTGATCGAGAGGACGTGGAACTGGCCGACGTCGAGGTCGCGGAGGCGGAACTCGAGCGAACCGGCGTTGTTGGTCCACGAGACCACCCCGGAGTTGGTGGCCACGCCGACCAGGGTCACGGAGGGATCCAGCACATTGGTGAGGACCACCCCGCTCTGGTACACGGAGTTGAGGTTGGTGAGACCGAGGGTCAGCACCAGCAACTCGTTGCGGACCGCCGGCGTCGGCGAGGCCGAGACGCCGAGCGGCAGCAGCGTCCCGGACTGCGGGAAGACCGGCATCGCGCCGAAGGCCGTCAGCAACCAGGCGAGCAGGACCGACCGGAAGCGCCGGTCGGCGATGCAGGGAAGGGTCATCCGGTCGATGGGAGGCGGCTGGGCTCGGCGACGCCGACCGTCACTTCTTCGGCTCTTCCTTCTTCTCCGCCGGGGCCGGTGCGACCCATCCGGTGTTGATGTCCAGGCCGGGCAGTGCGGCCTCGAGCTTCTTGACGCCCTCGGGTGTCACCTGGGTCTGCCAGACATAGAGGTTCCGGAGGTGCTTCAGCCCGGCCAGCTTGGCGATGCCGGCGTCTGTGACCTTGGTGCCGTAGAGGTTCAGGTAGACCAGGTTCGGAAGCGATGCGACGGCATCGAGGCCGGCGTCGGTGACGCCGGTGAGTTCGAGGCCGAGGACCTGCAGGTGCTTCAGGCCGGAGAGCGACTTGAGGCCGGCGTCGGTGATCTTGGTGTTGCCGAGGCGGAGCTCGACGAGGCTGCCGAGGCCGGACAAGGGCGCCAGCGAGGCGTCGGTGATCTCGGCGCCCTTGAGGCGGAAGTTGGCCTCCTTCCAAGGGGAGTCCTGGGCCAGCGGCCTGGGGTCCACGCCGGCCTTGTTCAGGGCGGCGATCGCGGCGGCCTCGGCGGCGGCCGGCTTGAAGTCCTTCGGCAGTTCCGGCAACGGCGGAATCGGGCGCGCGGGGCGGGCGGAGGCCGAGGGCGCCACCGGAGTCGGAACGGCCACCGCCGCGGCGAGGACGAATCCGTCGGGCCACTTGGCGCCGTCCTTCACCCACTCCTTGAGCTTCGCCCGGGCCGGCTCCGGAAGCGGTCCACCCTCGGGCGGCATCAGCTCGTCGCTGTCCTTGCCCAGGTTCACCCGGAGCAGGATCTCGCTCTTTTCGGGGTCGCCGGCGACGACTCCCGCCTTCTCGCTCTTGCCGCCCTTGAACGCGGCTTCCTTGGAGTCGATGCGGTACTTGCCCTTCTGCTTCTCCGGGCCGTGGCACTTGAGGCAGTTGTCGGCCAGGATCGGGGCGATGTCCTTCTGGAAGTCGACGGCGGCTTGGACGGAGGCGGCGGCGATCAGGACCGCCAGGGCGGGTTTCATCGGGTTCATGCGCGGGGGAAGACGGTGTCGCCCTCGGGCGCCTTCAACGGCACCGCGCGCCAGGCTCGGTCCGGAAGTCCCCTCGGGATGGACGAACCCTATCCACGCCCCCGGCCGCTCGGCAAACGCTCCGTTGCCAATGTCCCGTGCCGTGGATTCGCTCCGGGCATGAACATCCACCACCTCGAGCTCTTCTACTACGTCGCCCGACACGGCGGCATCATGGAGGCCGTGCGGAACATGCCGTACGGGATCCAGCAGCCGGCGATGAGCGGACAGATCCTCCAGCTCGAGGCGGAACTCGGCGTGAAGCTGTTCCAGCGCCGGCCGTTCGAACTCACCCCGCACGGACAGGAACTCTATGCGTTCGTGCGCCCGTTCTTCGGCTCGGTCGACCAGGTCGGCGAACGCCTCCGCGGCGGGGTCGCCCAGACGCTGCGCCTCGCCGCCCCGGTCATGGCCCTCCGGGATCACCTCCCCGCCGTGCTCCAGGATCTCCGGAAACGCTTCCCCAAGCTCAAGCTGACCCTCCGCGCGGGTCAGCAGCCGCAGGTCTGGAGCTGGCTTGAACGCCACGAACTCGACCTCGCCATCACCCTGCTCGAGGAGAAGTCCCCACCCGGACTCCACCAGGTCCCGCTGCTCGACCTGCCGGTCGTCTTCCTGGTGCCCGCGAAATCGAAGCACCGCTCCGCGGACGACATCCTCGCCGCGGTGGCCGGCGGCAATCCGACCGAACCCCTGATCACCCTGACGCCGGGCGAACTCGCCCCACGCCGTCTGCGGGAACTGCTCGGCGAACGCGGGCTCGACTGGCCGCCCGACATCGAGGTCACCGACCTCGAGCTGATCGACGTCTACGTGCGCCGAGGCTTCGGCATCGGACTCACCCTCGACGTCCCGGGGAAGTCCTTCCCGAAGGAGGTCCGCAAGGTGGCCATACCACAGATCGCCCCCCTCCGCCTCGGGGCCGCCTGGCACGGAACCCCCACCGCCATCATGCAGGAACTGCTCACCGCCCTCCGCGGACAAGTCGCCGCCATCGCCTGAAGACCGGGAATTCCCGATTCGGGATTCTCGATTCCTGGCGCCGCCGGAACCTTCTTTCAGCTCAGTGCTCCCCGCTCTGAGCTCCCTGCTCGGCGCTCCCTGCCTCTCACGCATACATCCTGGGCGGTTCCAACGGGAAGGCGTTCTCCAGGTGGCGCACCTCGGGCTCTTCCCCTCCGAGGTCGAGCACTTCCACGATGTCGAACCGGAACGGGACCCGCGGATGGCCGAGTTCCTCCAGGTAGGCCAGCGCGGTGTCCGACAGGCGGAGGCGCTTGGGACGGTCGACGGCGTCGGCGGGTCTTCCCCAGGCCTCGGAGGATCGCGCCTTCACCTCCACGAAGACCAAGGTGGGACCGTCCCGCATGATCAGGTCGATCTCGCCGACTCCCGACCGGTAGTTCGCCGCCAGGAAACGCAGGCCCCGATTCTCCAGGTGCCGTCGTGCGGCCGCCTCGCCGAACGCTCCGCGACGGAGATGTTCCGGACCCGGCCGCCCCGCGGAAACCCGACGCCACCATCGCACCCAGTCCATGACCCGATCCCACCAGGAAGCCGGCACGCATCGGACGGGCTTCCGACGCACCCGTCAACGGTCCGCGGCCTCCGAACCGGACCCGTTCAGCCTCCGAACAGGTCCGGCTCCGGACGTCGCAGAGGGGCGAAGCTGAGCCGGTGGATCGGACAGGGTCCGAGGCGTTCCAAGGCGGCGAGGTGGTCCGGCGTGGGGTAGCCCTTGTGCACGTCGAACCCATAGCCGGGCCAACGGCGGTGGGCTTCGACCATCACACGGTCGCGGGTGACCTTCGCCAACACGCTCGCCGCGGCGATCGAATAGCTCCGGGCGTCGCCCTTCACGAGCGCCGTCTGCGGCACGCACAAGGTCTTCACGGGACGGCCATCGACCAGTGCATGGGCGACGGCAGGTTCCCCCAACGCCCGCAGGGCGCCGTTCATCGCGCGGTGGGTGGCCTGCAGGATGTTGATCCGGTCGATCTCCGCGGGGTCCGACGCGGACACCGCGAAGCGGATCCCGGGGTGGACCGTCAGCAAACCGAAGTAGCGTTCGCGTTCCGCGGCGCCGAGCTGTTTCGAGTCGTTGAGGTCCTGGAACTCGGCCGGAATGCCATCCCGGATCCACTCCACCGGCAACACCACCGCCGCGGCCACCACAGGGCCCGCCAACGGTCCGCGGCCCGCCTCGTCCACGCCCGCCAGCGGACCGGTGACGAAGGCGAGGCTCTCGCGTTCGTGGAGGAAGCGGTCGATGTTCGGGCGGCGCGGCATCGACGACGACACTCCACCGGGGAAGCCCGGACGGTCAAAGCCGGACCCGGTCCGGGAGGAGCCTCACTCGGCCGTGCCGCGGCGCTGGAGCGGATCCCAGTAGAGCGCGTTCCGGTACTGGTTCGGGCCGCCCTTGATCGGGTCGTCGGGCGGGTTGATGTTCGCGCTTCGGCGCGTCTCGGCGTGGCCGTCGTTGAACATGGCGTTGCCGCGACGTCCATGGCGGTTGTCGTCGATGCCCTCGTAGGTGTTCCCGCGGCCGGGCGTCATCCCCGAACTGGGCCACCACAGGCTGCTGCTCCAGGTGAGATCGGGCTTGGGCATGGTGTCGCCGAGCAGGAGGTTCTGCGCCGGGCTGACGACGGCGGTCCGCTTGAACCACTTCGTCGTGCTCAACCCGGCGGCCTCGTGGGACTCGTAGGGATGCACGCCGAGGAAGAAGGCGTTGTAGCCGTAGCCCACCAGGTGGCAGTCGAACCTCCACGACCAGGTGATGCCGTTGTCCTTGCGGGGCCCCTTCAGCGAGCCGCAGCGGAAGTAGTTCGAGTTGCCCTTCGCATAGCCCACGATCGCGGTCCCCCACCAGTTGGTACGGGAAGGCGGTTCGTCGGCGGTGGTCAGGTTCCCGTTGCGATGGCCGGGGAAGACGTCGCGGTTGTCGTCGGTGTAGAACTGCATGAACAGGCCGATCTGCCGGAGGTTGTTCATGCAGGCCATGGTGTCGGCCTTCGCCTTGGCCTTGCCCAGGGCCGGCAGGAGCATGCCGGCCAGGATGGCGATGATCGCGATGACCACCAGCAGCTCGATCAGGGTGAAGGCGCGCGGAAGGCGGGGTTGGAGGCGGGGCTTCATGGTCGCGGCGAGGGATGGGAGCCACCCGGATGGAACCGGGTCCCGTCGGATTGTCGATCCCGGTTTGGCCGGCACCGGAAGAATTTCGCTCGCCCGGAGGCCGGCGGTCCGACTTTTCTCGTCGTCGCCAAGACGCGTCCCGCGCCGAACCGTCCATGAATCCCTACGCCACGCTCGTCCACGACTACGCCCGATCCTTCCGCGAAGGCCGTTCCCTCCCGTTCGGCGGGGTGCCCCCGGTGCCGCGCCCGACGCCCGCCGCGGACGCCCCCAAGGCCCTCATCTTCTCGCCGCATCCCGACGACGAGTGCATCGTCGGAGGACTCGCGCTGCGGCTCCGCATCGAATCGGGATGGAACGTCGTCAACGTCGCGGTCACCCAGGGCAGCAACCGCGCCCGGCAGGCCGCCCGCCTCGAGGAACTGAAGCAGGCCTGCGGCTACATCGGTTTCGACATCGTCCAGACCGCGCCGAACGGGCTGGAGAAGGTCACCCCGAAATGCCGTGCGGAGGAGCCGTCCGTCTGGGCCCCGATGGTCGAGCGCATCGCCGGGATCCTCGCCGCGGAGAAGCCCGCCGCCATCTTCGTCCCGCACGAGCACGACTGGAACGGCACCCACATCGGCACCCACTTCCTGGTGCTGGACGCCCTGGCCACGCTGGGCCCGGAGTTCCGGACGACGCTGGTGGACACCGAATACTGGGGCCAGATGACACGGCCGAACCTGATGGTCGAGCTCGGTGAAGACCACGTGACCCAGCTGGTCACCGGGGTTTCCTTCCACGCCGGCGAGGTCAGCCGCAATCCCTTCCACCTGCTGCTCCCGGCCTGGATGCAGGACAACGTCCGACGCGGCAGCGAGCTGGTCGGTGGCCAGGGTGGCGCCGCGCCGCGGTATGGGTTCGCCACGCTGTATCGCATTCGCGCCTGGAAGGATGGCGGGATCCACGAGGTGCAGGCCGGAGGACGCAACCTCGGCCTCGGCGATGCGGCCGGAACGCTGTTCGCCGCGTGAACCGGATTTGTCCCGCGGTGCGCTTCGGCCATCGTCGACCATGATCGAGTCCCGCTACGAACACCTCAGGACGCTCCTCCGCGGATACGGGAGCTGTGTCGTCGCCTATTCCGGCGGCGTCGACTCGGTGTTCCTCACCGCGGTCGCGCACGAGGTGCTCGGCGACCGGATGGTGGCCGCCATCGCCGATTCCCCGAGCCTTCCGCGGCGGGAACTGAAGGAGGCGGTGGAGATCGCCGGAAGCCATGGCATCCCGCTGCGGGTGGTCGGGACCGCGGAGTTCCAGGACGACCGCTACCTCGCGAACCCCACCGACCGCTGCTACTTCTGCAAGCACGCGCTCTTCACCGAGCTCGAGCCGCTGGCCCGTGCGCTGGGATTCGACGTGATCGCCTACGGTGAGAACGCGAGCGACGTCGGCGACCACCGGCCCGGAGCCCGGGCCGCCGGCGAGTTCCAGGTGCGTGCACCGCTCAAGGAGGCCGGACTGACCAAGGCAGAGATCCGAACCCTCAGCGCCCGGCTCGGCCTCCCGACGGCGGACAAGCCCCAGCTCGCCTGCCTCAGCTCGCGCATCCCGACCGGCGAACCGGTGACGCCCGAGAAGCTCCGGATGGTCGAGGAGGCGGAGTACCTGCTGCGCGACCTCGGATTCCATGACGTCCGGGTCCGGCATCATCAACTGGGCGGCACGCTCGGCGGCCACCTCGCCCGCATCGAGGTCGGCACCTCGGAATTCCCCCGCCTGCTGGAAGCCGGGGTCCGCGAACGCATCGACACCGGGATGCGCGCCGCCGGATACGGCCAGGTGACACTCGACCTCGCCGGCTACCGTCGCGGATCCAACAACGGCACAGGCGCCGCGGCGCCGATCCGGTTCCAGGCGCCGGCACCGGCCGCGGCGGCCCGGTGAAGGGGCCGTCGTTCCGGGAAGCCCTGCGCTACTGGCTGCTGCTCGGATCGACCGGGATCGGCGGCCCCGCGGCGCAGATCCCGCGGACGCGGGACGACCTCGTGACACGGCGGCAATGGGTGACGGCGACCGACTTCGACGGGGCGCTCGCCTTCTGCACGCTGCTTCCCGGTCCCGAGGCCCAACAGCTGGCGACCTTCATCGGTTGGCGTCTTCATGGAATCCGAGGCGGGTTGACGGCCGGCATCCTGTTCGTGCTGCCCGGTTCGCTGCTCCTGGGCCTGCTGTCGGCCGCCTACCTCCTGGGTCGCGAAACCGCCGCGGTGAGCTCGTTCCTCGCCGGCCTGCAGCCTGCGGTCGTCGCCGTCGTCGCCGTCGGCCTGATCCGGATGCTTTCGCGGGCCAACCGGAGGTCGCGATGGCTCGCCGCACTGTGGCTGCTCCCACTGGCATTCTTCGATGGACCGTGGACGTTTCCGGTCGTGCTTGCCGCGGCTGGGCTGTTTGGAGCCGGCGGGCGTCCGGCGCGGACGAGCTTCGAGGATCAACCCAAACCCGAAGCAACAGTCCCCGCCCCGAGCCCGTGGGCTGCGCCCTTGCTGACATGGATGGCGGTGTGGTGGCTGCCCCTCCTGCTGCTCCTGGCCTTGTTCGGCGAGACGTCGCTGCCGTGGCGGATGGGCGTTTTCTTCTCGAAGGCCGCGATGCTGACCTTCGGCGGCGCCTATGCCGTCCTCCCGTTCGTGGGGAACCACGCCGTGGAGTCCGCGGGTTGGATCGGACAACAGGAGTTGCTCGACGCGTTGGCCCTCGGCGAGACCACGCCGGGACCATTGGTCCTGGTCCTGCAGTTCATCGGGACGCAGGCCGGATGGAACCATCCCGGTGAACTGTCACGCCCCGCCGCCGCGCTGCTGGGCGGCGCAACCGCGCTCTGGTCGACCTTCGCCCCGAGCTTCCTGTGGATCTTCACCCTGGGACCCCGGTTCGGAACCCTGCTCACCGATCCCAGGCTCAACGGCGCCCTACGCGGGCTGCAGGGAGCCGTCCTGGCGATGCTCATGCTGTTCGCCGTCCGACTCGCGGCGGGGGTTTGCGCACCGACGGGTACGATCTTGCCGATGCCGACGTGGATCGTCGTCGGAGCGACGGCGCTCCATCTCCATGGGCGCATTCCGTCCTGGCTGATCCTGCTCGCCTGCGGCGCGGTGGGCACCGCCGTGCGCTGAGCGGCTTCGCCGCCATGGAAACCCAACCGGCGCCGCACCTTGCAACGACGCGTCCGGCGATGGGGCCTCGGCACCACAGCGCCCCGTCGACGCAGGCCATGGAATTATCACCAGGTTGTTCACAAATTGGACTTGTGCCGGATACCAACCCGAAGCATGACTCGCGACGTGCTTGCCACCGCGTTGGATTCCTCCGCTGCGGGCCTCAAGAAGGCCGCGAAAACGCCACGCAAAACCCGGCCTGAAGCACCGCCTCCGGAAGGCGATGGAAGTCCCTCCGGCAATCCGACCGCGACGCGGGTCAAGAACTACGTCCTGGACACCAACGTCCTCCTCCACGACCCGAACGCGCTGCTCAACTTCCAGGACAACACGGTCCTGATCCCCATCGAGGTCATCGAGGAGATCGACAAGTTCAAGCGGGAGACCAGCGAGCGCGGGCAGAACGCGCGGACGGTTTCCCGCCGGCTCGACGCGCTCCGCAAGGAGGGCAACCTCAGCAAGGGGGTTCCGCTCGCGAACGGCGGCCGTCTCCAGATCCTTTTCCAGTCCGGTTCCAAGGCCGGCATCCTCGCCGCGGCGGCCGGTTCCATGGACAACCGGATCCTCGCCCAGGCCTTGGCCATCCGGGCGGCCGATCGGCGGCACCCCACCATCCTGGTCACCAAGGACATCAACCTACGGCTCAAGGCGGACGTCCAAGGACTCGACGCCGAGGACTACGAAACCGACCAGGTCAATCTCAAGGACCTCTACACCGGGATGTTCGAGGTGGTCCTGCCGACGGCGAAGATCTCCGAATTGAAATTCAACGGCGAGGTCGCCCTTCCCCCGGGACCGGTACGGCATCCGAACGAGTACTGCACCGTGGCCGAGGAGGGGAACCTGAAGCGTACGGTGCTGTGCAAGGTCGACGCCACCGGACGGAAGCTGATCCCGCTGCAGGACTGCCAGAACGTCTGGGGAATCAAGCCGAAGAACCGCGAACAGCACTTCGCCCTGGACGCCCTGCTCGACGAGCGCGTGAAGCTGGTGACGCTGATGGGCAAGGCGGGCACCGGAAAGACCCTCCTCGCCTTGGCGGCCGGCCTGAAGCGCACGGTCAACGACCGGGAATTCCGGCGCCTGGTGGTCGCACGTCCGACCATCTCCATGGGCAAGGAACTCGGCTTCCTGCCGGGATCCCTCGACGAGAAGCTCTCCCCGTGGATGCAACCCATCCACGACGCGCTGGAGATGCTCGGCGACCTGAACATGGGTCACGACCATCGGAGGACCGGCGACATGCTGCGCAGCGGCACGATCGTGGTGGAAGCGCTGAGCTACATCCGGGGCCGCAGCATCGCCCACCAGTTCATGATCGTGGACGAAGCCCAGAACCTGACCCCGCTCGAGGCCAAGACGATCCTCACCCGTGTCGGCCACGGCACGAAACTCGTGCTCACCGGCGATCCGTACCAGATCGACAACCCCTACGTCGACGTGGCCTCCAACGGCTTCAACTACATCATCAGCCGCTTCCGGGAGCAGGCCCTCGCCGCGCACGTCGAGCTCCAGAGAGGCGAACGCAGCGACCTCGCGGAACTCGCCGCGAACATCCTCTGATCCATCCCACGGGATCGGGGGTACACCCCACGCAAGATCGCCACAACGCCAACGGGAAGCCGGATCCGCAGCCGGTCCCCAAGCGACCTGGCATTTGCGGAACCCAAGGTTTCCATCCCTTCCCTTGGCGGCTTGGCGCCTCCGCGTGAGGCTCCTTCCCCCTTCGCCGGACGATTGGGGAAACGACGGCTTCCAACCGACGACGAAGGGGCTAGCTTCACGTCATCCCATGAACCGGAAGCCCCTTCTGCTGATGGCCTGCCTGGGCCTCTTCACCGCCTCCACCGAGGCCCAGTCCATCGGGCGCATCAAGCGCTCGCTCGACCGGGCGACCGGCGGCAATCCCTACGCACCGCAGACGGCTCCCAACCGGTCGGGCTCCGGAGGCTCCGCGGCCCCGGGTGCCGTTCCCGCTCCGCCGCCGAGTCCGGCCGCCGCCGCCGCCGAAAAGAAGAAGCGCGAACAGGAAGCCGCGGAGACGGAGAAGCGGGTGGTCGACTTCCTGAAGCAGCGGGTCGCCGACGGTTCCCCGAGCGCGGCCTACGAGCTCGGGAAACGTCACGAGGAAGGCCGTGGCGTGCCGCCCGATCCCAAGGAAGCCCGCAGGCTGATGGAACTGGCCGCGAAGGGAGACAACTCCGACGCGAAGAAGTGGCTCACCGAGAACACGGCACCGCCCGTTGCGGAGGCCGCCAAGGGGAAGGCGAAGGGAACCGCCGAGGAGGCCATCCCTGCCCCACCCGTGAGGCCGGCGTCGGCACCGGCCAAGCCCGCGGGCGCGAAGTGATCCGCCGGGTTCCTCTTCCTTGATTCGCCCTTCCCGACGTCCGCATACTTTCCGTGCCCAACAACCGGGGAATTCGCCCGGCAGGGACGGATCGGTCCGGGCCCCACTGCATTGAACCTCCAGGAACATCGCCAACGGGCCGCCGCCCTCTCCGGTGGAACCTCCAACTCCAACATCAAGGAGCTGGTGATCCGCCTTCTCGAGGCCGGCCGGGCCCAGGGGCCGCTGCTCGACTTCGGAGCCGGCCAGGGGGAATTGCTTCGGCACTTCTCCACGATCGGCCTGGGAAGACCTCTCTCCGGTGCGGACATCGCGGGCAGGCCCGCCACATTGCCGGACGAGGTCGAGTGGTTCACCCAGGACCTCAATGAACCGCTGCGGATCGGGAAGCGGTTCGGGACGGTGGTCTGCTCCGAGACGATCGAACATCTCGAGAACCCGCGGCAGGTGTTCCGCAACCTCGCCGAACTGCTCGTCCCAGGCGGAACGCTGGTCCTGACGATGCCCAACCAGGAGTGCATCCGGAGCTACGTCGGCCTCATCCTCGGCGGGCACTTCACCCATTTCCTCGGCACCACCTACCCGGCGCACATCACCGCGCTGCTGCGGATGGACCTGCAGCGGCTGTGCGGCGAAAGCGGCTTCGAGCCGCCGGTGTTCGCCTACACCGGCGACGGCGGCATTCCCAAGATCCCCCGGATCAGCTGGCAGGCGGTCAGCTTCGGACTGCTCAAGGGCCGCCTGTTCAGCGACAACGTCGGCATGGTGACCCGCAGGCGGACTCCGTCAGCCTAGTTTGCCAGATTGGGAGTCCTTCGAGGATGCCCTCGCAGTCCCCGACGCGTTCTTCCGTCCGGACGAGGTCGATCGATCCCGCTTTCCCGGCGAAATGCGACTGGCGCCATCGAAGGCGGGCCCAGCCTAAGGCAACCGGAACTGCGGTGCCTGGCTGAGGAAACGGACGGGGTTCCGGTAGATGACCCGGTCGATCGCTTCGGCGGACCATCCACGCCGACGCATCTCGAGGGCCGTCTTCGGGATGGCCAGGGGGACGCTCTCGCCCCAGTCGCAGGCGGAGTTCATCCACAGACGCTCGGAACCGTACATGTCGAGGATGTCCACGGCACGGGCCGGGGTGCACTTGCTGATCGGGTACAGCGTCATGCCCGCCCAGTGTCCGCGGTCGAGCACCGGCTTCACCGTGTGTTCCTCCACATGGTCGATCAGGACCCGCTCCGGGCGGATGCGCGAATCGGCCCGCAAGGCGTCCAGGATCAGCCGGGTGCCCTTGAGCTTGTCCTCCAGATGCGGCGTGTGGACGAGGATCAGCCGGTCGTTCCGCGCCGCGAGGTCGATGTGCATCTCCAGCACCTGCAGTTCGTTGCGGGTGTTCTTGTTGAGACCGATCTCGCCGATTCCCAGGACGTTCTTCGCACCGAGGAACTCGGGGATCACGGCCAGGACATCCTCGGCCAGCTTCACGTCCTCCGATTCCTTCGGGTTGATGCAAAGCCAGCAGTAGTGCGGCAGACCGTACCTCGCGGCCCGGGCCGGCTCGTATTCGGTCAATTGCCGGAAGTAGTCGCGGAAGCCGTCGGAAGAGGAACGGTCGAACCCGGCCCAGAACGCCGGCTCACACACCGCGGCACAGCCGGCGGTCACCATGTCGATGTAGTCGTCGGTGGTCCGGCTGACCATGTGTCCGTGGGGCTCGATGTAGCGCATGGATGTCTTTGGACCCCGAGACCGCCACTGCGCCCCCGGGGAATCCGGGGAAAATCGCCGGGGAACGCCCGAACGGCAAGCCGTCAGCCGCCCTCAAATCCGTCGGCGCCACGGCACTTCCAACACGGGTGCGCAACTCAACGAGGGTCCATCTTCGCGAAGACCGCCACCCGCATGGGTTCCGGATCGCCTTCCAGCCAGATCAGGTTGGTGGATCCGAAGGTGAACCCCTTGGCCGTCACCTGCACATCCGTACCCCGGAGCAGGGTCGGCACGGTCAGGCGAAGACTGAACCCCCTGGCATCCAGGCGGTTCTTGAGTCCTCCGGCGATCATGTTGGTGAACTCGCCGATCCCGTCCCGGACATCCGAATCGCTCAGGTCCTCGATCCCCACCATCCCCGCCACCAACCGACGGGACGTGGCTTGGGAGAGCACCAGATGGACGTTGGCGGCAAGGGAGCCGGCCAACCCCACCACGCCGGCCAGTCCGTTGACCCCAAAGGAGTTCGGCGTCGGATCCTGCTCGCTTCGCGCGATGGGGATCCGGGTCATTGTGGAGATCACATCCCGGACGATCCCATCGATCATCGGAGCGATCTCCGGATTGGGAGACTCCATGGCGAGGCTCATCGGCAGGAAGTCCCCGGAGCCAAAGCGGAACTTCATGAGGCGGTCGGCGCGACGTGCCGTGTCCGGCCACCATCGCCGGGATCGACAGCCGAGGCGTTCCCGATAGGGTCGGCCCGTGTCGCGGTTCCATGTCCTGATCCGGGTAAGCCTTCGTGCTGGCGCCATTTGGCGTCGTGCGGTGCTTTCCGGACGTCGGGCCTGAAACCCAGGACGAACCTTCCGGAAGCCGCAACGGCGTCCGGAATCCGACCTCCACGGTTCGATCACCCTCCGCCGCCGGCTCCGGATCCCACACGAACGAGCCATGTCCCCCAACGATCCCAACCCCGAACGACGCGGCATCCTGCTGATGCTGGTGTCCATCCTCTTCTTCGCCGTCAACGTGCTGATCCTTCGGGCCGTCGCGCTTGCAGCACCGTCCGCGGACGGTTGGGTCGCCTCGTCCTACCGCGGCATCGTCGGCGGGGTACTGGTCTGGCTGGTCTACCGCGGACGGGGTTTCGAGCCCCGCAACCTGTTGCGCCAACCTTGGGTGCTTGCCCGCGGCCTCGTCGGCTCCGTGGGCATCGTCACCTTCTACCTCACCATCGAACATCTCGGCGCCGGACGCGCGGTGATCCTCAACATGACCTACCCCCTCTTCGGGGCGGTCATCGCGGCGGTGTGGCTGGGAGAGCCGCTGCGCTGGGGACAGTTCGGCTGGATGCTGGTCGCGTTCGGGGGCCTGTCGGTCTTCTTCGGTGAAGCGGTGTTCGCCGGCCGCTTCTCCCGCCATGAGGTCATCGGCCTCGTGGGCGCCGTGGTGGCCGGCGTCGCCGTCGTGATCATCCGCCTCCTCAGGAACCGCGAGCACGCCTCGACCGTCTTCGCCTCACAATGCCTGTGGTCGTGGGCCGTCTCCATCCCGATGGCCATGGGCAAGGTGGCCGGGCTGCCTTGGAAGGCCCATTTCGGATTGGCCGCCGCGTCCGCGGTGGTGGCGGTCGCGCAGATCACCATGACCCACGGATTCCATCTCCTTCCCGTGGCCCGGGGATCCTCGATCCAGATGCTTCTGCCCTTGGTCACCGCGATCGGCGGCATCGTGTGCTTCGACGAACACCTTTCCGGGACGGAATGGCTGGGAGGCGCGGTGCTGCTGGGCGCGACGTGGCTGGCGGTCCGACCGGCGCCAACGGCCTCCGCCGCGATGCCCCGGGATTCCAGGTGAGCCGAAACGAGGCGATTCCGACATGCCGGGGTTCCGGCGCCCTTCCTTGCGTTCCGGGGCCCTGGATTTCTATCCTCCGCCCATGGCGAACGACGTCGTCCCGGTGAAGATCCGGGGTATCCTGCCCGCGAACAGCGGTTGCGCGCTGTTCATCGGGAACGACGAGAAGGTGTTCGTCATCCAGGTCGAACAGAGCATGGGGGTGGTCATCGGCATGGCCTTGCGGGGCACGCCGAAGGACCGCCCGCTCACCCACGACCTGATGGCGCATGTGTTCCAGGGCTTCGGCATCCAGCTCGAACGGGTGGTCATCACCAACCTCAAGAACTCCACCTACTTCGCCCGCCTCATCCTGCGCCAACAGAACGAGCTCGGGACCAAGCTGGTCGAGCTCGACGCGCGCCCCAGCGACTGCCTCGCCCTCGCCACCGCACTCAAGCGGCCGGTCTACGTCTCCCGCAGCCTGTTCGTGGAGCTGGAGGACATGAGCGAACACCTGCCGGATCCCGACGACGGCGGTTCGATCGAGCCGGAAACCTGAAGACCGGTCCGCACCGACGCCGATCCCGATGGCCAAAGCCACCACCACCGCCGCCGCGCCGGTCGTCCTCGTCTGCGGCGACGACGACTTCACGGTCAAACAGCGGGCGAAGAAGGTCTACGACGCCTGGTGCACGGAACTGGGTGGCATGGACCACGAGGTCGTCGACGGGACCGCGATGAACTCCTCGGAGGCCCTGCAGAAGCTGGGCCGCCTGAACGAGGCCCTCAACACCCTGCCCTTCTTCGGTGGCGCCAAGGTCGTCTGGTTCCAGAACTGCACCTTCCTCGGCGAAGACCGCACCGGCGGTTCCGCGGCGGTGACCGGGGCCTTGGCGGACATGGCGGAGACGCTGAAGAACTTCCGATGGGACGGGGTCCGCCTGCTCATCTCCTCCGGCAAACCCGACAAGCGAAGGGTCTTCTACAAGACGTTGGAGAAGATGGGGACGGTGGAGAACTTCTCGGCACTTTCGCAGGACGACAAGGACTGGGCGGTGAAGGTGGAGTCCGAGGCGTTGCGGCTGCTGCGGGAGGCCGGCCGTGAGATCGATGATGCGGCCTTGTCCGACCTGGTCAGCCGGACCGGCCCCAACCTCCGTCTCATGGCCTCGGAGGTGGAGAAGCTGATCCTCTACACCGAAGGACGCCCAGCCATCGGCGTTGCGGACGTCGCCAAGATCGTCTCGCGCCAGAAGCACGCCCGAGCCTTCGCCCTTTCCGAGGCCTTGGGGGACCGCGATCTGCCGAAGCTGCTGAAGGTCCTGGACGAGGAGCTCTGGGAGATCCGGACCGGGGCGGACAAGAAGAAGTCCGAGATCGGCCTGCTCTACGGGTTGATCTCGAAGGTCCGCACGCTGCTGTTGCTGCAGGAGCTGATGCGGCTGGGGGTCCTGAAGCCGGCGCGCGACTACAACACCTTCAAGGCCCAACTGGAACGGGTTCCCGCATCGGCGCTGCCCGCGGACCGTCGGTTCAACCCGTTGGCCGGCCACCCATTCGTCCTGTTCCAGGCGATGAAGCAGGCGGGCAACTACCGGATCGAGGAACTCGTCGAGGCCATGGGCACGCTGCTCGACGCCAACCGCAAGCTCGTGGGATCCGACCTCGACGAGGCGATGGTCCTCCAGCAGGCGGCCATGGACATCATTGGCATCCACCGCCGACGCGATGGCGGCGCGGATCACGCCCGCTGATCCGAAGGATTCGCCGGATCCCAAACCGGTCCTTCACCGTTGCCGGACCGCGTTTCTCCCGTAGTCTGGTCCTACCTGGGGGACAATATCCCATCAGATTTTGGCAATTCCCCGGCAGCCCGGGGTGAGCCTGCGGCACACACTCGAAATCACGATGAACCTGAGAAACGCGATCGCTGCCGGCATCACCGCCGGTGTCCTGACCACTGCGGCCACGGCCGCCACCAACGGATTCTACGCCCCCTATTTCCGGGGCGTACCGGGCACGGACGTTGCCGGTTGGGACCGCTTCACCAGCGGATCCGCCACGGCCAACCAGCCGGACCTCCCCGGATCGAACACCGGCACCCGCGCCTCGATCACCCAAATCGACCCGGTGGGCGCGGTGCTCGGCAGCGGCAACATCTACGTCGGCATCGGCGGGGCCGCGA
Organism: Verrucomicrobiales bacterium; assembly: GCA_027488845.1. Taxonomy (GTDB): domain Bacteria; phylum Verrucomicrobiota; class Verrucomicrobiia; order Limisphaerales; family UBA9464; genus SXXZ01. The sequence continues at coordinate 99,732 of JAIYBC010000057.1, read as the reverse complement.
ACGTCCGCATCGACTACAGCAGCCTCAATCCGGTCGGCGAGGTCTTCCTCCAGATCCGCACCCTGGGCACCGAGATGAACTACGCAGGGCTGCGTCTCAACTACACCACCGGCAGCGGGCCGGTCTCGGTCGGCGCCAACCCCTTCGTGCTGGCCGCCGTCCCGTCCCAGGGCTTCCCGGGCCAGAACATCTCGCTCGGCTACAACTGGACGATCAACGATCCGTCCGTGACCGGATTCAACGTCACCTTCCAGGCGACCGGCGAGCATCTGAGCCTCGACGCGGTGACCCTGGACGTCCTCCCGGTCGGCGCGGTGCCCGAACCTTCGGCCTGGGCGCTCGGCGCTCTCGGTCTCGGGGCCATCGCCGCCGCCTTCCGTCGACGCCAAGCCTGAGTCGACGCGGCCCGGAGCCTGATGACCACGCCCATGCCGGCTGTTCCGGCTTGGGCGTTTTCCGTTTCCGCACCCGGATGTCGACACAAACGGACCGGGGCCCACGCGATGCCCCTTTTGTTCGGATTCCTCGGCCCGATAAAACAGACTTGACGCCGTTTGAGTCTTTGCCTTGCGACATGGATGACCGGGGTGTTACAACCTCGTCCACGTATGGCAGCCATCGGGCGGTTCCAAAAGGGCGACGAGATCTTCTACGCCAAGGTCGTGGACGGGGAGATCTTCAAGCTTCAGGGCGATGTGTTCGGATCGCCTTCCTTCGACAAGAAGCCGACCCCGCTCAAGGGGGTGAAGACCCTGACCCCGGTCCAGCCCTCGAAGATCATCGCGGTCGGGCTGAACTATGCCGACCACGCCAGGGAAGCGGGCAAAGCCCTGCCGAAGGAGCCGCTCTTCTGGCTCAAGGCACCGACGTCCCTGATCCCGGACGGCGCCAAGATCGAGATCCCATTCGCCACCCACCGGAACGACTTCGAAGCCGAGCTGGCCATCGTCATCGGCCGGCGCATGCGCAACGTCACCCCGGCCGCCGCCGCCCGCTACATCTTCGGCTACACCGCGGCCCAGGACGTGACCGACCGAACGATCCAGAACAGCGAAAGCCAGTTCGCCCGGTCGAAGTCCTTCGACACGTTCACACCGCTCGGCCCCTATGTGGAAACGAAGATCGATCCGCATGACCTGAGCATCCAGCTCTTCCAGAACGGGCAGCTCCGGCAGAACGGCAATACCAGCCAGATGATCTTCAACTGCTTCCACCTGGTGAGCTTCATCTCGGTGAACATGACCCTGCTGCCCGGCGACGTGATCCTGACCGGCACCCCGAGCGGCGTGGGGCCGATCGAGTCCGGGGATCGACTCGAGGTCCGCATCCAGGGCCTGGCGCCGCTGGTCAACATGGTCAAGTAGGCCTTCCTCTTCCAAGAGCGGCGCCGCCTCCGAAGGCCGCGCCGCTTTTCTTTTTGTCGGAACCCGCTACGGTTGCCGGCCTCGCATGGGTCTCCGCCTGTTCAACACGCTCCACCGCCAGGTGGAGGAGTTCGTCCCGTCCGACCCCGTAGCCGGATCCGTCGGGATGTACTGCTGCGGACCGACGGTCTACGACTTCGGCCACATCGGGAACTTCCGGACCTTCCTCTTTTCCGACCTGGTGCGCCGCTACCTCGTCTTCCGCGGATACAAGGTCCGCGCGGTGATGAACATCACCGACGTCGAGGACAAGATCATCAAGAAGGTCCGGGAAACCGGCCAAGGCCTCGCCGAATTCACGGGGCGCTACACCCAGGCGTTCCTCGAGGATCTCGCCACGCTGGGAGCCCTGGTTCCCGACGACCTGCCTCGTGCGACCGACTACATCCCCCAGATCATCGATCTGATACGGCGACTGGAGGAACGGGGCATCGCCTACCGTGCGGCGGACGGCTCGGTGTACTTCAGCATCGACAAGTACCGTGGATGCGGCTGCCGCTATGGGCAGTTGGTGAACCTGGATCCGGAGGCCCAGCGGCGGACGGAACGGGTCACCGGCGACGAATACGACAAGGAGAACGCGGCGGACTTCGCCCTCTGGAAGGCCCGGGTGCCCGAGGACGGCGATGTCGCCTGGGACAGCCCCTGGGGGCCCGGGCGGCCCGGCTGGCACATCGAGTGTTCCGCCATGAGCATGGCCCTTCTGGGCCCCAGCTTCGATCTGCACCTGGGCGGCGAGGATCTCGCCTTCCCGCATCATGAGGACGAGATCGCCCAGAGCGAAGGCTCCGCCCTGCAGGCGCCGGGCCGCCCGTTCGTGAAGCATTGGCTCCATGCGGCGCACCTCCTGGTCGACGGGAAGAAGATGTCCAAGTCCCTTGGCAACTTCTTCACCGTCCGCGACCTCACCGCGCGCGGCTACCTGGGACGCGAGATCCGCTTCCTGCTGCTCAGCGCGCACTACCGTGAGACCTTCAACTTCACCCAGGAAGGACTTGAAGGTGCGCGCTCCGCTTTGGGGCGGATCGACTCGCTGCTGGAACGGCTCACCGAGCTGGCCGCCGGAGGCGCGCCGGATGGGATTTCCAAGCTCCCAGCGGCGATCACGGAGGCGCTGGACGAAGACCTGAACGTCTCCAAGGCGTGGGCAGCCGTCTTCGATTGGACCCGAGACACCAATGCCGCCCTGGCAGCCGGGCGATTGACTCCCGGCGCCGCGGCCGCGGAACTGGCAGGATGGGAGCGGACCGACTCGGTGTTGGGACTCGGCCGAAAGCCGTCGGAAGCCGCTCCCGTGGAGGTGCTTCAGTTGGTGGAGGCCCGAACGGCAGCCAAGAAGGCCAAGGACTTCGCCCGGGCGGATGCGTTGCGGGACGAACTCAAGTCCAAGGGCTGGACGGTCGAAGATACAAAGAACGGACCCAAGCCGAAGCGGCTCTGACCCAAGGAGGAGAGCCCAGGCGGTTCCGAATACGATGGCCTTTTACATGGGGCAGAAGACCGATCCGAAGCTTCTCGACCGAATGGAGCGCGCCGTTCTCACGCACATGCTGCGCTGCGAACCGGACGCCGCCCTCGCGTCGCAGTTGGCCTGTGCCGGATTGATCCGACGGGAATTCTACGGTCCCCACCAGATCAGCTATTTCACCGTCCTGCCCGGCGCGTTGCCGGCCCAGAGGAACACGACGGTTGGAGGATACACCTACGCGAAGCTCGAAGGGCACCGCTCACCCGCGGCCTTCACCCTGCATCTGGACGACTCCGGATGGATGTCCCATCTGATCGCCTTCATGGACGACGACAGCCCATGGCCGGAGGAGATCACGGGATTCGAGGTGTTCTCGACCAAGGCCAGCGTCCCTCCTCCCGCCCCCAGCGAGGAAGACCTGCCGACGGACGGCTGAACCGGTTTGGTGTCACGACGGCGACCGCGGACGCGGACAAGGCCCAGGAGAGTCAGCTTCCCGGCGACTCCCAGGCATCCTCCGGTAGCAGTCCCCCTTCGAGGGTGGCACGGGCAACCGACCAGACCACCACCTTCCGGGCTCCGAGTTCCAGCAGCACCCTCGCCACGGCCCCGGAGGTCGCTCCGGTGGTGAAGACGTCGTCCACGACGATCCAGTCGCCTTGGATCCTCCGAGCCGAAGGGTGTGGCTGGAAGGCGTCCCGCATGTTCTCCGCACGCTCCTCGCGGGAAAGGCGGGTCTGGGTGACCGTGGGAAGCGTGCGTCGGACCAACCGACACTCCATCGGAATACCCAACGCGCGGGCCAGGGGGCGGCCGAGGATTTCGGCCTGGTTGAACTCCCGTTCCCGTTCCTTGACGGGATGCAACGGAACCGGGACCAGACCGGTCCATGCATCCGAACAAAGCGCCGGAACCGCCGCCGACAGGAACGGATCGCGCAGGAAGGGTTCGAACCAGAGTTCGCCCCGGTACTTGAAGCGGTGCAGCACGTCGAGAACCGGCCCCTTGGCAATCAAGGCGGCACGTGCCGATTCGAAAGGCGGGCGGAAATCCCGGCAGTGGGCGCATGCATGCCGACCGCTCACCTCCCCTGAGGGCGGAAGTCCGCAGCGTTCGCAGAAGGGCGGCAGCACCCTCTGCACGGCAGACCGGCATGGTCCGCAGACGAAACCCTCCTGCACACCGGCGGGATGTTCGCGACACAGCGCGCACACCTCGGGATAGACAAGGGAGAGAAAGCCCTCCAGGCCCTGGCGCAACCAGGTACCCGCGCTGGCGATGCCCACGGCCAAGCTCAATCCGACTTCGAGGTGCAGGCGCTCCAGCCCCGGCAGTATCGCAGCCCAACCCCGGCGAGCAGCAGGACCGGGAGCGCGATCCAGCCGTCGATCAGATTGGAGGTCCCCCAGAACGCGTTTGGAACCGCAGTGGTGGACTTGGTGAAGAAGGCGTAGGACTTCAACCAGAAGATCCATCCCGCGTGGAGCCCGATGGACGTCCAAAGCGCACCGGTGCACTCGCGGAAGGCGGCGAGGATCAGCCCAGCCAAGGTCAGGTTGATGAATCCCGGGAACAAGGCGCCAATGTCCAGGAAACCGACGGACATGCGGCTGAGCATCTGCAGCCCGGTCGACCAGTCCACGGAGTCGGGAGGCGCGGGACGCTGGAAAAAGTGGACCAAGGCGTACAAGGCCGAGGTGGCAAGGGCGGCAATCCAAAAGCCGACGGCACGGCGCAGCGCCCCGAGGATCGCGCCACGGAAGAGGGTTTCCTCGATGAGCGACACGAACAGCGCCGCACCTGCGGCACGGGCGACATGCAGCAGGACCAATGGGAAACCCCGGCCGGGAATCCAGGTTCGGAATCCGCTTCCCCATGCGGCGAAGACGACCAGGGCCAAGGTGACGAATCCCAAGACCAAGCCGAATCCGACCTCGCGGAAAAGACCCGGACGCCACCTCCATCCGGCGCCGTTCAGGTCGGGGAAGAAACCCAGGCGATACAGCGGCCACAACCCGGCCAAGGACATGAGGATGAGGCAGCGGTTGACATAGCGGTGGAAGGGATGCCGTAGGAACGCCGTTCCCGGGAACAGGAAATGGGTCGCCTCCCAGATCCACGGAGCCAACAGGGCCGCCCCCAGGAAAACCCCCAGCAGATAGATCAGCAGGATCGAGAAGGTCCGGCCCGGTCGGGCGCCGCCGGGTGCCGGGGAGACCGGGTGGTTCACCGCTTCCTTTTAGTGGAGATCCTCGTCGGGCTCAAGCGGTTGCCGATGGCGTCGCTTGGCATTTCGGGCAGATCCCGAAGAATTCCAGCCGGTGGGAAACACCGACGAATCCATGACGGCTGGCGACCGAGGCCTGGAATTCCTCCGGGAAGCAGTCGTCCACCTCCAGGATCATCGAACAGCGGGTGCAGACCAGATGGTGGTGATGGGCCGACTCCTCTTCCGAAGCCAACTCGAAGCGGGCGGCGCCATCGCCGAAATCATACCTCCGAACCAGCCCCATTCGCTCGAGGGTGTGCATGTTGCGGTAGATGGTGGCCAGATCGCAGTCCTCCTTGCCCAAGGCCGCGTGGATCTCCTTGTTGGTCAGCGGCGACGCATGGCGACGCAGCACATCCAGGATGGCTTGCCGCGGTCCGGTGACCTTGCGGGAACCTTGGCGCAGCTTCTCGGTCAACTCGGTCAGCGGCTGTTGGATGAGCCGGTGGGTGTGCGGGTGCCGCGAACAGGGCTTGCTCATGGTTTGGTGGGAGGACCGGCGGGAACGGCCTCGCGCAAACCTCCGCGACGGGCCGCGGGCAGGGAAAGCAGGAAGAGTCCGACCAGGACCAGCGTGATGCATGGACCACCGGGGAGGTCGAAATGGAACGAAGCATAGACGCCACCGGCGGCGCCGAGGAATCCGAAGACCAGGCTCAGCAGGACCTGTTGCCGGAGGCTGCGGGCCAAGTTCCGGGCCGCTGCCGGAGGGATGACCACCAGCGAGGTCACCAGCACGATTCCCAAAAGGCGGATGCTCAGGGCGACCGTCACCGTGAGGACGAGGATGAAGAGGCGATTGAGACGGGTCACACCGACGCCGGAAACGTGGGCAAGGTCTTCGTGCGCGGTCAGCAGCGCGAGGTCGTTCAGCTTCCAGAACAGCAATCCGCCCACCGAAAGGGTCACCGCGAACGCGACACCGACGTCCCGCCATCCGACCGAGAAGATGTCGCCGAAAAGCATCCGGTCGAGTTCCCCACGGTATCCCTTGAGGTGGCTGAGGACCACCATGCCGAACGCGACGGATCCGCTGAGCAGCAGGGCCATGATCGTGTCGTTGAGCAGCTCGGTATGCTCCTTGAGCCAGAGGATCAGGAGCGCGACCGCCAAGCTGAAGACGATCATCGGAATCGTCGGCTCCGGCACTCCAAGCCAGAGACCCAGGCCCACGCCGGCCAAGGCGGCGTGGGCGATCGTGTCGCTGAAGAAGGACATCCGGCGCGCGGTGACAAACACCCCAAGCAGGCCGCAGAGCGGTCCGAGCAGGACGGAGATCGACAGCGCCCGCTGGAGGAAGGGTTCAATGGGCATGGCCGTGGTGGTGATGATACGGCGTCACATGGATGCCGTACGCCTGCTTGAGGGACTCCGCATTCATGACTTCCTCCGGCGCCCCCTCGCAGCAGACGACGCCGTTCAGGGCATAAACACGGGAAGCATGGCGATAGACCATGGAAAGATCGTGGGAGACCAGCACCACGGTGAGGTTCCTGCGTCCGTGGACCGCGGCGATCAGCTCGTAGAAGTCCTTCTCGCCCGGGGTGTCGACGCCGGCGGTGGGTTCGTCGAGCAACAGCAGCTCGGGATCGTTGAGAAGACTGGCGCAGATCAGCACCCGCTGGAGTTGTCCTCCACTGAGTCCGGCCAATGGTCGATCCAACAACCGTGCCACGTCCAAGTCCGCGACGGCGTCGGCGAGGAGGGAATCCACATGCCGGGTGGAACGCCAGAACCAGTCCCGGGTGCTGGGGCGCCGGAGGGCGAGGAACTCACGGACCGTCAGGATGAAGCTGCGATCCGGCTGAAGACGCTGGGGAACATAGCCGACCCGACGGAGCACCCCCGAATCCGGGGACTCGCCGAGGAGGCGGATGGAACCCCGTTCGTACTTCTGGAGACCGAGGAGGCAACGGAGGAGCGTGGTCTTGCCCGAGCCGTTGGGGCCGATGAGGGCCACGATCCCGCCCTGGCGGATCTGGAGGTCGACACCCCGGAGCACCGCGGCATCGCCCAGACGGACATGGAGACCCGCCACCTCGACAACGACCGGCTTGGGTTGGCGGAAGGCGATCTCCATCTCAACGCAACGCGGCTTCCAGGGACTTCAGGTTCCGTCTTTGGCCCTCGACATAGAATCCAGGGGAAGGCGTGCCGGTCTCGAGCACGTCGAGTTCACCCACCTTGATGCCGAGGTCTTCGGCCAACCTGCGAACCAACCGGGGATGGAACTGGGGCTCCGAGAAGACGACCCGGACCTTGGACTTCCGGATGGCCGCGACCAGCTCGGTCAGGTAGCGCGGGCTGGGTTCGACGCTGGGCACCTCTTCAACGACACCGACGAGTTCCAGGCCGTAGCGGCGACAGAAGTAGGGGAAGGCGTCATGGAAGGTGACGATCCGGCGATCCTGAAGCCGGGCCACGGCGGATCGGATCTCGGCATCGAGAACCTCGAGTTCGGCGAGGTAGGCGGCGGCGCGGCTCCGATAGCCATCCGAATGCGCCGGGTCCATGGCGACAAGGGTGTCGAGGATGTTGGAGACACCATGGCGGGCGAAGACCGGATCCAGCCACAGGTGGGGATTGGGTCCGTGCTCGGCATGATCATGGTGATCATGCTTTTCGGCGTGCCCGGCGGAGCCGCGGTCATGCTTGGAATTTTCCTTGTTGGCGGACCCCACCGACAATTCAGCGACCTCGGAGATCCACTGGCTCTTCAACCCGTCGGCCACCGTGACCACTCGCAGGCCGGACTTGGCGGAGTTGTTTCGGAGGGCCTTGTCCATCCACCCGTCGACACCAAGTCCATTCATCACCACGACGTCGGCCCGAGCCAATCGACGCAGATCCGAAGGGCGGAACTGGAAGTCATGAGGTCCCACCGATGCGCTCGGAAGGGTTTCCACCACGGCATCCGGACCGGCGACCTTCGCCGCCCAACTGTGCAACGCCGGGAGCGTCGCCAGGATCCGCAACGGCTCCGCGGCCGCGCCGGAGAGGGCGACCAAAGTCAGGATCAGAAATCCACGGAACAGCAACATGCAGATCAAGCTCGTCCGGCCTCAACGCATTTGCAAACCGATTGCATTGAGTGCGTACGAAAAGCCCGCCGGAAAAGTTCCGGCGGGCGGATCGGCGTTGACGGCCTACTTCACCAGCAGGGCTTGACGCGCGCGCTTGATGGCGAGCGTCAGCTTGCGCTGGAACGGGGCCGGGAGACCGGTGTATTTGCGGGGCAGGATACGGCCGTTGTCGGTCACGTACTGCTTCAGCATCGCAACGTTCTTGAAGTCGATCGCGTCGATGGTGAAATCGACCTTGGGCTTCGGACGCGGAGTCCGGGCAACGGTCGAACGGCGCTTCTTCTTCTCCTCGAGCTTGGTCTTGCGGGGCATGGCTTACTTGATTTCGCGATGGACGGTGTGGCGGCGGAGGAAGGGATTGAACTTCTTCTTCTCCACCTTGTCCGTCTGCAGCTTCTTGTTACGGGTGGTCTGGTAGCGGGAGACGGGCTTGCCCTCCTTCTTCGCTTCCGTGCATTCGATGGTCACGATCTCGCGCGGCATAAATCAGCTTTCTTTTTCCTTCGATGGCTTCTCTTCCACATCACCGTCGTCGTCGTCGACATCGACGGATCCTCCCGACTCCACGGAGCCGAGCGAACCCAACCGGTTGCGCTGACGGAGAAGGCCTTCCTTCTCGAGTTGAGCCTGGGCCTCCACGGTGAAACGGGTCCAGGGAATCGCCTCGAGACGGGCCTTGGGAATCGGCTTCTGCGTCAGTTCGCAGACGCCGTAGGTCCCCTTCTCGATCCGCTTCAGCGCCTCCTCGATCTCATACATGGCGTCCTGGTCGGACGACAGGAGGCTGAGGGCGAAGTCACGGTCGAAATTGTCGGTTCCGGAATCCCCCATGTGGAGGCTGTAGCTCTCCATCTCGGCCTGGGATTCCTTGGCCAGACCGCTCATCTGGCCCCGGAGACGCTCATGCAGGTCCAGCAGGTTCTGGTAGAACTTCTGCCATTCCGGCTTCACCTTCGAAATCGGGAGCCACGTCGGCAACGTCCCCGAGTTCTTCACCGTCTTCGCCAAGGGGCGACCGAGGATGGCCGCCGCACTGGCGGCACCCACCTTGTGGTGCTTGACCGCGGGTTTTGCGGCTGGAGCCGGTTTCTTCGCCATGACTGTTCGCTTCGGTTCGGTTCGAAGGTTGCGTTCCTCCACCCTCTTCCAAGGGTGGACGGTCCCTGAAACGCGGAAAACCCGGATTCAGGGGCCGCGGAAGCTAACAGGGCAATCCAAGGACGCCACAACATTTTTGACGTGAAATCGGAATCGGATTCGGTCCCCGGCCATCTGAAGGCTTCCTGCCCGATCCGACCGACAACTATTCTCCCGGCGGTGACACCGTCGTCCATCCTCCTGGTCGCAGGCGAGGCGAGCGGCGACCAGCTGGCTGCGGAGCTGGTGAAGTCGCTCTCCCAACTTTGCCAGCCCACCCCGCCCCGCTTCTTCGGGGCCGGAGGTCCCGCTATGGCGGCGGCCGGCGTCGAGGTGCTGGTCGACTTGACCGCCAATTCCGCCATCGGCCCCGCGGACGCGCTCCGTCAGTATTCCCGCTACCGCCGGGCATTCGACCTCCTCCTCCGGGAAGCTTCTCGACGGACGCCGGATCGGGTCGTCGGCGTGGACTTCGGGGCCTTCAACCTCCGTTTCGCCGCCGCGATCCGCCGCCGTTCCGGCTCGAAGGGCCCGTTCCACAACTGGAATCCAAAGGTCGTCCAGTTCGTTTCACCCCAGGTCTGGGCATCCCGGCCCGGTCGTGCCCAGGAAATCGCCCGGAATCACGACCTCCTCCTGTCCATCCTGCCCTTCGAGAAGGACTGGTACTCACGCCATGCCCCGAAGGTTCCGGTTCGGTTCGTGGGACATCCCATCGTGGATCGCCACGGCCGGCTCCCGGAGGCTCCGTCGACGGAGAATGTGGGCCATCGGAATCTGCTCCTGCTGCCGGGAAGCCGCCCCGGGGAACTCCGTCGTCATTGGGCCTGCGTCGCCGGTGCCGCTCAGATGCTGCGGCGAAGCACCGGGATCCAACCGGTGCTGGTGCTCCCCTCGGAAACCGCCCGCGCCTGGATCCCCGCGGACGTCTCGCCGCCGGAAGGACTCCGGATCCGGATCGGAGGCCTGGGCGAAGAACTCCGACAGGCCGCGGTCGCCATCGCCTCCACCGGAACCGTCACCTTGGAATGCGCCTGGTTCGGAGTGCCCACGGTCGCACTCTATCGGACCTCTTGGAGCACCTACCAGATCGGGAAAAGGATCATCCAAGTCCCCTTCCTGGCGCTGCCGAACCTGTTGGCGGGAAAGTCGGTCTTTCCGGAATTCATCCAGGACGCCGCCACTCCGGAAGCGGTGGCCGCCGCCGCCCTGGATTGGCTCCGGAATCCGGAATGCCACCGACGGACCGTCGAGGAACTGTCACGCCTCAGGGAGTCCCTAGGAACACCCGGAGCCTGCCGCCGGGCCGCCGAAGCGATCCTGGAAACCTGATCCCGCACCCGGCCTCGCCGTCGGGATCGTGGCACCGGAAATCGTCCCTGAAACGCCCCCTCGGGGAATCCTGCGCGCCTTCACCGCCGGTTCACCTTCTGGCGCGCCGCCTCCAAAGTCTGCCGCTCGGCGGGGGTCAGGCTCTGGATTCCGTGTTGCGCGATCTTCTCCAGGATCGGATCCACCTCGCGGGCTATGAAGTCGGACTCGGAAGCAGCCTCGCGACGGGGTGCCGGCTCGACGCGGACCCGGCTCGGCGGAGCGGCCCGTCGCTGTGGCTTGGACATCGGAACCCTGAGCGCCTGCCACCATTCGGAAATCCGGCTGCCGATGCCGCCTCCGAACTCGGAAAGCCCGCCCAGCTTCACATAGAGGAAGCCAAACGCGATTCCGCCGAGATGCGCACCGTGCGCCACGCTGTCATAGGGAAAGAGCGATCCGAAGACGGCGAGGCCGGTGAAGAACCAGAGGATCCACTTCGCCTTCAGCGTCACGGGGATGAAATAAAGGAACGTGGTCAACTGCTTCTCCGGAAACGCGGTCGCATAGGCGGCGAGGAGGCTCAACACCCCCGCCGAAGCCCCCACCACGGCGATGTCCTGGTGAGCCGGCAGGAGCCCGATGACCACATGCAGGAGCCCGCCCGCCAATCCGCCACCGAAATGCAGCCACAGCAGTCTCCGGGCTCCGTACATCTCCTCGATGTGGGTGCCGATGAAGAAGAGCCCCAGGCAATTGCCGATCAAATGCCACGGCCAAGGGGTCTGGTGCAGGAACTGGTAGGTGCCCAGCAGCCAAACGTGTCCCGAGAACAGGCCTTCACGGGTCAAACCGAGGTGCCGGGTGACCGCGGCGTTGCCGTAGAAGGTAAACGCGGACTGGACCAGGAAACACACCACCAGCACGCCGATCAGAATCAGTGCGAACGGAGGCCGTCCACCCCGGTTGTCGGACATGTAGTCGCGGTCGTAGAGCATCGTCTGGGACGGTAGGACCGGTGCCCGTGAATTCAACGGGGATTGCGCGTCTCCTCCGGCGGGTCCGAGGACAAAACCGGCTCGACCGGCCACCAGTTGATGCACCACAGCCCGCCGACCAGTCCGCCGAGATGGGCGAGGTGCGCGATGTTGCCGAAGGCGAAGATGGCCCCGGCGGCACTGGCGAGTGCCGCGAAAAGCAGGACGAACTTAGCGCGGATCTCGAAAGGGATCAGGAAGAACAGGAGAAGCTTCAGGCGCTCCTCGGAATACACCGCCGCCAGCGCGGCCAACAGGCCGCACAGACCCGCCGAGGCGCCCACCACCGGTGCGCCGAAGAGCCGAGGTGAGGTCCACGCCCCGATCAGCTGGAGTAGCCCGCCCACACTGCCGCTCACCAGGTAGAGCAGCAGGAAGCGTCCGCGGCCCAACGTCGTCTCCATCACCGGCCCCAACGAATGCAGGAGCAGCAGGTTGGTGATCAGGTGCACCCATCCGCCATGGAGGAACTGGAATGTCAGGAACTGCCACCACGCGCCCTTCTGCAGCCCGGTGAGACTCAGCGCATGGGTCAGCTCGAACCACCGCTTCTGGCCGGGATTCGACCGGTAGAGCCACTGCTCGTAGGCGAAGAACGCGATGTTCATCGCGATCAGGACCACCGTCGCATGGCGTTCCAGCGGAAGGTCTGAATCGGACTTCGCGGACTTCGATGGGGTGGATCCGACCATTTTCGCAGCGGAAGTGTCTCGGTGCCCCGGCTCAGTCGACCGCGACCATGGCCTTGATCACCCCGGTCTCCGGCTTGAGCCAGTCCGGGAAACGGGCAGCCATCCCGTCGAAGTCCGACCGGTGCGTGATCCACGGACGCGTGTCGATGCGATCCTGTTCGATGTGCTCGATGATCCGTGAGAAGTCGGAGGGCAACGCGTTCCGGCTGGCAAGGAGGGTCAACTCCCGCCGGTGCAGCACCGGCGCATGGAGGAAGGAGAGCTCGGCCTGGGTGATCCCGACATAGACCAGTCTGCCCGCGAACGAGCAGAACTCGAGGGCCCGGCTCATGGATCGATTCGAGCCGGTGGCATCGATGACGGATTCCGCCAGGTCGCCCCCGGTGACCGCACCCAAGGCCTCGATGTCGGTGGCGTCGCCATGGACCTGGATCGTGTCACGGACTCCCATCACTTCCCGGACAAACGAAAGCCGATGGGCGTTCATGTCCATCACCACGGTCCTCGCCCCGCTCAGCTTGGCGAACTCGATCACGCTGAGCCCGATGGGTCCCGCGCCGACCACCAGCACGGTCTCGCCGGGCTTCGGCGCCGCCCGCTCGACCGCATGCCTGCCGATCGCCAACGTCTCCACGAGGGCCAACTGTTCGAAACCAAGGCTCCGGGAGCGGTGGAGCTTCCGGGCAGGGACGGTGTAGAACCGCCGCAACCCTCCATCGCAATGGACCCCGAGGGTCTGGTTGTGATGACAGCAGTTGGTGTGTCCCCGACGGCACGCGTGGCACTTCTGGCAGTTGAGATAGGGTTCCACGCTGCACCGGTCACCGACGGCCACCTGAGTCACCCCCTCACCGATGGCCACCACCTCGACGCCCAACTCGTGGCCAGGAATCCGCGGATACGAGAAAAAGGGCATCTTGCCCAAGTACCCGCCGAGGTCGGTGCCGCAGATGCCCACCTGATGCACCCGGACCAACGCCTCTCCCGGTCCGGGATCCCCGGGCGTTTCGACTTCGATCATCCGGAAAGATCCGGGCTTCTCCAATTGGATCGCCTTCATGGAATGTCAGCAGAAATCCGCGTAGACGGGCAACCACGGCACCTTTTGCCGCCCCGTAACCGGACGCGACTCAACGGGAACCGTCCCCCGATGGCGAGTCCGCAGTTCCCGCAGCAAACCGTCTTCGAATCCGTTACGGAATCGTCGGAATGCGTCACTTGCCCAAAGCTGGCAGGGCCGATGCTGTAGTCGCACGCATGAAAGCCGCTGTCTTCATCGAACGGGACGGGATCCTCAACCTCTGCGAAACCGCCAAGGGCCATCAGGTCCAACCGCTCCGTCTGGAGCAGTTCAAGGTGAATCCAGAAGCCAAGACGCTGTTGGCGGAATTGAAGAAGGCCGGACTGCTGATCATCGGCACGACAGTCCAACCCGCCCCTGCAAAGGGACTGATGTCGCGAAACGAGCTCGACCACATGCATGCCGTGCTCCGCCGGCAACTCCCCGTCGACGACCTGTTCACCTGCATCTCCGACGACCCGCACCATCCCTGCTACAAGCCGCAACCCGGGCTCTTCCTCGAGGCGGCCTTCAAGTGGGGCATCGACCTCGACCACTCCTTCGTCATCAGCGACAAGTGGCAGGATGCAAAGGCCGCCCAGATCGCGGGTTGCACCTCGATCCTGATCCGTTCCCCGTGGATCGGAAACGACCACCACGACTTCGTGACGGAATCCTTCGCCGCGGCCGTCGCCAAGGTGGTCCAACTCCATGCGCACCCGGTCCTGGAACCGCTGTTCGCCAGCGCCTGAACCGGTCATCCCGCTTCGGTGATTTCGCCGCAAGGGGTTGTCCCATGCGGTCGGATCGGCGAAAATGCCGGTCCATGGAAGCCTCCTGGAAACCGGTCCGCCGCCTGCGACGCCTGCGACGGAACGACGCCATCCGCGAGATGGCGCGAGAAGTCCGCCTTTCTCCCAGCCAACTGATCGCTCCCCTCTTCGTGAAGGAGGGCACCGGCGCCCCGGAACCGGTGGGTTCTATGCCCGGGGTCCACCGGCTTTCCATCCCCGACCTCGCACACGAATGCCGGGAGCTCCACCGATTGGGCATACGGGGCGTGGCCCTGTTCCCGGTGACACCTTCCGAACTCAAGGACCGATCCGGCAGCGAGGCCCTGAATCCCGATGGCCTCGTTCTCCGCGCCATCCGGGCCGTGAAGTCCGCCGCGCCCGGCCTCGTGCTCTTCACGGACGTGGCCCTCGATCCCTACACATCCCACGGCCATGACGGACTGCTGGACGCCGGCGGCACCGACGTCGAGAACGACACCACGGTCGAAGTGCTTTGCAGGCAGGCGGTCCTGCAGGCTTCGGCCGGAACCGATTTCGTGGCGCCCAGCGACATGATGGACGGCCGCGTCGGCGCGATCCGGAGGGCCCTGGACGCCGCCGGCTTCCACGCGACCGGAATCCTCGCCTACAGCGCGAAGTTCGCCTCGGCGCTCTATGGACCGTTCCGCGAAGCCGTGGGCAGCGCCTCGGCCGCAGGCACCCGGTCCCTCGACAAGCGCGGCTATCAGCTGGATCCGGCCAATCCCTCCCAGGCGATCGAGGACGCCCTTCTCGACGCGGCGGAAGGCGCCGACGTCCTGATGGTCAAACCGGCTGGCGCCTACCTCGACATCCTCGCCCGCTTGAGGACCGAGACCCGCCTTCCCCTGGCCGCCTACCAGGTCAGCGGCGAGTACGCCCAGATCCACGCCGCGGCCCGGGCCGGCTGGCTCGACTACCGCGCGGTGCGCAACGAAAGCCTGTTGGCCATCCGACGCGCCGGCGCCGACTGGATCCTGACCTATTTCGCGAAGGAGATGGCGGCCGAACTCGCCGGATGACCGCCCCGGCCCCGTATGGGCGGTCGCCCCGAAAAGGCAAACGCCGCCCCACCCGACAGGTGGAACGGCGTTCGTTGGACCAAGGTCGGCCCGGCTTCAGGCGGCCGTGGTGCGATTCACTGCTTCGGAGGCGCGCTCTTGCGGCTCGCCTCGGCTTCCTTCTGGAGACGCTCGGCGTCGCTCGCCTTGATGACCTCGATCTGGGCGCCCTTCTTGATCTCGTCGGCGGAGGGCACCTTGATGATGTCGCTGGTCACGGCCGGATTGGGCGGTTGTGGCGTCTCCCGGATGCCGACCAACTCGACGTCGAACACCAGCGTCGAGTGCGGGGCGATCTTCGGAGGGGAACCGGCCTGCCCGTAGGCGAGGTCCGAGGGGATGACCAGACGGTACTTCGAACCGACCGTCATCAGCTGCAGGCCCTCCGTCCAACCCTTGATCACACGGTTCAGGCCGAAGGTGGCCGGCTCGCCACGGGTGTAGGAGCTGTCGAACTCGGTGCCGTCGATGAGCGTGCCGCGATAGTGGACCTGGACCACGTCGTTGGTCGTCGGCTTCGCGCCGGTTCCCGCCTTGACCACCTCGTATTGGAGGCCGCTCGGCGTCACCTGGACGCCGGCCTTTTTGCTGTTTTCGGCCAAGAAGGCCTCTCCGGCCGCCTTGGCCTTCTCGCCTTCGATTCGCCGCTTCTCCTCGGTCTTCTTGCGGACCTCGGTGCTGTAGTTGCGCAGGATCACGTTGGCCTCGCCGTCCGTGATCAGCGTCGGCTTCCCACGCAGGGATTCGGCGAAGGCCTTGATCACGACCTCGGGATCCTGCTCGTAGGCGCCGCGGGAAATCTGGCGCTTGAAGTCGCCCGCCATGAGCACGCCCATGGCGTAGGAATGCTTCTCGAGGTCCGACTGGAATTTCCCGGCGCCCGGATCGGGGGCGTTGGTGGAGACGGCAACCGGGGTGATCGCCGGCTTCGTGGCCGGCGCCTGGGCAAGGGCGACGCTGCAGGCCAATCCGGCCAGAGCCATCGCCGTCGAGACGGAAGGGGTCAATTTCATGGTTACAGGCGTCAGATCCCGGAGGACGCGATGCGCGTTCAACCGTGGAACAAAGGAAGCGATAGCATCCGAAGACCGGGGAAGTCGAGTGTCGGGCGACGCCCGGTACCGGCCCAAATCGGGCGGTTTGGCCCCGACCACGGATACGGATCCGAACGGCCGATGGAAATCCGATGCAGAAAAGCCTTGTTCCCGGCGCCGCTTCCGACATTTTCAAGTCCGGTGCCGCCCGCGTGGCGGAATTGGCAGACGCGCTAGATTCAGGTTCTAGTGAGTAACATCGTACAGGTTCAAGTCCTGTCGCGGGCACCACTCCCCTCTCCTGCGGTTTTGCCCATTCGGGTCACCAATCCGTCCTTCCTACCGGAACGTCCCCAACTGGACATCTGATTTACGGTTGGGTCTCAGGGGCTCCGAAACGTCGGACTTCAGGCGAGGGCGGGGTCCACCTCGTCTGCCTGCCACAGGACGCGCCCTTCCATCCCTCCGGCCACCACCAGCGTCTGACCCGTGATGTGCCGGGCCAAGGTGTCCGAGGCGAGGAACACCGCCGCCCCGGCCATGTCGTCGGGCCGGCCGATCTGCGGCAAAGCCATGGTCGCCGTCACTCGGCGGACCACCTTGGCATCCTGCAGTTTGGCGGCGTTCCGTGGAACCACCGTCCAGCCCGGACAGATGCAGTTGATCCGTCCGCCGCAGTAGTCCGCGGTGTGCGGCGCCAGCCGCGCGAACTCGTTCTTGAGCGTGCGCACCAACCCGTAGGCCATCGCCGCCTTCGCCGATGCGTAGTCCGCATGTCCGGCTTCCCCGAAGACTCCGGCGGTCGAGGCGATCATCACCGCGTTCCCCCGCCCCTGTTTCCGCAGGAGCCGTCCGAACTCCCGCAGGCACAGGAAGGCGGAGGTCAGGACGGCGTCCACGGTCTGACGCCATCTCCCGAGAGGGATGTCGGCGATGTCGGCGGATTCGGCGGCCCAAGAGCCCGCGTTGACCACCAGGGTGTCGACCCGTCCGAACCGTTCCACCGACTTCGCGAACAGCCGCTTCACATCGGATTCCCGCGTCAGCTCCGCCCGGACCGCGAAGGTGTCGGAGCCGAGTTCCTGTGCCAGCTTGGCCGCCCGATCCCTTCCGTTCCGGTAGTGCAGCACCACCGAGGCCCCCTCGCCGGCAAACCGCCTCGCGATGGCGGACCCGATTCCTCCCGATGCGCCCGTGACCAACACCACCTTCCCCTTCAGATGCGTCTCCATGGGCCGGAGCATGCGACGAAGAGATCGTCGGTTCGAGTCCGCGAGAAGGAACGCGTCGAAGACCGGGGCCGACTTCGCTGGGAACGGAGTGCGGGCTCGAATCCCCGCCGACGTTGCCGGAGGATCCCTCCATGCGCCGCCTCGCACGCTGGTTTCCACTGCTGCTCCTGCTGCTCCCGTCGGTCCACGCCGGACGCACCACGGTCTCGATCTCGGGCGACGAGTTCCGCATCAACGGGGTTCCAACCCATGCCGGCCGCTTCTGGCAGGGTCACAAGATCCAGGGACTGCTGCTGAACGCACGCCTCGTGCAAGGCACCTTCGACGACCGCAATCCGGAGACCGTCTCGCGTTGGGCCTATCCCGACACCGGCCGCTGGGATCCGGATCGCAACACCCGGGAGTTCGTCGAGGCGATGCCGGAGTGGCGTCGCCATGGCCTGTCCGCCTTCACCCTCAACCTCCAGGGCGGCTCGCCCGAGGGCTACTCGAAGGAACAACCCTGGCACAACAGCGCGTTCGCGGCGGATGGCAGCCGGGATCCGGCGACCTTTGAACGCCTGGACCGCATCCTCCAGCGGGCGGACGACCTGGGCATGGTGGTCATCCTCGGACTCTTCTACTTCGGGCAAGACCAGCGCCTCGCCGACGAGGCCGCCGTCCTCCGCGCCGTGGACCAGACCGTGGACTGGATCCACGACCGGGGCTGGCGCCATGTCCTCGTGGAGGTGAACAACGAGTGCGACATCGGCTACGACCACGCGATCCTGCGTCCCGACCGCGTCCACGAACTGATCGAACGCGTGCACCGGAACCGGCGGGATTCCGTTCGACTCCTTGTCGGCACCAGCTTCTCCGGAGGAACCCTTCCATCGACCAAAGTGGTGAAGGCGTCGGACTTCCTCCTCCTGCACGGAAACGGCATCCAGAATCCGACGAAGCTCTCCGAACTGATCCGGAACGCACGCAAGCTGGACGGCTACCGACGGATGCCGGTCGTGGTGAACGAGGACGACCATCCGGGGGAACGGCTTCCCGACGCACACTTCACGGCCGCGCTGTCGCAGTCGGCCGGCTGGGGCTTCTTCGACTACCGCCGCAAAGGCGAAGGGGCGTCGGAGGGCTTCCAGAATCCGCCCGTGGACTGGGGAGTCCGCAGCGACCGCAAGAAGGCCTTCTTCTCCCGTCTCGCCGAAGTCACGGGCAGTCCCGTTGGCGGAGCCGAATACGTCGCCGATCCCGAGGAGCGCTGGTGGAAGGGCAACGTCCACACCCACACCCTTTGGAGCGACGGCGACGACTTCCCGGAGATGGTCTCCCTGTGGTACAAGGATCACGGCTACCACTTCCTTGGGCTGACGGAACACAACCTCTTCCCCGAAGGCCAGCGGTGGATCCCGGTCAAGACGAACAAGACCGACGTGGAGGCCCTAGCGAAGTACCGGAAGGCGTTCGGCCGGCGGGTCGAGGAGCGCCGGATCGGCGCCCAGTCCCAGGTACGGCTGAAGCCCTTGGCCGAGTTCCGACCGCTGCTGGAGGAGCCGGGGCGTTTCCTGATGATTCCATCCGAGGAGATCACGGGCGGCCACCGCACCGCGCCGGTGCACATCAACGGCATCAACCTCCGTGAACCCGTAGAACCGAAGGGCGGAAGCAACGTGCTCGACGTGATGCAACGGGTGGTCGACGCCGTCCGCATCCAACGGGGAAAGACCGGCCAGCCCATGTTCACCCACATCAACCACCCGAACTTCGGCTGGGGCATCACGGCCGAGGACCTCATGAGGCTGGAGGGCACCCCGTTCTTCGAGGTCTACAACGGCCATCCCTCGGTCCACAACCTGGGCGACACGAACCACGCCGGCATGGAGCGGGTCTGGGACATCCTGCTCGCCTGGCGCCTCGGCGAGTTCCACCTGCCGCCGATGTACGGCTTGGCCGTCGACGACTCCCACGCCTACCACAAGACCGGGCGGGACAAGAGCAACGCGGGCCGCGGCTGGATCCAGGTGCGGGCGACGGACCTGACCCCCGAGACGCTGGTCGAGGCCATGGAACGCGGGGACTTCTACTCGACGTCCGGCGTGGAACTGGCCGACGTCCGGCGCGAGGGCGACCGCCTGCGAATCCGCATCCAGGCGGCACCCGGGGTGACCTACCGGACCCGCTTCATCGGAACCCGTCGTGGATTTGCGAGGGAATCGAAGCCGGTGACCGGTCCCAAGATCGATCCCTCCCGGGTCACCCGTCGGTACGACCCCGCCATCGGCGAGATCCTCGCGGAAGTGGCCGGAACGGAGGCCGTGTACCGGTTCCGCGGGGACGAACTCTATGTCCGCGCCCACGTCGTCTCATCCCGTCCGATGTCGAACCCCGTCGAGAAGGGCGAACCGGAGCAGGCCTGGGTGCAGCCGGTGATCCCCTGATCCGAGGCCGGGAGCAGGCTGTCGCGAATTCACCCCTTGCACAGGACACCTCCCCGGTTACGGTCCCACGACAATTCGGGCTGTTTCAGTCCGGTTTCCGCCATGATCGACAACACGAAGGTCCGTTACTTCGACAACAACGCCACCACCCGAGTCGCTCCGGAGGTGGTCGAGGCCATGATCCCCTTCCTGAGCGAGATGTGGGGCAATCCCTCGAGCGCCTACGCCTTCGGCGCGCAGGTCCATGGCCACGTGGAGAAGGCCCGTGAGAAGGTGGCCGCCCTCGTCGGCGCGGATCCGAAGGAAGTGGTGTTCACCAGCTGCGGGACGGAGGCGAACAACTCCGCGATCCACAGCGCCCTCGTGACCACCGGCAAGCGCCACGTGGTGACCACCGCGGTGGAGCACAGCGCCAACATGAACTTCGGCGCCTACCTCGAGAAGCGGGGCTTCGAGGTCACCTACCTGCCGGTCGAAAGCGACGGATCCCTCGATCTCCACCTCCTCGAGAAGTCCATCCGTCCGGACACGGCGATCGTCTCGGCGATGATGGCCAACAACGAGACCGGCGTGCTGTTCCCGATCGAGGAGATCGCGGCCATCTGCCGCAGCAAGGGTGTGCTTTCCCACACCGACGCCGTCCAGGTTCCGGGCAAGCTCAAGATCGACGTGCGGCAACTCGGCGTGGATTTCCTGTCGTTGAGCGCCCACAAGCTGCATGCGCCGAAGGGCATTGGGATGCTCTACGTGAAGCGCCGGACCAAGTACCAGCCGTACCTGATCGGCGGCCACCAGGAGCGCGGCCGCCGCGGCGGCACCGAGAGCGTCGCCAACATCGTCGCCTTCGGCCGGGCCGCCGAACTGGCCCTGGACAGCATCGAGGACGAGAACATCCGCGTGCGCGGTCTCCGCGACCGGTTCGAGAACTGGGTCCTCGGCAACATCCCGAACACCGTCCGCAACGGCAACCGCAGCAACCGGCTCCCGAACACGGCGAACATCGCGTTCGACTTCGTCGAGGCCGAGGCGGTGCTGCTCCAGCTCGACCAGGTCGGCATCTGCGCCAGTTCCGGCTCGGCCTGCACCACCGGTTCCCTCGATCCCTCGCACGTCCTCACCGCGATGGGCCTCAACCCGATGCGCGCCCGTGGCTCGGTGCGCTTCAGCCTGGGCATCTACAACACCGAGGAGGACGTGGACTTCCTGATCTCCAAGCTCGGCCCGATCATCCATCGGCTCCGCGAGATCTCGCCGTTGAGCCCGGAACATCCGGACAACGACAAGTACGACATCGAGGCCGCCCGCGTGAAGCACGAGGAGGAGATGGCCAAGGCCGGCATCCACGGCTGAGTTCCGGACCCGCAACCGCGGACACTTCGGGCCGGACGGCTTTGCCAGCATCCGGCCCGTTTCCCTTTCCCCGCCCCCTCCGCGACCTTCAACGGCCGCGGTACACGCAACGCGAAGTGCACGTCTCGGCGATCACGACCTCGCTCAACAGCGGCAGCACCGGCTTGAGGCGTTCCCAGATCCACACCGCCAACCGTTCGCTCGTCGGGTTTTCCAGTCCGGGAATGTCGTTCAGGTAATGGTGGTCAAGCTGGTCGTAGATCGGCCGGAATGCCTCCTTCACGTCCGCGAAGTCCATCACCCAGCCGGTCTCCTCACCGACCGGCCCCTCGAGGACGATCTCGATCACCCAACTGTGCCCGTGCAGCCGCGCGCACTTGTGACCGGAAGGGACGTTGGGAAGCCGGTGGGCCGACTCGATCTGGAAGGATTTGCGGAGCTCCATGGGAAGGTGTCTTGGAAGGGGATCAGGTCTCGAGGTCGGTCCAGGTCACGAGGTCGCCCAGGGCGGGGCGGCCGTCATGGCGCCAGGCCACGGGTGGATCCTGCATGCGGCCCACCGGACAGATGCGACTCGCGCCCCATCGGGCCAGACGGACGGCGAGCGCGTCCAGTCGGTCGTCCGGGGCCGCCACGGCAACGGTGGAGACCTGGTGCCGGACCGGCTCGGCGAAGCGCAGCACCTCGTCGAATCCCCGGACCGGCTTGATGTAGACGAAGCGGTTGAGGCACGAGGCCTTGAACCGCGGATCGCCGTCGAGCACCACCGTCCACGCCGTCGAGCCCTCGCTGGCCCAGACCTGGGCGGAGGTGGTCGTCTCGAAGAAGAGCGAGCCCGAGAGGTTCCGTTCGGAGACCGCGGCGGCGGCGGCGGCCCTCAACGCATAGGCCGTGCGACGGGATGCGATGGCGGCCGATTCCTCAGCCGGAAGGTCGCCGCGGGGCTCGGTCGCCTCGCGACGCGCCAGTTCCTCCGCCAGCTCCCCGGCGAACCGGGCCGCCATCCCCTCCGCCTCCTCCTCGACGTAGTACACGTGCGGCGAGAGGCATCCGAGCTGGTTCCACGCCGTCACGTCGTCCGCGGCGGCGCGGACCAGCCGCTTCATGGCGTAGGTCGACTGGGACTCCCGCGAGATGAAGCCGAAGCTCAGCCTGTGGCCATAGGGGACCCAACGTTTGCCCGGAGGGATCCGCCCGCGGACCGACTCCAGCATCGCGTCGCCGCCGGTCACGGTGATGCAGCCCGCCTCCTCGAAAAGCGCCTGCTCGAGTTCCGCCGCACCGGGATCGGAGTGGGACCACGCCACCAGCTCCATCGACGCCCCCAGCTTGGACTCGGTCGCGGCCAGCGAATGCGCGAACAGCCTGGGGATCAGTGCGCCGCGGCGTGGACACTTCACGACCTGCGCCGAGCGGGTCAGAAGGCCCAGGACCATGGAAAAGAGGGCCGGATTCGGCAGGTTCCCGGCGGTGAGATGCACCAGCAGCTCCGGGCCGACCGCCAGCGAGCGGCGTCCTCCGCGCATCTCCACCGCCGTCGAGGCGAAGTCGTCGAGCCGGCGCACGTCGCCGAGGTCCTGCACGATCAACGCCTCGAGGTTGTCCACCGTGAGCTGGCGGAAGAAGGCGTCGAGCCCCCGCGCGAGCGTCGCCGCACCGAAGCCGGTCTCGCCCGGCCCTTCGCGCAGCGCCACCTCCCGGAATCCGAACCCCGGCTCCAGCCACTGCTCGGCGGTGTAGGCCACGATCTCCACCAACGTCCGGGTGCGTTGCCGGAGCAGCCAATCCTCGCGGTTCCGGCGCAGCGCGAAGCACGCGTCCCTCAGCGTCGTCGGGCTCAGTTCAAGCGAGGGACCCAGGTCCGCAAGGAAGAGGTTCGGGAGGTTCATGGAGTCATCAACGAACAACCGCGCGGCTCCGCGGCGGCCGCGCGGCCGAGCAGCCGGAACGTTCCGCCGCGGCGCTCGGCCAGATCCCCGGTTTCCACCGCGATCACCGATCCCACGTTCGCCAGGTCCACGATGCGCACCAGCCCCGGCATTCCATCGCCGACCTCCCTGCCGGTTTCCGGATCCACCAGCACCAGCCTCGCCCACGGCGGCAGCTCCAGGCCCGAATCGCCCCCGTAGGCCTGCGACGACAGCTCACTCATCCCGTACTCGGTCACCACGCCGGCTTCTCCCAGGCCAAGGCGGGCCCGGATCAGGGCATGCAGCTCCTCCCGCGGCACCGTCCTCGAACGCCCCTTGTAGCCGCCCGTCTCCATCACTCGGGATCCAGCCGGCAGCCCAAGGACCAAGCCGGTCGCGGCAAGGCGATCCATCAAATGGACCATCTGGAACGCCGTGCCGAGCAACAGGAGCGGACGGCCTTCGCCGGACAGTCGGACCAGGGTCTCCACGGCCGCATCGAGGGGCAGATCCCAACCGTCGACGCCGGGCTGCCCCAGGAAGACGGGTTCACCGACCGAAAGACGTCGGCCGAGATGGGAGATCATGTGGACCAACGAGGAGCGGGGAGCCGCGCTGGGGGCCGGAGTGAGCGAGACGAAACGGAATCCGCCTTCCGGCATCGGCGCCATCCCCCTCAGGAATCCGGCCTCCAGCGACGCCTCATACAGGGCGAGCGTCGCCACGGAATGATGATGACGGCTGGGTTGGGTTCCGGTGGTGCCGGAGGAGTGGAAGACGGCGACCCGATCCGACGGATCGAGGCTGCTGACGTCGAAGTCCTTGAAGGCCGCGGTCGGAAGGGCGGGAATCGATTTCCAGTCCGCGACGGATTCCTCGCCGATTCCGAACGAGCGACACCAAGCCCGATAGACGTGGACGTTGCGGTACTGGAATCGGAACAGCCGGATGGCCAAGGCCTCCCACTCAGGCCCTGATGCAGGCGCGCCAAGCGGTGCGGACCGCCCGATGAAGCGGTGGACGTCGGACAGCAGGTTGGAGAACGGATCGTGCACGCGGTTTTGGAGGGGCACCGGGCAAAGGCGCCGCCGGCTGGTTTTCCGCAACAGCCGGGCGAAGCTTCTAGTCGAGCGCCGGATCGGTGTCCAGCGGACGCTGGGGAGCCCTTCGGAGCGTCGGCGAAGATCCTTTCACGACGTCGGCCAAGGGAACCGCCCACGGATCAGGCCGCGACCTCGGTCCGTTGCGGTTCGATTTCGTGGGCTCCCTGCGTGACTCCAGCGGGCGGCACTTCGGGCTCTTCGCTCTCGGCGAAAAGATGGATCAGGGTCCGCGCGAAGCGCTCGTTCTCCTGCTCCAACTGCTCGATCTCGACGGTGACCCGGTTGACGTCCCAAAGGGTCAGTTCATGCGCGACGCGTCCGAGGCTCGCCTCCAGGCGCTCGTCGCCGACCAGTTGGATGGAACCCCGGAGCGCATTGACCCGGATCGCCGCCATCTGCCAACGCTCACGGCTGATCGCCGAACGCACGAAGGTGATCGCCTCGGTCACCGCACGGGAGAAGCCGCACGCCAGCTCGAAGTAGGCCTTGTCATCGAGACACAGCCGCTCCTGGGCGTCGATGATCGGCGAACGCTTCCGTTCGTTCTGGGTCATCGCATGGCGGATCGCGGACTCGACGTCGGGTCGGCTCAGCGGCTTGGCGAGGAACCGGCAGACATCCAGCGTCGCCGCCCTGGAGACGTTCTCACGGAAGGCGTTGGACGTCGCCATCACCACCGGGGTGTGGGCAATCCTCGGTAGATCCCGCACCTTCTTCAGGAACTCGAACCCGTCCAGGTTCGGCATCATGATGTCGCAGACGATGATGTCCGGATAGGGGGGCTTCTGCAGGAGGTCCATGGCGGCCATACCATCGTCGCATTCGACGATGTGGAACGGGACGTCCTTCGGCAGCATGGCCCGGAAGATCCGACGGCTGGTACGGTCGTCTTCCACCAGAAGCACCCGGACGCAGCCGTCCGTGGGTTGGGTTTCCGCGATTTCCTCGATCGAAGGCCGCGCGATGACCCGTCCGATGGCGGCCATCATCTTGCGTATGTCGGCGAGTTCGGTCGGCGCCAAGGTGATGCCAATCTCGAGGCGGTTGCCGCCGGACAGCATCGCCTGCGCGCGCTCCCCGGCATCCACCATCATGGATCGGATGCCCTGGAGCATCTGGCTTTGCGGCTGGGTGACGTCCTTCTCCTCCGATTCGACAGCCCGACCGAAATCGGCACCCGAGGTTGGCGCCGGTCCCACGCTGGGCAGGTCGGTGGTGTCCCCCTTCGCTTTGGAAACCTGCGCCTCCAGCTCCCGAATCTTGGATTCAAGGCTCCGGACCGTCTCACGGGCATCCGCCAACGCGGAACTGGAGATGGCCACCTCCGCTGGCATTTCAGGGTTCTCGTCGGACGGCCTGGATTTGGCAAAGGCTCCGAAATTGACCCAAAGATAGATCCCTTGGGCGAGAATCAGGGACGTGGCAATGGAGAAGATCCAAAGGACCAACAGTTTCCCGGTGTCCCCCTCCAGACCGAAACGCGCCAGCAAACCCGCCACCAGCGCGAGGAGCGCGGTGATCAGGAGGTACAACAACTGGCGGCGTAGTCCTTGGATACCCATGGCTTGGGGAGGACGAAGACAGGAGAAGGATTCAGAGGTCCCCTTCCTTCCCGCGGACGTCTCCCTATGGGTCATCATCGGCAAGGAACCGGAATCCTTGAGCCCATGACCGAAAAAAGTAACGCACACCGAGGACTCCCAGAACTATTTGCAGATCAGCAATCTAGGATGAAACCAAGAAAGGCGCCCCTCAGACAAGACCCTGGGATCACGAAAAAAGCGGGACGCCGGCAAGGCCTCCCGCTGTGCGGTGATTCGCCGATGGGTGTTCACCTTTCGGCATCGAGTTCATCGCCCCTTGGGCGTCTCGAGGTTGTGTGTGTGCGACCAAGCCTCCGACGGGAACATCTCCCGCCAAGGATCATGAACGCCGACGGCGCCACAGCGGAAACACCACCAACCCTGCCATGGCGACTCCAGCCGCCCAGGTGGACGGCTCTGGGACTTCGGCCCCTCCGATTCCGGGGGGAACGGAGGAACCCGGGCTGATCCACGCACTGCTGCCGTCGGAAAGGGACTGGACATGGACGACGCTCACGGCCCCGCCATAGCCCTGGGAGACGGTCTCCACCAGCAGATCGTAGATGTTGAGTCCACCTGCCCGCTCCAAGCGGACAGAATAGACGCTTCCCGATCCGAATCGGGCGTTCACCGGAAATGGAAGCGCCACCTTGAGGTCGAAAAGATAGCCGCCACCCGCGATTTGGCTGTTCTGGGAAGCCAAACTGAACGTGGGCTGACCGGTGAAGTTCTGCCGGGAAACCTCGGAGATCTGGACCGTGCCCGGGTCGATCGACTCCCGGAAATTGAAGAAGAACGAGGAAGCGAACTCCTGATTGCTCAGGCCGGAGGCGTCCAAGGTCAGCAGAACCGCATCTTCGCCGCCTACCGACATGTCGGCCAGGGTCGCCGTCAACCAAGGGTTCACCCCAATGGGACTCTGGGTGCCAGAGTACACCAATGAGTATTCGATCGTGACCGAATCGGCGACGACACTCGACGCAAAGATGGCCGTGAAGACGGCGGAACTGATTTTTCGCACTGGTTGCTGTACTCCCCCCGATCGGGCCTTGGTCCCGAACAGATGGGTGACAGCTTCTACGGTTTCCCCTCAGCGTCGAAGCCCGGAGATACCTTAGGGTAAGTTGCTGACCTTGGGATCAGGCGACCGGTGCGCTCGTGCGACGACGCATCTGGCTCCAGGCCAACAGCCCACCGAGAACCGCCATGGCTCCCGTGGTGGCGGGTTCAGGAACCGCGGATCCGGGTTCCAAGGAGAATCGGGAACCCGAGGTCACCCAGACGCTGCTGCCATCCGCAAGCGCTTGGATATGGGCCACGCTCAAGGCCTCGTCTTTGCCACTGGACAACGTGGTCACCAGCAGGTCGTAGATTCCGATGCCGCCTTCACGTTGGAGGACGAACGAAACCTGGCTTCCGTCCTCGGCCCGCTCACCGCTGGACGTCGGCAAGTCCACCTCGAGGTCGAATCGGTAGCCCCCGCCGGCGTTCTGATCATCCTGGTCGTCGAGCTGAAACTCCGGCTCGCCATTGAAATTGCGGGCCACCACATCCGAAATGCGGACCGATCCAGGATCGATCGTCTCCCGGAGGTTGAAATAGAACGAGGAGACAAACTCCCGGTTGACCAAACCGGTCACATCGAGTGTCACCCGGACGGATTCCCCCAGATCGCCCTTCACGTCCTCGAAACGCGCCGTGAGCCACGGCGGCTCACCCATCGGCTTGCTGTCTCCGGAGTAGACGAGCGAGTACTGAATCGAAGCGACGTCAGCCAAAAGGCCAGTCGTGGCCAAAAAGCCGGCAGCAACGGAACTGAAAACAGATTTCGAGACCATGGTGTTCGGGTTGGAACCTCCCTGAAAAGTTCCGGGGTGTTTTTTAGACCGGGCCACGGACGACGCAATGAAAAATTTTTACGCCTCGGCAGGTAACCAATCCAGCCTCGATCCGGCATGGACCGGAGTCGACGCCTCCAAACACCCTGCCTGCAGGACCGTGACACAGGACTGGAACACCCTAGGTTGAACCACCCAAAGGCCGCCCCAAGGATCCGGATCGTCAGCGGACAGCCCCGACTGGCAGGCTGGTCCCGTGTCGGAGATCGATCTCAACGAGGCCTTCCTGTCCAAGTCCGCCGGGTGGGAAGTGATGAAGGAAGCCCGCGCGGTGTTGGCCAGCGGTCGGGTGCTCTCCTCCAACTGGACGCCTCCGATGCTCAAGGGGGTGGTTCAGGCCGACCAGACCAGCTACCGCGCCGGCCTCGTGATCCGGGGTCCGTTGGACATCGAGAACGTCTGTTCCTGCAGGAAGTCCCGCGAATGGGGAACCCTTTGTGCACACTCGATAGCCGTCGGGCTGCATCACCTGAAGCCCGCCGCGGCACCCGCATCCGCCCGGACTCCGACACCACCTGGAAACCCGACCCCAAGCCGTCCGGCAGCGCCGACGAAGGATCCGATCCGCCTGCGCCGCTCCGACTCCGGTGAACCGCTGGAGATCTCGGTGATCTTCCCGCCCAACCTTGCCGAGGGCCTGGTCCGGGGGCGTCTGATGCTGGTGTTCGAGGGCAGGACCCGACAGGGACGGGTTCCGTTGAACTCGCTGGTCCGTGCCGGTGCATTCCGTCTCTCTCCGGAGGATGGACGACTCCTGGATGCGGCCGAACTCGCCGCCGGCGGCGACACGCCCGGGATGGTCCAACTGGATGCGGCGACGCTTTCCCCATTGTTCGAGGCGATGGCAGGGCACCCGAGACTGACCCTCGGACGAGGTCGCGCCCTGGCGATCGAAGCCACGCCGGCCGGCCTTCCGATCCGGGCCAGGCTGGAAGCGGACGGGCAGATCCTGCTTTCGATGCCTCCGGCGCCCGCAGGAGCCGCCCTTTTTCTCGCGCCCGACCGGACCTGGATCCTTCGGGACGACCGCCTCCAACCGCTGGCGATCCCGCCCGCCTTCCGTGAGGTGCTCCAGAAACCGGTGCGGATACCCCGGGTGAAGGTTCCGGGCTTCCTGCTGCAGGATTGGGCGGCCCTCGCGGCCGGGGGCGGGCCCGACGCGGACTTCGATCCGCGCGACTTCCGCCTGGAACCCGCCCCACCGCGCTTCCTCCTGCAGTTGACCGGGGGCCTTGCGCAGCTGACGGCGACGCTCCAATGCGCCTATGGCCCCAGGATCATGACCGTGGGCGTCACGGCGAAGGACGAGGCCTCGTGGCTGCCGGAACCCGCCGACATCCGACGCTACTCGACCCGCGACCTGGCGGCCGAACACGGTGCCTTCCAACGGCTCCGCGGGGCGGGATTCTCCGGACCCGACGGCCAGGGCCGCTGGACGCTGATGGGACAGGACCGGGTGCTGGCCTACTTCGCACGGGTCCATCCGAGGCTGGAGCGCGAATGGACCGTCACGCTGGAGGAACGCCTCGAGTTCAGCACCCGGAAGAACCTGGACCGAGTGACCCCGAAGTTCCGGATCGCACCCGGAGGCGGCGAACGTTGGTTCGACCTCGAGATCTCCTACGAATCCCAGGACGGAGAACGCTTCTCCGCCGCCGACATCCAGAGGCTCGTCCAGGGCGGAGGCTCGGGCCGGACGCGTTCGGGCAAGGCCATCGTGCTCGACACCGGGGCGGTGGAAGAGCTGCAGGAAGTGCTTCTGGACTGCGCTCCCGACCAACGCGACGGACGCTACCGGATCGACGCCGCGCAGGCGGGCTTCCTCGACGGCGCGTTGCGGGAACAGGGCCAAGAGCTGCAGGCGCCGGCCGCCTGGCGTTCGCGGGTTTCCCAGCAGTCCGGCACGGCCGAACTCACCTGCCCTCCGCTCGGTCCGCTGGACTCCGTGCTGCGCCCCTACCAGAAGCACGGCGTCGCCTGGATGCGTTTCCTCCGCGAAAACGGCTTCGGCGGCGTGCTGGCGGACGAGATGGGCCTGGGGAAGACGCTCCAGGTTCTCGCCCATCTCCAATCCCTGCGCCAAGGAAGCAGCGGCCCCGGAAGGCCCGCCCTCGTCGTCTGCCCCACCTCGCTCGTCACCAACTGGGCCGCCGAGGCGGCGCGTTTCACCCCCGCGCTCCGCGTGCTGGTCCTTTCCGGTCCCCAACGACGGAAGGACTTCCCTCGGATCCTGGATCACGACCTCGTCCTCACCAGCTACGCCCTCGTCCGCCGCGACGCCGAGGAGTACCGCGGGGTCGCCTTCGACACGGTCATCCTCGACGAGGCCCAACACATCAAGAACCGCGACACCCGCAACGCGAAGGCGGTGAAGTCCATCCGGTCCGACCACCGCCTCATCCTCAGCGGAACCCCGCTCGAGAACTCGGTCCTCGACCTGTGGAGCCTGTTCGACTTCCTGATGCCGGGATATCTCGGCAGCGCGGACGACTTCCGGGACCGCTACGAGATCCCCATCACCAAGGAACGCGACAAGGCGTCGATGGCCCGTCTCGGGCGACGCATCCGGCCCTTCCTCCTGCGACGCCTGAAGCGGGATGTCGCCCCGGAACTGCCGGCCCGGCTCGAGCACGTCTCGTACTGCGAACTCACCCCGGCCCAGGCGGGCGTGTACGCACAGGTCCTCTCCGCGACCCGGAAGCAGGTGGACGACGCGGTCGGCGCGCAGGGGCTCGCCAAGAGCCGGATGGTGGTCCTGACCGCGCTCCTGCGCCTGCGGCAGGTCTGCTGCGACCTGCGTCTGCTGGAGGCGAAGGACGCCCCTCCAGAGAAGGACCCCGAGGAATCGGGCAAGTTCCAGCTCTTCGGCGAACTGCTCGACGAGATCCTGGACGGCGGACACCGGGTGCTCGTGTTCAGCCAGTTCACCCGGATGCTCTCGTTGCTGCGGGAGGAGTTGGACCGACGGGAAGTCGGCCACTGTTACCTGGACGGCTCCACCGTGGACCGCGCCGGCGAGGTGCGACGCTTCCAGGAGGCCTCGGGGCCACCCGTGTTCCTGATCTCGCTGAAGGCCGGCGGCGTGGGCCTCAACCTGACCGGCGCCGACACCGTGGTGCACTTCGATCCCTGGTGGAACCCGGCGGTCGAGGACCAGGCCACCGACCGCGCGCACCGGATCGGCCAGACACGGGTGGTGACCAGCTACAAGCTCATCACCCGCGGTACCGTGGAGGAGAAGATCCTCGCCCTGCAGCGGAAGAAGCGGGACGTCATCGCCTCCACCCTGACCGGCGAAGAGGCGTTCACCGAGGCGTTGAGCTGGGAGGAGATCCGCGACCTCCTGAGCTGATCCACACAGGGGACGAGTGGCCTCCGGGTCGTGATCCGACCTCAGGGCGTCGGCATGCCCTGAGGATCCGCCTCCTCAAGGTCGGAAAGGAAGGCCCGGGCCGACTCCAACTCCACCGTCGGAACACGAACCTTAAAGGCGATGTCCGCCCCGCCGATGGAGAAGTGTCCGGCGGTGTCGAGATCCAACGGGTGGAAGCCCGCGTTCCTCAAGGCCATGACGCAGAGGTCGGCCTCGATGGCGGTTCTCGCGGTCCGGATCACGGAAAAGAGGTTCTCCGACATGAACGAAACGTTAGACATTCGTCGAATGGGCGCCATTGGAATTCCAATGCGACGGGAACGTGACGCAATCCGCGTTGGGTCGGCACCAGTTCCGGTGTGTTCCGGATCGGCCCGGGGACGCTCGACTTCGGGTTTTCCGGTCGCCGTGGTCCATCCCTGGCCGACGCCCATTCGGCCCGGAAAGCCGATCCGACGGCGGCGTTGAGGAGCTTTCGGTCGGAGTGAACTAATGCAAAAGCCCCGTATTTTAAGATATATTGATGATTCAGGTCGCTTGACCCACAACGGGTCCAATCTAGGATGTCACGCGACCTGCAACCCGCGCCGCAGAAGATGGCTTAATCTTCCGCCCGCGGGTTTTTCAGCGGCATAAGACGATTTTTCAAATGAGCACAGCAGCCACACCCAGCTCATCGCCCCAGATCTCGAAGATCTCCGAGGCGGTGATTCGTATCGCCGGAAATTCCCAGGACGGCATCCAGGCCATCGGCGGTTTCCTCGCCCGCCTGGCGGGCCGTTCCGAGCAGGAGGTCATGACCTTCATGACCATCCCGTCCACCATCTCGGGCGGTCCCTCGATCTTCCAGGTCCGCATCGGATCCGGGGAGGTCCTCTCCTCCGGCGACGAGGCCGACCTGCTGCTGGCCTTCTACGACCACAGCTACCTCGCCCACCTCGGATCCCTGAAGAAGGGCGGCATCGTCCTCTACGACTCGGACCACCTGAAGGCCGAGGACATCCCGGCCGAGAACCTGACCAAGTACCGTCACGTGGGGGTTCCGATCTCCTCGTTGACCATCGAGGCCATCGGCGGCACCGGCCGCGACAAGGGCAAAAACGTCTTCGCCCTCGGCCTGCTGGCCAAGATGTTCGACCTCAACGTGCCCAAGCTGCACAAGCTGCTGACCGAGCGCTTCACCGGCAAGGACCCGAAGATCCTCGAGACGGCGTTGAACGCCTTCAACTACGGCTACAACTACACCCTCGCCACCGCGCCGGAGCTGTTCCAGTTCCAGCCGGGTGAGAACGTCGGCCAGGCCCAGGTGGTCATGAGCGGCAACGAAGCCCTCGCCTACGGCCTGATCGCCGCGGGCGTCCGGTTCGGCGCCGGCTACCCGATCACCCCGTGGTCCGACATCATGGAGCTCCTCCGCCGCGAACTGCCCAAGTACGGCGGCCAGTTCCAGCAGTGCGAGGACGAGATCGCCTCCGTCTCCATGGCCATCGGCGCCAGCTGGTCCGGCGGCGTGGCGGTCACCGGCTCCTCCGGTCCCGGCATCGCCCTCAAGACCGAGGCCATCGGCTGGGCGGTGATGGCGGAGATGCCCCTGATCGTGGTCGACGTCATGCGCGGCGGCCCCTCCACCGGCATGCCGACCAACATCGAGCAGTCGGACATCAACATCGCCGTCCATGGCGGCCACGGCGACTGCCCCCGCGTGGTGATCGCCCCGGCGAACGTCGAGGACTGCTTCTACACCGCGATCGAGGCCGTGAACATCGCCCGCAAGTACAGCACCCCGGTGTTCATCCTCTCCGACCAGGGCATCGCGACCCGCATCGAGGCGTTCAAGGAACCCGACCTCAAGGCGCTGGTCCAGGACATCTCCCCCGACCTCACCGCGGTCACCGACCACAAGCCCTACGACCTGTCCGCCCCGGACGGCGTCACCCGGCACATCGCCCCGGGCACCCGGGTCGCGAGCGGCAAGTACCCCGTGGTCACCGGCCTCGAGCACGACGAGATGGGCCATCCCACGGGCTCCGGCAAGACCCACATGCAGATGATCGCCAAGCGGCGCAACAAGCTGAAGAAGCTGGCCAGCGAGTTCCCGCTGCCCAAGTTCTACGGTCCCGCGGAAGGCCAGATCCTGCTGGTCAGCTGGGGTTCCTCCCAGGGTCCCGTCCAGGAGGCCGTCAAGCAGGGCCGCGCCCAGGGTCACGCCATCTCGGCGCTGCACGTCCGCTACATCAATCCGCTTCCGCCCGGCCTCGCGGACCTCTTCGCCGGCTTCCGCCACGTGTTCGTGGTCGAGCTCAACGACGGCGGCTACTCCGGCGTCGGCCAGATGGGCGCCCTCATCCGGAGCCAGATCCCCGACGCCAAGATCCGTGGCATCACCAAGGTCGACGGCCTGACCTGGAAGGTCCGGGAAATCCTCAACGCCGCCCTCGAGCTGGCCAAGTAAACCGAACCGCAATTCTCCGCCGCACAGACCATGAGCGAAATCGCCATCCTCAACCTCCCCACGTCCCGGGGAGCCAACACGAACACCACCCCGGTCATCCCGCTGACCGAGGCGGACCGCAAGCCGCTCACCAAGAAGGAGATCTCGGCCGACCACCCGACGTGGTGCCCCGGCTGCGGCGACTTCTCGGTGCTCGCCCTCTACTTCAAGCTGATCGAGAAGCGCAGGATGCACCATGAGAAGGTCACCACCGTGGCCGGCATCGGTTGCTCCTCCCGCTTCCCGTACTTCGTCCAGGCCCATGGCGCGCACTTCATCCATGGACGCGCCCTGCCTTTCGCCACCGGCGTCTCGCTGAACCGCCCCGACCTGCACGTCTTCGTGTTCGGCGGCGACGGCGACGCGTTCTCGATCGGCGGCAACCACTTCACGCACACCGCCCGCAAGAACGTGAAGCTGACCTACGTGGTCATGGACAACAGCGTCTACGGCCTCACCAAGAACCAGACCTCCCCGACCTCCCCGATCGGCTTCAAGTCCAAGACCGACATCTGGGGCGCCAAGGATCGGCCGATCAATCCCCTGAAGCAGGCGATCTCGGCCGGCGCCACCTTCGTGGCCCGCACCTCGCACACGAATCCGAACCACGTGCTCCAGACCATGGAGGCCGCGATGGACCACGACGGATTCAGCTTCATCCAGTGCCTCAGCGAGTGCGTCGAGTTCTACCCCGGCGCCTTCGACAACTCGAATCCGCGCAAGGGCGGCAAGTTCGACCTCGTCCCGGCGGACCACGACGTCACCGACGAGTACGCCGCCTACAAGCTCGCCGAGGATCTCCGTCCCGGCCTGTTCGGCGTGTTCTACAAGAACGCGCGTCCGACCAAGAACGCGAACGAGGCCGCGATCATCGCCGACCTCCAGGGCAAGCACGCCGGCCTCGAGCCGTGGCAGATCCTGAAGAAGAACTTCGACCGGATGAAGTAGGCCTCCGCCCGCCTCAGACGTCTTCCAGAAGGGCCCCGGCACTCCGCCGGGGCCCTTTTCCGTTCGGAACCCGGAAGCCCGGGACGGCTTGCAACGCCGACACGGCACGCCACCGTTCGCCCACAGCATGAGCGCCGAACGTCCCGGACCGGAGACCCTCACCGCCGTCTTCGCCAGCCTCCGCCGGGTGGTCCGCGGCGGCGATCGCCCCCTCCGACACCTGCTCGCCGCCCTCTGCTCGGGAGGTCACATCCTGCTCGAGGACAATCCCGGCACCGGCAAGACCACCCTCGCCAAGTGCCTCGCCCGTTCCCTCGACGCGCGTTTCCGCCGACTCCAGTTCACACCCGACCTCCTTCCGTCCGACATCCTCGGACTCTCCGTCTTCCGCCCCAAGGAACAGGAGTTCCAGTTCCTGCCCGGTCCGGTCTTCACCGAGGTGCTGCTCGCCGACGAGATCAACCGCGCCTCGCCGCGCACCCAGTCCGCCCTGCTGGAGGCGATGGCCGAGTCGCAGGTCACCGTGGATGGCAACGCCCGCGCGCTTCCCGAACTCTTCTTCGTCATCGCCACCCAGAACCCGGTGGAGTTCCGCGGGACGTATCCGCTGCCGGAGGCCCAGATGGACCGCTTCGCCGTGCAGCTCCGCCTGGGATACCTCGACCTCGCCGACGAGGTGGCCCTGCTCGACGCCCAGCAGCACCGGCATCCGCTGGAATCGGTCACGCCCTGCGCCACCGTCCAGGACCTGCTCGACGCCCGGAGGCAGGCCGCCGGCGTCCGAATCGGCGACGAGCTGAAGCGCTATCTGGTCACCCTCTGCGCCGGAACCCGCAACATGCCCGGCGTGCAGCTCGGGGCGAGTCCGCGGGCGTCCATCACGCTGATGAAGTGCGCCCAGGCCCTGGCGCTGCTCGACGGATCGGACTTCGTCACCCCGGACCACATCCTCGAACTGGCCGTCCCGGTGATCGCCCACCGGTTGAGCCTCGATCCGCAGGCCCGCTTCGGCGGCCTCACCGCGGCCTCGGCCGTCGAGGACCTGCTGCTCAAGACCCCGGTGCCGGCCTGAACCGCGCACCCCTTCCGCCAACCCGGCCATGTTCCGACTGCTCCACCGCGGATATCGCACCACCTCGGCGCTCGCCGAGTGGAGCCGACGCCGGGTGACGGCCGGAGGCTGGGCGGCCTTCGCCTTGGCCTGCCTGGTGGTCGGCGGCGGCAGCAGCCTGGAGCAGTCGATCGGCAGCCGCGTCGGACTGATGCTGGCCGCGTTGGGAACCATCGCCGTGGCCAGCCTGCCGTTCTTCCGTGGACGCTTCTCCGCCATCCGTTCCCTGCCCCGCTGCGTCTCGGTCGGCGAACCGGTCCGCTATCCGGTGCACGTGCAGAACCACTCCCGGCGCCGGCTCGCCGGACTGGAACTCATCGAGCTGCCGGCGGACACCCGGCTCGGCCTCGCCGAGTTCAAGGCCCGCATGAAGCCCACCCGTCGCACCGGCCACTTCCGCGTCTCACGGAGCCGGCCGCTCGGCAGGGCCGCCCGTTTCGCGAACGTCCCCCTTCCGACGCTGGCCCCCGGGGAATCCGCCACCGC
The DNA here is from genome assembly GCA_027488845.1 of Verrucomicrobiales bacterium. Classification (GTDB taxonomy): domain Bacteria; phylum Verrucomicrobiota; class Verrucomicrobiia; order Limisphaerales; family UBA9464; genus SXXZ01. The sequence continues at coordinate 63,433 of JAIYBC010000057.1, read as the reverse complement.
CACCGTCGAGATGACCCCGCTTCGCCGCGGCGTCCTGCGGCTCGACGGACTGCTGCTGTCCCGGACCGACCCGTTCGGCCTGCTGCGTTCCGTCATCCGCCTGCCGCTCCAGGACCGCGTGGTGGTCCTGCCCCGACGACATCCGGTGCCGGCCATCCGGATGCCCGGCACGCCGCATCCGCAGACCCTCGGGGCCGCCCTCGCGACACGCCCCGGCGATTCCGACGAGTTCCTCGGCCTCCGCGACTACCGCCCCGGCGACCCGCTCCGCCGGATCCACTGGCGCGCCTGGGCCCGCACCGGACAGCCCATCACCCGCGAATATCAGGAGGAGCAGTTCACCCGGCACGCCCTGGTGCTGGACACCTTCAGCGATCCCGACAACTCCGAGGCCTTCGAGGAGGCCGTCAGCATCGCCGCCTCCTTCGCCGCCCAGGAACGGCCGGACGGTTCCCTGCTCGACCTGATGTTCGTCGGCGACCGTTCCTATCGCGTCGCCAGCGACCGCGGACCCGGCGGCGGCGGACCGCTGCTCGAGATCCTCGCCGGTGTCGGGCTCACCCTCGACCGGCCGGTGGACACCCTCTTCCAGAAGGTGCTCGAACACCTCGGCGAACTCAGCGGGATCGTCTGCGTGCTCATCGAATGGGACGCACCGCGCAAGGAGTTCGTGCGTCGGATCGTGCGGGACCGCATCCCGATCCGGGTTTTCCTCGTCCTCGGTCCCGGCGAGAAGGATCCCGACCTCGGAACCGATCCGGAACTCGCGCCGGCGGTCACGCTCCTCCACTGCGGACGTGTCCGCGAGGAACTCGGCCGGATCGGGGCCGTCACCGGAGGCGCTTCGGCATGAGGACTCCCCCGTTGCTGCTCGGCGGGGCGCTCCTCCTTTGGGCCTGGCAAACCGGGCTGTGGTGGATCGCGCTGCCCCTGGCGCTCGCCCTCGAAGGCAGCCGCTTCTCGTCGATCCGGTGGAACTTCGACCAAACCGACCTGAACCGCCTCTGGAACCTCTGCGTGGTCGCCTTCGCCGGCTGCACGGTGTACCTGCTGGCCTCGGCGGAGGACGGCCTGGGGCTCGCCGCGGCCGTGGCCGGTTCCCGCAGGAACCCCGCGTCCGCCGAACGCGCCGGGTTGGCCTTCCGGCATCTCACCCAGTGGTTCCCCCTCTGCACCGCGCCGATGATCCTGGCCGCCGCCTGGGGACGCCTCGAGACGCTGCCGGTCTCCACCTTCTCCTGGTACCTCCAGAAACGCCGGCCCGACATCACCACCACGATCCGGATCGACTGGACCTACCTCATCCTCGTCGTCGCCGGCGCCTCCGCCGGCGACACCTCCCCGGGCTTCGTCCCGGTGCTCGTGGCCTACTTCGGCTGGCTGCTCTGGACCCGACGCAACCCCGGCTACCGTCCGGTGTGGTTTGCCGTCGGCTTCTCCCTCGCCGCAGCCGCCGCCCTGTTCGGCCACCGCCCCCTGCAGCCCGCCGCCGCCTGGTGGCGCGACATGGAGTCCCGGGTGCTCAGCCGCCTCTTCCAGCGCGATGCCAACCCCTCGGAAAGCCGGACCTCCATCGGCCGCATCGGCGTCGGCAAGGGCTCGGGCGCGGTGGCCTTCCGCATCGAGTCCGATCCCACCAATCCCCCGGTCGAACTGCTCCGCGACGCCATCTATTCCTCCTACCGCCGCACCGTCTGGCAGAACCCCACCGGCGCGGACTTCGGCGATCTCACCCCTTCCACCCTCGAGGGCGCGTTCGTCGTCGGTCCCGAGACCAACGGACTCGCCTCCCTCCGTCTCTGGCTGCAACCCGGCCGACGCCGTCTCCTGCCCACGCCGCCGGGCCTCCAGGTCATCGATCCGGTCCCGGCCGACCTCCTCGCGACGAACGCGCTCGGCATGTTCCTGCTCACCGACCTCACCTTCGCCCCCGTCACCCTGCACCACGGAACCACGCCGCGCCCGCTGCCGCCGCCCTCGGAGGTGGACCTGACGCTGCCCGACTCGGAGACGGCGGTGCTCAGGAAGGTCGCGGAGGAATGCGGACTCGTCGCGGGTTCCACGGCGACCGAGGTGAGGCGCCGTCTCGAAAGGTTCTTCCTGGAGCGCTTCGAGTACGCCCTCTACCGCGGAATCGACCGCCGCGCCGGGCCGACCAACTCCACCCTGGAGTCGTTCCTCCTCACCAACCGCCGCGGCCACTGCGAGTACTTCGCCACCGCCACCACGCTGCTCTTCCGACAGGCCGGCATTCCCGCCCGCTATGTCGTCGGCTGGGCCGTCCCCGACCGCGAAGGCAGCAGCCGCTGGATCCCCGTCCGCCAACGCCACGCCCACGCCTGGACCCTCGCCTGGATCGACGGCGCCTGGCGGGACGTGGACACCACGCCGCCCTCTTGGTCCGAGATCGAATCGAAGGAAGGCGCCTGGTGGCAGCCGATCCAGGATCTCTTCCAACGCACGGTCTTCGAGTGGAACCGATTGAGGAACGGCCTCTCCTCCCCGCAGCGTTGGCTCTTCGGCGGAATCGCCCTTGTCGCGAGTTGGCTGCTCTTCCAGGTCCTGCGCCGACGCAACTGGCGCGGCGGCAAGACCGGCAAGGGCCTCGCAACCGGACCCGCCCAAGGTTCGGACTCCGAGTTCTACGACGTGGTCCGCCAACTCGAACGCGAGGGACACGAACGTCGCCGGGGCGAGACCCTGGAATCCTGGCTCCACCGGATCGAACGCTCCCACCCGGGCCGCACCGCTTCCGTCCTGCCGCTCCTCCGGCTCCACTACCGGCTCCGGTTCGATCCCGCGGGACTTCCCGAGCCGTCCCGCCGCACCCTCCGCGAGGCCACCGGCGACTGGATGCTGCAGCTCCGTCGGAGCCGCACCCGACGCCCCGACGCCGACTCCGCCGCGAAGACCCCATGAACCTCCGCATCGCCCTGCGCAACCTCGCCGCGTCCCTGCCGGTCGCCTTCGCGCTCGCCGCCGGGGACGGTGCCGTCCGCACCGGGGCGGATGTCCTCATCGCCACCGACCCGTCGCCGCTGCGCGGGAAACGCATCGGCCTGGTCACCAACCCCACCGGCGTCACCCGCTCGCTCGAACCGCTGCCCGCCGCGCTCCGTTCCGTGGAAGGCCTCCAGCTCGTCGCCCTCTACGGCCCCGAGCACGGCGTCCGCGGGAACGCGCAGGCCGGCGACAAGGTCGGCTTCCAGTGGGATCCCGTCCTGCGGCTTCCCCTGTTCAGCCTCTACGGAAAGACCTTCAAGCCCACCGGCGCGATGCTGACCAACATCGCCGGCACGGTCCGCGGGGCCGAGGGATTCCCCACCAACGCCACCGTCGCCGAACGCATCGACGTGATGGTGTTCGACATCCAGGACGTCGGCTCCCGCGCCTACACCTACGTCGGCACGCTCTCCAAGACCATGGAGGCCTGCGCCGAGAACGGCATCCCGGTCGTGGTGCTCGACCGCCCCAATCCGCTCGGCGGAACGGTGATGGAAGGCCCCGTCCTCGAGGCACCCCGTTTCGTCTCGCTGGTGGGCATCCACCCGGTGCCGATGCGCCACGGCATGACCGCCGGCGAACTGGCGCGCCTGTTCAACGGGCGGTTCCTGGCGAAGCCGGCGGACCTGACGGTGATCCCGATGACCGGCTGGAATCCGACCGGGATGCCCGAGGAGACCGGCCTGCCCTGGATCCAGCCTTCGCCGAACATGCCGACCCCGGACACCGCGTTCGTCTATCCGGGCCAGGTGCTGCTCGAGGGCACCAACCTCTCGGAAGGCCGCGGAACCACACGGCCCTTCGAGCTGTTTGGCGCCCCGTGGATCGACGCGCCGGCGTTGACCGAGCGTCTCAACTCGCTCCGCCTGCCCGGAGTCCGCTTCCGTGAGGCCTGGTTCACCCCGACGTTCTCGAAGCACACCAAGACGCTTTGCGGCGGGTGCCAGATCCATGTCACCGACCGCACTGCGTTCCGTTCGGTCGGCACCACCCTGCGCATCCTCGAACAGGTCCGCGCACTCCATCCGGGACAACTCACCTTCCAGGCCGCGACCTTCGACCGCCTCATGGGAACCGACCGGACGCGGAAGGTCCTCGAGTCCGGCGGCGACCTCGCCACGGAGATCGCCTCGTTCGAGGAGGACCTCCGGAAGTTCGAAGCCCTGCGCCGCCCGTACCTCCTCTACCCGCGCTGAACCGGTACTCCCCGGGTTTCTTGGGAGGGAAGCCTCACGCGGAGACACGGGGAGCGCGGAGGAATGGGAGGTGAACCACGGTTTCAGGTGACGACATCAACCTGCGGTCGAGGTCGCCAAACCGGCTCCGGATCCAGCCGTCCGTTGGCGTCTTTGCGTTTTCGCGTGAGTCCCCATCGGGCTCAACGCTCGAGGTCCGCCTTCTCGAAGAGGGACAGGATCCGCGAGAACGATTCCCGCAGTTCCTGGGCATCCCGGGCGTCCACCGTGAACCGATCCGCGCCGTTCCTCAGGGAGACCGTGCTGCCGTCGGCGTAGAGCACGTCGGTCGATTTCCGACGGTGATGCGTCCGGGTGCGGACGTTGAAGGACTCGAGGTCCGGCGGGCTGAGGAACTGGACGTCCATCGCCAGCGCGCGGATCGGCTGTCCCTCGCGGTTCTCGCCCAGGGCGTCGAGGCGGAGGTTCGCAGGGGGATTGGTCTGGGACAGGTCGTCGAACAGCCGCGTGTTGCCGGCGTGACGGTAGTAGTAGCTGCATTGCGCCTGCCCCGTCCCCACGCGGGCCAACTCGGTTCCCGCATCCAGGGGCTGGTCGACTCCCGGACAGAAGAGCACCCGCGGTTGCGAACCCAGGTGCTGGGCCAGCAGGAGTCCCAGGGCCACCGGCGTGCCTCCCTGCAACGAGAGCAGGCTCGTGGGGGAACCGGTCGACGGATACAGGATCGCCGGGCTGGTGAACGGCGGCGCCTTGGGTCCGTACGGGATGCGCCCCTCGAAGTCCGCCGCATACGCGTGGATCGCGATGCCCATCTGCCGGAGGTTCGAAAGGCAGGCGGCCCGCTTCCCGGAGTCCTTCGCCGAGGAAAGCGCCGGCAGGAGCAGCGCCGCGAGCACCGCGATGATGGCGATCACGACCAGCAGTTCCACGAGCGTGAAGCCGCCCGGACCGCGGTCCGCCGATGCGGCCCCGGTTCCCGGCCGTTCAGGGTAGGCCGATGGCTTCAACACGGTAGAAGACCCGGTCCCCGCCGGGTGCCGTGAACCCGAGGGTCCCGTCGTTTCCGATCAACATCCCGTCCACGTCTTCCCAGCGGACGAGGTCCGTGGACCGCTGCAGGCGATAGGCGTAGCCGACCCGGGATCCGAAGCGGATCACCAGCCCGTCCGCCGAGCGCACGGCTTCCAAGGGCGTGATCGCCGGCAACTCGGACACCGCCTCCAAACGGACGTCGTCCACGTCCCAATACCCGCCCTGCATCGCGGCGGAAACGACCGAGAGGATGCGGATGCCGACGGGCCGTCCCGCCCACGGATCCGAGGCGGAAACCGCACCGGAGGTCACCGCGAACCCGACCAGGTGGTTGCGGTCGGGGAAGAGCGCCGCGGAGTTGGTCACCACGCGGGTCGCGACCGGCACGCGGTTGGTGGCGGCGTCGAGGTAGTACAGGGACAGTTCCAACGGCACGCCTTCCAGCATGTTGCCGCCCATGCCGAGCACGCCCGCCGACAGCGTGTAGCGGTAGCCGGTCCGGTAGACCACATCGAAGGCCCGGCGCGGTTCGGGATCGTCGAAGTCGCGGGTCTCGCGGTCCTGGAAGAGGCCCACGCCGGGAAGCGCGAACAGGTACAGCGCCTGGTTCCCCTCGATGTTCAGAAGGTGGTCCGCGGCCCCGGGCAACGTGTTGCGGAACACCCCGGTGAGCTGGTCCCACTGGAATCCGCCCCCTTCGACATAGTCGTCGGGCTTGGCGGTCTCCTGCCACGAGTCGATCCGCGTGGTGACGAAGGTGGTCGCCGGCGCCTCGAACGAGGCGTTGGGCAACGGGATCCGCGGATCCAACGGCGCCGCCCCCCCGCTCCCGGCGGCAGCCCAGGCCATGGCCGAGACCAGTGCCAGGACACGCCGGAAGGGGGAGGACATCGGAGGCTCGTCGGGTCGGTTCAGGCGCGACGGCGACGCAGGGACAATCCCAGCGCCGCGGCACCCGCGAGGCCCAGGGCCACCGTGCCCGGCTCCGGGACGGCGCTCAGGCGCACGTTGTCCAGCTCCCAGTACGCGATGCCGGGCGCGCCGTTCTGGCTCAGCGCGGCGAGTTCGATGCCGATGTTGCGGCCGGCCCAGGAGTCGGTCGACTGGACGAGCGGGGTCGTCGCCGAGAACTCGAGCAGCTGCGGGGTGGTCACGAACGCCTCGGTCGCCGAGATGGACGTGGATCCGACGGTCACGCGGTTGGCGCCGTCCAGGTAGTAGAGTCCGATCCGGAACTGGGTTCCGGGGGTGAGCGCGCCGCCGCCGCGGAGCGCGACCTGCAGGCTGTAGGTCTGGCCGGCCGCGAAGGCGTTCGAGGTCTCCTGGCTCAGGCTCATCCCGGGAAACGGGAACACGAAGGCCACCTGGTTGCCGTCGAGGTTGGTGATGTGGCGGCCATCGCCCACCGGCGCGTTCGGGAAGATCCCCCCGAGGTTGTTCCAGTCGTCGGCCGAGATGCCGAACTCCGGCGGGGGCGGAGGCGGCTTCTGCCAGCCGTCCACGTTCGGAAGGGCGGGGAATCCGGGAGGCACCGACGGCGCCTCGAAGGAGGGGTTGTTGACGGCTAGGGACTGGGCCGCGAGCGGCGCGACGCAGGTGGCGAGCAACGCCAGGAGACGGAACTTCTTTGGATTCGTGTACATGGGACTGGAAGCGATGACAGGGCGCGGAATCTGTCACCAGACACCGGCGAGGTGAAGAGCTAGTTCGACCGCCAAAGCCGCGCCACTCCATTTGCCGAATCCCGTCCGTTGTCGTTCACTGGCCCCGATGTCACGACGCCTCCAGCTCCCCGTCCTGCTCCTCGCCGGCGCGACCGCCCTCTCCGCGGCCAGGCCGATGACCTTCGACGACCTCGTCGCCCTGCATCGGGTGTCGGATCCGCAGCCGTCGCCGGACGGATCCCGCATCGCGTACGTCGTCACCGACGCCAACGAGCCGGAGAACCGCACCGACAGCGACATCTGGATCGTGCCCACCGCCGGCGGCACGCCGCGCCGCCTGACCTTCTCGCCGAAGCACGACCGGCATCCGCGCTGGTCGCCCGACGGCCGATGGATCGCCTTCGAATCGAACCGCGGCGACGCCTTCCAGGTCTGGCTGATCCCCGCCGACGGCGGCGAGGCCCACGTGCTGACCTCGCTGTCGACCGGGGCCACCGAGCCGACCTGGTCGCCGGACGGCTCGCGCATCGCCTTCCTGTCCTCGGTGTTCCCGGCGTTCTCCGACAAGCCCTTCGCGGAGTCCGACCGGCTCAACCGCGAGAAGTCCGAGGCCCTCGAGAAGTCGAAGGTGAAGGCGCAGGTCTTCGAGAGGCTTCCCGTGCGCAAATGGGATTCCCTGGTCGACGGCCGCCGGAGCCACCTCTTCGTGGTCGGGGTGACCAACGGCGTGCAGGCCGGTTCCCCGAAGGACCTCACCCCGGGCGAACAGGACGCGGTGCCCTGGTCGAGCACCTTCGCCGCCGGGGCCGAGTTCGCCTGGTCGCCGGATTCCAAGGAGATCGTCCACACCGCGTCGCAGTTCCCCGTGCGGGAGGAGGCCTGGTCCACCGACCACAACCTGTGGGCCGTGGACGTCGCCACCGGCTCGCGTCGCCAGCTGACCACCAACGCCGCGGCCGACGGCTGCCCGCGCATCTCGCCGGACGGACGCTGGCTCGCCTTCCGCGCCCAATCCCGTGCGGGCTTCGAGGCCGACCGCTGGCAGCTCCACCTGCTCGACCGCGGAACCGGCGCCCTCCGCAGCCTCACCGCCGACTTCGATTCCTCGGTCGAGAACATCGCCTGGATGGGCTCCGACCGAGTCGTGATCGAGGCCGAGGACCAAGGGACCAAACGCCTCTGGAGCCTCGCGGTCCCGGGTGGCGGACGTCCTGAGCCCCTGACCGAAGGCGGTTCCTCCGGCGAAGCCGCATCGGTGCGCGGCGGCGCCGTGGTGTTCACCCGGGCGTCCCTGGATGCCCCGACCGCGGTCTGGATCCGGCCGGCGGACGGCAAGCCGACGAAGCTCGTCGACCCCAACACCGCCCGCCTCGCCGAACTCGACCTGCCGAAGCCGGAGTCCGTGGTGGTCAAGGGCGCCGACGGCGACCCGGTGCAGATGTGGATCCTCCGTCCGCCCGGCTTCGACGCCTCGAAGAAGACGCCGTTGGTGTTCTGGGTCCATGGCGGTCCCCAAGGCGCCTGGATGGACGGCTGGTCCACCCGTTGGAATCCCCAGGCCTGGGCCGCCCAGGGTTGGATCGTGGCCATGCCCAATCCGCGCGGCTCCACCGGATTCGGACAGAAGTTCACCGACCAGATCTCGCACGACTGGGGCGGCCGGGTGTTCACCGACCTGATGGCCTGTGCCGACTGGTGCGCCGCACAGCCCTGGATCGACAAGGACCGGATGGCGGCGGCCGGCGGCAGCTACGGCGGCTACATGATGAACTGGTTCCAGAGCCACACCGAGCGCTTCAAGACGCTGGTCACCCACTGCGGCGTGTACGAGTTCCACTCGATGTACGGAACCACCGACGAGCTGTGGTTCGACGAGTGGGAGCATGGGATTCCGTGGAAGAACCCGGACTTCGCCCAACATTCCCCCGACCGGTTCGCCGCGAAGTTCCGCACCCCGAACCTGATCATCCACAACGAGCGCGATTACCGCGTTCCCATCGGACAGGGACTCGCCCTCTTCACAGCGCTCCAGCGCCAGGGTGTGCCGAGCAAGCTCCTCTACTTCCCCGACGAGGGACACTGGGTGTTGAAGCCGCAGAACAGCCGCCTCTGGCACGACACGATCTTCGACTGGCTGCGGGGCTACATCGGCACCGCCAAGTGACCGTCCTGGGGTCCGCCGCGTGCCGGCCATTGCCGATTCGCCCAAACCGCATATCATCCGCACACGTATGAATTCCGCCCCCGTCGCGGCCGGTCCCGGCAACACCTGGCTCTATTTCGCCCTGCTCACGGTCTTCTCGTGGGGCGTGTACGGGGTGATCCTGCACAAGGCCCGCGGCTACATGCCCATGGGAGCCGAGGCGCCCCATGCCAGCCTCAAGGCCTTCCTGTTCGTCTGCATCGCCTACGCCCTGATCGGCGTGGTGGCGGCCGTCATGCTCAAGGTCCGGGGCTCGAACTGGAGCCTCACCGGCGACGGCATCCGCTGGAGCCTGATCGCGGGTTCCGCCGGCGCCGTGGGCGCGTTCACGCTGGTCCTCGCCCTCGGCGCGGCCTCTCCGATTTACAAGGCCGCGGCCGCCGCCGCCGTCATGCCGATCGTCTTCGGCGGCGCCCCGGTGGTGAACACCGTGGTCGCCATGCTCCTGCATCCGCCCGCCGGCGGCATCCGGGCCATCCCGGCGCCCTTCATCCTCGGCTGCGTGCTCGCCGCCTCCGGAGCCTTCCTCGTGGCCAAGTACGCGCCGTCGAACACCGGCGGCGGAACGAAGCCCGCCGGCGTCGCCGCCCCGGCCACCAACGCCCCGGCACGGTAGCCGCCCCACCGCCGGCTCCCGCCGTCGGCCGCGATCCCCAACCCTCCGATCCCGGATGGCGAACGACGACGTCACCCCGCTGGCCGCCCCGGCGGAATCGCTCCCGGCCCTGCGACACCTGCTGGCCGAAGTCGCCGCAGGCAATCCGTTCTACCGACGCCGCCTCGCCGACCTCGCCGACGGCGGCCGTTCCGTCGATTCCATCGCCGACTTCTCCGCGCGCTTCCCCTTCACCACCAAGCGGGACCTCGTCGAAGACCAGGCGCTCCACCCGCCCTACGGCTCGGATCTCACCCATCCCCTCGACCGCTACACCCGCTGCCACCAGACCAGCGGCACCACCGGCGCCCCGCTCCGCTGGCTCGACACGCCCGAGAGCTGGTCCGCCATGACCGACGACTGGACCACGGTCCTCCAGGCGTCCGGCGTGGAGCGCGGCGACCGCGCCTTCTTCGCCTTCAGCTTCGGACCGTTCCTCGGCTTCTGGCTCGCCTTCGAGGCCGCCGGCAGGATGGGCGTGTTCGCCGTCGCCGGCGGGGGAATGAGTTCCGCCCAACGTCTCCGCGTTCTCCGCGAACAGGCCTGCACCGTCCTCTGCTGCACGCCGACCTACGCCCTCCACCTCGCCGAAACCGCCCGCAACGAGGGCTTCCAACCCTCCGACTTCCGCGTCCGCCGCATCCTCGTCGCCGGTGAACCCGGCGGCTCCATCCCCGCCGTCCGCCAACGGATCGCCGAGGCCTGGAACGGTGCCCACGTGTCCGACCACCACGGCATGACCGAGACCGGCCCCGTCACCCACGAGGACCCGCGGCATCCCGGCCACCTCGTCGTCATGGAGCGGAGCTTCCTCGCCGAGGTGGTCGATCCGGAGACGTTGTCGGCCGTCGCCCCCGGTGCCGCCGGTGAGCTGATCCTGTCCACCCTGCGTCGTACCGCCTCTCCGCTGATCCGCTACCGCACCGGCGACCTCGTCCGCGCCCGCCGCATCGGCGGAAGACTCGTGCTCGAGGGCGGCATCCTCGGACGGGTCGACGACATGCTCGTGGTCCGGGGCGTGAACGTCTATCCGTCGGCCCTCGACGCGCTGGTCCGCGAGGCCGGCGGCGTCGGCGAATACCGCGTCACTGTCGACCGCCGCCAACCGCTGCTCGAGCTGGCCATCGAGGTCGAGGCCGGCGAGGCCGAGGCCCGCGCGGTCGCCGCACGCATCCAGGAATCGCTGGCCCTGCGCGTGCCGGTCACCTCCGTGGCCGCCGGCTCGCTGCCCCGCTTCGAACTGAAGGCCCGCCGCTGGCGGAACCTCGGGGCCTGATCGGTTCCGCGGAAAGCCCTTTCCCATGGACGCCCCAATTCCCACAACCGACGTGCTGGTCGTCGGCGCCGGGATCTCCGGCCTGGTCGCCGCGGCGGAACTCCGGCGCGCCGGCCTCCGCGTGCTCGTGCTCGACAAGGGACGCGGCTTCGGTGGCCGACTCGCCAGCCGCCGGATCGGCGACGCCGCCTTCGACCACGGCGCACAGTTCCTGACCGCGGAAGGCCCACGTTTCGCCGCACTGCTCGAACCGCTGATCCGGGATGGGACGCTGGTTCCCTGGAAGGACTCCGCCTCTGGGACCAGCCAACCGCTCCGCTGGCGCGGCGAACCCTCGATGTCCGCCGTCGCCAAGCGCCTCGCGCTTGGACTCGACGTCCGGCTCGAGACGTCCGTGTCCGGCCTCCGCCGCGCCGGAGAACGCTGGTGCGTGGAAACCGCGACCGACGGCCCGTTCACCGCCGATGCCGTGGTGTTGACACAGCCCCTGCCCCAATCCTTGGAACTGCTGCGTTCGGCAGGCTTCGACGTTCCGGCCGGGTTGCTCCCGCAGCTCGAAGCCGTCGACTACGATCGCTGCATCGCCGTGCTGGCCGTGCTCGAAGGTCCGTCGCAACTCCCGTCCGACGTCGGCGTCATGACGCCCACCGGAGGCCCGATCGCCTGGATCGCGGACAACCGGACGAAGGGGATATCCCACACGCCTGCGGTGACGATCCACGCCACCCCGGGCTTCAGCCTCGAGCACTGGGATGCCGACCGTGTCGAGGCGGGACGACGTCTCCTGGACGCCGCGGCTCCCTGGCTGGGCGTCGGAATCCGCGAGTTCCAGGTGCACGGCTGGCGCTTCAGCCGCCCGAGAATCTGGCATCCGGAACCCTGTGTCCGCGTCGGCGACGCGCCACCGCTCATCCTCGCCGGTGACGCCTTCGGTGGACCCCGTGCGGAAGACGCGGCGAACTCGGGTTGGGCTGCGGCCGCGATGCTCCTCCAGGGACGAACCGGCCGGCACATGCCCCCCGGACCGGCGCGGACCGATTGAAAATGGCGCCACGGCCGGCACCATGGCAGGCTGGCCCGAATGGTCCGTTCCATCTTCGTCCAGACCGTGTTCTGGAGGGTTCTCTCCTCCCTTTCCTGGGTGATGGTGTCCCTGGTCACCCTGAAGCTGTTCCGGTTGAACCTGACGTTGCCGCTGTACGGGCTGATCGGTGTGGCGGTCCTGATCCTCGGATGCCTCCCGGCTCTCGACGGCGGATTCCGGACCGCGATCAACCGGCGGATCCTCTCCTTGGCCGGAGACGCCGACCGCGACGTCTTCGTCGTGTTCGGTCAGAGGTTGTACTCCTGGTTCGGTGTGGCCGCGCTCGCGCTGGGCGTGGTCGTCATGGCGGCCTATTCGCTGACCCCGAACGCCCGGCAACTGCAACTCCCGTTCCTCTTCTACCTGCTGCTCGGTTCCACCGGCGCCGTCGTCGTCCTGGCCAACGCCTACCTCCAGCAACTGATCGGCCTCGGCCTGCAACGTCGGATGTTCGCCATCCAGACGGTCATGGCCTGGACCACGGTCCTCGTGCTCTGGGCGGGCTTCCGAGCCGGCCTTGGGATGTGGTCCTTCATCCTCTCCACTTCCCTCCCCCAACTCTGCGCCGTCGCCCTCGCGGTGCCCATGATCCGGATCGCCGCACCGGAGACGCGCCTCCTCGACCTGACCTGGGACTCGGGGGACACCGCTCGGCTCCGGGACCTGTGGAGGGAGGCCTCCGGCGTCCTGAGCATGCAAGTCTGGACCCTGGCCCTCTACACCGTCGACACGCTGCTGGTCGGATGGATCTGGACCGAGACGCAGGTCGGACGCTACGTGATCGCGGCGAACCTGTTCTCGAAGCTGCGCCTCCTCTTCCAGTCGGCGGACGAAGCCGTCTGGCCGATCCTCGCCGCGAAGGCGGCCAACGGCGAACGGATCTCCGCCGGGATCGCCCGCCTCAACGGCTGGATCCACGGCGCCGCGATGACCGCCGCCGCGCTCTGCATCCCCGCCTTCCTTTCCGGCTACCTCGGCGGCGAATGGACCTCGGACGCCATTGTCGCCGCGCTGATGGCGGGCCGCTTCCTGATCACCGGCCTCGCCGCACAGCCGGCCTGGTGGCTCTACGGCCACGGCCACATGCACTCGATCGCCCTCCACGTTCGCCGCGAGCTGATCGCCTCCATCGCGCTTTCCGTGCCCCTGGGATGGTGGTTGGGACCCGTGGGTGTGGCGTTGGGTTTCCTGGTCGGCACCGCGGCGGGGATGCTCTACCCGCTGCCCGCCGAATACGCCCGCGCCGCGGGGATCGCGCCCGTCCGTCTGCTCACCGGCCTCTGGTCCCGGGCCGCGGCGGCGGGTCTGCTTGCGGCGTTGGTTTCCCTGGTCGGGATACGCCTGGACGCCGGGTGGATCTCGATCGTGGCCTTCGCAGCGCTGGCCGCGGCGCTCCCTCCAGGCATCGCCGCCTCGGTCGCCTACGGCCGCGCCCGGAAGGCCGGCGTCACCAGGCCTCTCGAGGCCGCCGCATTCCTCTGATCCCGGACCGGTTGCCGACCCCGAAGGCCGGCGTGGCATTCTTGATTCCTGATTCTCGATTCGGGATTTCCGGTCTCCCGCAAGTGGCCGCGGCTGCCAAGCTGGGGTCTCCTCTCCATTTCCCGATTCCGGATCCGTGACCGGGAATGCCGTCACCGGCTTGTTTGCGGTTCCAACCCGGGAAACCAGAAGTTCCCTCTTCCCCGGTGGCTTGGCATCTCCACGTGCCCGTCCCTTCCGCAGGGCTCAGGGCTTCACCATCTCGCGACCGGTATAGTCGATCCGGTGCAGGAACACCCCCGGCGCCACCACCTTCAAGTACTCGTCCGTGGCCCGCCGCGCGCCCTGCCAATGGCCGTAGTCGTCAATCATCAGGATCCCGCCCCGCACCAACCGCGGATAGAGATGCTCCAGCTCGTGCCGGGTCGACTCGTACCAGTCCGTGTCGAGACGCAGCACCGCGATCTGTCCCGGGATCGTGCCCGGGATCGTGTCCTCCACCCGACCCCGGACATAATGGATCCGGCTGGCCGGATAACCGGACTGGGACATCGTCGCCTGGACGTCTTCCAGCGTGGCCTTGCACCAGCCCTCGCTGGACTTCTGCAATCCGGCGTAGAGTTCCTTCGCCGATTCGCCATGCACGGCGACATCGGAGTCGGTGGGTTCGGACATCCCCTCGAAGGTGTCGTAGAGGTAGAGGTTCCGACCCGTGTCCCCGTGCCGGGCCAGCACCTGGGCCATGGCCAGCATGTTGCCACCCCGCCAGACGCCGCATTCGACGAGGTCCCCCGGGATCCCCTTCTCCACAACGTGGCGCACCGCCAGCATCGAGGCGACGATCCGCTCCGTGCTGGTCATGGTGAAGGGACGCACCGACTCCAGGATCCGGAGCTCGTCGGGATCCAGGTCGTCGATCCCCGCCTCCGTGCGCCCCGCAGCCACGGGCCGGATCTCGTGGCCGAATCGGCGCAGCAGACGGTTGAGAATCTTTTTCATCGGTCGGACAGGGGACGAAGCCTCACCCGGGGATGGCGGCCGATCAAGCCGGGCCGCACGGCCGGTTTGGGAAACCCACGGCGGGTCCTTGCGGTCGACGGCCTGCCGATTCGCGGATTCCAAACCGCGGTCCTTTCGGGTTCGATCGGTCCGACAACGCCCAAGTCGACGATGATGTCCCCATTGAAATTGCTGAGGAAGCTGCGCAACCGGGTCGTCCAGCTCTTCGCCGGACGCCAGGCCGGATTGAACTTCGAGACCGACTTCTGGGACGACTACTTCCGGACCCGGGGCGGCCGGTGGCCCGAGGACTACGTCCGCCGGCTCGACCCCGCCGCCCCGCTCGAGGCGATGCACCGGCCGTTCATCGAACGCCTCGCCGGCAATCGCATCCGGATCCTCGACGTCGGGGCGGGACCGCTGACCATCCTCGGCAAGACCTTTCCCGGAAAGGCGCTCGAGATCACCGCGGTCGATCCGCTCGCGTCCCGCTACGACGCGCTGATGGCGAAGTACCGGGTGACGCCGCCCGTCCGGACCATCGCCGGATCCGGTGAGGCGCTGGTGGCGCAGTTCGGCGAGGACGCCTTCGACTTCGTCTACGCTCAGAACTGCATCGACCACGCCGAGAACCCGGTGGAGGCCATGCGGCAGATGGTGCGGGTGGCGAAGCCCGGATGCGAGGCGGTGCTGTACCACGCCCCGAACGAGGCGGAGACCCAGGAGTACACCGGGCTTCACCAGTGGAACTTCACCCTCGAGGACGGCCGGTTCATCGTGACCGGCAAGGCCGGACGCACCGACGTCGCCGAGGCGCTGCGGGAGATCGGCGTCTGTACCGCCCGGATGCACGAGGGCTGGATCCTGACCGTGATCCGCAAGCACGGCGGCTGATCGGCCGTTCAGGGTGAAGTTGCCCCTCACGCCTAGGCGCAAAGCCGCGAAGGAGAATCCGATCCGTCTCCCGACGACTGTCGCCTTCCCATGGCGTCTTGGCGCATTGGCGTGAGGCTTCCTTTCACATGGGTCCAAGCCGGCCTTGGACTTGGTGTTTGAATTGGGACCGCGGGTCCGGCTTCCTCTACCGACACATGGCGGCGGACGGCGATACCTTCTACCTCGACACCCTGCGGGACCTGATCCGCCGGGGCGTCCTGGACACCGGGATGAGCATCCTCGGGGTCTGCGCGGGCGGACGCGACCATCGGACGCTGCTGGAGGCAGGCCTCCGGAACGCGACCCTGACCAACCTGGAGACACGGTTCGACATCGACGACCCGGGCCCCCACGTGCTGGCGGGCGGGGACGTCGAGGACATGGACCATGCCGACGGGTCGTTCGACTTCGTGATCGCCCACAACGGCCTCCACCATTGCGCCTCGCCGCACAAGGGATTGCTGGAGATGCACCGGGTGGCCCGGTGCGGACTGCTCGTCTTCGAGCCGCGCGATTCGCTGCTGGCGCGGATCGGCACCCGGTTCGGCCTGGGACAGGAGTACGAGACCGCGGCGGTGGCGCTCAGCGCCGACGGCCGCCATGGCGGATGGCGGAACGGGCCGGTTCCCAACTTCGTCTACCGTTGGACCGAGCGGGAGATCGAGAAGACGATCCGCAGCGCCACCCCGTGGATGGAGTGTTCCTACCACTACCGGTACGCCTTGCGCCCCCCCTCCGGAGCCGCCTCCAGCCGCAACGCCCTCGTCCGGACCGGTCTCAAGGTGGCGGTCCCAGCCGCCCGCCTGCTCGCCGCGGTCTTCCCACGCCAGACCAACTGTTTCGCCTTCGCCGTGGTCAAGCCGCCCCCCGGTACCGGAAGCCCTCCATGGATCCGCTGGATCGACGGCCGTCCCGAACTGGATCCCGAATGGGCCCGCGTCCACTATCGGGTCGAGAACCGCCGCTGAGTCCCGAAACCGCAGCCCGCTTCCTCCCCTTCGCCCCCACCACATGGTTGCCGCACAAGACCAACTCCAGAAGGCGCTGATCGGCGTCGGACTGGCCTTCGCCCTCCTCATCTTCGCCGTCCTGCTCGGATCCGTGCAGGTGCTCGCCCTTCTGGGGTTCATGGCCATCGTCTGGGCCATCACCCTCCCGCACCACGCCAAGCTCGCCCTCGTGCTCGGCTCGGTGATGATGAACGCCTCGCTGCTGGTGCCCTTCGTCTCGGGACGTCCCTTCTTCTGGGAGGCCAGCCTGATGCTCTCCTTCAGCGGCCTGCCCCTGATGTTCGCCATGCGCAAGGGCGCCCCGGACCTCGGCGAACGCATCCGCTACTTCAAGTGGACCTTCGTCGGGCTGCTCCTGTTCCTCGGGGTCGTCCTGCTTCTGATCAAGGTCCGCGGCTTCGGCCTCAACGTGCTCGGCCAAGGCCAGGTCGGCGGCCGCGCCTACATCTCGCAGTTCCTCGGCGCGCTCTTCCCGTTCCTCTACCTCGCCGTCCCCACCGACCGGAAGCTCCTCGTGCGGATCTACGCCGTCGGCTGCCTCATGAGCGTGACCTTCGTCGTCTCCGACCTCGCGCTCGCCGCCGGCTCCGGCCCGCTCTGGTTCCTCCTCTCGTTCTTCGGCCTCTCCACGGACAGCCTCGCGTTCGAGATGCAGTCGCTGGAGGGCGGCATCCGTCGCTTCCAGTCCATCGCGTTCATCACGCGAGACATCAACTACATCCTCCTCTGCCTCACGCCGGCCGCGGCCGCGCTCAGCCTGAAGTCCTCCGCCCGGCTGATCCTGATCATCGGCCTCATGGCCCTTGGCGCCCTTGGGGGACACCGCATCACCCTGGTCATCCTTCCCCTGGTGATGTTCACCTCCGCCTACTTCCAGCGGACCCTCACCGTCGGCAAGATCCTGCTCGGCATCGCCGTTGCCGTCGTCGGCATCACCGTCGCCTACCAGACCGCCCGCCACCTGCCCTTCGCCGCACAACGGATGCTCTCCATCCTGCCCGGCATCGAGATCGATCCCATCGCCCAGATGGACGCCGACAACACGGCCATCGGACGCGATGTCATGCGGCGTGTGGCCAAGGACGTGATGCCCAAGTTCCTGATCCTGGGACGCGGACTCGGCTACGTCCCGGACCTCGGCGACCTCTACGCCCACGGGGAGATCGACACCTACGGCATCGTGGAACGCAACCTGGAGAACGGCGCGTTCTACTCCGGCGCCCCCAGCCTCATCGTGAACCTCGGCATCCCCGGGGCCCTGGGCGCACTGATCTTCCTGGGCTCCATCTCCCGCCTGGCGATCCGGAACCTGTTCCACATCCGCCGTCACGGCTGCTCCACCAACTTCGAACGGACCGCCTGCCACATCAGCTCCCTCTGGCTGGTCCAGTTGGCGGTCTTCCTGACCACCACCGGCGACGCCGGCTTCCTCATGACCACCTTCGGCCTCTCGGCCGGTCTGGTGCTCGCCTGCCATTGGCACCTGGTCGTGAAGCCCCGGTCGGAGGAAGATTCCGAAACCGCCTGACGTGAGCGGGTCGTCCCAGGCTTCGCCGCCCCGGACCCAACCGGTCCGGATCCTCCACCTCCTCGGCTCGGTCGAGGACGACGGCGGCATCCTCAGCGTCGTCCGTCAGGCACGGGACTCGGATTCGTTCCTCCACTCGGTCCTGGTCCACGGACGCTTCCGGCAGCGCCGCTCCCCGGAACTCCGGCTGGAACGCTCCCGTTGGCTCATCGCGGAATCCGACAGCCATCCGCGGCTGTTCCTCCGCGCGTTCCTCGCGGCCCCCGGGTTGCTCGGGATCGTCCGACGCGGCGGCTTCGACGTCGTCCACGCCCACAGCCGGGGCGGCTTCGCCCTGGCGCTGATCCTTTCCCGGTTGCCGATGCGCACGCCGCTGGTCTTCACCAACCACACCTACGCGCGCCGCGTCGGTCTCTACCGCGACGCCGCCAACTCGGGCCGCATGACCACCGTGGTCCTCACGCCCGCCATGGCCCGCCACTACGGACTGCAGGCGGCCCCGGGCCGGATCGAGGTGATCCCCGCCTGCTGCGATCCCGGCCTCTTCGAACGCCCGCTCCAGCCGCCGCGCCGCTCCTCCCCGCGCATCCGCCTCGTCGGCGTCGGCAACCTCGTCCGCTGGAAGAAGTGGAACCTCGTCCTCGACGCCCTCGACCGCCTCCCCGTCCCGCTGCGCCAGCGCCTCCACTTCACCCTGTGGGGCCCCACGCCCCAGGACCCCGACTCGCAGGCCTTCGCGGCCGGGTTGAAGGCCGACATCGGCCGCCGCGGCCTTGCCCCCTACGTCCGGCTCGCCGGACCGACCAACGACGTCCGCGGGGCCGTCGAGGACTCCGACGTCTTCGTGCTGCCGTCCACCAACGAGCCGTGCTCCGTGGCCCTCATGGAGGCCCTCGCCCTCGGCCGCCCGGCGGTGGTCAGCTCCAGCGGCGGCAACGTCGACATCGTCCGGGACGGCTCCACGGGACGCCTCTTCCGTCCCGACGATCCCGAGGACCTCGCCCGTCAGCTGGCCGGCTTCGCGGAAGGCCATTGGCCGACGGCCTCTCCGGACCAATGCCGCGAAAGCGTCCGGCACCATTCCGGGACCGCGGTCTGGGAACGGTACGGTCGTCTCTACCGGCAATTGCCCCTGCGACCCCGCGGCCCGTAGGGTCCCGGCGGTGAGTTCCACGCTGTACGACTTCCTGCCGCGCCTCGAGACGCCGGATTCCGACTTCCTCCTCGGACGCTTCCTCGACTTCGCCCAGGCCCGCGGCATCGGGCTCTACCCGGCCCAGGAGGAGGCCATCCTCGAACTCTACGCGGGCAAGAACGTCGTCCTCAACACGCCCACCGGCTCCGGGAAGTCCCTCGTCGCCTCGGCGCTCCACTTCCAGGCCCTCGCCCAGGGACGACGCTCGGTCTACACCTGCCCGATCAAGGCGCTGGTGAACGAGAAGTGGCTCTCGCTCTGCCGCGAGTTCGGACCGCAGAACGTCGGCCTCAGCACCGGCGACGCCACCATCAACCACGGCGCGCCCATCCTCTGCTGCACCGCCGAGATCCTCGCCAACATCGCCCTCCGCGACGGCCCCGCCGCCGGGTTCCGCGACGTGGTCGTCGACGAGTTCCACTACTACTCCGACCGCGAACGCGGCGTCGCCTGGCAGGTCCCCCTGCTCACCCTCTCCCGCGCCCGGTTCCTCCTCATGTCCGCCACCCTCGGCGAGACCGAGTTCTTCGAACGCGAGATGTCCCGCGTCACCGGCCGCGAATCCGTCTCCGTCAAGTCCGTCACCCGCCCCGTCCCGCTCGACTTCTCCTGGGCCGAGACGCCCCTCTCCCAGACCCTCGAATCCCTCATCCAGGACGGAAAGGGCCCGGTGTACGTCGTCCACTTCACCCAGGCCGAGGCCGCCGAATCCGCCCAGGACTTCACCTCGATCAACGTCGCCACCCGCGAGGAGAAGGCCGCCATCGCCGCCGCCATCGAGGGCGTGAGGTTCTCCAGCCCCTACGGCGCCGACATCAAGCGTTGGCTCCGCGCCGGCATCGGCATCCACCACGCCGGCCTCCTCCCACGCTACCGCATCCTCGTCGAGCAGCTCGCCCAGAAGGGCCTGCTCAAGGTCATCTGCGGCACCGACACCCTCGGCGTCGGCATCAACGTCCCCATCCGCACCGTCCTCTTCACCCGCCTCTTCAAGTACGGCGGCGAGAAGACCTCCATCCTCGCCGCACGCGACTTCCACCAGATCGCCGGCCGCGCCGGCCGCAAGGGCTACGACAACGTCGGCTGGGTCGTCGCCCAGGCCCCCGAACACGTCGTCGAGAACCTCAAGCTCGAGGAGAAGTCCAAGCGCGACGGCAAGAAGTTCGTCCGCCGCCAGCCACCCGAGAAGAACTTCGTCAACTGGGACCGCAACACCTTCCAACGCCTCATCCAGGCGCCGCCGGAACGCCTCACGTCCCGCTTCCAGGTCTCCCACGGGATGATCCTGAACGTGCTCTCGCGGGAAGGCGACGGCTGTGCGGCGCTCCGCCGGCTCATCCGCGACTGCCACGACTCCGCCGCCCAGAAGAAGTCCCACTTCCGCCGCGCCTGGCAGCTGTTCCGCGCCCTCGTCGACCGCGGCATCGTCAAGCTCGCGCCCAAGGGCGAACCGTTCCCCGGCGGCCGCAAGGTCCGCGTCGACGTCGAGCTGCCCGACGACTTCTCGCTCAACCAGACGCTCTCCCTCTACCTGCTCGACACCCTGCCCCACCTCGACCGCGAATCACCCGACTACGCCCTCGACGTCGTCACCCTCGTCGAGTCGATCCTCGAGGACCCCGACATGATCCTCCGCCGCCAGCTCGACAAGCTGAAGGGCGAGAAGGTCGCCGAGCTCAAGGCGCAGGGCATGGAGTACGACGACCGCATGGCCGAGCTGGAGAAGCTCGAACACCCCAAGCCCCTGCGGGAGTTCGTCTATTCCAGCTTCAACGCCTTCTCCGACAAACATCCCTGGGTCGGCACCGAGAACATCCGGCCGAAGTCCGTCGCCCGGGAGATGTTCGAGCAGTACCGGTCCTTCTCCGACTACATCAAGATCTACGAGCTCCAGCGCGTGGAAGGCCTGCTCCTGCGCCACCTCACCGGCGTGTACAAGGTCCTCCGCCAGACCGTCCCGGAGTCGGCCAAGAACGAGTCCCTGGTCGAGATGGAGGCCTACCTCGCCGAGATGCTGAAGCAGGTGGATTCCAGCCTGCTCGAGGAATGGGAGCGGATGAAGAACCCGAAGAAGGAGGAGAAGCCCGAGGCCCCGGAGCTCCGTCCACCCGGCGCCGAGGAGGCGGCGAAGGACGTCACCCGGGACGTCCGGAACTTCACCGCGCTGGTCCGCGCGCGCCTGCTGCCGTTCGTGCGCGCCCTGTCTCAGGACGCCTTCGACGACGCGCTCGCCGCGTTGGACGGCGTCGAGTCGCCGGAGGGCACCCCATGGACCGCCGCCACCCTCAAGGCCGCGATCGAACCCTACTACGCCGACCATGAGCGCATCCGCCTCGACCCCGAGGCCCGGAACGCGCGTCACACCCACGTGGCGGTCTCGGAGGACAAGTCGACGTGGAAGGTCCAGCAGGTGCTGATCGACCCGGAGGACCACAACGACTGGATGGCCGAGTTCCAGGTCGACCTCGCCGCCAGCCGCGCCGCCGGCGCCCCGGTCCTCCGCCTGGGCCGCCTCGGACCGGTCACGGCGTGAGTTCAGGCGGTTGAGCCGGGAGCAGGGAGTGGTGAGCGGAGAGCTCGGAAGGCCGCCGCGGACAACGGACAACGGACAACGGGCGTCAGGCGTCAGGCGTCTGGCGTCAGGCGTCTGGCGTCAGGCGTCAGGCGTCTGGCGTCGGATTCGGAAATCACGAATCACTGGTCGCGAATCGCGAAACCCCAGCGACTCCTCAAACCGCCGCGTGCAGGTCGCACCAGAAGTCGCGGCCGTGTCGCGTCCATTCCGCGGTGTGCCGGCGCCAGTGCTCCATCGTCTCCTCACGATCCATCCATTCCGAAGGGATGTCGTCCCCGAAGGTCCCCGAGGCGCCGTCGGGAAACACCAGCCCGGCGGATTTACGGGACGGCCGGGTCATCGAGAGGATGCGGTTGAAGCCCACAACCTTCCTCAGGGCACGGAAAACGGCTCCGCGATCGGTGAGCGCAACACGGCCCATCGTTCCCGAAAGCCCCTCCCAACCGCGCGAACGACCGACGGGGAGATGCGAGACCTGTTCGACGAGCTTGAACCGCCGATAGCCCTGCGCGGCGATCTCCCCCATCAGGGACTCATCGGTGAACTCCACGGACAGGAACGGCGTCGGCCCGGTCTTCCCGAGCGCCTGCACGCACATCACGTCCGCGTGCTCGATGTCGATCTTCAGGTAGTGGGGCAATCCGTGTCGGCGCACCACGGTGTCCAACGAATCGGTGGGCACCACGATCCGTTCCACCGGATGCCCCGCCCGCTCGGAAACCGACCGGATGAGCGAACTCCATTCCGACACCACCGTGTTGACCCAGAAGTCGATCTCCCCCGGCCGATCCGAGATGGCGAGGTTGAGCACGGTCATGCGTCCCGCGGCGATCTCCGCCGAAAAACGGCTCCCGCCCGGTGCGACTCCGGCGGATTCAGGTTCCACCTGGCCAAGGCTCCCGGGAACTCCAGGAGCCGCGTCGGCAACCCACGAAGCCACCACCCGACGTTGAGCACCTGATCGGTTCCGATTCCGGCTCTCCCTCTGCGTCTTTGCGGATTTGCGTGAGGTCCGTCTTTGGGTGAGTCCCGTCCCCGCTTCCGCGGATCACGGCCGACTAAACCGCCGTCCAGCGCGTGCCGTCGGGGAACACGGAGACCTGCGTGTAGGCGCCGGTCGCGAAATCCAACTCGATGATCTTGGCCCCCTTCCGGACCTTCTCGCCGCCGTAGCCCGAATGGCCGGTCGACCTTCCGTAGACGAGGTCCACGTCCCGCGCACGCACGAGGTAGTCGTTCGTGTGGTCGTGGCCGCAGAAGCAGGCTCGGATGCGTCCGCCCTCCGCCAGCACCGGCAGGGCCTGCCCCTCCTCCTTCTCGTTGCAGACCTCCTCGTTCCACAGACCCGGCGTCTTCCCCAGCGTGAACAGCGACTTCTGCTCGAGCAGCGGGATGTGGAAGAACGCCAGCGCCGGCGCCTCCGGGTTGTCGGCCGGCTTCAACGAGGCCCGGGTCCGCCGCAGCCACTCCGTCTGCCAGGCGGTCAGGCCGAACTGGTTGCTGTTCATGAGGTAGATCCGCCCGGCCGACTTCGATCCGGCCCGGATGTCGATGCGGTAATCGCCGTGGGTTCCGCCCCCGCGGTACAGGCTGTTCGCCGCACCCTCCAGCGCGTCGTGGCCCCTCTGGAAGCGGTCGAGCTGGTCGTGGTTGCCCCAGCACATCGCCCACGGCACCCCGAGACGCTCCAGCTTCGGCAACACCCATTCCAGCGAGGCCTGGCCCCGGCCACCGGGGTTGTCGTGCCACAGGTCGCCGGAGCTCACGATGAGGTCCGGCTTGTAGATGCGGACGTATTCCTGCCAGTCCCGTTCGGTCGCCGTGTCGCCGTCGGTGACCGCCAGGCCGGACTTCACGCCGCAGAAGTAGTGGTTGTCCGTGATCTGGAGCACGCGGAGACCGCCCCGCGATCCGACGTCGAGGGTCGCGACTCCGTCGCCCGCACGCGGCTTGCGGCTGCTCCGGCCGATTTCCGGCGGCTTCGGCTCCGCCGCACCGGCCCGGAGGGAGGACGAAGAGCAGGCAACCGCTCCCAACAGCAGCGGGGTGGCACGGACGAATTCGCGGCGCGACAACATGGACCGAGGTTGAACCGCCCCGCCCCCAAGACAACCCGGCAATGCGTCGCCACGGAATCGTGGCAATCGACTCCCATTTTCGTCCCCGCCTTGTCAGGTTTTCCCAGCCCGCCTCGGACCCGTCCGGCGAACGCCATGAGCACCTCCCACCTCCTCCCTGCGGCCCCCTCGGACCCGACGGCGCGTTCCGAGGGCCGTTTGGTTGCCATCCTGATCGCAGCCTCCGCGTCCGCGGCGATGGCCGCCATGGACGCCGTCGAGGCCGTGGCCGGTGTCGGACTGCTCGGCGACCGCTATGCCAGCGGGGCCGGAACCTTCTCTCCGTCACCCCAGCGGCCCGACTTCGAGGTCACGCTGGTCGAACAGGAGAATCTGGACCATCACACCCGGGAATCCGGCACGGAGTTCAATGCGTCGATGGCCCGACGGAACCTCGTCACCCTTGGCATCGACCTGAACGCGTTGGTCGGACGGGAATTCCAGGTCGGCGCGGTCCGGCTCCGCGGAATCCGGCTTTGCGAACCCTGCAACCACCTCGCGAAAGCCACCCACGCCGGCATCCTGCGCGGACTGCTCCACCGGGGCGGCCTGCGGGCGGCGATCGTCGAAGGCGGCACCCTGCGCGTCGGAGACATCATCCGACCGATTCAGCAGCCGAACCCCATTGCGGTCTGATCCAATTCCCACGGACGTGTCCCCAGTGGACCTGAGATTGGCCACGGAGACTCGGAGGACACGGAGGAGGACCTTCATAGCCCACAAGGGACACGTCCGCTGTCCGTCAGTGATCGGGCCCTTTGTCCCAAGTCCGAGGACCCGGTGGGTCCGACAGGAATGCCATCTGCAGGACACCCGGACGCCGAGACCATCCTCAGGGTATGGAGTCCCGGCTTCAGCCGGCGGAAACCGTCCCAACCCAAGCGCCACGGGATCCAACCCAGTTCCCAAGGACGTGTCCCCAGTGGACCCGGTTCCGCGACCGAACCCGGTTGCGGTCGGATCCGGTTTTCCCGAGCGTGTCCGCCGATGGAGGCACCGTTCACGTTCCGTCCGATCGGTCATGTGCGCTCGGGCAAGGACCTGCGCTTCAAGGCGCGGCATCAGCCCGACGAGAAGGACGCGGAATCCAGCGTGCTGGAACTGGAACCCTGGCCCGGCATGCGCGAATCGGTCCGCGACCTCGAGGGCATGGAACGCATCTGGATCGTGTGGGTCTTCCACCGCGCCGAGAGCTGGCGCCCGCTCGTCCTGCCTCCCCGCGGCCCCGCCCAACGCCGTGGCGTGCTCTCGACCCGCTCACCCCACCGCCCCAATCCCATCGGCATCACGCCCGTCCGCCTGCTGCACGTGGAGAAGCTGCGCCTGCACCTCGGGCCGTGCGACCTCCTGGAGGGAACGCCCGTGCTGGACATCAAGCCCTACGTGCCGTCCTACGACAGCTTCCCCGAAGCCTCCGCCGGCTGGATCGACGCCGTGGACGCCCTGAGCCGCGAGGCCCCGGCCTTCAGGGTCGCCTTCGCCCCGCTCGCCCGCGAACAGCTGGACTGGCTCCGCGGACGTTGGGCGGTGGACTTCGAACCGCGCCTGGTCGAACTGCTCTCGCGCGATCCTTCCCCCCACCGGACGCGTCGCATCCGGACACGGCGCGACGGTCCGTTCGAGATCGGCTGCGGCACCTGGAAGGCGCTGTTCGCGGTCTCCGGTTCCGAGGTCACCGTCGGCTCCATCGAGCCGTCCTACCCGGTCCGTTTCCTGACCGAAGCCTGGCGGACCGGAATCCCGGACCACGACGCCATGCTCGACTTCCTCACCCGTTGGCCCTGTCCCGCCCTGGAACCGCGGGATCCGTAAGGGGCCATCCGCGGAGCTTTCCAACCGAAGGTCCGGGGTATCGGAGGAAGACCCTTCCCGGCGAACGGGAAACGCGTAGCCTGCCCCCATGAGCCTTGGAACCGGAACGCTGCGGCTGTTCGCCCTCCTCCTGGTGCTGGTGGCACCGCGGGTCCTCGCCGCCCCGCCCGTCGTGCGGATCACCAACGCCGTGCCGCAAGCCGGCGGCTACCGTCTCGACTGGTCCGCCTCGCGGCCGGACATGCGCTTCGTGGTCGAATCGCGGAGGGACCTCGCCTCGGGCGACTGGGCCTCGGTTCCGTTCGTCGGATTCCCGGTCTCAGGCAGGACCCTGACCGTTCCTGCGGAATTCCTGCCCGACCACGGCTTCTTCCGCGTGCGGGGAATCCCCGACCCCTCGGAACGGGGCAAGATCCTCTCGGCGACCCTCGTGCGGTCCATCTCGACGTTCGAGCTGCAGCTCATCCTGTCCTTCCAGGGCATCAGCACCATCTCCGCGAGGAACGCGGTCCGGTTCTACAAGGTGGTGTACGAGACCATCGATCCCCACGGCTTCCGCACCCAGGCGTCCGGGGCGATGATGATCCCCGACGGCGTGACGGGCCCGCGTCCGATGGTGAGCTACCTGCATGGGACGGTCACCGCCCGCGAGGACGTGCCGTCGCGCCTGAACACCGAGGGCTACCTCGGGGCGATCCTCGCCTCGCAGGGCTACGTCGCGGTGCTTCCCGACTACCTGGGTCTCGGCGATTCGCCGGGATTCCATCCGTACCACCACGCCGGCAGCGAGGCCTCGGCCACGATCGACCTGCTGCGGGCGGCGCGGACATGGACGTCCTCGAACAGCGTGGCGTTGAGCGGACGGCTCTTCCTCACCGGCTATTCCCAGGGCGGACACGCCACGCTCGCGGCGATGCGCGAACTGGAGGCCAACCATTCCGCGGAGTTCCCGATCACGGCCGTCGCGGGCGGCGCCGGGGCCTACGACCTGGCAGGCGTGACCACGGAGGAACTGCTCAAGGACCAACCGTCGCCGAACCCCTACTACTTCGCCTACATCCTCGCCGCCTACATCGACGTCTACGGCATCGCCGGATCGCTGTCCGAGGTGTTGGCCCAGCCGTATGCGACCACCGTGCCGCCCCTGTTCGCGAACGGTTCGCCCTCGGCCCTCCTCAACGCAGCGCTTCCGTCGGTGGCCCAGCGCGCGGTGCGGACAGAGTTCCTTCAGGACTTCCGGAGCCGCGCCGACCATCCCCTCCGGATTGCGCTCCGCGAGAACAGCCTCACCGAATGGACGCCGCGGGCGCCGCTCCGCCTCTACCATTGTTCCGGCGACCTCGACGTCCCCCCGGCGAACGCGGTGGTGGCCTTCGACCGGTTCCGGGTGCTGGGCGCGACCCGTGTGGAACGGTTCGATCCCCAGCCCTCGGCGGACCACGGCGGCTGTGTCGAACCGACGCTGTTGGCGGCCTTGGCCTGGTTCGAAACCCTCCGATGACACCGGGTCCCCGCGGCGGCACCGCCCATTTTTTCCTTTGCCGCACCGCCCATTTCCGAAACAACAGCCGCCTTTCATTCCAGCCATGGCGCTGATCGTGCAGAAATACGGCGGAACCTCCGTCGCCAATACCGAACGCATCCGGAACGTCGCCCGACGTGTCGCGCAATACCGCGAACAGGGCGACCAGGTCGTCGTCGTCGTCTCCGCCATGAGCGGGGTCACCGACCGCCTCATCGGACTCGCGAAGGAGATCACCGCCCTGCCCGACGAGCGCGAGATGGACATGCTCCTCTCGACCGGCGAGCAGC
Organism: Verrucomicrobiales bacterium; assembly: GCA_027488845.1. Taxonomy (GTDB): domain Bacteria; phylum Verrucomicrobiota; class Verrucomicrobiia; order Limisphaerales; family UBA9464; genus SXXZ01. Next base: position 35,854 of record JAIYBC010000057.1, on the reverse strand, counting down.
AGACCATCGCGCTGACGGCGATCGCCCTCCATGCGCTGGGCCAGAAGGCCGTGTCCTTCACCGGCGCCCAGGCGGGCATCGTCACCGACGGCACCCACACCAAGGCCCGCATCCAGGACATCACGCCCGACGAGGTCCACCGCGCCCTCGACGCCGGGAACGTGGTGATCGTGGCCGGCTTCCAGGGGGCCACCGAGGACGGGCAGATCACGACCCTCGGCCGCGGCGGTTCGGACCTATCGGCCATCGCCCTCGCAGCCGCCCTCAAGGCCGACCTCTGCCAGATCTACACCGACGTGGACGGCGTCTACACCGCCGACCCGCGGCTCGTCCCCAAGGCCCGCAAGATCGCCGAGATCTCCTACGACGAGATGCTCGAGATGGCCGGCGCCGGCTCGAAGGTGATGCAGCTGCGTTCGGTGGAGTTCGCCAAGAAGTTCAACGTCGTGTTCGAGGTCCGTTCCAGCCTCAACGACAACCCAGGCACCATTGTGAAAGAAGAATCCGCCAGCATGGAGGACGTCGTCGTCCGCGGCGTCTCCCTCGACAAGAACCAGGCCAAGGTCACCGTCTGGGGCCTCCCCGACGTCCCCGGCCGCGCCGCCAGCATCTTCAACGCGCTCTCCCAGTCCGCGATCAACGTGGACATGATCGTCCAGAACGCGAGCCACGCCGGCGGCAACCCCGCCACCGACCTGACCTTCACCGTGGACAAGCCCGACCTGCTCAAGGCCGGCAAGGTGCTCGAGGGGCTCCAGGCGCAGCTCGGCTTCCGCGAGGTCACCTCGGACGAGAAGATCGGCAAGCTCTCCATCGTCGGCGTCGGCATGCGTAGCCACTCCGGCGTCGCCGCGCGGATGTTCACCACGCTCGCCAGCGAGGGCGTGAACATCGGCCTCATCTCCACCAGCGAGATCAAGATCAGCGTCGTCATCGACCTCGCCCAGGGCGAGCAGGCCATGCAGGCCCTGCACAAGGCCTTCCTCGAGTAGCGGACCTCCGCTTCCTGTCCGCTGTTTCAGAAGGGCGCCGGCTTCCACCGGCGCCCTTCGTGTTTCACAGGCCGGTTGTTCCTCGAAGGGCGGAAGCTGATCCGGTCTTCCACAGCCTCCGGCCCCATGGCACGTGGTTGTGTCCGGGACGACATGGTCCCGTTGGAAACGCGCCGCACGATCCCCACGATGCGTCTCCAACCCGGCCGCCAACACGGATTCACCCTCATCGAACTGCTGGTGGTGATCGCCATCATCGCGATCCTCGCCGGGATGCTCCTGCCGGCTCTCGGACGGGCCCGCAGCAAGGCGCAGACGATCCAGTGCCTGAACAACCTCCGGCAGCTCGGGCTTTCCTGGGTGATGTACCAGAACGACAACCTCGACCGCCTGCCGCCGAACAACGGGAACAACCAGGACGGCTTCAACCCGCTCACCATGGCCCATTACCCGAACACCTGGGTCGCGGGTTCCCTCGAACGCCCCGGTCCCGTCGCGGACAACACCAATCGGGTCTTCCTCGAGCGCAGCCACCTCTGGCCCTACCACCGGACGGCCGCCGTCTGGCGCTGCCCCGGCGACCGCAGCACCTCGGTCCACGGCGGACAACGCGTCCCCCGCGTCCGCAGTGTCTCGATGAACAACTGGCTGGCCAGCGTGGTGCGCGGCCCGTGGAACGCGCAGGACCAGTACGTGGTCTACGCCAAGGGCTCGGACCTCCAGAATCCCGGCCCTTCCCAGATCTGGGTCCTGCTCGATGAACGGGAAGACAGCCTCAACGACGGATTCTTCGTCGTGGACATGCAGGGCTTCCAAGGAAACGGCGCCACCCACATCCTCATCGACGTCCCGGCCAGCTACCATTCCGGTTCCGGCGCCTTCAACTTCGCCGACGGCCACGCCGAAAGCCGTCGCTGGCTCGATCCCAGGACCTCCCCGAAGCTCAGCGCCCTCTCCGTGGCCCAGCACATCAGCACCCCGAACAACCGGGACCTCACCTGGCTCCAGGAACGCTCCACCGGCCGCCGGAACTGAACCCTCTCCTCGTTTGCCGCCCGCGCACGCCGTAGGAGACGAGGTGACGAGACTCTGCATCCCCCCAAGTCGCCGGTTCCATACCCGGCACCGCAGCTCAGGTGCTTGAGCCTCCTCACGTCGGCTCCTACACGTGCAGCGGGGCGATTCCCCCAGATCTGCGGTCCTCTGCGTCATCTGCGGATGAACCTCCGCGGATCCGCCGTCAGGACCGGAACGGTTCCCGAAGCGCGGACAAAAGCTCGGGCGTCGCACCGGCCCGGGTGCAGACGAAGGCGGCGATGTCCGTGGCCCGGCGGAGGATCTCCGAGGTCGGCCAGCCCCGCAGCAACCCGAGCACCAGCGCCGCCGTGTAGGAATCACCCGCGCCCACCGCGTCCACCACCGACACCTCCCGCCCCGGTTCAAAGTGCCACTCCCCGTCGCGCAGCAGCCGGCTCCCGGCGGCTCCCAGTGTCAACGCGACCGCCCGCAGCCCGAACCGGCGCGCCAACGTCTCCAACTGCTCCTCCGGCCCGCCACGCAGGCCGAACCATCCGGCCAACACCGGCAGCTCGGTCTCGTTCAACTTCAGCACGTCGGCCATCCCAAGCGACGCCTCGACCACGTCGGCCGAATGGAAGGGCGCACGCAGGTTGATGTCGAAGACCCGGAGCGTCCCCGGCCGCACCGCGCCCGTGCAGGCCCGAATGGCTGCTCGGGAACGGGCGTCCCGCTGGGCCAGCGACCCGAAGCACACGACGTCGGCCCGCGCGGCCGAGGCCAACACGTCCGGTCCCGCGGCGATCGCGTCCCAGGCGACCTGCTCCTGGATGGTGAACCGCGGCTGCCCGTCCGCGGCCACTTCCACGGTGACACGGCCGGTCGGCAACGACGTGTCGACGCCGACGCCGGTGAGGTCCACGCCGCGTTCCGACAGCCGGCGACGCGCGTCGCGTCCGAGGTCGTCGTCGCCGACCCGGGAGACGAGCAGCCCCTCCGCGCCGAGCGCGTGGGCGTGGACGACGAAGTTCGCCGGGGCGCCGCCGAGCTGCGGGCCGCCGGGGAGGAAATCCCATAGGACCTCGCCGATGGAGAGGACGACGGGCGCCTTCATGGTCATTCCCCGTGCAGTCCGAGCTGCCGTTGGATCTGTTCGAGCGTGGCCCCCTTCGTCTCCGGCACCATCGCCTTCACCCACACCAGGTGCAGGACCATCATGAAGCAGAAGAACAGGAAGACGTACCCCGGCGCAAAGGCCTCGACCATGCGCGGGAAGAACGTGGTCAGCAGGGCGGCGAAGACCCAGTGGGTGGCGCTGCCGAGCGTCTGGCCGGCCGCGCGGTGGCGGTTGGGGAAGATCTCCGAGATCAGCACCCAGATCACCGCCCCCTGCCCCACCGCATGCGCGGCGATGAAGCCGAAGATGCACGCGGGAACAATCGAATAGTGCTGGGTGAAGAAGGCCCAGGAGACGAGGCCCAGGGACAGGATGTAGCCGAAGGACCCGAGGTAGAGCAGCGTGCGGCGTCCGAGGCGGTCGATGAGCCAGAGCCCGACGAAGGTGAACACGAGGTTGGTCACGCCGATGCCGACCGATTGGAGCATGGCCGCCTTGGCGCCGAGGCCGGTCATCTCGAAGATGCGCGGCGCGAAGTAGAGGATCGCGTTGATGCCCGACAGCTGGTTGAAGAACGCGACCAGGAACGCCAACGCGATCGGAAGGGACATCCGCCGGCTCCAGAACCCGGTGCCACCCGCACCGGCGCCGCGGGCGTCGCCGACAGGACCGGACATCGCCGCGGCCTCCGCCTCCAGCTCCGCGTCCGAGGCGTCCGGGTTGATCAGGCGCAGCACCTCCAGCCCGCGCTTCCGGTCCCCGCGACGGGACAGCAGCCACCGCGGGCTCTCCGGGATCACGAGGCACAGCGCGGTGTAGGCGAGCGACGGGACGGCCGCGATGCCGAGCATCCAGCGCCAGGCGTTCTCGCCGACGCCGACAAGCGCGGCGTTCGAGGCGAAGGCCACGACGATGCCGAACACGATGTTGAACTGGAACATCCCGGCGAGCCGTCCGCGATGGGCCGGCGGCGCGATCTCCGAGATGTAGAGCGGCGCGACGACGGTCGAGATGCCGATGCCGACGCCGCCGAGGAACCGCGCCGCGATGAAGGACCAGACCTCCGGGGCGAACCCGCAGCCGAACGCCGAGACCACGTACAGGATGCCGATCCAGAACAGCGTCGTCTTCCGTCCGAAGCGGTCGGTCGGCCAGCCGCCGAACAGCGAGCCGACCACGGTCCCGTACAGCGCCGACGCCATGGCCACTCCGTGCAGCTCGGCCGAGAGGCTCCAGAGCTTCTGGATCCGCTGCTCGGCGCCGGAGATGACGACGGTGTCGAATCCGAAGAGGAAGCCGGCGAGGGCCGACGTCACCGCCCACAGCAGCAGGCGGCCGGACATGGGGGCGCCGGCGTGGGACACGGCCGTCGGGGATGGATTGCTGGAATGCATCGACATGGCGGAGGGCGGTTCGGGGTCAGGGCTTGGAGGAGAAGGTTGGAGGCGCGGCACGGAGCGGCCACACGGCCATCCGGCGGACGCGCGTCGCGGACGCGGCACCGTCGGACTCGAGGGACAGGGTGAGGTCCGGGTGCGCCGGCAGGACGAGTTCCGTCAGGGACGTTTCGCCGTCCTGGGCGAAGACCTCGACCGAGGACGTGTCGACCAGGAGCCGGAGCCGGGCGCGGCCGCCTTCGATCCGGATCGGTGCACGGTGGCTGTCGGTGAACGCGGCGCTGAAGTCCTTCCTTCCCGAGGCGCCCCGGTCGAAGCGCAGCTGCCCGGACGCGGCGTCCAGTTCGACGCGGGTGATTCCGGGGCGTTCCTTCCCGGCGCCATGGCGGAGCACCACCGAGATCCGTCCGGAAGCCGGGACGCCTTCCAGTTCCATCTCCAGGTCGGCGAGGCCCTCGGGCAGCCGGACCTCGCGGAGACGCTCCGAGGCGGCGGTCATGGAAAGGCCTTCCACCCTCCACGGCGTGCCGCGCAGCGATTCGATCTCCCGCACCGGACGCTGGAGCAGTGCGTAACCGCGGTCGGTATGCCGCAGCGACAGCGAACGCGCCACGGTCATGGCGCTGCGCCACGGCGAGGTCGGCACGTCGTTGGCGTAGGTCCAGTTGCTCATCCACCCCAACCAGAGTCGGCGTCCGTCCGGCTTCGGCACGTCGGACCAGGTGACGGCGGCGTAGAAGTCCGGGCCGAAGTCGGCCCAGTTCGCGCCGACGACGCCCTTGCTCGCCGGTGAGGACGCCAGGACGAAGCGGTCGGCATTGATGTGTCCCCAGGAGCCCGTGGCGCGGTCCACGATCTCGATCCGCGCACTGCGGTCGCGGAACTCCCGGACGTCCCACGAGGCGATCGCGAGCCGCTCCGCGTCGCCGCCGGTCGCCGTCCGGACGGCCTTGCCATCGACGAGCAACCGCACGGAGAGCGCCTCCGGTTGACGTCCACCGCCGACGCGGAAGTTGAGGTAGTCGGCGTCCACCCGGAATTCCGGGGAGGTCAGCGTGCCGGTGCTGCGGTCGCCGCCGCGGTAGCTGTTCACGAGACCGCGGCCCGAGAAGCCGTCCACGGCCTGCTGGTCCGGCAGCGTCCCTGCGGCGGGTCGGTCACCGAAGGCGTCGCCCGTGGCGACCCATCCGCCGTAGCCGTCCTCGAAATCCCCGAGCACCCGTCCGGCGGGCTCGGACGCCGGCAGCGAGGCCGGGACCGATCCCGGGTCCTCGCCGAAGAACGTTCCGTCGAACTCGCCGACGAAGTACTGGGTGCCCGAACCGCCGGCCGGGGCGCCGGAGCCGACGTTCACCACCAACACCCACTTCGTGCGGCGGCCGCCGTCCGGGTTCTCGACCTCGAGCGGGAACAGGTCGGGGCATTCCCAGATGCCTTCCACCGAACCCGCGGGACCGAAGTCGCTGAGATGGCTCCAGCGCTTGAGGTCGGGCGAGGCGTAGAGACGGACCTGGCGTCGCAACGGCCAGGAGACGGCCATGACCCATCGCCGCGTCGGCGCGTGCCAGAAGACCTTGGGATCCCGGAAGTCGGCCTCGCCGATGTCGAGGACCGGGTTGCCGTCGTACTTGGTCCAGGTGCGGCCCCGGTCGTTGCTGTAGGCGATCCACTGGTTCTGCAGCGGCTTGCCGGTGTGGTGGCCGGTGTAGATCGCCACCATCGGTGGCCGGCCGTCCTTGCCGAAGCCGCTGGTGTTCCCGTGGTCCACCACCGCGCTTCCCGAGAAGGCCATCACGCCACCCTCCTCCGCGATGGCCAGCGGCAGGTGCTCCCAGTGGTTCAGGTCTCGGCTCACCGCATGGGCCCAGCTCATGTGGCCCCATTTGTCGCCGAACGGGTTGTTCTGGTAGAACAGGTGGAACTCCCCGTCGTGCCAGACCATGCCGTTGGGGTCGTTCATCCAGGTCGAAGGCGGCGTGAAGTGGAACTGCGGCCTCCACGGCTCCCGGAACGTCGGGGGCTCCGCCGCCGCGACATGGGACGAGACGGCCGCGGCCACGGCGACGGCCAGGAGGGCGGGCTTGGAGGAGAACGGCCTCGGGAATGGGTGCATGGGACGACGGTGCGCGGTTGGACGACGACGGGTACGTCTCCCTTCTCCCGCGGAACCGTCGACGCGGCGAGCGTTCCCATCCGGGACGCATGGATTTCCAGGCTGACAGCCTGCTGACAGATCGCTGACAACCGGGGATGTCCACCGACGAACTGAAGCACCGGAGGATCGCCAACGAACTCCGCGAGGCGATCGCGGACGGCCGCTTTCCGGTGGGGGCGCGGCTTCCCAGCGAGTCCCGGCTGGTGCGGCAACACGGTGTCTCGCGTCCCACCGTGAACCGGGCGTTGAACGAGTTGGCCGCGGCGGGCCTGGTCGGTCGGCGGGCCGGATCGGGCAGCTACGTCCTGCGGACCGCGGTCCAGGAGGCCCCGCAGCGGAGATTCGGGCTGCTGCTGCCGGGGTTCCGCAGGACGGAGATCTTCGAGCGGATCCGCGGCGAACTGGCCGCGGCCGCGCGCTCCCACGGCGCCTCGCTGCTTTGGGGAGGCCCGGACCCGTCCAACGCCCCCGACGACCTCGACCTCGACGGTGCGCGGGAAGCCTGCGCCGCCTTCGTGGCCGCCCGGGTCGACGGCGTCTTCCTGGCGCCGTTCGAGCTGATCCCGGACCGCGAGGAGGCCAACGGAAGCATCGCCGGCGGACTGCGCGCCGCGGGGATCCCGGTGGTGCTGCTCGACCGGGACCTCGGCCCGTTCCCGAAGCGCAGCGACTTCGACCTCGTCGGCATCGACAACATGGCGGCCGGCTACCGCCTGGCGGAACACGTCCTGAAGCTCGGCTGCGAACGCGTCGCGTTCGTCGCGCGTCCCCATTCCGCGCCGACCGTCGACGCCCGGATCCACGGCGTCCGGGCCGCACTCGCCAACCACCGGGTCGAACCGGAACCGCGTTGGGTCCACCTCGGCGACCCGAACGACGTCCGCTTCGTCCGACGCCTCATGGCCGGACGTCGCTGGGACGTCCTCCTCTGCGCCAACGACCACACCGCCTTCGAACTCATGGCCACCCTGGGACGCGAGGGGTTCCGGGTGCCGGCGGACGTGCGCATGGCGGGCTTCGACGACGTCCACCACGCCACCCGCACGGCGACGCCGTTGACCACGATCCACCAGCCCTGCCGGGACATCGCGCTGGTGGCGCTGAGGGCGATGCTCGACCGGCTGGGCGACCCGTCGCTGCCGCCCCGCTGCCAACTCCTCGCCCCGAGCCTCGTGCTGCGGGACTCCTGCGGGGCCTACCGTCGTCCGGGACGTTGAAGACCCTCTGGAATCGCGCGGCTCACTCCTGGATCGTGACCGGACGGTTGTCCCGCTTTCCGAGCAGCTCGAGGTAACGGGCCTCCATGGGACGCCCATCGCTGCCGATCAGGACCGTCTCGCCGGTGCGGTCCGGTTTCTCCGGCGAAGCCAACCAACGGGCCAGCGCCTCCTCGCGCTTCTTCGAACGCTCCGCCGACGGCGCGAGGAAGTCGTAGGGGAAGTCGGTGAATCCCGGAAGCGACCGGAGGGAACGAGCACCGACCTCGCGCACCACGCCGTAGGCATCGTCCAGCAACTGCGCCTGGAGCGGCGCGAGCCAGCTCCGACCCGAGGCGCGTCGGGCGGGCTCCCAGCCCACGTGCCACGCCGTGACCACCCGCTGGGCGGCATTTCCCTGGAGCAGCCACAGTGCGGCCGCGGAAACCGACTCCTGCTCGGCGGTCATGGGATGGCGCTTCTGGCCGTACCAGCGGAACAGCGTGTCGCGCGTCCACGCCAGCGTCTTGTCCAGGTGGCAGAGGTTGCAGGCGTTGGGGGTCCCGAAGCGGGAAATCATCTCGCTCCGGGGCGACTCGATCTGGTGCGACCGGATCGCGCTGAACAGGGCGTAGGTCGTGTGCGGCATGTGGCAGTTCCGGCAGTCCGAACCGTCGGAGCCCACCGCATGGTGGGTGTGGCTCGCGAGTTCCGTGGTGTACTTCGGAGTCGAGTGGCACTGCACACACGACTGGGACGCCTCACGTCCCGGCCGCAGCTGGTCGTCGGGTTCGCTCTTGTGCATGGAGTGGCAGGTGACGCACCGCATCTCGCCCTGCGTGTAGCACTTCGAGGCGGACATCCCGGTGAATTCGCGGCCGCCGGCCAGGATCGTCCCGTCGTCCCACCATTGCTCGCGGAAGAAGGCCGGGTTGCGCCGGTAGTCCGCCACGCGCTCCGGCCGCGGGTCGACCCTCGGGTGCTTCACCTCGTACCGGGTGTCGAAGAGACGGTCGCCGGGACGGTACGGCGCGCCTTCCTTGGCGAACGCCATGGCGAACTCCGGCTTCAGGATGTAGGCGCCGTGGCATTGCCCACAGACCTCGCTGGAACGCCGGTGGTCGAGAGAGGCGGGGTTCACGATCGTTGGATCCGCCTTCCCGGAGGAGGGGCTTCCAGCCGCGGACGGAGGCTGCAGCCGCTGGAAGGCGACGTGCTTCTCGCCCGGCCCATGGCAGGCCTCACAGGAGATCCCCAGCTCGCCCACCTTCGTCCGCAGACGGCCCGTGGTTTCCTCCAGGCCGGGGTTGCCGGCGGTGCTGTGGCATCGGATGCACTGGTGGTTCCACTGGATGATGAACCGGTTGGTGTCGCCGGGTCCGCGCAGGAACGCCTCCTCGCGGGGGATCCAGCGCTGGGAATCGGGCAGGAAGACGAGCGGAAGGGTCTGCAGGAGTCCGGGGTACCGCGCGCTCGCCACCCAGTATGTCTGGTAGTGGTGGGAGCCGGTCGTCATGACCACGGGCCGCGTCACCCTGGGCACCGACTCCAAGGAACGCTTCATCCCGCCCTGGACGATGTACATCAGGAGGTCGGGGTCGGGCATCTCGGCCAGGAAGGTGTCGCCGTCGCGGGAGAGCCGGAACTCGAGTCCGTCGGAGCGGACGGTGCGCCCGTCGAAGATTCCCTGGACCGCGCCGGGCTGCGCGGGCTGGGTCATGGTGCGGTGGAAGGTCCGGTGCCAGCTCGCGTGCTCCTCGGCATGGCAGCTCCGGCAGGAGTCCGAGCCCACGTACCCGTTCGTCCGGGCCGCCGTGGGGAGATTGGTGCGGAGGACGTCGGGGACCGCGTTGGTGGTCGGCCAGATCCACTCCATCAGGGTCGGCCCGGCCAAGACCGTGTTCGGCAGCAGGATTGCCGAAAGCAGGACGGCCAGGAAGGTCGTGGAAATGCGTGGAACCGCGATCATGTTCGGCCGTCGGAAAGGGAACCGTCTCAACGAAAAGGGGGAGACCGGCCGAAGCCGGTCTCCCCGTGGAAGACTCAGTGGTTATTCAGCGCGGTAGAAGCGGAAGGCTTCCGACGGCGTGATCGTCGCCGGCGAGGTCGCGCCGCTGACGTTGGTGAACGGTCCGTTGAGCGTGGTCGCGCTCTTCAGGGTGCCGGTGTAGGTGATCACGACGTTGCCGCCGTTGCGGGCGATGGACTGGATGCGTCCACCGGTGCTGGTGCCGGGCTCGGCGACGGTGCGGCGGCGGAAGGCGCGGAGTGCGCCGGCCTGCGTGCCGTTGACGAGGGCGCGGGTGCCGTCGTTGTTGACGGTGAACCACTCGACGTTCGCGCCGCCGGTGCCTTCCATCCACACGAGGCGGAAGAAGTAGACGCCCGGCTGGGTCACGTTGAAGTAGATCAGCGAGTCGGAGCTGCCACGGCCGCCGTCGAACACGCCGAGCACCTGCGCGGTCGGGTTGTTCGTGGTGCCGACGGTCACGCGGAAGCCGTCGTCGCTGTTGACCACCATCGTGTACAGGCCGGCCGTCGGGATCTCGATGAACGCGCGGGCCTCGCCGACGACGAAGTCGGTCAGGGTGAACTCGGGGCCGCCCGGCAGACCGGGGACCACGCCGTCCGCAACCGCCAGCTCACCGGCGCCCGAGGCGCGGAAGTTGCCGGCTTCGCCGCCGGCCTGGTCGAAGTTCACCAGCTCGATCGGGAACACGCCGTTCACTTCGCCGGAGGCGTCGTGCACGGACGGCCCGAGCAGGCCGGCCAACTGGTTCTCAACCGTCGCGATCGTCGTCGGACGGTTCGTCGGCGACTGGTGCGTGCGCCACACCATGCCCGCCTCGGCGGCGGTGCCGGCCGCGGTCGCGACCGCGGGGTTCAGCGTCGCGTAGGTCGGCGTCGTGAAGCCGACCGTCTCGGTCAGCACCTGGCCGGTCGCGCTGCGGTACGTCGCACGCACCGTGTAGCGCTCGTTCGACGGCAGCAGCGTCGGGCTGGTGTAGCGCACCAGCACCTGGGTGCCGCTGCGGACCACAGAGCTCGGCGTCACCGAGGTGCCGTTCAGCTCGAGCTGCACGCCCGCGGCCTCGTTGATCGTCAGCCACTCCGCGTCCGTCAGGACCGCGGTCACGACGCGCGGCGTCGCCGACACGCTCAGGTAGCCCGGCGCCACGAAGCTGCCGGCGTCCTCGATCAGGCGGCCCGTGTTGTCCGTGTACCGCACGGTCACGTTCACACGCGAACGCGGCGGGAACACCGTCGTGCCCGTGTAGGCCACGAACAGGCGCTCGCTGTCGGGAACGTTGTCGTTCACCATCGAGCGGCTCACCTCGACCGGCGTCACGGCCGTGCCGTTCACGGTCACCGTGATCCCGGCGGCCTCGTTCACCGTCTTGCCCAGGGCCTCGACGATGCGGTTGGTCACGGCGACGCCGTTGCCCGTCACGCTCGCCAGCAGCGGCGGATAGCCCACGGCGATGTTGTCCACCGCCCACCACCAGTCGTTCGCCGCGGTCAGCATGCCGAACCGCAGGTTCAGGCTCGTCGTGCCGGCCGGGTTGTTCAGCGGCACGAACGCCGACTCGTTGATGAAGTCGCCGTCCCGCTTGAAGTTCGGGCTCTCGCTGTCGGAGTCGAAGTCGATCACGCGGTTGGTCGTGCCACCGGCCGTGCCGAACCAGGCGTCCACGACGCCGTTCTGGTGGTTCGTCGGACGGCCGTTCTCGTCCACCGGGAAGTTCGGGGCGCCGTCATCGAACGCCTCGGGGCGCCAGGTCGAATCGAACGCCAGGATCAGCGAGTTCGCCGCCGCCCCGGCCGTGTTGATCGGCGGAAGCGTGACGTACGCGTTGAACAGGCCCGGCGCGTGCGCCGCGTCGTCCCACTCGTCGGGGTCGGCGATCATCACCGTGCCGCTGCCGAAGGCGAACTCCGCACGGCGCTGGTTGCCGGCCGCGGCCACCCACCAGTCCTTGTTCGCGAACGTCCATCCGGCCCACTCCACGATGCCGTCGTTGGCGGTGCCGAAGCCGGGCATCCCGGTGTTGTCCTGCACCCAGCCGGCCGGCGGGGTCGCGGTCCACACCTCAAGTCCGGCCCGCCCCTCTTCGCGGTTCGGCCCCAGCGCCAACCCCTCGAAGTTCTCGGCAAACAGGCGGTTCGACACGGCCTGCGCATGCAGGCCGTTGAGCCCGCTGGACAGCGCCAGCGCGACCACGGCGGCCGGGATCAGTCCCCAGCCCCTCTTTTGGTTCAGGTTTTTCGGTGTCATGTGTTCAGTGCTTGAATCGGTCTCCCGACAGTGCGGACCATTTCAAACGACATCCCACGCCCCGCCGCAATCCCACGGACGCCCCGTCACAGAATCGTTGAGTGCGCGTCAAACGGGCGTCGCTTGGCCACCCGGAGTGTCACAGGAATTCCTCCGAGGCGGGCCGTGGGTGACACGGCGTTGGACTCCGGGTCGACACGGGGCTAGAACCCCTCCGTGAGCCACCTCACCCGCGCCCGGGACGTCTTCAGGACGGAAATCGCCGCCCTCCAGGCGGTTTCGCGACATCTCGACGACTCCTTCGAACGCGCCGTCGACCTCGTCGTCGCCGCCCTCGCACGTCGTTCCAAGCTCGTCGTCGCCGGCGTCGGGAAGTCCGGCAACATCGGCCGGAAGATCGCCGCCACCCTCAGCAGCACCGGCTCCACCGCGGTGGTCCTCGACACGGTCGACGCCCTCCATGGCGACCTCGGCATCCTCAACGAAGGCGACGTCGTCCTCGCCCTCAGCTATTCCGGCGAGTCCGAGGAACTCGTCCACCTGTTGCCGGCCCTGGAACGCTTCGGCGTGCAGGTCGTCGCCCTCACCGGCTCACCCCTCTCCACCCTCGGCCGCCACGCCGACGTCGTCCTCGACTGCCACGTCCCGCGCGAGGCCTGCCCCTTCAACCTCGCCCCCACCTCCAGCACCACCGCCACCCTCGTCATGGGCGACGCCCTCGCGATGGCCGTCATGGACGCCCGGGGTTTCAAGGTGAAGGACTTCGCGCAACGCCATCCGGCCGGCGCCATCGGCCGGTCCATGCTGGTCAAGGTCGGCGACATCATGCGCCGCGGCGACCGCAACGCCGTCGCCCCCACCACCTCCACGGTGAAGGAGGCCCTACTCGCCATGACCCGCGCCAAGTCCGGCTCCGTCGCCGTCGTCGACCGCCGGGGGAAGCTCGCCGGCGTCTTCACCGACGGCGACCTGCGCCGGCGCATGGCCGCGGACGACGACGTGCTCCTGCGCACCCTGAAGGAGGTCATGACCGCGGGTCCCGTGTGCATCCGCGAGGACGCCCTCGCCGCCGCCGCCGTCCGCATCTTCCACGAGCGCAACATCGACGACCTCATCGTGGTCAACGCCCGCCGCGAGCCGGTCGGGCTCGTCGATTCCCAGGACCTGCCGAAGCTGAAGCTGATGTGAGTCCCCCGCGCGCCGTCCGCGATCCCATTCGACCTCGCCGTTCCCGGGCTGTTAGGGTGGTCCCATGGTTCACGTAGGAATCGGATACGACGTCCACCAGCTGGTGGAAGGCCGCCGGCTGGTGCTGGGCGGCGTCGAGATCCCGCACGACCGCGGATTGGACGGCCACTCCGACGCCGACGCCCTGATGCACGCGATCACCGACGCGGTGCTGGGCGCGGTCGGGGAGGTCGACATCGGCCACCTCTTCCCGAACACCGATCCCACCTGGAAGGGCGCCCCGAGCCGGGTGTTCCTCGAGGAAGCCGCCCGGCGCGTCGCCGCGCGCGGCGGCCGCATCGTCAACATCGACGCCACCCTCGTCGCCGAACGCCCGAAGATCTTCCCCCACATCACCGCCATGAAGGCCAACATCGCCAGCGCCCTCGGACTCCCGCCCACACGGGTCGGCGTCAAGGCCACCACCAACGAGACCATGGGATTCGTCGGACGCCAGGAGGGGATCGCCGCGATGGCGGTCGCCGCCGTCGACCTCCCCGAACCCGCCGCCTGAACCGACATGGGAGCCAAGGCAGAACTCGGATGGACCACGCCGGGCGAGGACGGCGTGAAGCGCCACGTCTACGCCCAGCATGTCGGCAGCGAATGGCGCTTCTTCGAGCGCCCCAAGCGCCGCGGACGCGAGATCGAATGGGTCCCCATGCCCGATCCGCCGCTGCGCGACTGGCTCGAGCTGCTGGACTGCGTCGAACGCGGCTACGTGCGTCGCCGGTTCATGCCGGACGACATCGAGCACATCAAGAAGCGGATCCGCGAACGGTTCCCGGAACACCAGTTCGAGTGACCCGCCGGTCCAGGCCATGAAGCACCGGCTCGCCCTCGTGGCCCTCGTCGTCCGCGACTACGACGAGGCCGTCGCCTTCTACCGGGACCGACTCGGCTTCGAAGTCGTCGAGGACACGCCGCTCGGCGAGGCGAAGCGGTGGGTCGTGGTCCGGCCCCCGGGATCGGACGGCTGCGCCCTGCTGTTGGCCCGCGCCGTCGGCCCCGAGCAGGAGGCCGCCATCGGGAACCAATCCGGCGGCCGGGTCTTCCTCTTCCTCCACACCGACGACATCGCCCGGGACCACCGACGTCTCGTCGGGCAGGACGTCCGCATCGTCCGTCCGCCCGAGGTGCAGCCGTGGGGAACCGTCCTCGTCTTCGCCGACCTCCACGGGAACCTCTGGGACCTGATCCAACCCGCCACACCGGGACCGATCCGCAGTTGATGCCTCCGCCCGGCGGGACCAGTTTCCCCGCATGGGCCGCCCGCTCATCCTCGTCACCCCGAGCCCGCAGGACTCGGGCGTCGAACTGCTCGACCCCTCGATCAGCGTCGGCAACCGCTACCTCGACGCCGTGGCCGACGCCGGCGGACTGCCGCTGGTGATGCCCCTGACCACCGACCGGTCCCGCCTCTCCGAGTATGTCGAGGCGGCGGACGGCGTGATGCTCACGGGCGGCGACGACATCGACCCGCGGATCTACCAGCCCGAAATCGACCCCGCCCTGCTCGGCCTGTGCGACTGCGCGGGCCCGGTCCGGGACACGATGGAACTGACCCTGCTGGACGTCCTCTTCCGCTCCCCGCGTCCCCTGCTCGCCATCTGCCGCGGACATCAGCTCGTCAACGTGGCCCTCGGCGGGACGCTCTACGCCGACCTGCCCTCCCAGCGTCCGGGGGAGATCCGACATGCGCAGATGGATCGCCGTTTCGAGACGGTCCACGAGGTCGAGGTGGTTCCCGGAACGGCGTCGGCCGGCTTCTGGAAGAGCGCCCGATTCGGGGTCAACAGCACCCATCACCAGGCCGTCCACCGGCTCGCCGATCCGCTCCAGGCGACGCTTCTGGCGCCCGACGGCGTGATCGAGGGCACCGAACTGCGGCCGGAACACCGCGACCTGCTTCCGTGGTATTCCTCGGTCCAGTTCCATCCCGAACGCCTGACCGAAGGCCCGCCGGAACCCGCACGGTTCTTCGCGGCCTTCATCAGGGCGGTCCGGTCCTTCCGTCCATGAAACGCCTGCCGCTTCCGCTCCTGCTCCTGCTTCCCGCCGTGGTCTCCGACGGCGTCGGAGCGGATTCCCCGACGCCCAAGCCGACGCCCAAGCCCCTCTACGAATTCCGGCCGGGCTCCTACGACGGCATCGGAAAATGGTTCCTCGGACGCGAGATCGCCCACTTCATGTCCCATCAGGGGGCTCCGTGGCTGGAACGCGAGGAACGGGAGACCGAGGAGGAACCGACACGCCTCGTCGCCGCACTGGACCTCAAGCCGGGCAACCACGTCGGGGACGTCGGCGCCGGCAGCGGCTACCTCACCTGGCGCCTCGCCAAGGCGGTCGGCCCCACCGGCCACGTCTACGCCAACGACATCCAGCCCGAGATGCTGACGATCCTCCGGACCAACGTAGCAGCCCGGGGCGTGACCAACGTCACGCCGGTCCTTGGCGAAGTCACCGATCCGAAGCTGCCCGAGGCGGCGCTGGACCTGATCATCCTGGTCGACGTGTACCACGAGTGCGACCACCCGCTCGAGATGGCGGCGGCGATGACGCGCTCGCTCCGTCCCGGTGGCCGGTTGGTGCTCGTGGAGTACCGCGGCGAGGAGAAGTGGGTTCCGATCAAGCCGCTGCACAAGATGACCGAGGCGCAGGTCCGTCAGGAGCTGGCCCTCCAGCCGCTGACGTTCGTGACCAATCTCGCCGTCCTCCCGCGGCAGCACATCCTCGTCTTCCGCAAGTCCGAGGAACGCTGAGGCGGGGACCTCACGCGGAAGAGCCCGAGGGTCTCACGCCAAGGAGCGAAGCCGCCAAGGGAGAACTGGATCCGGGGGAAAGGGGTCACGCGGAAAAGGAAACGGCGCTCTCCGCCAAGCCCATCGAGCAGGCACCCTCTCCTCCGCTTCGCGACTTGGCGCCTTTGGTGAGCTTCCCTCCGCAGATAGGAGATCAGCCGGTCGTGCGCAGGCCGCTGGCGATGGCGTTGATCGACAGCAGCACGTCCGGAAGCATCGCGTCCGCCCCGGCGGCTTCACCCCGCGCGGACAGCCCACGCCACTCCGACAGCAGTGCGATCTGCTGCCGGTGCAGCACCCGGAGCGCCTCGGTGCGGAGGCCCAACGTCCGGGCGAAGCGGGGACGCCGCTCCGTCATCGCCGCGCCCCGCAGACGGTCGAGCGCCATGCGGGTCCGAAGCCATTCCGCCTCGATCATCCCGAAGATCCTCTCCCGCACCGCCACGTCCTCGACGAGCGCCGCGTACTCCCGCATGAGCATCGGGTCCGAGCTGGCGAGCGAGGTCTCGACGTTGGTCACGACGTAGTGGAGGAACGGCCAGCGACGGAGGTGCGAGGCCAAGGCGTCGAACTCGCCGGCGCCGAGCGACTCCAACGCCGAGCCGACGCCGTACCAGCCCGTGAGGTAGAACCGCGCCTGGGTCCACGAGAACACCCAGGGGATCGCCCGGAGATCCGCCAGCGTCGCGGCCCCGGTACGACGCGACGGCCGTGAGCCGATCCGGGCGCTCTCGAGCGCATCCATCGGCGTCGCCTGGCGGTGGAACTGGAGGAAGCCGTCCGCTTCCAGCAGGCGCCGGTAGGCCTGCATCGAGACGCCGGCCATCCTTTCCACCAGAGGCGCGAGCGGATGCGGTGCCCCGTCGGCGTCCGGCGAGTGCAGGGTCGCCGTCGCCACCCCGGCGAGGAGCAGTTCCAGGTTGTAGGCGGCGGTCTCCGGGTTGCCGTACTTCTGGGCGATGGTCTCGCCCTGTTCGGTCAGCCGGATCGCCCCGGTCAACGAGCCGTGGGGCAACGCCTCGAGGAACCGGTGCGTCGGTCCCGCTCCACGGCTCACCGTGCCGCCGCGTCCGTGGAAGAACTGGATCCGCACCCCGGACTCGGTGCCGGTCCGCGAGAGCCGCACCTGGGCCTTCTGCAACGCCCATTGGCTCGCGAGGATGCCCGCATCCTTGTTGGAGTCGGAGTAGCCGACCATCACCTGCTGGACCAGGTCGCCCGGCCGGCCGTCGCGCCTCGCGTGGAAGGCCAGGCTCTGCCGCGTGACCGGGAACTCGAGGAACGTGCGCAGGATGTCGGGCCCGCGCTCCAGGTCGTCCGCGGTCTCGAACAGCGGCACCACCGGCAGAAGGCAGACCATGCCCTCCGGATACATGCGGAGGAGTCCCGCCTCCCTCGCCAGCACGTACACCACCAGCAGGTCCGACACCCGCCGCGTCATGCTCACGATCAGTGCGCCGACCCCGTCCGCCCCATGGCGTCCGATGTGCTGGGCCAGCACCCGGTGGCTCTGGAGGACCGCGTCCGCCTCGGGACCGGCGGAGGCGCTCGGATGCAGGAACGGCCGCGGCGACCGCAGCTCGCGCTCGAGGAAACGGAGCCGCTCGGGCTCGGACCAGTCCTCCCATTGGGAACCGTCGATGCCCGCGGCCGACATCAGCTGCGACAACGCGCGGACATGGAAGGCGGAGTTCTGCCGGACATCGAGCCTTGCGAGGTGGAAGCCGAAGACGTCCAGCGTCCGGCGCACCGGGCCGACGTCGTGGTCGGCCAGGCGTGCGGCGCCGGCCTCCACGAGGGACGCATGGAGCGAGCCGAGGTCGGCCGCCAGTTCCCTCGCCTCGGAGTAGCGTCCGGAACCTTCGTGGATGCGGGCCAACTGCCCCGGGGAAACCTCGACGGGAAGCCGGGCCAGCATCAGCTCCACGCACTGGCGCCACGGTTCGCCCGGATGCAGCTCCAGCACCGCGGCCGCCTCGGTGCCCAGCGCCGCGACACAGCGTTCCCGCAGCTCCGAGAGCGACCGGGGCGCGGGTTGGATCCATTCGGACAACGGAAGGCGCTCCGCCAGTTCCGTGAGCCGCCGGTGCATCACCTCCAGCGCATTGGCCCGGAGACGTTCCAACGTCTCCGCGGTCACCTCGGCCGTGACGCCCGGATGTCCGTCGCGGTCGCCGCCGACCCAGGTGCCGAAGCGGAGCCGCGGCAACGCCTGCGGATCCCGGAGGAACGAGGGGTCGAAGCCCGCGGACTCCCAGGCCGACCGCAGCCGCGCGTCGAGACCGGACAGCACCACCGGGAACACATCCCGCAGGTAGTGGAGCACGTTGCGGCGTTCGTCCGTGACCGTGGGCTTCTGGAGCAGGATCTCCCCGGTGCGCCAGAGACGCTCCAGCGCCGCACGGATCTCGGAGAGCAGCTCGGCGCGCCGGGCCGGCGATTGGTCCGAGGACAACCGTTCCACCAGGCCGGTCATCGCCCGATGCTGTTCGAGCACGGACAGCCGCTTCGCCTCGGTGGGATGGGCGGTGAGCACCGGCTCGACTTCCACACGCCGCAGGGCCGCGGCGACGGAGGAGGCCGTCTGCCCGCCTTCCCGGATCTCGGAGAGCTGAGCCGCCCAGAGCCCACGCTCGGCAGCGGGTCCCTCCGACCGTTCCCGGAGGATCCGCATCTCCGCCGCGACCGATTCCTCGACCATGTTCAACAGCTGGAAGGCCACCGAGTACGCCAACCCAAGACGACGCGGCAACGGCCCCGTCGGGAGGGTTCCTGCTCCACCCCGCCATGGAAGCCATTCCGCGAGCCCTTCCTCGCCCAACTCGCCGAGGACGGTCGCCAGGCAGCAGGACAACTCCCGGATGTCCCGCTCGATGCGGCGGAATCCAAGATCAACGTAGTCGGGAGCGGGCATGGAAGGGGTGTCGATGGCTGGAGGGGTCATGTCCATGGGCCTAGGCCCGCCGGAACGGTGAAGCCTTCCGGGAAAAGCTCAACTCTTGGGGGGAGGTTGAAGCGTTGAAGCGTTGAAGCGTTGAAGCGTTGAAGGGCTGAAGGGCTGAAGGGGGCGGAGATGGCATCCCTTTCAACCTTTCAACCTTTCAACCTTTCAACCTTTCAACCTTTCAACCTTTCAACCTTTCAACCTTTCAACCTTTCAACCCTTCCCCCCAGCCACCCACCCCTCAAACCGGCGTCGAGGCCAGGGCGAGACGGCCGTCCTGGGTTCCGGCCAGCACCTTGAGGTCGTCCGGCGTCCACGCCAGCGCGGTGACCGCCCCGGTCAGGCGGATCTGACGCAAGGCCTGCGAACTCTTCCCGGCGTTCCAGAAGAAGATCAGTCCGTCCTGCCCGCCGCTCGCCAAGACGTGCCCACGGCTTTGGTAGGCCAACGCGGAGACTCGTCCGAGGTGGCCTTCGAGGATCCGGGGCGTGCTTCCCGCGGGCCCACGTCCGCCGCAGTCCCAGACCATGATCTCCTCGCCGCCTCCGGTGGCGAGGTAGCGTCCGGAATGGTGCCAGGAGAGGTCTCGGACCTTCGCCGCGTATCCAGACATGGCCAACTCCTCGCCCTCCACGAACGGCAACGGCCAGATCTGCACACTCATCTCCTGCGTGCCCGCCACCACCCACCGGTGATCCGGCGAGACCGCCAAGGACAGGAGGCTGGTCTTCCAGGGAAGGACCTCGAGCAGGTCGCCTGCGACGGGATCGTAGACCGAGACCCCCCCGTAGCAGGCGGCGGCGAGGCGGCGGCCATCACGCCACCACGCCAAGGCCGCGACGGTGCTGCGGTGTTCCAGGAACTTGTGGAAAATTCCGCCTTGGGGCCGCCAGAGGACGACACCTTTGCCGGCGCCCGCGGCCAACACGGAGCCATCCGGCGACCAGGCCAACTGCTCGACCCACGCGGCCCCGGCCTGGAAACGTTCGGTCTCGCGGACCTCGACCCCATCCCAGATCCGGACAAGGCCATCCTGTCCCGAGGTCGCGAAGCGGTCTTCGCGGGGATGCCACGCAAGGCGGAACCCGCCGCCCTCGTGGGCACGGACCGAGTGGAGTCGGCGTCCGGTGGCCAGCTCCACCACGACGACGTGACCCTCGATGGTCAGCGCGGCGGCGCGGGAACCGTCGGGTGCAACGGAGACGGCCGACACCGGTTCATCGAGGTCGAGGATCCAGTCGGCATTGCGAAGCGGGGCGGAAAACGGCGGCACGGTCGGACGAACATCGACAACCCGGCTTCCGGGTTCCAGCCCGATTCTTGACCCGCTTGGGCATGAACCGGGCTTTCCACAGGCGCTTCCTTGGATGCAGGCTGCACCGGTGAGCTACCAGGGCGCGTCGGTCCTCAGTCCCCAGGCCAACATCGGCGGCGTCCGCTTCCTCGTGCCCGGCGCCATGCTGCTCGCCGGCAACGCGGGTTTCGTCAACGCCGTCGGACTCGGCTTCTTCCACGCCCCGGTCAGCCACATGAGCGGCGCGGTTTCCCATCTCGGACTCGACCTCGCCCGGTCCGCCTGGGGCGATGCCGCCTCGACCTCGCTGATCTTCGTCGGCTTCCTGCTCGGCGCCCTCGCGAGCGGGGTGCTCATCGGGGCGTCACGCCTCGTCCCGGGACGCAGCTACGGAACCGCCTTGATGGCGGAAGGCTTCCTCCTGGCCCTGTCGACGTGGCTTCTGGCGATCGGCTCGAAGTGGGCGCTGCCCCTCGCCGCGGCCGCGCTTGGACTCCAGAACGCCATGGCCAGCAGCTACTGCGGATTCCTCATCCGGACCACCCACGTCACCGGTACGGTCACCGACATCGGCGTCATGCTCGGCCATTGGATCCGCCACGGGGCGGTGGACCGCTGGAAACTCGGTTTCCTCGTCACGCTGCTCGGCTCGTTCGGGGTCGGCGGCCTGCTGGGCGCCTGGGGCGACCGACGCCTCGGCCCGATGGTGCTGGCGCTGCCGGCGGGGATGACCGCGTTGTCCGGCATGGCATACTGGTTCGCCTACCACCGGGGCCTCGTGGATCTCATCGCGGAAGCCAACCCCAAGCTGCCGGCGACCTCCAGCTTCCCACACCGGCCCCGTTGAGGCCGCCTTCCCGGCCGCCCTTCCGACACGCGTGGGCCGGACCCGGCCTCGGCCGGATTGGTTGAACGGGAACGGAGACGGAGCCCACGCGACAACGCAATGCGGCAAGGAGGGACCGGAATCGAAATCGGATTGGGAATCGGCAGCCGCTGCTCGGTGCTCCGCCGGAAGTGTCTTCCGAGCCCCGCTTCGCGGTCTCAGCTCACTCGGCGGCAAGACTGTCCGCCTGGACGGCAGCCACCAGTCGATCCTCGGCCTCCAGTTCGGCCGCGGCCCGGCTGCCCGGCGTCTGGATGTCGACCACGGCCACCAGGAGCCGCGTGAGCACGCCCAGCAGTTCGGTCCAGTTCTCGCGACGGAAACGACGGAGGACGGAAAGGTTCGGGACATCGCCGGAGGCCAGATACCGGAAATCGGCCAACCGCCCGACGGCGTCCTCGACGTCCTGGGAGGCGTAGATGCCTCGGGAATAGGCGTACGCCAGCAGCGAGAAGAGCATGCGAGTCGGAACGACCTCGCCCGGGCGCCCCGTCGCAAATCGGTCCGAATCCACCCGTACGCCCTCGGTGGCCTCCAAGGTCAGCTGCATCAAACGCACCGCACCGATCCATTCGGCCAAGTCCTGCGGGACCGCCGGGAAATCCGACTCGGCTCTGATGGACGGCTCTTTCACATCACCAGGGTCGAACGGGCATGTGACGACCATGTGACGGAGGGGTGAATTGGCCGGAACGTCCACCACCTCCCCGTATCGACTCCAGCGGAAACACATGCAGTCCAGGCAGTAGGTTCATATCCTCAAATCAGGATGCGTTGATTTATCTATTGGAAACAGGGTTTGGAACCCGATAACCTTCGGACATGTCGAAGCCGGTCCAAGAAAACGTCGAGTACACCCGGGGCAACGAGCTGGTCCGCCTTCTGCGCGAACGGATCGTCATCATCGACGGTGCGATGGGAACCACGATCCGCACCTACGGCAAGACGGAGGCGGACATGCGGGGCCGGCGCTTCGCCGACTCGAAGAAGGACCTGCTGAACAACGGCGACCTGTTCTCGCTGACGCAGCCGGAGATGATCTGCGACATCCACCGGCGGTTCCTCGAGGCCGGGGCGGACATCATCGAGACCAACACCTTCTCCGCGACCAGCATCGGCCAGAGCGAGTTCTTCGTGGACGACCCGCGGGAACACGGCGGCCGCAAGGATCCGGCTTTCTACCAGAAGGTGATCGAGGACCGCTTCCTGGACGAGCTTGCGTGGGAGATCAACGAGACCTCGGCGCGGCAGTGCCGCGAGTGGGCCGACCGCGTGGCCTCGAAGGACGGACGCCAACGGTTCGTCGCCGGCGCCATCGGGCCGCTGACGGTCTCCCTTTCGAACTCGCCGGATGCCGACGACGCCGGCTTCCGGGTCGTCACCTTCGACCAGGTGAAGCGGGCGTACCGGAGCCAGATCCGGGCGCTCATCGCGGGCGGATCCGACTTCCTGCTGGTGGAGACCATCTTCGACTCGCTCAACGCGAAGGCGGCGCTGGTGGCGATCCAGGAGGTCTTCGAGGAGGACCGCATCCGACTCCCGGTGTCGATTTCCGCGGCCGTCGGGCGCGGTGGCGAGACGATGATCTCGGCGCAGACCGTCGAGGCGATGTGGAACGCGGTGAAGCACATCCGGCCGCTGTCGGTCGGACTGAACTGCTCCCTGGGGCCGGATCTCATGCGGCCTTTCCTCGCCGAACTTTCGGCACGTTCCGGTGCGGCCATCTCCTGCTATCCGAACGCCGGCCTGCCCAATCCGCTGTCGCCGACGGGCTTCGACCTGAAGCCCGAGGACATGGGCCGCTTCCTGGGCGAGTTCGCCGAGGGCGGCCTGATCAACATCGCCGGCGGATGCTGCGGCAACACCCCCGACCACATCGCCGCCATCGCGCGGTCGCTGGCGGGACGCCACCCGCGGGACCTCGCCCCCCGCGAACGCGGCACCGAGCGTCTGGGCGGCCTCTCCGGCGGCACTCTCCCGGGCACCCCGGAATTCCGTCCGCTGCGCCTCTCCGGCTCCCAGCCGTTCACCCAGCAGCAGGGGAACTTCATCCTCATCGGCGAACGCACCAACGTGGCCGGTTCGCCGAAGTTCGCGAAGCTCATCCGCGAGGGGAACTACGAGGAGGCCGTCGCCATCGCCCGCCAACAGGTCGAGAACGGCGCGAACGTCATCGATGTGTGCATGGACGACGGCATGATCGACGGCGTCGCCGCGATGACGCGCTTCCTGCAGCTGCTCGGCAGCGAGCCCGAGGTCGCCAAGGCGCCCTTCATGGTCGACTCCTCGAAGTGGGAGGTGATCGAGTCCGGACTGAAGTGCCTCCAGGGCAAGGGCATCGTGAACTCGATCTCCCTCAAGGAAGGCGAGGAGAAGTTCCGCGAGCAGGCCACCAAGGTGCTGCGCTACGGCGCCGCGGTCGTGGTGATGGCCTTCGACGAGAAGGGCCAGGCGGCCACCTACGAGGACAAGATCCGCATCTGCGGACGGGCCTACCGGATCCTCGTCGACGAGGTCGGCTTCCCGCCCGAGGACATCATCTTCGACCCCAACATCCTCACCGTCGGCACCGGCATCGAGGAGCACAACAACTACGCCGTCGACTTCATCGAGGCCACACGCTGGATCAAGTCGAACCTGCCCCACGCCAAGGTCAGCGGCGGCGTGTCGAACGTCTCCTTCGGCTTCCGCGGAAACAACCCGGTCCGCGAGGCGATGCACTCCGCGTTCCTCTACCACGCCATCCGCGCGGGCATGGACATGGGCATCGTCAACGCCGGCATGCTCGAGGTGTATGAGCAGATCCACCCGGAGCTGAAGGACCTCGTCGAGGACGTCATCCTGAACCGTCGTCCGGATTCCACCGAACGCCTCGTGTCCTACGGAGAGCGTCTCAAGTCCGCCGCCACGCCGGGCGGGGAGGCCGCGGCGAAGAAGGAGGAGGAATGGCGTCGCGGCACCGTCGAGGAACGCCTTTCCCACGCGCTGGTGAAGGGCATCGACACCCACATCGACTTCGACACCGAGGAAGCCCTGAAGAAGCTCGGCCGCCCTCTCCTCGTGATCGAAGGCCCGCTCATGGCCGGCATGGGCGTCGTCGGCGACCTCTTCGGCTCGGGGAAGATGTTCCTGCCCCAGGTGGTCAAGTCCGCCCGCGTCATGAAGAAGGCGGTCGCCTACCTGACGCCGTTCATGGAGGCGGAGAAGAAGGCCGCCGAGGCCGCCGGACAGGTGATCCGCCCCCAAGGCAAGATCCTGCTCGCAACGGTCAAGGGCGACGTCCACGACATCGGGAAGAACATCGTGGGCGTGGTCCTCGCCTGCAACAACTACGAGGTCATCGACATGGGCGTGATGGTGCCCTGCGAGAAGATCCTCGAGCGCGCCCGCCTCGAGGGCGCGGACGTCATCGGCCTCAGCGGCCTGATCACCCCGTCGCTCGACGAGATGGCCCACGTGGCCCGGGAGATGGAGCGGACCGGCTTCAAGGTGCCGCTGCTGGTCGGCGGCGCCACCACCAGCCGGGCCCACACCGCGATCAAGATCGCCCCGTTCTATTCCCAGCCGGTCGTCCACGTGCTCGACGCCTCCCGCGCGGTGCCGGTGACCACCAGCCTTTTGAGCCACGACGGCCGGGATGAGTTCGTCCGCCGCCACACGG
This sequence comes from Verrucomicrobiales bacterium, assembly GCA_027488845.1. Lineage (GTDB taxonomy): Bacteria > Verrucomicrobiota > Verrucomicrobiia > Limisphaerales > UBA9464 > SXXZ01. The sequence goes on along the minus strand of JAIYBC010000057.1, from coordinate 10,891 downwards.
CGGAGTACGCGCGCCTCCGCGCCGAACATTCCGGCAAGACCACCCCGCTCCTGACGCTGGAGGAGGCCCGCCGGCTCGCGCCGGTGCTCGACCATTCCAAGCCGGCGGTTCCCGGCTTCACCGGTGTCCGCGTCCTCGAGGACGTTCCGCTCGAGACCCTCGGCGAGTACATCGACTGGTCGCCGTTCTTCCACACCTGGGAACTCCGCGGACGCTATCCGTCGATCCTCCAGCACGAGAAGCACGGCGAGGAGGCCCGCAAGCTGTTCGCCGACGCTCAGGAGCTGCTCGGGGACCTGGTGCGGAACCGGCGCATCCGCGCCCGGGGTGTCTACGGGCTGTTCCCGGCGAACCGCGTGGGCGACTCGATCGAGGTCTACACCGGCGAGGACCGCACGACGGTCCGGACGACCTTCCACATGCTGCGCCAACAGATGCCGAAGGAGGACGGCACGCCGAACTGGAGCCTAGCCGACTTCGTGGCCCCCAAGGGCACGCCCGACCACATCGGTGCCTTTGCGGTCACCACCGGCATCGGCCTGGAGGAAATCGTCCGCGACTACAAGGCGGCGCACGACGACTACAACGCCATCATGGCCGAGGCCCTGGCCGACCGGTTGGCCGAGGCGTTCGCCGAGTACCTGCACAAGAAGGTGCGCGACGAGTGGGGATACGGTCTCGCCGAGAACCTCACCCGCGAACAGATGATCGAGGAGGCCTACCGCGGGATCCGCCCGGCCGGCGGCTACCCGGCCAGCCCGGACCACACGGAGAAGCGCACCCTCTGGGACCTGATGGACGTGGAGGCGTCGACCGGCATCCGGCTGACCGAGAGCTGCGCCATGTGGCCCGGAAGCAGCGTCAGCGGCCTGTACTTCGCCCATCCGGAATCGAAGTACTTCGCGGTCGGAAAGCTCGGCAAGGATCAGGTCGCAGACCTGGCCTCGCGCAAGGGGGTTCCCACCGCGGAGATGGAACGCTGGCTGGGGCCGTGGCTCGCCTACGATCCGGCCTGAGCGGGATCCGGCTGGCTGGCCCCAAGGGGCGCCGGCGGGCGGGGCGTCTCGACAAACGGGTGCCTTGCCGCCAGTTTCCACCGCTCATGTCGAAGCCGTTGACCATCGCCGGACGCACGTTCGCCTCCCGGCTCTTCGTCGGTACCGGGAAGTTCGCCTCGCCCGAGGCGATGCGTTCCGCGCTGGAGGCCAGCGGCACCTCGATGGTCACGGTGGCCCTCCGCCGCGCGGACCTTTCCGGTCGGAAGGATCCCTTCGCCAACATCCTCGAGTTCATCGATCCGGCGAAGTACCTGATCCTCCCCAACACCAGCGGCGCGATGAACGCCGCCGAGGCGGTGCGGTTGGCCCGCCTCGCCGCCGCGGCCGGCCTGCCGAAATGGGTGAAGCTCGAGATCCATCCGGACCCCCGCTACCTGCTCCCCGATCCGATCGAGACCTTCAAGGCCGCCGAACAGCTCGTCGCCGAGGGCTTCGTCGTCCTCCCCTACATCAACGCGGACCCGGTCCTCGCCAAACGTCTCCAGGAGATCGGCACGGCGACGGTGATGCCCCTCGGCGCCCCCATCGGGTCGAACCGCGGCATCCAGACCCGCGACCAGATCCGGATCATCATCGAGCAGGCGACCGTCCCGGTGGTGGTGGACGCCGGCATCGGCGCCCCGAGCCACGCGGCCGAGGCCATGGAGCTGGGCGCGGATGCCGTGCTCGTGAACACCGCCATCGCCGTCGCCTCCGACCCGGACCGCATGGCCGGCGCCTTCCGCCAGGCCGTGGAGTGCGGCCGGACCGCGTTTGAGCTGGGCTTGGCCGACGCCTCCCCCACGGCCAGCGCCACCAGCCCCCTCACCGCGTTCCTCGGCTGATCCCTCCCACCCGACCCGGACGGAACCGATGAACTTCTCCGGAGTCGCCGTCGACGACCGCATCGCGGAACTGCTCGGACGACTCGAGTCGATCCCCGATCCCCAGGCCCGGTTCGGTTGGATGGTGGAACGCGCACGGGACCGGCCGCCGCTTCCCGACTCCTCGAGGCTGGAGGAACACCTCGTCCCCGGCTGCCGGGTCCGGACCTGGTGGGTCGCCTCGTGGGAACACGGGGCGTGCCGGTTCGCCGCCGATTCCGACGCGGTCACGCTGAAGTCCTTCGCGGTGCTCCTGGCCGACCTCTGCGACGGCGCGCCGCCCGACGAGATCGTCCGTGCGGATTTCGGGTTCCTGGGAAGGCTCGGCCTGCTGCGCCACCTGACCGACAGCCGTCAGGCGACGGCCCTGCGGATCGTGGATTCGGCCAAGGCCTTCGCCGGGCGTTGCGCCGCGGGTCAGGCCGCCTCGGCGAGGTTTTCGGCGGGCTTGTCCTGACGGCCGGGCTTGGTGATGTGGGCAGCGACCTGCCCCATGCGGCGGTTGGCCTCCTCGAGCTTCTCCAGCTCGGTGATGATGAAGAAGACGTCTCCCTGCTCGAGTTCGCGCTCCACCGCCATGATCGCCTGCACCAGGCCGGAGTCGCCGACCATCTGGCTCGAGCCCCGGAGGGAATTGATGCGCGTCCAGGCGGCCCGTCGCTGTCCGCGGGTCAGCGCCGTGCGGACGAAGGTGATCGTCTCGGTGACTTCGCGGTTCAGCATCGACATGAGCTGCGCATAGGACTCGGCGTCGATGCCCAGGCGCTCCTGGGCCACCGCCATCGGGTCCTTCCGCGACTGGGACCTCTCCAGCGCGATGCGGACGTTCTTGAGCACGTCCTCCTTGTTGAAGGGTTTGACGACATACTGATTGACGCCGATCTCGGCGGCCTGGGCGACGTGTTCCTTCTCCGTGGAAGCGGTGCAGAAGATGATGTCGAGCGACTCGAAGCGGCGGTCGCCATGGACCCGCTTCGCGAAGCCGAATCCGTCGAGCTCCGGCATCATCAGGTCGCAGAGGCAGAGGTCGACATGCGTTCCGCCGTCGAGGACCTGCCAGGCCTTCTCCCCGTTCTCCGCCTCCTGGACGTTGACCTCGAGTTCCGCGATGCAGGAACGGAGGATCGTGCGGTTGAGGCGGTCGTCGTCGATGATGAGGATCGTGGGCTTCGAGGCCTCGACCACCGGCGGTTCCGGCGCGGCGGGCGGCTCGATCTTCACGAACTCGGTCTCGGTCTGCAGCAACGGCTGGACCTTCTCGAGCTCCTCGGGCTTGAGGTTGAAGACGATTCCCAGCTGGCCGTCCTTGCCGAGCGTCGCCCGGCTGCGTCCCTTGAGGAACTTGAGCGCGGCCTCGAGGCCCGTCTCGACGGGGTGTTGCTCGAGGGCCTCCGCCCGACCAGCGAGGTCGCGCAGTTCCGCGACCTGGGATTCCAGGATCTCGTTGGCCGATTCGAGCTCCCTAACACGGCCTGCGACCTTCATGAGGTCCTCCGACATCTTGGGGTCCGGGACCGCGACCTTGACCTGCTTCACCGTCGTCGACATCTGGGTGAGGGACCGGTTCAGGTTGGCCCGCTGGATGACCAGCAGCGGCAGGATCAGCACGGCGACGAAGAAGGCGACCGCGGCGGTGGTGAGCTGTTGGCTTGAGACCTCGTTCAACCCCCGTTCGGCGCCTTCCACGGCGGCACGGTCCAATCTTCCCAGGAGCGACTCGAATTCGTCCCGCGAGGAAAGGAGCTGGCCGCGAACGACACCGAGGTCGGACTGCCCGGGCCGGCGGAAGGCCAGCAGCGCGGGTTGCAGCCGGGATTCGTAGCTTTCGTAGAGCTGCCTCCAGGCGGTACCCGCACGGGTTCCTGCGGCGGAGCTCTCCACGAGCTTGAACGCACGTTCCATGGAGCTTTCGATGCCGTCGAGACGACGTTGGGTCGCGGGATCGGACGGCGGCGTGCTGTCGGAGGCCACCACAGCCAGGTGATTCACCTCGAGCCGGAGCTGATGCAACCCACGCCGGAGCTGGTCATGTTGCCGGAACGCCTTCAGGGGCTTGGGTCCCGACGCAACGGTGACCCAGAGGGATGGAACGGAACCCCCGAGGACCGCCACGATGGCGGTGACGAGCATCCATTTGATCAGGCTTTGGAGTCGCTTGAGTTCCACGGTGGTTCTCCAGGGCCGGGGAACACACCTCGGCTGTACTGGTTCATCGGAACCTCGCGTGGTGCCCTTGAGGCACAATCGGCTGCAACTTGTCGGTCGCTCCGGTTTCCCAATGCGGCGCGGACGCCTTTTCCCCGGACAGGAGCGACAGGTCGCCCACCACCTCCGGTCCGTCGACCTAGATGCGGGGTCTCGAGACGACCGTGTCCACGCAGTCCCAGAGTGGATCCCGTTGCGGGAAATCCAGGGTGAAATGCAGTCCGCGGCTCTCCGGACGGCGCAGGGCGCTGGCGACGATGATCTCCGCCACCGTCACGAGGTTCCGCAGCTCGAGCAGGTCCGCGGTGACGATGAAGTTCCAGTAGTATTCCCGGATCTCGTCCTGGAGGTTGCCGAGGCGCTTCTCGGCGCGACGCAGCCGTTTGGTGGTCCGCACGATGCCGACGTAGTCCCACATCAGCCGGCGTATCTCGTCCCAGTTGTGGGAGACCACGACCATCTCGTCCGCATTGGTGGCATTGCCCGTCTGCCATCCGGGGATCACCGGTAGGGGCCCCGGCGGCGGTGAGGCGAGGAGGCTTTCGGCCGCGCGATGGGCACAGACCAGGGCTTCCAGGAGGGAGTTGCTGGCGAGGCGGTTGGCGCCATGGAGACCGGTGCAGGCGACCTCGCCGACCGCCCAAAGCCCGGGAAGCGGCGTCGCACCGTCCAGTCCGGCCTCGACACCACCGCATTGGTAGTGGGCGGCAGGCACGACCGGGATCCATTCCTGTGTGATGTCGAGTCCGTACTCCAGGCAGCGGGAATGGATGGTGGGAAAATGGCCGGCGATGAACTCCGGCGTGCGGTGGGTGATGTCGAGGAACACGCACGGCGCCCCGGTCCGCTTCATCTCGGAATCGATTGCACGCGCGACGATGTCCCTCGGCGCCAGCTCCCCGCGGACGTCGTAACGGTCCATGAAGCGTTCCCCGTCGGCTCCCCGCAGGACACCGCCCTCACCCCGGACCGCCTCGGAGATGAGGAAGGACTTCGCCTTGGGATGGAAGAGGCAGGTGGGGTGGAACTGGATGAACTCCATGTTCCGCACCGGCACACCGGCCCGGTAGGCCATCGCCACGCCGTCGCCCGTGGCGATGCCCGGATTCGTGGTGTGGAGGTAGACGACCCCGCAACCGCCGGTCGCCAATACCACCGCCGGCGTCGCGAAGACATCGACCCGGCCTTCAGGACCGTTGAGAACGTAGACCCCGACGCAGCGGTCGGGACCATCCATGCCGAGTTTCGCCGTCGTGATGAGATCCACTGCGACGTGGTTCTCGAAGACCGTGATGGAAGGTGTCGACGCGACCGCCCGCAGCAGTGCCCGCTCGATTTCCCGGCCTGTTGCATCCTGCGCGTGAAGGATACGCCGTTTGGAGTGCCCCCCTTCCTTGGTGAGGTCGAGCTCGCGGCGGCCTCCCCCGCCCGGGACCTCCCGCTCGGTGAAGCGGGCTCCGAGCTCCATCAACTCCGCGATCCGCTCCGGTCCCTCCTCGACGATGGAACGGACCACCGGCTCCCGACACAGGCCCGCCCCGGCTTCCAAGGTGTCGCGGACATGCAGTTCGAAGCTGTCCTCGCGGCTGGTGACCGCGGCGATCCCGCCTTGGGCCCAGTTGGTGTTCGAATCGGCGCGGTTCTTCTTCGTGACGATCGCGACGGTGCCGCGGGCCGCGACCTTCAGGGCGAAGGTCAGGCCCGCGATCCCGCTGCCGAGGACGACGAAGTCGAAGTGTCGGGTCTGTGAGGCCATCCGGCGTTTCGTTCAGAGAGCCGCGGCCGTTTCGCCGCGGTACTCCAGACGTAGGATCCTGGTGTCCTTGTTGTTGCCCCACTCCTTGCCGTACTCGATCACATAGAGGCAACCGTCCGGTCCCAACTCCAGGTCCATCGGACGCTTGATCTCGGTGGACGGCATGAACCGTTGCATCATGGGCTTACCATCGGCGCTCCGGGCGATCTGGTCGTTCGAATCCAACTTCACCGCGATGATCCAGTTCCTCGACCACTCGTAGATGAACAGCGTGTGGTCGAACTCCTTCGGAAGGCGCTTCTTCGAGGGATGGTTCGGATCGTAGTAGTAGACCGGACCGGCCATGGCAGTGCGTCCGCCGGATCCCACCACCGGGAACCGGGTCGATGGTGACGCCGGATAGTAGATGAACGCAGGCTGGGCCGGAGGAAGGTCCTGGATGCCGGTGTTGTTCGGCGAGGTGTTGCGGGGGTGGGCCGGATCGAAGGCGACTCCGGCGGGATCCCAATCGGCGGGTTTCGCCGGGAGCGCCTCCAGCTCGTTCGTCTTCCCCTGCTTCTTGCGCTCCTCGTTGCGCTTGCGGGCCTCGTCATATTGGCGGCGCAGATCCGAATGGGCAGCCCTCGCCACGAAATCGACCTTCATGTAGGGCCGGTTGTCGCCCACGAACATCGGCCAACCGAAGAAACCCGCCTGCCGCGCCTGGTTGACCTCGTCGAATCCGGCCGATCCGCGCTTCGGATCATTGGAACCGGAGTCCGGTCCCACCTCGCCCCAATAGACGTATCCGGTCCGGGGGTCGGTCGAAACCCGGAACGGATTGCGGTTGCCCATCACGAAGATCTCCGGCCGGGTCCCCGTGGTGCCGGGCTTGAAGAGGTTGCCCTCCGGGATGTCGTAGCCGCCCTCCGCTTTCGGACGGATTCGGAGGATCTTCCCGACCAGGGAGTTCGCGTTGGCCGCGGTGCGCTGACCGTCCCAAGGATAGCGGTCCGGGCGCTCGTCATGCGGGGAGAAGCCGTCGGAATCGAAGGGGTTCGTGTTGTCGCCGATGGACATGTAGAGGTTGCCCTTCGAATCGAAGGTCAACGATCCGCCGACATGGCAGCACTCGCGTCTCTGGGTCTCGACCTCGATCACGACGGTCTCGCTGGCGGGATCCAACTTCTCCCCGACGAGCGTGAAACGTGCGACCCGGATCTTGCCGGCCTTGCCGCCGCCCGACTCGTAGGTCTCCGGCAGCGAACGGTTCACATAGACCCACCGGTTCTTGTCGAAACCCGGGTCGAGCGTGATGCCCAAGGCTCCGTCCTCGAGTCCGGTGAAGGTGGGAAGTCGGGCGATCTCAACGGTCCGATTACCTTCGGGGACCCACATCTTCACCACACCCGCACGCTCCACCCAGAAAACCCGGCCGTCGGCAGCGACCGCCAGTTCCATGGGATCCACGATCGTGTCCTTCAACTCGCCACCGACGACCGCGTCCTGGTCGAGAACGACCTTGGCAAAGTGGGATTCGGGCGGGAGCCAATCGGTGGTGGCCGGGCCGCCGGTGCCGGTCGTCGGCTTCTGCGCCTCCGCCGACGACAGCCGCAGGGCGCAAAGGAGCCCCAGGCAAAGTCCTCTCAGGGAATTCATGAGCCCAAGTGGACGGAAAACCACCCGCCGTAATCAAACGGGAATTGCGGAACTTCAGGCAGGCCGGACTCCCAGGAGGCCACGAAGCCAATTCCAAGCGGCCATCAGCCCGACGTCCTCGACCGATGAAATTCCCAAGGCCGACGCCACGGCCTGCTCATGGCCGCGATAACGCGGCGGGAGGTCGAGAAGATCCACCGAGTCGCCGGAATCGATCCGGAGCACCTCCGGATGCAGCATGCCCTTGCCAATGGCCGCGTTTCCGTGATTCAGGTCCAGTTTCAAGGAGCGCCGGGCAAGGAAGAGCCACGGGCGGTATTCAAACACCCACCCACCGGAGTCGGGCCGGAGCCGACCGAACGTCCGCGCAGGAACCCCATCGGTCTTCCTGGCAAGGAAGGCCGTGGCACAATCGGTCTCCGGCGTGAAACGAGTCCGACGGAAGGTCAGGATATCCCACGCGAAGACGTTGCCGAACACGAGGAGACGAAAGGCCCATCCGGCCAGCAACAGGCAGATACCCACGATGACCAACGCCCACAACGCTCCGAAGAAATCGCTCAGCCAATGAGAGCCGACCACCGAGGCGAGGATCGCCGTGCGGAAGGATTTCAGGGCCGCATCCACGGTGGCAAAGGGGCTGATGAGGATGAGGATGTTGATGGAATGGGAAACAACCCAGACGCACGCATAGACACATAGCGCGACGGGAACCATGAGGATGTTGAGGACGGGGGAGAAATCGATGGCGGCAAATCCGTGTTCGGAAAGCGATGCCGAGGAAGGCTCCAGTGCCTTGAAAACCGTCAAGGCCAGCGGAACGATCGCACCGGTGGCTACCAGGCCGCTCAGTTTGTTCTCGAAGACCTCCGCCACATCGAGCGGCTTCTTCAAGGCCGTCGGGACGACCGTTCCGAGCGAGTCCTTGGCGAAGCAGAGGCCGACCAGGAGAAGCGCCGGTCCCCAGAACCAAGGCTGAGCAAACCAAGGCAACTTGGCTTTTGCGGTGTCGGATTTGGCATTGAACCACTGATACGCGCCGACGGCCCCCATCCCAAGAAGCGGGGAAATGGCGATCCCGGTGATCTGGGAGATGGCACCAGAGAGTTCGTTGACCATGCCGGAGCCAGGAACGACGGGCTTCTCTGTGGTTGCCGCGGAAAGCGTCGGGGCCAGCAGCAGACACAGGGCGAGCAGAAACGTGGACAGAAATCGTCGTGGTTGCATGGGAGTCTCCTTCCGCGCCAGACAACTGGGTTTGGCGAAGCGGTGAAAGTGGAAATTGGGAGAACCCTTCCCAACCGAACGGATTTCGCGATCAGGGAACACCGAAAATCGAATCTTCTACCCGCCGGATCGAGCCGGCGGCCGTCAAAGCAAGAAGGCGGGCGCGCGGGTCGGGTTCCCCTCGCCGCCCCGCCGAAGGTGCCGTCCTCGCGGTCCTGTAGACTGTCAGGTATCCATGCAGCTCCTTGATCTGCGGCAGGAGGTCCGGATCGGCCAACGGGAAGAGATTCAGCAACTGGGTGATCTTGCGGTCGAGAACCTCGGACTGGGCGGAGTAGTCCCACTCGGAAACCACTTGGGACAGGCGAAGGGCGGCCGGGGTCGAGGCCGATGCAGGAGCATTTGTACCGTTGAAGACCACGGCCTCGGTGAGAATCGAGCGTAGCTGCCCCAAAGTCGCCTCTCGGGACCAAAGCCGAAATGGATTTCGGATACGCCGATAGCTGGACTGGACCGCCCACCACTTCTCCACCTCCAAAAGCGACTGGAACCGCCCGCTCCAAGCCTGCAGCAAGGCCGCCTGCCAATTGAGATGTTTCTGCAACTGCCTCAGGAAGGCATGAATCGAGTCCGGCCTTCCCGGGGCCCTTGGAAGCTCATGCACAAAAAGGGCTGCACTGGCCTGATAGAGCGAAAACATCGACGGCTCCGAGAGGGAAGCCTCCGTCGGAAAACTCAAGGACGCGAAATCCAAGGCTGACCGCCCTTCCATCTGCTGGAGCACCGCTGGAAGCGGATCGAAATGTCGATTGGGATCCTTGAATTCGCGGTTGGGCTCCGGAAGCAATTCACGGCCGGAACTGATTGTCAGAAGGAGCGACGCCCCTTCAGAGAGCCAGAGGGGGACAGGAGCCAAATCCCGCCCTGGATCCGGATTCGAGAAATCGAGGAGAACGGCCTCTGCAACGGCCCTGACAAATCTCGGCCATCCGATTCGTTCGGGAACCGTGATGGAATACTGCCAACCGTCGGCGAAAGGCGTGGAATCGATGCGAAGGGGGACATTCCCGGGATAACCGGCCTGGATCACCACTTGAATTCGCCCATGATGTACCTCCGGGAGACCCAAAATCCTGGAAAGCGCAGCGCGGACCCGTTCTCCGGAAACCGCCACCAACGCCGGAGAAAGTGAAACCATCTCCGAGCTGTCCGAAGCCTGAATCCGGGAGAATTGCCCGGGAGCCGAAAGGCCCCCAAGGGCGGTTGAAGGTGATGAATTGGGATTTTGGGCACCACCGCGGACTACAAAAAGCCCAGACCGGCTCCTGGCAGTTACAGGCAACGAGATTTCACCCACCAGACCCAAGGTTCCTGCGGCAGAAAGGCCCACCGGGCCAAGCAGGAATCCGAAGGCAAAACGTAGACATAAGGCCCGCATCGTCCCCCCTCCTCCAAGGAAACGTAAGCAAGCCGCCAGAAGGTCCGCTGTTCTTGGGCTTGTCATCGTGGCTGGGGTAACGCCGTTGAGAAGCTGGATGCGGGAAGACAGAATCCAAAGCCTACTTCGGAGCAGACACCGGCTTCGGCGTTGTACTGGGCGCAGGACTCGGAGCGGCTGCCGCGGTCCCACCGCCGCTCGTCCCTTCCTTGGACTTCGCCGCAGAGTAGCCCTTCGAGCGATAGTCGGTGATGTAGAAGCCTGTACCTTTGAAAAGTAACCCGGAACCGCCTCCGACTCCCCGTTGAACCTTTCCTTTGCCCCAGCTCTTCTTCGAGCACAACTCCTTGGGACAGAGGGACAACGCTTCGGCTGAAATGGATTGCTGGACATCGAAACAGTGTCCGCACTTCTTGCAGTGGTACTCGTAGGTCGGCATGGCTGATTCTGAGGAAAGCGTGCGATTCCACGCAATCTTGGTGACGAGTGCGTAAGGTAGCATCCTGAGAGATGCCATCAAGGACCCGAGTGAATGGATTCTGATTCTTGACGCGGAAGTGGGCTGGCCAAGCTCAGTTTGCCAGTAGAGGCGAAGGAGAGCAGAGGCCGTTTGGGATCTGCTGGAGTTTGGTGGTAGGAGCGGAGAGGAGCGGCAGTGGGAGATGGGGCGGTGAAGGAGGCGACCGTTGGTTTGGAAGGGAGGTGT
>JAIYBC010000048.1 GCA_027488845.1 Verrucomicrobiales bacterium | reverse complement strand
TTCGCCTCACGGCTCCCTCCCTCCACTCCACCACCCACGACCCTCCACTCCTTCCTCTCCCCACCTCACGTGGGGATTTTTAATTGTCGCCAAGGGGGAAGAATAATTGTCGTTGAACATCCATGGCTGGGATCGTCGGCCACACAGACGCGGGAGGCGAATCCCATTGCCAGCAGGAGCCAGCCCACGACGGCCACCCGCTGCTGCAGGGGCATCGGCACGCGATGCGGTTCCCGAGGATCGGATTCGCGGAGGCACCGCTTGGCGATCTCGACGGGCGAGCCCAGTGACCGGAGGGAGGCTTCGCGGGCGTCCTCGAAGGACATCCCGGATCGGATCTTCGCTTCCATCGACTCCATGAGGTGGTCTTCGAGTTCGGCGGCCAGTTCGGCTGGCAATCCGGCGAGTTCGGGGCCGAACGGGTGGGTGTTCATGGGCGCGGGTTTCCGGGGTTCGATGGAGGTTGTCTCAGTGGGGCGTCGCCGAGGCCGTGTGCAAAGGCGATGGCTGTTGATCCCCCGTGGCCCAAAGGCGGTTGAGGATGCCGTGAACGGTCTGCCACTGCTGGCGTTCGTCTTCCATGACGGGACGGGATTGGGCGGTGAGCTGGTAGTACTTGCGCTTGCGACCGGTTTCCGACTCGCCCCAGCGGGCGGTGATGAGTCCGTCGGCCTCCAAACGGTGGAGAATTGGGTACAACATGCCATCTGTCCACTCGACCTCCCCGGCGGAGAGTTCACTGACCTTCTGGATGATGGCATATCCGTAACTCTCACCGCCCTGCAGGATGCCCAGAACGATGGCCTTGGCGGAGGCGGCGTTGAGGTCCTTGTTGATCTTCATGGAGCTACTATGCATTGAAGTGCAATGTATGCAAGTTCTAGGTATGGTTTTTGATGTTCGGATGGCGGGTGCACCAAGCCGGGGAAGACCGGCTGGAACTGAGTTCGGTCCGTCGTGAATCCGGAAGCGGGGTCTTTTCGGAGTGGGAGCTGGCAAGTTGCGGGACTGGCCGGCGGGAACAGTGGGCGGTAGGATGCCTCCATGCTTCCGGACTTCACCCGAATCGCCGCCGGCGGCGGCGCCCTGCCACCCGAGGCGATCCGCGGCGCCGTGGAGGCGCTGGTCGACGAATCGGTGCCGGTGGAGGCCAAGGTGGGCTTCCTCACCGCCTTGGCCGCCAAGGGGGAGACGGCGGAGGAGATCGCCGGCTTCGCCCGCGAGCTTTTGGCGCGGGCCGTCCCGGTCCCGTTGCCGGATGGATTCCGGGAATCCCGCGAGGTCCTGGACGTCTGCGGCACCGGCGGAGACCGGCTGAACACCTTCAACATCTCCACCACGGTGGCCTTGGTCTGCGCCGCGGCGGGTGTCGCGGTGGCCAAGCACGGCAACCGCGCCATCACGTCGAAGTCGGGCAGCGCCGACGTCCTGGAGGCCCTGGGAATCCCGGTGGACCTCACCCCGGATGCGGCGGCGCGTTCCATCGTCGAACACGGCTTCGCCTTCCTGTTCGCTCCGCGCTTCCATCCGGCGTTCAAGGGCATCGCCCCGGCGCGGAAGGCCTGTGCCGACCTGGGCCAGAGGACGATCTTCAACTTCCTGGGACCGCTGGTGAACCCGGCCCGGCCGACTGCCCAGCTGCTCGGGGTTTCACGCTCCGAGCTGGTGGAACCGATGGCCCAGACACTCCAGTCGCTCGGTCTGCGGCGGGCGATGGTGGTGAGTGGAACCGTCCCTGGGCATGGATTCCTCGACGAGTTGTCGACCCTGGGTGACAACCGGGTGGCCGAATTCTACCAGGATCGTGCCTTCGCCACCTCCACCTGGTCGCCCATGGATTTCCCGGCGGGACCGGCCCAGCTGGAGGATCTCGCGGGAGGCGATTGCCGCGAGAATGCCGCCATCCTCATGAGGCTCCTCGGGGGCGAGGAACGGGGGCCGCGGCGCGACGCGGTGTTGATGAACGCGGCGGCTGCGTTGTTCGTCGCGGGCCGCACCCGCAGCATGGGCGACGGGTGGGATCTCGCCGACCGCGTGCTCACCGACCGTGTCGCAATGAAGACGGTCGAGGCGTTGCGGAGGGGTTGAGGGTCCGTTGGCCACGGAGACGTGGAGGGCACGGAGGCTTCGACACGGATTTCACGGAGGTGGAGGGGAGCCGCGGCCGGGAGGACGCAGGCATTCCTCGGTTCAACCGGGTCCGGCCCCGACGGGGAGCTGTTTACCACCCGGTGTTTCCTGAGCCGTTTCGCCAAACGCCGCAGGTGAAACGGGTATCAGGCGGTCCAGTTGGGACCGATCAGGGTGCGCAGGAACTCCGGCGTGGCCCACGGGGCGGCGCCGGCGAAGCGCTCGACGAATTCCGTTCCGGCGCCGATACGGACCCGTTCCGGGGTCCATTGCGGTGTCAGCACGTTCGCGAGCAGGACGTGGTCGGCGTCGGGATGGAGGCGGAGCGCCTTCCAGCAGCCGCCGGGCACGGCGATGAGGAAGCGTTGGCCCGCGGCGAGGTCGCGACCAAGTGTGACGTGTTCGGCGCGGCCGTCTGTGTGGAAGAGGAAGTAGTCCACCGGACCGCCTTCGCAGAGGACGTGGAGGTCGTCGGACTCGAGCCGGTGGAGGAAGTTCAGCGGCAGCTCGCGGTCGAGGAAGTAGAAGATCGAGCTGTGGGCCCGGAACAGGCCGCCCGGAGTGCCGACTTGGATCCCGGAAACGGAAACCTCCGCGAAGCGACCGGACTCGCCGGGCAGTTCGCGGAGGTGGAGGCGGGAAATCAGCTCTTCCCGGCGGGAACGCGCCGCGGTCTGGGCGGACGCGTCCATCGGGCGATCAGCGGATCTCGAGCAGGATGCCGAGCTTCTTGAGCGTGTCGCCCTCGGCCTGGGAGAGGCGGTAGAGCTCCTTGTTGTATTCGGAGAGGGCGCCGATCTCGTCGGACTCGGCGGCGGTGAGCTGCCTCTGGAGTTCGAGCACCTGGAACGAGGTGCTCTTGCCGTTGGCCAGCTTCTTCTCCTCGGCGTCGAGCGCCTGGGCGGCGAACTCGCGGGCCTTCTTGGTCGCGCCGACCCGCTCGAACTGGGTCTTGGCGGCGCGGATCGAGATGTCGATGTCGCGCATGGCGTTCTGCTCGATGCGCTTGTAGTCGAGCAGCAGGCGTTCCTGTTCGAGCTTGGCCTGCTTGTTGGCCTCGCGGGCGTTCCGGTTGCTCAGCGGGAAGGTGAGCGTGATGGCCACCGAGTGGTTCGGGAAGTCGCGTCCGCCGATGTTGTCCAGAGAGGTCTCGATGTGGCGTCCGACCCCCGCCAGTCCGAAGCTGCCGCTGAGGTCGAGCTGGGGGAAGAGCTGGTTGTGGGTGAACTTGCGGCGGATCTTCTGCTGTTCGAGCGAGATGTTCGCCCGCACCACGTCGGGACGTTGGGTCAGCGCCTTGTGCCAGCTGTCCTTCTTGTCGAAGGCCACGGGCACCGCGGTCAGGGTCAGCGTGGGGTCGAACTCGACGTCGTCGAGCGCCGCGAAGTCGTCGGAAACCAGGTTGCGCAGGCGGGCCAGGGCGTCGCCCAGGTTGCCTTCGGAGCGCAGGAGGTCGGCGCGGGTGCGGAACACCTCGGCCTCGGACTGCTTCTCGTCAAGGGGCGCCAAGGCGCCGACCTCGACCCGCTTCTTCTGTTCGGCCAACCGACGTTCGGAGGTCTCGACCGCCTTCTTCTGGACCCGGACGCTTTCGCGGGCGGCGATGACGTCGTGGTAGGCGAGGGCCACCTGCGTGGCGACGCCGATCACCAGCTCCTGGACGTCCTGTTCGGTCCGTTGGATCGAGAGCTTCCCGATGGAGATGGCCAGACGCGGCTGGTCGATCCAGAAATCCTGGAGCAGCGGCTGGTTCAGGCCCAGGCGCAGGGACGGGTTGTAGAGGAAGCCATCCTGCGGCCGCAGGGAGTTGCTCGCACGCGGTACGTTGAAGCCGATGTTGTAGGTCGTACCCCAAGGCACCAGGCCGTTGATGCCGGCCTGGTAGTTCTCACCCCACGCCTCGGCGCCCGGCACCACCGCTTGACCTGGCAAGGCCAAGGCCGGCTGGGCGCGGAAACTCTGTCCCGCCGAGAGTTGCACCGACGGATCATACGCGCCGTAGCCCTGGCGGAGCTGGCTCAGGGCCTGCCGCGGATTGTAGTACGCGATGCGCACATCCAGGTTCTTCTGGAGCGCCATCTTGACGCAGTCGTCCAGTGAGACGGGCTTGGACTCGGCGACGGCGGTGAAGGCCGAGGCGGCGGCGACGGCGGCGAGGGAGCCGCAACGTGCCCAGAATTGCCGGTGATGCTTCGTTTCCATGACGATATGACGCAGACGTACCAATTTCCTGTCGGGACGCGCAGACGGACGCGTAGAGACCGGGAATTGTTCAGAGACCTTAGGATCCCACGCCGTGACCCGGCAGGCCAGTCCAAGGTTTCAACCTTTCTGTTTCGGATCCCGCACTTCGACCCACTTGTTCGGAGGGGATTGGCATGCTCAGCCGTAACGGCGCGAGGGGAAGGAATGGGAACCGCTGGTTCTGCAGGAGCGGGTCCGAACGCGGGTCGGTGGCGGCCAATTCGGCCCCGGATCGGGCTCAGACGGCTTGGCCGAGCTGGCGCAGGAGGAGGATGGCGTTCTCCGTGGCGGAAAGCGTTGTGGTGTCCACGGTGATTCCGGTCGGCAACGGCGGGAACGCGAAGGCGCCGTTCCTCTCCAACTCGAGGTAGAAGGCCCGTGAATCCAGTTTGCCATGCGCCTTTCGGTCCGCGGATTCGACCCGTTGCAGCTGGACCTCACGGTCACAGGTGACCGACACCCACTCGACCTGGCCGCCGGCCTCCTGGATCGAGGCCTCCAGACGTTGCGGAAAGCCGGGGTCCACCGTCCTTTCGGGCGTGAAGGTGAAGACGAGGCCGCGTCCTTCGCGGACGACCTCGGGCATGAGCCGAAGCCAGATCCCCTCGCGATGCCGGACGAAGCCCGGGCTGCCGAACGGGAAGAGCGACAGCAGCAGGTCCACCGTGAGGTGGTTGTGGAAGAGCGGCCATCCGGACCGGGCGGCCACCTCCCGCGCCACGGTCAGCTTGCCGACGCCGGCGGGGCCGTGCAGGACCAACACCGTGGGAAGTGTCCGTTCCGGGTTCATCCGATCAGCCTTGGCCCAACCCGAGGCGGGACCACCAGGAATCGATGCCCATGTAGTCGGGGATGCAGAACTCCGCGCCGGCGGCGAGCAGGCGGGACTTCTTCGATTCGTCGGTGCGCCCGGAATGCCAGTGCTCCTCGTCCGCCGCCACGGCGATGGCCCGGCCCCCGGCGGCGAGCGTCTCGACGATCTCGGTCACGCCGTCCCCGAAGGAGACCAGCTGGGTGGCCGGATCGAGTCCGTGTTCGGCGACGATGTCCCGGATGGCGTTGCGTTTGTGGAAGGCGGTGTCGGTCAGCGAGGTCGGTCCATGGATCCGTTCGCCGAAGATGGGCCGCAGTCCCAGGCATTCCACCTCGCCCGAGACGAAGGGCCGGGGCGTGCCGCTGACCACGTGGAGCCCGACGCCGGCGGCCTGGAGGCGATGGAGGAACGCGCGTCCGCCCAGGACCATGAAGTGGTCCGCCGTGTTCGCGCCGGACCGGATGGCGTCGATGCGTTCGCGGATCAGGCGACCGAGCCGGGCCTGGAAGTCGTCCTGGAAACCGTCCGGCGTCAGGGGCTTCCCGCCCCGTTCGGCCACCAGTTCCGCCAGGCGCTCCATCTGGTGGATGCTGGGACGTCCGTTCAGGGCCCAGATCTCGTGATGGGCCATCGCGGAGCGCGCCTCGACGGACTCGCCGGGAAGCGCCGGCAGGAACTCCATCCACTGGGCCAGCATCACCTCGCCCCATCCGGCCCGGATGAAGGAGAGCGTGCCGTCCCAGTCGAAGACCACGTGCAGGGGACTCATGCGGGTCAGAGGGAGACGGGTTGTCCGGTTCGGATCGAAGCCTCCTCGGCCTCGCAGACCGCCACCGCGGCGGCGCCGTCGTCGGCGGTGACCACGGTGGGGGGCGTGCCGGCGCGGATCGACTCGACCAGGTGCAGGATCTGGCCGGCGTAGCCGTCGGGTCCGCCGGGCTTGGGCACCTCCACGGGTTTGCCTTCCACGAAGAGCCGCAGCGCCTCCGGTCCGCGCGAGAGGTCGTAGTCGAGCGTCGCGTGCTCGAACACGACCGTGTAGGCCATGTTGAACCCGAACCCGGGCGTCATCGCCCAGCTGCCCTCGGCGCTGACCACCGCGCCGCCCTCGACGTCGAACAGCGAGACGACGTGGTCGATGCCGCCGCTGACGCGAGTGTGGCCACGCGAGAAGACGCTCCGCGGATGCCCGAACAGGTGGCGGATGAAGTCGACGTCGTGGATGTGCAGGTCGAGCAGCGCCCCGCCGGAGTCGGCGGCGTTCAGGAAATGGCCGTGTCCCCAGCCCGGGGCCTGGGCGACGCGGCGGAAGCGCGCGCTGAGCACGCGTCCGTAGGAACCGGAGGCGACGGCGGCCTTCGCGGCGGACCACTCCGGCCAGAAGCGCAGGCACATCGCCGGCATGAGGAACACGCCTCGACCCGCGGCCTCCGCGGCCGCTTCGGCCAGCTTCCTTCCGTCGGCCGCGGTGCGGGTCATCGGCTTCTCGACCAGGACGTGCTTGCCGGCCTTCAGGGCGGCGATGGCGAGGTCCACGTGGGTCTTGGTCGGCGTGGTGATGTCGACGACATGGATCCCGGGGTCCGCGAGGAAGGCCTCGATGTCGCGATAGGCGCGGACGCGGGACATGTCGAGGCGGACGCCGTTGGGGTCGCCGACGTTGCCGCCCACGCGGGTGAGGTCGCCGTCGAGGTTGCGTCCGCTGGGATTGCAGATCGCGCCGACCTCCGCGTCGGGGACCTTGGCGAGCGCCAGGATGTGGGTCGCGGCCATGAAGCCGAGTCCCAGGAAACCGAACTGGAGTTGCATGGCGGGATTAGGCGGAAAGGGCCGCGGCTTGGAAACACCCAAGGGATCGCTGGCGGACCATGGCCGCGGGCGTGTCGCCAGTCCCGCCAGAGGTCCACCGGGTCGATTCTCGGAGAACTCGCCGGGTGTTTCCCTGCGATGAGCCGGCGCCGACCCGCCGAGGACGGTGCGTCCCGAAGACGCCCCGTCCCCGCGGTGCCGTCACGGTTGGAAGAGGCGGTAGTAGCGTTGAGGGGCCGTGGCCGGTCGCGGGTCGCTCCACTCGACCGGGGAGGTTCCCGACACCACCTCGCCGACGTTCTCCCAGGCGCCTCCGGGTTCGGTCGCCGACTGGACCTGCCAACGGCTGCCGGCCTGGCCGTGGATCCGGAGACGGGTCTGCGGCGCCGTGGCGAGCAACTCCAGACGGGGCTGTTCCGAAACCCCGTCCGTCCGCCAACCCAGGACGATCTCGCCTTCCGCCTGCAGGATCGACGGCTCGGTGTAGAGGAAGCCGTCCACGGCGATGTGGTAGGTGGTTCCGGCGACGGCCGGGAAGGAGATCCGGCTCTGGAGCACCTCCGGGCCGAGGTCGTCGTTCTGGGCCACACGGGTGAGGGCCCCGAGCGACGTTCCGGTGTAGGCCGCCAGCACGGTGTCGAAGCGGGATTCCACCGTCTCGAAGGTCACCGTGGCGCTTCGCGGCGCGGTCCACGACCACCAGGCCGACCGCGCCCCGATGTTCGTTTCCGGCAGTCCGGCCGGCTGGTGGGTCGGCTCGCCCGGTTCCCGTGAGAAGTTGACGTTGTTGCCAAGCACCCGGCCGCTCGTGTTGCCGATGGAGAAGGCCGATCCGAAGGCGTCGTTCACGCCGGAACAGCCGGCGCAGTTCCAGTTGAGGACGATGGCGCCCTCGGCCTGGAACACGGGATCGGTGTAGCGGAAGCCGTCGACGGCGAACCAGTACCGGACACCCTGGACGGCCTCGAATTCCACCTCGCTTTGCAGGAGGTCCGTGTCGATGTCGTCGTTCCCGGCCACGGGCCGGAGGGATCCGAGGGCGTCGCCGGTGTACACCGCGAGCACGGTGTCGAAGGCGCTCCCGCGGGTGTTCACGGTGACCGTGCTGTTGGCGGGAGCGGTCCAGGACCACCACGCGGACCGCTGTCCGACATTGGCGGCGGGGAGGTTGGGCGGCTGGTGGGTGGGTTCACCGGCCTCGCGGGAGTAGCCGCCGCTGTCGCCGTTGGCGCGTCCGATGGCTCCCTCCAGCGGCGTGGCCTCCTCGAACCGGTCGTTGGAACGACGCCAATCCACGCGGAGCGAGTAGTCCGGGATCAGCGCGTTGGCGTCGTATTCGTTGACCCGGACCAGGTAGCGGCCGGGCGCCAGACCCGGGACCGAGATGCGTGAGAACAGGCTGCCGGGAATGTCGTCGTTGAAGGCGATCGGGTTGGTGGGAGCCGAGGCGGCGAAGAGGGTGACCTGGGTGTCGCCCGCGAGTCCCGCGGTCTCGATGACCACCTGACGCACCGTGCCGGTGATGTCGAAGTAGGCGAGGTCCGATTCCCCGGCGGCATGCAGCGAACGTCGCTGGGTCTCGCCGCTGCGGATGGGCTTCGCCTCGGCCGGGGTGTTGTCCGGCTCGAAGGTGTCCCCCGCGAGCACCGGCCGGACCTGCGACGTCAGCGACAGGGTGATCGGGCCGGATCCACCGCTGAAGCCGTCCACCGCGATCTGGTAGGCCGTCCCCGCCTGCGCGTCGAACAGCACGCGGCTGGTGGCGTCGCCGTTCCCGTCGTCGTCCTGGGCGACCGGGGTCAGCGAACCCACGGCGGATCCGGTGTAGATCCCCAGCAGCGTGTCGAAGGTCGAACCGGCCGTGGTCACGGCGAAGGTCCCGGTGGACGGTGCGGTCCAGGTCCACCAGACGGAACGTCCCCCGGCATTCCCGGCGATCGTGGGTTCACCCGGTTCCCGACCGGCTCCCACGTTGCCGCCGGAGACGGTGACGTTGGTTCCGGCCAGGCTGATGCGGCCGGCGAAGAGGTCGTTGGACGGGACGGCGCCGTCCGCGGTCACGAGCAGCTCCAGGTCGAAGGTGCCGGATCCGGCGCCGAAGCCGTCGTTGCGTCCGTCGACGGCAACCTGGATCGGCACGCCGGCGATGACGCGGAAGGCGAACACGGTGCCGCGGCCGACCGCGCTGCTGCCGGAGGCGACCTCGGTGAGCTGTCCCACGGCGGTGCCCGTGTAGGCGGCGAGGAGCGGGGCGAAGCCGGAATTGGTCAGGGTGACGCGGGCGGTTCCGCTGATGGGCGGGGTCCAGGTCCACCAGACGGAGCGTCCGCCGAGGTTGGCCGCGTGCTGGGGTTCGCCCTCCTCGCGCGTGGCGCCGACATTCGTGCCCTGGATCTGGACCCGCGGGCCGGTGACCACGAGGCGGTCGGCGAAGCGGTCGTTCTGCGGGGCCGGCGGCGGGACGAACAGGCTGATCCCGAGACGGACCCGGCCGAAGGCGCCGCCCGCGCCGTCCACCGCGATGGCGTAGGTGGAGCCGGCGACGGCGTTGAACTCGACGCGGCTCTGCGGGCCTTCACCGCCGTCGTTGTCCGAGGCGACCGGGGTCAACGAGGCCAGCGACGTGCCGGAGTAGACCGCGAGCGTGGTGTCGAAGTCGCTGCCGTCGGTGGTGAAGGTCGCGACTCCGGAGGCGGGAGCGGTCCAGGACCACCACACCGAGCGGCTGGCGGCGAGTCCCGCGTGGGCGGGTTCGCCGGCTTCGGCGGTGGCGTTGGTGGAGGAGCCGAGCACCACCTCGTTGGTGCCGACAACCGGGACACGGCTGGCGAAGCGGTCGTTGCCCGGCGGCACCACGGAGACCGTCTGGTTCAGCGTCAGCTGGATGTTCCCCTCGGCGCCTCCGTATCCGTCCACCGCGATCTGGTAGGTCCGTCCCTGGACGGCGTTGAAGGAGACCCGGCTCGAAGTGCCGTTGCCTCCGTCGTCGTTGCTGGCGACCTGGGTGAGCGCATTGACCGCGCTGCCGGAGTAGACGGCGAGCACCGTGTCGAAACTGCTGCCCACGGTGTGGATCACCACCGGTCCGGCGGCCTGGGCGGTCCAACGCCACCAGACCGAGCGGGTGGCCAACGATCCTGCGTGGGAGGGCTCACCGGACTGCGAGGTCGCCCCGGTGTTGGCTCCGATGGTCTGGACGCTGGTGCCTTCGAGGACGGTGGCGGCGGCGAAGGCGTCGTTCAGGATCGGCCCGCGCACCTGGTAGACGACGGTGTTGGTCGTGGAGGCCACACCCGGCGCGCTGGCCTCGAGGACGAGGTTCAGGAGCGTGTTGGTTCCCGGGAGGACGATCTCGGCCGAGTAGGTTCCGTCGGCCGCGGTGACATCGGGAGTCCGGCCGGTGTTGAGGAACCGGATCTCCGGGCGGCCGGCGATGCGTCCGACGACGGTCGCGTTGGTGACCGGGCCGTTGCCGGTGACCTGGACGAAGAACGGGCGGGTGGTCCCGGTGTCGAGGCGAACACTGTTCGCGGGGGAGACGGCGAGTTCGAGAAGGGGTTCCAGGTTGTCCGACAGGGCGCGGAAGGCGTTGACGCGTCCGCCCGTGGTGGTCTTGCCGCGGAGCGAGGGGATGCGGACGACGCTGGACAGGATGCGCTGGCGCACGGCCTGGGCGCCGAGTTCGGGGTACCGGGCGAGGATCAGCGCGGCGATGCCCGAGACGTGCGGCGTGGCCATGCTGGTGCCGTTGAAGGACGCATAGGCATCGTCGGAGCCCTTGATCGAGGAATAGATGGCGACGCCGGGGGCTCCGACGTGCACCGAGGTGGCGCCGAAGTTGGAGAAGTCGGCCAGCTTGTCCTGGCGGTCGATCGCGGCGACCGAGATCACGTTGTCCGCCCGGAAGCTGGCCGGATAGGCGGGGCCGGTGTCGTTGTTGTTCGATTCGTTTCCCGCGGCCGCGACGAACAGGACGCCCCTGGCCCGGGCCCGGTTGATCGAGTCCAGCACCGCCTGGCTGAAGGGACCGCCACCCCAGCTGTTGCTGAGGATCCGGGCGCCCTTGCGGGTGGCGAAGTCGATGCACTTGATGGAGTCCGAGGTCGCGCCGCTTCCGTTCGCGGCCAGGAACTTGCAGGCCATGATCTGGACCTTCCAGGCGACGCCGACGTGGGGGCCCGAACCGTTCGCCGCCGCGCCGATCGTTCCGGCGCAGTGGGTGCCGTGGTTGTTGTCGTCGTTCGGATCGCCGGTGTTGTTGATGGCGTTGATGCCGAAAACGTTGTCCACGTAGCCATCGCCGTCGTCGTCGAGGCGGTTGCCCGGGATCTCGCCGGGGTTGCGCCACATCTGCGGCGCGAGGTCCTGGTGGGTGTAGCGCACGCCGGAGTCGATCACGGCCACGATGACGTTGGTGGATCCGGTGGTGATCTCCCAGGCGCGCACGGCGTCGATGTCGGCCCCGGCGACGCCACCGGCGGCCCCCTGGTTGCGCAGGCCCCAGAGGGTGCCGTCGTTGAAGCCGGAATCCGTGGGAAGTTCCAGCGCCCGCACGATGTAGTCGGGCTCGACGTATTCGAAGAGGCCGGAGTTCTTGAGGCCCTTCATGCGGGTGACCAGTTCGGCGCCGAGACGCTTCGCCTCGGTCTCGTCGGCCACGGTTCCCGGCTTCGGGCCGAGCGTGTCGAGGATGAGGGCCCCGGAGTCGACGCGGCTGTCGACCTTGAGGAAGAGGTCGCCGAGGAGCTTCTCCCGCGGCTCGGACGGTCCGTTGCCGGAAAGCGGCTTGGCGATCAGGCGGGTCGGATGGACGCGGTGTCCGTCGATGATCGCGAAGGAGCGCTCCAGGTCGATGGGTGCCTGGGGATCGGAGTTGCCGGCGACGGGGGTAACCGGGGCGGCCGGCGTGGCGGAGGTGGCCGATGACGTCGCGAACGAGGCGACGGGCGCCGTGGGGTTCAACGGCTTCGTGGAGGCTCCCAGCGTCGCAGTTGGGGTCGGGATGGCGGAGGCCGAGGCGGTGGGCGAGGGAACCGCATTCGATCCTCGGGACGCTTGGGCAGCGGTCTCGGCCCGATCCGAAACGCGGATCCTGAGGGCCAATGCGGCGACGAAAAGGACGAGGAGAGCGGCGGCGAGGCGTCGGGTGGTCATGGGAGGAGGCCCCGGTCACACGGCCCCGGGATCCCAGAGTCCAAGCCAATGCCCGTCCCAAGGCAACCATCCAGAATGAGGCCGATCCATCCGATGAAAGAGAGGAGGGTTCTCACGCAAAAACGCCAAGACGCCAATGGGGAGATGGACCCGGTGCCGGAGCGGTCGCTTCGGGCTCTTCAGAGGTCAAAGCGTCGGCCCCTTGGCGACCTTGGTCGTTAAACGGGTCCCTGGCCTCGCGGACTTGGGACGGCCCTTGGGCGACGGTTGGGCCGGAACGATGCAGAAGGGATCGGTACGCAAAGGAGCCAAGCCGCTCGGGCACGAGGCGAAATCAGCCTTGTTCCCGAGGCGGAATCTTGGACTGAACGCCGATCGCAGTTCCGGAGCTTCGCTTGGCGTCTTGGCGCATTTGCGTGAGGTCGGCTTCTGCTCCTGCCGGATCGTTGCGGCTTCGTGCGGCGCGCCATGATGGGTTCCGACCGTTCAGGCGAGGATGTCCTTCACCACGTTGCCGTGGATGTCGGTGAGGCGGTAGTCGCGTCCCTGGAAGCGGAACGTGAGTCGGTCGTGCTGGATTCCCAGCAGGTGCATGGCCGTGGCCTGGAGGTCGTGCACGTGCACCGGGTTCTCCACGATGTTGTATCCGAAGTCGTCGGTGGCGCCGTAGGTCGTGCCGCCACGGATCCCGCCGCCGGCCATCCAGATGGAGAAGCAGCGCGGATGGTGGTCGCGTCCGTAGTCGGTCTTGGTGAGCTTCCCCTGGGAGTAGTTGGTCCGGCCGAACTCGCCGCCCCAGATGACCAACGTCTCGTCGAGCAGGCCGCGCTGCTTGAGGTCGGTGATCAAGGCGTAGCTGGCGCGGTCGACGTCCCCGCACTGGCGACGGATGCCGCCCGGCAGGCCGCCATGCTGATCCCAGCCGGGATGGTAGAGCTGGATGAAGCGCACGTCCCGTTCGGCGAGCCTCCGCGCGAGCAGGCAGTTGGCGGCGAAGGTGCCGGGGTTCCGCGCCTCGGGGCCGTACAGTTCGAAGACGCTTTCCGGTTCGCCGGAGAGGTTCATGACGTCCGGCACGCTGGTCTGCATCCGGTAGGCCATCTCGTACTGGGCGACCCGGGCGTTGATCTCGGGATCGCCGAGGTCCCGGTACTGCTGGTGCTCGAGCTCCGCCATGCGGTCGAGCATCCGGCGTCGCGAGGCGCCGTCGATGCCGGCGGGGTTCTGGAGGTAGAGTACCGGGTCCTTGCCGGAGCGGAACAGGACGCCCTGGTGCTGCGACGGCAGGAAGCCGTTGCCCCAGAGACGCGAGTAGAGCGGTTGGTCGATGCGGTCCTTGGAGATGAGGACCACGAAGGCGGGGAGGTTCTGGTTCGAAGACCCGAGTCCGTAGCTGAGCCAGGAACCGAAGCTGGGCCGGCCGGCGATCTGGGATCCGGTCTGGAAGAAGGTGATGGCCGGGTCGTGGTTGATGGCCTCGGTGTGGAGGGAACGCACGATGCAGAGGTCGTCGGCGACCTTGGCGGTCCACGGCAGGAGGTCGCTGATCCAGGCGCCGGAACGGCCGTGCCGTTGGAATCCGAAGATGGAGCCGGCCATGGGCAGGTTGGCCTGCTGGGCGGACATCCCGGTGAGGCGCTGGCCCATGCGGACGCTGGCCGGGAGGTCCTCGCCGGTGCGCCGGACGAGTTCCGGCTTGTGGTCGAAGGTCTCGAGCTGGGAGGGGCCTCCGCTCATGAAGAGGTAGATCACCCGCTTGGCCTTGGCCGGCAGGTGCCCTGCGGGAAGGATCCCGGAGAACGGCCCGGGCGAGGCGGCGCGGCCGTCGAGTGCGGCGAGGGAACCGAGTGCGGCCCCGCCGAGGCCGAGGCCGAACCGCCCGAAGAAGTCGCGGCGGTTCATGCGGAAGTTGATGTGGGAGCAGTTCATGGTTCCTCGTGTTCAGCGCCGCATCACGGACTCGTCGTGGTTCAGGAGGGCCTTGGCCAGCACGGTGGCGGCGGCGAGCTGGTCCGGCGGATGTTCACCGGGGACCGGCGTCTCTCCGACCTTCAGCAGCCGTTCCGCGGAATCCGGTTCCTTCCGGAACACGGCTTCCTGTTCCTCCAACAGGCGCTGCACGATTCCGGCCTCCTCGCGGCTCGGGCGTCGGCCCGTCACCAGGCGGAACGCGAACGCGGACCGGGCCGCCGGCGTGGCCCCGCCTTCGCGGAGGATCCGTCCGGCGACGTGGCGAGCGGACTCGACAACCTGGGTGTCGTTCAACAGGGCCAACGCCTGCAACGGTGTGCTCGTGCTCTGGCGCCGGACCACGCAGTAGCTCCGGTCCGCCGCGTCGAGGGCCATCATCGAAGGCGGCGGAACGGTCCGCTTCCAGAAGGTGTAGAGGCTGCGCCGATGCAGGTCGTCCCCCTTGCCGACCTCGTACCGGGCCCCGCCCATCGCCATCTCCCAGAGCCCCTCGGGCTGGTAGGGCTTCACGCTCGGTCCCCCGATCTTCTCGACCAGCAATCCCGAGGTGAACAGCGCCTGGTCGCGCAGCATCTCCGCCGTCAACCGACGGGCCGGGCCGCGGGCGAGCCAGCGGTTGTCGGGATCCCAGTCATGGAGTTTCTGGGTGACCCGCGAAGACTGGCGGTAGGTCGCCGAGGTGACGATCAGGCGTTGGAGGTCCTGCACGTTCCACGGCCGGATGCCGAGGGCGGTGTCGCCCCGGGTGAAGGTCACCGCGAGCCAGTCCAGCAGTTCCGGATGGGTCGGAGCGGCGCCTTGGAGACCGAAGTTGTCCGAGGTCTCGACGATCCCGCGTCCGAAGAACTGCTGCCACAGCCGGTTCACGGTCACGCGGGCGAACAGGGGATTGGCTGGATCCAGCAGCCAGCGGGCGAGCCCGAGCCGGTTGCGCGGCGCCTCGGCGGGCAGGCGCCCCAGGGCCGCCGGGGTCTCCATGCCGACCTCCTCGCCCGGAGCGTCGTAGGCGCCCCGCTTCAGGACGTGCGCGGGCTTCGGCCGCTCCATTTCCTGCATCACCATGATGTCCGGGATCGAGGTCACGAGGCTGTTCTGTTCGCGACGCGCCTTGTGCAGCGCGTCCGCCGCCTCGCGGTACGGGACATGGGCCGTCTGCAGGAAGTGTTCGAACGCCGCCTCCTCGCCTTCGGGCGGCGGGACCGAGGCGAGGCGGGCGGCGTCCAATGCCGTGATCGCCCGGTCGTACACCTGGACCTCGTCGGCGCGTCCGCCCTTGAATCCGAAGTCGCGCATGCGCTGGCCCAGGGTGAGGTCGGGCTGTCCGTAGGTGATGTCCTTCCACAGGTTGTCCCGCACCACCTCGACCTCGGCCTGTCTTCCGTCGAGGTAGACCTTGAGTCCGGATGCCCGGCTGGAGCCGTCGTAGGAGAAGGCCACGTGGGACCAGGCATTGGTCGGCGCCTGACGGCGGGTCCGTACCTTGAGCGCGTTGCCGGGCCACATGTGGTGCAATCCCACGGCGACATGGCCGTCCTCGAGCAGGATCTCGTAGCCCCGGCTCCCGGCGTCCATCCAGGCGTGGCTGTGGTGGATCACCGTCTGCCGTGGGACGTGCATCGCGGGCTGGATCCACAGGGCGAGGCTGAACGGATCGGCGCGGGTGAAATGGCCGGCCCCGGGGAATCCGATCCCGTTCTCGCCGCTGAGCGCGACGGCCTTGCCGAGTCGGCCATCGACCGTTTGGGGGCCCTCGAAGGGCCTGGCCCCGGCTCCACCCCGCGAATTGGGGAAGAGGTTCGAGACCATCGTGTCGAACGAGTAGGCGGCCACCGGAAGGGGCGACGGCTCGGCGGGGCCGTTGGTGGCGAGCCAGGCGGTGAAGGCGGGGCGCGCCGCCGCGGCAACCTCGCGCACGGCCGCTTCCTTCGCGGCGATGTCGGACTTCAACGCCGTCAGCTTCGCCTCCTGTTCCGCCGTGCTGAGCAGCAGCGTCGGCACGGGCATGATGTCCCCGAAATAGACGCTCTGGCCCGACTCGTCGATGTTCTGGAAGAAGGAGAACAGCTGGTAGAACTCGCGCTGGCTGATCGGGTCGTACTTGTGGTCGTGGCAGCGGGAGCACTCGAAGGTCAGCCCGAGGAACGCCGTGCCGAAGGTGTTCACGCGGTCCACGTTGTAGGCGACGCGGTATTCCTCCTCTACGATGCCGCCTTCCTCGTTCTGGAGGTGCAGGCGGTTGAAGGTGGTGGCGAGGCGCTGTTCCTGGGTCGCATCGGGCAGGAGGTCGCCGGCGAGCTGCCACAGGACGAACTGGTCGAACGGCAGGTGACGGTTGTAGGCCCCGATCACCCAGTCGCGCCACGGCCACACCGCCCGGTAGCGGTCCGCCTGGAAGCCGTGCGTGTCGGCGAAGCGGCTCAGGTCGAGCCATTCCGTGGCCATGCGTTCCCCGTAGCGCGGGGAGGTGAGCAGGCGCTCCACCGTCCGACGGTACGATTCGTCCGAGGGATCCGACTCGAAGGCGGCGATTTCCGCAGGCGTCGGCGGCAGTCCGGTGAGGTCCAGGGTGACCCTCCTCAGGAGCCGGCCGGGCTCGGTCTGCGGAGACGGCTTCCGGCGGTTCTCCGCGAGACGGGCGGCGACGAAGGCGTCGATGGGATTGCCCCCGCGCAGTCCCCGGACCTTGGGCACTTCCGGAAGCTTCGGAGCGACGAAGGACCAGTGCTGTCCCCACTGGCCGCCCTCGCTGATCCAGCGCCTGAGCAGCCGGACCTGCTCCGGCGAAAGCTTCCGGTGGGTCTCCGGCGGCGGCATGACCTCGTCCGGATCCGTCGACGTGATGCGGCGGAGCACCTCGCTCTCGTCCGCCTTCCCGGGAACGACCGCCGCCTTGCCGCTCTTTCCGCGGCCATGGGCGCCTTCACGCGTGTCCAGGCGGAGACCTCCCTTTCGGCTGGTCTCGCCGGGGCCATGGCACTGGTAGCAGTTCTCCGAGAGCAACGGCTGGATCTCGCGCGCGAAGTCGACCCCGGCCGCACCGAGCGGCCGGACGAACAGGGCGAGCAAAGAGGCCAGGATCCAACGGCGGGATGAAGAGGTCGTCGGCATGGGGCTTGCGACGGCAACTCTGCTGCGGTCTTCAATCCGCGCGAACAGAAATTCCGCGGACGGCCTGATCCTTCACGGGATCCTCCGAGGGCAAGGAAGGGCCGGACAGGGGATCGCCGCCGCGGACACGTTGACGCCGGGAAGCGGGTCCGGTTGCCTTGGCCCATGAAGTTCCGCGGAAGTCTCGCCTGCCTGTCGGCCGCCGTCGCCGCCCTCACCACGTTGGGCGCGGATCTCCGGACGCTCGACGGCCGGGTCTTCCGCGAGGCGGAACCGCGGAAGCTCGACGAAGACCGGTTGACGGTGAAGCACTCGGGTGGCGAAGCGGTCCTGTTCTTCTACGAGATCCCGGAGGTGGATCGGCGCGCCTTGGGGTACGACACGGATGCGGCGTTGAAGCGGCTTCTCCAGCAGGTCCAGGAGTTGCGGCGTTCGAAGGGATCCGGGAACGAGGCGGTTTCCAACCCGGGGCCGAAGATGCTGACCCCGAAGCCGGCGGTCCCGGCGCCGTTCGCGGTGGCCCCGACCCCGGCGCCTTCCGCTCCTCGGCTGCTTCCGGCGGCCGCCTCGATCGACACCGGACGGGCTTCCCTTTGGAATGGCCTGCAGCCGCCGAGGCCGGCTTCGGAACTCCCGGTCGTCGGATCCGAGGACACCGTGACCTCCTGGGAACTCGTGAACCATTTCCGCTCGGAGCCGCCGGCCGCCGCCGCGCGCTATGGCCGGCGGACGTTCCGGGTCACCGGCGTCATCGAGCGCATCGACAAGAGCCTCGCGACGCGTCTGGTGCGGATCTTCCTGGAGACGCCGGATCCTGCGGTCCGACCGGTGATCGAGTGGCGTGTGGACGACCGGTACAACGCCTTCCACACCCAACGGGACGGCCGGACGTTGGTCGGCCAGAACGGTCGGACCCGCACCAAGCTGCTCGAGGCCGGCGAAACCGTGGTCTTCGAGGTCAAGGGTGGTCCTTTCGAAGACGGCGTGGTCGAGCTGAAGCAGGCACGTCGTCGTCCTTGAGTGGTTTCAAGCGGACGGGTTCCGTGCGCGTGGAGGGCTGTGGGGAGCAGGATCCGAAGCCGGACTGACCGCTGTTGGTGGTGCCAATCCGGGAGCCACAAGACCCATGGACTTCCTCCCGTTCCACGGCGGCCTTTCGAACGTGCCTGAGGGTCTCCTTCAGGCGGGCACCGTGCCATCGGCATCCAGGAACCCGAGCACCGCGGAGGAAACCGTGTGCGGTTCGAGGTGCTGGAGTCCGTCCTGATGACGGAGGACGCGGACGTGCGGACCGCCGGGTTTCCAGATGTGTTCCAACGTCGGGCCCCAGAGCACGAAGGTGGGAGTGCCGACCGCGGCGGCGAGGTGGGAGATGCCGGAGTCGTGTCCGACGAACGCGGCGCAACCGGCGAGGACCGTCGCCAGGCTGTCGAGTGGGAGTCCGTGGAGGACCGTGACCCGGCGTTCGGGCAGCGACGGACGGAGTTGGGCCAAGGCCTCGTTTTCCGCCTCCCCGCCGACCAGGAGCAGCTCGACGTCCGATTCCGCGGCCCATCGGGTCAGGAGGGCCTGCCAGGATGGGATCGGCCAATTCTTCGACTTCCCGCCGCTGCCGGGATGGACCGCGATTCGCCGGGGAACCCGGGCCGGCGGCTGCGACAACGGGAGTCGCGGGATCGGGTCGGGGTCGAAAATGCCCAACCTTTCCAGCGGCACCAGGAACTGGGACGCGGCCGACATCGGCGAGGTCTCGAACGGGCGATACGGGCCTTGGATCACCTGTGCCCGGGACACCTTGCCGATGTTGGTCCGGAAGATCTCGTCCGGATCGAAGAGGTAGCTGAAGACGACGTCGGCGGAAGCGAACAACGCGGAGACGGCGGGGTCCAGGGCGCCGATGCGGGCGAAGAAACCGGCGAGAGGACGTGTCTCGATGGGGTGCACGGCGTCCACCAATCCGCCGGCGACGGCGAGGCGTCCGATGTGGGTGTAGGCGAGGACCTCCAGCCGGGCGGTCGGGAACTGCCGGCGGAGCGCGGAGAACACCGGCAGCGTGACCACGAAATCCCCGATCGCGCCTCCACGGACGACCAGGATCCGGCCGGTGCCGGAGGAGCGGGTGGGAGGCGCGTCGGACATGTCGCGGCCGGGTTTATCCGAGTCCGCGACCAGGACCAAGGACAGCCTGTCCCGGTTCCGGGGCCTGGAAATGGAAAGGCCGCCCCGGATGATGGGGCGGCGTGGGGCAGGGGGGCGGATCGAACGGCGGCCAGGGCGCGAGACTACTTCTTCGCGGGCTGTTCCGGGGCGGGGCCTTCGGACTTCTTGCCGCGATCCGGACCCTTCTTCTCGCGGCCGGGTCCCTTCTTGGCACGTTCCTCGAGGCGCTCGAGCTGCTTTTCCTCGGCGGGCTTCAGGGATCCCGCCTTCTTCTTCTCACGCAGTTCCTTGAGGCGGGCGTCGGCCTTCTCGCGGCGTTCCTTGAGCTTCGCCTCGCGTTCCTCGCGGGAAAGTCCGGCCAGGTCTCCGCCCTTCTTGCCCTTGGCTGCGGGTTTGTCGGACTTCTCGGCCGTGGCCGTTTCCTTGGAGGTTTTGGCGTCTTCCGCGGAAGCGGGGACCATCCAGAGCGTGGCGGCCAGCAGCGGGGACAGGATCAGGAGTTTCTTCATGTTCGGTTGGGGGAGGTTTTCTGGGACAGCGGCGAGCGGAGGGACGTGGGACGACCCGGAGAGGTTACCGGCAGGGGAACGGGGTCGGCAACGGCGAGCATTGGCCGTCCGGCCCGAGGCCTGTTAGGTTCCGGCCATGAGCGACGTTCTTGTGGGGGCCTTGTCGTTGCTGTTGGCCACGAACAAGGCCACGGCCTTGACCAACCTCGTGGCCGAACGCACGGGATGGGTCGAACCCGTGGCGGCCACGAACGACCCTGTGGCGATGGAGTTCCAGGCGCTGCTGAAGGAGGACGACGTCGTCACCGAACAGGTTCAGAAGTGGCTCGACGCCTTTCCCACCGGGACGGAGATCCCGGCCGAGACCAAGAAGAAGATCGACGAACGCGAGGACGGACTGCGGCGGAAGTACGAGGACTTCCTGCTCAGGAACCCGCGACATGCGGAGGCGACGATCGCGTTCGGCAGCTTCCTCGGGGACACCGGCGACGAGGCGGGCATGGTGGTCCAGTGGGAAAAGGCCCGTGAACTGGATCCGTCGAATCCGGCGATCTGGAACAACCTCGGCGGGCACTACGCGCATCGGGGCCCGATCGAGAAGGCCTTTCCCTACCTGGAGAAGGCGATCGAGCTGAATCCGAAGGAAGCCCAATACTGGCATGCCCTGGGCACCTTGACCTTCCTCTTCCGCCGGGATGCGGAGACCTACTACAAGCTCGATGAACCCGGCGTCTTCAAGAAGGCCTTCGAGTTCTACGACAAGGCCCTGGCGCTCCAGCCGCTGAGTTTCAAGCTGGCGGCCGACGTGGCCCAGACGTGGTACGGCGTGCGCGTTCCGGCCAAGCTCGCCGACGAGGATCGGAAGCTGGAAGAGGCCCGCATCGTGGAGTCCGGCCTCAAGGCCTGGACCAACGCCTTCCGTCTGGCGCTCGACGACAACGCCCGGGAGGCGGTCCGGTTGCATTACGCCCGCTGGCAGATCCGTGCCGGACAGTGGAACGCTGCGCGAACCAATCTCGATCTGGTCACCGATCCCGCCCTGGGGGACCTGAAGGGGCGCCTTGAGCGGAACTGGAAGGAGAAGCAGGCGCCGAAGACCGAGCCGGCGAAGTAGGCGGCGGCGAAGGAGGAAGGGAGTTCAGCTGGCCCGGCCTGACGGCGAGTGGGAGACGAACGGAGTGTCGTGACGGGCTTCGTGGGCCAGCAGGGCGGCCGTGGCCGAGTCTTCCTGCGCCAATCGGGCCCGACGGCGGCGTTCCTTGCGGAGGGTGTGGGCCGTTGTGAGGGCTCCGATCAGGACCATCAGCAGCCAGAGCCAGAAGAAATTGCGCCGGAACGATTCCTCCTCGGCGGTGAAGGTCGGGGCGGATTCGCCGACCGGGGCCGCCACGGGCGCCGGCGGCGCTGGGGTCGGCTTCGACTTCGGCCCCGTTACCGATTTGGGGGCGTCGGGGCGGGTCGATGACGTCGCCGGGATGGCGGGAGACCCCACGGGAAGCTCGCTGGACGCCCCGCCGGACACCGTCCTGGACTTCTGGAAATCCCCGAACTGGCCGCCGCCGCCGCCGCCGGAGCTGGAGGATCGGGCGCCGCCGCCGAATCCCAGGCTGCCGAGGTAGGGAGCCGCTCCGGGATAGCCGGGACGGGCAGCCGCAGGAGGACGGATCACTCCGGGAAGTCCAACGGGGACCACCCGGATGTTCTGCCGGGACTCGACATGGTAGTCCGCGAAGAGCGCCATGCCGCGTTCGCCGTGGCGGACCGGGGTCCAGGAGAGGAACTCGTTGGTGGAGCGCCGGGTGGCCTGCAACGCCGGGATCGGTGGCGCGGAAAGGTTGTCGTCCACGACCAGTGGCGAATCCGATTCGCCCGGGCGGGGATGGAGGTTCGCCGCGTAGCTGACGTTCATCACGCTGAGACGGTTCCAGCCCGGGGCCACGGTTCCACGCGTGCCGGGGCAAAGGAGGACACGGGGCGTGGACAATTCGTTGGAGAGCGCGAGGAACGTCCATGGATTGCGGAGGAACACGCCGCCATGGATCCAACCCGAGGTGTTCGACTCCGAGGAACCGCCCTCCCGGGAAGAGATCATCCAGGGGAATTGACCGCGGTGGTCGTCGGCGAACGAGGCGAGGGAGACGCCGATCTGGCGGAGATTGCTGCCGCACCAGACCTGTCGAGCACGGGCCGAAGCCTTGGTGAGGGCCGGCAGCAACAGAGCCGCCAGGATTGCGATGATGGCGATCACCACCAACAGTTCCACCAAGGTGAAGGCGGTCGAGACCGGCTTGGAAGCTCTCGGGCGCACTTGTCGTACTAAGCAGGCGCAATGCCGGAATGGCAAGCCCCTGAACCCTGGGGCTCGGGTCGCTCGCAAGCAGGTGTCGGAGACGACGTGAGGAGTCCCAGCCTTTCTGCCGGTCTGGGTGTCGAGGGATGGGAGGGGGCTTGGGGGAGAGACTCGTGACCTCGTCTCCTGCAGGTGCAGGAGACAGGATGGGCTTGGACCTGTGAATCCGACCCTCCGGGCTTCCAACATTTCTCCGTCCGTCGAAGATTCGGTCCCATGCGAGGACCGAACCCCTTCTTGATGAGTTCCTGTCGGAAACCCGGTCGGTACGGGGCGTTCACCCTGATCGAGTTGCTGGTGGTCATCGCCATCATCGCGATCCTGGCGGGGATGCTCCTTCCGGCGTTGGGGAAGGCGAAGGCCAAGGCCAACCAGATCAAGTGCCTCGCCAACCTCAAGCAGATGGGCTTGGCCCACACGCTCTACCTCGACGACCACCGGGGGACGATGTTGCCGTACACCGGGGACCAGAGCCTGTGGATGAACATGCTCATGAACTACCAGGGGAAGGCGCATTTCGTGCGGTACTGTCCGGTCGCTCCCCAACCGCAGAGGCGGATTTCCCGGAATCCAGCCAACCCCGACTACGGGACCGCGGATGAGACCTGGATCTGGCGGACCAACTCCACCTCCGGATTCCAGGGCTCCTACTGCTTCAACAGCTGGTTCTACTCGGCGCCACCGGTCGATCCTTCCAAGGCCTTCCTCAAGGAAAGCGGCGTGGACAACCCGAGCCAGTCGTTCGTGTTCGGCGACGGCATGTGGGTGGACGCGTGGCCGGAGGCCAACGACACGCCGGCCCGGAACCTGTATGAGGGCGACGGTGTCGGAGGCGGCATGGGAAGGTTCATGATCGGCCGCCACGGTTCCGGGCCCGTCGGAAAGGGGGCGCCCCGGCGTCTTGCCGCAGGCGACAAGCTGCCCAACTCCATCAACCTCTCCGCGGCCGACGGCCATGCGGAGCTGGTCCCGTTGGAACGGCTCTGGTTCTACCCGTGGCACAAGGGATACCAGATCCCCGCCCAACGTCCCCGCTGAACGCCGGCCGCCCGCTCAGGGCTCCGTTCCGAACTCGGCCGCGACCGCCTCGCGCAGCGAGTGGATCAACGACGGATCGTCCAACTCGAACTCGTCCGGGATCCGCAGGTTGACGATGGGAAGACCCTCGACCGCCTCGGGATGGCTGCGGCTGAGGATTTCGGCATGGCGGCGTTCCATGACGAAGACCATCTCGGCCCAACGGAGCAGTCCGTCGCTCACCCGGATCCGGGCCGAAGGTTCGGTTCCCGCGGAACGCACCTGGTAGCGGGGATCCCGGTGGAACGCCGTTTCCGCAGTCAGGCTGCGTCGTCGGTTCCTCGAACACACGAACAGGAGGCGGATCGGCTCCCGGCGCGGCATCCTGGGGTCAGGGGGACTTGAGGCGCTTCACCAGCACCTTCGACCTGCGTCCGCTGGAGTCGTACTTCTCGCGGCGCGCCGGGGGCAGGTCGTCGGGCGTCCCCTCGTGGAATCCGCCCTTGGAGATGAAGTAGGTGAAGGCCTGGGTGCTGAGGGTGATCAGTTCGGACAGCCCGAGTTCCCGGGCCCGTCGCTCGACGAACTGGATCAGCTTCACGCCGATGCCCTGGTTCTCGTGGCTGGGGGCGACGAAGAGGAACGCGAGTTCCCCCTTGTTCTGCTCCGGATAGATGTGGAGGGCCACGCAACCGACCGGATTCTTGTCGATCTCGAAGAGGAAGTAGTCGCCGACCTGCTTCTCCATGGCGGTGCGGGTCCGCTTCACCAGCTCGGCCGAGGCGACGGAGTTCTTGGTGAGGTTGAGCAGCGCCCGGATGTCCTTCTTCAGCGCGCGACGGATCTGGGTGTATTCGTTGGCGTGGACCAGCGTGCCGATGCCCTCGTTGGAGAACACCTCCGCGAGCAGGCCCTCGTCGACCTCGCCGTTGATGATGTGCACGCGCTGGACGCCGGCCTCGCATGCGGCGACGGCATGGCGCGCCTTGGAGACCAGGTTCGCCGGCCAGTCGGCCTGGGGAGGCGTCAGCAGGGCCTTGAGGTCGCCGACGAGGATCTGCCGGATCAGGACGCCCGACCGCGTCAGGCCGTCCACCGTGGTGAGGAAGATGAGCTTCGAGGCCCGCAGCTGGTCGGCGAGGGAGAAGGCGATGGCATCCGAGTTGACCCGGTAGGTCTTGCCGTCGCCGTCGAACCCCAGGGGCGGGATCACCGGCACGATCCCCTGGGAAAGCAGCGTCTGCAGCATCTCCACGTCGACCCGTTCCACCTTGCCGGTGAACTGGTGGTCGACGCCGCCGACGATGCCGAGAGGGTGGGCGATGATGGCGTTGGTCGAGACGGCGCGGAGGTCGTTCGCGGAGAGTCCCTCGAGGATCTCGTGGGTCAGGCGGTTGGCCGCGGTCAGGGAGACCTGGAGGGTGTTGGCGTCGGTGACGCCGGTGCCGTCGAGGTTGGACGGCGTCAGCCCGCGTTCCGCCGCAAGTCCGGCGACCTGCTGCGCCGCGCCGTGCACGATCAGGATGCGGATGTTCAGCGAGCGCAGGACCGCGATGTCCAGGAGCAGGTTGGGGAAGTTGTCGTCCGTGACGATGGCGCCGTCGATGGCGAGGACGAACGTCTTCTCCCGGAATCGCGGGATGTAGCGGAGGATGACCCGCAGGTCGGTTGGTTTCACTTCGTTCGGAGGTGGCGGCTGCGCCGGCCGGAAAGAACAGTCAGAGGTGGCCGGGAGGCAATCACGAAATCGGGCGCCTCGAAACGGTTGGATCGGAGCGGAGGCGGGGGCTCACGCGGAAAGGCCCTGCCGACAGGTCGCGTGGGAAGGCGGCGGGTTCCTGGACGAAGAGCCGTTCGCCCATCGGTGTCGACCGGCTTGATCCCGACAAACTTTCGGTTCTTCGACATCGGACACTTGGTCTCGCCCGGGTTCTGGGGTAATGGCTCGGGGAGATGACGACCCATCAACCCGCAGGCTCGTCGGCGGACAACCGTTTCCCGCCGCAGATCAAGTACATCATCGGCAACGAGGCCTGCGAGCGGTTCAGCTTCTATGGGATGCGGAGCATCCTCACGCTCTACATCGCCAAGCAGCTCGGGATGGGGCCGTCGTCCGCCTCGGAAATCGTCCACCTGTTCGTCTTCGGGGTGTACTTCTTCCCTCTCTTCGGAGCCTGGCTCTCGGACCGCGTCCTGGGCCGCTACAGGACCATCCTCTACATCTCGATGTTCTACTGCATCGGCCACGCCGTCCTCGCGATGGCGGACCTGACCAGTTCGATCGAGATCAAGAAATGGCTGCTCTACGGCGGGTTGACGCTGATCTCGATCGGCGGTGGCGGCGTGAAGCCGTGCGTCTCGGCGTTCGTCGGCGACCAGTTCCATTCGGGCCAATCCCACCTTCTCCAGAAGGCCTACGGACTCTTCTACTGGAGCATCAACTTCGGGTCCTTCTTCTCCTTCCTGGTGATCCCCCGGATCGCCAAGGAATACGGCTATGGGTGGGCGTTCGGTGTGCCCGGGATCTTCATGGGGTTGGCCACCCTGATCTTCTGGATGGGCCGGGGGCACTACCGGCATGTGCCGCCGGACCCCGAAAGCCGCGGCGGATTCTGGGAGATGCTCTGGCACGCGCTGACCCACCTCGGGGACCGCAAGCCGGGCCGCGGCTTCTGGAGTTCGTGCGAAGGCCGGTTCACCGACGAGGAAGTCGATGGCGCCCGGGCGGCCACGCGCGTGGCCGGCGTGTTCGCCCTGATCCCGTTCTTCTGGGCGCTCTGGGACCAGAACAGCACCTCGTGGGTGATCCAGGGCGACAAGATGACCCCGTACATCTTCAGCGAAGGCGTGCTGAACATGCCGATCGTGGGCGGGGTGATCCGGTTCATCATCGGCGACCGCATCGCCGCGGAGCAGATGCAGTCGATGAACGCGCTGCTGGTCATGCTGATGGTCCCGCTGTTCACCCTCCTCGTCTTCCCGCTGTTCGAGAAGATCGGCACCCGGGTCACCACCTTGCGCCGCATCTCGACCGGCCTGTTCATGGCGGGGGCCTCCTTCGGGCTCATCGCGCTGATCGAACAGAAGGTCGCCGCCGGCGAGAAGCTGAGCGTGCTCTGGCAGACGATCCCCTACATCGTCCTGACCGCCGGTGAGGTGCTGGTGTCGAACACCGGCCTCGAGTTCGCCTTCCGCGAGGCCCCGCAGTCGATGCGGAGCACGATGATGAGCTTCTTCCTGCTCACCACCGCGGTGGGCAACCTGGCCATTTCCAAGGTGTTCGCCCTGAACGTGAAGGAACGCCTGCCGGACGGCCGCGAGATCCTCCATGTCGACGGCACCGCCTTCTTCAACCTCTGTGGCGGCATGCTGTTCCTGGTCGGAATCGCCTTCGTTTTCGTCGCCCTGCGCTATACCTATCGGGGAGACCAGTCGCCGAAATCCACAGCCCACTGAACCGCCATGTACTTCATCCAAGGTGCCGATCAGAAGCAGTACGGACCGATCTCGGCCGAACAGCTTCGCCAATGGATCTCCGAAAACCGGCTCAACCGGACCTCTCCCTGCCGGGCTGAGGCGGAGGAGACCTGGAAGACCTTGGGTGACTTCCCCGAGTTCGCGGACGCCTTCGGGGCGGTGCCGGCGGCCTCGACCGTGTCCTCGCCGTCCGCTCCCCTTGGTTCCGATCCGGCCTCGGAGGTCCGTGGCCCGGCGATCGGCATCCTCGTGACCGGCGTGCTCGGCGCGCTCATGAGCCTGATCGGACTCGTGATGAACCTGGCCGGGATGAACAAGTCGCAGGAGGTGCCGCCCGGCTTTCCCGAGCAGTACCGGCAGATGTTCGAGTCCTACATGAAGTTCGTGGAGCAGTATGGCTCCGTCTCGAACGTCTTGGTGCTGGTCCTGTCGGCCGTGACCATCCTGGCCGGCGTCCGCATGATGCAGCTGCGTTCCTACGGCCTGGTGATGGCCGGGGTCATCCTCTCCATGATCCCCTGCTGCAGCGGTTGTTGCTGCCTGGGCATCCCGTTCGGCATCTGGGCCCTCGTGGTGCTGAACCGGCCTTCGGTCAAGGCGTCGTTCCGCTGAACCCCCGACGCCGTCCCATGGAGACGCCGCCCGTCATCGTCGATTCCCCGGGCGGCGGCGGCGGCCGTCGTCACCTGCTGCCTTGGGCCTTCCTTTCCCTCGCGTTGTTGGCCGGGACGCTCTGGCTGCTGCGCGAGATCGAGCCGCGCGGGCAGTTCTTCTATCCGCGTTGCTGGATGTACGCGCTGACGGGAATCCAGTGTCCCGGCTGCGGCGGACTCCGGGCCACGCACGCCTTGCTCAACGGCGACCTGGCGACCGCGTGGCGGCTCAATCCGTTGGCGGTCTCCCTGGTCCCGGTGGCGGGCTGGGTGGCCTTGACCATCGGCCTGCGCCAGTGGCGCGGCGTGGTCCTCCCCAATCCGTTCGGACACCGCTACGCCATCGCCGTGCTCGTCGGCCTTTCGATCGCATTCACCATCGGACGCAACTGGCCCCGCTGAAGGGTGGCGGGCTCGGCGGGAACCCCGAAGGAGGGAACACGCCCAACACCGCAAAGCCGCAAGGGAACGGGAAGGGAAGCGCGGGCCATTGAGGTGGCCAGGGCGGACTCCGGCGGTGGTTTCCTTGACCGCTCCAGCCCCGCTTTTTCCTTGGCGCGTTTGCGTTTTCGCGTGAGGCCGGCACCCGCTCCCCTGGAAAAGTTCAGGACTGCTGGTTCGTCCCGCGATGGCGCTCGTAGGCCTGGACGATGCGTTGGACCAGCGGATGCCGGACGACGTCGCGCTTCTCGAAACGAACGAGGGAGATGCCTTCCACCCCTTGGAGGGCGCGTTCGGCCTCCACCAGTCCGCTCCGCTTGCTCGAGGGAAGGTCGATCTGGGTCGGATCCCCGGTGACGACCGCCTTCGATCCGAACCCGAGCCGGGTGAGGAACATCAGCATCTGCTCGGCGGTCGTGTTCTGCGCCTCGTCGAGCACGATGAACGACTGGTTGAGGGTGCGTCCGCGCATGTAGGCGAGCGGGGCGATCTCGATCACGCCGCGTTCCATGTTCTTCTGGATCTCCTCCGCCGGCATCATGTCGTGCAGGGCGTCGTGCAGCGGACGCAGGTACGGATCGAGCTTCTGGTAGAGGTCGCCCGGCAGGAAACCGAGGGCCTCGCCGGCCTCGACCGCGGGACGGGTGAGGATGATCCGACCCACCTTGGCGTCCTTCAGGGCGTTCACCGCCATGGCCATCGCGAGGTAGGTCTTGCCGGTGCCGGCGGGGCCGATGCCGAAGGTGATGTCGTGGTCCCGGATCGCCTCCACGTAGCGGCGCTGCCCGACGGTCTTGGGCGTGATGGTCGCCTTCTTCGTCGAGGTGCTGATCTTCTGGTGGAACAGCGCCTCCAACGCCGCCGCGCCGTCGTGTTTCACCACGTGCAGGGCATGGTGGAAGTCGCGGGACTTGATCGGCGATCCGTCCTTCTGCGCCGCGCCGAGCAGTTCGAAGAGACGCTTGCCGCGCTCGACGTCCTCCGCCTCGCCCTCGAGCCGGATCCAGCCGTCGCGGGAGGCCGCCTTCACGCCCAGTTCCTTCTCGAGGGAATGGAGGTTGCGTTCGTCGCCCCCAAGCAGTTGGAGCGCGGCACGGGCGTTCTCGAAATGAAGCGTCTCGATGGTCATGGACCGGGAGGGAGGGGATAGCAGGGCCGGGGCGGACGCGGCCACGGAATTTCCGCGGGCTAGGGTATCGCCAACCCCACCGGGCGAACGCCTGTACCCGATCCCGGTTCAACCTCCGGTGCGTCCGCTCCCGCCGTTGGCGCCATGGGACTCCGATGGCGCACCGGTCCGGGGTGCCGGAGACGTCGGAGCCGGGCTGGTCCGCGAGAAGAGGATCGCCGAGAGGCAGAGTCCGCGGAGGGTCCATCCCGCGGTCCGCCAGAGATTGGTGGCGACCAGCTTCCGGATGGCGTCCGGGTCGTGACCCTGCGACAGCCTCAGGTGCAGCGGCACCTGGAAGAACCACGTCGATCCCCAGACCAGGGCCAATCCGGCGAGACTGAGCCAGAAGAGCCCCGAACGTTCGCCAAGGAGCAGCAGCCAAACCGCGCTGCCGGCCTCCGCGAGCATCAGTGGCACCACCAGGGGTCCGATGCGGGACATGTGGCGTTCGTGGAATCCGTGGAAACGTTCGGGTCCCACCTCACCCAACGAGGGGTAGTGGACCACCTGGATCGTCCAGATCAGACCGACCAACGCCCAGGTGACGGTGGAATGGACCGCGAAGAGCAAGGCCATGGGAATGGGGGAATCGCGTGCGGAGTGACGATGGGTCGGGACGGGTGGGGTCGCGAGCGATTTCCGGTGGGGTTGCCTCACGCACGTAGGCCGAAAGCGGGTAGGGACACGGATTGGCACGGACGGCCAAGGATTCCCGGCTGCGGGCGGCTCCCGTCTGATGGTCTTGGAGCTCCGCCGGAGACCTCGGTGAGGCGGGTCAATCGGCGCGGAGTGCGACCATGGGATCGACCCGGGCAGCCCGGCGGGCCGGAATCCAGGTGGCTCCGGCCGCCGCCGCGGCCAGCAGCAGGGACGCGGACAGGAAGGTGAACGGATCCCAAGGCTCGACTCCGAGCAGGAAGCCGCGCAGGAGTCGGGTCACGCCCAGCGCCCCCAGCATGCCGGCCAACAGCCCGATCCCGGCGATGGTCAGTCCATGGCGGAGGATCATGCCGAGGACCTCGCCGCGACCGGCGCCAAGCGCCATGCGGATCCCGATCTCCCGGGTGCGTCGGTTGACGAGGAAGGACATCAGTCCGTAGATCCCCAGCAGGGCGAGGGTGAGTGCGACGAGTCCGAGCAGCGTGAGGAGCACCGCGGCGGTCCGAGGGACGAGGAAGGCCGGGGAGATGTACTGCTCCAGGGTCTGCATGGCATACGGGTTCACCTCCGGGGCGACCTTCTTCAGCGTCGCGGTCAGCAATCCCGCTCCGAGCTCCGCGTTGCCACGCATCCGGATCAGGGCGACGAGGTCGGTCTCGTTCCATTGGGCCTGGGGCACCCAGACCTGGAGGCGCGGGGATTCGCCCAGCGAACGGTACTTGCCGGCCTCGGCGACGCCGACGACTTCGCAGGTGCGTCCCCAGATCGCGCACCGGAGACCGAGAGGGCTCCGGCCGGGGAAGAGCAGTTCGGCGGCGGTCCGGTTGAGGATGATCCGTTGCGGCGCGTTGGAGTCGTCGCGGTCATCGAAGTCGCGTCCTTCGAGGATGGGAATCCGCAACGTGGCGAAGTAGCCGGGGCTGACGCGATTGAGGAACGCCGAGCGGCCTTCCCCCTTGGGTGCCGGGTTTCCCGGAACCTCGATCGAGCCGCTGGCACCGTCCTCGAATCCGAGGGGAAGGGTCTCCGCGAACCCGACGCTCGCCACGGCGGGATGTCCCTGGAGTTCCTCGCGCACCGATCGGGCGAAGCGGGTGGCGGCCGCGCCGTCCAGTCCGTGGGAATCGAGATGGAACGCGGCGACCCAGACGTTGTTGGGATCGATGCCAAGCGGGACCCGTTTGGCGGCGGCGAAGCTGCGGACGCAGAGGGCGGAGGCGATGAGCAGGACCAGGGCGAGGGCGACCTGGGTCACCGCGAGGAAGCGCCGGAGCCATTGGCGTCCGCCGGCGGCCTCGGTGCCGCGTGCGCCTTCGTTCATGGCGGAGGTCAGCGGCGCCTTGGAAGCCTGGAGAGCCGGGATGAGGCCGAAGAGCAGGGCGGCGGCCACGGCCAGCAGGAAGGTGGCCCCGGCGAGAAGCGGGTCGATCCGGAGCCCGACGGCGATCGGGAGGTGGGTCTTGGGGATGAAGTTGCCGAGGGCGTGGACACCCCAGCTGGCGACGAGGAATCCGAGCCCGCCGCCCAACACGGACAGGACCAGGCTTTCGGTGAGCAGCTGGCGGACGATGCGGGAGCGGCGTGCGCCGAGGGCGAGACGGACGGCGATCTCGCGGTGCCGGACGGTGGCGCGGGCGAGGAGGAGGTTGGCGAGGTTGGCCACGACCAATCCGAAGACGAGCAGCGACGCGGCCGCCAGCGCGCGGAGCAGCGGCAGGAACACCGCGGGCGCCCCGAAGGGACATTCCCAGATCGGCAGGACGGTGAATTCGGAATCCTTGCCGACGGTGTCGGGGTGGGCGGCCTTGACGCGTTCCCCGACCAGTTCCGCCGCCGCGGCGGCCTGGGCCACGGAGACGCCGGGCTTGAGCCGGACGAGGGTGTGGAGGTTGTTCCAGCCCCGCTTGTCCGCCGGCGCGCCGAACCCGATCTGATCGTGCATGGAGTGGGGGACCCACAGGTCGAAGGCCAGTCCCGGCATCAGCCCGTGGAAGTCGGCCCGGGCGATCCCGTGCACGGTGTAGGTGTGCTGGTTGATGCGCAGCGTCTTGCCGACCGCGGCGGGATCGGCGTTGAGGAACCGCTGCCAGAACCGCTCGCCCACCACGACGAGCGGCGTAGATCCGGGCTTGAGGTCGCTGCCCTTGGGGAAGTCGGTGCGGCCGGCCACGGTCTCGACGCCGAGCATCGAGAGGGCGTTGTCGGTGACCAGTTCGCACCAGGCCCACGAGGTCTTGTCGCCCAACCGCACGTGCACCGAGCCCATCTCGGAGCCGGCCGCGTCCTCGAACGCCGAGGATTCCGCGGCGACATCCCGCATGTTGGGATGGGACATGGTCTCGTTGACGCCCCAGCGGTTGCGGGTGGCGAG
Source organism: Verrucomicrobiales bacterium (assembly GCA_027488845.1). Lineage (GTDB taxonomy): Bacteria > Verrucomicrobiota > Verrucomicrobiia > Limisphaerales > UBA9464 > SXXZ01. Next base: position 138,516 of record JAIYBC010000048.1, on the reverse strand, counting down.
CACGGCGATGCGACCGGGTTCGCGGATGCCGGGGACCGCCTCGAGGAGGACGCCGCGGATCCATCCGAGCACGATGATGTTGGCGGCGATGCCGAGGGCCAGGGAAAGCACCGCCACGGTGGTGAAGGTCGGCGACTTCAACAACTGGCGGAAGGCGAAGCGGAGGTCGTTCATCATCGTCGTTCGGGCGCGGCTTCAGTTGCACGGATTGTGCCAACGAGGAAAGGAGGCCATTCGGGCCGGATTTCACCGTTTGCCTCCGGGAACGCCCAGGGTTTGCACGGGGCTGAGGACGGAATCGGGATCGGGTCTTCCCAAAAGCGGGACGGAGCATTGACCCGACGCCCGGGCTTCCGAGAGTGGGCGGATGAATCGCCTCCGTCGCTCCTTCACCGTTGTCTTCGGCGTGGTCTGCCTGGCTCTCGTCCCGGCTTCGTCGGCGGCTCCAGCCCGGGTGCGGTTCGAGACCGGTGCGGCTCCGGAGACGGCGTCCTGGGCGGCCGCGGCGGAGGTCCTGGCCAACGAATGGTACCCGCGACTGGGCAACCTCCTCGCCTCGGGCACCGAGGTGGTCCTGCCGGACGTCGAGATCCGGGTCACACCCACCTACGACGGCGTGGCGGCGGCCTCGGGCAACCGCATCGAGATGTCCGCCAAGCGGGTGGCGGCGCTGCCGGAGGACAGCCGAGGGGTGGTGATCCACGAGCTGGTCCATGTGGTACAGGCGTATCCGGGCGGCTCGGAGGCCTGGTTGACCGAAGGGATCGCGGACTACCTCCGTTGCGCGGTGTACGAGTCGATGCCCCTGTCGGAGTTTCCGCGTCCCGCGAAGGACCGCGGCTACCGGGACTCGTACAAGGTGGCGGCGGGCTTCCTGTTCTGGCTGGAGTCGGGTCCGGCGCCCGGGGTGGTTCGCCAACTGAACGCGGCGCTGCGTCGAGGCGAGTATCGTGAGTCGGTGTTCCGCGATCGGACCGGTCGGGACCTCGAGGTTCTCTGGAAGGACTACCTGGCGGCGTTCCAGAAGTCCGGACCGCTGCCGACCAACACCCAGGTGATGCGCCATCGGAACGGGAGCTTCGAGCGTTTGAACGACGGTTCGTGGGGCGAGTTCCAGGATGGAAGGCGGATCTGGACCTTCCGCGAGGAGGCCCGGACCCCGGAGCACATCGACCTCTTGGACGAGGGACGCGGCCTGCGGCTGCGACTGACCGCAAACGACGTGCTGCTGCGACAGGGGGACCGCTGGGGCACTCTTTACCGTGGCAACTGGGAGCCTGCGAAGTCCCCTTGAACGGCCTTCGCCCATTGCCGGGCCATCCTAGGCAGGCGACCAGTCCTGCGGTCTGTTCCAGTTGAGCAGGATCTCGGCTTCTCCGGCCGTGAGGATCCATGGTTCGAGCCAACCCGCTTCGAGACCTTCGCGGGCCCATTCCTGCACGGAGAGCCGACCCGATTGGAGCCGTACCCGGGCCGACGAAAGGGCGCCCCGGGGGTAGGCCGCGGCCAGGGGTTCCAATCGACCTTCGACCACCGGAACGGCTCCGACGCCGGGGCGACAGCGGTTGAGCAGTGACCGGATCCAGTCGGAATCGATGCGTGGAAGGTCGACCGCGACGACCGCCAGGAGCCCGGCATCGGCGGCCTCGATTCCGGCGACGATTCCGGCGAGGGGACCGCAGTCGGGCTGGGAGTCACGCACCACGATGGCTCCCGAGGGCGGGGGCCAGGCGACGGCATCGCCGAATGGAAGTCCGACGAACACCGTATCACCGACGGCCTCCCTGAGGATCCGGACCTGCCGGTCCACGAGGCGCTCAGATCCGATCCGGAGCAGGGCCTTGTCCGAACCCATGCGCCGGGAGGCGCCGCCGGCCAGGACCAGGCCCGCGGATCTTGCGGGTGCGGCTGGGGTGCGGACTTGGCCGGTGGACATGGGAGAAGGCTTCCGTCGGGACGGAAGGACGACAAGCCGTGGTTGCCACGTCCGAGGGCGGACCGCACAAGGCTTGCGGTGGTCCGGCCGGCCGGGGTTTCCTCCCGGGCATGTCATCGCTTGCCAATCAGGTTGCCGTCGTCACCGGTGCCGGCCGTGGAATCGGCCGCGCCATCGCCCTCCGTTTCGCCCAGGCCGGTGCGGACGTGGTCTGCGTTTCCCGGACCGTCGAGAACTCCAACCGGGTGGCCGACGAGGTCCGTGCCCTGGGCCGTCGGGCCTGGGCCCTGGCCGTGGACGTCTCCGACGCCGCCGCGGTGCAGTCGGCCGCCGAACAGATCCTCGCGGAGCCGGGCAGGGTGGACATCCTGGTCAACAACGCCGGGGTCACCCGCGACGGGTTGCTGATGCGAATGAGCGACGCCGACTGGGACGCCGTGCTGAACACCAACCTCCGCGGCGCCTTCCTCTTCACCAAGGCCTTCACCCGCGCCTTCCTCAAGCAGCGCTCCGGAAGGATCATCAACGTCGCCAGCGTCATCGGCCTCATCGGCAACGCCGGTCAGTCCAACTACGCGGCCAGCAAGGCCGGCCTCATCGGCTTCACCAAGTCGGTGGCCAAGGAACTCGGTTCCCGCGGCGTCACCTGCAACGCGATCGCCCCCGGCTTCATCGAGACCGACATGACCGCCGTGCTCAACGAGGTCCAGAAGGAGGCCATCACCAAGCAGGTCCCGTTGGGGACGCTGGGACGCGCCGAGGACATCGCCGAGGCCGCGGCCTACCTGGCGGGACCCGGTGGACGCTATGTCACCGGCCAGGTCCTGACCGTGGACGGCGGAATGGTGATGTGAGTCGGGCCCATTGCCGAGTTCGCCGTCCCATGGATTCCCTTGAGTTGCCGCTCGATTGGTCCGGTGTGCCGTCGAGGACGCCGGAGCCGAAGGTCGGCGTCGCGGAAACCGTCGGAGACGTCGGCCCTTTGCCGTGGTTGGAGCGGCTCGACGCGAGGGACCGCAGGACGGTGGGCGCCCTGGCGGCGGACAAGCGGCCGCTGCTCTTCCTGGTGGATCCGAAGAACCGCTGGCATCTGGTGGAGCCGCGGCTGCGGATCGCGGGTTTGGACGCCTCGGACCTGGTCGACCGCCCCGAGGGGGAGTTCCGCATGATGCTGGTCTCGGACGTCGATCCGATGGATGTCGCGCACCTGTTGCGGACGTTCCGGGAATTGCGTCCGCCGCGGCCCGTGGTGACCGAGCGGATGCCCTTCGGGAGCCTTCAACTGCAACGTCTGGCGTCCCTCGGGCATGAGGATCCGCGGGAGGTCAACACCCATCCTGAGGTACGCAGGAAAAATTCCGGAACAGGCGCTTGACGCTTGGAACCCCCGCGCCTAGACAGGCCGCCGAAACGAGACACCTACCATGGCTGAGAAAACCATCGAGCAGCGGATCAAGGACATCATCGTCGAGCAACTGGGCGTCAACGCGGACCAGGTCACCGCGGAGGCCAAGTTCATCGAGGATCTCGGCGCCGACTCGCTCGACACCGTTGAGCTGGTGATGGCCTTGGAGGAGGAATTCGGCCTGGAGATCCCGGACGAGGAAGCCGAGAAGCTCCAGAGCGTCGGCGACGTCATCAAGTACGTCGAAGACGCCCAGGCCAAGTAGTCCCAACCACTTCAATGAGGGCAGCCCGGCACGCCCGAGCTGCCCTTTTTCTTTCCCACCGGTCCGACATCCGTAAAACCTGTCCCCAAGCCGGATTGACGCCGCTTGTGCCGTGGCGGCGTCCCGGTAGACTTCTCCCGTCCTTATGCCGCACTCCTTCTCTGAACGTCGCGTCGTGGTCACCGGCCTTGGTTGCGCCTCACCGCTGGGCTTGGATGCCGATACCGTGTGGAAGAACGTCTTGGCCGGCGTGTGTGGCATCGGCCGTGTCGAGCGTTTCGACATCACGGGCTACGACTGCCAGATCGCCGCGGAGGTGAAGGGGTTCGACCCGGTGCCGGCGTTCCCGTCGCCGAAGGAAGTCCGCCGCACGGACCGTTTCTCGCATTTCGGCGTCTACGCCGGTTGGGGGGCCTTGAAGGACTCGGGCCTCGACCTGGACGCGGAGGATCGCGACCAGATCGGTGTCTACATCGGATCGGGCATCGGAGGCCTGCACACCACGGAGGAGCAGCACAAGGTCCTCCTCGCCAAGGGACCGGGAAGGGTGACCCCGTTCATGATCCCGATGCTGATCCTGAACATGTCGTCGGGCCTGTTCGCGCTCTACAACAACCTGAAGGGGCCGAATTTCGCGACCTGTTCGGCGTGCGCGACGAGCAACCACGCCATCGGCGAGGCCTGGTGGGCGATCAAGCGGGGTGACGCCAGCGTGATGTTCGCCGGTGGCACCGAGGCGACGGTGGTGCCGCTCGGCATGTCGGGCTTCGCCGCGATGAAGGCGATGTCCACCCGGAATTCCGACCCGCAGAAGGCGAGCCGTCCGTTCGACCGGGACCGCGACGGCTTCGTCATGGGCGAGGGGGCCGCGGTGCTGGTGCTCGAGGAGCTCGAACACGCGAAGAAGCGCGGGGCGAGGATCTACTGCGAGATCATCGGCTACGGCAACACCTGCGACGCCAACCACATGACTTCGCCCGATCCCGAGGGCGCCGGGGCCGCCCGGGCGATCCGGATGGGCCTCAAGCACGCGGGCATCGCCGCGGAGGAGATCGACTACATCAACGCGCATGCCACCAGCACGCCGGTCGGCGACGTGTGCGAGACCAACGCCATCAAGCGCGTCTTCGGGGACCATGCACGTCGGGTGGCCGTCAGCAGCACCAAGGGCGCGACCGGGCACATGCTCGGCGCGGCCGGCGGCATCGAGTCGCTCATCTGCTGCAAGGCCATGGTGGACCAGGTGGCTCCGCCGACGATCAACCTGGACAACCCGGACGAGCAGTGCGACCTCGACTACATCCCGCACACCCCCCGCGAGATGAAGATCGACTGCTTCCTCAACAACTCCTTCGGGTTCGGAGGACACAACGCGATCCTGATCGGGCGCCGGTTCCGGGGCTGATCCTTCCGGCCGGACCGGCTCCTGAAAGCGTAAGGCCGCGGCAACCGCCGCGGCCTTGCTGTTTCCATGGGGAACGGGAGGCCGGAAACCGGACCGCCATCCGTCCGGTCCCGCGGTCAGTTCCGGTAGGAAGTCCGGTCGATGACCCAGCGCAGGTCCGCCCGGTCCTTCGCGTCGCGGAAGGTGTACGGAGACTGGGATCCGTCGGCCTTGACCCGCACGGTCGAGGTCACGCCCTGCCAGCGGCGGATCTCCGAATGTCCATCCGCGAAGGAGAAGCCCGCCGCACCGGCGTGGTAGTTGGCCGGGAGATCGCCCCAGTTCGAGGTGACGTCCGGGTTGTTCAGGTAGTAGCCGTCGTTGATCCAGTCCGGGTGCTCGTCGAGCATGACGAAGATGTTGGCGGGCTCGCGGATCTGGGTGTCCTTGACCATCTGGATGAAGGGCACGTAGCGGTTGCGGCCGGCGGCCTCGGGATTCTCCGGGGACGGGGTGTAATAGCCGAGGCAGGCGTTCATCGAGAGGCTGCGCGCCCGCTTGGCGAAGCCGGCGCGTCTCTGCGCCGAGCTGAGGTAGCGGTCGGCCGGACACAGGTACGCCCCGACCGAGTTGCCGGCGTATTGGGCGAACGGTCCGAGACGGAGGTAGTTGAGGTTCGTGACCGACTCGGTGGTGTCCCACCGCATCACGTTGTTCACCCAGTTGCGATAGCCCCGGTTGGCGTCGGTGCGGCCGAGGGCGATCGTGGCGTCGGTGGTGTCGATGCCGAAGTTGTTGACCACCGTGCCGTTGTTGTCGCCGTGGTACATGCTCCAGGCGATCATCAGCTGCTTGGTGTTGTTCATGCACTGGATGCCCTGGGCCTTGGACTTCGCCTTGCCCAGGGCGGGCAGCAGCATCCCGGCGAGGATCGCGATGATGGCGATCACCACCAGCAGTTCGATCAGGGTGAATCCGCGGCGGCCGGCCGTGGCGGGGACATGGGTCTTCATGGGGCGGTAGGTGGGTGCGGATGACCAATGCCCTCGCCGACCGTTTCTGGCAAGGAGCGAGGCGGGAGGCGTCGGCGCGTTGCGGCCTCGCTCTCCGCCCAGGCACTTGGAGACGGAGACCGGATCAGTGCCCCTCGTGTTCGCGGATGTACTCCTGCTTGAGGCCGAGCGCCTCGGGGGCATGCAGCACAAGCATCTTCATGCGGATGTCCCCGGGCACGGACCCGGAGGTCATGAAGGACACCACCACCATGAGCAGGATGGCGAGCGGCACACACCAGATGGCCGGCTGTTCGCAGAGGATGCGGAGCAGGGGATGTCCCGACCAGAAGCCGGCGAGCGGCACCCAGCCGAGGTCGGAGAAGTTGGTGAGGGTGACGGCCAGCAGGGCGCTCACGCCGCCGGAGAGCATGCCCGTGGCGGCGCCGGCCATCGTCATGCCGCGCCACCACACGCTCATGAACAGGAGCGGGAAGTAGCTGGCGGCGGCGATGGCGAAGGCCTGTCCGACCATGAAGTTGATCTGGAGCTGTTCGACAAAGCATCCGAGCAGGGTCGCGACCCCGCCCACGAGCACCGCGCACCACTTGAACATCCGCATGCGGTCGGCCGGGGAGGATCCCGGACGGAGGATGCGGCCATAGACGTCGTGGGCCAGTGCGCCGGTCATCGAGACGAGCAGCCCGGAGAACGTGCTCATGAACGCGGCGAAGGCGCCGGCGCAGGTGATCCCGGAGAGGATGGAGCCCCAAGGCAGGCCCTCGCCAGCGGCGGCGAGGACGCGCGGCAGTTCCAGGACCACCTTGTCCGAACCCTTGGAGCCGGTGCCTTCGTACAGGGAAGGCAGGAGGTTCCGGCCCATCACCCCGAACACGGGAGGGAAGACGTAGAAGACGCCGATCAGGATCATGACCCACATCGTGGTGCGCTTCGCCGCGACGCCGTCGGGGTTGGTGTAGAAGCGGACCAGGATGTGCGGCAGCCCGGCGGTGCCGCAGACGAGCGCGATGATGAGCGAGTAGGTGTAGAGCAGCGCGTAGGGCTTGGATTCCTCCGCGCCGAGCTTGGCCGCCTTGGCGGCCTTGGTGGTGAGGGGGCCGAAGGGGTTCAGCCACGCGTCGTCCGCGGGCGCCTTCGCCGGCAGTTCCCGACGCAGCACGGCGCCGGACCCGGATTCAGGGGCCGCAACGGCGGTGGCGGTGGCCGCGGCGACCGGCGTGGTCGACTTCCCGTTCAGCTCCAGTTGCCGGCCGTAGCTTCCGTGGACGCTCATCAGGACGAACACCGGCACGGAGATGGCGAACATCTTGGCCCAGTACTGGAAGGCCTGGACGAGGGTGATCCCCTTCATGCCGCCGACGGCGACGTTGAGCGTGATCACCGCCCCGACCAGGACGACGCCGACCCAGTAGGGCAATCCCGGGAAGATGTAGGCCAGCGTGGTCCCGGCGCCCTTCATCTGGGGCATGGTGTAGAAGCACCCGATGAAGAGCACGAAGACCACGGCGATCTTCCGGAAGAGGGGCGAGTCGAAGCGGCCTTCGGCGAAGTCGGGGATGGTGTACGCGCCGAACCGGCGGAGGGGGCCGGCGATGAAGAGCAGGAGGAACAGGTAGCCGCAGGCGTAACAGACCGGATACCACAGGGCATCGTAGCCGCTGGACATGACCATGCCGGCCACGCCCATGAACGAGGCCGCAGAAAGGTACTCGCCGGAAATGGCGGAGGCGTTCCAGCCCACGGAGACGCCGCGGCCCGCGACGAAGAAGTCCGAAGCGCTCTTCGCCTTGCCCGCGGCCCAGAAACCCATGCCGATGGTGGCCAGCACCATCAGGGCGCTGAAGGAGAGGATCCACGGGTCAATGATCGCAAGCATGGGTGGCTGCGATGCTGGGGTTCGCGTGTCGGAGGGGTCAATGGCCGAACGGTTCACGACGGTGCCAAGGCCCTCGACGGGGTGCCGTTTCCTCCTCCCTCCGGGAAGCCGTTCCCGGTACAACTGTCCGCACACATGAATCTGTTCGACCTGTCGGGAGAGGTGGCCGTGGTGATCGGGGCCACCGGGGCTTTGGGTGGGGCCATGGCCAAGGCGCTGGGGTCCGCTGGCGCCGCCGTCGCCGTTGTCGGTCGCAACGCCGAGCGGGGGCAGGCCTGCGTGCAGGCGGTCCAGGCCGGCGGTGGACGTGCGGCCTTCTTCACGGCCGATGCGCTGGTCCGAGAGGATCTCGTGCGCATCGAGCGGGAGATCACGGCCGCCTTCGGGACGCCTTCGATCCTCGTCAACGCCGCGGGCGGCAACGACCCGAAGGCCACCGTCACCGCCGACCTCCGCTTCGAGGACATCGGCATCGACGCCTGGCGTGGCAACTTCGACCTCAACCTGGTCGGCGGCGTCCTGCTGCCCTGCCAGGTGTTCGGCCCGGGCCTCTGCGCCCGCGGACGCGGATCGGTCATCAACATCGCCAGCGTGTCGGCGCACATCCCGCTGTCCCGGGTAGTGAGCTATTCCGCGTCGAAGGCCGCAGTCCTCAGCCTCACCCAGTTCCTCGCCCGGGAATGGGCTCCGAGCGGGGTCCGGGTCAACTCTCTGACCCCCGGCTTCTTCCCCGCGGAACAGAACCGCCGACTGCTCTTCCAGGAGGACGGTTCCCCGACCCCCCGCGCCCAGTCGATCCTCGGCCACACGCCGATGGGACGGTTCGGCAAGGCGGACGAACTGGCCGGCGCGACGATCTTCCTCGCCAGCGCCAAGGCCGCCGGTTTCGTCACCGGATCCGACGTCCGCGTGGACGGCGGGTTCCTTTCCCAGACGATCTGAACCGCCCAACCGTGTCGCGACCGGCACCACGAAGTCCGCGCGTTCCCGTGCGCCGATGGAACGGGGCGGGGCTGTCGCGGCCGGAGCCGGACGCGGTCACGTCGGAGGAGCCCTTGGAAGTCCGCATCGAGACCCGGCCGCTGGCGGTGATCATGCGGACGCCGGGTCACGACGAGGAACTCGCCGCGGGTTTCCTGGTCACGGAAGGTCTCCTGCGCGAACGGAGCCAGCTCCGTGCGATCCGGCCGTACCCGAGGAATCCCGAGGGCAACGTGGTGGACGTGCACCTGGCCGACGGCGTGGTCCCGGACTTCGCCGACCTGGGACGGAAAATCGCCACGTCGTCCAGTTGCGGCCTGTGTGGGCGCTCCACGTTGGCCGCCGTGCGTCGCCGGTTTCCACGGATCACGGATTCTGTCCGCGTTGCCGGAAGCCTGCTCGTGGACCTTCCGGCGAAGCTTCGCCAGGGTCAGGAGACGTTCGACGAGACGGGCGGCTTGCATGCCGCCGGGCTCTTCGCGGCGGACGGCTCGCTGTTGTGCCTGCGCGAGGATGTCGGCCGTCACAACGCGGTGGACAAGGTCCTCGGCCGGCGGTTCCTGGACGGGGCCCATCCCTCGAAGGCGACGGTGCTTGTCGTCTCGGGAAGGGTCTCGTTCGAGATCGTCGAGAAGGCCCTGGCGGCGGGGGTTCCGGTGTTGGCCGCGGTCTCGGCGCCGTCGTCGTTGGCGGTCGCGCTGGCCCGCAGCTCCGGGATGACCTTGGTGGGCTTCCTGCGTTCGGGGCGCTTCAACGTCTACAGCGGCCCTTCCCGGATCATCGGATCCCGAGGGCGATGAGCCATCCCGGCTCCGGCTGACGGCGATGCCGATCGCGCCGACTTCTCCTCCCTTCGCACCGGCTTGCCCGCTAGCCTTGCCGCGTGTCCGAGAATCCCGATCCCGTCCCGTCGGATCCCTTGGTGGAGCGGTTCCTGACGGATCTCGCCGCCGTCCGTGGCGCCTCGGAACACACCGTCCGCAACTACCGCCAGGCGTTGGAGGGGTTCGCCTCCTGGCACCGTTCCCTCGGGGGACGTCTGCCGGACTGGCCGGCCCTGCAACGGGATGCCTTCCGGCAGTATCTCCGGTGGCTCGGAAGGAAGGACCTTGGCCGCGCTTCGGTCCGGCTCCGTTTCAGCGCGCTCCGGACCTACTTCCGCTTCCTCCTACGGGAAGGGCTGGTGGAGAAGCTGCCGATCCGTGGTCTTGCGATGCCCAAGCGGGAGCGGCGATTGCCCCGGTTCCTGCCCGAGGACGGCATGACCGCACTGCTGTCGGCGCCGCTGCGCGAGTTGGCCCGCGAACGCGACGCCGCCGGGGAGGGGAAGCCGGTGGACCCGGTGCCCCATCTGCGCGATGCGGCGGTGCTCGAGCTCGTCTACTCGGCCGGGCTCCGCGTCAGCGAGGTGTGTGGGCTGCGGGTGGAGGAGATGGATGTCGGGCAGCGCCTGTTGCGGGTGCGCGGCAAGGGCAGGAAGGAGCGCCAGATCCCGTTCGGACGTCCTGCCTTGTCGGCGGTCGAAACCTATTGGAAGGCGTGCGGCCATCCGCGTGATCCGGGTTCGACGGTCTTCCTGGGGCCGGACGGCGGGCCGATGCTGGCTAGGACGGTGCAGCGACGGCTGAAGATCCACCTGGCCGCGGCGGGCCTGGACCCGGCGCTGACACCCCACAAACTCCGGCACAGCTTCGCCACGCACCTGCTGGATCGCGGGGCCGACCTCCGGTCCGTCCAGGAACTCCTGGGCCATGCGCGCCTGCAGACGACGGAGGTCTACACCCACGTGACGGCGGAGCGGTTGCAGCAGGTCTACCGTGACGCGCATCCGCGTGCCTGAGGCCGCAGCGAATCGAATCCCGTCGGTTGCGTTTGGCGGGTCAAGCCCGAGGGTGGACGATCCGATGACCTGTTGGGTGGACGTCGACTCTGTTCGGAAGAACTTTTGACGTCGAATCCGCCCCTCCACAGATTAGATCCGCGTGCCGGGGGAGGTTTCCCGCGGCCGACCCATTCAATGAGCGACGAATCCATGAACAACTTCACGCCCCGTGCGCAACAGGTCCTGGCCCTGGCGCGCAAGGAGGCGGATCGCTTCAACCACAACTACGTCGGCACCGAGCATCTGCTCCTGGGGCTGATCAAGCTGGGGCAAGGCGTCGCGGTGAACGTGCTCCAGAAGATGGGTCTGGACCTCGACACGGTCCGGCAGGAGGTCGAGAAGGAAGTCAGCAGCGGCAAGGAGCAGAAGGCCGCCGGCAACATCCCGTACACCCCGCGGGTGAAGAAGGTGCTTTCGCTCGCGGCGAAGGAGGCCAAGGCGCTGAACCACACCTACGTGGGCACCGAGCACATCCTGCTCGGGCTGCTCCGCGAAGGCGACGGCGTGGCGGCGAAGGTGCTGAAGAACCTCGAGGTCGACATCGAGCAGTGCCGTCAGGAGATCCTGAAGGAGCTCGATCCGCAGTTCCAGAACGCCGAAGGCGAGGAGGGGGCCCCGAAGGATCCGTCGAACGAGCCCGTCGAGGCGGGCAAGACGCCGCAGAAGGGCGACAAGAACAAGGAGGTCAAGACCCCCGCGCTGAAGGCCTTCGGCCGCGACCTCACCGAGATCGCCAAGAAGGGCGAGATGGACCCGGTGATCGGCCGTGCGCAGGAGATCGAGCGGGTCATCCAGATCCTCTGCCGCCGCACCAAGAACAACCCGGTGCTGCTTGGCGAGGCCGGCGTGGGCAAGACCGCCATCGTCGAGGGACTCGCCCAGGAGATCTCCAAGGGCAACGTTCCCGAACTCCTGCTGAACAAGCGGGTGGTCACCCTGGACCTCGCCCTGATGGTCGCGGGAACCAAGTACCGCGGCCAGTTCGAGGAGCGCATCAAGGCGGTGATGGACGAGATCAAGAAGGCCCGGAACATCATCCTGTTCATCGACGAGCTGCACACCATCGTGGGTGCCGGCTCCGCCGAGGGCACGATGGACGCCTCGAACATCTTCAAGCCGGCCCTGAGCCGTGGCGAACTCCAGATCGTGGGCGCCACCACCCTCAGCGAGTACCGCAAGTACATCGAGAAGGACTCCGCGCTGGAACGCCGCTTCCAGACCGTGAAGGTCGAGCCGCCGTCCATCGACGACGCCATCACCATCCTCACGGGCCTCAAGTGCAAGTACGAGGAGCACCACAAGGCGGAGTTCACCCAGGACGCCGTGGTCGCCTGCGTGAAGCTTTCCGACCGCTACATCACGGCCCGGTTCCTTCCCGACAAGGCCATCGACGTGCTCGACGAGGCCGGCTCGCGCGCCCGCATCGGGGCGATGCAGCGTCCGCCGAACCTCAAGGAACTGGAGCTGGAGATCGAGTCCCTCAAGACCCGCAAGGAACAGGCGATCAAGGACCAGGACTTCGAGGGCGCCGCCCAGCTCCGCGACCGTGAAAAGGCCGCGAAGGAACGCCTCGAGAAGACGCTCGCCGACTGGAAGGTCGCCAAGGAGGAACGCCGGGTGACGGTCACCGAGGACGACATCCTCCATGTCGTTTCCAAGTGGACCGGCATTCCGCTGAACCGGATGGGCCAGTCCGACACGCAGAAGCTGCTCGCCGTGGAGGAGGAGCTTTCCAAGGTGGTGATCGGTCAGAAGGACGCCGTGGCCGCGTTGGCCAAGGCCCTGCGCCGTTCGCGCACCGACCTCAAGGATCCCAAGCGTCCCATCGGATGCTTCGGGCTGCTGGGGCCGACCGGCGTCGGCAAGACCCTTCTTGCCCGCACCCTTGCCGAGCAGATGTTCGGCAGCAACCAGGCCCTCATCCAGCTCGACATGTCCGAGTACATGGAGAAGTTCACGGTGAGCCGCCTGATCGGTTCCCCGCCGGGCTATGTCGGTCACGAGGAAGGTGGCCAGCTCACCGAGAAGGTGCGCCGCCAGCCCTACTCGGTTGTCCTCTTCGACGAGATCGAGAAGGCCCATCCCGACGTCATGAACATGCTCCTCCAGATCCTGGAGGAGGGTAAGCTGACCGATTCGCAGGGCCGCACGGTGGACTTCCGGAACACCATCATCCTGCTGACCTCGAACGTCGGCTCCGAGACCATCCGCAAGCAGTCGGTGATGGGCTTCTCCAAGTCGACCGACGACTCCACCTACGAGTCGATGCGCGGCCGGATCCTGGACGAGGCGAAGAAGTTCTTCCGTCCGGAGTTCCTGAACCGCCTGGACGACATCATCGTGTTCCGCACGCTGGGCCGGCCGGAGCTCAACACGATCCTCGAACTCGAGGTCGCCAAGGTCCTCGAGCGTCTCCGCCGTCGCAACGTGGTGGTCGTGCTCGACGACAAGGCCCGCGAGCTGCTGATCGAGAAGGGTTTCGATCCGCAGTATGGCGCGCGTCCGATGCGCCGTGCCGTGGAACGTTATCTCGAGGATCCGTTGGCCGAGGAGATCCTGCGTGGAACCCTCATCGACGGCGAGCCGGTCATCGCGACCGCCGAGGGCGACAAGATCCTCTTCCGCCAGAAGAAGGATCCCGCCGCCGAAGGCGCCTTGAGCTCCTGATTTCCCGGTCCCATCCGGGCTGAAACGAAGCCGTCCCCGCCGAATCGGGGGCGGCTTCGCCGTTTTGGCCGAATCCGCATTGGATTTCCCCGGGTGCAGGGGCTATCTCCTCCGTCCGGTGTTCATCCCGATCTACCAGCGGATCACATCCTTCCTGCGGGACCTCGGCGAGGTCTCGCTCCTGGGTGCCGAGGTCGTCCGTTCCTTCCGCCTGAGCAGGCCGTCCTGGAAGGATTTCCTGTACCAGCTCCACTTCATCGGCGTGAAGAGCCAGAGCGTGGTCATCACCACGGGCGCCGCCACCGGGATGGTCCTCTGCGCGCAGACCTACTTCCAGTTCCACAAGGTCAAGATGGACACCGCCACCGGCGCCGTGGTGAGCGTCGGCATGAGCAGCGAACTGGGACCCGTGCTTGCCGCCCTCATGCTCACCGGCCGGGTCGGTGCGGCCATGGCGGCCGAGCTGGGCACCATGAAGGTCACCGAGCAGATCGACGCCCTCCGGACCCTGGCGGCCCATCCGGTCGACACGCTCGTCGTGCCACGGTTGCTCGCCCTGCTCGTCTCGGCGCCCCTGCTCACCGCGGAAGCCATCCTCGTCGGCATCACCGCCAGTTGGCTGATCGGGGTGAAGCTGCTCGGCATCGACAGCGCCTACTACCTGGTGAACATGAACCGCTACACGATCCCCGAGGATGTGTTCAACGGCCTGGTGAAGTCGGTGGTCTTCGGCGTGATCATCGCGATGGTCAGCTGCAACAAGGGCTTGACCTGCCGCGGCGGCGCCGAAGGGGTCGGGCGCGCCACCACCGAGGCGGTCGTGATCGCCAGCATCAGCATCCTGGTGGCCAACTTCTTCCTCACCCTGTTCCTTGCCCGTCTCTTCAAGGGTTGATCCATGATCGAGGTACGGGACGTCCACAAGGCCTTCGGCACCCAAAAGGTGCTCCAGGGCGCCACGCTGACCATCGCCAAGGGCGAGGCCGTCGTGATCATCGGGCGCAGCGGCGGGGGCAAGAGCGTTCTGCTCAAGCACCTCATCGGGTTGCTGCCCCCCGACCGTGGCTCGGTGTTGGTCGCCGGGGAAGACCTCGCCTGCATGGACGAGCGGAAGCTGCTCCAGGTGCGGCGCCGCTTCGGCATGCTCTTCCAGATGGCGGCCCTGTTCGATTCGCTCAACGTCTATGAGAACGTGAGCTTCGTGCTGCGGAGGGAACGGCGATACACCGAAGGCGAGATCCGCCGTCAGGTGGCCGAAGCCCTCGAGATGGTCGAGCTCCCCGGCATCGAGGAGAAGCTGCCCTCCGAACTCTCCGGCGGCATGCGCAAGCGTGTGGGCCTCGCCCGCGCCATCATCTACCGTCCCGAGATCGTGCTCTACGACGAGCCCACCACCGGACTCGATCCGGTGGCCGGCGACCGCATCGACCGGCTCATCCGCCGCGTGTGGGAACAGCTCCACGTCACCAGCATCGCCGTCACCCACGACATGAAGAGCGCCCGCACCATCAGCAACCGGATCCTCATGCTCCATGAGGGCGTCATCTACGCCGACGGCCCGACCGACTCGATCCTCGGCTCCACCGACCCCATCCTCCACCGCTTCGTCAACGGAATCTCCACGCCCCAGAACGAGGGCCCCTGAACATGGAACCCAAGTCCCTGGCCAACAAGGTCGGCCTCTTCGTCCTCGCCGGCCTCGTCATCATCGCCGCCCTGATCCTGAACTTCAGCAAGGGGGCGTCCTTCTGGAAGAAGGGTCGCGACATCATCGTGACCTCCGGCAACGTCGGCGGCCTGCGTGCGGGCGCCGTGGTCACGATGTCCGGGGTCCAGGTCGGCCTGGTCCAGGATGTCCTCCTCTCCGAGGACGGCCGGTCGGTCCGCATCGTCTGCCGGATCGAGTCCCCGGTGGCGATCCATGGTGACGCCCGCTTCGACATCGAGCAGAGCGGCTTCCTCGGCGACCAGTACATCGCGATCATCCCCACCCTGAACGCCGCGCCTCCCTTGGCCGACGGGGCGGTGGTGAAGGCGGCGGACCCGTTCAACCTCCAGGAGGCCGCCCGCGGGATGATGGGGCTGATGAGCAAGCTCGAGGCGACCGTCACACGCGTGGACTCCGCTGTGGACCGCGTCGACCGGATCCTCCTCGCCGAGGCCGCCCTGCGGGATCTGACCAACACCATCGCCAACCTGCGCAAGACCTCCGAGAAGGCGGATCTCACCCTTGAGGAGGCCCATCTGCTGGTCCGCGACGGCCGCCCCGCGGTGGTCGCGACGCTGACCAACGTCAACGCGCTCACCCTGCGCATGGCCGCCGTGGCGGACCGCATCGGCGGGCTCGTCACCAACGCCGACCAGGTCGTCGTCGAGAACCGGGAGTCCGTGCGCGAGACCCTGGCCTCCCTCCGCGACACCGCCGCCGGCCTCAAGGGGATCTCGGCCGACCTCCAGGCCGGTCGAGGCGCCGTCGGGGCGCTGCTCAAGGATCCGGGCGTCCAGGTCCAGGTCACCTCCGCCGTCGCCAACCTCAACCTCGTCTCCAGCAATGTCGCCAAGCATGGACTCCTCTGGTCCCCGAAACGGCTCACCCCGTTGACCAACGACACCCGCTACTCCGGCCGGGGTCCCTTCCGCTGATGCCCGGTTCCCCGGTCACGTCGCCTCGGCGGGCGATGCCGCCCGGGGCCTTCACCACCCTTCTCCTGGCGGTCTACCTCGTCGTCTTCGAGGCTTGGATCCGTCTGCCCCCGGTCTGGAGCCGGCTGAGTGCGGTTCCGCTCTGCGTGGCGCTGACGCTGTCCCTTCTCCGCGCCCGTCGGCGCGGGGAGTTCCTCTCGCCCCTGGACGTCGGGCTCCACCTCGCCGTCGTCCTCGACCTGCTCGTCGAGGGTCTTGCGGTCGGGTTCCACGAAGGGCATGGGCACGTGCTCTGTGCGGCGGGTTTCGCCGTGGTCCTCCTCGGCTATCGCGGATGGCAGTGGCGGCGGGTGGGTTCGCGGCTCGCGCAACTGGATTCGTCGACGGCTGGCGCCCGCGGGATTCCCGATGCAGCTTCGGGCATGGACGAATCCAAGGATTGGGAGGCGCAGTTCCTTCAGGTGTTCCGGAACGGTGCCGAGGCCTGGCGCCATGGACGCCGGACTCCGGCCACGATGTTCGCCGGGCCGGATGTCGCCTTCCTTTCGTCGATCGGCTGTTCCGCGCAGGAGCTCTTCGACTTCGTCGACGACTTCCTCGTCTACGGCGAACCCGATGCGGCCACGGCCCTCGAGGTCCAACGCCTGCGGCGGGACTACTTCCTCGGCGTGCAGCAGGGGCGTCCCAGTCCGCATCGGGCCCGGATGGAGGAGCTCCCGGCGAAGTCGGCCGCGGTGGACGGCATCGCCTGGCTGCCCCGGTTGCTGGTGAAGGCGCGCCTGAAGCTGCGGGGCGAGATGCCGGACGACCTGATGTACGGGTGCGGCGGTGACCGTCCCTTCCTCAGACGCATGGGGACGGACCTTCCGGAGTTCCTGCGCTGGGTCCGCGACGCCGGCGACGACGACCGGAAGGTCATCGACCAACTGAAGTCCCGAGCCGGCGTGCGTTGAGCCCGTGCCGTGCGGTTCCGCCGAAACGCAAACGGCCGCCTCCCCGGGTCGGGAAGCGGCCGTTGCCGGTGGAAAGGTGGCTCAGTTCAGCGCTTCGTAGACCTTGCCGACCATGTCCTTGGAAGGCGTGAGGGTCTTGGAACCGGGCTTCCACTTCGCGGGGCACGCCTGTTCCGGGTGCTTCACGAGGTAGGTGTTGGCCTCGACCTTCCGGAGGAGTTCGTCCGCGTCGCGACCGACGTTGTAGAAGTTGATCTCGCTCGAGACGAGGCGGCCTTCGGGGCTGATGATGAAGGTGCCGCGCAGCGCCAGGCCGGAGCCGCCGTCGTAGACGCCGAACATCTTGGAGACGATGCCGGTGGGGTCCGCGGCGAGGGCATAGCGGACATTCTGGAGAAGCTTCTCCGAATTGCGCCACGCGAGGTGGGCGAACTTGGTGTCGGTGGAGACGCCGTAGATGTCACAGCCGAGGGCCTTCAGCTTGTCCTGCTTCTCGGCGATGTCGGCCAGTTCGGTCGGGCAGACGAAGGTGAAGTCGGCCGGATAGAAGACGAGGACCGTCCAGCGCCCTTCGCGCTTGGCGCCTTCCAGGGAGAACTTACCGAAGTCGCCGGCGGCGGGATCGTAGGTTTCGAGTTCGAAATGGGGCACGTCCTGGCCCACGCGGAGTTGTGTGATGTCGCTCATGTTGGAATTCCCGAAGTGATGGTCCCGTGACGGGATCGGATGCAGAGGTGGTAGCACGGATGTCGGCCGGTGCAAATCCGGCGAAGCGTCCGCGGCGGCGCTTTTGACGTCCAACGACCCTCGGGTACCGTGGGGCATGCAGATCCGGATCCTGTCGCTCGTGGTCGCCGCCGCATGGGCGGCCTCATTGCTCCACGGGGGCGAAACCTGGCCCCAGTGGCGCGGCCCGACGCGGGACGGCCAGTTCTCGGGTCCCGCCTGGCCGGATTCGCTGGAGGAGGCGCGGTTGGTCCAGCGCTGGCGGTTTCCCCAGGGACCGGGCTATTCCGGGCCGATCGTCACCGCCGACACGGTCTTCACCACGGAGACGGTCGCGAAGAAGTCGGAGCGGGTCACGGCCCTCGACCGGTCCACCGGCAAGCCGCGTTGGACCCGTGAATGGGAGGGCTCGCTCAGCGTGCCCTTCTTCGCCAAGTCCAACGGCGACTGGATCCGCTGCACCCCGGCCTGGGATGGCACCAACCTCTTCGTGGGTGGCATCCGGGACGTCCTCGTGGCGTTGGACGGCGCGACCGGGACCGAGCGTTGGCGTCTGGACTTCGTGAAGGACTCCGGTTCGGACCTTCCGACCTTCGGGTTCGTCTCCTCCCCGTTGGTGGATGCGGGCTCGTTGTACGTCCAGGCCGGCGGGGGAGTGGCCAAGGTCGAGGCCGCATCGGGGAAGATCCTGTGGCACACCTGCAAGGATGGCGGCGGGATGATGGGCAGCGCGTTCGGTTCTCCCGTGATCCTGACCCTCGCCGGTCGCCGCCAACTGGTGGTGCAGTCTCGGACGCGTCTGCTCGGTGTCGGTCTCGAGGACGGTGCCGAACTCTGGTCCCTGCCGGTGGAATCCTTCCGCGGGATGAACATCCTCACGCCGGTCCAAGCGGGGCCGGACCGTCTGTTCACCAGCACCTACGGCGGAAAGACGCTGGGAATCGACCTCCGCAAGGACGGCGACGCGTTCCGGGCGGCGGTGGCCTGGGAGTTCAAGGCGCAGGGGTACATGACCTCCCCGGTGATCGTCGGCGAACATGCCTACCTCCAACTCCGAAGCCAGCGCGCCCTGTGCATCGACCTGCGCGACGGCAAGGAAGCCTGGACCACCCGCGAGAGCTTCGGGAAGTACTGGAGCCTGGTGGCCAACCGCGACCGCATCCTCGCCCTCGACGAGCGTGGTGAGTTGATCCTCTTCCGGGCGGATCCTGCGAAGTTCGAGGTGCTCTCGCGGCGGAAGATCTCCGAATCCGACACCTGGGCCCACCTGGCCGCGGCGGGGAACAACCTCTACGTGCGCGCCCTCGACGGCATCACCGCGTGGGACTGGGCTCCTGCGCCGACGCGGTGACCTTCAGGCGGCCGGTGGCGGTGGCTGCGGACTGCCGGGAGGCTGTGTCGGCGAAGTCGCGGCGGCCTTCTTCCTCCAAGGCATGTCGGGAAACTTCTCCGGCATCTTGAAGGCCTGGGCCTTCGGCTGTGCCATCCGGAGTTCCGGATCCTCGGATTCCTCCCCGGGCTTCGTGCCCGGTGCGCTCATGTTGCCCTTCCAGGAGGCGATCCTCGCCTGGAGGCCATGTTTCTCCGCGGTCTGCTTGTCCCCGGACTTCATGTAGAAGAGGGACAGGTTGGTGTGCACCAGCTGTTCGTTGGGCTTCAGCTTCTCCGCCTTGTGGCCCTCGGCGATGGCTCCGGCGTAGTCGCCCAGGCGGTAGAGGCTCATGGCCAGGCCGAGGCGGCCGTCGAAGTGGTCCGGATCGGACTCGAGGATCCGGTGGAACTTGGAGATCGCGGTGTCGTAGGCGCCGGTCGAGTAGTCGAACATGGCGTCGTCGAATTGTTCCTGGAGGTCGGGCATGGCTTGGGACGGACGCGTCAACCTGCTCCGGGACGGACGGGTCGGCAAGGCGGGGTTGGCGGCCCGCTGCGATCTTCCGGCACGGCGGGATTGGCATCTTGGGCGGCGCTCCCCAGAGTGTCGCGGCCCATGAGCCCCAGCGCCGATGTTCGGCTACTTTCCACGGATTTCGACGGCACCATCCACGAGGACTTCGCGACTCCGCGGATACCCCATGCGCTGCAGGAGGCGATCGCGGCCTTCCAGGCGCGGGGCGGGCTCTGGGTCATCAACACCGGACGGGAGATGGCCAGCCTGATGGAATCCCTGGGACGCGGGCATGTGGCCGTGCAGCCGGACTTCCTCATCCTGGTCGAGCGCGAGATCTATCGTCGGGACCACGGCCGGTACGTTCCGGTCGAGCCTTGGAACGGGCGCTGCACGGCGGACCACGCGGAGGTGTTCCGCGCCTCGGAACAGCCGATCCGACAGCTGATGGAATCGCTGTCCGAAAGGTTCGACGCCACGTTCTATCAGGACGCCTTCTCGCCGTTGTGCGTCATTGCCCGGTCCAATCCGCAGATGGACGCGATCCAGGCCGAACTGGAGGTGTTCTGTGCCGGTGTCCCGACACTCGTCGCGGTCCGCAACGACGTCTATGTCCGCCTCAGCCATGTCGGCTACAGCAAGGGCACGGCGTTGTCGGAACTGGGGCGGATCCTGGGGATCGGGCCCGAGGGCCGTTTCGCGGCCGGGGACCATCTCAACGACCTGCCGATGCTGCGTCGGGAACACGCCCACCACCTGGCGTCGCCTTCCAACGCGTTGCCGGTGGTGAAGAGCCAGGTCGTGGCCGAGGGCGGGTACGTCGCCTCACAGACCGCCGGCAACGGGATCCTCGAGGCCCTGCGCCGCCTGGGTCTTTGAGTCGCCGATCCGGCGGGAGCGGCCGCCGACCGCGCGCAAAGACGCAAACCCGGCGTGGGATCTGGGATCGGAACTGCGATCCCCGCTTGGTGTGCGGTTCCGCGACTGGAATCCGACGGCCTTCCGGTTTTGCGAGCCGAACCCTTCTGCCAATTCCCGGCTCAGGATGCCGGCAACCGCGATTCGCGTTCCCTGTCCCCCGCCCCTGGGCCGCCGGGCCCAGCCGTGGAAGCCATCGCTTCCAACGGATCCCCGAGCGGAGCATTCCTGCGGAATCGTGGGGTCACTCCTGGTTGCGGATCCGGGCGACAGCCTTCTCCAAGCGGTCCAACTGGGGTGGCAGCAGGAGGTCTCGTCGTATGAGTTCGGCCTCCGACAGCATGGTCTTCGGATCGTTCCTGGACTCCGCGATGCGGAATCGGGCGAAGTGGTAGACGGTGGATTCCTCCGCGTTGAAGGTCCGGGTGGCCAGGGGACGGATCCGGGACTCGGCGTCCTCGATGCGGCCGGCATTGACCAGTGCGAGGACGTGGTTGAGCAGGAGGTCGATCGACGCGGTGTTCTGGGCGAACAGGCGGAGCGTGAGGGCGACCGCCTCCTCGGCCTGGGACTCCGTGGCGATCAGGACCGCGGCGCGGTTGTTCGCGACGCGTTTGTCGCCGGGGTTGAGTCGGTAGGCCGCCTCGGTCGCCCGGAGCAGCGCCGGCATGTCCTTGGATTCGTAGGCCGCGATGCTGGTTTCGAACCAGAATCCCGGGTTGGAGGACAACGCCTCGGCCTGCTCGAGCAGCAGGGCGAGGGCGATCTTCGGGCGGCCCTGCCTGCGGAGCTCGATCGCCGTCTGCAAGGCGAGGTCCACGCTGGGGAATCGCGACCCCTGGATCTGGCTGAAGTACTGGTCGGCGGATTCGCCGCGCCCGGATTGGAGGTCGATGAATCCCTCGAGGAACCAGCTGAAGCCGGAGAGCGCCCCGTTCAGGCTTGGTTCGGTCCTCATGCGCACCGCGACCTCCTGGAGCTCCTTCCAGGACTGGAGCTTCTGGAGAAGCTGTGAGGTGGTGACCCAGAGGGTGGGCGCGTAGGGGAACTCCCCAAGCTGCTGGAGACCGAAATCGGCGGCGTAGCGGGTCATGCCAAGCGCGTCGAAGATCGCCGCCATTCCGGCCGCCTCGGAAGGTGAAGCCGGTGCCGCGGTGTAGCGCTGTGCGAGCGCGGCGGCCTCGGCGGTCCTGCCCGCGATGACGAGCAGGTTCCAATATCGGACATGGTCCCGGGGCAGGTCCTCCTGACGGGCGGAAATCTGGTCAAGGGCCTCCCGGTAGGTCGCGATGTCGGAGAGTTCCGCCGATACGGAGAGCTGGAGCCTGCTGGCCAACGTGCCTGTTTCCAGGGATTGACGTGCCGCCGCGAGCTCCTTCCTTGCGGACTGCATGCCGGCTGGAGGTCCCCAGGCTGCCTTCCAGGCGGTGACCAGCAGCCCGGACCCCGGAGTCGCGACGAGATCCTCGGAATGGCCTTCGACGAGGGCCCCGAGTTTCCGCATGGAATCGGTGTTGAACAGGGCCTCCGCGTAAAGGCGGTTCATCTCCGGGTTGCGGCTTTCTCCAAGGGGAGCCAACAGCTCGGCGGTGAGGTCGAACATCCGGGCCGCGTTGTAGAAACGGGCGACGCGAAGCGTTTCGACGGAGTTCGTCCCGGTCCGCTTGAGCAGCTCCCATGAAGCCCGGAGTCCGATGCCGAGTTCGGACCGGGGCACCGGGACGTGCGTGCCGAGGGTGTCCGTGATGGCGCGGTAGATCCCGAGGTTGGCCGGGTCGTTTGCCGCTGCGGACCTCCAGGTGTTGACGGCGTCCTTCACCAGTCCCTTGGAGGCGAGATCCTTGGCGGCCCGGTCCAGCGACCGGGCCTGCATGCGGTCGAGGAAACTGATCCGGAACGGGGGATCGACCTCCGGGGTCGAGGCGACGTGGATCTTGGCGATGAAGAGCAGGCCGCCCGCCACGAGAAGCAGGAGAAACACGGCGGTGCGACGGAACCACTTGTCGTACAGCAGTGTGCGGAGTGCGCTGTTCTGCACCTGCCGCTTGGGTTTGGATCCCTTCGATGATTTGGTCTTGTTTTCCATGCCCTTAGGCTCCGTCTGCGAGGCGCCGGGCCTCCTTGTCCAACCAATCGGATTGTGCCGACTTCAGGAAACGTTTCTCGATCTGGGGCAACTCGGCCTTGGCGGCCGCCGTGTCGCCTTCGATGACCGCGATCTCGAAGCGGGCCAGGTGGATCAAGGTCGCCTCCAGGGCCCCAAGGTCCTCCGGCCTCAGGGCGGCGAGTTCGTTGCGCGCCTGACCGGTCCGGCGGTTCAGGACCAGCGCGAGGATGTGGTTGATGCGCGCGGCGAGGTCGCCGGGGTTCCGGGCCACCCGGCGCAGGGTCAATTCCACGGCGCGGGCCGGCTGTTCGCGGAGCATCAGCAACGCGGCCGCGAGGTTGTTGACGATGAGCGGCTCGTCCGGCCGGATCTGGTGGGCCTTCTCGTAGGCGGTCAGCATGAGGCGGATGTCATCCGTCTGGTAGGCCGCCAACCCGAGCCGAAACCAGTAGTCCGCCTGTCCGCCGAACGACTTCTCCATGCCTTCGAACAGGCCCCGAGCCACGTCGGGGTGGCCCAGCTGCTGGAGTTGGACGGCGCAACGGTACCCGATGAGGGGATCGGAGATGTGGGATCGGAGCATCTCCTGGAACTCGAGCGAGCCGACCTTGCGCAACTCCGCTTCGGGCATCCCGCCGCTTTGCCGGACGGACATGACGGCCCCGTAGCCTTCAAGGAACCAGCCATAGCCCGGAACCTCCTGACGCTGCCGGGGATCGTTCCGGAGCTGGAGTCCGAGGATGCGCAGTTCCCCCCACCTTCCCGCATTCCCGAGCAGCTCGGCCATGGCCACCCAGACCTGGGTGTGGAACGAGAAGAGGCTGAGGTTCCGCTGCATGAGCTGGATCGCCTCTTCCTTGAGTCCGAGGATGCCGAGCAGGTTCGCGATCCGGATCAGCTCCACCGGCGTCCGCGGGGCGGTGTTCAGCTTGCGGGCCAGTTCGGCGGCTTCCGCGGAGCGGCCGGACTGGATCAACAGGGTCCAAAGGCCGGCATGATGCGAGAGGGTGTCGGCGTGGCGATCCACCAGGAACGCAAGCGAGCGGCCGTAGGACTCGGCATCCTGACGGCTTGCGGCCAGTTGGAGCTGGACCTGATGTGCGACGAGTGCGGTGGACGGATCCCCCAGGAAACCCCGGAGTCGGGTCTGGCCCGCGGAGATCCCGATGACCGGGCCCCATCCGGCCGACCACGCCGCATGGTAGACGGCCAGCTCCGGGTCGGCTGCGAACGCCTCCGGGGACTCGTTCCACAGGGCGCCGAAGAGTTCCATCTGTCCTCCGCGGAACGCGGCCTTGATCAGGGACCGTCGCGCGGCCTGGGAAAGGACCTGCCGGTGCGGAAGCAGCATGGAGATGTTGAGGTCGTCCAAGGCGTACTTCTCGCAGACGTCCCCGAGCAGCGTCAGGTTGACGGCGTTGGTCCCGTCGAGTCGGAACAGCCAGAAGAGCTGCTGGATTCCGCGGCCGAGTTCACGTCGTTCCGGGTCGGGCAACGCCAGGACAGACCGCACGAGTCCCCGGTTCGCCTCGATGTCGGCGGCGTTGTTGGCCACGGCGCCGGCCCAGGTCTGGATCGCCTCGTTCCACTGGCCGGCCGATTCCGCCGCGCGGGCGGCCCGGGACAGCGAATGGACCTGGAGACGGTCGAGCAGGCTGACTCGGACCTTGGGCTCGAAACCGGAGGGGGTCGACGTCCAGATCTTCGGCAACCCGACCAGGGCGGTGACGCAGAGGAGTGCGGACACGACCACCGCGACCATGAACCGCCGCTCCACCATCATCTGCCGCAGCAGTGGGAACTCGATCCGGCTCGGATCGCGAATCGAGTCCTTCTTGTCCTCCTCCTCGGGATCCTCTGGGAGTGGATCGGCCATGGCGGTTCAGGGATCGAGATGGCGTCGGACGGCGAGCACCTTCGTGGTCGTGGACGCGCCGGAAAGGGCCACGGAACCGGCCGCCGCCGGGAAGAGGACGAAGTTGCCCGGAGAAACGTGGGCGGTCCCGGAGCCCGCCGCGGCCTCGAGGGAACCCGCGACTCCGGCCAGGACGACGGGTCCGTCGCCGTTCCCGACGATGTGGCTCCGACCGGGTTCGATCTCGATGAGGTCGATGTCGAAGAGCGCATTTCGGATCAGCGGCCGGTTCCGTACCCCGGGTGCGACCCGGGACCAGATTTCCGGGATCAGCGCCGGCAAGGTGTCCTCGAAGTCGATCGATTCGAAAGCCTGGTCGAGGTGCAGGGCGCGTGGACGGCCATCCTTTTCCACCCGGTTCCAGTCGAAGACACGGTAGGTGGTGTCGGAGTTCTGCTGGACCTCGAAGACGACATTGCCGGCTCCCAGGGCGTGGACGCGTCCGCTGGGCAGGAACATCGCGTCGCCGGCGCGCACCTGATGGCGGTGGAAGCACGCGGCGACCGATCCGTCACGGGTCCTGGCCTCGAAGACCTCACGTGTGACGCCCGGTTGCAATCCCACGTGGATTGTCGCTTCCGGTGAGGCCTGGGCGATGTACCACATCTCCGTCTTGGGCTGGCCACCGAGCCGTTCTGCCCTTGAAGCCGGCGGATGGACCTGGAGGGAGAGATCCGCGCGGGCGTCGAGGATCTTGATCAGCCAAGGAAAACGCCCGTCCTGGGTGGGAAGACCGCCGAGCATCTCCTTCGGGAACCGCTCGAGCAGTTCGCGGAGCGAGGTGCCCTTCCAAGGACCCGTGGCCACCACGGAAACCTCCTCGGGCCGGTCGACGACCTCCCACGATTCGCCGAAGGGAACGTCGGGGGACGCGGACCTGCCGAAGATCCGGACGAGGGAGTCCCCACCCCAGATGCGCTCCTTGAGGATCGGTACGAAGGAAAGGGGGGCGTCCGGGATCATGCCGCGACCGTTTTCGGTTCGGTGAAGTGACCGAAGGCACGGAACTTGGCGTAGCGACCCGCGAGCCGGTCCTCCTTCGACAGGGCCTGGACCTCGTCGAGATGGCGGAGCAGTCCCTCGCGGAGCGTTGTCGCGGTGGCGTCGGGATCGTGATGGGCTCCGCCGAGGGGTTCCTGGAGCACCTCGTCCACGAGACCCGCGGCCTTGAGGTGGGGAGCGGTGATCTTCAGGGCCTCCGCCGCCTTCGGCGCCGCCGTGCGGTCCTTCCAGAGGATCGCCGCGCAACCTTCGGGGCTGATCACCGAGTAGTAGGCGTTCTCGAGGATCAACACGCGGTCCGCGACGCCGATGCCGAGTGCGCCACCGGAACCGCCCTCGCCGATGACACAGGCGATGATCGGGACATCGAAAAGCATCATCTCACGCAGGTTCACCGCGATCGCCTCGGCGATGTGGCGTTCCTCGGCGCCGATGCCGGGATAGGCGCCGGCCGTGTCGATCAGGGTCACGATCGGCAGCCCGAAGCGGTCGGCCAGCTTCATCAGGCGGAGCGCCTTGCGGTAGCCTTCGGGATGGGCGGAACCGAAGTTCCGGAGGATGTTCTCCTTGGTGTCGCGGCCCTTCTGGGTGCCGATGACCACCACCCGCCGCCCGCCCAGCTTGGCGAACCCGCCGACCATGGCCCGGTCGTCGGAGAAAAGCCGGTCCCCGTGCAGTTCCTCGAACTCGGTGAACGCGGTCCGGAGGTAGTCCATGGTGTAGGGACGACGCGGGTGCCGCGCCAACTGCACCCGCTGCCAGGAGGTCAGGTTCGAATAGAGCTGCTTCTGGGCCTCGAGGATCTTCCGCTCCAGGCCCTGGATCTCCTCTTCCCAGCTGATTCCCAGGGAATCGGTCTCCGGATGCGCCCGCAATTCGTCGAGCTTGCGCTGCAGTTCCGCGATCGGTTTTTCGAAATCGAGATAGTGTCTCATCGGCTCGGACGGCCCCACGACCGCCCGGTTGAACGGTATGCATCCGGTCCCAAACCGGGCAACGGCGGAGTTGGGCCGCGTCCGACCGCCCGTTCACAATCAGGAACCTGGCTGGAACAGGCGGACCAAGGCCGCGGCGTTGAGCAGGGCCTTGGGGGCAAACGAGCCGAGTTCGACGTATTCGGGCACCTTCGAGCCGTCGGCGCTGCGTTCCGAACAGTGGGCATTCCCTCCGGCCGGACCAAGGCCGTCGAGGGTCGGAACGGAATCCCACAGGTGGTTGCCGTCGCTGAGTCCCCCGCGTTCCTCGCCCTCGATCGGGATGCCCAGGCCGGCGGACGTCGACATCCAGTGTTGGAGCAGTCCCTCGGTCCCGGGATTCACCGGCCAAGGTGCGGTCTCGGTCTCGATCCGCACGTGGAACTCGGCCGGATGTCCGTCGGCACGGCTCCGTACGTCCCCGGTGCCGGCCAAGGCGAGCAATCCCGCCCGGGCCGAAGCGTAGGCGGCGGGATCGAACGCCCGGAATTCACCCTCGGCCAACGCCGACTGGGGCACACGGTTCAAGCCGCCGCCTCCCTCGATCCGGCCGACGTTGACGGTCAGCAGTCGGGTGGGATCGGTGAGCGCCTCGGCCTGTAGGATGCGCCGGGCGAGCTGGGTGATGGCGTTCACGCCGCGGGCGTGGTCGACGCCGGCGTGTGCGGAGCGTCCGTCCGCCCACATGCGGAAGGTTCCGCGTCCCTTGCGCGCCCGCACGAGGCGGCGCATCGACCCGCGGCTCCCCTCCGCCTCGAAGACCAGCGCTGCGCGGGCGTCTGAACCGAGTCGTCGGACCAGCTCCGGTCCGAAGTCCGGCGAAAGCTCCTCCTCCGCGGCGTTGAGCCCGACCACCCAGCGCGTTCCATGGAACACCTCGGGCGCCGCGGCACGCAACGCGTGCAACACCAGCCAGATCATCACCGTGCCACCCTTGATGTCCTCGGTCCCGGGTCCGTAGGCCCGGTCGCCTTCGCGGAGCCACCGGAACCCATTGCGCTCCTCCTCCTCCGGCGGGAACACCGTGTCCAGATGCGAGACGAGCCCGAGCGAGACGGGTGCCCCGGAGGCCTCCGGACGCGACAGGAACAGGTGGCTGCCATAGCCGGGAACGACCGATGGAACCGACTCGGCCACGAACCCCAACGGGGCGAAGGCCTCGGCGGTGAGCGCGGCCAGCCGTGCGACGCCTTCCGGATTCCGGGTCCAGCTGTTGATCCCGACCATCGCGCGCAGCAGTTCGAACGCCTCGGGCAGACGGCGTGCGATCTCGTCGCGGAGGACTTCTACCGGGGCCATGACGTGGTGCTCCTTCAACGTACCGTTCCGTATTTCAGTTGGCCCCATTCAATGCCCGCGAGACGTGACCCCACCCGGCATCGCCAAGGCACCAACGGGAAGCCGGATCCTGAGCCAAAGCGGCGGACACCGGCCGGCGTTCGGCCGTGCCCAACAAAAGCCGAGGTTTCCGGCCCAACACTTCGCGTCTTTGCGTCTTGGCGTGAGGGTCTTCCCCGCATGGGCTCACTTGGCTTTCGCCTTGGGAGGAGGCGCGTGGAAGAGCTCCTCCGGCTTCAGACCGGTGAGGCGTTGGATGCCGTTCAGAAGCCGCATGAGGGCCCAGATCATCATCCCCATGCTGGGCACCACGATCACCGGCCAGGACATCCAGCTCATGCGGCCGAGCTGACGGTTCCATTCCTCCGAGGCCGGCTCGGCCTTCAGCAGCCACATCGCTAGGCCGAAGTTGAGGGCGGCGCTGAGGAGGAACGACACGGTGAGGAGCCAGGACGACGAGACCAGCAGCCGCTGGAAGCCGGCTTCCGCCTGGCGTTCCCGGAGCGCGTCCGCGACGCGGCGGGTGTCGAGCACCTGGTCGTTGTAGAGCAGTTCGCGGACGAGCGGTTTTCCTCCCAGCAGGGAGACCGGGATGGCGATCCCGATGAGGGCGGGGATGCTCGCCTCCTTGATCGCGTACCACAGGGCGGTCGCGCGCCACCAGCCGAGGTGGGTGCCGACGCCGAGCCCGCCCGACGCGAGCGTTCCCACGATGCCCAGGATGGAGAAGAGGTTCCACTTGCGGCGCAGGAACCAGTCCCAGATTCCGTAACCGAGCGGCAACGACAACGCCACCACCAGCGCCCAGAGCGGCCCGAGCCGGTCCGCCTTGCTCAGCTTGTCCAGGATCAGTCCGGGCAGGAAGACGTTGCAGGCGAGGTTCAGCAGCAGGTTCTCACGCGGCGGGGGCGTGCTGGATGTCGGCGACTCGGCCATGGTCGCGGCGAAGCGTGCCGTTCCCTTTCCGAATCGGAAGCCGAATCGGAAGCCCGCCCGACCTCCGGCATCCGGAAGCGTGTTTCCCTTTGCGCCTCGGGGCCGCCTCGCCCGACTCTCCGCCCATGCCGTCTCATGTCATCGCCGTGGCCAACCAGAAGGGTGGCGTCGGCAAGACCACCACCAGCGTCAACCTCTCCGCCGCCCTCGCGGCCCTGGGGCACCCGGTGCTGCTCATCGACATGGATTCCCAGGCCAACGCCACGAGCGGTCTCGGCCTGGACAAGCTCGAGGGCGGTTCCGTGTACCGTCCGCTGCTCGGCGAAGGGACGTTGGAGGAACGGGTCCGCGCCACGGCGCTGCCGAACCTCTCGGTGATCGGCAGCGAGGTGGACCTCTGCGGCGCCGAGGTCGAACTGGCCCGGGCCGAGGACTACCTCCATCGGCTCAAGAACGCCCTGAAGCCCCTCCGCGATTCCGGGCGCTTCGAGGTCATCCTCATCGACTGCCCGCCTTCGCTGGGAATCCTCACCCTCAACTGCTTCGCCGCGGCCGACCGGCTCCTCGTGCCGCTCCAGTGCGAGTACTACGCCCTGGAGGGCATCGCGATGATCACGCGGATCCTCAACCAGCTCCGGGACGGCGGGATCAATCCCGACCTCGCGATCCTCGGCGTGCTCATGACCATGTACGACGGCCGGACCAAGCTGGCCCAGGGCGTCGTCGCCGAGGTGCGCCAGCATTTCGGGGAGACGGTCTTCGACACGGTCATCCCGCGCACGACGCGCCTCGCCGAGGCCCCGAGCCACGGCAAGCCGATCACCACCTACGATCCCTACAGCGCCGGCGCGGCCGCGTACGAGGTGCTGGCCCAGGAAGTGGCGAAGCGTCTCGCGCTTCCTCCGCGGGGTTGAACCGGTTGCCGGCTGGGTCCGATCTGGGGACATCCCGTCCGTCGCGACCGGTGCGGCCGCTCAATGGCCGGCCGCGAGCCGGTGGTTCCAGATCGCCGGAGGACTCCACGCACGGCGTGCCGGTTGCGACGGCGCGGTCTCCCGCATTCCGGTACCCTTCCGGTCGCGCCGGCAGTCCGGAGACGGACTGCGGAAGTGCCGGGCGCGGATCTGGCCGATTTCCAGCACCCATTCCCGTCCCTCGCGTTCCACCAGCCGACGGGCCGAGTCGAGCACCCGGACCAACCGCACCTGGAAGCCATCCGACAAACCGAACGGCAGCGTTCCCGCCGCGTTCACCTCGACCACATCGCCCGGCTCCAACTCCATCGTCGTGTTCATCATGCCGACATCCTGGGACATGCCCACGGACAATGGCTGTCGCAGGGGCCGGGAGGTCTTGGAATTCCGTTCGATCCGGAACCGCCGCCGGCGGACGCCTCGAGCCGGAACTTCCGATCGAGCAGCGGAGCGTCGGCTTCCCAGCGGGTCGATGCTGAGGGCAGGGGCCCACAAAGCCGCGAAGCCGCTGGGGAGCGGTGCGAAGACAGCAGGTCTCCCGAAGCGGAACCTCGAACCCAACGGTGATCGCCTTCCCGGTCCGGGCTCCGTCGCGCAGGTTGGCGTCTTGGCGCTTTTGCGAGAGGTCGGTCTTCGCCCCTTCTGAATCGTTCAGGGCTTCAGGACGCGATCGAACAGGTCGTAGGCCTGACGACGTTGCTCCGGTGGGAAGCGGTGGGGGACATCCGGGTGCTCGACGCTGATCCGGGCGCGTCCGGCGTCGCGTTGGACCACCTCCTCCACGACGCGATCCACGGAGCGCCAGCGGAAATTGGAGTCGCCCCGAGGCGCGTTGACGAAGACCGGCCGAGGCGTGATGGCGGACAGGACGTCGGCGAAATCGAAGGGAAGCCGGTCCAGCTTTCCACGGTACTCCGCCAGCCGCGGCATGTAGCGGTCCTGGCACCATCCGCGTCCCCGCTGCCAGAGGTCCTCACGGCCGTCCTGGTAATCGCGGAAGGAATCGAAGCCGCAGCTCGTGACGACGGCCGTCAGCCGGGGATCGAAGGCGGCGGTGAACAGTCCGTTGTGGCCGCCCAAGGAATGGCCGATGACGCCGAAGCCGCGGTTTGTGGCGACACAGGGAAGGGAGGTCAGGAGGTCGAGGCCGCGGGAATTGTCCCAGATGGCCTTCATCGTGCCGCTGTTCCACTTCGAGAGGTCCGGGGCGTATTCCGCGAGATGCGGGTAGGAAGGCGCCAGCACGACGTAGCCGCGTCGGACCAGCTCCATCCCGTATTCGTCGTCGGGAGAATTCCCGAGTCCGACCACCACGTTCCGGCCGGCGGCGTGGGTCTGGTGGAGGGCCAGAACCGCCGGGAAGGCGCGTGTCGAGTTGGTCGCGGCCGCGGCCGGCAGCAGAAGCCATGCGGGCACCTCGTCGCCGGGATCCGCGGCATAGCGGATGTCCTGAAGGACCCAGCCCGGGCCGTTCGTGGAGGACAGGACCCGATGGGAGATCGGCGTCCGGCGATCCGGTCCGGGGAACGGCCCCATGATGGACTCGAGCCGGGCTTGGTTTGTGGAGCCGGTCGCCTCAGCCCGGACTGGGACCGCGTGGAGAAGCGACGTGAGGAGCAGGAGGAACGTCAGGCGCCCAGAAATCACGGGCGGAGACTGCGTTCGTCCGAAAGAGACCTGTGAGGAGAAAGTGAAGGCATTCGCCCGCCACGGTTCCTCACCGTCGGGGAGGATCGGGAAGGTTGTAGCGCTGGCGGAGCTCTGGGGAGAGCGTGTTGCCGGGCCGCGGGGCAGTCATGCTGGGTTTCGTCGTCGATGGGTCGGGACGGACACGGTTGTCGGGCAGGCGCGCGACGAGTTCGCCGGCTTCCTTCGGTCCCAGGCGTCGGACCAACTCGAATCCGGCGTCCTCGGGCGAGGTTGCCGCGATGCCCAGGGCTCCGCGGATTTCCTCAGGCAATGTCCCCTTGGGCGCGGTGAGATGGGATTTCAATCGCGCCTCGATCCAACGGACCTCCTCACGGAGCACAAGTCCCAGCTTTCCGGCGGCACGTGTTCCATCCCGCTCGAGGATCGTCCGATAGGCCTCGTCCGGGGATCCCGGGCGTATCTTGAGCCACGCGGCCACCGGTGTTGGCAACGAACCGTTCACCGCCAGTTTGCGCAGGGTTTCTTCCAATCGGCCCAAGGAAGAGCGTTCATACCATGCCAATTCTCTTTGCTGCTGTCTTAGGAACAGCTGACCAAAGACCCCGACCCCGACTGCGGTGAGCAGGACCAAGATGCCTGCCTGCTGGATCCATTGGCGACGAAGGTGGGCGGATGGCATGGACGACCGGGCGAAGTTCGAGCTGGCGAGCCAGGCCCATTGGATTCCGACGAGCGCGCAGGCCGCGAAGACCGTCGCCGTGGCCCATTGCAGCATTTGAACCTGGCTGCGCTTCGGCTCCAGGGAATCTTCGGGCGACAGAGTATTGAGGAAGGAGACACCGTCTGCGAAGGACCGCTGGAGTTCTTGGTGACCCAATTCCATCAGATAAATCCCCGGCGTGGCCACGGCCCACACCAGTCCCAGCGTCGCCGCGCCGAGGAGCACGGTCAGTCCAACGGCGCGCATCGTGTTCCGGGCGATCGACGACGCGTAGAGGCTGAGGGCCAAGGCCAAACCGACTGCGGTGGCGAAGGACGCGGTGGGCAGCAGCTCGAACACGAGGCCTTCCTTTTCCCAGCGTTCCGGACCGAAGCCGACGGCGAGCAGCGTCGCCGGGATGAGCAGTCCGGTGACGAGTCCCGTGACCACTGCCACCAGCGACTTGATCCACCACTGGCGGCTTCCGGTGACCGGTTGGGTCACCTGCCAGTCGAGGGTGCCGAGGGCGCGTTCCTCGGCCACGGACCCCGCCCCGGCGGTGACCAACGCAACCACGCCCAGCATGCCGCCGATCACGGTGATCGGTGAGAACTCGTTTAGGCCGTCCTTGAGGTCGCCTTCCGGTGCCAGCGAGCGGGCGATCATCCAGAGGATCCAGAGTCCGGTGGTCAAAGCGGCGATCATCCAGGGGATCGCATGGAGCCGGATCTCTTTCCGGATGAGATGGGCGGTCGCGAAATCGCCGGGAACGAGGAGACGTACCATCCGGGTGAGCAGGGCCCGCGACGCAACGGTACCGGAAGGCGGGCGGGCCACGGCGGCGCCGTCCTGCCACGAAAGGGTGCGGAACCAGAGCCATCCGAGCCACGGCCCGGCCAGGAGGTAGAGCGCCCGCAGCCACGGCTGACAGTCGCCCCAGAAGGCCAGGGCGCGGTTGTACGGTTCGATGGCCTTCAGTTGCTCGGCGGTGGGTGGAGCCGAGAGCACGGGCATGCCGGCTTGGATGGCGACGGAGACCATCATCGAAGCCAACAGGAACAGCATCGGCGCCGTCGCGGTGAAGACCATGCCGGCGAGCGTGCTGCGTCCGAGCAGGCTGAACAGTGGGCCGGTGGACACGGCGAGGACCGGAGCCGCGGCGACGACCACCCAGTCGGCGGAGCCTTGGCCCCGGTCCAACGAGGCCATCGTGTTCAACCAGGCGGCGCCGCACAGCACGGCGAGGATCGCGGTCTTCTCCCAGAAGAGGCGTCTGCGGGAAACGGGTTGGGCGAGGAGGGGCCCGAGGGTCCGGTGTTCGAACTCCGCGCCGAAGACCGTCGCGCCCATCCACACGCAGCCGACGCAGTGGAGCATCACCGCCAGTTCCGAGAGGTCGTTGTGCAACGCCGCCGGGATCACCAACGTGCCGACTGCCGGCGGCATCAGGAGCCGCAGTTCCTTGCTCCAGCGGTTGGAGTTCCGGGTGCGGTCCTCACGGGCGAGGTACAGCGTGACCGCCGAGATCAACAGCGTCAGGACCAGTTGCACCACGAGCGACAACGGGGCCCCGGGGCCGCCGGAGATCCATTGGGCCAGCGGCACCAGCGGCGGAACGAGCCAGGCGGGATGGAATCGCGGCGCCCGGAATTGGAAGGTCAGGGTCATGGTGCACCTCAACGCACGGCGTTCATGAAGATCTCCTCCAGCGACAGGGCTTCCTCGCGGATCCGCGTGGGTCGCATCCGATGCAGTTCCTCGGCGGCCGGATCCACTTCCGGGCCGACGACCAGTTCGAGGATCCGTCCCCGCCGCTTGAGCCGTGGCGTCTTCCGCATCCATTCGGCCTCGGGCACGTCGGCTTCGAACTCCGCAAGCAGACGCCGGTACTCGGAACGGGCCGTGTCCGCGTCGGCGGTGAGGATGTTCCTGCCCTGGTCCACGATCGTGAACCGGTCGATCAGGCCTTCGAACTCCGTGATCAGGTGCGTGGAGACGAACACCGTGCGGTTCCCCGGATCCGCCTCCTGGTAGGCGCCGATCACGGTCTGGATGAACTCACGCCGGACCAGCGGGTCGAGGCCGGACGTCGGTTCATCGAGGATGAGCATGTCGGGCTCCGCGGCGATGGCGCCGACGAGCGCGAGTTGGGTGCGTTGTCCCTTGCTGAGCCCGGAGGTCGGCGCGTCGGGATCGAGTCGGAACCGCGCCAGCAGTTGGGACTGGATCTCGGGGTTCCAGCGGCGACGGAAGGCGGCCTGGTATTCCAGGGCCTCGGCGACGGACATCCACGGATAGAACGAGACGAAGTCCGGCACGTAGGCGATGCGCGACTTGATCTCCTCTTCGTCCTTGGCCGGGTCCAGGCCGAAAACCCGGACCGTGCCGGCGTCGGGCCGGAGGAGATTCAACAGGCACTTGATGGTCGTCGTCTTCCCGGCGCCGTTGCGTCCGAAGAAGCCGTAGCAGCGTCCGGCGTCCACGGTGAGGGAAAGCCCGTGGAGGGCTTCGGTGCGGCCGTAGCGGTGGACCAGGTCGCGGATCTCGATGACGGGTGTGCTCATGGCGATGCGGATGGGATGTCGGGACTCGTGCGGGAAAGGGGCGGGGGATGCGGGTCAGGTCGGCGTGGAACGGGCGGGAGTGGGAACCGGGGCGGTCGGTGCCGACTGGCGTTCGCGGAAGGCCTCGATCCGTTCCTCGAGAAGCGCCCGGAGGTCGGCGTCGGGGATCTGGAGGTGGTGTGCCTGGACCAGGAGGGAATCGATCTCGGCGGCGAGGCGTTCGGTGCGGACGGCCTTCCTCAGCGGGCTCTGGCCTGAGTCGCGCAGGAAGCATCCGGCCCCGCGGCGGGTTTCGATGACACCCTCGGCTTCCAGTTCCTCGTAGGCGCGGGCGGCGGTGTTGCGGTTGATGCGCAGGTCCTCGGCCAGGGCGCGGACGGATGGAAGGGCGTCGCCGGGCCGCAGGGCGCCGGCCGCCGCGGCGGCCTTCACCTGCTGCACGATCTGCAGGTAGACCGGCACTCCGGACGTGAAATGGACATGCAGGATCATGGGAACGGGATCAAAGTGTCATAGGACACTGGGACAGTCAAGAGATGGATTTTGGTGGGGTTGAATGGTCGAAGCGTTGAAGCGTTGAAGGGTGGAAGCGTTGAAGGGTGGAAGCGCTGAGGACCGAGCTCCCTGCTCCCTGCGCTACGCTCCGTTCGCAGCCGCCTTGCGGGCGCGGCGGCGGAGGAAGACCTCGATGACGTCTTCGACTTCCTGGATCCGGAAGGCCAGGGCGACGCCAACGTAGGCGATGGTGGCGAAGAGGATCGGGATGAACACCTCGACGATCTTGGTGGGGAGGGACGCGTGGCCGATCCAGCGGGTGCAGCCGAGGCGTGCGGCGTAGGCCACGACGGCGGCGACCAGTCCTGCGGCGATCATGCGGAGTGTCGGGGAAAGGAACGGGGCCAACGCGAACTTCGGCTGGGCCCGGCGGAGTCCGTAGAAGAGCAGCACGCAGTTGACGATGGCGCTGAACGAGTTGGCCACGGCGAGTCCGGCACGCGGGTAGAGGCTGATGGAGAGGAAGGCGGCGACGAGGTTCGCGGCGATGGCGGCGAGGCTGATGCGCATCGGCGTCCGGGTGTCGCCGAGGGCGTAGAACGCGCGTGCGAGGATGTTGTTCAGCGAGAACGCCATCAGGCCGGGCGTGAGGCAGGCGAGCATGAACGAGACGCGCTGGGTCGACGAGGCGACGAACTCGCCGCGTTCGAACAGCAGGCGCACCATCGGTTCGGCCAACGTCAGCAGCAGGACCGCCGGGAGCAGCGTGAGGAAGAAGACCTGGCGAAGGCCTTCGGAAAGCGTGCTGCGGAACTCGGGGTACTTCTGGTCCGCCACCAAGGCGCTCAGCTCGGGCAGGAGCACCGTCGCGAGCGAGACGCCGACGACGCCTTGGGGCAGCTCCATCAGCCGCACCGCGTAGTTGAACGACGACACGATCTCGCGTCCGTGGCTGTAGGCGAATCCCTGGCAGAGGACCGTGTTGAACTGGAACGCGGCGACGCCGAGGACGGTCGGGCCGACGCGGTGGAGGATCTCCTTCACGGCCGGTTCCTTGCGTGGGTCGAGCCAGTGGAACCGGAACCCTTCCTTGTGGAGTGAGGGCACCTGGAATCCCGCCTGGAGGAAGCCTGCGATCACCACGCCGATGGCGAGTCCGAAGACCCGGTGGTCGAGTTCCTTGCCGAACAGGGGTGCCAGGAACCACACGGAGCCGAGCATGGCCACGTTGAGCATGGTGGCCCCGAGCGCGGGCATGAAGAAATGATTCCGGGAGTTCAGCATCCCGATGAATCCCGCCGCCACGCACACCAGCGGCAGGTACGGCAGCATCCAGCGCATGAGCCGGAACATCAGCTCGGTGTACACGTCCACGTTCGACGCGAAGATCATCACCGAAAGGAAGACCAGCATCACGAGGCACACCGCGACGGTCGCGATGACTACCATCCAGGTGAAGGCGAGCCCGACACGCCATGCTGCGGCGTCACCATGTTTCCGCTCGGTTTCCTTGAAGATCGGGATGAAGGCCGAAGACAGCGCGCCCTCGCCGAGCAGACGTCGGAAGAGGTTCGGGATCTGGAACGCGAGGAAGAAGGCGTCCGCGACCGGGCCGGTGCCCATGAAGGCGGCGTAGGCCGACTCCCGGACGAAGCCCAGGATCCGGCTGATCAGGGTGGCGGCCCCGGCGGCGCCTGAAGATGAGAGCCAACGAGGCATCGGACGCGGAGGATTCGGGAACCGGGCGCGGACACCCAGCGGAAAAGTTCCCGTTGCGGAGGGAGCGAAGCCAACGATCCGAAAGGAATCGGCACGCAAAACCGCCAGGTCGCTAAGCCGGACGGTATTTGGCCCGGACCTCGGCCAACCGGTCCTTCAAGGTCGGATCGAAATCGGAGTGCGCCCGGTTCACGCGCTCGACCGCGGGGCGGATGATCTCGGCCCGCGGATCGATGTCCCGTCCCCACAGGGTCCGCCAAAGGATGCGGGTGTTCGCCATCATGTCTCCGCGATGGGAT
Organism: Verrucomicrobiales bacterium; assembly: GCA_027488845.1. Lineage (GTDB taxonomy): Bacteria > Verrucomicrobiota > Verrucomicrobiia > Limisphaerales > UBA9464 > SXXZ01. Next base: position 101,309 of record JAIYBC010000048.1, on the reverse strand, counting down.
TCCTCGTCGAACTTCGGCCGGTACAGGTCCACCGCCTTCTGGAGATGGCGGAGGAACTCCGACTCGGTCGGGTGGCCGGTCCGTTCGATCACCTTGCGGAACGCGTCGAGGTCCTTCTCCTCAAGCCGTTGGAGCTTGCTGACGAGGACGTCCCACGGATGGACGATCCGTAGCAGGTGCCCATTGCGTTCGACCTCGATGGCCCGCACCCGCCAGTCCGAAGTGCTGCGGAAGGCCAGCGGGTCGCAGACCTGGATGTAGAAGTCGGTCTGCCCTTTGGACCAATGGTGCTCCTCCACCAGGCGCTCCAAGTTTTCCCACTCGGGCTCGGTTGCGAAGAGGTCGATGTCCTCACTCACGAAGTTGCTCTCAACGAGCATTTGAAGCGGAGCCGAACCGAAGATGTTGATCTCGAACCGTGGGCTCGGCGGAAGCCGACAGGTCAGGGCGTCAAGTCGCCGGCCTGCGTTCGTGTTCCAATCGATGTGCTCTTCCTTGAAAACCATAGAGTGCCTGGTCGATGAGTCGTGAGGTGACCCCCCGGTCGTTCGACAGGATCCTGGCCAGCCGTTCGTCCCTGGGCGTCGTGCGTCCTGCCTCGTGCCGGAGAAGGATGCGGGCTGCAATGCGCGACTTGCGCCAACTGCGGTCCATCTTGGGTGGGAGGGCTGTGCCCATGTCCTTCAGCATGTCGACCCGCCGTCGCCCGGTCAAACCCACGCCCGCATCAGACGAAAACGGGGCCCCCTTGGAGCCGCTCCATCCCCAATCCGTTCCACTCTTCAGCCCTTCAACCTTTCAACCTTTCAACCCCCTCACCGCAGGCCCGAAAGGTACGCGACCAAGTCCCTCAGCTCCCGGCGGCTCAGGATCTCGCCGAATCCCTCCGGCATCGACGACACGCCGCGGTCCCGCCCGGTGATCTCCGTCTTCGGGACCTTCCGCAGCGTGCCGTCCGCCAGGCGCAAGTCCACCGCGTCGGGGGTCTCCGCGGCCACCGTGCCGGCCAAGGTTTCGCCGTCCTTCAGTCCCAGCAGCACGGTCTCGAATCCGGGTGCGATCGCCGCGTTGGGCTGGACGACCGCCTGGAGCAGGTACCGGGGGTCCCGCTTGGTCCCGATCGCGGTAAGGTCCGGCCCCACCTGTCCGCCGCTGCCATACATGGCATGGCAACGGACGCATTCCACCGAGGCCTTCTGCTGGTAGACCTTCTGGCCCGCATCGAAGTCGCCGCCGGAAAGCGCCCAGTCCCAGGCGGCGAGCGGATCCGATTTCGGACGGCTGGAAGCGTATCGGGCTGGCAGGTCGGCGAGCGGGCCGTTCGTGGACGCGGCCGCGACGTCGAGCAGGTCGGCCACCAGCTCGGTGGGTAGCTTGCCGGCGAGGAGATCCGCGCCCAACGACTCCAGACGCCGTCGTGCCTCCGGCCCATCGAGTCGCCCGAGTGCCGCGATGGCGGCTTGGCGGTCGCGGATTCCACCCTGCTGGAGAACCTTCTCCAGACGTCCGACCGCGCCGGAACCGCCGGCGACCGTGGCCCACTGCAACGCCTCGGCCCGGACCTTTTCGTCGCCGTCGTCCAGCAGCCGGTCGAGCGCGGAATCCAGCCGCGGGCCCGGCCACAAGGCGAGCGTTCGCAATGCAGTCAGTCTCAAGGCGGACGCGCCGGCCTTGTCCAAGGCGATGGCGGCCACGTCGGCAGACCGCGTCGCCAGCCCGAGGGCCCCGGCCGTCCGCACCAGTTCCTCCAGCAGGGCGGCGTCCTTCGACCCGGCCACCGAAGTCCACGCCTCACCCACCGCGAGCCGCGCGGGTTCCACGTCCCGCGTGAAGGGCAGGGGGCGCCAAAGCCCGGTGACACGGTCGCGTCCCGCCGTTCCGGCCCAGGCGCCGAGCGCGGTCAACGCCTCGATGCGGTGTTCGGTGGGGGCGTTGGTGTCTGCGGCGAGGCGGCCCAAGGCCGCCGCGGACGTGGCGGTACCGGTCCGCAGGGCCGCATTGATTGCGCGTCGCGCGAACGCCCAGTTGGGCAGCGGCGAACCGAGCCGGGCCGCCAAAGCGGGCAGGGCTCCGGGGACCGGCAGGTCATGGATGGCCCGGGCGGCCTCGGTGGAAACGCGGGCGGATGAATCGGTCAGGAACTCCTCCAGTTCGTTCCTCTGCAAGCGGCGCAGGGCGACCACGGCGGCCAGGCGGACGGATTCGGACGGATCCTTCCGCAGGGCCAGGATCGACTCCGCGTCGGCGCAACCAATCAGCCCGAGGACGCCCGCGTGTCGCAGCGTGGCATCCTGGTCCTGGTTGGCTCGCAGCATCCTGACCAGTCCGCCCAGGCTTTCCCGGCCTCCCAGCTTCCCCAGTGCGATGGCCGATTCGGCCCGGACGCCGGCGTCCGCGTCCGACAGGGCGGATTCGAGCGACAGCCGGTGGCTGGTGGACCGAAGGTCGCCGAGGACCCGTGCGGCCTGGATGCGGAGGTCCCTCTCTGGAGACTTCAGTTGGGCGGCGATGTCGTCGAGCACCGCCTTGGCATCGGGTGCCGGTGCCCCGGTCCGTCCGACTCTCAACCCGTGTCCAAGCGCCCACAGCGCATGAAGGCGGGCCTGCGTCGAATCGGATGGAGATGTTCCGGCGAGCCGCGCACGCAGGGTTTCGACCACCGCGGCCCGCTCCTGAGGGGCTTCCATCCAACGTCGGACCAATTCGGCTTGGGCGCCCTCACGGACCCTGCGATTGCGGTGGCCCAGGTGTCCGGCCAGTTCGGCAACCGGTTGCCCGACGAACCCGCGGCGCAGCAGGCCCTGCGTCGCGAGCACCAAACCGGGATCGGCCGGCTGGGATGGGGCGAAGCGGTGGATCCGTCCGCGGCCCTCGGGTTCCCAACCGTCCGTCCAGTCGAGCAGCCAGAAGGCGCCGTCCGGACCCCAGGTGCCGTCGGTTGCGTTGACGCCCCAGATGAACCGAGACGGATCCAGCAGTTCGAACCCGGCGCCACGCGGCCGCAGCTTGAACTTCCAGAAGCCGCTTCCCGACGAGCTGCCGCGGAAGTCCGAGAGCACGAACGTGCCGTCCCACTCCGGACCGAGACCCGTGCCCGGGTAGAGGGCCACGCCGCACGGACCCGCGGAGATGTTGGCCACCGGCGGCACGATGTAGGCCGGCTGCCCGTTGGTCTGCGGATGCCACATCGCCTCGGTGTTCCAGGGGGCCAGGGCGCCGGGACCGTCCGCGCCGCCTTTCCATCCCGACCCGTCGTAGCGTCTGTTCTCGGTCCACTGCCATCCGATGCGCCAACCGCTGTCGCCGCCCTCGACCACGTGGACCCACCGCGACTCGTCGCCCGTGTTGGCGCTGTTGTCGCCGGTGAAGAGGTGGCCACGGTCGTCGAAGACCAGCTCCTGCGGGTTGCGCAGGCCTTCCGCGAACATCTCGAACCCGCTGCCGTCGGGCTCGAACCGGAACACCGCGCCGCTTTCCGGGTTCCCGTGCCAGCGTCCTTCGTGGAAGACGCGGGAACCGCGGTCGCCGACGCTCACGTAGATGCGTCCGTCCGGTCCCCACGCCAGTCCATGGAGGTCGTGTCCGAGCATCGAGATCCTCACCCCATGCCCATGGCTGAGGCTGCGTCGTTCGTCGGCCCGGCCGTCGCCGTCGCCGTCGCGGAGCCACCAGACGTCGGGGATGTTGGCGAACCAGACCTCGTCGCCGCGGGCGAGGACGGAGGAAGCGACACCGTCGAGCGGCGTGTTGAATCCCTCGGCGAAGACCACCGAGCGGTCGGCGACGCCGTTCCCGTCCGTGTCGTCCAACAGCCGCACCCGTTCGGTGTTCCGGCGGAACGGCTCGAGCCCCGCCTCGCCGAGATGTCGCCGCATCATGGCGAGGCGGTCCTCGACGGACTTCGACGCGATGTCCTCGTCGAGCCAGTCGGGAAGCGGTCGGATGTCCTGGACGCCACGCCACGCACGCAGGGACTCTGCGACGAACACGCGGCCGTCGTCGGCGACGTCGAACGCCACCGGGTGGGTGACATCCGGCTCCGCGGCCCAGACCGAGCCGGTCCAACCCGGCGGCAGCGACATCCGCCGGAGCGACTGCCTTGCCTCGTCGAGGCCCGGCTTCGGGGCCGGGATGCGGAACCGGACGTCGTCGACCACCGCATGCTGGGCGGCGGCGGACGCGATCGCCGTCAGCAAGGCGAACCGGAGGATGCGGAGTCGCGGCTCACGGAGGTTCCACGGTGGCATGCGTCCGACACTAGCGATTCGTGAAAGGGGGCTGAAACGGTAAGTTTGCCGCCATGCGGGTCCGCTCAGATCCCGACGGCGGGGAGCGGCTTCCGTTGTCTTCGGTGACCTCCTACGGTTCCCGCGGATCCGATTGGTTCCCCGAGTCCCCATGTTCCTGATCCGACCCTTGTTGTCCTCCGACCAGGCGTTCCTCTGGGATGCGCTCCATGTCGCCCTTTGGGATCCGCCCCCGGCCCCGCTTCGGCCTCGGGAGATCCTCCAGGATCCCCATGTCCGGATCTACGCCGAGGACTGGGGACGTGCCGGCGACCTCGGCGTGGTGGCGGTTCCGGATGGGGAGGAGCGTCCGGTGGGGGCCTGCTGGATGCGCCGGCTCCAGGGCGGCGTCGGATTCGGATACGTGGACGATGAGACGCCCCAGCTGGGGATCGCGGTGCTGCCCGCCCACCAGGGCAGGGGTGTGGGGCGCCGGTTGATGGCCGACGCGTTGTCCGCCGCCTGGGCCGATGGGATCCGACAGGTGGCCCTGACCGTCCACCCGGCGAATCCCGCACGCCGACTCTACGAGAGCTTCGGGTTCCGGACGGTGGAGTTCCGTCGGACCTTCCACCTGATGCTGGCCTCCGTGCCATCGGTCGGGGAAGCCGGAGTTGGCGGGGGTTCGCCGAATGACGATCCGACCCGCCCGGGCCTGGATGCCCGGTGAGGCCATTTGCCGACCTTCTGATCCATGAAGAAGGAGGCCTCATGCCCAAGAGCCAAGCTTCGATGTACGGGACGGAAGCCGGGCATGTCGCAGTTGCCATGCGGGTCTCAGCCCTGTGTTTCCGTCTCAGGCTCCGGTTCTGTGCACCGGTTCCCCGTTGGCGTCTTCGCGGATTTGCGTGAGCTCCCCACCCGTTCCCGTTTTCTGCATCGCGGTCCCCGTGGGCAACTTTCCGCTTGCGGATCTTCCGTTGTCTTGCCTTTGCCAGCCGGTTCGATGCAGGCTCCGGGGCGTCATGCCTACTGTTCAGGTTCCGCTGGGGAACCGTTCCTACGAAATCCAGGTCGGTAACCGCCTCATCGCCTCCCTGGGCGAGCGTTGCCGGCGGCTCAAGATCGGCACCCGCTGCGCCGTGATCACCGACGCCAACGTCGGAGCCAAGTACGGAGAGGCCGCGGTCAAGTCGCTGAAGATCGCCGGCTTCACGCCGACGCTGATCACGCTGGATGCGGGGGAGAACACCAAGTCGCTCGCGACGGTGCAGAAGTGCTACGACCTGCTCGCCGCGCACCGGATCGAGCGCAAGTCGTTCATCGTCGCCCTCGGCGGTGGGGTGATCGGCGACCTCGCCGGCTTCGTCGCCGCGACCTACCTGCGGGGCATCGCCTTCGTCCAGGTCCCGACGACCCTGCTGGCGCAGGTGGACAGCTCGGTGGGCGGGAAGGTGGGGGTGAACCTCAAGGCCGGCAAGAACCTGGTCGGCGCCTTCCACCAGCCGCGGTTGGTCCTCTGCGACCTCGACACCCTGTCGACGCTGCCGGACCGCGAGTATCGTTCCGGGCTCGGAGAGGTCGTGAAGTACGGCATCATCCACGACGCCTCCCTCTTCCAGAAGCTCGAGAAGCAGATGGACGCGGTGCTGTCGCGCCAGGCGGCCACGATGTCGGCGATCGTCGCCCGATGCTGCGCCATCAAGGCGGAGATCGTGGCGAAGGACGAGACCGACAACGGTCCCCGGGCCCTGCTCAACTTCGGACACACCATCGGCCACGCCATCGAGAACAGCATCGGCTACGGCAAGCTGCTGCACGGGGAGGCCATCGCGATCGGCCATGTCGCCGCGGCCCACCTCTCCGCGCGGCGGCTCGGTCTCGGCGCCGAGGACGTCGGACGGATCCGCACGGTGCTCCAGCGCTCGGGTCTCCCGGTCACCCTCAAGATGCCCGGCGACAAGCGCGACCGCCTCTTCGCCGCCATGCGGCTCGACAAGAAGGTGCAGGCCGGTGAGATCCACTTCGTGCTGGCCGAGGCGATCGGCAGGACGGTGTTCGGGCAGCGCGTCCCCGACGCCGAGGTCAACTGGGCGCTCGACCAGATCAAGGAATGAGGCGTGCCGCGGGACGCCTGTTCCGCCGCGCGTTCCCGTTGCTGGCGCTCGGACTCGGATTCGGATTCGGAAACCTTCCGGCTTCCGTCTGCCGGGCTTCCGACTCCTTTCATCCCACCGGCGGCACCTTCCTCCGCGCCGGCGACCGATCCGTGACCGTGCAATGGGATTGCGGCCATGCCGCGGCCGGGCCGTTTTCCGTCGAACGCCGTCTCGCCGGCGCCAGTGGCGGTTCCAACGGATCGGTGGTCCGCCGTGGCCTTCCCGCACCGGCCTGGGCCGATGTGGCCGTCACCAACGGCATCGCCTACGAGTACCGGGTCGTCGGGCCCGACGGCTCTTCCGGGCCTTGGGCCGCGGCCACGCCCAAGGAGTTCGCGGACGACACGGCGTTCCTCGACCTGCTGGCCGCGACCGCCTTCGACTACTTCCGGTTCGAGGCCAATCCGCGGAACGGCCTGGTGCGCGACCGGAACCGCCGGGACTCCAAGTGCAGCATCGCCGCGGTCGGATTCGGGCTTTCCGCGCAGGTCGCCGCCGTGGAACGCGGATGGTGGGACCGCGCGGCCGCCGCCGAACGGGTCCGCACCACGCTGCGGACCTTCCTCGAACGGCCACAGGGCCCGGGAGCCGAGGGGACCGCGGGTCATCGGGGATGGTTCTACCACTTCCTCGAGATGGACACCGGCCTCCGCGCGTGGAAGTGCGAGCTGTCCTCGATCGACACCGTGCTGTTCCTCGGCGGGGTGCTGGATGCCCGGGCCTTCTTCCGGGGCGACGTTCCGGTCGAGCGGGAGATCCGGGACCTCGCGGAGCGCTTGGTCGCACGCGTGGACTGGTCCTGGATGACCGATGGCGAGGACACCTTCTCCATGGGTTGGCATCCGGAGAAGGGATTCATCCGGAGCCGGTGGCGCGGCTACAACGAAGGCATGCTGCTCTACCTGCTGGCGCTCGGGTCGGCCGGTCCGGAACTGCCGGCGACCTGGTCGGCATGGACGCGCACCAGCGGCTGGGGCCGGCTGGAGGGATTCGAGTTCTCGCCGTTCCCGCCGCTCTTCGGTCACCAGTACTCCCATGTCTGGGTGGATTTCCGCGGCATCGCCGACGACTTCCTCCGGCCGCGCGGCATCGACTACTTCGAGAACTCCCGTCGTGCGACCCTGGCCCAACGGGCCCATGCGATCCGGAACCCTGGTGGATTCACCGGCTACGGTCCGTGGATCTGGGGATTCACCGCCAGCGACACCCCGGATGGGTACGCCGCCCACGGCGCGCCGCCCTCCGAGAACGAGCATGGCACGGTGGTTCCGACCGCCGCCGGAGGCTCGGTGGCCTTCGCCCCGGAGGTGTGCATCCCGACGCTGCGTGCCCTTTACGAGCAGCACCGCGAGGGACTTTGGGGGCCGTACGGATTCCGCGACGCCTTCCATCCGGGTCGAGGCTGGTATGCGACCGACACGCTGGGGATCGACCAGGGGCCGATCCTGCTCATGATCGAGAACCTGCGGGGTCGCGGGCCGTGGTCGCGGCTGGGCTCCGATCCCATCCTGCGCCGCGGTCTCGAGCGCGCGGGTTTCCGTCCCCTGCGTTGAACTGGCTCGCCCATTTCGTCCTGTCGCCCTCCGACGACCGCGCGCGGCTCGGTGGCTGGCTTGCCGACGTGCTCACCCCATCCGAGGCCGCCTCGGTGTCCGATCCGATGGTCCGGTCCGGGATCCGCCTGCACCGCGAGGTCGACCGGCTCACCGACGCGCACCCCGCGGTGCTCGAGTCGAGGGCGCGTCTGCCACAGGGCGTCCGCCGCTACGCCGGCATCGTGCTGGATGTCGCCTGGGACCATTTCCTTTCGATCCGGTTCCGGGAACGGGTTGGACGGGATCTCGAGGGCTTCGTGCACGAAGTCCATGTGGGACTGCTCCGGCAGCGTCCGAACCTCTCCAGCGGGGTGGCGGCCGTGGTCGACCGGATGGTGGCCGAGTCGTGGCTGACCTGCTATCGGGACGCCGCCGGCTACGAGCTGACACTGCGTCGGATCGCGCATCGGCTCTCGCCCAGGGCCCGTGCGGCCTTCGAGCCCGAGGCGGCCCGACGGCATTTGGAGGCCGAACACGCTCGGCTGGAACTCGCCTTCGGACGCCTGTGGCTGGATCTCGTCACCCTGGCGGCCACCGAAGGCGTCGTGCTTCCGATGGTGCCACGGGACTGAGGACGGCGACCGGAACCGCTTGGCCCCGGGGCCTCCGGTCGGCCACGATCCCGTCCCCGCTCGCCGCCAACACGGACCGCGACGCGGAACGCGTGCAAATCCTCCGACAACCGGTTCCGGTCTCGCCCAACGGCGTCTGTCTCGCCCTGGGGATGTTCGACGGCGTCCACCTCGGCCACCAACACGTCATCCGCCAGGCGCTGCTCGACGCGCGGACGTTCGGGGCGCGGTCGGTCGTCGCCACCTTCGATCCGCATCCGCTGGCGGTGGTGCGTCCCGAGCAGGCCCCGAGGCTGCTCCAGCCGCCCGGTCAACGTCTCGCCGAGATCGCCCGCCTGGGTGCGGATGCGGCGCTGGTCCTGCGGTTCGACGCCGAGTTCAGCCGGCGGACCGGGGAGCGCTTCGTCCGCGACCTCGCGGAAGGCTTCGTCCGGATCCGCAGCTTCACCGTCGGGGAGGGATTCAGCTTCGGACACGGGCGGAGCGGAGACGTCCCGTTGCTCCGGCGGTTGGGCGCCGAGCTGGGGTTCGAGGTGCACGCGATGGCGCCGATCCAGATCGGCGACGCCGTGGTCAGCAGCACCCGGGTCCGTGCGGCCCTGCGTGGGGGCGAGCTGGGGTTGGCCTCGGAGTTGATCGGGCGCCCGTATGCCATCTCTGGAACGGTGGTCGATGGCGACCGCATCGGGAGGACGCTCGGCTTCCCCACCGCGAACCTCGCCGTCGCCGGACTGGAGCTGCCACCCCCCGGCGTCTACGCCGTGCGCGCCCGGCATCCGGGCGGGGAACATCCGGCGGCGTTGAACATCGGCTTCCGTCCCACCCTGCGATCGTCCGTGCCGGAACTGCGCTTCGAGGTGCACCTGATCGGCTTCGACGGCGACCTCTATGGCGTCGAACTCGAGGTCGAGTTCGTCCGCCGGATGCGCGGGGAGATCCGCTTCGACGGATTGGAGGCGTTGAAGGCCCGCATCGGTCAGGACGTGCGGGAGGTCGCCGCGCTCTTGGCCTGAGAGCCCGCCGGGTCCGCTCGAGGCTTCCGCCGGATCGTCCGCCGGTAATAGGGTCGGCCCATGGACAAGAACGAGGTGGCGGCGGTCCTCGGGGAGATCGGGACCCTGCTGGAGCTGAAGGGGGAGAATCCGTTCAAGACGCGGGCATACCACAATGCCGTCCGGGTGCTGGAGGGACTGGACGGCTCGCTGGAGAAACTGGTCGCGGAGAAGCGGCTCGGCGAGCTCAAGGGCTTCGGCGAGGCCTTGCAGGACAAGGTCACCACGCTCGTCACCACCGGACGCCTTCCCTACTTCGAGGAACTGAAGGCGTCGCTTCCGCCCGGGCTCCCGGCGCTGTTGGAGATCCAGGGACTCGGCCCCAAGAAGGTGAAGAAGCTCCACGACGAGCTCGGGATCGACTCGATGGAGAAGCTCGAGGCCGCCTGCCATGCCGGCACCATCGCCGCGCTCGAGGGGTTCGGTGAGAAGTCCCAGTCGAAGATCCTCGAGGCGATCGCCTTCAAGCGGCAGTTCGCCTCGCGGCACCGCCTGTTCGACGCCTTGGTCGTGGCGGAGCCGATCCTCGAGTGCCTCCGCGGACATCCCGACGTGATCCGCTGTTCGACCGCAGGCAGCCTGCGGCGGTGGAAGGAGGTCATCGGCGACATCGACTTCCTCGTTTCGTCGAAGAACCCGTCGGCGGTGATCGAGGACTTCGTGTCGCAGCCCGGGATCCAGTCGGTCCTGGCGAAGGGCGAGACCAAGGCGAGCGTGATCCTCGGCGCGGGGATCCAGGCCGACCTGCGCGTGGTGGCGGACGTCGAGTACCCGTTCGCGCTCGCCTACTTCACCGGCTCGAAGGAGCACAACATCGTGATGAGACAGCGTGCGATCGCGCGTGGGCTGCGGCTCAACGAGTACGGCCTGTTCCGGAGCCACGAGGAGACCCGCGATCCCGCGCTGCGCATTCCGTGCCGCGACGAGGCGGACATCTTCGCCGAACTCGGCCTGGCCTACGTGCCGCCGGAGTTGCGCGAGGACCACGGGGAGTTCGCCGCGGTCGAGTCGGGTGGACGCCTTCCTAAGCTCATCGAATGGACCGAGCTGAAGGGGTCGCTGCACAACCACTCCAACTGGTCGGACGGCCGCGACACCCTTGAGGCCATCGCCGCCCACGCCCATGAGCTGGGTCTCGGCTACTGGGCCGTCACCGACCATTCGCGGGCGTCCTTCCAGGCCAACGGCCTCGACCTCCGGCGTCTTGCGGAGCAGAAGGAGGCCATCCGCCGGGTGAACGAATCCTACGCCGCCGAGGGGAGCGACTTCCGTCTGCTGACCGGAAGCGAGGTCGACATCCTCAAGGACGGCCTCGACTTCGACGACGAGACGCTGGCCGGACTCGACGTGGTGGTGGCGAGCCTGCACGTGCCGTCGAGCGACCCCGCGGAGAACACGCGTCGGCTGGTGCGGGCCGCGGAGAACCCGTACGTGCACATGCTCGGCCACCTGACGGGACGCCTGCTGCTGGAGCGGGACGCCTACAAGCTGGACGTCGACGCCGTGGTGGACGCCTGCGCGGCCACCGGCACCTGGATCGAGCTGAATGCGAGCCCGTACCGTTTCGACCTCGACTGGCGGCTGTGGAAGCGGGCGCGGGACAAGGGGGTGAAGTGCGTCATCAACTGCGACGCCCACCGGTTGCACCACTTCGACTTCCTGCGGCTCGGGGCCGGCATCGCCCGCAAGGGCTGGCTGACCCGGGCGGACGTGATCAACACCCTGACCCTCCCCGCCTTGCGGACCGAATTGGAAGCGAAGCGGCGGAAGGGCTGAGCCCACACTGGGAAGCCCCGGAGGCGAACCAGTCCCTGAAACCATGATCCTCTACCTGATTCTGGCCACAGTCGTCGTCGGAGTGATCCTTCTGGTGCGTCGCTTGGCCCGGGGTGGTGCCGGTGGAGTCGGCTCGGGATCCCCGGATGGTGGATTCTCGGGCTTGGACCACGGCTCCTCGGATGGATCCGGAGCCGATTGCTCGTCGGACTCCTCGGATTCCGGAGGGGGAGGCGACGGAGGTGGCGATTAGCCGCAGCGGCATCGATGATCAACGGACGCGACGGAGGACGTTTTGCGCGCCGGTCCGGATCGGGTGCCGGGTGTTCGAGCCGTCTGGCCAGCGGACCTCGGCCGAGTCAGCCGTCGCGGTTCCCAAGCCGAAGGTCAAGGTGAGTTCGCTCTGCGAAAGGTAGCTCTTGGTCGGCATGACATGACGCGAAAGACGTCGCCCGTCGCTGGTGGCGACCGTCACCCAGGCCCCGATCGCCTCCGGGTTGCCGCGGTCCCCGACCAGGCGGATGCGGATCCATCCATGACCCAATCGCTGGTCGTTTCGCAGGAGAAGGGGAGGGCCGTTGATCTGGGTGATGACCACGTCCAGGTCGCCGTCCGCGTCCACGTCGGCGTAGGCGGATCCGCGTCCGACGACCGGTTTGAACAGGTCGGGGCCGCACTCCTCGGGACCGGCCGCGGTGAAGGTGCTGCCGCCGCCGGCGTTCCAGAAGAGCTGTGCCGGCTGCCGGTAGCGGACGTCGGCCTGGATCTTCTCGATGTCCTCCTCGATGTGGCCGTTGGCGGTGAGGACGTCGAGGCGCCCGTCGAGGTCGTAGTCGAAGAAGAAAAGCCCGAATTTCAGCAGCAGCCGGCTCGCCGGGCCGAGGCCTTCGGGGATCGCCTCGTCCGCGAACACCAGTTGTTCCCGCACCGGCTGTCGCACGTAGAGCGCGTTCATCTCGTTCGCGAAGTTGCCGATCGCGATGCCGAGGGCGCGGTCGTTGCGGAAGCGGGCGGCGTCGATGCCCATGGCTCCGCGCGTCTGGCCGTAGGCGTCGAAGGCGATGCCGCTCTGTGCGCCGACCTCGCGGAAGGTGCCGTCGTGGCGGTTGGTGAAGACGAAGTTCTGGACGGTGTCGTTGGCCAGGACCAGGTCCATCCAGCCGTCCTCATTGAGGTCGATGGGCGCGACCGCCAGGGTCTTGGCCATGGGATGGCCGGTCGCGGGGTTCCGGACGACGAGCCCGCTCGCCGCCGAGACGTCGGTGAACCGCGTGGTTCCGGTGTCCGGCGCTGGGCCTTCGTTTCGCCAAAGGCTGGGAGCCGTTCCGGGAAAGTTCCAGGGACGGCCGTAGGCGCGGCCCACGCCGACGAGTTGGTTGTTCACCTCGCGGTCGAGTTCCGGCGACCAGCCCACATAACGACCCACGAAGAGATCCAGGTCACCGTCGTTGTCGGCGTCGAACCAGGAGGCGGCGGTGGTCCAGTCGCCGCTTTCCCCCGGGATTCCCACCTGCCGGGTGACGTCCTCGAAGCGGGCCCCGCCGCGGTTGCGGAGGAGACGGACCCCTCCCACTCCGGTCAGGAGGACGTCCGTGAGGCCGTCGCTGTCGTAGTCCGCGCAGGCGGCACCCATCCCGAAGAAGGGGCGGTCGAGTCCCGAGCCCCCGGTGACATCGGTGAAGCGCCAAGGTCCGCCGGCGGGCGTGTCGTTGCGGAAGAGGCGGGAGAAGGAGGTGGCGGGAGGGTTGGTCGACCCCGGCCAGTCGCCGGAGTTGACCAGCAGCAGGTCCGGATCGCCGTCGGCGTCGAAGTCGAGGAATGCCACGCCGCCGCCCATGGTTTCCGGGAGCAGCTTCGATCCGGAGGCGCCGTTGCGGTGGACGAATGCCACGCCGCATTCGGCTCCGACCGCGGTGAAGCGGGCCTGCGGCGGGCGGGCACCGCTGCTGGCGGCCAGGGGGGCCTCGAGTGGGGTGATGCGGGTGTCCTTGGGGGCTGCGGGGCGTGCGAACCACCAGACGGCGCCGCCGGCGACGACGCCGAGGACGACCAGCGCCAAAAGGGAACGGCGCAAGGCCGCGCCGACCAGGTCGGCGTCCTCCGTGGACGGAATGGGGTCCGGGTCGTTCGGCAGCATGGTTCCCCGAAACCATTCGACAGGGCAGGTACGGATTCAATGGAAGAACCCCGGGGATTCGGCACCTCGCGGCGTCGCGCGCTTGGCATCGGGGGAGCGGCTCTGTTTGGATGGGGTCGTGGAGGTTGAGACGAAAGCGGTGGACATGCCGGCGGAGGGTCTGCTGACCGACCTGCTGCGGGAGGTGTCCCGCTCGTTCTACCTGACGCTTTGGGTCCTGCCGGCGGCGGTCCGGACGCCGATCAGCCTCGCCTATCTTCTCGCCCGGGCCACCGACACCGTCGCCGACGCATCCGGTCTGCCGGTGGAGGAGCGTCTGGGGACCTTGGAATCGTTGGGAAGCTGGATCCGCGGCGACGCCGTGAATCGCCCCGACTTCTCCCGGTTCCTGGGTTCGGACGCAGGAATCACGGAGGCCGAAGGCCGTTTGCTGGCGCGGCTGCCGTCGGCGGTCCAGTTGCTCGATCTGTGTGACGCCTTCGAGCAGGAGAGGATCCGGGATGTCTTGGCCGTGATCGTCTCGGGACAGGTCCTCGACCTGCGGCGTTTTGGCACGCTGGAACCGGGGACGGTCCGCGCCTTGGCGACGGCGTCGGAGTTGGACGACTACACCTACCGGGTCGCCGGCTGTGTCGGGGAGTTCTGGACCCGGCTGTGTCGGAAGTCGGTCTTTCCCGGCGCCCAACTGGACGATGCCAAGCTGCTGGAGGATGGGGTCCGATTCGGGAAGGGCCTCCAGTTGGTGAACATCCTGAGGGACCTGCCGAGGGACCTGCAGGCCGGCCGCTGCTACCTTCCTGCCAGCGAGCTCGCGGAGGTCGGACTGGAGCCCAGGGACCTGTTGGAAGCCGCACGTTCCGAAGCGCTGCGCCCGGTGTACCGACGTTGGTTGGACCTGGCCGAAAACCATCTCGAGTCCGGCTGGCGCTACACCACCTCCGTGCCCCGGTCGTGCGTCCGGGTTCGATTGGCCTGTGCCTGGCCCGTGCTGATCGGCATCCGGACAACGGGCCTGCTGCGGGAAGGCCCCGTCCTCGAGCCGGGACATCGGATCAAGTTGGACCGTGGCGCGGTGCGGGGGATCCTCTGGTCGTCCGTGTGGAGGCTTCCGTTCCGCGGGCTCTGGGAAGCGCAGTTCACGGGCCAGAGACGTGCCATGAGGAGCCGGATGCCGTGACCACCCGGCCGCCCAGTCCGCTTTTGTCGACACGGGTGGCCGGCCATCTCCGGACCTTCGCCCTCGCCTACCTGGTGCTGGTTTCAGGACTGGTCTTCAGCGGCGTCCTCTCCGGCTCGCTACGGAGCCAGTACCAGAGACGCGAGGAACTGTCCTTCCGTCAGAAGTCCGAGGAACTCCTGGGGCGTCTCGATTCGGTGCTGCTGTCCTATGAGGTCTTCCTTCGGGGTGTCGCCGGTTTTTTCTCCTCAAGCCAGCAGGTCGCGCCGTTCGAGTTGGAAGCCTATCTGCGTACCGCGATCGGCAATCTGACCAACGGCGTGCTGCTCGACATCGGGTTCGCGGAAAGGGTGGGGACCAACGAGATCGACGACCACGTCGCCCGGATCCGCCGATCCGGCAATCCGGACTACTTCATCCAGCGGCCCGGTGGAGCGGTAGAGGGAGGCCATGTCTATCCGATCACCCAGATCAGCGACTTCGACGGCGGAGCGATCCGCGCGATCGGCTGGGATCTCGGCCAGGAGCCCGGACGTCTGGAGGTCCTTCGGGCGGCGGTCCGGACGCGGAGCCTGGCCGCTTCCGGTCCGATCCTGCTCCATCGCGAGTTCAGCTCGAATTCGTTCCAAGGCGTCCTGGTGGTGCTCCCCGTTTTCGTCCAGCCGCCGGACGCCCGGATGGAGAGCAATTCCCATCCGGTCGGCTTCGTCTTCGGCTCGATCCTGACGGAGCGGCTCTGGGAGCCCTACCGACGCGGTCTGGATGGAATCCGGTTTCGGATCATGGCGGACCCGGATCCCGCCGCGGCGCCCGTGTTCATGTCCTCCGTGGATCCCGCGGCACCCACCCGCACGATGGAGGGTTCCATCGAGAGGCTGGGGCGTCGCTGGCGGGTTGAGTTCCTCGATTCGCAGGCCTTCGTCGATCAGTTCCATTCACAGCTGCCGGGCGTGGTCCTCGTCGTGGGGTCCGCGTTCACCCTGGTGCTCTCGGTGGTGGCATCCATCCTCGCCCTGCGGAGGAGGGATGCGGAGTTGTCCGCTTCGAAGATCGGCGAGTCCGAAGCCCGTGCCCGGAGGGCGCTGGCGGAACTGGCCGAGCGGGAACGGCAGATCGCCGACGAGCGCGACCGACTGGCGGTCACCCTGAAGTCCATCGGCGACGCGGTCATCACCACCGACGTCGACGGGCGGATCCTGTCGCTGAACCGCGCCGCCGAGAACCTGCTCGGCCGGAGCGAGCGCGAGGTGCTTGGCGTGGAGGTCTCGCGCATCCTGAGCCTGCGTCACCGGGAATCGGGGCAGCCGTTCCTCGAACTGGGCGTCCGGCTGCGGGGGGTGACGGAATCCGACCTGATCCCGGGGTTCTTCCAATTCGCGCGGGAGGGACTGCAGGAGCGGACCCTCGTCGTGGCGCTGTCGCCGCTGAGGGCCCGCCGGGCGGGGGCGGAAGGCCGGGTGGTGGTGCTCCGTGACCTGACCGAGCGGCGGCAGTTGGAAGAGGAGCAGATCCGGGCCGGACGACTCGAGTCGGTGGGCCTGCTGGCCGGCGGCATCGCCCACGACTTCAACAACTACCTCACCGCCATCCTCGGCAACCTCTCCCTTGCGCGGGACACGAAGGGGAACGAGTTGGAGGGGCTGTTGGAGAGGACGGAACACGGCGTTCGTCGGGCCCAGCGGCTCACCCAGCAGCTGTTGACCTTCTCCAAGGGCGGAGCGCCGGTGGTGCGGCCGACCGACCTGCGGGAGTTGGTGAAGGACACGGCTGAGTTCGCCGTCCGCGGAGCCACGGTGCGCTGCGAGTTCACGATCGAACCCGGGCTGTGGACCACCGCGGTTGATCCCGCCCAGATCTCGCGCGTGATCCAGAATCTCACCGTCAACGCATCCCAGGCGATGCCCGGAGGCGGAGTCATCCGCATCGACATGGCCAACCTGGGGGCGATGCCCCGCCTCGGCGAGGGACGCTACGTCCGGGTATCCGTCGCCGACGACGGACCCGGCATCGCCCCGACCCACCTGGCCCGCATCTTCGAGCCCTACTTCTCCACGAAGTCCGGTGGGACCGGCCTTGGGCTGGCCACCGCCTTCCGCATCGTCCGGCAGCACCGCGGGGACATCGCTGTCCGCTCGGAACCGGGCCACGGTGCGACGTTCGACGTCTTCCTGCCGGCCACCGACGAGGTGCCCGTGTCCGAGGTCGCCGTGCCGGGCAAGCCGGTCCGTGGGATCGGGAGGGTGCTGGTCATGGACGATGAGCAGGCCATCCGCGACGTGGCGAGGGCGATGCTGCGGCGCCTGGGCTACGAGGTCGAATGCGTCGCCAACGGCATGGACGCGATCCAGTTGTACCGACAAGCCATGGACCACGGAAAGAGGTACGATGTCGTGCTGCTCGACCTGACCATCCCGGACGGCCTGGGCGGACTGGAGACGGCCGCGATGCTCCGGGAAGGCGATCCCGAGGTGGTTACGGTGGTTTCCAGCGGCTATTCGGTCGATCCCATCATGGCGGACCACCTCCAGCATGGATTCGCCGGGGTGCTTCCCAAGCCCTACCGGTTGGACGAAATGGCCCAGGTGATGGACCGTGTGCGCCGTCGATGAAGGTCCTGATCACCGGTGGAACCGGATTTGTCGGTCGTTCGATCTCCCGAGGTCTCTCGGAGGCCGGAATCCCGCACCGCCTGCTTTCCCGTCGCGGAAGGGGTCTGGGAGGGCTGTCCGAGGGATACGCCGGTTCCGTCCTCGACCGGGGTTCGCTGGACCGTGCAATGGCTGGATGCGACCGTGTGATCCATCTGGTCGGGATCATCTCCGAGGCACCGGGCCAGACCTACGAAGGGGTCCACACCGAGGGTGCCCGGCGGGTTTTGGAGGCTGCCCGGGCCGCTGGCGTGCGCCGATGGGTGCACATGAGCGCGTTGGGGACGCGACCCGATGCGGTCGCCCGATATCACCGCAGCAAATGGGAGGCGGACCAGGCGGTGCGGGCCTCGGGGTTGGATTGGACGGTGTTCCGGCCTTCGGTGATCTACGGCAAGGGCGACGGCTTCGTGAACCTGTTCGCCCGGATCGGAAGATGGTCGCCGGTGGTTCCCGTGGTCGGCGGCGGCCATTCGCGGCTTCAGCCGGTGGATGTCGAATCGGTCGCCCGGTGCTTCGTCCGCGCGACGGTGGAATCCCTGGGGATCGGGGAGACCTTCGACGTGTGCGGTCCGGTCCCGCTGACGTTGCGTGAAATCCTGGACGCGATCGATCGGGCGATGGGGCGGCGGCGCCTCCGGTTGGTGGTTCCACGGTCGGTTGCCTGGGGGCAGGCCCGGTTCCTGGAATGGCTTTTCCCGTCCGTGTTCCGGCAGGCGCCGCCGCTGAATCGGGATCAGATCCTCATGCTGGACGAGGACAATGTCGGGGATCCGCTTCCGGCGAGGCGGGTGTTCGGGATTCGCGAGGAGAGCTTCGCCGACGGTCTCGGACGGATGTTCGAAGGGAATGGGATCAAGAGGTCTTCTTGATCCGGATTCCGCCGCCGCTGGTGCGGAGGTGAACCTTGGGGCCTCCTCCGTTGACCTGTCCGCGGAGTTCGTCGCGCTCCCGTTTCTCCGGTGAAGAGACCGGCAGTTCGCTGGAGACGCCACCCCCGGAGCTTTCGGCATCGAGGTGGAACTTGGCATCCGAAGCGGTCCGCACGGTGATGCCACCACCGGACGTCTCCAGGTGGACGTCGCCCGGGACGGGGGAGGGGAGTTCGGCCTGGATTCCGCCGCCGCTGGTCGAACCGTTGAGGGCGCCGCCGACCTTCTCCAGGACGATGCCGCCACCGGAGGTGTCGACGGTCGCGGATCCGTTGAAGTTGCGGACCGCAATGGGGCCGCCCGATGTGTCGGCATGGAGAGATCCACCCCCGCCCTTGACCTCGATCCCACCTCCGGAGGTGTCCACATGGATCTCCCCCACGCTGTCATCGACATGGATGCCGCCGCCCGAGGTGTCTCCGTGGATGGGCCCACGGATCCTGGAAAAGCGGAGGGAACCGCCCGAGGTGTCGGCCTTCACCGGGCCTTCGACGTCGGCGACGGAGATCGGACCGCCGGCGGTGTCGAGTTCCACCCTGAAGCGTGTGGGGACCGAAATCCTGAGCTTCGCCTCGGTCCTGCGGTTGCGGAGGACGTTCCAGTTCCATTTTCCGCCGACGGCATCCTTCCGGACCGCCGTGAACACGAGCGTGTCGCCTTCCTCGGTGATGCGGATGGGGCGGTCTTCGAGGAAATCGGCTTCCTTCTTCCGGTTCCCCATGGAGATCCGACGCAGGGAATCGAAGACCACCTCATTGGTGGAATTCGTGGAGACCTCGATGCCGCCGAACTCGATGCGCACCTTCAATGTGCCACCGGGAGCGGCGGGCATGCGGTGAAGCAGCACCTCCTCGGTATTCGTTTCACTCGTGCGAACCGTGGGAGTGATTTCGGCGACGAGCGGGTGGGGGGCCAGCGACAACCAGAAGGCGAGAAGGGGCGAAGTCGAGAGCAGGGTCCTGACGGGAGGCATGGTGGATTGGGGCGGGAACCTTGGACGAGAACCGTCCGGGGCGCACGTAGGTGTTGAGTTTCTCGCTCTGCAGCGATATTTGGATGAACGGTTGAGGGCCGATGGCGGCTCCGCAGGTCCAACTCCGGACGTGGACCAACAATCGAATCCACGTACGGTCCGTGCGGGGTGTCGCCATCGGCCCTATCCGTTTACCCACCAGTCCACCGGGCCTCGAATCCGGGTTTCGTCCCAATCCCCGGAGGGAACTGGGACCTCTTCCTCGAATCGGGAGCCTGATTCACTGGCAAACCACCAAACCGGCGATTCGGACTCCCAAGACCGCCGTCTGTTCAACAAGCGGACGCGGGAATCGGTAAACGGACACATCCAACACCCGGTTCTACGCCCCATGGTTTCAGGAAGTTTGGACTTTCTTGGGAATGCTTCACCGATCGGGGGGAGTCCGCGCTTCAAAGCGGGCGGAGGGGATCGGACGCCATCCGGAAGGGGCGACGCACTTCTGAATGCCACCGCACGGTGGATTGGAGAGCCGGCCTGGGCGGACCCTTGGACGGTTGCCGGCTCGTGTGAATCTCGGGCCGATTCACCTCTTCCGTTCTTGAAAAGGGTGCGGGATTTGCTTACTTTTTTTCGGTCTGGGTTCTAGGGAAACCAGATCATGCCGGGATTCCCCGGTCACAGGAGGTCATGAATCACAAACATAGTTGGTCAGCACTCGTCATCGGCGCCGGACTTGCCGGGGCCGCCCAGGCACAGAGCCAGCTGAGCACCTACAATCTCATCGTTCGTCACACCCTGTATCAGGCGAACCACGTGTATGGGAGGGTGATTGCCCAGAACATCGATACGCGTTCGAGTTCCGGAAACACGGGTCAGAACATCGAGATCGGTTCCCGACTGGGTGGGCCGAATTCCGAGGGGATCACTCCCATTTCTTCGCAGAGCACCCCGAGTCTGCTGGTGGGTGATCGGATCCGTACGGATTCTGGAGACGTCATCCGTCTCATGAACGGCAGCGCGTTCCTGGATCAGAACTCCTCAGACGCCCCCTCTACCCCGATCCAGCTTCAGCAGTCCTCGAACGGGGCCACCATCCAGCGCCCCTCCAACCCCGGTTCCGCTCAATCGTCGACCTTTGATTCCGTCTACAACGCCGTGCTCACGGAGGCGTCGACGTACAGCAACTACTCGGCAAACGCGACCACCAGCACTTCGGGCACCCGGACCACGTTCACGATCCCGGCGTCGACTTCGGTCCGGCAGGTCGTCTTCAACCTGACTGAATCCCAAGCTTCGTCGATTTTTGAGACCCAGAACGCCGAGGTCCAGTTCGACTTGAACGGACGCCAGGTCAGTTCGCTGGACTTCATCATCGTCAACATCGCCGGTTTCCGGAGCAACGACTTCAACTCGCAGGCCAATTTCCTGGGCAGCATCACCAGCGATGTGAACCTGCGCTCCCGGGTTCTTTGGAACTTCTACGACACGGACGAAGTCGTGGAACTGAACCGGAACTGGTACGGATCGATTTTGGCTCCGGAAGCGACCTTGGAGGGAAATTCCAACCTCGATGGTTCCGCGGCCGTGAAGTACTCGCTGTTCAATGCCGAGATCCATGGTCCTGCTTGGGTGGGGGTTCCTGAACCCTCGACCTACGCCGCGATCTCCTTCGTGGTCGCCGTCGGCGGAATGACCGTCTGGCGTCGCCGCCGTGCTTTGAAGGCCTGATACGCCTTCACTCGGCCGCCGCGATCCGACGTGGACATCGTCGCATGTCCTGGGCGCCGGTGGTGTGGTAGGGGCTATTCAAAGCCACCTGCTGGCGAGGTTTCTCTCCGCCGCCTTCAGGCGTTCCACATCCAACCCGGCGAAAATCTTCTTCGCCACTTCCCGCTGCTGGTTGGCCGCAAGAACCAGAGCGTGGATCATCCTCCAGCGGTAGGGGGCGCGTTCGAGGTCCAACCCGTTTCCCTCCAACACGTCCAGCGCCTCCGAGGCCCTGTTGTCCTGCAGGTAGAACAGGGCCAAGGTGATCTTGAGGCCCGGCTGGGAATCGGCCTGTAGGGCGGCAACCAGGAACTGCTTCTCCACCTCGGGGTCGCGGCGGCCTTCGAGAAACAGCGTGTACGCCAACTCGTTGAGGGCCAGTAGGTCGGTTGGATTCAGGCCCAGAAGCCGACGGGTGGCCAAGATCACCAGGTCGGGACGATCCCCCAGCTGGGAAAGCCGAAGGACCTGAAGGGCGGCCGATTTGGCCAACGACGGCAGTTCGAGCAGTTCCACCCAGGCGCGCATCGCCATGTTGTGGTCGCCCATCTGCTCTGAAAGCTTGGCCAACCTCTGGAGCTCCTCGGGCAGTCCGCGTGCGAATCCGATGGCGGAATCGAGGTGGTTTCGCGCGGCTTCGGCATTCCCCTGGGCATGGGCTGCGGAAGCCAGAAGTCCGAACCGACGATACTGCACCAGGGGCAACTCCTTGTCTTCGAGCAGTGCGACCAGGTCGTCCCATCGGCCGACGCCTCCGAGTGCCGTGCAGTGCCAGAAGATCCAGCCCTGATCCTTGCGAGCCCGGACCAGAGGCATGGCCTCCAGCAGCATTTCCGAGGCGCCGTTCTCGTAGAGCCATTTCAGGCACAGCGCCACCTCCGCCGAATTGGTCCGTTGCGTCGCCAACTCGGTGGTGCGGGTGACCAGCATGCCACGGGAATCCGGTGCCAACTCCAGACGCAGTGTCTGCAGGGTCAGCACGGAGTCGACGGGAGGGTCCTTCAGGCGTTCCAGTTGGCCGGCGATGGAGACCTTCTCCTCGCGGGGAAGCGACTTGTCCACCGCGAGGGTCTTGAGCGCCTCGATCTGGACCGGGCTTTCACCCCGGGCCAGCTCGCGAAGGAGACCGCGTCCCTCATCCCGATAGCTGGGAAGGGGGTGGCCCGCCATCAGGCTGGCCAGCGCCAGCTTGGGTGCCGCGTTGGTGGGATGGAGGACGATGCCTCGCCTCGCCACCAGGATCGCCGCCTCCACGTCACCCCGTTGGCGGAGGAAGCGGATGCTCAGACGGAGGTTCTCCAGATCCGCCTCGTCCTCCTTCACCAGTTCGGCCAATTCCTTCTGGGCCATGTCTTCACGGCCGAGGTTGAGCGCCGACGAGACGAACCGCTGTCGGTCCAGGCGCGTCGCCTTTGGGTCGGTGACCACGGTTTGCCAATATCCCAAGGCTTCCGGCATGCCGTAGAGGTCGCACATCTCCGCCGTGATCCGGGCCACGGTGATGCGCTTGGGGGCCAACTGCACCGCGGAACGGATCCTCGTCATGGCCCTCTCGTACTCGCCCGCGTCCATGGCGGCCCTCGCTTCCGCGGCGAGGACGTCTCCCCGGCGTTCCTTCATCCAGCGATAGGCGGGACGGAAGTAGATGACTCCCAAGCCGATGACGATCACCAGGGCCAGGAATCCCGGAAGGATCCAGCGGCCCTGTCGCTGGTAGGCCTCGATGACTTCCAGATGCTGGGAGTCTTCGGGAGAGGGGCGCTCGGCGTCCATGGAACCCCGCGTTACCGGAGTCCCCGTTCCGAATCAAGCCGTCATGCCGCCAAAAGGAAAACGGCGGCCGGGAGATCGGCCGCCGTCGGAGATCGAACCCGTGTCCAGGGCCGGACTACCAGCGCATGTCGGCCACGGTTCTTCCGGCCGGGATGAACGGAAGGACGTGTTCGGTGTAGGGAGTGATCACGTCGAGCACGTAGGCGGTCTCGGACGCCAGCATCCGTTCGAGCGCGGCGCGCAGGTCCTTGCGGTAGACCACGCGTTCGCAGGAAACGCCGAAGCTGTTGCAGACCTTCACGTAGTCCGGGTAGATCCCGGAACGGTTGGCCGGGTTGCCGAGGTAGGTGTGGCCACGGTTGCCGTCATAGAAGTTGTCTTCCCACTGCACCACCATGCCGAGGTGCTGGTTGTTCAGCACGATCGCCTTGGCCGCGATCTTCTCGATGTGTGCGGTGGCCAGTTCCTGGATGTTCATCAGGAACGAGCCGTCGCCGTCGATGTCGATCACCTGCTTGTCCGGTCGGGCCACCTTGGCGCCCAGGGCCGCGGGGAAACCGTAGCCCATCGAGCCGAGGCCGGCGCTGGTCACGAACTGGCGTGCGAACTTGTACTTGTACCACTGGCCCGCCCACATCTGGTGCTGGCCGACGCCGGTGGTGATGATGGCGTCGCCTTGGGTCAGGCGCCACAGCTCCTCGATCACCATCTGGGGCAGGATGTATTCCTCGCCGTCCTTCTGGTACGGCTTGATGTGGGCCGAATCGACGATCTGGCCTTCCGTGGTGTAACGGAACGGCGCCTTGGCCTTCCATTCCGTGATCTGGCTGTGCCAGGTCGGGAACTTCTTCTTGATCCCGCCGCGCTGGGCGATCAGGGAGTTCAGCCGGGAGAGGGCGTCCTTCAGGTCGCCATGGATCGCGAGGTTCGCCCGCTTGTTCTTGTTGTGCTCCGAGGCGTCGATGTCGATGTGGACGATGGTCGCGCCCTTGGCGAATTCCGAGAAGGCGCCCGTGACGCGGTCGTCGAACCGGACTCCGAAGGCGAGCAGCAGGTCGCAGCCGTCCTTGAGCTTCACCAGCGGTTCGGTGGGATCGGTGCGCTTGACGTACTCGCCGTTGACCGCCCAGTTGGCGAAGGCGGCGCCGTGCATGCCGAGCCAACGGAGCGACAACGGATGCTCCTCGGGGAAGCCGCCGACACCCATCAGCGTCGTGGTCACCGGGATCTCGCCGGACTCGGCGAAGCGGAGCAGCTCGCCGGAGGCGCCGGCGGTGATGATGCCGCCGCCGCAATAGAGCACCGGGCGCTCGGACTTCTCGATCAGGCCGATCACTTCGTTCAAGGCCAGTTCGTCGGCGAACACCTCGTCGGTGTAGCCCCGCAGGTTGGCCTTCACCTCCTCGATCGTCGGCCAGACCGGGCGGGCCTTGACCTGCTGGACGTTCTTCGGGAAGTCGATCACCACGGGCCCCGGGCGTCCGCTCTGGGCGATGTAGAACGCCTCCTTCACGATCCGGGGGATGTCGTTGATGTCGGTGATCAGGTAGGAGTGCTTCACGATCGGCAGGGTCACACCCACCATGTCGGTCTCCTGGAACGCACCGCGACCGATCATCGCCTGGGGCACCTGTCCGGTGATGGCGACGAGCGGGGTGCTGTCCATGAAGGCATCCGCGATCGCGGTCACCAGGTTGGTCGCGCCGGGACCGCTGGTGGCCATGCACACGCCGGCCTTGCCGGTGACGCGGGCGTAGCCCTCCGCAGCGAAGCTTCCGCCCTGCTCATGGCGGGGGAGGATGGTGCGGATCTTGGACTTAGTCAGCGACTGGTGGATCTCCATGCTCGCTCCGCCCGGGTAGGCGAAGATGACCTCGACGCCTTCACGCTCGAGGGCTTCGACGAAGATGTCGCGTCCGAACATCAGCGGTCCGATCTCCTTGTTCGGATTCGGGGTGGGGGTGGTCGTCTTGGTGGCCGTGCTCATTCTGTGTTGTCTCCGTGTCTGGCCGGACGTCGTGGATCTCTGTCCTGCTAGGAACAAAAAACCCACGGCCGTCGCCGGCCGTGGGTTCTTGTGAAAGTGTGTTCAAGCACGACAAGACCCCGCGGCGGCGATGCCGCCTACGACTACGGGGACAAGTACGATTGCCGTGCTCATTGACGGGGGAAAGGTACCAAGAACAGGCGCGTCCGGGTCAAGCTCCGGTTGGCCGTTAGGTACGGCTTTCGCCGGATCCGATTCCCGGCGGGTTCCATTGGAATGGACCGGATTCGAACCGGTGTTCCAACCGGGCCAGCACCACGCCCCAGGATCTCCGGAAATACTGGTGGGCCGCCTCCCATTCCGGGCCGTCGCCCCAACCCAGATGGGTGAGGGTGACACGGGTGGCCACGAGTCCCAAGGCCTGGAACTGGACCACCACCCAGGTCTTGCGCAAACGCACGGTGGGAAACCTCGGCGGCGCGTTCCATTCGAAGGCCAAGAGGGTCCCGGGGGCGAACGTCTGTATCCGGCATCCCTCGCTCCCGCGGCTCCCGGCCGGAGCTTCCGGACGGAAATACAGCTCGAACTTGCCCCCGGGCCACAGTTCGACCAGGGCTTGGGGCGCAAAAAAGGTGGCCAGGCCCTCCGAGGTGGTCCAGGCGGACCAGACCGCATCGGCAGGGCCTGGAATCGTGAGAACCAGGCGGATGGCTTTCATGGACAGGATCGGGGTTCCCCGCCCGTGGTCGGGCCGGTTGCCGACACCGTAGCGGATCCCTTCCTCTACGCACGGGGCGGCCGTTTTGTTTCGGAGAATTCCACTCATGGATGCCGCCGGCTTCCCTTCACCAAGCCGGTCTGGCTTCAGGATCCCATGCGGCCCATCCTGTTCCGCATGCCTTCCGTCCTCGCCGTCTTCGCCCATCCGGATGACATCGAGTTCCGTGCCGCGGGGACGCTGCTGCTGCTGCGCGACCGCGGATGGGAAGTCCACTACTGCAATCTCTCCAACGGCGACTTGGGAAGCAGCGTGATGACCTCGGCCCGGACGGCGCGGATCCGCGCCGCCGAAGCCCGGGCGGCCTGCGAGTCCATGGATTTCCGCTGGCATCCGCCGATCGCCCGCGACCTCCAGATCTTCTACTCCGACCGTCGCGTGCGCCAGGTCTGCGCATTGGTGAGGCAGGTCCGCCCGTCCATCCTGTTGACCCATCCGTTGTCCGACTACATGGAGGACCACATGGAGACGGCCCGGATCGCCGTGACCGCGGCCTTCGCCCGGGGCATCCCCAACTACAAGTCGATCCCGTCACGGCCGTCGGTGCTCGATCCCGTCACGATCTACCATTCCACGCCGCACGGGCTTCGCGGGCCGATGCGGGAGCCGGTGCTCCCGGAGGGATTCGTCGACATCACGTCGGTGGCGGACCGGAAGCGGGCGGCCTTGGCCTGCCATGCCAGCCAGAAGGAGTGGCTGGACGTCTCCCAGGGCATGGACAGCTACCTCGTTTCCATGGAAGACGAATGCCGGGAACTCAGTCGGAGGTCGGGGAGGAAGGGGCTGGCGGAAGGGTGGTCGCGGCACCTGCACCTCGGGTTCGGAAACGAATCCGATGATCCGCTGCGAAGTGCTCTGGATGGATTCTGGAGTGCCGGAGACGCCGGGAAATCCAGCATGACCGAAAGGTCCGTGCGTCAGCGTCGATAAAGACGCTTCAAGGCGGCGGCGTTGGCCTTGCAGGTTCCGCGTTCGGTGATGAGCGCCGTGATCAGGCGCGAAGGCGTGACGTCGAAGCCGTCATTCCGGGCGACCACACCTTCCGGGGTGATCCGGACCTCGAGCCGGCGGCCGTCTGCTGCGGTGCCCTGGATGTGGGTGAGTTCGCGGGCATTCCGCTGTTCGATCGGGATTTCCCGGACGCCGTCGCGGATCGTCCAGTCCACCGACCCACCCACGAAGGCGACGTAGAACGGAATGCGATGCTCCCGGGCGGCCAACGCCTTGAGATAGGTGCCGATCTTGTTGGCCACATCGCCCCGTGAGGTCACCCGGTCGGCTCCGACGATCACGGCGTCCACCAATCCCTGCTGCATGAGATGCCCCGCGGCGTTGTCGGCGATGAGCGTGTGGGGAACGCCCCTTCCACCGAGTTCCCAGGCGGTCAGGGCGGCGCCTTGGTTGCGCGGGCGGGTCTCGGAGACCCAGACATGCACGGGAATGCCCGCCTGATGCGCGAGGTAGATCGGCGCCGTGGCCGTGCCCCAGTCGAGGGTGGCGATGCGACCCGCATTGCAGTGGGTCATGATCCGGAGCGGTTCGCCGGACTTCTTCCGCGCGAGCAGTTTCCGGAACAGCTCGAGACCGTTCTCGCCAATGGCCCTGTTGATGGCGACATCCTCGGCGACCATCGCCACGGCCTCGTCCCATGCGGCCTTGGACCGTGACCTCGTGGGCAGTGGCTTCAGCAGGGTGCGCATCCGTTCCAACGCCCAACGGAGGTTCACCGCGGTGGGACGCGTGTGGACGAGCGACTCGAACGCGTTCTCCAGCCCGGCATCCGAAGGATCCTCCCGCATGCCGAAGGCCATCCCGAAGGCGGCGGTGACGCCGATGAGGTTCGAACCCCGCACCTGCATGCCGCTGATCGCCTGGGCGGCACCGGCGACCGTCTCCAGACGGATCGTCTCCACGGCATGCGGCAGCAGCGTCTGGTCGAGGATGCGGACCGAACGGCGGTCGCGTCCGGGTTCGAGGGAGCGGATGGAGGCGTTCGAGTCGCTCATAAGCCCAGACGTTTCCGGCTTTCCAGGACGCGCGAGGGATCGGCGATGTATCCCGCGAGTTTCTCCAAACGTTCGCCGGCGGCGACCAGCGTCTCCTCGCGCTTGGCGAAATGCAGGCGGAGGAAGCGGTGCTCCGGGTGACGGAAGAAGCTCGATCCCGGAACGCCGGCGACGCCGATCTCCCGGATGAACCACTCGGCCGCGCGGATGTCGTCCTCGAATCCGAGCGCCGAGATGTCGAGCATGACGTAGTAGGCGCCCTGCGGTTCGGTGAAGGGCAGCCCGGTCCTCCGGAGGTAACCCAGGAAGACGTCCCGCTTCCGAGTGTAGAGCCGCCGCAGGTCGTCGTAATAGGAAGGAGGCATCTCCAGTCCGGCCACGGCGGCCTCCTGGAGCGGGGCGGCCGCTCCGACCGTGAGGAAGTCATGCACCTTCCGGGCCTGGGCGACGACCTCCGGACGGGCGAACACGTAACCGAGTCTCCAGCCGGTGATGGAATAGGTCTTCGAAAGGGAATTGCAGGTGATGGTGCGTTCGAAGGCGCCCGGCAGGGCGGCGCCATAAACATGCCTATGGGGCTCGTAGACGATGTGTTCGTACGGTTCGTCCAGGATCACGAACGCGTCGTGCCGCTCGGCGAGCGCGAGGATCTCGGTGAGTTCCTCGCGGGTGAACACCTTGCCGGTCGGATTGGAGGGATTGCAGACGACGATCGCCTTGGGCTTTCGCTCGAACGCCTTCTCCAAAGCTTCGCGTCGGTAGCGGAAGTCGGGAGGTTCCAGCGGAACGTAGATCGGCTCGGCGCCCGACAGGATCGCGTCGGCGGCGTAGTTCTCGTAGAACGGGGAGAACACGACCACGCGGTCCCCGGGATCACACGCGGTCATCATCGCCACCATCATGGCCTCGGTGCTGCCGCAGGTGACGACGAGATGGCGGTCGGGGTCGACCTCGAGTCCGGTGTCGCGCTGGATCTTCGCCGCGAGCGCGTTCCGGAATCGGGGGGCACCCCAGGTGACCGCGTATTGGTGATGGGGCCCCCGGGTGGCGCGTTCCAAACCGGCGAGCAGCGGTTCGGGCGGATCGAAATCCGGGAAGCCTTGGGCCAGGTTGATGGCGCCGTACCGGCTGGAAAGCCGGCTCATGCCGCGGATGACGGACTCGGTGAAGGCGTGGAGACGGGATGCGGTCTGGGGCATCGGGAGGCGGAGGATGGCAAGTCGCCCCGAAGGAACCAAGAGTCCAACTGCCGGAATTGGGTCACGAAAAAGGGCGGCCTGTTTCCGGGGCCGCCCTACTGCGGAAGGGGAGATCGGTTCGGGCTACTTGATCGTCGCCTTGGACCGCATCCATTGGAGGTCCGGGTTGTTGGAAGTGTCGACGTTGAGCGTCAACTCCGTGCCACGACGGACCGATTGCGTGAATTCCCGCGAGCGCCACTTGTGGATCTCGGAATGGCCGTCGGCGAAGGTGAAGTGGCAGCCGTTGTTGTAGTAGGCCGCCGGGAAATCGACGATCTTTCCGGTACCGTTCAGGGCGCTCATGTTGACGACGAAATAGCCGTCATTGATGGAGTCCTCCCGTTCGTCCACGAACACGAAGCGGTCCGACGGGGAATCGATGACCGAAAGCAGCGGGTACTCTCGGCCGAATCGGTCGCCCCCGGAGTCGGTCCAGACGCCGCCGCGTCCCATCCAGTTGTTCATGGAATAGCTGCGGACCCGGTTTTGGATCTGGCCACGGAACTGGGCGGATTCCGGTTGGTTGCCCATCACCTTGCCGGTGGTGCGGTCGCCCGGGGCCCGCCAGGCCTCCTTGCTGCTCAGGTATTTCCAGAGGGGGCTGTACTTGGCCTGGGCCACGGCGGAGACGAGTTCCGCATCGTGATCCGGCGGGATGTCGAGCCAACCCTCACCGTTGGGGCCCATGCCGCTCCATTCGCGGCTCTGGTTGAAGCGATCCCCGGCCAGGGCCACGGAGGGGTTGCCGTCCGTCGAAGTGTAGCCGACGGAACCCATGAGGCGGTCGTTGGCATCCGTGGCGTACATGTTCCAGCCCAGACCCATCTGTTTGCCGTTGCTCAGCGCCTTGACTTGCATCGCCTTGGACTTGGCCCGGCCCAAGGCCGGCAGGAGCATTCCTGCGAGGATGGCGATGATGGCGATGACGACGAGGAGTTCGATGAGGGTGAAACCCCGGTGGAATCGGGGCCGCAGGGGTACAATGAGGGTGGGGTTCATGGGAACTGCGTGTGGGATTTCCGAGAGTGTCCCCGGGTCATGGTGCTGCAAGGGAAAACAGAGTCGTGGGATGTTGAGACCAACAAAAAAGCCCGCCGGATCGGCGGGCTTGTGATGGGGAATGGATCGGGAACTCAGCGGGCGTAGGTGCTGCGCTGCTTGAGCCAGTTGAGGTCGACGCCGCGGTCGGCCGGGGTGGCGCCGATCGCCGCCGTGCGCTTGGTGATGTTGCCATCGCGCCAACGCTTGATCTCGGAGTGACCGTCTGCGTAGGACAGACCGCCGGCTCCGTTGTGGTAGGTGGCCGGGATGTCGACCCAGTTGCCGCTGTTCGGATCGCAGACGAACCAGCCGTCGTTGATGGACGCCGGGTTTTCGTCGATCGTCACCCAGGTGTCCGCCGGGCGGGTGATCTGGGACTGGCGGCGGAAGTTGATGATGCCGGCGCCTTGGAATCCACCGGTTTGGCTGTCAGGAGCCCAGGCGTTGATCGGGTTGAGCCAAGCATTCATCGACATGGAACGAACGGTCGAGTTTCCAGCGCCGCCGTAGGGGCGACGGGTGCCGCCCTGCCACGTGTGACGGTCCGAGGGACAGCGGTACGGCCCCATGCTGTTCACGAAGGGAAACAGCAGGGAGTGCATGATCAGCGCCGAATTCGTGGCCACATTGGCCACGTCCATCGTGCCCATGGCCCACTGGTTGAGCGGATAGTTGCGTGCGGCGTTGGTGGCCGAGACCAATGAGTCGAGACCCGCGGTCCGGCAGATCAGGTCGTTGTATTCACCGGAATAGAGGGTCCAGCCGAGCATCAGCTGCTTCCCGTTGTTCATGCAGGCGATGCCTTGGGCCTTCGACTTTGCCCGGCCGAGCGCCGGGAGCAGCATGCCCGCCAAGATGGCGATGATGGCGATGACGACGAGGAGTTCGATCAGGGTGAAACCGGCGAGGTTCGCCCGTCGCTGGGAAAAATGAATGGACTTCATGTCTTGGGAATTCGTGGGGCAGGCGCGAAGTTCCGGAATTGGTGCCGAATTGGCAAGTGTTTGTTGACCACCGCACAGCTGTGTCGGTTTCGTGAAACTGGACAATCTTCCTCCCCGGGATGGAGTCTCGTCTCGGGATGCGACTGCGAGACCACCTGAACTCCGCGGCGGAACGGATGCGGAATGCCGGGATCGGTGATCCTGATTCCGAGTCCCAAATCGTTGCCGCCGAGGTGATTGGGGTTTCTAGACCTCGCGTTGCCCTCCTGCTGGACTCGGTTCCGCCGCAGGGATTCGAGGCCCGTTTCGAGGAGGTGATCGCGGGGCGTCTTCGTCGGGTGCCTTTGCAGCATCTCCTGGGCGTGGCGCCGTTCTTGGAACTGGATCTCGTGGTGAATGGAGACGTTCTGGTACCGCGTCCTGAGACCGAATTTCTCGCGCTTCGTGCCGTCGAAATCCTCAGGCGGGAAGGCGGCGCCCGGGGCGCAATTCTGGATGTCGGCACCGGTTCGGGATGCCTTTCCATCCATCTTGCCAAAAGCCTTCCATCGTTCTCGATCCAGGCCATCGACGTCTCGGCTGCCGCCCTCTCGTTGGCGGAACGGAATGGGGCGGTCCATAGCCCGGGGCGCATCGAATTCCGTCGGGTGGACGTCTTGGGTCTCGGTCCCGACGCCTTCCAAGGACTCGACCTCGTGGTCTCGAATCCACCGTACATCCCGTCGGCAGAGATCCGTGCCTTGGAGCCCGAGGTTCGGGACCATGATCCGATTTCGGCGCTCGATGGAGGACCGGACGGCCTGGTCTTCTACCGGCATCTGGCCGACGTCGCGGTCCATTGGGTCCGACCTGGGGGATGGATCCTGCTGGAGTTGGGCGACGGCCAGGCGGACGCGGTGGGGGCGCTGTTTCGTCGACGGGGTTGCGAGGTCTCGGTGGAGAAAGACTTGAGCGGACGTGACCGGGTTCTCATCGTGCGGACGTCCTCGGCATGCGCGGCGTGAATCCCACGCCCGAGCCGATGCTTCACACCCAATTCCATGGATAGTTTTCTCATCGAGGGCGGAGTGCCCCTGAAGGGCGAGGTCCTCATCAGCGGCTCCAAGAACGCCGTCCTTCCGATCATGGCCGCGACGCTGTTGACCGCGGAGACCTGTGTGATCCGGAAGGTTCCCGACCTCAGCGATGTCGGGTTCATGGCGAAGATCCTCCGTTCACTCGGGGCCGAGGTGTCCCTCGAGGGCGGCACGTTGACAGTGAAGGCGGAGAAGCTGTCCGGCTTCGGCGACTACGAGTTGATCCGGAAGATGCGGGGATCGATCTGCATCCTGGGTCCCTTGCTGGCGCGATTGAAGGAAGCGCGCGTTTCGCTTCCCGGAGGCTGCGTGATCGGGACCCGTCCGATCGACCTGCATCTGAAGGGGCTTCAGGCCTTGGGGGCCGCGGTCGAGGTCGACTCCGGGTACGTGCGGGTGCATGCGCCGAAACTCGATGGGCAGATGGTGTTCCTCGGCGGGCGGGTCGGACCGACGGTCCTGGGAACCGCGAACATCCTCATGGCGGCCACCTTGGCGGAGGGTGTCACGGTGATCGAGAGCGCGGCCTGCGAGCCGGAGATCATCGACCTCGCCGACTTCCTGAATGCGATGGGGGCGAAGATCCACGGAGCCGGTAGCCCGACCATCACGGTCACCGGGGTGAAGGAACTGCATGGCGCCGAGCACGAGGTGATTCCGGACCGGATCGAGGCCGGCACCTTCGCTGCCGCGGCCGTGGCGACCGGCGGGGAAGTGATCCTCCGAGGGGCGCGACCGGACCATCTCGGAGCGGTGCTGGACAAGTTGCGGGAAGTGGGCGGCGTCGTCACCCGCAACGCCGGTTCCCTGACGGTGCGGGGCGGTGGGGTCCTGCGTCCGGTGGACATCACCACGATGCCCTACAGCGGATTCCCCACCGACATGCAGGCCCAGTTGATGGCGGTGGCCTGTTTGGCACCGGGCACCAGCATCATCACGGAGCGGATCTTCGAGTCGCGCTTCATGCATGCCTCAGAGCTGATGCGCTTGGGGGCGGAGATCGCCATCGAAGGGCCCAGCGCCATCGTGAAGGGGGGCAGGCCCCTGAGCGGTGCACCGGTCATGGCCTCGGACTTGCGTGCCTCTGCGGCCTTGGTGATCGCCGGACTGGCCGCCGGAGGGAAGACCCAGGTGAACCGGGTCTATCACCTGGACCGAGGCTATGAGCGGATGGAGCTGAAACTGCAGGCGTTGGGCGCGCGGATCTCTCGGGTTCCCGGGGAATGAGCAAGCTGTTGCTAGTGTTGTTGATCGCCTCCGTCGTCTACGGGGTCTATCGGATCTCGAGGGTCTACGAGGCCGCCGACGTGGAAGAACGCGCACGAGCCCGGGAAGCGGCTTCCGAGGTCGCCCCGGAGGCGTCCCTGCCCGCGCTGTCTCCCCAGGCGGAAGCGACCTTGGCCGCCGCGACCGCGGCCGGCGCCCCGGCGCTGAAGACGTGGCTGGATGCAAACGCCCGGTTCATCCCGGAGCCTCGACTCTCGGCGATCCAACTGGACTACGCCCAGGTCCTGATCCGAAGCAACCCGGCGGAGGCGCGTCGGATCTACAACGCCGTGAAGGCACGCACACCGGCAGGTTCCCCCCTCGCTCCACGCTTGTCGCGGTTGTCGAAGACTTTCCAATAACCGATCCCATGGACATCACGTTCAGTTGCCCGGGCTGTGGCATCAGCCTGGAGGTGGAATCCGAGGCGGCGGGTCAACAGTTCGACTGCCCTTCCTGCCACAAGCCCATCCAGGTGCCTTCCCCGGCTTCGACAGAACGGGCTGGTGGTCCGCCCGCCTCCGCAGTGGCCCCGGCCGCGTCGAGCCCGCAGCCGCAGGTTCCGAAGATCGAGAAACGCATCAGCGTGCCCGTCACATCCAATCCCGTGGAATCCCTCATCCAGAAGCCCAACAAGTCCCTCGACGCCGTCTCCCGCGATCAGAAGCCCGGCCTCCGGGTGAAGACGATCCGGCATTCGGACTGCAAGGAGGTGGGGAAGGACAAGTTCGACGACACGGTCTCGGAGTTCCTCAACCGGATCGGTGACAACGCCGTCGTGAGCATCACCCCGATCAGCTACAGCTACGTCGAGATGGCGACCCAGAAGCTGGTGACCGATTTCGGCGTGATGGTGGTGTACCGCGCCTGACCGGATTGCGGCGGTGGACGTCGTTGGGAGGGCTCATGGACCGGGCCTCTTCGGAACTGGGTCGATGAACGGAGTTCGCTTCCGGGGGGATTCCCGGACGGCGCGGACCTTGGGATTGGCCTTTCTGCGTAACCGGGACCAACCTCTCCGGTCTACCGTCCCGTCCAAAGATGAAATCCGCGCTATTCGTCGCCGTCGCCGCCAGTGCCGCCTTGCTGAGTCTCCATGCCGGCGAGGCCGAAGACCGGCTCAAGGCAGCCGTCGCCAAGCTCACCGATGCATCGGGCTACACTTGGATCTCCACGACCGACATCAGTGGCGCCCCGATGCGGTTGAGTCCGACCACCGGCAAGGTCGAGAAGGGTGGCTTCATGGTCCTTTCCACAGAGGCCTTCGGGTCAGAGATCGAAGTGGTCCGCAAGGGCACGAACGCCGTGGTGAAGACCGATGACGGCTGGATGACCGCCGCGGAGCTTCCTCAGCCGAATTTCGGCGGCGGCGGAGTGCCCAACATGGGGGCGATGATGGGGCGCCGGCTCCTTTCATCGAAGCCGCCAGGCGAGGAGGTGGACTCGCTGCTGCGCCGACTCGGACCGCTCAAGGCGGAGGGCGACGTCCTGTCCGGCGAATTCACCGAGGAGGGGGCGAAGGAGTACCTGAAGGAAAGCCGCCGTGGACGTTCGTTCGCCGAGCCCAAGAGCGCCAAGGGCGGCATCCGGTTTTGGCTCAAGGATGGCGTCGTTTCCAAGAGCGAGCTGAACCTCGACACCGAGATGGAAACCCCGCAGGGATCGATGTCTCTCAACTCCAAGACCACCACGGAGATCAAGGACGTCGGAACCACGAAGGTGCGTGTCGCTCCCGAGGCGCTGAAGAAGCTGGGTCTCTGATCCGCTCCGGTCTCCATCCCAACCTTTCCCATTTCCGCTCCCCCCGAATGAAGGCTTCCTCCGTTCCCCGTTTCAACCGCGCCGACCGCACCTGGGCGGCCTCGCTGATCGTGCTCGCCTTGGGTTCCGCCGGTTGTGACCGCTTCAAGAAGGAGGCCCCACCCGAGTTCAAGACCGAGGTCGCGGTCCTGACCAACATCGTCCAGAGCGTCAGCGCCAACGGAGGCATCGCCCCCACCCGGCAGGTCCAGGTCGGGTCCCAGATCTCGGGCACGATCACCGAGCTGAAGGTGGACTTCAATTCACGGGTCCAGGAGGGGGACGTGCTCGCGAAGATCGATCCCGCCATCTACGAACGGGCCTTGGCCCGGGCGGATGCCGACCTCTCGAACGCCAAGGCGGGCCTTGCGTTGGCCGAGTTCAACTTCAAGCGGTCGAAGGAGCTGTACGCGTCCAAGCTGATCTCGGAAACGGAGTACCAGCAGGCGGACGTGTCCCTCCTTCAGGCCGCCGCGGTGGTCAAGACGCGTGAGGCGGCGTTGGAGAGCGCCAAGGTGGACCTCGACCGCACGACGATCTATGCGCCGATCAGCGGCGTCGTGGTCACCCGCAGCGTGGATGCCGGTCAGACGGTCGCCGCGAGCTTCAACACGCCGACCCTTTTCCTCATCGCGCAGGACCTCACGCGGATGCAGATCGAACTGGCCGTTTCCGAGGCCGACATCGGCAACGTGGCCGAGAAGCAGCGGGTCGAGTTCAACGTCGATGCCTTCGCGAACCGCAAGTTCGACGGGACGGTCCGACAGGTTCGGTTTGCGCCGACGACCAATCAGAACGTGGTGACCTACACCACCGTGGTCGACGTCGACAACCGCTCGATGCGGCTGCGTCCGGGCATGACCGCGACGGCAACCATCATCACTTCCGAGAAGACGAACATCGTCCGAATCCCGGCTTCGGCCACGCGCTTCGCGCCGCCGTCGACGGTCACGGTCCTGCCGGCGACCAATCGGGTTTCCACCAACGACGTCGTCCGTCCTTCGATGCCCGGGATGGAGGGCATGCCGACTCCGCCTTGGGTGGCGGAAGGGCGCCGCCCGACCGAGGAGGAGCGGAAGAAGTTCGACGAAAGCCTCACTCCGGAACAGCGGCAGCAATTCCAGGCGATGCGCGAGCGGATGCGGTCGATGATGGCTGCCGGCGGAGGTGGTGGCGGAGGCGGGATGGGCGGCGGAGGAATGGGTGGTCCCGGCGGCGGAGGTTCCCCCCGTCCGCGTCAGGCCGAGGGGCCGACCCTCAAGACCATCTACACGCTGCTTCCCGGTGCCGAAGGTGCCGCGCCGCAATTGCAGGCGGTGAACGTGAAGATCGGTCTCACCGACGGAAGTTCCGCCGAGGTCATCGAGGGGCTTCAGCCGGGAGCCGTGGTCGTCACGGGTCTCCGTACGACCGCGGCGACGGCGGCCGCACCTGCGGCCAATCCGTTTGGTGGACCTTTCGGCGGGGGCCCGCGCCGTTGATCCCAACCAGCCACCCGATGTCCGCCGTCGTCCAGTTGATCGACTTCCGCAAGACCTACCGCACCGGTGAGATCGAGGTGCAGGCGGTCCGCGGGGTGAACCTCACCATCGAGAAGGGCGAGTTCGTCGCCATCATGGGCTCCTCGGGATCCGGCAAGAGCACCATGATGAACACCATCGGGTGCCTGGATCGGCCGACCGAGGGCAAGTGCCTGATCGACGGCGTCGAGACGGGTTCCCTCGGCCGCAACGAGCTGGCCGAACTGCGCAACCGCAAGCTCGGGTTCGTGTTCCAGGGCTTCAACCTCCTCTCGAGGACGACGGCATTGGAGAACGTCGAGCTGCCGATGATGTACGCACGTCCGCGTCCATCCGCTTCGGAGCAGACGCAGAGGGCCACCGAGGCGTTGACCCTCGTGGGCTTGGGCAAGCGCCTTGACCACACGCCGAGCCGGCTTTCCGGCGGCCAACAGCAGCGGGTGGCCATCGCCCGCGCCCTGGTGAACCGGCCCACGCTGCTCTTGGCCGACGAGCCGACCGGCAACCTCGATTCCCGGACCAGCATCGAGATCATGGGCATCTTCCAGAAGCTGAACGACGAGGGCATGACCGTGGTGATGGTCACCCACGAGCTCGACATCGCGAACTACTGCAAACGGGTCGTGGTGATGCGGGACGGCCTCATCCGCAGCGACACCGCGGTCGCCTCCCGGTTCATCGCCGTGGAGGAACTCCAGAAACTCGAGGCCGAACAGAAGGCCGTCCAACTCACCGCCTGACCATGTTCTCCGTCCTTCGAATCGCCCTGCTCGCCCTGCGCCGGAACCTGCTCCGCTCGTTCCTCACCATGCTGGGCATCATCGTCGGCATCTCGGCCGTCATCGTGGGCGTGTCCATGGGCACCGGCGCCAAGGCCGAGGTGGACAAGCGGATCGCCAGCATGGGGCAGAACCTCCTGACCGTGCTTTCCGGCAACATGTCCCGTGGCGGCGTCCGCGGCGGCTTCGGCATGGCTCCCAACCTTTCGGTCGAGGACTACGAGGCGGTTCGACGCGAGGTCTCCGGCATCTCCGCGGCCAGTCCCGAGGCCCGGACCTCCGCCCAGGTCGCCGCCGGCAACCAGAACACCTTCATCCAGGTCTCCGGCGTCAGCGAGGAGTACATCCTCGCCCGTTCTTGGGGCCTCAAGTCCGGCGCCAACTTCACCGGCGCCGACGTCCGCGGCGCGTCCAAGATCTGTCTCGTGGGTGCGACCTCGGCCAAGACGCTCTTCGGTGAGGGCATCGATCCGGTCGGGCAGGTGATCCGGATCAAGAACGCCCCCTTCACGGTCGTCGGTTGGCTGGAAGCAAAGGGTTCGGGCAGCTTCGGACAGGATCAGGACGACATCCTGCTCGTGCCCTACACCAGCGTGATGAAGCGGCTTTCCGGGGACACCAAGTTCCGTTCCATCTTCGTCCAGGCGGAGAGCCCGGATTCCATCGCGGATGTCCAGCAGCAGGTCACCGAGCTGCTCCGCCGTCGTCACAAGATCGCCGACGGACGCGACGACGACTTCATGGTCCGCAACCAGCAGGAGACCTCGGATTTCTTCAACGCCAACAACCGCATCATGACGGTGCTGATCGGCTTCTTCGCCGGCATCTCGCTCGTGGTCGGAGGCATCGGCATCATGAACATCATGCTCGTCAGCGTCACGGAGCGGACCCGGGAGATCGGCATCCGCCTGGCCGTCGGCGCGCGGGGCCGGGATGTCCTGATGCAGTTCCTGGCCGAGGCCGTCCTGCTGAGCGTGCTCGGGGGCGCCTTGGGCATCGCCACCGGCTACTGGCTCGCGCCGCTGCTGACCCGTCTTTTCGAGTTCCCCACCTTGATCTCGCAGACCTCGGTCGTCCTCGCCTTCAGCGTCAGCGCGGTGATCGGAATCGTCTTCGGGTTCTTCCCGGCCCTCAAGGCGGCAAACCTCGATCCCATCGACGCCCTGCGATACGAGTGAGTCCATGGAAGGCGATGCCGATCGGGTGGCCCAATCCAAGGCGCAGCTGCGCCAGGAGCTGAAATCGCATTGGGCAGCCTTGGACCCGGTCGAAAGGGCTCGGCAATCCGCGGTGGTGTGCGCCCAGGTCCTGCTCCTTCCCGCGTGGCGGGAAGCCCGTTCGGTGGCGCTTTTCGATCCTCGGGGCGACGAGCCCGATATCCGCCCCCTTTTTGCCGAGGCCTTGAGGACCGGACGGAGGGCGGCCTTTCCCGGATGGGATCCGGACAATGAAAGCTACTGCTTCCGAGAGGTTTGTGGGGAAGGGGATTTCGTTTTGGGACGCTTCGGGCTGCGGGAGCCTTCCCCGGACTGTCCCCGGATCGTCCCGGAGTCGCTGGACTTGGCGTTGGTCCCGGGCGTAGCGTTCACCCTTGTTGGAGCGCGCTTGGGTCGTGGTCGTGGTTTCTACGACCGGCTCTTGGCCTCCTTCCGTGGAACGGCCTGCGGGGTCTGCTTCGACTTCCAAGTGTTGGAGAAGATCCCGGTGGCCGCCCACGACGTGAAAATGCAACGGGTCCTGTCGCCTACCTCCGCAATGAGGGACGGCGCGGGTTGAATGAATGCCATCTGAAGCTTGGTTGCTGTCGGCCGCCTTTGCAGCGGTCGGAGCCGGGGTCGCCTACGCCTTTTTCCGGGTGAAGGAACAGGCCCTCCGTGCGGAGCTTTCCGTACGCGAACGCGAATTGACCGAGCAGGTCCGTCGCGAGGCCGAATCCGCCCGGGTGCAGGCCCGGTTGACCGCGCAGGAGGAGGCGTCCCGCTGGCGCGCCGAACAGGACCGCGACCTCGAGTCCTCCCGGCAACGCCTCTTGGCGTCGGAAGGCCGTGTCGCGGAACGGGAGGCCACGGTGGGTCGGCAAATGGACCGACTGGCCACCTTGGAAGGCGAACTCAAGGTTCGTCAGGAGTCCGTCGACACCGCCCGGACCACGCTGGATCGCGAACGGGAAGAGGTGCGACGGTTGACCGAGGAACGCCGTTCCCAGTTGGAGCGGATCTCCCACCTGAATGCGGTCGAGGCTCGGACGCTCCTCTTGAAGGAGGTTGAACAGGAGGCGGCCACCGACGCCGTCAACCTGACCCGCCATATCCTCGAAAAGGCCCGCAACGGGGCCGAGGACCAATCCCGACGGATCATCGCCACGGCGATCCAGCGTTATGCCGGGAAGCACACCTTCGAGACCAGCACGGCGACCGTGGCCCTGACCGGCGACGAGATGAAGGGCCGCATCATCGGCCGGGACGGTCGGAACATCCGGGCCTTCGAAAACGCCACCGGCATCACGGTGCTCGTCGACGACACGCCCAATGCCGTCGTTCTTTCCGGATTCGATCCGGTGCGTCGGGAGATCGCCCGTCAATCCATGGAACGCCTCATCCTCGACGGACGGATCCACCCGACCCGGATCGAGGAGGTGGTGGCGGCGGTGGACCAGGAGATGGAGGGATTCATCCTCCGCAAGGGCGAGGAGGCCATCTACAAGGCGGGCCAGCCTCCCATGAATCCCGAGGTGGCTCGGATGCTGGGACGTCTCCACTTCCGCCACAGCTATTCCCAGAACGTGCTCGACCACTCCATCGAGGTCGCGCACCTGGCCGGGTTGATGGCCGCCGAACTCGGCGAAGACACCGCCTTGGCCCGTCGGTCAGGGCTGTTGCACGACATCGGCAAGGCCATGTCCCACGAGATCGAAGGCCCGCACGCGATCGTGGGCGCCGACTTCCTGAAGCGTCTCGGGGAATCGCCGGTCATCGTCAACGCCGTGGCCTCGCACCACGACGAAGTGCCCCATGAAACCCTCTTCGGCATCCTCGTCGCCGCCGCCGATGCCATCAGCGCCTCCCGTCCGGGATCCCGTAGCGAGGGGATGACCACCTATCTCCAACGCCTCGAGAACCTCGAGCGCATCGCCTTGGACTTCGACGGCGTCGAGCGCGCGTTCGCCATCCAAGCCGGAAGGGAACTCCGCGTCGTGGTGAAGCCCGAAGTGGTCGACGACCGCGAATCGATCCGCCTCGCCCGTGACATCGCCCGGAAGATCGAGGATCAGCTTCTCTATCCGGGTCAGATCCGGATCACCGTGATCCGGGAGACCCGCTGCGTGGAGTACGCGAAATAGATCTGCCAAGGTGCAGAATGCCGGGTTTCCCATGCGCCCGCGGTACCAGATCGGTATCGTCGACATCCGTCGACTGCCGTTTCGGACATAGGCTCCAAGTCGTCTCGGCCATTCCACCAAAGCTTCTACGTCCCGACTCTTCGCCTTCTTCCCGGCTTTAGCGTTTGACCGTTCTTGAACCCGCCGCTTACGGTCCCGCGCTTCGCAGGAATCGGCAAATCGTTATGATCGGTACCATCCGTAAACATTCGAAATGGCTTTGGGGCGTCATCGTGGTCGCGGTGATCCTCAGCTTCGTCATCTGGTCCGATGCCACTCCAGGCCGGTCCGTCTTCAGTTCCACGGGGAGCGATTTCGGGCGCCTCTACGGTCGTCCCGTCACGCGGGACCAGTACCTCAAGGCGTTGAATGCCGTCGAGGTGGACGATCGCATGCGTGGCAACCAAGGCCGTACGGGTGTGGATCGCGATCGGCAGGTCCAGGAGTACCTGCTCCTGCAGTCCAAGATCCGTGAGATGGGAATCCAGGTGAGCGATGAAGCCGTCGGAGCGTACATCCGCGAGACCTTCAAGGATCCTTCGACCGGCGCCTTCAACTACGACGCCCTGATCCAGAACCTCCAGCAGCGCACCCGTGTTCCTGAGGCGGCGTTCATCGACTACGTCCGCCAACAGGTGGCCATCCAACACCTCGTCGAGGTGGTCGGGGCCTCTTCCCGTCTGGTGACACCCCGCGAAGCCCAAGCCGAGTTCAGCCGCGAGAACGAGCAGTACGTCACGTCCGTCGCCCTTTTCAGCGTCTCGAACCTCCTTTCCTCGATCACGTCCAAGCCGGAGGAGTTGACCCAGTTCTACAGCAACCGCATCGCGTCCTACCGCATTCCTGAGCGGTCGGTGCTGATGTATGTCCGCTACGACGCGACGAACTACCTGGCCGAGGCCAAGTCGGAAATCGCCAAGGACTCGACCTTCACCAACCGTTTCGAGCAGTACTACACCCAGCGCGGCGCGGATGCCTTCCGCGACGAGCAGGACAAGGTGATGTCGAAGGAAGCCGCCTTCGTGAAGCTCCAGGAGGAGACCGCGGAGCAGGGAGCCCTTGTCCTCGCACGCCGGGCCGCCTCCGTCTTCAACGACGAACTGGGCAAGCTGACCAACGTGAACCCCGCAGCCTTTGCGGCCACGGCCCAGAAGCTCGGTGTGCCCGTGCGGAGCACGCCTCCCTTCCGAGTCGGTGAGCGGATCGTCGGGCTGGAGGAGCTGACCCAGCTCCCACAGCGCGTGGCCGCCCTGGACGCGGAGACCCCGTACACGGAACCGCTCGACGGCACCTCCTACGTGGCCATCCCTCTTCTGCAGGCGAAACTGCCCCCGGAGATCCCCTCCTTTGAGTCCGTCCGTGAACGCGTCAGCCGCGACTTCAAGCAAGACCGCGCCCGGACCTCGGCCCGCGAGGCGGGTGAGAAGTTCCAGGCCGCCGCTGCGGCCGGGGTTGGTTCCGGCAAGACTTTCTCCGAGGTCGCCGCCGCCCAGCGGGTGACCCATGCGGAGCTGCCGCCGTTCTCCATCGCCTCGCAGTCCGTGCCCGGCCTCGACGCCCGCCTGAACCTCTATTCGCTCAAGAACGCCGCGTTCGTCCTGAAGACCAACGAGGTGGGGCGCTACACGGAGACCGCCGACGGTGGTTTCGTCCTGTATCTGAAGGAAAAGCGTCCGGTGTCCGAGGCCGCGATCAAGGCCGGTCTGCCGGCGGCATTGGCGGAGTCCAGACAGCAGCGTCGGATGGCGGCCTTCCAGAACTGGTTCGGCACGGAGTTCCAGAAGGCCGGGCTCGCCGCCGCCGCCAAGGCGGCTGCTGGAAGTCCGGTTCCATGAAGTCCTCGGGACCGGTCGTCAAGCTGTCCTCCCCGGCCACCGGGGAGTTCTGGCCGGTCCCGGTCGTCTTCGAGGACGCCAACCTGCTGGCGCTGAACAAGCCGGCAGGCCTCCTCACTTCTCCGGACCGCTACGACCGTGAGCGGCCGAACCTGATGAAGCTGCTTCATCGGGATGTGGAGCGGAAGGCACCCTGGGTTGCGGCGCGGGGCTTGGACTACCTTGCGAACGCCCACCGACTGGATTTCGAGACCAGCGGAGTGATCCTCCTCGCGAAGGACAAACCGACCTTGGTCTCCTTGGCCAACCAGTTCGGCACCACCCATCCGGAGAAGGTCTACGTCGCCCTGGTCCAGGGTGTTCCAGAGACGGAGTCCTTCGAGGTCGACCTCAAGCTGAAGCCCGACGAACGGGTTCCCGGTCTGATGCGTTGGTCCAAGGAGGGCAAGCAGAGCCTCACGCGCTTCCGCGTCCTGGAACGCTTCCAAGGGGTTTCACTCCTGGAATGCCGTCCGGTGACCGGACGGACCCATCAGATCCGGGTCCACCTGAAGGCGGCGGGTTTCCCCATCTACGCCGATGACGACTACGGCGACGGTCAGCAGCTTTTCCTTTCGTCGCTGAAGCGTTCCTACCGTCTCAAGGAAGGGGCCGAGGAACGCCCTCTGACCCCTTCGTTGGCATTGCACGCCTGGAAGCTCACGGTGACCCATCCCGTGGGTGGGCATCCGGTGGAGATCACGGCTCCTTGGCCTGCGGACCTTGAGGTGGCCCTGAAGTACCTGCGCCGCTACGCGGTCTAGGGCCGACGTCTTTCGGGTTCTGTTTGCTGTTCACGCCGTCCGAATTGGAGTCCAATCGCCGGGTCTCGTGAGCTATCAGGTCATCGCACGCAAATACCGTCCACAGCGGTTCGAGGACGTGGTCGGGCAGGAGCACGTCACCACGACGCTGGCCAACGCCATCCGTGCGGGCCGCATCGCCCACGGCTACCTCTTCTGCGGGCCGCGTGGCACCGGCAAGACCACGCTGGCCCGCATCTTCGCCAAGGCCCTGAACTGCACGGGCGGACCTTCCGCCGAGTTCGACGAGTCGGATCCGCGGGTACGCGAGATCACCGAAGGCCGTTCCCTGGACGTGCTCGAGATCGACGGTGCGTCCAACAACGGCGTGGACCAGGTCCGGGAGCTTCGTGACACCGCCCGCTTCGCGCCGGCCACGGGGCGATACAAGATCTACATCATCGACGAGGTCCACATGCTGTCGACGGCCGCCTTCAACGCCCTGTTGAAGACGCTGGAGGAGCCGCCGGCCCACGTGAAGTTCCTCTTCGCCACGACCGATCCGGAGAAGGTGCTGCCGACGATCCTCAGCCGTTGCCAACGGTTTGATCTCCGGCGGATTCCATCGGCTTTGATCGTCAAGCATCTCGCCTGGATCGCCGGGGAGGAGAAGGTGGAGATCGACGAGGCGGCGCTGCATGCGATCGCGCGGGGTTCGGACGGCGGGATGCGCGACGCGGAATCGACGCTCGACCAGCTCATCAGCTTCTGCGGCGGCAAGGTGGTCGAGGCGGATGTCCTTTCGATGTTCGGCCTCGCCGCCCAGGCGCATCTCCTCGAGTTGTCCGCCGCGATACTCCGCTCCGACGCCGCGGGGATCCTCGGCCAACTCGACCGGTTGGCGAAGTCCGGCAAGGACCTCGGCCGCCTTTTGTCCGATCTCCTGCATCACTTCAGGAACCTGCTCCTGCTGGTGATCGACCGCGGCAACACCGGGTTGGTCGAGGCGAGTGAGACCGAGCTGGCGGCGCTCAAGACGCAGGCGGGGCTCGTGGACGCCGAGGCGTTGACGCGGGTGATGGAGGTGTTGAGTTCCGC
This sequence comes from Verrucomicrobiales bacterium, assembly GCA_027488845.1. GTDB lineage: Bacteria > Verrucomicrobiota > Verrucomicrobiia > Limisphaerales > UBA9464 > SXXZ01. The sequence goes on along the minus strand of JAIYBC010000048.1, from coordinate 56,987 downwards.
CGAGGGGCGTCTGCGGGACGTGGCTTCCCGGCGCATCTTCCTCGAGGTGACCCTGCTCAAGGCTTCCCAGGCCCGTGAGGCGATCCCGCTCGATGGCGTGTTGCGTCAGCTCAAGGCCCTCCGCGAGCAGTCGCCCGCGCCCCAGGCCACCGCGGTCGCCGCGGTCCAGCCCCGGGTGCCGTTGGATCCTGCCGCGCCGACCGTGGTCGCCACACCGCCCCCCGTCGCTGCAACGCAGCCGCCGGCCGAGGTTCCACAACGGGCCGCACCCGCACCTTCCGTCCCGCCCGTGACACCGGCGCCGGCGGCATCCCCGACGACTGCGGAGACGCCTCGGGCCGTTCCTGTCCCGGAGGACATCGATTCCGTCTGGAAGGCCCTGCTCGCCGGAATCCCCGCGAACGAGTCGCTGCTGCGTTCCTCGCTCCAATCCTGTCTCCCCACGCAGCTTTCCCGCGGTGTGCTGACCGTCTCGCATCCGGCCGACGTCTACGTCGACACCCCGCGCAACCAGGGGACCTTGAAGGCGGTCCTGCGTTCGCTCGGTCCGAACCTGGGCGAGGTGCGTTTCGTCCAGTCCGAGGCCATCCCGTCCGCCGAGGCGATCACCTTGACGCCGACGGCTCCGCCTCCGCCCCGGGAACCGGCACGGTCACCGTCTCCGGAATCCAAGGCGCCGGAGTCGAAGTCGCGTCCCGCGCAGCCGGTCCTTTTGAACAAGGAGGAGTTCCTCAACGACCCGCTCGTGCGTCAGGCGCTGGAGGTCTTCAAGGGACGGATCATCGAGGTGCGTGCGGCATCCGACCCGGTGGCTGGAGAATGATCTTCGGCCGCAATTGCCGCCCGGCTTCCGGGCGGTTAATCCTTCCCCCCGATTCGAAGCGGGAGAAACACCATACGATATGAGCAGCGTCGGAAAACTCATGAGGCAGGCCCAGCGGATCCAGCAACAGATGGAATCCGTCCAGGCCTCGCTCGCGCAGAAGACCATCGAGACCAGCTCCGGCGGCGGAGCGGTCAAGGTGACCGTCAGTGGCGACGGCAACGTGAAGTCCATCCGCATCCTTCCGGACGCGGTGAACAAGGACGACGTGGCCTTCCTTGAGGACCTGGTGTTGACCGCGGTCAACAGCGGCATCGCACAGGCGCGGGAACTGTCGAACAAGGAGATGGGTTCCGTGACCCAGGGCTTCGGCCTTCCCGGGATGTTCTGAGGTGGCAGGCGTCGCTCCATGACAACCCTGCCGCAGCCGGTCATCGCCCTGATCGCCGCGTTGAAGGGGTTGCCGGGAATCGGTCCGCGGTCCGCGGAACGCCTCGCCCTGCATCTCGTCCAGGCCGACGCTTCCGGCGTCCGTCTCCTCGCCGAGAACCTGATCGTGGCCAGGGAACGTGTGGCGGGCTGCCAGCGCTGCGGCGCCCTGACCGAGGTCCAGCCCTGTGGGATCTGTGGCGATCCCCGGCGTGACGGCTCGGTGGTCTGCGTCGTCGAACGGCCGACCGATCTGCTCTCGTTCGAGCGTTCCGGGTCGTTCAAGGGACGCTACCATGTCCTCGGAGGTCGGCTCAGCCCATTGGATGGTGTCGGGCCCGAGGATCTGCGCATCGGGGCCCTGACCCAGCGGATCGATTCCGAGGGATTCCGGGAAATCATCCTCGCGCTGTCCGGCGACGTGGAAGGGGATGCGACGACGCATTATCTCGCGCGCCTCTACTCCGGACGTGGCGTGCGGATCACCCGCTTGGCGCAAGGCCTGCCCGCGGGTGCCGGCCTCGAATATGCCGACGAACTGACCCTGAGCCGGGCCATGGAAGGACGGCGGGAATTCCAATGAAACCGAATCCCCCGAAAGCCGTGGTCTTCGACCTGGGCAAGGTGCTCCTCGACTTCGACTACGGCCTCCTCGCCCGTCGGGTGGCGCCACGGTGCCGTCTGACTGCCGAGGAGTTTCGCCGCGAGGTCGACCAGTCGCCGCTGTTGCACCGTTACGAGACGGGGTTGATCGACGACCAGGGGTTCCTCGACGCCGTGATTGGGCGTTCGGGTTTCGACGGGAGCCGCGAGGAATTGGGGCGCCTGTTCGGCGACATCTTCACTCCCATTCCCGAGATGGTGGCGCTCCATGGAAGACTGGTGGCGCTCGGCATCCCGACCTACGTGTTCTCGAACACCAACGCCTTCGCCATCCGGCACATCCGCGAGTCCTATCCCTTCTATGCGGGCTTAACCGGGGAGATCCTCTCCTTCGAGGTCCGGTCCATGAAGCCGGATGCGGGGATCTATGCGGCGCTGGAGAACCTGTCCGGACTCCGGGGGGCTGACCTCCTCTACCTCGATGACCGACCGGAGAACGTGGAGGCGGGTTCCGCGCGCGGATGGCGGGCTTGGATGCATTCGGATCCGTCCGTGACCGTGCCCCGGGTGTTGGATCTGTTCCGCTGAAGGGGCTTTTCCGGGAGGGTCTTTTCCGGGCCTCCATCAACACCGTTGCAACCTTCCGTCGTTCGGCTTCACTCCGCGGCCGGATGAATCACAGTGACTCCCCTACGGCCCTAGGTTTCCGCATGCCCGCGGAATGGGAGCCGCATCGCTCCACCTGGCTGACCTGGCCTCGTCCCGAGGGAATCAGCTTCCCCGACAAATACGAGGGCGTCCCGGACGTGTACGCCGAGTTCATCCGGCTTCTGGTCCAGGTGGAGGACGTGAACATCAACGTCTGGAACGGCGAGAAGGAGGAATGGGTCCGGGGTCTGCTCCGTGAACGGAACGTCCCGATGGAACGGGTCTTCTTCCATCATTTCCCCGCCTACGAACCGTGGTGCCGCGACCATGGTCCGATCTTCCTGGTCCGTGACCGTGGAGGAGTCCGCGAACGCGCGGTGGTGGATTGGGGCTACAACGCCTGGGGTGACAAGTACCCGCCGTACGACCTCGACGACGCCGTCCCCAAGCATGTCGCCGCGCTGCGACGGTTGCCGCTCCATTCCCCGGGTATCGTCATGGAAGGCGGCTCGATCGAGGTCAACGGCGCCGGTACCCTGATCACCACCGAGGCCTGCCTCCTGAATCCCAACCGCAATCCCCACCTCGATCGGACACGGATCGAGGACCATCTGAAGGCCTACCTCGGGGTCCGCCACATCCTGTGGTTGGGCGACGGCATCGTCGGCGACGACACCGACGGCCATGTCGACGACCTCACCCGTTTCGTGGATCCCCAAACCGTGGTCACCGTCGTCGAGGAGGATCCTTCGGACGAAAACCACGACCTGCTCCAGGAGAACCTCAAGCGCCTGCGAACGATGCAGGATCAGGACGGACGGCCGCTGAGGGTGGTCGAGTTGCCGATGCCTGGAAGGGTCGAGCACGACGGTCAGCGTTTGCCCGCGAGCTACGCCAACTTCTACATCGCCAACGGCCTGGTGGTCGTCCCGACCTATCGCCATTCCAACGACCGCCGTGCGATCGAGATCCTGCAGTCGGTTTTCCCCAGCCATCGGGTGGAAGGGCTGGATTCCACGGAGTTGATCTGGGGCCTGGGATCATTCCACTGCATTTCCCAGCAGGAACCGGCGGGAACCTGACCCGTTGCCCAGACAAAGCGGCCGCCGACGGGTGTTGTCGGCGGCCGTCCGGGATCGGAATCCCAAGGCGATTGATCGTCCGTTCGGCTACCAGGTTGCGTCCGGCCAGAGTTGGGCGCCGAAGTCCTTCAGTTGCTGGATCACCTCCGGCGAATAGCCGAGAGATTCCGCCGTGCTGATCACGCCGGCGTGGCTCCGGATCCATGGGGGAGCCGTCGGTGTACCCGGCGTGTTGTCGTTGTCGAACGGATCGATCTCGCCCGTGACGTCGATGAAGTGGTTGCGACCGAAAAGAGTCGTCCAGTTGGAGGATTCCTCCACGAAGGCTCCGATCACCGAGTCCCGGAATCCGGGATCGTAGGAACTCCAGGAAGCGTGGGTTGTGGAACCGAAAATCCAGCCGAGGCGCGGCCCTGCGCTGAATCCCGAGTAGGCGTTGATCGGGTTGAAGGGGTCGCTGGTACCGGCTTCAGCCGACTTCGCCATCACGGAGATCAGCATCGCTTCCGACGGGATGTCATGTTCCCAGAGGTGGAAGATCTGGCCCATCAGATAAGGCCAATCGATGGGGCTGGTGTCATTGCGACGGTGGTTGGAGTCGTTCAGAACCAGTTGAAGCCAATACCATTGGAGGGAGCGGACGGCGAAGGTCTTGGCCGTCGAATCGCGCAGGGAACCCGGAGCCTGCCGTGTCATCGACAATTGTGGTGCGGCTTGGAACGCAGTCCCAGCCGAGCCCGGCCAAGTCCGCGCGGCCGACTCGGGCCAAGGGAACATGTACTTGCCGGAATCCTCCAAGGCCAACGTCTGAAGGGCATCCCACATGCGCACCAGGCGCCACTTGGCCAAGCTGTAGCGGGCATTCTGGAAAGCCGCGCTGTCCTCGGTGTCGCCGTTCATGGGCACGAGATGGCTGGCCGCCCAGCCCAAATAGGTGGCCCACGCATTTGCCTGGGCCACCTGGAAATGTTCCTTGGGGGTGGACCTCAGGATCTTGAACGCCGAATCCACCGGCAGGAAGGAATCACCCCAGTAGTCGAGCGGATGTACCTGGGGCAGCCAAGTGTTCCAGTCGGGAAGCGGGACATGGATCGGAAGCTGCCGGGTGTTGATGGTGGCGGCGAAATTGAACGAAGGGGCGCCTCCGCCGAAAAGGGCGTTGAAGGTCGCGGTTTCGTTGGTGGTCACCGCGGCGATGCCGCCGCCGGCCGCCCAGTTGGCGATCGGGAGCGAATCCAGCCCCGCCGCCGGCTGATAGGGCGGATTCCACGGGCTGCCCAACCGCGCGGTCCCGTGCGATTCGACGTAGACCGCGATGGCCGTCGCTCCGGCCGCATCGATGCCGTGGAACTTGGCCCGCTCCTGGATCGTTCGACTCGAGTAGTTGAAGTACTTCAGGTCGCGCCCATCGGTCGTGTGGCAGTCGGCGCACTTGGCCCGGATTCCGGGGCCACTCCAGGAAGACCGCAGCGTGCCCCCCGTCCACAGTTGCTGACCCAACACCTTCTGGGCATCCACCGTGGCCTGCGAGAAACTCGGGGATCGGACCGAGGGGATCACGGACACGTACGGTTGGACCGGTTCCGACATGTTCAGGACCAGCTGTCCTTGGGCGTTCCTGAAGTTGAGATCCAGGATCCGGAATGCGGTTTCGGTTCCGGTGCTGCCATTGAACCGGAACGTGAAGGTGTTGCGGACGCCGGGAACCAGCACCGCTCCAGGAACGGTGAAGCACAGGGTGTCCATTGGGCCCCCGATGCCGTTGAGCTTCGCTCCCAGCCCTTCGATCGTGCAGTTCCCGTTCGAAAGGGGAATCCAAGGTCCGGAATTCACCTGCAGAGACGCCATCCCGGGATCCACGATCCCGTGCGTGCGCAGCCAGAGGTTCGACGCCGAGCTGGGAACCACCAGCCCCGTCGACACCGTCGTGCCCACCGGACCCGTGACTTCGAGAACACGACCGGCAAGCGCGGCCATGGCGGACGCCCACAGAAGGAAAGCCGAACCGATTCGGCGGCGGATGAAGGAACTTCTCATAGATGAAGCATCCCCGGCCTCCCACTTCCAGCGGTAGTCGCATGAAGGGGTGACCCGACATGGATTATCGACCTGCGGTCCGCATTTCCACGTTAGGGGAGGTTTAACAGGTGTTGTTATGGCCCCAAACCGCATTCCGAGTCAACCTCGCCACCGGATTGCGGGCGTTCTCGATCCGACCGGTTGGAACCGCCGCCGCAGCCTGGAATTCCTTGGCCGGGTTGTCGTATCAGGGCTAGCCTGCGGCATGGCGAGATCTCCCAAGAACCCCTCCAAATCCAAGGCGTTGCTGCTTGGTGTCGGATTGGATTCCGATGGCCATCAACGGCTGACAACCGGGAAGAATTTCGCCCTCGTCGGAGGCTCCAAGGAGACCCATGAGGAGATGACCGAGAAGGTGGTCAAGATCAACGAGAAGCTGAAGGCCAAGGGCAAGGAATTGCACGAGGTCAGCCGCGAGGAATTCGACGACATCGCCCACGACGTCGGACTTCGTCGAAACCGGCCCGATCAGAATTAGGCGGGGACGGGGTGCGTTGGAGTCCTCGGTCCAAAATCCCCCGCTGATGCACGGAAGTCACCGGGGACGGCTCGGCTATCCCATGAAACCGATCCGTTGGCCTCCGCTTCCTTGAAGGCTCCAAGGCGTCCGTTCCGGCGCCTGCCCCGTGCGGTGCTTGGTGGCGTCCCGCTGTCGGACTCAGCCGACCTGGCTCGTGTAGGCCGCGGCCGACATCAACGAATCCGCTTCACCCGGATTCGAGAGCCGGACGGTGAAGAAGCTGCCGCCCTGGTACGGATCGGAGTTCACCAGGGCGGGATTCTCGGCGGCGGAAGAATTGACGGCGATGATCTCGCCGGAAACCGGCGAGTAGATGTCGCTTGCGGTTTTCACCGACTCCACCACGGCGCATGCCTCTCCCGCCTTTACGGCCCTGCCCACGGCGGGAAGCTCCACGAAGACGATGTCGGTCAGTTCCTTCTGGGCGTGGTCGGTGATTCCGACGACGGCGGTGTCGCCGACGATGCGGACCCACTCGTGGGACTTCGTGTACTTCAGGTCGGCCGGGACAAGCGAACTCATGTCCGTCCGATGTAACGGGGGAGAACCCGGGAGGCCAGAAGAAACCGGTGTGCGCAGGAAATCCTTCTGGAATCGGTCGGATAGCCCGCCTCCACAATGTCGGACCGTACACGCCGGTCTCGGAGTCCAGTGCTTGGGGGATCGACTCCGTTGCTTGGGAATCCGGTACCGATCAGCGCTGAAATGGCGACCCGCCCAGACCCGCCAATGCCGTTCGGAGTTCGGGAGCGGACAGGGGCTTCTGGATCCAGGCGTCCATTCCGCCCCCGGGTAGATTGTCGACATCCTCCGGAACAGTGCCGGCGGTCGTTCCCAGGATGAAAACCCTGCGGCCCGTGGCGGAGCCCTTCGGCAGTTCCAGACGGAACATCCGAGCCACCTCGATTCCGTCGAGTTCCGGCATCGAGAGATCGAGGAGCACGACGTCGAACCGGACCTGGATGGCCAGATAGAATGCCTCCATTCCCGTGGTCGCGATCTCCGAGGAATGGCCCAGGCTCCGAAGCAGCGCCGAGGCCACGGACCGATTCACCGCCACGTCGTCCACGACCAGGACCCGAAGACTCGGGCTGGCCGCCTCGGACGACGCGGGGGTGTCCATGGGGCCGGAAATCAGCGGACCACTTCGTACGCCGCACCCTTGAGGTACTCGGTCTCCGGGATGCTCGGCAGCACCGGATGGTCGGGCGACTGGCTGTAGGTGGCGATGCGCCTCAACAGGCGGCGTTGGTCGAAGGCGGCGCTCAGGGCGACGTCCTCGAACAGCTTCGCATCGACGTGATGGGAGCAGCAGAAGGTGGCCAGGATGCCGCCCGGCCGCAGCAGCTTGAGGGCACGGAGGTGGATCTCCTTGTATCCGCGCAAGGCGTCGGGAACCGAGGCCCGGTTGCGTGTGAAGCTCGGAGGATCCAGGACGATGAGGTCGAACGAATGGACGAGCCGGTCGTTGGGGCCGGTGGTCGTGTGCGACTTGAGCCAGTCGAACACGTTCGCCTGCTCGAACGTGGTCGTCGACTCGACGCCGTTGACGGAGGCGTGGTTCTTCGCCGCCGCGATCGCGGACTCGCTCTGGTCCAATCCGAGCACCTGCTTCGCCCCCGCCTTGGCGGCGTGGATCGCGAACCCGCCGAGGAACGTGAAGCAGTCCAAGACCGTGCGGCCCTTCGCCAGTTCGCCGACCAGGCGGTGGTTCACCTGCTGGTCGAGGTACATGCCGGTCTTGTGCCCCTCCTGGAGGTCCACCCGGAACTTCAGGCCGTTCAGGTTGGCCTCCACCGATTCCACCGGTTCGCCGGCGAGGACCCCGTTGGAGGTCTCCAGTCCCTCGAACTTGCGCGACGCCGTGTCGCTCCGCTCGAGGATCGAACGCGGGCTCAGGATCTTCTGGAGGACCTGCACAATGAGGCCCTTCCGGCGGTCCATTCCGAGCGAGCTCGTCTGGAGCACGAGGACATCCCCGTACTTGTCCACGATGAGCCCGGAAAGGAGGTCGCTCTCCGAGTTGACCACCCGGAAGGAGGTCGCACCCGGCTGATGCCGGCGGCGCACATCCAACGCCGAACGGATGCGCTCCTCGAAGAACGCCGCGTCCAGCTCCACGCGATCCGGGGAAAGCATCCGCACGTGGATCTTGGACTTCGAATTGAAGAGTCCGGTGCCCAGCAGGCGCTGCCGATGGTCCTTCACCTGGACCAGTTCACCGTCCTCGGGAGGTTGGGTGATGCGGAGGATCGAGCCGGAGTAGATCCAGGGGTGGCCGGCGACGATGCGGTCGGCTTCTCCGGGCTTGAGCAGGACGGTGGGGAGGGTGGTTTCCATGGTTTGTAGACAACCCGCACAACGCGGGAGCCCTGCATCCAAGCAGACCCGGGGCGGACTTGGAAGGCCTTTGTAGGAGTCGGCTCGGCTCGGCGGTGCCGTTCTTGGCGGGTCAACCCTTCCAGGCGATCAGCAGCGTTCCTATTCCGAGGATGCCGCATCCGGCCAACCGCCTTCCGAACGCCGGTTCGCCGAACACGATCCTGCCGACGACCACCTGCAGGACCATGCCGGCCTGGAAGAAGGCGAAGGAGTAGGCGAGCAGGCTCCCGCGGAAGACCAGGAGTGTCAGCCACTGCATGAGGAAGAAGACCGCGGCGTGCGTGCCCGAGATCCCTGCCGGTGTTTCCGTCGCCGACCCACCCTCCGGGTTCGGCTTCTTCCCGGCGATGCCGGCGAGATGGACGGCCAGGGCCCCGGTGACGATCCAGACGCCCAGCGTCATTCCCGTTGTGCCGTTCTGCACCGCCGACTTGAGGAAGACCGCTGCGAAGGTCGAGAGGGAAAGGCCGGCAAGGCGCAGCAGGATTCCCATGGGGTTTGAACCTGCGGAGGCGGTTGTCCCCGACCGGGTGCCGGAGAGCAGCAGGGCCCCGCCGATGGCGGTGACCGCCAGCCCGACCAGCCCGCCCGCGGAGGGCGACTCGCCGAGGAACAGCCATCCGAACATCAGGGCCAACACCGGTCTGAAAGCGGTCATGGGACCGAACACCGAGAGGTCCGTCCGCCGAAGGGCTGAAAGCATCAGGAGGTTCCCTGCGGCGTCGATGACCCCTGCGGCGATGGCGTTCCACCAGAACCGTGGCCGGGAAGCGGCCTCGGGATCCCAATCCAGAAGCATCCACGCCAGGCCGGCCGGCACCATCCAGCGGTAGTTGCGTCTCCAGAATCCCGAGGTGTCGGCGCCTTGGTTGAGCGCCTGTTTCTGGAGCCCCGAAGCCCCGACGCTGAGGACGACCCGGCCTGCCAGGATCCATGGCAGCAGGAGCCCCGCGTTCACGGATTCGGGCTTCCCGCCGACACGGCGTCGCCGACGCGCCGCAGCCATTCCCAGGTGTAGAGCCCGGTGCCGTGACCGTCGCCCCACACCGGTTGCACGGCATAGCCACCCACCGGTCCGAGTCGCTTCAGCTGGAACGCGTGGGGGCCGTAGGGCTTCTCCGGCGGCTTGTAGGTGGTGCCGAAGATGTCCTTTTCGCCGAGGCACCCGGCGCAAGGACAGAAGCGCCGAAGGGTCTCCAAAGGCAGGAAGTCCTCGCGTCCGTCGCTCCAGCGGATGGCGAGTTCGTTCGGGAACGGCGTGATGTCGACCGGTTGCACGGGAACACCGTGGTCCCCGGAACGCCTTCCGTCCAGACCGGCACTCCATCCGTCCCTGCGCGCTTCCGCCCCGTTGCCCCGGGTTCCTTTGGCTGGCATGCTCCGGGAAATGGGAAGTCTCGTGGCCAGAACCGTCGTCGCCTGGATGCTCGTCGTCCCGGCCTTCGCCGCGGACACCGCATGGACCGCCGACCAGATCGTCGAGCGGCTCATCGCCCGGTCCGAGCAAACCCGGCCTTCGCTGGGCGACCGCTGGCACCGTTGCCGTCGGGTGACCGTCACGGAGGAACTGGATCAGGACGGCAAGGTGACCCGCACGAAGACCCGGGAACTCCAGGTGGCCTCCACCAACGGTGTCGAGACGGTGCGTCCCTGGAAGGGCGGGGCGGAGATGGCCGCCGATCCCGATGACGAAGAGGTGGACGTCGAAGAACGGAAAACGAAAGGGAAGGGGAGTCCGAAGGCCGGCCGCAAGGGGAGGAAGGAGTCGAAGGAACTCGGTGGGGAGGTGTTCCGGCAGTTCCAGTACGCACTCGAAGGCGAAGAGCTGGTTCGGGGGCGGACCAACTTCGTCCTCCGTTTTTCCGGGAAGCCCGGACTTTCCGGCGGCGACATGGGCGAACGTCTGATCCGTTCGTTCCAAGGAAGGCTCTGGATCGACTCGACCGACTTTGAGCTGTCCCGGGTGGATGCCCATCTGGCCAGGAGCTTCGAGGTGCTGGGCGGCATCGCGGCCTCGATCCAGAAGTTGAACTTCCAGATGGAGCGGCAGCCGATCGCCGATGGCCTGTGGGAGACCGGCCTGATGGCGACCGAGATCCAAGGACGGAAGGTCTTCAGCTCGATGCGCTCGCGTTTCCGCATGGAGCAAGACCGGTTCGAAGGTGGTCGGAAGCTTTCGGCGGGTGCCCCGGCGTCCGGCGGGCAACCTTGAGGTTTCGGTCCGATCCAGTGGCGAGATCGGTTGGAAACAACCGGATTCGTCGACGGGCCACCCCGGCGACAAGACCCAAGGCCTGGAAGGCGTCGCAAGCGAACCTGTCGTCTCCCGCCATTTCGCCCCCGAGTTCCTTTCCGGATCTGCGATTCGGCGGTTTCTTGAGAGGTCTCGTCCCGCTCAGGCCTGCTTCAGGCTCCTGCGGGCCATCCACTGGTTGGCCTGGTCGAGCAGCACCGCGAGGATCACGACGCCGCCGATGATGATCTGCGAATAGTTCTGGTCGATGCCGAGGATCACGATCCCGCTCGAGATCATCTGGATGATGAGTGCCCCGAGCAGCGCGCCCAGCGCCGAGCCGCGTCCGCCGCTGAGGCCGGCTCCGCCGACGACCGCCGCGGCGATCACGTTCAGCTCGTAGCCATTGCCATCGGCCGAGGTGGCGGAGCCGTAGTAGCCCAGGGAAAGCAAGGCCGCGATCCCGGCGGTCAGACCTGAGACCAGGAAGACGCCGAGCTTCACCCGGCCGGTGCGGATGCCGCTGAACCGGCTGGCCTGTTCGTTGCCGCCGACGGCGTAGATCCGACGTCCGGGTGTCGTCCGCGACAGCCACACGCCGCCGGCGACCGCCACCAGGAGCATCACGCCGAGTGGGACGAGGGTGAGTCCGCCGCCGGTGCTCCACTTGACCACCGAACGGAAACCCTCGGGGAAACCGCCGATGCTGAGTCCTTGGGTCGTCACGAAGGCGATGCCTCGGAAGATGGCCATGGTGCCGAGGGTGATGATGAACGGGTGTACCCGGAGGGCGACGACCATGCCGCCGTTGACCAGTCCCGCGACGACGCCGGTTCCGAGGCAGACGGCGATGCCAATCAGGATTCCTCCGACGCCGGAGCCTGCCGAGGCCCCCTCGGGGCCGAACCGGTGGAACACCTGGGCGGCGACCACTCCGGCGAGGGCGTAGATCGAGCCGATGCTCAGGTCGATCTGGCCGGCGATGACCACGAAGGTCATGCCGACGGCCATGATGGCGAAGAAGGAGGTGTCTTTGGCGAGTTGGGTGAGGTTCTCGGCGTTGAGGAACTTGTTCACCCGTTCCTTGGCAGGGACGCGGTTGCCGTCGGCGTCGACCTTGAACTCCCGTTGGCGCGCTCCGTCGGGACCGACGGTGAACCGGGGTCGTTCGACGCTGCCGCCGAACACGGAAAGCAAGGCGCCGAGGACGACCACGACCAGGAACAGGCCGGCCTCCGCGAGACGGCGTCTTGGAGCGTGGGACAGGGTGGACACGCCCCGTAGGCTATCCTCGGCACGACGGAGGGCTCAATGTCGGAGAGCGTGGCGCCGCGGCCGCCAGGGCGGCGGTCCCGTCATGGCTTGAGTCGCAGCATCCCGTCCAGGGCGCCGTTCCTTGGGATTCGCGACCAAGGGTGCCAAGCCTGGAGCGGACGGGTCCATTCAGCGGCCCAACACGACTTCGATGACGCCCGCGTTTGAGATCAGGACCACGTCCGGTAGGCCGTCGCCGTTCGTGTCGAAGATGCGGGCGGCGACCGGGATGAGCCCGAGGGGGAGTTCCGTCAGCACCCCGAAGCCCGCGGCGGGGCGGACCGTCGTCAGGACCAGGGCGCGCGGCCGCAGGGGATCGGGCATGACCACATCGCTGCGGCCGTCCAGGTCGAGGTCGCCGACGGCGAACTTGGGAGAGCTCCCGTAGAGCTGCCCGGAGTAGACGCTGACCGCGGGGGCGAACGTCCCGTTCCCGTTGCCGGGAACCACCGTCACGAATCCGCTGTAGCCGCTGAAGAACAGGTCCCGCGTGCCGTTTCCTTCCCAGTCGCCGAACTCGAGCACGTCGCCGCCGCCGAATCCGGAGACCGATTGCCAGCCTGCCGTCGTGGCGCCACCGAGGTGGGTCGCGATCGACTGCCCGACGCGGACCAGGTCGTTCACGCCGTCGCCGTCGATGTCGCCGAGGGCCACGTGGAGGTTGGCGCGGTTGGCGGGCAGCAACGGCTGCGCGGAGGCGAGGTCGAAGGTCCCGACGGCGGTTCCCGGGACCAGCGTGACGTTGTTGCCGGCCAAGACCAGGTCGTCCGTCGCGGAGCCGTTGAATGCCCCCGCGGCGAAGTCCGAGGTGTTCCCCGTGACGAGCGGCGGCCCCGGCGGCGCGAACCGGCCGTCGGCCGTCCCGGGCAGGACGGAGATGCGGCCGGACCCGGTGGCAGTCGTCCAAGAGACGACAAGGTCGTCACGGTTGTCGGCATCGACCCGTGCCAGTTCCACCTTGCCGGAGGAACCGATCGAGCCGGGCCCGAGGACGTGGTCGATGGCATTGGTGAACCGCCCCGTGCCGTCGCCATGGAGGATGTTGACGCGCGCCGTGTTCGTGGAAATGCCGACGACCACGAGGTCCTGGACGCCGTCCCCGTTGAAGTCGCCGTTGCGGATCCCGGCCGTCGTGAAGGTCGGACCGAGCGGTCCGGCGGAGGAGACCCGGTTCGGGTTGAAGCAGCCGTCCACGCACGGCACACGCGCCAGGAGATGGCAGGGCGCGACCGTCGAGGACAGGGGCGTGACCGTCATCGTCGCCTGCGCCGCATCCAGGGTGATCCGGAGGACCTCCTTCGTCGCCGTGGTGGCGATGAAGTCGTTGGTGTTCAGGTGCAGCATCGCCAGTCCGTCCGCACGGCCGAGCGGGAAGGCCGGTCCGCTGGTTCCGCTGGCGAAGGGTCTGATCTGCTGCACCACGTCGTCGCCGGCGGAACCGAGCAGCGCGAAGTAGCCCGTCGGATGCCCGAAGGCGAGGGCCTTGACCGGTTGGCCCACGCCGTTTCCGGGAACGAACGCGGGAACGAAGTTGGTCTCGATCCGGTTGTCGCCCGCCAGGTGGAAGGTGTTCCCGTTGATTCCTCCCGCGGTGGCGACTCCATGGATTCGCCGGAATCCGTGTGGAGACCGGTCGAAGGTCAACGGCCCGGCCGCGATGGGCAGGGTGAACCCCCCGAGGGCGTTCTGCGATCGGATGTCCCCCAGTTTGGAGAACATGAGAGACCCGTCGTTCGAAACGATGCTTCTCATGTCCCGGATCCGACCCGGCACCGGCGGGGAACTGCCGCCGACCGCAGCACCGAGGCCGACGATGTTGCCGCCCGAACTCCCGGGGGACGAGCCGGACGAAGCCGCAAGGAGTCTCCATCCTCCGCCGCGGTTGGGAACGTCGGGCCGTTCCGCCGGGACCGATCCCGCCCATTCGAACAATTCCGTCCCCTGGGCGAGGTAGAGCGTCCCGCGATGGTCGAAGGTGATGCCGTCGCCCCGGTTGCCGGGAAGGCGGCCGATGGCTCCCAGCCGTCCAGAGAACGGATCCAGCAGGGCGAGAAGCCGTTCGCCCTGCCGGTTCGTGACCACCGTGAAGATGTCGCCCTCGGCGTATTGGAAATCGCTGCGGCCTCCCAGCACCGGTGACCGGCCGAGGTAGTGCTCGAGGCTGTCCCACAGCCCATCACCATCCGTGTCCGGATCGGTTGCAAGACTGCCGAGCCGGGCTTCGTCCACGTCGGGAAGGAGATCGCCGTCCGTGTCCGCGGTTGTGGGCGAGGTTCCCGTGGCCACCTCGTCGATGTCGGCCACGCCGTCGCCGTCGGTGTCGGCCGAGTTGGGGTCCGAGCCGAGGGCCAGTTCGTCCTGGTTGGACAGGCCGTCGCCGTCGGTGTCGATGCCGCTCAGGCAGACGATGTGGCGATGGCGGAGTTCCTCCCCCGGATCACCGATCTCGACGACGTTGGCGCCCGGGAAGAGAACGAGGTTCACCCGGAACCGCTCGCCGACGGTGTGGAGGTAGCAGCGCCGCGAAGCCGAACCGTCGGCCCGGCGGACGACGATGTAGGGACGGTCCGGGTTGAGCCCCACGTTGCCGGCGGGATCGCGCAGGAAAAGGTCCGGATCGCGCCGGGTGAAGACGGAGAGGACGTTGAAGCCGGTTATCTGGTTGCCGAACTGCTCCTCGGGGAAGGGCGAGCCTTCCATGACTGCCATGCCCGAGGCCGGCTCCGTCGGTTCCGCGTAGGGCATCTCGATCATCAGCCCGAATCCGATGCTGCGGACAAACGTGGCGAACCCGCCCTGACCGGAGAATCCGCCGCGGGTCTCGATGGTGGCCGTGGGCGACGTGGTCACGTTCCTGCCTGCGACAAGTCGGACCGCGCCGCCGCCCCCTCCGCCCCCTCCGCCGCCCGAGAAGCCGAACCGGTCCGTGCTTCCCGACCCGCCGTCACCGCCGTTGGCCCGGATGGATCCCGTGAAGACCAAGTCACGGGCTGAGAGGAAGCGGATCGCACCCCCGCCTTCGCCGCCGGCTCCGCCTCCGAGGGTGGAGGTGAAGGATCCCAGAATCCGGCCCGAGGCGCCGCCGCCGCCGCCGCCCGAGCCCGGTCCGAAGGTCCTCCGGAATCCCGGGTTGGAGCTGACCACGCCGCTGGTCCGGAGCGTGTACCAAGCTCCGGGGGCGCCGTGCCAGAGTCCGGGATGGCCCCGGCGTCCGTCCGGAATGGAGGCGAGGAGCCTCTCGAAGTTCGGGCGCGCTTCCTCGAATCCGTCGAACGGGTCGTTCACCAGTTCCGCGATCAGTTCCTCGAAGCATTCCAGCGCGTCGCCGCCCACGCATCCGATCCTTTCGGAGAGCTCGGAGAAGCTGTTGAGATCCGCCCCGCGCGTGCCGCCGAAGCCGAACCGAAGCCGGTTCCCGGGCAGGTCGTAGACCGCGGAGAAGACTGCGTCGGCTCCCGGGCCGTTGCGCCCGCCATTCACGCCTTGGCGGGTGTCGCCCCCGAAAGCGACGCCCGGATCATGCCGTTCGGCGTCCATGCCCCTCCTTCCCGAGAGGTCCACACGGGAGGAGATGACCACGCGTCGCGTCGCGTGAAGATCCACGACGTCGCGGCGGATTCCCAACAGGTCCCGGTCCACGACGATCTCGGAATAGAGGTTGGTCGTCCGTTCCCCGGGAAATCCCGCCATGTGGTGTGCGGCGTCGAATTCATCCAGGCCCACGATCGTGAGCGGAAGGCTCGCGATGGGCCCGCCGCACCGCCACACCCGGACCATCATCGTCCTCGTGGAGCCCGCCGAAAGTCCGGGCAGCACCGGACAATCCAGCATGAAGGCCGCGCGTGTCCCGTCCTCGGCGAAGGGCGAGAGGCGTGCCCGGACGAACGGTCCATGGCCGAGCCCTTCGAGCGGAGAACCGTCGGCGTTGACCAAATCGAACGAAACGTCGCCATCAAGTCCGCTTCCCTCGACCAGGATCGGGCGTTCCTCGCCCTCGAGGATGCTGGCGGGCGTGATCGAACCGAGGACCGGAATCGCGCCGACGGTGCAGGGGTCGCCGAAGAGGCCGAAGAGGGTGAAGTGTCGGACAAGCGCGCGGGCGTTCTGTCCGTCGGGCTCGACCGCGGCGACGACGCCCTCGTCCAGCCACTGTCCGGATTGCGGATTCCAGACGCGCAGCGACAGGGAAGTCCCGGGCGCCAGCGAGCGGTCGAGCGGGATCAGGACCGTGGCCGGCTGCGAGAAAACCGTGCCCGGGGGGCCGAACTCGATGGCGCCGACGAGCGAGGAGTTCTGGGGCGCGGCCGGCATCTCGGCGGGCCTCGGACGGTGGACGGAGATCGTGCTGTTCGTCGGGAGCGCCCCGGCTGGGATCTCGATCCGGGCCAGCGCATCGTCGGACCAGACCACCCCGCCGAGGACGGCGGAGACGGTCGCGGCGCCCCGGTTCAACGGAGCCGGTTCGATGGCGGCATGGGCTTCGGCGAGGAGGTTGGTCCCGGCAATGGAGATCGTGGCGCGTATGGTGGCGTTGGTCCGGTGTTGACGGCTGGCTGGAGCCGTGAACATCCCGTTGGTCGAGAGGAAGCCGGGACCGACAAGCGACCACGTCACCTCAGAACCGGCCGGGAGCCGGCGGTCGATGCCGAAGCGCATGGATTGACCTGCCAGCAGGTGCGCCACCGCGGGTTCGATCCCGGCGTCGGGCAACACCGTGAACCGCGTCGGGGTGCGTGTCCGGCCCTGCGGCGTCCGCAGTTCGATGAAGCCTCCGTCGGTGTCCGTCGGGACGATGGCGCGGAACACGTTCGAGGACACTTCCGCCGCCCTGGCGATGCGGCCGCCGATGCGGACGACTGCGTTGGAGAGATCGGCCGGCGGAACGTTCCGGGTGAGGATCTCCACGATCGCGCCGGCGGGTCCACGCTGCGGCGAGAAGGAGTCGATCCGCGGGGCTTCCGCGGCTTCGGAAAACGTGGACGCGGAGAGAAACAGTTCCGATTTCACCGGTGCCGAAGCACGGCCCGAGGAGTCGATCGCGGTGACCTCGGCTTCCCAGAATCCCGGAACGCTCCCGGGACCAAACTCGGTGGGATAGAGGAAGAGGTTGGTCGGACCGGTCCCGAGATTCGAGACGGTGCTTTCCCATGAACGGGTCTGCCGATCCGGTGCGGTGATTCTCACGCCCAGTCGGATGAGATCGCCGTCGGGATCGGACACGGTCACCGCCAGGGCGGGAGTGGCCAAGGAATTGGTGTCGGACGGGCGGCGGACCTGTCCGGTGGGACCGGCCCATGCCAGCGACAGGACCGAAGGCGCCGCTCCGGCGGGGACGGCGGCGGCGTTGGAGACATCGAACGCGAACAGGCCGCGGGAGGCTCCCGAGGAATCGACGAGTCGGACGCCGATCGTGGCGAGGGGGACGGGGAGGGAATCGCCGTCCAGGAAGAAGCCGACCGAGCCGTCCACGTCCTCAAGCAGCGAGGCGGGAATCCGGCGGATCACCTCGGAGAATGCGCCGCGCTCGATGATCTCGACGAGGTCGTCGTTGGCGGGGCCGCCGGACAATCCGAGTTCAACGAACAGGTGGGTTCCCGGCGACAGCCGGCTGTTCCGGGGCGTCGCCGCCGTGAGGCGGATGCCATCGAGGTTCTTCAAGCGGAAGAACTCGGTGGCGTTCGTGGTGTCGAGGGCCAGGAGTCGAAGCCCGTTGGTCGCCGCGGTGGGCGCCTGAAGCGTGCGCCAGACCGGAGTGAGGAGGTTGGTCGAGGCCTGGACCGCGAAGCTTCCTGGAAGGTTGGTCCACGCGAGGGCCAACCGTTGCCCCAACTGCACCGTGGAGATCGGCGGCGGCGCCTGCGGCGGCTGGGGCTGGGAACGCGCGTAGACGCTGAACGGCACGACGACCTCGCCGACGCCGTCGCCGACTCCGGCCGACGCCGAGTGGAGTTCGTCGGTCTGCGACGCCGTGGGCGTCCATGTGATGATCCCGGTCGGGGAGATGTCCAGGCCCGCCGGCCCGCTCAGCAACCGGAAGCCGATGGACTGTGGCGGCTGGTCGTCATCGGTCACGAGGATGGAATGCTCCAGCGTCCGCCCCAGCTCGACGCCCAGGGCGGCGACCGGTGCGGCGACCGGCAGCCGGTTCGCCTCCGCGACATGGATGTCGAACGTCGTCGAGTTGGTCTGTGGCGGGATGCCGTTGTCGATCGCGGTGACCGTGATCGTGTGGCTCGTGTCTCCGTCCAATTCGCCCGGCAACCAGGAGAACTGCGCCGTGACCGGTGAGAAGGTCGCCGCCGGCGGCAGTCCGCTGGCCGAGAAGACCACCGTCCGCCCCGGAGCCGGCGGTTCGACCAGGCCGATGTCCTGCGTGATCTGGACGAACTCGCGGCCGAAGATCGGGTCGATCGGCCGGATCGAGAAGGGCGCAGGAGCCGTTCCTCCCTTCGGCGCGACGTCCGGTTGGGGCTTGCCAGCGCGGGCGGCCTCGGACGGGCGTTCCACCCGGGTCCCGTCCAGCGACGAGCCGTCCAAGGCCGCCTCCTGGTGGACCGGATTCTGCGCGATCACGGCGGCGCAAAGTCCCGCGACGGCGGTCAGGGTGAGGTGGACGGCGACGGTGGTGCGGAGGGGAAGGAGTCTCATGGCGACGTCCCGATCCGGTCTCCGCCCTGGATCGGGATGCCGCCAGGTCGTTCGGGCGGCGTCGGTCTGAGGCGTCCCCGGACTCGGTGCGAAGAGCCTCCCATTTCCGGCCTTAAACGCCGGTTAACCGAACCTTAAATCGGCTTAAGGCTCCCGAGTACTCCGGGGCAGCACGATCGTGAAGCGGCTGCCGGTACCGACTTCGCTCTCGACGGAAACGGCCCCCCCGTGCGCCTCGACGAGCGTCTTCACGATGGCCAGGCCCAGGCCGGCTCCGCCGTCCATCCGGCGTCGCGCGGCATCGATGCGGTAGAATCGATCGAAGATTCTCGGAAGGTGTTCGGGCGCGATGCCGATGCCGCGGTCGACGACCTGGAACCGCACCTCGTCGGCGTCGACCGAAAGGATGACCTCGACCGGGTTTCCCGCCGGAGAGTGTTTCACCGCGTTCTCCGTGAGGTTGAAGAGGATCCTCTCGAGGGCGGCAGGGTCGGCGAATAGAGCCGGGCGCGTTCCCTCGTCGTCGCCGGTGAACTTCAGGGTGACGCTGCGTTCACCAGCGATCGGCCCTAGACGTTCGAGAACGCGGCGGATGGGATCCGCGGGATCGACTTGCTCGCGTTTCCCGAGGCCTGTGCCGGCATCGGCACGGGCGAGGGTCAGGAGGCTGTCGATGAGCCGGCTGAGATGGAGCGACTCGTCGAGGCTGCTCTTGAGGGTGTCGATCAGGAGCGGATGGTTCCCCGGTTCGCGCAGGGCCACCTGGATTTCACCGCGCAGGATGGTCAAGGGCGTGCGGAGTTCGTGGGCGGCGTCGGCGACGAACCGCTGCTGGCCGGCATGGATCTCGGCGACGCGGTCGAACAGGCGGTTGAAGGCCCGGACAAGGCGCAGGGCCTCCGGATCGTCCACGGTCTCGGGAAGGCGGGTGGAGGAGAGTTTCGCGATCTGCATGCGGTCGGCCGCGTCGGCGACCGCCGCCAACGAAACGCGTCCGCGGACGGACCACAAAGCGGCGAGGAGCGTCAGGGAACCGGCGGCCGCCCAGAAGACAAGGAAGCGGACCGTGCGTTCGCGCGAAGCCCGGAGGACTTCGTCCAGGGGAAGGGCGGCTTGGATCCAGGCGCTGACGAGGTTCAGCCGCCCCGAAGGGTCCCGGAAGCGGACCGGCGCGGTGGCGACGAGCCAGTCCCTGCCGTCGGTTCCCTTCATCTCCGAGAGCCATGCGCTTCCGAGGACATCGGTCGCGTGGTCGAGACTGCTGGGGCCTGGTTCCTCGGCGAGCCCGGACGTGGTGGGCGGGGCCGGTGCCAGCGGGGTCTCGCCCGACATCGGGCGCAGGAGACCGGCGGGCACGAGGCGGGCCGCCGAGGCGTTCAAGGGAAGCACGGGATCCGAGCCTGCGGCGCGGCTGGCCTCGCGACCTGCGAGATCGTAGAGCAGGACCAGCGGACGCCCGAAGTGGCCGCCGGAAGGGGCGACGAATCCCCCGTCGTAGGCGGGCTTCCGCGGATCGACCTGGCCGGCGAGTGTCCGGGCCGAGAGGTTGAGGATCAATTCGGCGTGGTCGCGGTCGCGACGGTTGGCGAGGTCGAGTTGGGACCGGCTGATGCCGATCAGGGCGACGGCGGCCGCCCCCAGGAACCACCAGATCACGGAGCTGCGTCTCATGCCTGTTCCCCGGCTCGCAGCACGTAGCCGACCCCGCGGACGGTGTGGATCAGGCGGGGTTCGAATCCCTTGTCCACCTTGTCCCGGAGCTGGTGGACCGTGACGTCGATGACGTTGCCCATGGGATCGAAGCGCTGGTCCCAGACGTGTTCCGAAATCTCCGTGCGGCTGACGACCTGTCCCTGACGGCGCAAGAGCAGGTCGAGTATCGCGTAGGGTTTTGCCGTAAGCTGAACCGGTTTTCCGCCACGCCGCACCTGCCGCGTCCGGGGGTCCAGCTCCAGATCCGCACAACGCAGGGTGGTCTGTCCCTCGGAGGCCGCGCGGCGGATGAGGGCCCGGATGCGTGCGAGGAACTCGTCGAAGTCGAACGGTTTGACGAGGTAGTCGTCGGCCCCGAGGTCCAAGCCCCGGACCCGGTCGCCGACCTCGTCGCGGGCGGTGAGCATGAGCACGCGGACCGCCTTCTGTGCGGTGCGGAGTTCCGTGAGGACCGAGAAGCCGTCCCTCCCCGGAAGCATGACGTCGAGGACCACCACGTCGTAGTCGTTCTCGAAGGCCAAGCGCAGCCCATCCTCTCCGTCGAACGCGAGGTCCACGGCATGCGCCTGCTGACGGAGGCCGCGCTCCAGGAACCGCGCGACCTTTGGTTCGTCTTCGACCACGAGGATCCGCATCTCGGATCAAGTTATCCGGGACGACCTTAAATGACGATTAAATCCACCCTGCGCCTCCGGACGGAAACGGCCGCCTTTTGGGCCGGCTTCGGGACGAGCCGGTTGCGATCACGGGACCGGTTCAGCCGGCCGGAGATCGTTGCACATTTCCTGCCCGCCACCGGATTCCGCGCGGCGGTCCTGGAACCGGTCCCGATCCACAGCGTACGGCCTGGCCGGATCGGGATCGTCGCGGCGCGACCCACATCCGAATCATCGTCGGCCCCGGATCGGATCCATGCAGGACACTTCCTCCAAGCCGGGCCCAAGCTGGAAGCGGCTCCGTGAAACAGGAGCGCCCAAGGCCACCCGTTTCGTTGGCCCTAACGCCCGCTTCCGCCTCGCGCCCTTCATGAAGCCATGAGGGATCCGTCCATTGGCGGCGGAGATTGCGGAAACGACATCGGTCTTCCGCGGCCCCCTGCCATCTTGCCAACCGTTCCGGAGTCAGCATTCTGAAAAGTGTGGTCCAAAGGCTGATCGCATCATGAAGTCCACGACACGACGCCCGGGGCTTGCCCTTCTTTCCTTCGGCATCCTTTCCGGATTCCTGCTTTCGACCACGGGCGCGTCGCCTGGGCTGGAGCCCAAATCGTCGACGTCGGTCAACCGCTTTCCGGTCGACCTCGATGGGGATGGCGCGCCCGAGTTGGAGTTGGTGGAGACGTCGCTCCGGTATCCGGCCCTTCCGGAACCGTTCGGCGTCGGCCCTGAATGGAGGCGCGATCTGACCTTCGAGCCGAGGGAAGGTGTCTTTATCCGAGCCGATTCGGGAAACTGGGGTGTGCGGGTCCTTTGGCCAGAAAGCGAGAATCCGCAGGGCGACCCTCCGCAATGGACTTCGAGCCCGGTCTTGGTCTGTTCGGTCGGGCGGAGCACCGTTGTATTGGGTGGTTTTGGAAGAAACATCGTTTCCGTGATTGGGGGAACCGTCGCGAACATCGGAATTCCGTCCGAAGCGTTTTCGGCACGTGAACCCCACAGCGTTTTTTTCAGGGTCGGTGACGGGGCCGAGGCCCGACAGGGATGGTTGACCCTCCGTTTCCAAGGCCACTGGAATTTCGGTCCCCAGCAGGCGGGCGACGATTCCCTCAAGGTCCGAATCAAGGGCTTCGGCCTTGGACGGCCCGGCGAGCCACTCCGGGTCGGGGTCGACAACCGGTTCCGTCCCGTGCGTTTCGTGAGAGGGGAGGCCGGTCCTCGGCTGGTTCTCGACACCTTGGCCCTTTGGAACGGCGTCGAGGCGGCGCCGTTCCTGGGCCCCACGAATTGGACCCCGGTCACCTCCGTGGAGGCGATCGATCCTTCGGTCTCGTCGCGGTTCTACCGGTTTGCCCCTTGAGCAGGACTTTGCCCTGGTGTTCCCCCAAGGCGAATGGCCGTCCTTCATGCCGTGCCGATGACTTCGGTTTGGGTCTCGAATCCTTCGACAAGCCGGAGGGAGCGACAAGGGACACGTCGCCCCGTGGCCGCAACGATCCGGCAGCAGCCCTGGACATCCTCCCGGTCGTTTGGTCCAAGCCAGATGAGGTCACCCGACCCGGCGACTGAGCGGGCCCGGCATGACGTTGGGCTCAGCGGAAGGGCATTGTTCCAAGGGCTTCATGGGCTCGGTCGTACCCTGGGTACCCTTCGCTGTGAAATCCCCGCTTCAATGCGGTCGGATGAAGTTCACAACCAAGGGTGCCAAGGGTGGGACGAAGTGAGGGACCTTCGATTCCAGAGGAGCTTGGGACCAGACTTGTGGGCAGGTCCTCACTGCGGACAAGGAAGAGGGAGTCCCCACGTCGCAATGCGGGAACCGCGGGAGCCGATGATGGACCGGTTCCATGGAACGCAGGGTCCAATCCCCGACGTTCTCTCCGCACCTCGCGTCTCGGTCTGAGCGGACTGGTGGGGCCGGGATTCAAGGCCAGGGCCCGGGAAATGTCCGACTCAGCGCGGCATCTCCAACGCCCGATAGAACCGGAATGCCTCTCCTGTATCCGGCTTTGCCAGCCCGACCCCTGAAACGGCACTTCCGGTCCCATCCGTGAGATAGCCTAGCGGGTTCCAGTGGATCAGGTCTTGGCTCCCCTCCAGTCGGTGGGGGACCGGATTGCCCGCGAATCGGAGTTCCAGCCGGCCTGTGGAATCCAGGCGTGGGACGCCGAACGAGGAAGGAGTGGGACGGATTCGGATCCAGGGCGAGGTGACGATCCCGGATCCGTTCCATGCCTGGACCCGGCGCCATTGGACCGTGGTCACGGACGGAATACGCAACGTTTCGCCGGATGCCCCATTGAGGACTCCCCCCTCCGATTCCCAAGCCCAGGTCAACGGGCCGCCCTCGTTGGATTCCACGGTGGCCTGCAAGGAAACGGTTTCGAAGGGAACCGTTGCCATGTCCGGTACTGGCGACGTGACACGTGGCCCGGAAGGGATGCCGTCAGCGACAAGGCTCCAAAGGCTCCGGGCTTGGTTCGAGTCCTTGAGCAGGAACAGGGCTCGGCCAGCGGAGGTGGGAACCGCCTCGAGGATGTGGAAACTTCCCGAGGGCGGATGGAAGGTCGAGATCCGCTGTCCCGTCGCCGTTTGCAGCTCGAGGCCTCCCATGAAATAGGGCGTCTGCTCGACGCTTCCCCATCCTGTCAGGAAGAGCCCGGTTCCCGGGATCGGGATGCGTTCCTCCGATCTCGGACTGCGCAGGAGCACCCGACCCTCCCGGTCGAGGACAAAGGTGCCACCAGGGTCGGTCCCAACGATTTGGGAGAAACGGTTGATTCGAACCTGCCGGGCAGACTCCTTCCGATTCCATAGGACTCTTCCGTCGGGGGTGAAGGCGGCGATCCGGTCGGTTCCCGCGGCGACGATCCATCCGGACGCGTCGACGGCGATCGAATGGAACGGTTCAGGATCGACCCGAATCCATGGGGCCGGTCCTAGAAAAAGGCCCTGTTGTGTGGCCAGCCAGACGTGGCCGTTGGGTGCCACGTTCCAATCGGATTCCCAACGGGAGTACTGGGCCGCTTCGGGGAGGATTTCCCGACGGAACGTCCCGTCTACAGCCTGGTGGAGAAGGAAGGGAACAGGTGGGTCTGCGTCTTCGAAATCCTCGGCATGGACGATGAACGCGGCATGGTCCCGGTTGCCTCGTCCCTCCAGGAAGTTCAGGTACCGGTTCGTGGCCAGGACTTCGGCGTGGACCGGCTCGATCCGACCGTCTGGATGGATCCGGGCAATGCGAACCTCCCTTGTCCCCTCGGATCCTGTCGACCCGATGCCGATGAACCGAGGCGCTTCGCCGGCCAAGGCGAACGAATCGCCCTTGATGGAGGAAGACCATGTGTTGGAGCCCGCTCGGTCCAGATGGTCGAGGACAAAGGTCGGGGCGGAGGCCGTGGGATCCCTTCGGACCAGATAGGCTCCGTCGTCTCCGTCCCCCAGGAGCCGAAGACCGACGAGGTCGGGCGGCGCCAATGGCTGCAGTCGGACCTGATCCTCGACTCGGAGGTGGAATCGCGGCGAGTTCGTGGACGCCGCCGCGTAGGTGCCGGAGTCGGATGGCCGGACGCCGGCACGCATCAAGTCCAAGTCCACGTCGGAAAGGGGAGTTCCATTCCGGCTCCAAGTCTCTGGTGACGAGCCCGCGATCCTTTGCGGAAGAGGTAGGACCGTGGGCGAAGGCAACGACGATCCGACCATCAGGGAGATCGCGGACTCGCGCGGATGGCTGGAACGGAGATCCTCGAAGGGGCGACTGAGCCAGACGCGTCCCCCACGGCGGACCTCCAGTTGGTAGGTGTCCAAGCCAGGAAAGACGGGAAAGAGCTCTTGCGGCGGACCTGCGTCCAAGTGCAGTTGAGAGCTGGAAGCCCCTGGGATGCGTTGGCCATTCCGGTACCAGGCGAACTCCTGTCCGGGCCATTCGGAAACGCCAACCTGGAGATCCAAGGCCTCGTCGGGATGGCGAGGCCGCGGCTCCGGCGGTTGAACGGTGATGACCGGAGCCCGGTTCGTCGGTTCCGTATCCATCGGGAAATCCAGGGCCACCAGCACCCGACTCCCGCGGAGGCGCCCCTGATCCCTGTCGATACCCAGGGCCTGAAGGTAGACCCGGCCTCCGGCTCCGATGCAGATCCGGACCTCCTTTGAAGCCGTTGAAAGACCAGTCCGCCATTCTGGGCTCCCACCGACCGCAACCCGTTCTCGTTCGTCCACATCGGGACCAATCACCTCCAGCCACGGCCCACCGTTCCAAACCGTCTTCGCGAGTCTGTTTCCATAGAAGGGGACCAGGGGCTCGAAAGTGGTCGGGCCGAATCCGACCAAGCGGCCCGAGCGGTTCCAGCGGGCCAGCCAGGATTGGCCATGCCTTTCGAGTGGGTTGGCGACCACGTCTCCATTGGGAAACTGGAACAACTGGGACGGGGAAGAGCCGATCCTCCAAGCCTGGGTTGTGCTGGGAGGAAGATCCTCGAACCAAGTCCAACCGGTCTCCGGATCCACGGCGGCCACCCGGCCACGGGGCAAACCCTCCCCGCCGGGCACCTCGTTCCAAAGGCCGTGGACGCGATCTCGTTCGTCGCACACCAGTGCGGCTGTGACCGTTGTGGAATCGAATCGGTGAACCTGTTGATGGGTCCGTGCTCCATCGGCGGAATACCAGTCCACCCAATGATCTTCCTCCCAATGCCCTGCGATCACCACGCCTCCGCTCGGTCGCAGCGCAAGCCGGTCGCAAACGGGTTCGGGCGAGAACCCGGTGCGTTCCACCCGGACGGTGGCCGTTCGTCGTCCGTCTGCGCCGGAGAAATGGTGGGCCGTCCTCTCCTCCAGACGGCCGCTCCAGAAGCCGCCCGACGGGGTCGGGAGAATGACGCTCCCAAATCCACCCTCCGGCCGTTCGGCGGTCCACAGGATCCTTCCGGTTGGATCCACCCGGGCCCATCCGTCCGTATCGGAGCGCACCAGAACGCCGTTGCCGGCGGTCAAGCCCAGGAGTTGCCGATACGGGCCGGGAATCTCCCAAAGAAGGCTTCCGTCTGCATCCAGCCGGCGAAGGCGTCCGTCCAACAGTTCAAAGACGCCTGCGTCGCCGGCGTCCACCAAGTCAGTCCTTCCGTTCCAGGAAACGCGATCCTCCCGCCTCCAACGTTCCGATGCTCCCGGGGCCCGTTCCACCTCAAACACGGTGTTTGTGAACGTCCGGTTTGGTGCGGCGGTGCGGAACTCGTAGACGTGCCGGATCGCAGTGGAGGCCGCGGTCAGGGGGAGCGCTTCGCCGGTGGCGCCCGGGATCGGTTCACCGTCCTGAAACCATTGGGGCCGGGCGTCCGCGGCGTGGTCTGTCGCATAGAGAACGGGAGCGGAGTTCGAGGCGAATGGCTGGAGGTAAGTCCGGGTGATCTTCCGGCCAATGAAGCGCGTGGAGAGCAGCGGGCTGACCAGCGTTCCCAGGCGGTTGGAAACCACGACCTGGGCTTCCGCAATGCCGTCCGCAGGCCCGGGGGAGAAGGCGTAGAGGAGGCGGCTGGTTCCTTGTCCGAATAGGGTGGAGATGGAGGAAACCGGCCCGGCTCGAACGATGCGGCCCCAGTTGAAGGACAGGGGGAGGTCCCCGTCCAACTCCACCGTGCATTCCGCCAGGCCGGGAACCATCAGGTCGGGGGTGGAAGTCGCCGAGCGGGGAAGGGGAGATCCGGGAACATCAACCGTACCGACCGCGGTCAGCCGCACCTGGCGTCCACCCTCCAGGAACCGGGCGCCGGATTCGGCGGAGAACCCGGTGGTCCAGTCCGGGTTCTCGCCGAAGCGGAGGACCGGTCCCGTCCAGCCGTTGGTGGAGATACGAAGGGCGAGGGGCTGATGCCGGAATCGGGGATGCCGCCGATCGGTTACGGCGGCCACGGAACCGTCTGGCAAGGGCAGGAACTGGAGCGACCCCGGGTCCTCGTTTTCCAATGTGGTGGTCCAGGAAACCGCCCCGTTGCCCTGGACGGCACAAATCCGGGTGATGGCGTCGGAGCCATCGATGGTGGCGTGGATGGCAACCAACGCCATGAATCCGGCCCGCTCCGGCATCGGCACGACCGAATGGATCGGGGCCGGGTGCCCGAACTGGGGATTCCACTCGAGGTCCGTCGGGTACCGCTGGGCTCGCTTTCCGAGTTCGATGTTCCAGAGGGCAGCCCCGGTCCGCGGCGACAGCCGGGTCAGCCACGCACCGTCGTTCATCAGCAGGTCCCCGTCCGGCAGCTCATGGATGGCTTCGGTGTCGATGGATCCATTCCGCAGCGGACGAATCCAAACTGGGTTTCCGGAGCGGTCCAACCGCAGGCACTGCCTTCCGTGCCCTTGGCCGAACAGGGCCACGGCTCCGCCGTCCCGTGTCGCCACCGAGTTGGCAATCGGTCCACGCCACGCCTTCCCGCTGGTCCAAGCCAACCGGCCGTCGAGGCCCACGGAGGAAAGATGCCAGAGGTTGGTGTAACCCTCCTCCACTTCGCCATTCCCCCAGGCGGAGTGAGGAAAAGCGATGTGACCCGCCTCCATCGCATTGTCCGACGACGGAAAGACAGTTGGCAAAACGGCGGGAACCCGGTTGGTCCACGTGATGGACCAGGAACGGGCGCCGTCCGAGGAGAATCGGCGGATCTCCCCCACCTCCGGGCTCGGGTAGGTCGATGCCAGGCCTGCCTCGATGTAGCCTCCGTCGGAGGTCGCGAACAGCCGTGCGCCCGCCAGGACCGTTTCGTTGGTCACCGTCCGCACCCGCAGGACGGCTCCGGTGGGGTCGACCTGGGCGAGGTACGTCACCGTGTTGGACGGAAAGGTGGCCGCCACGATGGAGGCGTCCCCGCCGGGAAGGGAGGTTCCCGCGACGGGCCAGTAGATCGGGACGCCCCCGGGCTGGTTGGAACCCGCTGGCGGGAGTTCCGGGAAGACCACCGATTGCCATTCGATGCGCAGGTCCGTTCCGGCCGCCAGGTTGGCGGCGAGGGCCAGGAGAAGCGCCATGAACCGGGACATCCTCGAAAGCCTATTCCCGGGCGCCAAGTGCACTCAATGCAGGCCTGCGGATACCTGCCGTTTCCAACGCCTCCCGCACTGGGGCATTGCCTTGCCGGTTTTCAATTCGCTATTACCCAGCGCCGTGCCTCAACAGCAGACTCTCAAACAGGCCGTGTCCTTCTCGGGCATCGGCCTGCATGGCGGGAACAAGGTCTCCATGACCTTCCTGCCCGCCGCGCCGGGAACCGGCCTGCGGTTCCGTCGCGTGGACCTGGACGGTCGCCCGGAGGTCGAGGCCCGCGCGGAACATGTCGTCGACACCCAACGTTCGACCACCATCGGCAAGGGTTCCGTCAGGATCCATACCGTGGAACACGTCCTGGCGGCGTTCGCCGGGGCCGGGATCGACAACGCGGTGGTCGAATTGGACGCCGGCGAACCGCCCATCGCCGACGGCAGTTCCCGCGAGTTCGTCCGGATGCTCCGTGAGGCCGGGACCGTCCCCCAGTCGGACGTCGTCGAACCCTACTCGGTCGTGGCCCCGATCGAGCTCACCATCGGCGAGACCCAGATGGCGGTCTTTCCGCACGACGGCTTCAAGGTCACCTGCACCAGCTCCGATCGCGGAGGCCGGTTCACCCAGTTCTTCTCACTCGAGGTCACCTCCGCGTCCTGGGAAAAGGAACTCAGCCACGCCCGGACGTTCTGCTTCTACGAGGAGATCGAGTACCTCATCAAGAACGGCCTGATCAAGGGAGGCAGCCTCGAGAACGCGATCGTCATCCGCGACGACGCGATCCTCACCAACGAACCCCTGCGCTACCGCGAGGAGTTCGTCCGGCACAAGATCCTCGACATCGTCGGCGACCTCTCGCTGGTCGGCCGGCCGATCCGGGGACACGTCATCGCGGTCAAGCCGAGCCATCACGCGAACACCGAGCTGGCGAAGGCGATCCTCGCCCAGATGCGCCGCCCCATCGAGGCCGCCCGGACCTTCGCCCCGCCGCCGGTCGCCTCCGAGACCAAGTCCGCTTCCACGTCGCCCAAGTCCGCCGCGAAACCCGCAGTTCCCGTCGTGAATTCCACACCGCATTCCGAGAACCTCGTCCAGGACGGCGCCACGCTCGACGTCATGCAGGTCATGAAGGTCCTGCCGCATCGCCCGCCGTTCCTCATGGTGGACAAGGTCACCAAGATCGACGGCAACCGGATCGTCGCCCAGAAGAACGTCACGATGGGCGAACCCTTCTTCGAAGGCCACTTCCCCGGGCATCCGATCATGCCGGGCGTGCTCCAGTTGGAGGCCATCGCCCAGGTCGCCGGCATCCTCATGATGCGCCAGGCGGAGAACGCCGGGAAACTGGCCTACTTCATGTCCGCCGAAGACGTGAAATGGCGGAAGCCGGTGCGGCCTGGCGACGTCCTCATGATCGAGGTCGAGATGACCAAGTCGCGCGGCAAGATCGGCAAGGCGAAGGGCAAGTGCTCCGTGGATGGCGAGACCGTCTCCGAGGCGGACGTCACCTTCATGTTGATGGACCGCTGAACCGCACTTCGTTCCCAAACCGGTATCCATGAGCTGGCTCGTCATATTCGCCCGCGTGTCCCTTGGGGCGCTTGCGGGGATGTCCATGGGCGGCCTGTTCGGCTGGGCGGCGGGAACCCTGGTGCCGTCGTTCTTCCGGCACTTCATCCCCTGGAACGACGTCGAGCCGGTGGGTTTCGCGATCGTCCTCGGCGCCACCGGCGGGGTCTTCCTCGGCGGCGGTCTCGGGGTCTTCGCGGTGCTGGTTGGCCTGTTCTTCCAACGCCGGAACCCATGCGGGCCGGCAGACATCTCCGACTCCACCAAGACCGCCCGATGATCCATCCCACCGCCGTCATCCACGCCGGAGCCCGTCTCGGTGCCGATTGCGACATCGGTCCGTATTGCATCGTCGGACCGAGGGTGGTCCTCGGCGACCGTTGCCGACTCCATTCCCACGTGGTCCTCGACGGCGTCACGACGTTGGGATCGGACAATGAGATCTTTCCCTTCGCCTGCCTCGGCACCAAGACCCAGGACCTGAAGTGGAACGGTGGGGAGACAAGGACCGTGATCGGCGACCGCAACGTCTTCCGCGAGTACTCGACCGTCCACAGCGCAACCGCCGACGGCGACGCCACGACGGTGGGTTCCGACAACCACTTCCTCGCCTACACCCATCTGGCCCACGACGTCCAGGTGGGCAGCCACGTGATCATGTCCAACGTGGCCACGCTCGCCGGCCATGTGATCGTGGAGGACCACGCGATCATCGGGGGCTTGGCGGCGGTGCACCAGTTCTGCCGGATCGGGCGCTTCTCGATGATCGGAGGCTGTTCGAAAGTGGTCCAGGACATCGCCCCGTACATGATGGCGGACGGCAATCCGGCCGAGACGCGGTTCGTCAACAAGGTCGGCCTGGAGCGTGCCGGATTCGCCGCGGAATCCGTCTCGAACCTCACCAAGGCCTACAAGGTGTTGTTCCGTTCCGGACTGACCACGGCCAACGCGCTGGCCCGCCTGGAGTCCGAGTTGCCGGCCTCCGAGGAACTGACGCATCTGATGGCTTTCGCCCGGGATTCCAAGCGGGGATTGGCCAAGTAGGGTCGAAAACCGGTCCCCTCGCTGTGGACATGCGGACGGGAATCGGCGGGAATGGGATCCATCGAATGAATCCCGGAAACCGGTCCTGCGCCCCGCATCCGAGCCTGGTTGCCAGGTTCTTGTCCCTCGCCGGAACCGTGCTGCTGCTGGCGGCAGCTCCCGGGACCGAGGGCGCGTCCGTCCGGCTTCCGAACGGCTTTGTCCGCGAGGGATTGGCGGGCTCCGAGCTGCAGGAACCGATGGACCTCGCCTTCGCCCCGGATGGGGCCCCGTGGATCACCGGGCGCTCGGGTCATGTCTGGAGGATGGATCCGCAGGACCGGTCCGTGGTCCTGGTGGGCCGGATCCCCACCGACACCGCCGGCGACCGTGGGCTCCACGGGATCGCCTTCCATCCGGACTTCTCGGCGGCCGACGGTGGGGAGGTCTTCCTGTTCCATCACGCGACCAACAAGCCCGCCGGACTCTACCGGAGCCGTGTTTCGAAATGGAGCGTGGCCGGGGCCGGTCCGGCCGCGAGGCTGTTGCCGGATTCGGAGAAGGTCCTGCTCGAGTTCGACGGTGAGGAGCGGGGACAGCACGTCGGTGGCGGACTGCTGGTGCATCCCGTGGAGCGACTCCTTTACGTGACCACCGGGGACAACAACGAGATCGGAAGGCTGAAGTCCTACTGCTCCGACACCAACAACCAGGCGCTGAACCCCGGCGATCTCCGCGGGAAGGTGCTCCGGATCGGCTTGGATGGCTCCATCCCGGCCGGCAACCCGTTCGTTGGAAAGCCCGGTGCCCGGGGCGAGGTGTACACCGTCGGACATCGCCAACCGTGGGCGCTGAGCTTCGACGCCCCGACCGGCTGGGTCCTGGAGGCCGAGAACGGCGGCGATGAACTGGACGACCACGAGGAGGTGAACCGGTTGGAGCCCGGTGCCAGCCACGGTTGGCCGCGGGTGTTCTCCGACGGGATGGAAACGCTGACCCGGACGAACCGCGTCGCCGGGTATTCCGCCCCCTGGTTCCACTACCTGCGCAACACCGGCGGCTCCTGCACCGGAGCGCTCATCTACCGGGCTCCGCGCAGATCCGGGGCGTTTCCCGGGCGTTTCCTGGGCGGCCTGTTCTATGCGGACTACAACCGCAAGTCGGTCCGTTTCGCCCCCGTGGATCCCAAGTCGGGGCGGCCCGGCGACAGCGAATCCTTCGCCCAGAACCTGCCTGGTGGGCCGGTCGCGATGCGGTTGGGGCCCGACGGCGCGCTCTACCTCGTCGAGTACGGAGGATGGTTCCAGTCGACCACCAACGACTCCATCAGCCGGATCGTCTGGCGCCCCTGACGGGGAAGCGTCCGCCCCGCGCGTGGGACGCGGCCTGGGAGCAATCCCGGTTTGCCCGGTCGCCGGTCCCCGCTAGCCTTGCCGGGGTCATGATCCGACGTCTGCCATTGGCGGTATCGCTTCTCCTCGTGCTGCGCCTCGCCGCCGCGGAACGCTTCTTCGACTTCACCGACTCCCGTCCCGGTGAGGTCCCCGCAGGCTGGACCAATCTCCTGGCGGGATCCGGCCGAACCGGCAAGTGGGAGGTCCAGATGGAGGATGTCCCGCCGGCGTTGGCGCCGATCTCGGCCAACGCCCCGCGTTTCACCAAAAGGGCGGTGGTCGCGCAGACCGTCGCCTCGGCCGAGGACGAACGATTCCCTCTGTTGCTGTGGGGAGGCGAGAAGCTCGGGGACTTCAACTGCACCGTCCGCATGCGGATCGTCGGGGGAGCCCTGGAACAGATCGCAGGACTCGTCTTCAGGGCCCAGGACGAACGGAACCTCTACGTGGTCCGCGCCAGCGCGCTCGGCGGCAACCTGCGGTTCTACAAGTTCGTGGACGGGCAACGTTCGCCGCCCATCGGGCCGTCCATCCCGTTCGAGAAGGGCCGCTGGTTCGACCTCACGGTGAAGGCCTCGGGCAACCAGTTCGAGGTCCTCGTCGACGGAACCAACGCGATCCCGACCATCACCGACAACACCTTCGTCTCCGGCCGCATCGGCTTCATCACCAAGACCGACACCCTGGCCCAGTTCACCGACGTCCGGCTCGACTACCGTCCCCTGGAGACGCTGGCCGCCGTCCTGGTTCGACAGACCCTGGCCGACCAGCCACGCCTGCTTGGTGTGCGGCTCTTCGGGACCAGTTCCTCGCGTTCGGAGCTGCATTGCCTCGCGGCCAAGGAAGCCGAGGAGGTCGGCCGGGCCGCCAACGAGACCCAGCTCAAGGTGTACGCCGAAAACCAGACCTACTTCGGAAAGACCCCACAGGCCGCCATCGTCACCGCGCCCCTGCACGACCGGAACGGCGAGGTCATCGGGGTGATGGAGTTCCGCCTCAAGCCCTATGCGGGCCAGCTCGAGTCGACCACGGTGGCGCGGGTGCTGCCGACGCTGAAGAAGCTGGAGTCCTCGATCGGTGGCGCACGGGACCTGACCGAGTAGGCGACTGCGCGGAATGGCGTGTCAGGCGGCGAGCCGTGCGGCGAAGGCCGTCACCAGCCGGGTGGCCAATCCCTCCCGCTTCTTGGCGACTTCGAGGACCTCGTCCGAGGAGACCACCTGGGCCTTGCCCCCGAGCCCGGCGGCGGCGTTGGTGATGCAGCTGAGTCCGGCGATCCGGAGGCCGCATTGCCGTGCGACGATCACCTCCGGGACGGTGCTCATCCCGACCGCGTCCGCTCCGAGCGTCCGGAAGGCGCGGATCTCGGCCGGGGTTTCGAAGCAGGGACCGGAGACGGCGAGATAGACGCCCTTGCGCAAGGTCAGTCGCACGGAACGCGCGGCGGCCTCCAGTTCGCGTCGCAGGCCTTCGTCGTAGGTGCGGGTCATGTCCACGAAGCGGGCGCAACCCTCGGGCACCGGGCCACGAAGCGGGTTCATGCCCATCAGGTTGATGTGGTCGGTGAGGATCATGAAGTCGCCGACCTTGAACCGCGGATGGATCCCGCCGGCGGCGTTGGTGACGAGCAGGTCTCGGACGCCCAACGCCGCGAGGACCCGGGTCGCGAACGTCACCTCGGCCGGCTCGAAGCCCTCGTAGTAGTGGGCGCGGCCACACAGCACCGCCACCGGGATTCCACCGAGACGTCCCAAGACCAACCGACCGGCATGCCCCGGGGCGCCGCCGATCGGGAATCCCGGAAGGTCGCGGTAGGCGAACTCCTGCTCCACCTCCACGGCCGAGGCCACCGGTCCGAAGCCGCTGCCCAGGATGATCCCCAGGACCGGTCGCGTCCGGGTCCGCTTGAGGATCAGGGACGCAGTGGAGGAAGGTTGCGGAAGGCGGCTTGGGCGCGGCATGGGCGCAGTCTTTCCGGGGCGGCGCCGGGTGGCAACGTCTCAACGGCGGAAGGCCGGCTCCATTCCGTCAAGCGGTCGCAACCGTTGGATTTACAAGGCGTCCGTCACCGACCAACCTTCCGGCGCCGGTGGCCCGTGAAGCGAGGTGCCGGCCTGCATGACCGACACCATCCGACACGACTGGACCCTTGGGGAATTGCGCGCGGTCCACGACCTGCCCCTGCTGGAACTCGTCTTCCGCGCCGCCACCGTCCACCGCGCCCACCACGACCCGTCCGAGATGCAGGTCAGCAAGCTGATCTCCATCAAGACCGGCGCCTGTCCCGAGGACTGCTCCTATTGCGCGCAGTCTTCGCGGTACAGCACGGGTGTGGCCCCGGAACGCCTCATGGAAACCGGCCGCGTCGTGGAGATCGCCGAGCGCGCCAAGGCGGCCGGCGTCTCCCGCGTCTGCCTCGGAGCGGCATGGCGTGAGGTGAAGGACAACGCCCAGTTCGACCGCGTGCTGGAGATGGTGCGCAGCGTGACGGACATGGGACTCGAGGTCTGCTGCACCCTGGGGATGCTCGATGAGCATCAGGCGAAGCGCCTCGAGGAGGCGGGACTCTACGCCTACAACCACAACGTCGATTCCTCCGCGGAGTTCTACGAGACGATCATCACCACGCGCACCTACGCCGACCGCCTCCGCACGTTGGAGAACGTCCGCAAGACCAACCTGACGATGTGTTCCGGAGGGATCATCGGACTCGGCGAGTCGGTGGACGACCGCCTCAAGATGGTCCAGACGCTTTCCCAGGTGCGGCCGCATCCCGAATCCGTCCCGATCAACATCCTCAGCAAGGTGGAGGGAACCCCGATGGCCGGGAACGGGGACGTCCCCGTGTGGGAGGTGATCCGGATGATCGCCACGGCCCGGATCGTGATGCCGAAGTCGGATGTCCGTCTCACCGCCGGACGGGTGAAGCTCGATGCGACCGCGCAGGCCCTCTGTTTCCTTGCGGGTGCGAACTCGATCTTCAGCAGCGAGACGGAGTTCATGCTCACCAAGGCCGTGCCTTCGCCGAGCTACGACAAGGACCGGGAGCTGTTGGAGATCCTCGGCCTGAGGATGCGGGAACCCTTCAAGAACGGTCGTCCACAGGATGCCGCCGTGCCGGTGACCGCGCTCGGTTGAACGGAACGGTCCGGTGGATTGCCCGGACGGAAGGAAGCGCCGAAAACGAAACGGGCGGCCGGGAAAACCCGGCCGCCCGTCGTGTCGATGGGATCCGCTCAGTTCTTGGAACGGGCCAGCTCGTCGTTGTTGAGGGCGTTGTAGATCCGCCATTCCTCGTTGTGGAAGGTGGGATCCGGACGGAAGGAGAGCTTCGCGAAGAACTTCTTCTCCAGCTCGATCAACAGCTTCTCGTCCCGGGTTCGCAGGCGGTCCAGCACCTGGGGATTGCAGACGATCTTCACCTGGAAGTCGCTCTCGTCCC
Organism: Verrucomicrobiales bacterium; assembly: GCA_027488845.1. Taxonomy (GTDB): domain Bacteria; phylum Verrucomicrobiota; class Verrucomicrobiia; order Limisphaerales; family UBA9464; genus SXXZ01. The sequence continues at coordinate 21,402 of JAIYBC010000048.1, read as the reverse complement.
TCGGGCGTCCCTTGAGGATCTGGGTGAGCTTGCGCTGGATCTCGACGCTCATCGTCTCCGCGCTCTTGATCACGCCGCGGCCCTTGCAGTGGGCGCAGTCGTCGTACAGGGAAGAACGGACGCTCTCCGTCTGCCGCTGACGGGTCATCTCCATCAGGCCCAGCTGGGAGAGGGGCAGCACGTGCGTCTTGGCCTTGTCGCGCTTCAGGTTCTCCTTCATGCGCTGGTAGATCGTCTGCTGGTCCTTCCGCGACTTCATGTCGATGAAGTCGAGGACGATGATGCCGCCCATGTTCCGCAGGCGCAGTTGGCGGCAGATCTCGTCCGCGGCGTCCATGTTGACCTTCAGGATCGTCGAGTCGTGGTCCTTGGTCCCGGCCTGCTTGTGCTTGCCGGTGTTGACGTCGATGGCGACGAGGGCCTCGGTTTCGTCGATGATCAGGTAGCCGCCGGAGCGGAGGTTGACCTGGCGGCTGAAGGCGGCCTCGAGCTGGCGGGTGATGTTGTACCGGTCGAAGAGCGGCTCGGCCTCGTTGTAGAAGTGGACCTTCCGGGCGGAGCGCGGGCTGATGCGCTTGATGTTGTCGCGGATCAGTTCGAACTGCTTCGCGTTGTCGATGACGATCTTGTCGACGTCCTCGGTCAGGAAGTCGCGGACGGTGCGTTCGATGAGGTCGGGCTCCTGGTACACGCAGGTGGCCAGCGGCTGCGTCTTGATCCGCTCCTGGATCTGGGCCCATTCCTCGAGGAGCATGGCGAGGTCGCGGACGAAGTAGGCCTTCCGCTTCTCCTCGCCGGCGGTCCGGATGATGACGCCCATGCCCTCCGGGATGGAGAGTTCGCGGACGATCTTCTTGAGGCGTTGGCGTTCCTCGACGCTCTCGATCTTGCGGCTGATGCCGGACTGGTCGGAGTTGGGCAGCAGGACGAGGTAGCGGCCCGGGAGGGAGAGGTTGGTGGTGACCCGGGGACCCTTGGTGCCGATCGGGCCCTTGGTGACCTGGATGATGATCTCGGAGCCCGGCGGGAAGAGTCGCGGGACGTCCTTCTGGGTGATCTTCGGCTTGTCCTTGCGCCGGTTGCGCGCGTTCTCGTCGCGTTCGACGATCTCGACGTTGGAGTCGAAGCCGTTGGGGATGATGTCCCAGTAATGGAGGAAGGCGTTCTTCTCGAAGCCGATGTCCACGAAGGCCGCCTTCAGGCCGTCCTCCAGGTTCTTGACCTTGCCCTTGTAGATCGAACCGACGAGGCGTTCGTCGCCGGTGCGTTCGACGGTGAGGTCCTCGAGCTTGCTGTCCTCGAGCACGGCGACCCGGGTCTCGAGGGGCTCCGCGTTGATGATGACCTCCTTGACGAGCTTCTCCTCGGGCTTGATGAGGCGACGGACCTTCTTGACCACCTCCTTAACCGCGGCGCGCGCCTTCTCGAAGATGCCCTTGGGAGCGGGCGGCTTGGGTGCGGCGGTGGTGGCGTCGTCGTCCTCCGCGGCGTCCGCGGCGCGGGCGAGGTCGGGGGAGCGGAAGCTTTGGTCGCGTCCGGCGGAGGAGACGTTCTCCTCGGGGGCGTCCTGCGCATCCTCCGGCAGGCCGGCGGCGCGGTTCTCCGCCTTGCGGATTTCCGACTCGTGGCGACGGACGTCGAACACGCGTTCGTCGGTGTTCTTCTCGCCGAGGGCCTCGAGGCGGGCGTTGGTGGCGGCACGGCTTGGGTTGGGGGCGCCGAGACCGCGGGTGGGCTTGAACCGCATGGGTCCCTTGCCGCGTTTGAATGTCTGTTGACTCATTTCTTGAGGGGTTGGGTCAGTACCGTCGCCGGTACAGATGAACGTTCTGGAGAATGCCTATCGCGACCAGGGAGCAGATCACCGAGGTTCCGCCTGCGCTGAGCAGGGGCAGTGGGATTCCCGTCACCGGCATCAGCTTGATGTTCATTCCGATGTTCACGAACACGTGGGTGAAGAGGAGTGTCACCACCCCGGACGCCAGCAGCAGGCCAAGGCGGTCGCGTGCCTGGCCGGCGATCTTGATCCCGGTGAACAGGATCGTGGCGTAGAGTCCGAGGACGATGACACTGCCGAGGAAACCCTTCTCCTCGGCGATGACGGAAAAGATGAAGTCGTTGTGGGCGCCCAGCCTCGGCAGGTAGCCGAGCTTGTGCTGGGTTCCCTGGCCCCAGCCCTTGCCGGTGAGGCCGCCCGATCCGACCGAGATCATCGCCTGTTCCACGTTCCACGACATCTGGCGCTTGAGCTGGGCGCCACGGAGGCGTTGTTCGGGCGTGGAGTCCCGCGGAGCGAAGCTGGCGTCGAAATAGACCAGCAGACGGTGGCGTTGGTATTCCTGGAGCTGGATCAGGCGCCATCCCGGCGGCGCAATCAGGATGTCGACGAGGATCAGGGAGACCATCAGGGCCGCTCCGCCGACCAGCTTGACGAGGAACACCCTCGGCACCCCGGCCACCAGCATCATGACGAGAGTCGTGGGCAGGAAGACCAGCGCGGAGCCGAGGTCCGGCTGCTTGAGGATCAGCGCAAACGGCAGGAGGGCCATGGCAAGGCCCTTGACGAACAGGGCGGGCGAACGCAGTTCGGCCGCGGGACGGGACAGGAATCCGGCCAAGGCGAAGAGGAAAGTCAGCTTGGCCAGTTCGCTGGGTTGGAACTGGATGGGGCCGAGGTCGAGCCAGCGTCTGGCGCCATGCCTGGAAGTCCCGAAGATGTACACGCAGACCAGCAGCGCCATGGCGAGCCAGTAGGCCACGAGCGACCAGCGGGCGAGGCGGGCGTAGTCGATGAGATTCAGGGCCACGACGACACCGAGGCCGAGGATGTAGGCGACCACCTGCCGGCTGGCAGTCCAGGAATACCAGCCGACTCCCCGGGCCGTCTCCGCGGCGCCCGTGGTGCTGAAGATGAAGGCCGCGCCGAAGGCCATGAGGCCGAGCACGGCGGCCCAGAGCGGCCATTCGATGCCACTCTCCTTCCGGTTCAATTGGGCCGTGGGCAAGGGGATCATGGCAGGGAGGCCAAGGCGCGCGGAGCCGAAAGGCCGCGGTCCCTGAGGTGTTCGTAGATCCGCTTCGCCACGGGCGCACACGTGCCGCCGCCGGATCCGCCGCTTTCCACCATCACCACGACGGCATAGCGGGGGGACTCGAAGGGACCGAAGCTGGCGAACCAGGTCACCTTGTCCTTGAAGCCGTTCCCCTTGATCTCGGCGGTGCCGGTCTTCCCGCAGACGGAGAAGTCGGGCAGCCGCGAGGCCTTCCCGGTGCCCTCGTCGGCGAGGACGTCGTCCCGCATGGCCTCACGGATCAGGGCCAGGTGTTCGGGGCGCGCGCCGAGGAGGCTGCGCACCTGTCCTGGGCGGACCTGTTCGACCCGGGATTCGGAGAGGGGGTCTCCGCTTTCGAGACGGTCGACGAGCCGCGGATAGAAGACCGTTCCTCCGTTGGCGACCGTCGAGACCATCACGGCCAACTGGAGAGGCGTCACGGTGACTTCCTGGCCGATGCTGAAGTTGGCCAGTCGTCCCAACTGCCAACGGCCGGCGCGTGCTTCGTCACCGTCGGGCATCCAGGCGGCCCGGTCCTCGTCGCCGGGGAGCTGGGTCCGGGTCGGCTCCCCGAAATGGAACCGGTGCGCGGTGGCGAGCAGCCGGTCGAAACCCGCCTTCAGGCCGGCATCGATGAAGTACGAGTTGGAGGAACGGATGAAGGCGCGGCGGAAGTCGTAGTCGCCGGGCGGCGCCGTGTCGCCGATGCGGTGGCGCCCCACGAAGTAGGCCCCCTTGGACGGATTCGACGGATTCGGTTCCACGCGGTAGGTCCGGTCCGGATCCAGGCCGTTTTCCAAGGCGGCCAACGCGGTGACGATCTTGAAGGTGGAGCCGGGCGAATAGGCGCCGTCGGTGATCCGGTTCATCAGGGGCGTCCGTTTGGGGACATCGTAGAAGTTGGTCCATCGGGCTTGGCTGACGCCGTCGATCCATTCGCCGGGATCGAAGGCCGGCGCGCTGGCGGCCGCGAGGATGTCGCCGTTCCGGACGTCCATGACCACGACCGCGCCGCGCTCGTCTCCGTTCACTTGGGCGAGGGAGGCCTCGACGGCCTGCTGCAGTCCCAGGTCGAGCGTCGTGACCAGGTTCCGCCCGGGTACCGCCGGGGCCGCGATCGTCTCTCCGACCCGGTAGCCGGCGCTGTTGACGAGGATGCTCTTGGAACCCGCGGTGCCCCGAAGCGGCGCGTCGAAGGCCTTTTCCAGACCCGCGACACCCCGGTAGTCGCGGAGCCGGTAGTCGAACGCCTCCTCGTCCTCGTCGGAATAGTCGTCCGCCCGTTCGAGATGGCCCAACACATGGGAGGCGAGGGGGCCGTGGGGGTAGCTGCGCACGGGCTGGAGTTCGATGCTGATGCCGCGCATCGACCAGGACTGCTCGGTCAGCAGGGCCACCTGCTGGGGAGAAAGCCGGCGAAGCACGGCGAGCGGAAGCGCCCTCGAATTCGCCCAATGGCGATGGAGATCCGACTCCGTCAGAGAAAGGGGCATCCCCACCCGCGTCGAGACCTGGGCGACCACGTTCGAGACGACCAGGAATCGGGCCGCCCTCCAGAGGCCCTCGTTTTCCTGGGAAGAGATCAAGGGCTTGGTCTTCTCGCGGCGGAGACGGGACATCATCCGCGTCCAGAATCCCGGCGGAGGCTGTGAACCGGCACCGCGGGCCGCGAGGATTCCCCGGCGGATCCGGGTGTATTCCCGGGTGAAGTCGGGACTGAGTTCCTCGAGGTAGACGTCGAGGCGATACCGGGGCGAATTCCCGGCCAGCTCGCGTCCGGCACGGTCCAGGATGCGGCCTCGCATGGCCGGCACGCGGACCACCTTGTAGCTTTGTGTCTGGAGCGACTGCTGGAACCGGTGCCGTCCGAGGATCTGGACCCGGACCAATCCGACCAAGAGGATCGCGAAGCCGATTCCGGTGGCCAAGGCCAGGAGCCGGAGCGGGCGTTCCCCTTTGTTCAGTTGGTCGAAGACGAGCATGGATCAGTGGATTCGGTCGTGTCGTCCACGGACGGTTTGCCGGTCGTTGCGGAAGCTGGACTGGAAGACCGGGCGGTAGTCGAACGCGAGACCCAGTGCGTCGAAGAGGATGAACGCCGCAGGACAGGCGACACCGTTCATCAGGGCGAGGAGTGGGAGCTGCCAGAAGGTCGCCCAGCCGGTGAGCGGTTCGCGTTGCCCTGCGGACAGGAGCAGGAGAACGAGCACATGGATCGCCGCACCGCTGCCGAAGCCGATCCAGAACTGGGCGTAGCGCTGGTCGCGGAGGATCAGATGGCTCCGCAGGTGCAGCAGCAGGGCCAAGAGGAAATGGGGAGCCACCGAGACGCCCAGCTTCGAGGCGGAGAGGGAGTCGACCCAGAGTCCCGTCACCACCGCCAACGCCGTCGTCGTCCAGAGGCCGTGGGTCAACGCCGAATAGGCGATCAGGGCGGGCAGGATGGAGAAGGGAACCCCGAGGAGTTCGCGGAATCCGGCAAACTGGGTCTGCGCGAAGACGCCCAGCCACGAGAGCAGGAACAGGAATGCGATGGAAAGGCGGGGCGGGTTCATGGCTGGAGCACCCACACCTCCTCAAGTCGGTTCAGGGCCGCCGAAAGCCGAACGCGGGCGCTTGTGAAGAGGCCGCCTTCCATGGCGCGTGAATCCTGGATCACCCCCACCGGGATGCCGGAGGGAAACACCCCTCCCAGTCCGCTGGTGAGGATCGTCTGCCCGGCCATCACATCCGGACTGTTCTGGAGCAGCGAAAGCTCCACGTATCCTCCTTCGCTGGAACTGGCCTGTCCCGCCTTGATGATCCCCTGGTCCCGCGTTTCGCGGACGACAACGGAAACGCCGCACTCCGCGTCTCCCACTAGGGCGACATCGGAGTGGGTCAATCCGACTTGGCTTACCCGCCCGACGAGTCCGGCGGCGGTCATCACCACCTGGTTCGGTTGGATTCCGTCCCGTGAGCCGAGGTCGATGCGCAGCGTCCTCCACCAGGTGGTGGAATCACGTCCGATGACCCGGGCGAAGCGCCGGTTCCATGGGCCCTTCGGTGGATTGCCGAGGGCGGCCCGGAGCCGGGCGTTTTCGCCGAGGGCCTCCTGGCTTTGGAGCAGGGTCGCCTGGAGGTCGGAGATCTCGAGGCGCGCCTTGACCAGTTCCTCGATGAGGACGGAGCGGGGGAGGAGTTGGTAGCTGGCGCGGTCGAGGAAGGAATGGGTGGCGGACCGGAGGCCGAACAAGGGCAGGAAGGAGCCGCTGACAACCAGCTTGAGCCGTTCCGCGACGGAAGCGGGCAGGTTGAGCAGGGCCAGCAGGAGGACCAAGGTGCCTCCCAATGCCAGGTAATGGGGCCTTTTGAGCACGTTTGAACCGGAATTCGGCCCAACGCGCCACCGGGGAGATCAGGATGAGGTCGAGGAAGCCACGCGACGCAGGAAGGACAGTTCCTGCAGCACGCGGCCGGTTCCCGTGGCCACGGCGCTGAGCGGGTCGTCAGCGATGTGCACGGGAAGTCCGGTCTCCTGGGCCACCAGACGGTCGATGTTGCGCAACAAGGCGCCACCACCGGCCATCATGATCCCCCGGTCCACCAGGTCGGCAGACAATTCGGGAGGGCAGCGTTCCAAGGTGATCCGGACGGATTCCAGGATGCTCGAAAGCGGTTCTTGCAGGGCCGCGCGGATCTCTTCGGACCGGATGACGACCGTTTTGGGAAGGCCCGCGCTCAAGTCGCGGCCCTTGACCTCCATGGTCAGTTCCTGGTCGAGCGGAAACGCCGACCCGATTCGGATCTTAATCTCCTCGGCGGTACGTTCGCCGATCATCAAATTGTGGGCGCGCTTCATGTGCGCCACGATCGTTTCGTCGAATTCATCGCCACCCACCCGGACACTCCGGGAGAAGACGATGCCGGCGAGCGAGATGATCGCGATCTCGCAGGTGCCGCCGCCGATGTCGACGATCATGTTGCCGGCCGGTTCATGGACCGGCAGGCCGACGCCAATGGCGGATGCCATCGGCTGTTCGATCAGATAGACTTCCCGCGCGCCCGCATGGGTGGCGGAGTCCTTCACCGCGCGCTTTTCCACCTCGGTGATGCCGGAGGGGACGGCGACCACGACGCGGGGTGCGATCAATTTGCGATGATGGACCTTCTGGATGAAGTGCCGGAGCATCGCCTCCGTGATCTCGAAGTCGGCGATCACGCCGTCCTTCATCGGGCGGATGGCCACGATGTTGCCAGGAGTGCGGCCCAGCATCCGCTTCGCTTCCTCGCCCACCGCGAGGACATTGGTCGTTCCGGCTTGGATCGCGACCACCGACGGCTCGCGCAGGACAATTCCCTGATCTCGGACATAGACGAGGGAATTGGCGGTGCCGAGGTCGATTCCGATATCGTTCGAGAAAAGGCCTTTGAGCTGCGCTACCATGTATTGGGCGGATTGCCGGTCGTCAGGGTGTTTCCCGGCTTGCAGTCGGGTCAAGGGAATTACCCGGATCCACTCGAAATGGTGACGGAAAAGAAAAAGGGACGGACCGAAATCCGTCCCGGTGGATCAACGCCCCTCGGTCATGGCCGAGGGAAGCCCGGATTCCCATGACTTGGGAGTGTTCCAAGGCCGGCCGATCAACTCATCCTCGGTTCGGCATCCACTGAAGGAGAAGGCCGCGAGGGAGAGGAACGCCGTGAGCAGGAGCTTCTGGATTGCCCGATTCATGATCGGATCAGTAAAGCACGGCGTCGCCGGCGGCAACCGCGACATTGCCCTGTTTCCAGTCGGAGATGACGTTGGCCACGGAGCGGCTGTTTTCGACGCTCACGATGCGGACCTTGCCAACGAGCTTGTCGCCACGACGGACGAGCATCAGGCCACCCTCCTTGGCGCCCTGGGTGGATCCCACATCGAGGATCACGAAGTCCCACTTCGGATCGACTTCGACGATCTTGCCCTTGAGGCCGGGCATTTCGACCAGGACGTTCTCATCCTCGTACTTGGAGAGCTTGCTCTTCAGGTTGGCGATGTTCCGGGTCAGGATCTTTTCCTGATCGGCGAGGGCCGCGGCGGTCTCCTTGGTGGCCTTCAGGTCCTGCTGCAGCGCGATCACCTGATCCGGCTGGATGCGAAGGGCGCTCCAACGGGCGAGCTGCTCCTGCGCGGAGTTCTTGTCGGTGGTGGCCTTGTTGAGGTCGGCGAAATACTTGTCGGCCCGCTTCCGCTGCTGGTCGGCCTCGGCCGTGGTCTCTTCCAACTCCTTCTTGGTGGTGACGAGCTCCGAAGCGGACTTCTCGGCCGCCGCAGTGGCCGCCTTGGCCTTTTTCTCGGCTTCAACCTTCGCCGCTTCCGAGGCGGTGAGATTCTCGGTCAAGGAGTTGTTCGCATCCGTCAACGCCGTGATCTTCGGCTTGGTGACGGTGAAGCTGAGGGCGAGGCTGCCGGCCGCAGCAAGCACAGCGAAAATAAGGGCAACGCGGTACATGAGAGTGGTGTTTTCGGGGCCAGCGTAAGTGTGTGCGGAGACGTCTGTCAACGATCCGGCCATTGGAACTTGGTACGGAGAGGACTTGCAGGGTTTGCCCCGCCGGCTTTGGGCGTGGCATCCCGCCACCCCCAACCCCTTGGTCCCGTCATCGGGGCGGATGCCATTCCCGGTTTCAGGCGCGTCGGCGATCCCGGACCGAGGCTCCGCAATGAGCATGAAGCGCCCACGAGAGGAAATGAGATGTCGTCATTGTCTCAGGAAATCTTCGCAGGAACGGAATGCGGAATTCACTTGCACTGAACAAGTGTCGGGTTTTCCGTGGGGACAAGCTCCCCGGGTGCAATCCAACTGCGTCCAGGGAGCTCCAAATCCAACCACAGTATGCCATACAACAATCAAACCATGGTCCGTGGCGTTGCGCTGCGGAACCTCATCACCGTCGGACTGGGCTCACAGCTGATCGCTGTGCCTGCCCTTTGGGCACAGAACGCGGACGCCACCCCCAAGGCTGAGGAAGCGAAGCTGGAGCGTGTGGTGGTGACCGGTTCCCTGCTGACCGGCGCCGAAGCGGAGGGCTCCCTCTCCGTGACGCCGATCGAGATGTCCTCTCCGATCAACGGCGGCTTCGCCAACCTGAGCGACGTGTTCCGCCTCAAGTTGCCGCAGTTGGCCGGTACCGGAAACCTGAACGAAGGTTTCGGCAACGGTGGTTCGGGTCAGGCCTTCATCTCCCTCCGTGGTCTCCCCGGCAACGCGACCCTGCTGCTCGTGGACGGACGCCGTACGTCGACCTCAGACCTCAACATGATCCCGATGGCCGCCATCGAGACCATCGAGGTCCTCAACGACGGCGCCGGCGCCATCTACGGCACGGACGCCGTCGCCGGCGTCGTGAACATCAAGCTCAAGAAGAACTTCCAGGGCACGATGTTCAGCGCGTTCTACGGCAACACCTTCGACAAGGATGCCGCGCAGCGCCGCTTCAGCCTCCAGTTCGGCACCTCCACCGAGAAGACCCGCGCGTTCTTCTCCGCCGAGTACAATGCGGCGAACGACCTGCTGAGCATCGACCGGGACCGCAGCTTCCCGGCCGGCAGCAACGTTTCCGGCACCTCGAACCCGGGCCTGTTCTTCAACCGCCGCAACTTCGGCACGCATGAGGTGGTAGCCGGCGGCGTCACCAATGCCATCGCCAACGGTATCTCCCTCCGCTGGACCCCGGCGTTCGCCAACACCCGCGGTCTGACCAATGCCGCCCAGGTTCCGACCTTCACCGGTCCGGTGCCCGCCACGGTCACCGCCGGCGGCGCCACCTTCCCCCTGGTGGTCTCCGGCAACCGGTTCGACCCGAGCGCCTACGTCGACACTTCGACCGCGACGACCCGCGCCCAGGTCACCGGCGCCCAGGCTGCCGCCGAGGCCGCCCTGCGTGCGATCCTCCCGGCCGATGCGCAACTTCGATACGGTGGCAACCAGAGCCTCGTCCCGGGCACCAACCCGGGCTTCCCGTTCGGCTACTACACGACGGCCTACCGGCCTCATGACCGCTACGGCTTTAACACCTCCATCGCCCACAAGCTGTTCGGCGAGAACCTCGAGGTGTTCGCCGACGCGTACTACATGAACAACAAGTCGTCGTACACCCTGGCCCCGGGTCCCCTCGGTGGCTACACGATGTCGACGGGCAACTACTGGTGGCAGCAGGTGTTCCCCGGAACCCCGGCCAACGACAACTTCAACTTCACCTACCGTCCGGTTGAAGCGGGTCCGCGTATCTACAACGACACATACCAGACGATCCACACGGTCGCCGGCCTCCGTGGCCAGATCGGCGAGTCCACTTGGAACTGGGAAACGGCGTTCCTATACGACCGCGTCCAGAATGACACCGTCATCACCGGTGGCATCCTGACTGGCAACTACCAGGCGGCCTTGAATTCCGCGAGCGCGGCCTCCTCGTTCAATCCGTTCGGCTACACTCCGATCGGCGGAACCAGTGCGGTCAATTCCCCGGCCGTCATCGGTGGATTCCAAGGCTCCGCGACCCAGGAGAACGAGTTCATCACCCAGCAGTTCGACGCACTCGTCGGCGGCGAGGTGTTCGACCTCCCCGGTGGCGCCATCCAGGCGTCGTTCGGCGCCCAAACCCGCCGGGATTCGCTGAGCATCGCCCCGGATTACGCGCTGCAGAACGGTGCCGTTGCCCCGTTCAACGTCGCCGTGAAGTGGAACGGCCTTCGCCAGACCGACGCCGTCTACGGCGAGGTCCAGATCCCGATCTTCGGCAACGACCTGAAGTTCACTGGCATGGACTCGCTGACGTTCAGCGTCGCGGCCCGTTACGAGGAGTTCTCCGACGTCGGTGACACCGGTGTGAAGCCCCGCTTCAACTTCCGTTGGCAGCCGCTGGAGAAGCAGTTCGTCATCCGCGGTTCCTACGCCCAGGGCTTCATCGCCCCGTCACTCGCCGCCATCTATGAGCCGGCCGGCGGCCAGGACTTCCCGGAAGTCTTCAATCCGATCACCGGCATCCGCACCCAGCCTGAGAACGGCGTGCTGTCCGTCAACAACCCCAACCTGAAGCCCGAAGAGGCCGACAACTGGCTGATCGGCGGCAAGTGGTCCCCGAACTTCATCAAGGGATTCACGGTTGGATTGGACTACTACCGCATCGAACAGAAGGGCATTCCGTTCGCCAGCGAGCAGTTCATCGTGAACCAATGGGCGTTGAACGGTGGCGACTCGAACGCCGCCAATCCGTTTGGCGCGGCTGCGGTCGCCAGTGCGGTCAACCCCTTGGCCGCCCAGGTCTCGGTGGATCCGACCACGGGTGATATTGACCAGATCCGCAACATTGGACCTATCAACACCGGTTCCCGCGTCACCGACGGCCTCGACCTGTCGCTCACCCAGGAAATCGAGACATCGTTCGGCAAGTTCACCGTGTCCGGCAACGCCACCAAGGTGCTGTCGTTCAGCATGGAGAACTTCCCGGGTTCGACCCCGATCGACTACCTCGGTTCCTTCTGGGCCTCGGGTGCGGCCCTCTCCGACGTCGGCTTCCCCGAGTACCGCTCCACGATGTCCCTCTCCTGGGAATACGAGCGCTACTTCGCCGGTCTGGCTTGGAACTACACCTCCGGCTACCGCGAGGACCAGAGCGGCCAGAACTTCGAGACCATCGACGGCAACCCGCCGGACATCCGCGAAGGACGTGACTACCACACCTTCGACCTGCGCACGCGCTACACGATCCCGAAGCTCGAGGCCGACCTCTCCTTCGGCATCAACAACCTGTTCGACGAGCGCCCGCCCGCGTTCTTCTCGGCCTTCGAGAGCAACGTCGACCGGCAGTACGCCGACCTCCGCGGCCGTTTCTACTACATGGAGCTCAGCAAGAAGTTCTGAGTCCGGAAATCGGATCCCCATGGATCCGGTTCCCCTTCAAGGCCGGTCCCGCTCGTCGGGGCCGGCCTTTTTTCTTCGATTGTCCCGACATGGCGCCCCGGTTTCCGTCGCGCGCGCCCAATGCGGCCGCCGCCTTGGATCCTGAACCGTCCGCTTGAACCATCGGCCGGCACCGCGGATTCTGCCGGCATGCAGCTGAGCGCCCGAGATCTCGCCCGCCACATCGACCACACCCTTCTCAAGCCGGATGCCCTGGCGGCGGACATCGCCAAGCTCTGTGCCGAAGCCCGTGAGCACGGCTTCTGGAGCGTCTGCGTCAACGGATCCCGCGTCGCCCAAGCGGCGGCGTTGCTCGAGGACTCCGAGGTCAAGGTCGCCGCGGTGGTCGGTTTCCCGTTGGGCGCGATGGACTCCGACGCCAAGCGGTTCGAGACCGAAGGCGTGATCGACCTGGGTGCCCAGGAGATCGACCTGGTCCTCAACATCGGTCGGCTCCGCGACGGCGATGACCGCTACATCCTCCGTGAGATCCGGGACGTGGTCGAAGCCGCCCAGGGAGTGCCGGTGAAGGTGATCCTGGAGACCGCGTTGCTTTCCCTGGAGCAGAAGCGTCTCGGTTGCAGCCTGGCCGTGGAGGCTGGGGCACGCTTCGTGAAGACCTCCACCGGCTTCTCCGGGGGCGGAGCCACGGTCGAGGACATCCGCCTGATGCGCGAAGCCGTCGGGCCCAGGATCGGAGTGAAGGCCAGTGGTGGCATCCGGGACGTGGCGACCGCCTTGGCCATGATCGAGGCGGGAGCCAACCGTCTCGGGACCAGCGCCGGCGTGGCGATCGTCCAAGGCCACTCCGGAGCCGCCGGCGCCTACTGACCGCACTCCGCTCCGGGCATGGCCGGAGCGTTGGGCGTGAGGTCCAATGCCGGAGGAATCCTCACGCCAACCCGCCAAGCCGCGAAGCAAAGGAAACGGAATCGCGGACTTCGAGGCTTCGAGTCCGACATCCGGGCTGGTGTCGGCCACTTCGGCCCCGGATCCAGCTCCCCGTTGGCGCCTTGGCGTTTTGGCGTGATGCCCCAACCCGTTCCCGAGGAACGGATCAGACCTCCTTGGTGATCTTCACGCCCAGCTTCAGGAGGGCCGCCGCGTCCGCATCGGACTTGGCTTCGGCATAGATGCGTAGGATCGGTTCGGTTCCCGAGCCGCGGAGCATCAGCCACGAGGCGTCCTTCGCGATGAACTTCACGCCGTCGAACGACTTCACCTCGGTGACCGGCGACTTCAGGAGCTTCGCCGGCGGCCGCGTCTTGCAGTGCTCCATGAGGGCCGCGCGCTTCTCGAGCGGGAAGTGGGTGTCGATCCGCGCGTAGCGGAACGTTCCATACTTCTTCTCCAGTTGGGCCAGCAGGGTCTTGAGGGGCTTCTTCTCCATCGCCAGCAGTTCCAGCAGGACCAGTCCCGCCGCGATGCCGTCGCGCTCGGGAATGTGGCCCGGGAAACCGATCCCGCCGCTTTCCTCGAAACCGAGGAGTACGCCACCCTTGATGATCTCGGAGGCGATGTACTTGAATCCGACCCCGGTCTCCACGAGTTCGAGACCCAACTTGGCGCACATGACATCCACCATGGAGGTGGTCGTGAGTGCCTTGACGACGCGTCCGCGCATTCCGCGGTTCTTCACGTAATGCGCCAAGAGCAGGCAGATGATCTGATGGGTGGTGAGCGGATCACCATTGCCCATCAGGCCGCCCACACGGTCGGCGTCGCCATCCGTGACCAGGCAGATGTCGTGCGGATGCTTCTTCAGGAACGGGATCGAGTTGACGTAGTTCCGGGCGATGGGCTCGGGGTTGATGCCACCGAAGCCGGGATTGTGCTCCGCGTTGATGGTGCTGACCCGGCAGGTCGTTCCCTCGAGCAGTTCGTCGAAGCATCCGGCGCCGACCCCGTACAGGGCCTCGTGGGCGAACTTCAGCTTCGATGTGGCGATCAGCGGGAAATCCACGAGCTTCTTGAGCGCCGCGTAGTGCGCCTTGCGGATGTCCTTCACCGTGACCGAGCCGGCCTTGCGGGCCTCGGCCAAGGGAACCGACTTCACCGGAGAGGCGTCGAGGAGCGCTTCCACCGCCTGGCAGATGGCGGGTTCGGCCGAGCCGCCGTACCAGGCCTTGAGCTTGAATCCGTTGAAGGACGGCGGGTTGTGGCTGGCGGTGAGCATGACTCCGCCGATGGCCCTCTGGCGCTTCACCTCGAACGATACGCTCGGCGTCGGCGTCGGACGGTCGGTCAGGGTGACGATGAATCCGTTGCCGGCGAGGACCTCGGCAACACGGGCCGCGAACTGGTCCGAGAGGAAGCGGCGGTCGTAGCCCACGACGACCTTCCGGGGATCGGCGCCTTCGACGGGGTTGGCCTTCCAGTAATCCGCCGTCGCCTGCGAAACGCGGTCGAGGTTGGCAAACGTGAAGTCCTCGCCGATGACCGCGCGCCAGCCGTCGGTGCCGAATTTGATCGCTCCCATAATGTGCCGCGGAACTAACCACAGACGGCGGTCGGGAGGCACGCGGATTCCGTGGGCCGACGGGATTCGCATCGGTCTGGAATCAATCGAAGGACGGGAGGGGGAGGCCTCACGCGAAAACGCGAAGACGCCAAGGGGAAACGGGAGGCGAGCCGATATGGCAACCCCGTTGTTTGATCAAACTTCCCGGAGCGGACCGTCCGCTTTGCTTCAAAGCCACTTCGCGGCTTCGCGCTTTGGCGTGAGGCTCCCCTTCAGCGGTTCAGAGTGCCTTGGCCAAGATGCCGGCGAGGCGTTCCGAGGCGTCGGCCGCATGGCTTCCCAGACGGATCAGGCCTGGAATGGCCGTGGGCCGACGCAGGATCTCCCAGGCCAACCGCGTCGGCGACAGCGTCATCGTGGACGTGTAGACGCGGTTGAAGTCCAACGGGAGATCGTCCTCGGCCTGGTCGGAGACGGACCGGACGGTGGCGGACGGAATCGATCGTCGCCGGCAGAGTTCCCGGATCGCGCCGGATTCCATGTCCACGATGTCCGCCCCGGTGGATCGGAAAAGCGCCGCCTTCTGTGCCGCTGTGACGACGACGGTCTGTGAAAGGGCATACAGTCCGGCGCGGCTGCCGAGGTCGGACAGTCTTGTGGCCAATCCGGTCGGTTCCTCGGCGTCATGGACCACATCGCCGACCTTCATCCCGGGCCGCAGCGCTCCGCCGACGCCGGCGGTGACCACCCGTTCTGGTTGGACGGCATCCAGGGCCAGGGTCCCGATGGCGATGGCGTTGGCGGGGCCGATGCCCGTGACCCAGACCTCCAGGTCCCCGGCCCGGTACCGGCGGCCCCCGGCTGCACCGGAGGGAAGGGGCGTTGGCGTCAATGGGCGCCCGAGCCGACGGAGTTCGCGGAGGAACGGGGACGCCTCGCTGGGCATCGCGAAGAAAAGCAGGGTCCGGCTCACGGCTCAGTTGCGGGAAAGGGAATCCGGCGAATCCCCGAGAAGACGGTCGCGCCAGTCTCGGCTGTGTCGCAGCACCTCCCGCCAGAGCGACTCGGCGGGTTCCTGGAAGATGAGATCCAATGTGGCCTTCCGGATGATCCAGGAATTCCGTGCCACCTCGTCGTCGAGTTGTCCCGGAGCCCAGCCGGCGTATCCGGCGAAGGTGCGGAGTCGAAGGTCCTTGGCCGGTTCGGCCGCCAGCTGGAGCAACGCTTCGAGGTCATGCCCCAGCACGAGCCTCGGAAGGACATTGCCTCCCTTCAAGGCCGGGTGGTTGACCAGATAGCTGAGGGCCGCCGGTTGGACGGGCCCCCCGTTGAAGATCGGCATGCCTTGGAGCCGAGGTGGAACGTCGACGCTCAGCACGTCGTCGAGCTGGCTTCCGCTGGGCCGATTGAGGACCAGCCCGAAGGCCCCTTCCGCATTGTGTTCGCAGACCAGCACCACCGTCCGATGGAAGAAGGTTCCCGTGAGGGTTCCTCCGTCGAGGAGGAAGCGCCCTTTCAGGGAGGACTTGGGACGTCGGGGAGTCTTGGCCATGGCGGACCCGATGACGATGGAGCCGCAACCGGGAGGCGACAAGGCCGCCGGTGCCGCTTCATCGGCGTTCCCAACCGGCACCGCGCACGAGCGTGCGGATCCGGAGGAGCTGGGTGTCGGCGGTGATGTAGAGCGTGCGCCCGTCGTCACCCCAGTTGCAGTTCGCCGTCGGCACACCGGTGTCCAGGAGGCCCAGGAGCTTGCCCGTCGGCGAGATCACGAGGATGCCGCCCGGACCGCTCGACCACAGGTTGCCGCGTTCGTCGACCTTCAAGCCGTCCGGCAGCCCCTTGCGCCCCGGCATCAGGGGGGAGGTGTCGAAGAAAGTGGAGCCGTCGCCGACCGTCCCATCCGGCTTCACCGGGAATGCGGTGATGACCGGGGACCTGGGATCGGACTGGTTCACGTAGAGCGTCCTGCCGTCGGGCGAGCGGGCGATCCCGTTGGGGAAGGGGATCCGATCCGTCAGGAGGACCAGTTCCCCGTTCCGGCGACGCAGATAGACCCCGTTGAAGAGGAGTTCCTTGAGCGGGCTGGCGTCGAGGCCCTCGTGTCCGTAGGGAGGATCCGTGAAGTAGATGTCCCCGTTGGCGGCGACGCAGAGGTCGTTCGGCGAGTTGAGACGACGGCCGTTCACGAACTCCGCGAGCGGTTCAAACGTCCCGTCGGACCGTAGGCGGGAGATCCGCCGGTCGCCGTGCTGGCAGACCAGGAGGTTTCCGGCTCGGTCCGTGGCGAGACCGTTGGAGCCGGGTTCCCGGAACTGCAGCGCACGGCCCGTGTAGCCGCTGGGTTCGAGGAAGACGGAGAGACCGTCCGTTTCCGACCAGCGATGGATGCGGTTCTTCGGGACGTCGGAGAACAGGAGGTCGGCGGAGGCGCTGCGCCAGACCGGGCCCTCGGACCAGGTGAAGCCCTCGGCCAGCTTCTCCATCCGGGCATCCGGGGCGAGCAGGGCATCGAGCCCCGGATCGCGGCGGTCCACGGAGCCGAAGGTCGGATAGGACTTCGAGGGCGTGGACTTGCGCGTTTGGGATTGGATCCGGGTTGCGCCTCCGCGGGCGGAGCCCTCCTGGCGGGAATCCGCCGCTTCCAAGGTTTGGATCTGGACCAGCACGCCGGCCAAGCAGCCGAGCGCGAACGGAATCGGGCGCAATGCGTTCATGGGAAGGCTCTGGAGTAGACGTTCGGCGAGCAGGTGGCAACGACCGGTTCGGGAAGGGGGCCCGCCCCATCCACATTCACATTGGCTGGGCGCCGGCTCCCGCTCAACGTACCTGCAGCCACATGAAACAGTTCCGCCTCAACCGTCTCTTCAACCCCAAGTCCGGTCGCTGCTTCGACGTCGCCATCGACCACGGCTTCTTCAACGAACGCGGCTTCCTCGCCGGGATCGAGGACATCGGCGCCGCGGTGCGCACGGTGGTGTCGGCGGCGCCGGACGCCGTCCAGTTGACCGTCGGACAGGCGCGTCATCTTCAGGGCATTCCCGGCAAGGCGAAGCCGGCGTTGGTGTTGCGGACGGATGTGGCCAACGTCTATGGGCAGGACCTTCCGCGGACCCTCTTCAGCCGCATGATCGAGGAACCGGTGGAGCAGGCGCTCCGGCTGGATGCGACCTGCGTGGTCGTGAACCTCTTCCGCATCCCGGGCCAGCCCGAGGTGACCGACCAGTGCATCCAGAACATCCTCGACATCAAGCCGGCCTGCGACCGGTACGCGATGCCGCTGATGGTGGAGCCGCTGGTCTTCCAGCCGAACGCGAAGGCGGGCGGCTACATGGTGGACGGCGACCTCGAGAAGATCCTGCCGCTGGTCCGTCAGGCGGTCGAGTTGGGTGCGGACATCATCAAGGCCGATCCGACCGACGACGTCTCGGTGTACCATCGGGTCGTGCAGATCGCCGGCGGCATCCCGGTGCTGGTGCGGGGTGGCGGGAAAGCCTCCGACTCCGAGATCCTCGAGCGGACGGAACGGTTGGTCGCGCAAGGCGCCGCGGGCATCGTGTACGGGCGGAACATCATCCAGCATGCGAACCCGGCCGGTATGACCCGGGCGCTGATGGCGTTGGTCCATGACGGGGCCACCGCCGCACAGGCGGCTGCGTTCCTCGCCTGATCCGGACCCACGCGGAAGGGGGCCTCAGGCAGAGAACCGACCCCGACCCATCAGGGTGTTTTGCTGCGGCGAAACGCCCTGAACGACGTCGTCCTGCCGCCGTTCGTGAGCAGGTTCACGCGGAGGCGCGGTGGCCGCGGAGGGGGGCGATGGTTCCCACAACCATCCCGTAGGCCAGTCGGGGTCGAATCGGCGGCGTTTGGGTTGGGACGGTTTCCGCCGGCTGAAGCCGGTACTCCATACCCTGAGGAGATGCACGCATAGCCCGTGGGGACAAGCCCCTGGGGACGCGTCATTCGGATACAGGGAATGGGCCTTTGTTCGCCCGAGGCCGGCTGGGATGACCTTCGGACGCGAAGCCGCGCGCGGGGGCATCTCGCCGGGGCGCCACACTTTGCCTTCTCATCCGGGACTTCGGGTCCCATGCTTTTCACGCTGACCCGGCAACCAACGGGAGATCCGTGTCCTGAAATCCTGGAAACATGAAACCGCTGACCGCCTCGGAACTGACTGAACTCGTCTCCGGCCTGAACCGGCTTGCCCGCAACCTCTGGTGGAGTTGGGACCAGGAGGCCCAGGAGGTCTTCCATGACCTCTCGCCCCGTGGATGGCAGAACCTCTACCACAACGCGGTGGCGATCCTGCGCGAGGTGTCGCCCTACGAGCTGAGGGTCCGTCTCCAGGATCCGGGTTTCGCGGACCGTGTCCGGAGCGTGCTTTCGCGTTTCGACGCCTACATCAAGGCTCCGAAGACCTGGGGCACCGAGAATGCGCCGAACCTGGTGACGAATCCGGTGGCCTACTTCTCCGCCGAATTCGCCTTCCACGAGACCTTGCCCATCGCGGCGGGCGGCCTCGGCGCGCTGGCCGGCGACCATGCGAAGTCCGCCAGCGACCTGGGCATCGGGTTCGTGGGCGTCTCGCTCTTCTACCGCGAGGGCTATTTCCAGCAGGCGATCAGCCAGGAGAACTGGCAGACCGAGTACTACACCCAGCTCAATCCGACCAACCTGCCCCTGGAGCCGGTCCTCGACGCCCGTGGCGACCAGCTCGTCGGTTCCGTGCGCATCGCGGCGAGCACCGTGCGCTTCCATGCATGGCGGGTGAACATCGGCCGCGTCCCCGTCTACCTGCTGGACACCAACCGGCCCGAGAACGAGCCGATGTTCCGGGACCTGACCCTTCGGGTCTACGGCGGCGACAGCACCACCCGCGTGATGCAGGAGATCGTGCTGGGTGTCGGCGGCGTGCGGTTGCTGCGCATGCTGGGACTCCAGCCTTCGACGTTCCACATGAACGAGGGCCATGCGGCCTTCCTCACCCTCGAGCTGATCCGTGAGAAGCTGGCCGCCGGAAGCCCCTTCGATCAGGCCGCCTCCTTGACGAAGGCCGAATGTCTCTTCACCACCCACACGCCGGTGGAAGCCGGCCACGACCGCTTCACCAGCGATCTGCTCGGCTATGCCGGCCAGGGCTTCCTCTCGGATCTCCGCATCAGCCACGAGGAACTCATGAACCTCGGCCGGGTCCGGGCCGGTGAAGCCTCCGAGACATTCTGCATGACCGTCCTCGCGCTGCGTTATTCCCGCGCGGCGAACGGCGTCAGCGAGCTGCACGGTGCGGTCAGCCGCGAGATGTGGATGGAACTCTACGGTGCCAAGACCCCCGAGGAAGTGCCCATCGGACACATCACCAACGGCATCCACCTCGTCGGCTGGATGAAGGGCACGGTCCGCCGCGTCTGGAAGCGCAAGTTCCACCAGCTCTATCCCGCCAAGTCGGAGATCGACTGGTTCGCCGACGCCAACAACCCCGAGTTCTGGGCCAAGCTCGCGGATCCGTCGGTCACGAGCGACGAGGAGGTCTGGGCCCTGCGCTACCGCCTCCGCCGCGAGTTGGTCGAGTTCACCCGTCGCCGCCTGCTGCTCCAGGGCGGCACCTTCAGCCACGGTGACTTCATCACCTTCGACGCCTTCCTCAACCCCGACGCCTTGACCATCGGATTCGCCCGCCGATTCGCGACCTACAAGCGGGCGCCGCTCATCTTCGACCAGTTCGAGGCGGTGGTGAAGCTCGTCAAGGACTCCGGCCACCCCATCCAGTTCGTGTTCGCCGGAAAGGCCCATCCCCGGGACGACTCCGGCAAACGCTTCATCCAGAAGGTGATCCACCTTTCGAAGTACAGCGAACTGAAGGGGCATCTCGTGTTCATCGAGAACTACGACATCCACGTCGCACGCCAGATGGTCTCCGGTTGCGACGTCTGGCTGAACAACCCGCGCCGTCCGCTCGAGGCCTCGGGCACGTCCGGCATGAAGACGACGGCCCATGGCTGCCTCAACATGAGCATCATGGATGGCTGGTGGCGCGAGGGGTACAACGGCAACAACGGCTTCTCCATCGGACCCGACTCCCATCCGGCCGACGTCGACGAGCAGGACCGGGTGGACAGCGAGAACCTCTACAACGTGCTGACCCAGGAGGTGATCCCGTCCTTCTACAGCCGGGATGCCGACGGCGTGCCGCGCCAGTGGATCGGGAAGATCCGCGAGGCCTGGCGCACCCTCGCCGCGGAATACAGCACCTGGCGGATGGTCCAGGAGTACTCCAACAAGTACTACACCCGCCGCTAGGAACCACGCCTGGGAAGCCGAATCCCAGGCTTCACGCCGTGACGCCACGGCACTTCCTCAACCCGCCACCCAGAACTGGGCGGCGGGTTTTCGTCTTTCGACATCCAACACGGCCACAAAAAACCAGAAATATGTGATGGAATGTTTCTGGGGCTAGGCGTTTCCTGCCCACTTGACTTGGAGAAATCGTCCGTTCAGGCGGGCTCCATTTCGAAACCCTCCGACAACCCAGACATCCTCCCGTGAAACACCCGCTTCTGCTGCTGGCCGCCTGGTTCCTCTCCGTGTTGATGCTCCATGGCGAAGCGACGATCCAATTCGGCAACGGACTGCTGACGGGACGTCCGCCGGTGCTGGACCTGGCGGGAGCACCGCTGACGGGATCGAACTGGGTGGCGCAGCTGTTCTTCGGACCGGCGAACGCGGCGGAGACGGCGCTGGTGGCGTCGCCGGGGACGTTGAGGCCGTTCCGGGCGGTGACGACGTCCCAACCGGGAACTTGGACCGCCCAGGCGATCGTGTTCCCGACTCTGTCCCCCGGTCAGGTGGTGACGTTCCAGGTGCGTGTGTGGGACGTGACGCAGGCGCCGAGCTGGGAGCAGGCGGTGTCCCGGAACCTGGTGCGCGGCAGTTCGACGACGTGGCAGCACCCGGTGACGGT
>JAIYBC010000014.1 GCA_027488845.1 Verrucomicrobiales bacterium | reverse complement strand
CGCGCCAGCTCTTCCCCAGTCCCAACAACTGCCCAAACGTCTCCTCGGGTGTCATCGCCCGTCATCATCCTCCGCCCGTCAAGCCCCCCCGGTTCCACTGGAATCAGCGAGGAACCACCGTTCCAGCGTCGCCAGTAGCACGACTCCGGTCATGGCAGTCTGTTCGACACGGTTCGGCGGCAGATATTAAGGGACCATTTGGAGCGAAGGAGTGTGAGTGGATGAAAGTATCCCGTCGCAGGGGATGGGGAACGTGAAGGAAGCCAAATTGTCGACGTTTGCCGATTTGTCCCGACGCAGCAGGGGCTAAATTCCTAACAAGCAGGACATGATTCGGCTTTTATATGGAACAAATATTGGTTGGATCGCGATGAATGACATCTCATCACCACAGATCTCGAAATCCTATATCCTTTTTAGCGGCTGCCGCCATGTTCCTCATTGGGGAAAGTGAGGGAGCCACAATTACATGGAATGGTGCAGGAAATGACAGTAGTGTGTCCTGGGATACGCCTTCTAATTGGATCGGCAATTCGGTGCCTCGAGTTGATGATGATGTAGTTGTCCCATCATTGAACAACGGAAGATACCCAGTGATCCTTAACGCGGTGACGGTCAAAAGTCTGACCCTACGATCAGGCGCATCGCTGACAGCCTCTGGAATTGACGCGATATTTGAAACCGCTTCGGCGACTATTGTAGGAGGAGCGAGTTTAAGTGCGGTTGAAGGAGGAAAGATTGCTCTTCCTGGCTTGACCACCTACCAGATTTCCGATCCCAATTCTCCAGCCGGTTTTCTCACCGCGAAAGGCTCTGGAAGCCTCCTCGACCTCTCCGGCCTTACCCGAATTTCGAGTATCGGAAGCTCAATCTATGTCAGCGCGGACGAAGGCGCGACAATTCTGCTACCATCATTGCCGCAAGTGATTCAGGGATCTGTCACTTTTGATTCCCGAGGAAGTGGAAGCGAAATTCATCTTCAGTCATTTGTTCGAATGGTGGATGGAAGTATCACAGTCTCGGGCGGTGGAAAAGTTTACGCCGATTCCCTGGAACGTGTGAGTGGGGTAACTCTGTCAGTTTCTGGTTCCAGTAGTTTACCATTGCCCGCACTGAGCCTCATCGAAAATGGAGGTATTTATGTGTATGAAGGAGCTCAATGGTCGCCACCTAGTCGAATTCAGAGTTTCCAAATTAGTAATTTGATTTCCGACGGTGCAGGAAGCCTTTTGGACTTTCCTGATTTGACTGGGCTCAGCGCTGGAAACGTGTCAGCCCGAAATGGAGGGCTGATCCGGTTTGCGATGATTTCGCAGTTGATTGGTGGAACGTTTGACTCCTCCGGAAAGGGCAGCCGAATCGAGTTCCCGACGCTCACTCGTCGGAGTGCAGGAACCTTTTCTGTATCGCAAAGTGGACAAATCTTGGCGGATGGATTGTTGGATTTCAATAATTCCATATTGGATATTACTGGTCCCGGGTCTTTGCCTCTGCCTTCCTTGCGCAATTTTGACTCCAGCAGTGTCAATTTGAGGTCCGGAGCGATTTGGGCACCACCTGCCCGTGTCAATAGCTACCAGACCGGTAGTCCTGCTAGTTTCACCGCTGATGGTGACGGGGCACTACTGGATCTTTCGGGATTGACTCAGATTTCAACAGCGACAGACGGAGTGGCGTGGGTTGGAGTTAATGCGACAGCAGGAGCCGAGGTGCGCATCTCGTCATTGACTCAATTTATCCAAGGAAGAATTCATTTCTCCGCTGCTGGAGTTGGATCACGTGTCGATCTTTCGTCCCTGATTCGATTGACGAACGGAGGGCTGGCCGTTGAGAGGGGCGGAAGCATTTTGGCCGGCGCTCTTCAACGGCTCAATACAGGCTACATTTATATCACTGGGGCGAGCACGCTAAATGTCGCTTCTCTGGCCAATATGGATTTCAGTGGTGCGAGAGTTTTTGAGGGGGCTCGTTGGAGTCCTCCCAATCGTATCACCCAAATCGCGGGTGGAGGAGGATTTTATGCTGTGGGCGCCGGATCGATATTAGATCTGTCTCGGATCACTCGGATCACTCAGGGAATCGCTGGAACGAGTTTTGTGGCTGAAGCAGGAGGGAGGGTCGATATGCCGGCTTTGCGACAGATTGAAGGTGCCGACAGCAACGGTATCTCCTCTGATGGAATTGATAGTGTTGTTCATGCTCCCCTACTTGCCACAATTGGTCTCGTGTGGCTGTCAGCAAAAGATCAAGGAATTCTTGATGTCGGATCGGGCGTTCCTCAACTCAGTATTGGCTTTTCCCGGATCGTGGTTTCCAATCGGGGGCGTCTCACGTCCAGCACTATTCAGGCACTTGGGGGAGGGACGCTCGAAGGTGATGGGAGGATTTCGGCGAATCTGGAGTTGACCGGAAACTTCAATAGCTCTGGTGTATTCAATCCGCTGACTATTGATGGAGACCTAGTTCTTCGCGCCGGATCCAGCCTCAATTTCATCGTAACCGGAACGGAAACACCTTCCCAGCATGAGCAATTGATCGTTGGGGGACGTGCCCAACTCGCAGGAACGCTCTCGGTATCACCTCAAAATGCATCACTTATCGAAATCAATGATGGATTCCAATTGATGCGATGGGCGAACTTTTCTGGGGAGTTTACTGGCTTTTCGGACCTAGGGGCGAGCTCAGGACAGGAGTTTGTTCCAATCTACGCCAATTCCAATCTTTCGCTAAGGGTTATGATTAGCGAAGGCCCTCGTGTGGTGAGCACTGATCCACCGTCGACTGTCTCTGGAAGCCTAGATCGATTTACGGTTACCTTTTCAGAACCTATCGACCCCAACACCTTGACCACAGAGGATGTTACGTTTACTGGCCCGGAAGGAGTTGCCATTCCGATCGCTTTACCTGTGATGATCAACCCTCGAACGTTTCAATTCACTTTCGACACCCAGAGGACGAATGGCATTTATCGAGTGCTTGTCGGTCCCGACATCAAGGATTTCGCGGGGAATCCGATGCTTGTTCCATATACACACACAGTGCAACTTCAGCCGCTCCAAGGTACCGCGGTGATTACAGTTCCCCCCGTCAGCAGTGTCGTGGGGCCTGGTACGGCGCTGGAATTGAGCGTATCGGCAGCCTCCGTGAGCCCCCTTAGGTTCCAGTGGCGTTTGAATGGGCAGGTGATTCCTGGTGCGACCGAAGCCACCTACCGGATCGCTTCTGCCGACGTCGAGAATGCTGGTAGCTACACGGTGCTTGTGACTAACGCCGAAGGAACGGTGGAAAGCCAGCCAGCCAGTGTGAGCCTCTTTAGCTTGGCGACATTTGCGGGAACCGTTATAACAGGCCCGATCGGTTCGACCTATAGGATAGACATTCGCGAGGCCCTAGCTCCAGAGAACGCGTGGCAACAGGTGACTAATTTGACACTGACGGTTAGTCCCACTGTATGGATCGACTTAAGCTCACGCCGTGAATCAACTCGGTATTATCGTGCGGTTCTGCTGGAAACGCAATAGGCTGCACTTGAATTGTGATCAATTCAACCAACAAATAATCATTCCTCGGGCTCTTGATTAATCTGATTGACCGGAAGTCATATTTTGCAAATTGTGAACTTTAGACGGATTGCTCTTTATAAAGATTGGTAATGAGGTTTCGACAGTTGCCTTTTCTTACTGGATTTGCCTTCGCCAATTTCCGAATGCTTTATTCTACAGTCTGTTTTATGGAAATGTTTAGCGCTAGTTGAATGGTGGATTTCTGATCATGTGTCGCATTAAATATGTGGTGTTGTTGCGGGAAGAAAAGTGTGTCTGGAATATCTTTCAATCCGCTTTTGCTACCCCATCTGTCTTAAAAACAGCCGAATACTAAACAGTTCTGTAAATAAGGTTTACCTCCAGCTCTGTCGCATTAAATGCAACGCTTTTCTCTTGCTGCATGCGTGTTAGCACTTTTACATTTTTGTGCGCTTCACTGTTTGGCTTCCGCGGTGATAGAAGATGATTTGGATCGCTTATATGAACGTTCAGATGCTGTGCTTCAGGGGACGGTGGTAGGTGCATTTTGCTTCCGTGAAGAAAATGGGGAGATTTGCACACAGACGTCACTTAAGGTTGATGAGTCGTTCAAAGGTAAGTTCCCGTCAATAGTTGCGATCTGCAGTCGCGGTGGTAACCTGGGAAACGAATACTACTTCTTTGGAAACTCCCCGCAATTGCATCCAGGCCGAAAGTATATCCTGTTCCTGAAGCGTACGTTGCTTGGAAGGCTTGAGCCAACTGATGGATCTTCCAGCTGCTTCTTGCTTCCAGTACATTGCCCGTTAAAGTGCGATATCACTGTTGGAAAATATGCTTCTCCGGATAAGGTGCGGCAAATCAGTGAAGCTCGACCGGAGATTGGCGTGGATGTCACAGATCAAGTTGGCGTTGAATCAACAATGCCGAGTATCAGCAGCGGAATGATCGACGGAGTCAACAAGCGCTTCCTGCAGCCCGATCGTGCTGAGCCAATTCCTATCTTAGTCGACGCCGAGAATCTGCCATCAGGAATCTCGCTTGCACAAGCTACTAATGCTTTAATTGCAGCATTAGATGCGTGGGCAAATGTAACAAGTCTTAAGTTTGTCATCGAAGGCATTGGTGCGTTTGGGCAAAGCGCCAATAGTATTCGACTTAACGACGAAAAGATTCGGATTCAACTGCATGACAAATACAATGAGATAAGCTCCCCGGTTGTATTGGGGATCGGCGGGCAGTCAGGAATCAGTAATCCGTCTCCTTCCGGATGGAATATTGGTGGAAATGTTCAGGGGCGTGAGTTCTTAAAGTCTACGAGTGGGTTTGTAATTATTAAATCGACTCATCCTACCGTGCAGGACGTAAACATGCTGGCCGCAACGCTCTGTCATGAGATCGGACATGCCCTAAACCTGGCTCATTCCAGTGAGTATGAAACCGATGATCCGGTGCTTAGGGATTCAATAATGTACTATAGAGCGCACAGAGATGGGCGCGGGCCTAGATTGGGAGAATACGACGTAGCAGCAATTCGTAGCTGCTATCCTTTAAACACCGTTCCGTATACATTTGATCGGGTTATGGATGCGACAATGGCTCGATCGCCGCTGAATATATCGGGAATTAATGAAATTGAAATTCGAGGTTATGACATACAAGGGCAACCTCTCCAGGTGATAACTGCTGACCAATCAGTACTAAATGGTCAGTTCATAACTGAAGGGTTCAAGGTTAGATATTCTGTACCGGTTCTAGTTCGGGAGACTGCGCTTCGGGATGACCCTGCAATAGCTTCTGATGGGCGCTATATCTATAAAGACATTATCTATTTTCGAGTATCTGACGGGGAAAATGCATCTCCCTCCAGCAAGATTCGAGTCGTTTCTTTGAGGAATGATGCCGGAGTTGTGCCGGATGGCATCCCTGACTACTGGATGAATACCTATTTTGGCAGTTCAATTCCCTCTGTTGCAACATTATCGCGAGCTGCTGATGATGCTGATCATGATGGGTTAAGCAACCTTGATGAGTATCGCTTGGGAACGAATCCGAAAGATTCTCAATCTCTACTGCGAGTTAGTGAATTGTTTAATGGCCAAATCACTTTTCCCGCCCAAGCCTATGAGCTTTATGAAATACAGAGTTCGTCCAATCTCATTGACTGGGAGCTGGTGCGCCCAATTGTTCCAACGAGCACCGCGACTTCGCGACTTAGACTCCCTCAAACAAACATAATTGTTACAGTAACGAATCTTTCAATGATCTCCGACAAGGCTTTTTATCGAGTCCAGAAGATTCGTTAAGCTGTTATTCTTGGAATCTCGCGGTATGGAGTCTGTATGGCATCTTGCGGATTCGCAAATGACTGACTCGAAATGAAATCGCAGTGTAGGTCTGAACGAGATGCGGAATTCTGCTGAATGGATATGTGCAATATATTAACAGTGGTGGATTCATGAATCGATAGCTGAACGACCCAAAGCGCGTAGCGATGTCACCTTTCCAAGCTTGTGAAAAGATTGCGGGAAACAAAATAGTTTGAAGGGCGGATTAAAACGGAACGTCTTGAGAATATCTGTTGTCAGAAATCCTTTGACTATTTTGAAGGTTGGCCACTTCTCCGCTTCGCGGGTATCTAGGCGTTCGATGTCGCTGCGATTGGGATTCAGTATGAGGCTTCCGAACTGGGCTACTGCTCGGACCGGTGTCGAACGTTACTTGTCCCGACATGGCGGATTCCGTTCCGCGGCGTTGGCGGCCATCTTCGGCGTTGTCGCGACGTTTCTTGCCGTCGTATGGACTTGGCAGGAGGCCGAAAGGCGAGACCGGGAACGCTTCGACGTCCAGGTGGAGATCACCCGCCAGATGTTCGATTGGGAGACGGAGAAGTATGAGCAGGCGCTGAACGGAGTCCGGGAGTGGATGGGATGGGTTGAGGTTCCCTCCTTGGACGATTGGAACAACCTTCTGGATCGTTTGGATCTTCCGGTCACGTTCCCCGGTTTGGCGCGGATCGGATATGCGCCGTACTCCGCGCTGGTCAGCCGTTGGAAGGAACGAGTACCCAAACACTGGGCGGCGATCTGGCCTGAGGGCTACCTGCCGGAAACCCGGGATCGATTGGCCTACGATTCCCGCATCGAGCCCTGGAAGAAGTGGTCCACCGAACCCGTCGTGATGCAGGCGAAAGGGGAAGGGGACACCTACTCGGCTGCCTATCTGACGGGCACGTTGAAGACGACGGGAAGGATCGAGTTGGTAGGCCCGGACGGGCGTCGCCAGCCCGGATATCGGGCCTACCTCGCGGTCTATGCCCGCGACTTGTTGCCGCCGTCGTCCTCGATCCCAGAAAATCAGAAAGGGAACCAAGCGTTTCGTTCTAGGCAGCGGATGAACGCGTTCTTGGGTGCCGTGGTCGCCGAAGTGGCCATCGAGCCGCTGATGCGGCAGATCTGTCAGAATCCAGAACTGGAATTGGAGCTCTACGCGGGCCCGATTGCGGAGACGAACCGCCTCAACCGCCTAGACCAAGCCGCCTTCGCCGATTCCGAGGAGTACCGCCGGGGGCTTCACCGCAACTATGAGGTTCCCTGGTACGGCTCCCGATGGACCCTGGCCTTCCGCACGACTCCAGCCTTCCGGAAGAACTCCAACCATTCCCGTGCGGGTTGGGTCGGCGTGTCTGGCTTGGTGCTGACAACAGCCGTGGCGGCGCTGATGTGGGTGGAAAGTGTCGGGCGTCGTCGCGCGGAGGAGTTGAGCCGAGAACTATCCCGCGCCCGGGACGAACTCCATGCCGTCCATGCCGCCCGTACGCAGCTCCAACGGAATCTCCACGACGCCGTCCTGCAGCGTCTCTACGCCGCCGCCCTGCACGCGCGCCGGACTTGGCAAGCCGCCAGCCGGGGCGAGTCCGTACAGGTCCATGAGCTCGGAATCCAGGTTTCGGAATTGGATGACGCCATGAGCGAATTGCGGAATTTCCTCGGCGGATCCACCCACCGCGAACTGACGCCAGCGGAGCTCGCATTGGCCCTCAGGGGATTGTGCCTGTCATTCTCCCGGCAAACCGGAGTGGTGGTGTCGGTCGACGTCGTGGATGAAGCGCTGGTGGGATTGGCTGGTGGCAGCGGAGAGCACCTCTTGCAGATGGTGCGCGAAGGGCTGAGCAACGCTTGGCGCCATGGGAAGGCCCGGCAGCTCCACGTGCGTTGGACGCCGAGTTCCGAGTCCCTGGTCATCGAGATCGAGGATGACGGAAGCGGATTCAATCCGACCGTCGCCCGACAGTCCGGTCAGGGCTTGCGGAATCTGGCTGAGCGGGCGGTCCTTTGCGGAGGCGCGCTTGAGATTGATTCCCGGATCGGCGGACCCACGACCCTTCGGATCACCGTTCCACGCGCTTCGCCCTTGGCGAATCCGATCTCCGTTCCCAGCTCGAAGCCAGACGAACCAAAATGAACCCGAAACCGACCTCTATCCGGCTTTTGCTGGTGGATGACCACGCGGTGGTCCGCGCCGGCTTGAACACCATCCTCGGTGCGGATCCGCGTCTGACCGTCATCGGTGCCTTAGCGACGGTAGCGGAGGTTCGGCCCGCCGTTCTTGCCCAGAAGCCCGATGTCGTTCTGCTGGACGTTCGTCTGCCAGACGGTTCGGGCACCTCACTGGTCCGTGAGCTCAAGGCGCTGCCGTCGCCTCCGCGCGTGGCCATTCTCACCTCCTTCGCGGAGCCGGTGGAGATTTTCGCCGCGTTGGAAGCGGGCGTCGACGCCTACTTGCTGAAGGACAGCGATGCGGACGCCTTGGTGGCCGCACTGATTGCCGTGGCCGCGGGACAGCAGGTGTTACACCCGAGGATCCGTCCATTGGTCGTGGGAGGTTCATCTCCCAGTGTTCAAGGTGGCCGATTGGCCGGGCTGACGGGTCCGGAACGCCGGATCCTTTCATTGGTGACCGAGGGGCGAACCAACAAGGAGATCGCGGACTCCATCGGTTTGGCGGAAAAGACCGTCCGCAACCAGATGTCCGTCATCCTTTCCAAGTTGGGTGTTGAGCGCCGTGCCCAAGCTGTCGCCGTTTTTGTCGAGGAACAGGCAAAGCTGCGGTAGAGAAGACTGTTCGTTGAGTGGAGATCGAGCTGATCGAGATCAGTAATCCGACGGTAGGAACAGGCTGTTACCGTGACCGGCTGAAACGGCCATTGCGACACACCTACGTGGCCGAGTTCCAAAACTGTTCCTTGGAGCCCGGCATCCGACCGTGGTCGGATATTGGAAGCGTTGTAAGTCGTTGAGGAAGAGTGGTGTCCCGACCAGGAATTGAACCTGGATCCGCGGTTTAGGAAACCGCTGCTCTATCCATTTGAGCTATCAGGACAAACCGCTGACGACGAATGGGTTCCGCGGAGCTTCCTTGCTGCTCACAGCTTCGCGTGCAAACCGTTCGTGTCCCCCGATTCCCTGGCCGATGTCCAAGTCCCAAGGTCTCGTGAGGGCGCCGAAGGATGCGTCCAGACAGCCCCGTTTTCAACAGGTTGTGGAGCGCCTTTTCCGGCGGCGTGCGTCGTCGGGGAGTTGATACGCGCTGCCAAAACGCGGCGGCAAGCGGGATCAGCAGGTGGATGACGGGAGGGTCGTAGTCCGACGTTTGCTGCCCACAGAGGACATAAGGTCGGTCCGGCTTGTCCGGAAGAACGGGAGGCTGGCCTTTCCGCCTAGGTTCACTGCGACGTCCGGCGCCATTGCTGCGGCGATCCGCGAAGAACGGGATGCCCGATGAACTCGGACTCTTCGGTCTTCGCCGGCTCACCAACTCGGCAGCGCGCTCTTCCAGCAGCCCGTTGACGTCGGCATTGTGTCACTTCATTGTGTCACAAATGAAGACGGCCAGCATCCGGGACTTGAAGCACGATACCACCACCGTTCTTGGGTGGGTGGCGGCGGGCGAATCGGTTGAAATCCAGAAGCGCGGCAAACCGGTTGCGATCTTGAGTCGTCCTGCACCGGACGCGAAGGCATCGGCACGGCCGGATTTCGCCGCCCGGCTGAAATCCATTTACGGGGACACGGTGCTCGCGACCACGGCGACCGAGTTGTTGGCCGATGAACGCGGCGACCGATGAACGCCTACGCCGACACCGGCTTCCTCTGTTCGGTTCATGCACCCGACGCGAACACGGGGCGTGCGATTGCCTGGCTCAGGAAGAACCGCGATCCGTTGCCATTCACCGGGCTTCACCGGCTGGAATTTCGGAACGCCCTTCGGCTTCGCGTCTTTCGGAAGGAAATCACCGCGGTACAGCGGGAGCTTTCGATTCAGGCCATGCTTTCCGACCTCGCGGCCGGGGTGTTTGCCCAAGCGGACCCGAGGTGGGCCGATGTGCTTTCGGAGGCGGAACGCCTGAGCGCGGGCCACTCGGAACTCATCGGCACCCGGAGTCTCGACATCCTGCATGTCGCCGGTGCGCTTGTTCTAGGCTCGGAGCAGTTTGTCACCTTTGACACCCGGCAGGCGACGCTGGCCCGTGCGGCCGGCCTGCGCGTTCCGGAGATGGATGGAAACGGGAGCTAGCCCCGGGAGGTCCGCCAGAGGAGGGGAACCTTGCCCCATTTGCGGATGCGCGAGTCGTCGGAGATCAGCCGCAGTTTGTGGACAAGCGCCGTGGCGACGATCAGTTGGTCCGCCGGGTCCTTGTGAAAACCGGATCCCTCCAGTTGTGGCACCCGCTCGGCAATGGCGGGTGTGATGGGCAACACGGTGAGTTCCGGTGTGATCGCCAAGCGGAAGAACTCGGCGAGCGGCACGGACAGTTCCAGCCGGCCGAGTTCCACCAGCTTCGCCGCCTCCCACAGCGATACGTCGGCAATGGCCAGACTGTCGGCGTGGTCCGCCAGCGCGCCTTCCACCAAGTGCGGCAACGGCTCGCCCAGGGCCCGTTGAATCCAGGCGTGGGTGTCCAGCAGGTGCGTCACCGAGACGCCTCCCATTCGAGCCCCGTGCTGAAGATGTCGCCGGTGATCCTACCCTTGCCCTTCAAGGCGCCTTGCCAGGTCTTCGGCTTCACCGCCTGAAACACGAATTCCTCCGCGCCCGAGGTGACGTAGATGGCTTCACCCGATTTGGCCTTGGCCTTCATGCGGGCGAACTCGCGCTGGAAATCCCTCGAAGTGACCCTCATGTCGGACATCGTGTCGGACATCGTGTCGCCGGTCAACGGCTGGCGGTGGCCGACCTGTCCTCCAGGCGGACGGCCGCCATTGGGAGCGTCGATCCGGGCCTCCTGTCCCTCCGGGTCATTGGGGAACGGGCCGTTCACCGAAGAGGCCGGTGCCGATGCGGACCAGGGTGGAGCCTTCCTCGATGGCGACTTCCATGTCGCCGCTCATGCCCATGCTCAGGACCGGCAGGGCCGTTCCCAGCCGCTCGGAACATCGGTCGCGCAACTCGCGCAGGCGTCGGAACACCGGCCGCGCCAGTTCGGGGTCCTCGGTGTAGGGGGCGATGGTCATCAGGCCGCGGATCGCCAGGCGGTCCATCCCGCCAAGACCCGGCAGGGCTTCGATGAGGCGGTCCGGATCCCAGCCGAACTTCGACGGCTCGCCGGAGACGTTGACCTCGAGCAGCACCGGCTGGATGCGATCCCGCTTGGCGGCCTGTTTTGCGAGGGCCTCGGCGATGTCCAAGGTGTCGACGCCTTGGACGACGCGGAACAGGTCGACGGCGTCGCGGACCTTGTTGGATTGGAGGTGGCCGATGAAGTGCCATTCGAGATCTGCGGCGCACGCGGGGATCTTGGCCTTGGCTTCCTGGATGCGGTTCTCGCCGAACAGCCGGAGACCGCAGCGGACGGCCTCGGCGACGGACGCGGGCGGGTGGTTCTTGCTCACCCCCATGAGCGACACCGAGGAGGGATCGCGACCTGCCCGCGCACAGGCGTCGGCGATGCGTTCTCGGAGGATCAGCAATCGGGATTCGATCTCGGACACGGGTTCAGCATATCCCACGTTTCGATGGGAGCGAAGAGCGGGGAGCACCGAGCACCGAGCAGGGAGCGGAGAGAATCGAGTGGCGTCGGGCGTCGGGCGTCAGGCGTCAGGAGCGCCGCGTTTCGCGTTTTCGGTTTTCAGTTCGGAAGCTGGGAATGGGGCGCAGAGGGGCGTCTGGGAAAAAGGCCGCTCCAAGTCCATCCGTGAAATCCGTGTCTCCGTGAAATCCGTGTCGATGTTTTGGTCGGACAACTTCGAGCGCCGGGAGGATCGGGAATCGGGAATCAAGGATCAGGAATCTTGCGGAGCAGGGTGGCGGTGCGACGGAAGTGGTCCGGCGGGACGCCCAACGCCTCCTTGAGGGCGATGTCGGCATCCCAGGGATTCGGGATTGCCGCGATGCGGGCCATCTCGGATCGGGTGAGTTGCAGGGGATAGAGCCACGGCGAGACGAGGGCCGTGTTCACGAGCGGATAGTCGGATCCGTAGCAGAGGCGGTCGCGGAACTCGGGATGTTCCAACGCCTCCCGGAGATAGCCGATCTTGTTGGCCTGGGTGAGCGACGAGATCTCGGAATGGAGATTCGGGAACTCCGCCATCAGGGCACGGAGGCGGTCGGTGTCGCGTTGGCCCTCGTTGGAGCCGGTGGAGGCGATGTGTGCGGCGATGACGGTCAAGCCCATGGCGAGGGGGCGGCGCAGGCGTTTCGGATCGCAGAGTTCATCGCGGGCGCCGGTGAAGGAGCGTTCCTGACCGGTGTGGGTCAAGAGCGGCATGCCGAGTTCCTTCATGCGTCGGTAGAACGGGTCGAGCGCGGGATCGGCGGGATCGATGTCCATGATGCTGGGGATCCATTTCACCAACACGGCGCCGTCGCGGGCGCAGCGGTCGAGACGTTCCAGGGCGTCCTTTCGACGAGGATGGATGGAGGCGCCGAACAGCAGCCGGTCCGGATGACGTCGGACGCCGGCGAGCACGAATTCGTTGGGCACGAGGACCTCGGTGCGTGCGGGGTCCAGTTCGCCCTCCGGACCGACCGAGCCGTCCATGGCCAGCAGCACCGCCTTCCCGACACGCTGCGATTGCCGGAGCCGTTCGGCGATGCGGTCGACGAGGACGTCGTCACCTCGTGCGGCGAGTTCCTCCCGGGAGGTTCCGAAGGCCTTGAGATAGATGCCGAACTTGTAGCTCCCCTGAAGCGCCGGTGACACCCGGCATCCCGATCCGCCGGCGCCGATGCCCGCCGCGTGGCAATGGATGTCGACGATGCCGTCGTCGGAGAGCGGTTCGACCGGTCGGTAGGGGCCTTCGAACAGGAGGAGCCGCAGGGTCAGGGCGACCAGAACGGAGAGGGAGCCGGCGACGGCGAGGTGGCGGAAACGCCGCCGGAGTGCTGAGGCGGGGCCGTTTTCGAGCGGCTGGGGCATCGGGATGACGATGACCCGAGCCAATGGTTTGTGGCAACGACGGGCGGCGAAACAGCCGGTTCAGGGAAAGGGCATTCCGCGCCGCTCCGAAGCCATCTCCTTGAGGAGCGCGGAATCAGTCCCGGCGCATCACCCAGCAGGCGCAAAGCAGGGAGGTCATGGCTCCGGCTCCGGCGATGGCCATGCCCGCGCTGGCCGTCTGGCCGTGGGTGACCAGCACGCCGGCTCCGACGGAGAGCATCCCGATGAACAGGGCGGCGAGACCCACGGAAAGCACGCGCAGCGCCATCCGATCCAGCGTATCCACGATGTGTTTCATGCCAGTGACGAAACCGTAACGTGGTTGTCACAGAAGGCAAGAGTCCTGTTCGGAATGTGGGGAATCGGAACCGGAGTGGCGTAAGAGTCAGTACGCCAAAGACTTGGGTGAAGGGAAGAGGGTCAGGAATGGCGATCCTCGGTCCACGGATCCGCGGTATTGGAGTATCCGCGCAACTCCCAGAAGCCGAGGATGTCACGGTCCATGAAGGTGATCTCCCGGATCCACTTGGCGCCCTTCCAGGCGTACTTCTTGGGGATGATCACGCGGGCGGGGCCGCCATGGTCGACCGCCAAGGGCTGACCATTCCAGGAATGGGCGATGAGGACGTCGTCATCGAGGCAGACTTCGAGGGGGTTGTTGGTCGAGTAGCCGTCGTAGCTCTTGAAGAAGACGTGGGAGGCGTTGGGCTTGGGCTTGACGAGGTCCGCGAGGGTGAAAAAGGCGACGCCTTCCCACTGCATGTCGAACTGGCTCCAGGTGGTGACGCAGTGGAAGTCGGAGGTGTCGCGGAACCGGGGCAGGGCGAGGAAGTCCTGCCAGGAGAGGGAGACCGGGTTCTCGACGAGGCCGCCGATGCGCAATTCCCAACGGTCGGTCGGCACCTCGGGCTTCACGCCGAGGTCGAGTACGGGGAAGTTGTGCACCTGCCTCTGGCCTGGGGGAAGGCGGTCGGTGGAGCGGACCTCGAGCTTGGCGGTGCCCGCCATCTTGCGGGCCCAGCGTTCCTTGGCGGCGATGTAGGCTTCCTTCATCGGGACGAGTTCAACGGGGGACCCTCCGACGGGATGGGCCCGTGGGCAAGGGGGAGTTCGGGAGGAGTGGTCCGCGGATCCGCGAAAAGGACGGATCCGTCGGGGGCTGGCGGAGGGGAGACTCCTCCGCAGATGACTCCGAGGGTCGCAGTTGACGTTTGCCGGGGTGGAGTTGAGGCGGGACCGATCGGACGGAATCGCGGATCACCCATCGGGAATCGGAAATCGGGAACGCCCGAAACGTGGCGATGCCGATGGCGTGAAAACCGACTTCACGCGACTCCGCCAAGTCGCCAGCGGCGCACAGGATCCGGGACCGACAAGGCAACGGTTTCCTCCCTTCCACTCAGCGGCTTGGCGGATTGGCGTGCCGATTTCCTCCGCTGAATACCGACTTGCGATTCCGCGGGGTGTTGCCCTTCGGAGTCCGAAGGTGGCGGCTCAGCGCTGCTGCAGGGTGCGGACGGTCTCGATGCGGGACATATACCAGCGACCCTCGAACTTGCGGAACCGTACGTTGAATTCCTGGGCGCCGCCTTCGCCCTTGCGTCCACCGGGGAGGGCTGTGGTGGCGACGAAGGAGCCATGGGCGGTGTCGGGACCGTCGATGACGACCTTGATCTCGTCGATCTGGACCTTCAGCCCGGGGAACTGCTGCGGCAGGGAGGCGGCGGCGGCGCGGACCTCGTCGGCGCCCTGGATCGTGCCGGATCCGAGTCCGAAGACGTCGACCTGGATCACCACGTCGCGGGTGATGCAGCCGGCGATCTCGCCGGCGCGGGCGAGGGCGTCGATGGGCGTGTTGGGGCGGCCTTCGGAGGAGACCGCGCGCTGGGCCTTGAGCAGCACGACGCGGATGCGGTCCTCCTCGGTCGGCAGCAGGCGGACGAGCAGGGTCACGGCGGCCGCGATCGCGAGGAAGAGGGTGATCCGGACCAGGGGCGACTTCATGGGTTGATCAGGCGGCCGACGACGCGCTCGCGGTTCACGCGGCCGAAGTAGTGGTCCTCGCGGCGCATGGAGCGGTTGTCGCCGATGACGTAGAACTCGTCCGGGCCGAGTTCCAGTTCCTGGACTTCCCAGGCGGCGGGGTTCCGCACTCCGGGGGCGGGCGGCCGCAGGTAGGGTTCCTCGAGGGTTCCGTCGTCGATGAAGACCTGGCCGGCCCGGATGCGGATGCGTTCGCCGGGAAGGGCGATGATGCGTTTGAGGAGGAAGAGGTGGTTGCCGGCCTCGCGGATGGCGACGACGTCGCCGCGTTTGGGCGGGGACAGGCGGAAGGCGAGTTTGTTGACGAAAAGCCTTCGGCCGTCGCGGTAGGTGGGCAGCATGCTGACGCCGCTGACGACGATCGGTTGGACGGAAGCCCTGAAGCCGAAGTAGACAAGGACCGCGGTGACGACGAGACGCAGGAGCGTCGTCCGAGGGTTGCGGCCCACCAGGACCACCTGCCACCAGGGTGTCGATGAAGGCGATTCGGGGTCGGCCATGCAGGTTTGTGGCGTCACGCTAGGACGTGGAGGCCTCGGGCGAAACTGGAAACTGTGGAGCCGGAATGGCGTGGCCGTCCGGGAATCGGTACAGCCACGAAAAGGCCTCGGCCCCCTTGACACACGGGGCTTGCAGAACAGTTTATGGCCCGTTTGCCGGGGAACAGGTCGGTGGTGCCGGCGCAGTCGCGAACCTCGAATCAAATGGGATCCAACAACGAAGCCAAGTCGGCGACCTCCACCGCGGAAGCGATCGAGGCGGTTTGCGGGCGGCTCGACTACTGGTGTGGGATCGAGCGCACGCCGGCGCAGGTCCGCGATCGTATCCGCGAGGCGGCCGCTTCCGGCGCCGCGCCGCTGGATTCCCTCGCCGCTGCGATCGTCGCGGTCGGCCTGAAGGCCCGTCCCGTCTCCATGACGTTGGCGGAGGTGGTGCACCATGCACGGTCGGACACCCCGATCGTCCTCCGCCGGCCAGATGCCTCCCCGGGTAACGAATGGCTCATCGTGGTGCGGCGCGGGTGGTTCCGTGTACGCGTGGACGGCCTGGATCGGCTGGGGCGCACCCGGGACGTCACCGTCGGTGCACTGGAGAAGCTGCTGGGCGGTTCGGGTTCCCCGATCACGTGCCTGTTGGTCGAGGCCGCCTTGCCGGCCGATGCGGTGGGACCTGCTGGGATGCCTTCGGATTCGGTCGGCGCCATGGGCAAGGAGCACTTCCAGGCTCATGTGCATCCTTCTCCGCTGGACCGCGTCCGGTCCCTCGCGCGGCTGGAGCAGAAGGACCTCTGGACGCTCTTCTGGTACGCGGTGGCGACCGGGCTTCTGTACCTGGCTATCCCGTTGGCGGTGGACGCGATGGTCAGCAACATCGCGTTCGGCGGACAGCAGAGGGTCTACGTGCAGGCCCTCCTGGTCCTGGCGGCGGTGCTGGGCACCTTCCTTTTCCTGTACGCGTCCATCCGCGCATTGGCCTTCGTGGTCATCGAACGGCTCCAACGCCGGCTCTTCGTGCGCTTCACGGCGGACCTGGCGGCGCGGTTGCCCAAGGTGACCCAGGCGGAATTCGACAAGGTCCACGGCCCGGAGCTGACCAACCGGTTCTTCGACATCATGACCCTCCAGAAGGCGGCGGCGCAGCTGCTTCTCGATGGATTGGACGTCATCCTGAGCTTCCTCATCGGATCGCTGGTGCTGGCCTTCTATGATTGGACGCTGTTCTGGTTCGACGCGGGACTGCTCGTGCTCATCGCGGTGGTGATCCGTGGCTTTGGACGCGGAGGCGTGAACTCGAGCATCGAGGAATCCCGTGCGAAGTACGCCACGGCGGGCTGGCTGCAGCAGGTGGCGCTGTTCTCGGGGGCCTTCAAGTCTCCGGGCGGCGAGGCGCTGGCGGAGGCCCGGGCGGACTCCTATGCGCGGGAGTACCTGAAGCACCGGCGCACGCACTTCAAGATCCTCTTCCGCCAGGTCGTGGGCCTTCTGGCCATCGAGGTGGTGGCGACGACCGCACTCCTGCTGTGGGGTGGCTTCCTGGTCCTTTCGGGCAAGCTTTCGATCGGGCAGCTGGTGGCCAGCGAGCTGATCCTGACCGCGACGCTGGCGGCCTCGGCGAAGTTCGGGAAGCAGCTGGAGACCGCGTACGACCTGCTGACGGCGGTCGACAAGATCGGGCATCTCGTGGACCTGCGGATGGAGCGCTCGGGTGGCAGTGCACCGAGTTCCCCGGCGCCCGCGGGAGCGTCGGTCCAGGTGCGGGGACTCCACTTCGGATACTCGGCGGACCGACCGGTCTTCCGCGGGTTGGACGTGACGATCGAGTCCGGTGCGCGGATCGCGCTCTTCGCCCGCGCCTCCACGGGTTCGACGACCCTTCTCGACATCCTGTACGGGCTGCGTTCGCCGAGCGAAGGGCTCGTGGAGATCGACGGTCTCGACCTGCGGCAGTGGAACCTCGAGTCGTTGCGCACCGCGGTGGCCCGGGTTGCGGCGGACGACTCGATCTTCGACGGAACGGTCCGGGAGAACGTGCAGATGGGCAACGAGACCGTCGGTGTGGCTGAGGTGGTCGGGGCATTGCGGGCGGTGGGGTTGCTGAGGAAGATCCAGGCGCTGCCGCACGGCTTGGACGAGCCGATTGCCCTGTTGGGCCGGTCGCTTTCCGGAACCGAGCGTCGGCAGGTCCTTTTGGCCCGTTCGATCGCGCGGTCGCCGCGCCTGCTGCTCCTCGACGGCACGCTGGACGGCTTCGAGGCCGAGGAGATCGACAGCATCCTTTCCTACATCGCGTCTCCGGAGCGACCCTGGACCCTGTTGGTGGTGACCCGGGATCCGGATGTGCTCCGGCGTTTTGATAGGCAGCTGACGCTGCCGGAACGTTCGGACGTGCGAAAGGAGGCGGCATGAGCGAAGGACATCCGACCGGAGGCGGGCATCACGATCCGTTGCCCTTGAGGGGCGACCCATCGCGGTTCCCGGCGTTGTTGCTGGTGGATCCGAACCAGCGCATCTCGACCTTCCGCCGGTTCTTCCCGGCGGCGGTGTTGGCCGCGCTCGTCGCGGTGGCCTTCATGCCGTGGCAGCAGTCGGCCGGAGGGAAGGGGCGCGTGATCGCCTTCGATCCGCTGGAACGGCGCGTGAACGTCGAGGCCCGGGTCTCCGGCGCGGTGCGCGTTTCGCATCTCGTCGAGGGCCGGCGCGTGAAGGCCGGCGACGTCCTGATCGAGTTGGAGGACAACGATCCGAACCTGTTGGCGAACCTCGCTCGGCAGCGCGCGGACGCGGGGCGTCGACGCACGTCGCTGGCCTCGAGGACCAACGAGCTGGCGCTGCAGGTCCGTCAGCAGGAATTGTCGTTGGAGGCGGCGTTGGCGGCGGCGAGGGAGCGTATCCGGGCCTCGGAAATCGCGGCCCAGACGGCCCAGCTGCGCTTCGAGCGGATCCGGGACCTCTTCCAGGACCGCCGTGGGCTTGCTTCGGAACAGGAGTACGAGTTGGCGATCCTCTCGCAGAAGAGCACGGCGGCGGACCTCGCGTCGGCGCGCGCGAACCTCTCGTTGCAGGAGGCCACGATCGGCGGGGCCATCGCGGGCAGCCGCAGCCTCCGGGATTCGGCCGAGGCCGAGCTGGCCGCCGCCGACCAGTTGTTGGCGACGCTCGACATCCAGCTGGCGCAGGCCTCGCGACAGACGGTGGTCTCGCCGCGGGACGGCTTCATCTTCTCGGTCCAGGCCACGCCAGGCACCTACCTTCGTCCGGGTTCGCCGATCTGCGTGGTGATCCCCGAGACCGAGAGCCGGATGGTCGAATTGTGGCTGGAGGGGAACAACATGCCGTTGGCGATGCCGCGGCAGACCGACGCCGAAGGGAAGACGGTCGCCCCGGGCAGCGACGTCCGGATCCAGTTCGAGGGCTGGCCGGCGGTGGCGATCGTGGGACCGTTCCGCGCCCCGCGCGGGACCTTCGGTGGCGAAGTCGTGCTGGTGGACGCCACCGACAACGGCAAGGGGATGTTCCGCGTCGTTGTGGCGCCGAAGCCGGATCTCGTCTCGGACGGCACGCGCGAGGTGCCCGAGAACTGGCCGGATCCGACGATCCTTCGCCAGGGCGTTCGGGCGCAGGGTTGGGTCCTCGCCCGGCAGGTTCCGTTCTGGTACGAGGTCTGGCGTCTGATCAACGGCTTCCCGCCGGAGCCGAAGCCGTGATGATCCGAGGCGACCGAACCCGCGTGGAGCCGGATTTCGTCCGGCATCCCTCCCGTTCCCAGCTCATGAACCTGCAACGATCCCGAACCCGTCTGCGCCTCGCCGTGGTTGGCATGGCACTCCTGATCGGTCTGGTTGGCTGGTCACCGCTCCGGGCTGGGGTGGGTGGAGGCGGAGGGCCCTTGCGGCTCCAGGATGTGCTGGCGTCGGTGACGAACCGCTATCCGCCGTTGCTGGCGGCGCTGATCGAGCGAGACATCGCGGCGGGACGCCTCCGCAGCGCGGAGGGCGCGTTCGACTTCCAGACCTTCGCCAAGTTCACGGGCATCCCGCAGGGCTACTACGAGAACCGGACGTTCGAGGCGGGCTTCGAACAGTTCACGGGGATCTGGGGCAGCACGGTGTTCGGCGGCTACCGAATCAACCGGGGCGACAGCCTGCCGGACTACGACAAGAACCGGACCCAGGGGGATGGCGAGCCGCGCATCGGCCTCCGGGTGCCGTTGCTGAAG
Organism: Verrucomicrobiales bacterium; assembly: GCA_027488845.1. Taxonomy (GTDB): domain Bacteria; phylum Verrucomicrobiota; class Verrucomicrobiia; order Limisphaerales; family UBA9464; genus SXXZ01. The sequence goes on along the minus strand of JAIYBC010000014.1, from coordinate 14,445 downwards.
GACGGGTCGATCGACCGCCGTCGTGCCGCGATCCTGCAGGCGCGCCTCGACCGCGAACTGGCCGATCCCTTCATCCTGCGCCAGCAGCTGGACTTCATCCGTGCGGCCTCCATGGCCCATGCGTCGTGGGTCGCGGCGGGGAGGCGCTGGGAGCTTTCCGAGGACCTGTTCCGGGTCGCGAGCGAACGGGGACAGGCGCTGACCAACCAGGCCACGAGCGGACTGGTTCCCCGGATCGTCCTCACCGACAACCAGCGCCTGGTGGTGTCGCGTCAGCTGGCGGTGGTCCAGGCGCGGCGACGTTTCGAGGCGGCTTCCATCGCGCTGTCTCTTTTCCACCGGGATGCGGATGGCAATCCGGTGCTGTCCGGACGCGACCGGCTTCCCCCGGAGGAACCGGCGTCCGCGCCCCCGGATCCCTCGGCGCTGGAGTCGGACATCGTGGTGGCGCTCGGAGGGCGGCCGGAGATCCGACGGTTCCGACTGGGGATCGAGAAGGCCGAAGTGGACCTGAGGCTGGCGAGGAACCAGGCGTTGCCGAGCCTCGACGCCGGGGTCGCCGTGAGCCGGGATTTCGGAACCGACCGCTACAAGGACAAGCGGGACACCGAGGTCGAGGCCGGCGTGGAGTTCAAGCTGCCGCTCCAGCGGCGTGACGCCTTGGGACGCATCGAGGCGGCGGAGGCGCAGTTGGAGCGCCTGGCGGTGGAGGAGCGCATGGCACGCGACCGCGTGGCGGCCGAGGTCCGGGATTCGCACTCGGCGCTGACCGCGGCATGGGAACAGATCGCCCAGGCACGCCTGAACGTCGAGCTGGCCGGCGAGCTGGTCGAGGCCGAGAACACGCGGTTCCAGCGGGGCGCCTCGGACCTCCTTGCGGTCCAGATCCGCGAGCAGGCGGGATTCGAGGCGCGGACCACCGAGGTGGACCTGGTGGCCGACTACCTGCGTGCGCTGGCCGACTACCGTGCCGCCACCGCCGCGGACGCCCGGCCGATGAAGTCGATCCGGTGAGGCCGCCAAGGCGTCACCGGTGGACGCCCATCCCGAATCAGGCCGGGCGCAGGATCTCGACGAGCTGGGTGAGGCAACGGGCGTTCTCGGCCGGGGTTCCGACCGAGATCCTGAGCCATTGGGGAAGACCGTAGCTTCCCATCGGCCGCGTGATCACGCCGCGCCGCTGGAGTTCGGCGAAGACCTTCGAGCCATCCCCGACCTCGACGAGGACGAAGTTGGCCGAGGAAGGGATGAACCGGAGACCGAGCTTCGCGAATGCCGACTCGTAGTAGGCGACGCCCACCCGGTTGTTGGCACGGGTGCGGTCCATGTGCTCCGTGTCGTCGAGCGCGGCGAGGGCACCGGCCTGGGCGATGGAGTTCACGTTGAACGGCTGACGGGCCTTCTCCATGGCCGCGACGAGCTCCTTGCCGGCGATCCCGTACCCGAGCCGCAGGCCGGCGAGGCCGTAGATCTTGGAGAAGGTCCGGCAGAGGACGAGATTGGGCCGGGCACCGGAGCGGACCTCCGGGACGAGGTCCACTGGGTTGTCGAGGAACTCGATGTAGGCCTCGTCCATGACCACGAGGACTTCCGGAGAAACGGCGTCGAGGAGCCGGCGCACGTCCTCGGCGGAGGTGCGGGTGCCGGTCGGGTTGTTGGGGTTGGCGAGGAACACCACGCCGGTGGCCGGGGTGATGGCGGCGATCAGGCCGGGGATGTCGGCGCCGAACCCCTTCGACGGCACGGTCACGAGCTTCGCGCCGAACAGGGCGGCGACGATGGGGTAGACCGCGAAGCAGAACTCCGAGGCGACGATCTCGACCCCGGGTCGCATGGCGATGTGTCCGACGAACTCGAGGATCTCGTTCGAGCCGTTGCCGAGGATGAGGTTCGTCGGATCGACCCCCAGCACCGAGGCGAGGCGACGCTTCAGGAGTGTCGCTGAACCGTCGGGGTAGAGATGGAACTGCCGCGCGGCCTGTTCCATCGCGGCGACGGCCTTCGGGGAGGGACCGAAGGGGTTCTCATTCGAGGCCAGCTTGATGATGGAGGAAGGGTCGAGCCCATGTTCGCGGGCGACCTCTTCGATGGGGCGACCGGGAACGTAGACGGGCAGGGAGGCCAGATAGGGATTCAGGCGGCTGGTGAAAGCGCTCATGCGGCCGGGGAGACTTGACCCGGAAACGTCAGGAATCAAGGGGGCCGCGAAGGCCAGAGGAAGGGAAGTGGTGCATCCGCCAGGAGTTGAACCTGGAACCTGCTGATCCGTAGTCAGCTGCTCTATCCAATTGAGCTACGGATGCACAACGGAGCGCGGAACATAAAGACGGCCTTCCCAGCCTGCAAGAGATTTCCGCAGAACGAATGCTTCTTCCTTCAACCGCGAAACCCTCTGCCGCGGAAACCTACGCCGCGGGGATCCTCCGATCCAGAATCCCGACGACAGGCGCGGTTGCCCAGGCGGCCACATCCGTCCGCAGATCACACCGGAGGGACGCAGGTGGGGATTCCAAGGAGAGTTCGGGATCTGTGGATGTCTGCGACATCTGCGGATCGACTTCGCGTTTGGCGATGGCGTTGGCGGATCCAGCCGTCCCTTGGAGACTCCGGCGGAGCATTGTGGAGCCGCAGGAAAAACCCCGATGGCGAAGGGGGCTGGATCCGCTTCGACGATCGGGGGCGGACCGGCGGCGGATCCGTCCCGAAACTTGTTCCCCATTCCACAAAATGAGCCTTGCACCACCCGGAGGTGCCGACGATAAACCGGTCCGAAATTACGAACTATGGCTGACATCGCTAACCGCTACTCCGAGAACGTCGCCGGCAAGTACTTCGTCGACAACCAGTGCATCGACTGCGACCTGTGCCGCGAGACGGCCCCGCAGAACTTCACCCGCTGGGACGATGGTGGCTACTCCTACGTGAAGAAGCAGCCGACCACCCCCGATGAGGAAGCCGCCTGCAAGGAAGCCATGGAAGGCTGCCCGGTCGAGGCGATCGGCAACGGCGGCAACTGAGCCGACCTTCAGGAATCTCCGCGAGAACGCCCGGGATATCGTCCCGGGCGTTCCTGTTTTCCGGCTTCATCCGGTGTCGTCGGAGCCGGCGTGCCGTCCTATTTGAGGACCGGCAGGATGATGCTGATGGAGGTGCCGCTTCCGGGCCTGGACCGAAGGCGGACGTTGCCCTGGTGGATCTCGATGACCCGGGCGACGATGGCCATGCCGAGCCCGTTTCCGCGGGGTTTCGACGTCTGGAGGAGCGATGAGAACGCGCGGTCGGACTGCTCCCGTGTCATGCCCACGCCGGTGTCGCGGAACCGGATGAGCACGTGGGTGACACGTCGGCGGCGGCCGATGGGCAGCGCACGGGTCCGGATCGAGAGTCGTCCGCCGTCGGGCATCGCCTCGACGGCGTTGAGCGTGAGGTTGAGGAACGCCTGTTCCAGTTGGGTGGCGTCGGCGAGCAGCCGGGGAAGCTTGGGATCGAGACGCCGGGCCAGTTCGACGCCGGCCTCCCGCAGCTTGACCCGCGTCAGCAGGGTGAGGTCGTCGAGCAACGCGTTGACGTCGACCTCCTCGAGGTGGGGCTCCGCGCCGCGGGCGAAGTCGAGGACCCGGTCCACGATGCGGTTCAGGTGGTCCATCTTCTCGCCCATGATCCGGACGTCGGTGCGCCGGGGATCGCCTTCCGGGTAGTTCAGCTCCAGGGAGTGGTGGAGCATCTTCATCACGGTCAGCGGATTCCGGATCTCGTGGGCGATCTCGGCGGCGAGCAGTCCCAGGGCGCTCAGGCGTTCGCTTTGGCGCAGCTCCTCCTCGACGGAGACGATGCGGTCGTAGAGCCGCGCCTTCTCGAGCGCGAGCGCCGAGAGTTCCGCGTAGGCGGAGAGCGTGCGGACCTCCTCGTCCGAGAACAGGTGGGGTTCGCCGGTGTAGACGTTGAGGCAGCCGGTAGCCTTGCCTCCGAAGAGCAGGGGGACGCTGAGAAGGGAAAGCAGGCCCTCGCGCCGGGCGATGCCGACGTTCTGGTATCGTCCGGAGATCTGGACGTTCTCGACCTGCAGCGGCTTCTGCCGGCGGACGACGATCCCGACGAGGCTCTCGGCGAGGCTCAGCCGGGGTTTGCCGACGTACTCCGGGCCGGCGCCGTCGTGGGCGCGCAGCTCGAGCCATTCGCCGGAGGAGTCGACCATCATGAGCGAGCACATCTTGGCCCGGGTGAGGGTGCGGGCCTCGCGGATGATGACGCTCAGGGCGTCGTCGACGGAGAGGGTGGAATTGATGAGCTGTCCGACCCGGACGAGGGATTCGAGGAGCGAGGCGCGTTGGCGTGCGGACTCGTAGAGCCAGGTGTTCCGGATGGCCGGGGCGGCGATGGCAGCGAGGTCCTCGAGCAGGCGTTCGTCGTCCGCGGTGAAGGCGTCCACGCGGTCGGAGTCGACGTTGATGACGCCGCGGACCTCGTCGGCGACGCGCAGGGGGACGGCGAGTTCGGAGCGGATGGATTCGCCGAGGCGGACGTAGCGTCGCTCGCGCGAGACGTCGCCGATGCGGATGGAGCGTCCGGAGCGGGCGACGGTGCCGGTGATGCCCTCGCCGACGCGCAGACGGACGTCGCGGGCGTTCTCCGGGAGGCCCCGTGCGGCCTCGATCTCGAGGAAGCCGGTGGTCGGGTTGATGAGGCAGACGGACCCGGAGGAGGCGCGCATGAGGCGGACGGCCTCGTCGAGGATGATCTGGAGCGACTCGCGGAGATCGAGGGTCGAGTGGACGCGGCGGGAGACCTTGTGGAGGGCCTCGAGGCGGTCGAGGCGGGCCTGGAGCTGGTCGGCTTCGGGATTCCGGGGAGGCATGGTCTAGCGGACGCGGGCGGTGAGGATGAGTCCGGCGAGGGTGAAGCCGATGTTCGGAAGCCAGGCGGCGAGCCAGGGGACGACGGCCCCGTTCTGGCCGAGGGCGAAGCCCACGCGTTGGACGACGAAGTAGATGAACGCGAGCCCGATGCTGCCGGCCACGCCGAAGAAGAGGTTCCTGCGTCCCGAAGGCGCGGCGAAGGGCACGGCGATGACGACAACCACCAGACAGGTCCACGGTGCGGCGATCCGAGCGTGCATCTGGGTCTCCAGCCAGGCGCGCATCTGCGGACGCAGATCCGGGTGGAGGCGACGGTAGTCGACGATCGCCTGGACGGTGAGCTGCGGGCGCTTCAGGGCCTTGGCGCGGTTGAAACCGCTGACCCGGAGTTCGGAGCGGAGGATCTCCGGAGTCTCATCCAGTTCGGGCATCCTTTCGATCGAAGGGATCCACAGGGGTTCCCGGTCGCGGTTGTTGCGGAACACGTACTCGTGGCCGTTGGAGAAGCGCCATCCATCGGAGTCCCAGGTGGCGCCCTCGGCGAGGAACTGCCTTTGTGCCCCGCCGCGGAGCGCCTCCCGGAACGTGAGTCCGCGGAGTTCCAGCGTCCGCGGATCGTAGGAGTCGGCGGTCCATTCGGCTCCGGAAGCCTCGTCGCGGAAGGAGATGTTGGTCCTCAGGACCGCGTTGGAGAGGGTGACGGACCCGCCGGGCCAGAGCAGGACGAGGTTGGTTGCGGGCAGGCGGGGAACCGGGGCGAAGCCGCTTTCATGGACCGCGGGGTTGGGATCCGCGGCGCGGCGCCAGAGGCGCTCGGTGACGCCGGAGAGCCGCCAGTCGCCATTGGTCCAACGGGCGGATCCGACCTCGACCTCGCGGCGGGCGCCCGTGCCGACGGGCAGGAGGAGCCGGACGTTGCGAATGGAGCCCGAGCGCAGGTCGAACGAGCCGATCGTCCAAGAACGTCTCGCGGGCTGGTTGTCGAAGTTGAGCGGACCGCGCCAGTCCGAGCCGTCGGCGGCCGTGGTCGTGGGAGCGCCTTCGAGGATGCGTTCCTGCCGTTCCCTGGAGTCCGGCACGGCGACCTCGGAGAGCCAGTAGAGCAGGCCGCTGGCGGCGAGCCCGACGCCGAGGTAGGGGACGATGATGCGCCAGAGGCTGATCCCCGCGGAGCGCATGGCGGTCAGTTCGTTGTGTCGGGAGTGGGCGGTGAGGGAATAGAGCAGCGCCAGCAGGAGGGCGACCGGGAGGATGGTGTTGAGCAGCTCCGGCAGGCCGACGAGGTAGTAGCGTCCGATGCCGGCGAGGCCGAGGTCGGCCCGGCGGAAGCGGTCGAGTTCCCCCAGCAGGTCGAAGGCGATCCAGAAGATCGTGAAACCGCAGAGGCAGACCGCCAGCGGCATCAGGAGCTCCCGGAGGAGGTAGCGGTCGAGCAGACGCATCGGAAGCGGAGAGGATATCCAAGGCGGTCGGACGAAGGAAGCCGGGAGAGCCGGTGGACCGCGCGACGGAGGAGGCGGTCTTCGGTGGGGCCGGTGCCGGCTCGGCGGCCCGTTGACGGTTCCCGGCCGGGTTCGTAGCGTCCGCGTCGATGTCCGCCCTGCTTGAATCGCTGGTTGAACTCATCCGACGCACCTCCGCCGAGATCCCGGAGGACGTGAACAACGCGTTGATCCGCTCCCTGGAGGCCGAGAAAAAGGGGACGATCGCCGAGAGCGCGCTGCGGATCATCGAGCGCAACATCGAGCTTGCGAAGCGGAAGTCGCAGCCGATCTGCCAGGACACCGGCAGCATCCTCTTCTACGTCGACGTCCCGGTGGGATTCGACCAGATCACCTTCGCGGAGACCGCGCGGGAGGCGGTGAAGCTGGCGACGAAGAAGGGTTACCTGCGGCAGAACTCGGTGGATTCGGTCACGGGCAAGAACGACGGCACGAACGTCGGCCCGGGCTCCCCGGCGATCCATTTCCACCAGCACCGTTCGTCCGCGGTGGAGGTCCGGCTGATGCTGAAGGGCGGCGGCTGCGAGAACGTGGGAGCCCAGTATTCGCTGCCCAACGAGAAGCTGCACGCCAACCGCGACCTCGACGGTTGCAGGAAGGTGATCCTCGACACGGTGCTCCAGGCGCAGGGCAAGGGCTGCGGACCCGGAATCCTGGGCATCTGCATCGGAGGCGACCGGGCGACCGGCTACGAGCTGAGCAAGACCCAGTTCCTGAGGCTGCTCGACGACCGGAATCCCGATCCGACCTTGGACGCCTTGGAACAGGACGTCCTGAAGACGGCGAACGAGCTGGGGATCGGTCCGATGGGATTCGGCGGGAAGACGACCCTGTTGGGCGTGAAGATCACGGCGGCCAACCGCGTGCCGGCCTCGTTCTTCGTCAGCGTGAGCTACATGTGCTGGGCGTTCCGTCGCCAGGGCGTGGAGCTCGACGCGTTTTCCGGGATCACCCGCTGGCTCTACTGACCTGCATCGCCGTTTGGTGACGCTGAAAAGGGCCGGCATCCATCGGATGCCGGCCCTTTGTCTTGTCTTCACCGTCCGGTTCCGTCGTTCGCGACGGAACGGGTTCAGTGCGTCTCCGGGCGGTCGTATTCGCCCAGCGGACGGATCCAGATGTTGCGGAAGCGGACCGGATCACCGTGGTCCTGCAGCCGGATCGGACCGGTTCCGTCGTACTTGAAGTAGTTGGGCGTGTTGCGGTGTCCGGACGGACCGTTGAACTCCTGCTTGTGGTGCAGCACCACGCCGTTGTGGATCACGGTGACGGAGGCCTTGCGGGTCACCTTGCCGTCGTCGCCGAAGAGCGGTCCCTCGAAGATGACATCGTAGGTGTTCCATTCGCCGGGCTTCTTCATGGCGTTCTGCAGGGGCGGCCACATCCCGTAGAGGCCGCCGGCCTGTCCGTCGGCGTAGGTCTTGTTGTTGTAGACGTCGAGGACCTGGACCTCGTAGAGGCCGTGGAGGAAGAGGCCGGAGTTGCCGCGGCCCTGGCTGTCGCCCTTGGGCGGGTTCGGGGCGGACCATTCGAAGTGGAGCTGGAAGTTGGCGAACTTCTCCTTGGTCTGGATGTCGCCGGTGCCCTTCACGACCTCGAAGTAGCCGTTCTCGACCTTCCACGGCGCCTTGCCGTCCTTGCCGCCCTGCCATTTGGACAGGTCCTTGCCGTCGAAGAGGACCGTGGCGTCGGCCGGGGCCGGTGCCTGGTGGCTGAAGGTCTCGCCGGGGGCGACGACCGGCGGGTTCGGGCGGTTCTTGTCGTGCACCTTCCACTTCTGACCCGGGATCTGTGGGGTGTCTTCGTAGCCGACGCCGGCGGCGAAGGCGGTGGCGGTGGCGATGGCCAACGGAATGAGTCGGACTGCGTTTCTCATGGGGAGTCGCGGGAAAGAATCCGGTCCCCGGCCGAAAAGACAAGGCCTTGTGGGACGCCGTGGATCGTACCCGTCCGCGGTCCGGAGAACTTGCCTCGGGCGTGTCCGGGCATCGCCGGCCGATTCTTCCGCCTTCCTTCCCGGGGCTGTCTGAACACACTCACCGGCCATGGCGGACCGTCCCCTCAGCTCGTTGAACAAGCCCGATGCGACCCTGGAGGCGGCGTTGCGTCCCTCGGCGTTCGACGACTTCACCGGCCAGCCGAAGGTCAAGGAGCGCCTGGAGATCGCGGTGGAGGCGGCCCGGCGGCGGAAGGAGCCGTTGGACCACATCCTCCTGAGCGGACCGCCCGGCCTCGGCAAGACCACCATCGCCAACATCCTCGCCAACGCGATGGGGGCGACGGTGAAGGCCACCTCGGGACCCACCATCGAGAAGGCCGCGGACCTCGCCGGCCTGCTGACCAACCTGAGCGAGGGGGACGTGCTCTTCATCGACGAGATCCACCGGCTGCAGAAGACCATCGAGGAGTACCTGTATCCGGCGATGGAGGACTTCCGTTTGGACATCATCATCGACCAGGGACCGAACGCGCGCAGCGTCCGGCTCACCCTGCCGCGGTTCACCCTGATCGGGGCGACCACGCGGAGCGGGTTGCTGTCCGCGCCGATGCTGACCCGCTTCGGCATCCGTGAGCGTCTCGACTACTACACGGCGGAGCAGCTGCAGGGAATCATCCTGCGCGGCGCGCGCCTGCTGAAGATCGAGACCGATCCGGCGGGAGCGCTGGAGATCGCGCGTCGCAGCCGTGGGACGCCCCGTATCGCAGGCAACCTGCTCCGCAGGGTGAGGGACTATGCGCAGGTCCGCGGGGACGGCCGCATCGACGGCGCCATCGCCGACCGTGCGCTCGGCATCCTGGAGATCGACGCGGACGGCCTGGACGAGATGGACAAGCGCCTCCTCGAGGCGGTGATCGTGAAGTTCGCCGGCGGGCCGGTCGGGGTGAACTCCCTGGCGGTGGCGGTCGGCGAGGAGCCGGACACGATCGAGGAGGTCTATGAGCCGTACCTGATCATGGAAGGCTACCTGAACCGCACGCCGCAGGGGCGCATCTGCACGGAGAAGGCCTTCCGGAAGCTGGGTTTGACGCCGTCGAGAAGCGGCCAGCCCCGGTTGCTGTAATCCCGACGGACTGTCCGAGAAGCCCGAGCCCCCCACCAAGATGTCGGATCTCCACACGGGACTTCGGCTCACGGGAACCGGGATTGTCGCCAACGCGCTGTTGGCGGCGGTGAAGATCGTCACCGGCGTCGTCGGCAATTCCCACGCCCTGGTGGCCGACGGCGTGGAATCGACCGCCGACATCGTGGGTTCCCTGATCGTCTGGGGTGGGCTGCGGATCTCGGTTCGGCCTCCGGACGAGAAGCACCCCTTCGGCCACGGCAAGGCGGAGCCGGTGGCCGGTGTCCTCGTGTCGTTGGCGTTGCTCACGGCGGCCGGCTTCATCGCGTTCCATTCCATCCATGAGATCCGGCATCCGCATCATCCGCCCGCATGGTACACACTCGTGGTGCTCGGCGTGGTGGTGGCCGTGAAGGAGTGGTTGTTCCGGGCGGTCCATGCGGTTGGCTCCGACCTCGACAGCACGGCGCTCCAGGGCGAGGCGTGGCACCACCGGTCCGACGCGATCACGTCGGCGGCGGTGTTCATGGGCATCCTCGTGGCGATGGTCGGAGGGGTCGGCTACGAGTCGGCCGACGACTGGGCGGCGCTGTTGGCCTGCGGGTTCATCGTGTGGAACGGCTTCAAGCTGCTGGCCGGCGCCCTGGACGAACTGATGGATGCGAGTCCCGGCGAGGCGGTCGAGGCGCATCTGCGTGAACTGGCAGCGGCTGTCCCGCGGGTGTCCGGAATCGGCCGTGTCCGGGTGCGCAAGAGCGGCATGGGACTGCTGGTGGACATCCACGTGAAGGTGCCGGGAGCCATGACGGTGCATGAAGGCCATGACGTGGCTCATGCGGTCGAGGATGCCATGAGTGGTTCGCGGCTGCGGGTGGGATATGTCAGCGTCCACATCGAACCGGCCCGCTGAGGGACACGTTTGCCGGTCTCAGTGGGCGTCCTTCAACGGGAGGCGGAGGCTGCGGAAGGTGCGGGAAGTGGACAGGCCACCTGGGCCGCTGGCGTCGTCGCTGCAGATGAACAGGGATGCGTCCTCGCCGGAACCGAGGAGCGTGATGGCCTCGGGGTTGAGGCCCTTGAGGCCCTTGGTGGCGATCGGAGTTGCGGCCCGGCCCGGGCCGTCCCAGCGATAGAGCCTGGTTTTCCGGTCCTCCCCACCGCCTCCACCTCCGAGAAGGTACCATCGGTGTCCGTCCCAGACGAGGTCGCGGATGCCCCGGCCGTCCAGGTCGAGACGCAGCGGCTTCCCGAACCGCGCGGGTTTGCCTTCGACGACCTCGGCGGGATTCAGCAGGGGCACGAGGATCGCGAGTTTGGACGGGATCGGGCTGCGGAAACCGACGAACAGGGCGCCGTCGGGCCCTGCTGAGAGGGCTTCGATGTTGAGCCCGCCCGGTTCGTTGGGTGGGAGGGCCATGGCGCGCGAAAGGTCGAGCTCGGGTTGGATCGCCGAGGAAGCCAACTGGTTCAGGAGGTCGACGCACGGTTTGCCGACCGGTATCAGGTTCGGAGGGCCGCTTGCGGCCGTGACGATGTCCGTGGCGAAGAAGCGATGACGATTGGGGCGGGCCTTGCCGTCCTTGGAAAGTCCGTGGGAACCGATCCAGTAGATGCGGTCTCCGATGCGGGCGGCGCCTTCGATGTCGGCTTCTGTGTTGCGGCCATGGACCTGCAGGAACCGGGAGAAATCGGCCTCGGCCTCGGGGCCGCCTGGTTCTCCGGCGCGGTAGATGCGGATCCGGTTGTCCTCGTCGTTGGCCACAGCGAAGCGGCCCTCTCCGAGGTTCACCGCCGCCGAGGCTCCGGCCATTCCGGAATGGACGGTCGGAGGCTTGGCTGACCCCGCGCAGGCGAGGAAAACGCACCCCAACAAGGGGATGGCCGCCCGGGCGAAGCGCTTCATGTTGTGAAGGCTAGCGATTGGAATTGGTGGGTAAAGAGAAAGGCCCATCGAGCCGCTCGGCGTGGTTCCAACGGTTGCTTGCGCCACAGGCGGAGCCGAATGAACGTTCCGCCGCGTCATGGTTCCACCGCTGCGCATCCTGCACATCGAGGACAACCCGGCCGACGCGCGCCTGCTGGAGGACGCGCTCACCGGGGCGGGGCACCGTGTCGTTTCCCGTTTGGTCTCGTGCGAGTCCGAACTCCGGGAGGCCTTGGCGTCCGAATGGGATGTTGTGCTCGCCGACCACGGCCTCTCCAGGCTTCCCGGGCCGCTGGCCTTGCGGATCGTCCGCGAATCGGCCCCGGATCTCCCTTTCCTCTTCGTGGCCGGGGACATGGGCGAAGACGCCGCGGTGGAGGCCCTGCGGGCCGGTGCCCAGGATTGCCTCGGCCGACGGTCGCTCCAGCGGCTGGTCACCTCGGTCGAGCGTGAGTTGTGGAAGGCCCGACTCCGCCGCGACAAGGCGTTGGCGGAACGCCGTTTCGAGGACCTCACCCGTACCATGTCCGATGTGTATTGGGTGGCTGGAAGGGCGCCGGCGCCGCTGGAGTATGTCAGTCCTGCCGCCGAGGCCATCTGGGGGCGTCCGGTGAAGGACCTGATGACCCTCGACGGATTCCTGTCCACGGTCCACCCGGAGGACCGGGAGAAGATCGAGGAGATCTGGCGTCGTCAAAGCCTGGGCGAGGTGACCGAGGTGGAGTTCCGGGTGGTGCGTAGCGATGGCTCGCAGCGGTGGCTACTCGACCGGGCCTATCCGGTCCGGGACCCGCTGGGGCAGGTCGTCCGCACCAATGGGCTTGTCGTCGACATCACGGAGCGCAAACGGTCCGAGGCGGCCCTTCAAGAAAGCGAGGCACGACTCTCGGGCCTCATTGCATCGGCGATGGATGCGATCCTGACGGTCGACGAGGAGATGCGGGTGATGCTCTTCAACGGAGCGGCCGAGAGGATGTTCGGCCGTTCGGTGGACGAGGTTCGGGGCCGTCGCCTGGAGGAGCTGATCCGGACCGGTTGGGGTGGGGATCGTCCCGCGGACCTGTTGCCACCGGGACAGAACGGGCTGATCAGCCGTGTCATGGGACCGATGGGCTCCCTTACCGGGATCCGGTCCAACGGCGAGGAGTTCCCGGTTGAGGCATCCGTTTCGCAGACCGTGGTGGGCGGGGAGAGGTTGCTGACGGTGATCCTCCGGGATGTCACCGAAAGGCGGCAGGCGGACTCGGCGCGGACCAAGCTGGAGGCCCAGTTGCGCCAATCCCAGAAGCTCGAGGCGATCGGGGCGTTGGCGGGCGGGATCGCGCATGACTTCAACAATGTGCTGGGCGCGATCCTCGGCCATGCCGAACTGCTCCAGCTCGACCTGCCGCCGGGGAGCCCGGGAGCGGAATCGGTGGCCGAGATCCTGAAGGCGGCCCGGCGCTCGTCGGAGGTCGTGAGGCAGATGCTCACCTTCAGCCGACGTCAGGACCAGCCGCGGGGACCGCTGGACCTCGCCTTGGTCGTGAAGGAGGCCTGCAAGTTCCTGCGGGCCTCGATTCCTGTATCGATCGAAATCGAGGTCAAGATCTCCTCCGCGGTCCCGCAGGTGCTCGGCGATCCCGGCCAGTTGCACCAGGTCCTGATGAACCTTGCCACGAATTCCCGTCAGGCGATGGAGGGGCGGAACGGTCGGATGTCGATCGGGCTGCACGCGGTCGACGTGGACGCCACCATGGCCCAGGCTCAGGGCAACCTGGCGCCTGGGCGCTACGTTCGGCTGAGCGTGACCGACACCGGTGTTGGAATGGACGCGGCGACGCTCGACCGGTTGTTCGAACCATTCTTCACCACAAAAGGGCCGCGACAGGGCGCGGGGCTCGGCCTGGCGGTGGTCCATGGCATCGTGCGGAGCCACGGCGGCGGGGTGACCGTCTACTCGCAACCGGGGCAGGGAACTACGTTCCACGTCTTCATTCCGGCCTTGGTTCCCAAGGCGGCCGAGGTGGTGGCTGAACCGCTTCTTCCTGCCCGCGGTCGTGGCGAACGGATCCTCTACGTCGACGATGAGATCGCCTTGGCCAAGGTGGCCGACCGGATGCTCCGTTCGATGGGCTATGAGGTCACGTTCTTCACCCGTCCAACGGAGGCGCTGGCGGCATTGGTGGCCGACCCGATGCGGTTCCAGTTGGTGATCGCGGACTTGACCATGCCGGGGATGAGCGGGCTGGAGTTGGCGCGTCGGGTACGCGAGGTCCGCTATGGCATGCCGTTCCTGCTGACCACCGGCTACCATGGCACAGAGGACACGGGCGAGCTGTCGGCGTTAGGCATCGCGGAGCTGCTCACCAAGCCGGTGAACACGGAGCGTCTGGCCAAGGCGGTCCGCGGTGTTCTGGACGTCTCCCGGACCGCCGACCCCGAGGTTGGGGCCGAATCGACACGCCCATAGCCGAACTGGGGCTCCCGACGACTTCATGTGGGCGAGTTGAGTGGGCGAATGCCCGAGGGCGTGAGTTGGGCTTTCAGCCGAATCATCCCGTTCTAGGGCGTATCTTCAAAAAGTCGACTTGAGCCAATCGAGGACGGCGGCGAGTTGGACGAAGGCGAGGAAGTGTGGGGAAAGCTTCTCGTAGCGTGTGCCGCCCTCATCCTGCGCAGGGGACACATCCTACCGAGTGAGTGAAGAAGCCCCCGCGACCGACGGAAGCGCGCGAGCGTCATTGAGTGCGCGAGACCGCTCGCGCTATCGTGGCGAGACACGGACTGCCACGGAGCCGCCCGGATCCCGATCAGCTCCTGCAACCGCCCCGAACACCACGATCTCGAGTCGCTGCATTTCCCCCATTGATTGGGGACACGTCTCTCTGAGATCACCTTCCGCGTTGGGGACACGTCACACCGAGAGTGGAATCTCCATCCCACGGAGCATCCACGGAAGTCGTTGCCCTGGAACCGAGTGCCGTTTTTCTTCGCGCAGCAGGCCCTCCCGCCATTCACCCCCTGAGCACAAGCCGCCCGTCGCGGAAGGTTCTGGAGCCGTGGCAGAGTCCTTGCCGAATGAGGACCCGGAGATACCTGGCGCCGCCGGAGGCGGCGGT
>JAIYBC010000032.1 GCA_027488845.1 Verrucomicrobiales bacterium | reverse complement strand
GGAATGGATCACGAATCGGGAATCGCGGGTCGGGAATGCCTTCAGGGCTTCCGTGACTTGGGTTGGGGACACGTCATTCCAAGCAGGGGCGTTCTGGCTGGGACGGTTTCCGCCGGCTGAAGCCGGGACTCCATACCTTGCGGATCGGCTCGGTATCCGGGTGGGCGGCGGACAGCGGCCCCGCTCGCCATCTCCTCTGTGCCTCTGTGGCCATTCAGAGGAGTTTTCAGTTTTCAGCGGGGAACAACCGAATCGGCGACGGTCGTCCGTGGCCTGGCGGCCTGGGCTATCACGGAATGGATCACGAATCGGGAATCGGGAATCGCGAATGCCTTCAGGGCTTCCGTGACTTGGGTTGGGGACACGTCATGCCAAGCAGGGGTGTTCTGGTTGGGACGGTTTCCGCCGGCTGAAGCCGGGACTCCGTACCCTGCGGATCCGCTCGGTATCCGGGTGGGCGGGGTTCGATGGCGGCGAAATGGACTGCTAGGCAGCCCGTCCGCCGGTGGGCACCGCGTGGCCATCCGATTCGGACTGGAGCCGGCGGAAGCTGTTGGCCACCTGCCGGGCGGTCTCCGAGGCGCTGCGGAAATCGACACCCACGAGGATGTCCGATTCCTGGTACGCGGGACGCCGCTTTTCGAGCAGTTCGGCGATCTTGGCCTGGGGGTCCGGGGTCTGGAGCAGGGGACGGTGGCTCTGGTGCCGAACCCGTTCGTGGATCACGCCCGGCGAGGCCCACAGGCAGACCACCAGCGCATGGCGGCGCAACGACTCGAGGTTGGCCGGGTTCACCACGAAGCCGCCGCCGGTCGAGATCACCAGTCCGGAACGGGCCTCGAGCTGGGTCGCCAACGAAGACTCCAGCGCCCGGAACGCCGGTTCCCCATCCTGCGCGAAGATGTCCGCGATCCGACGGCCGGTGGCGGACTCGATGACGCGGTCCGTGTCCACGAACTCGAATCCCAGGTTCGACGCGAGGATCTGACCGACCGTGGACTTCCCCACACCCATGAACCCGACGAGGGCGATGTTGCGGTACTGTCTCTTCGGTGGCACGGCGGTAAGGTAGCGGCGACCGCGCGGCCGTGGAATGTCGGAATCCGTGCCGGTCCCGGCCACTTCGCCAACCGCCCGCTTGTCTCGTCGTCGCCCTTGCGGCGAAGCTGGCCACGCGATGTGGCGAACCCTCCGGAGCATTTCTCTCACCCACTGGATCTTCGTCGCCATGATCGGCGGCGTGGCGTTGGGCTACGCCTTTCCCGGCCCCTCCCAGGAGCTGAAGGTCGTCTCGAACGTCTTCCTGAACATGATCAAGTGCATCCTGGTGCCCTTGGTCTTCAGCACCCTGGTGGTCGGAATCGCCGGCCACAGCGGCGACCTCAAGGCGGTGGGCCGGCTCGGGTTCCGCTCGATCGTGTACTTCGAGATCGTGACCACGGCGGCGCTGGTGATCGGCCTGGTGGCGGTGAACCTCTCCAAACCCGGCGTCGGGGTCGTCCTTCCGGCCGCCGGTTCCGCCGCGACCACGGTGACGTCCACCAAGGTCACCTTCGCCGGGATCATCGAGCACATCGTGCCGAAGAGCTTCTTCGCGGCCGCCGCGGCCAACGACGTCCTCCAGGTGGTCTTCTTCGCGCTCGTCTTCGGCGTCGCCCTCGCCCAGGTGCCGGAAGGACCGCGTGAACCGATGCTCCGGTTCTGCGAGTCGCTGGCCGAGGTCATGTTCAAGTTCACCGCGCTGGTGATGAACTTCGCCCCGATCGGCATCGGCGCCGCCATGGCCTACACCGTCGGACACAGCGGCCTGAAGGTCCTGGTCAACCTCGCCCACCTCATCGGCACCCTCTATGCCGCCCTCGCGGTCTTCTGCGTGCTGGTGCTGCTGCCGGCCGCGCTCTGGGCCCGCGTGCCGGTGATGAAGTTCCTCCGCCTGCTCAAGGAACCGATCCTCCTCGCCTTCACGACGACCTCCTCCGACGCCGCCATGCCCGACGCCATGAAGCGTCTCGTGTCGTTCGGCGTGCCCAAGCGGATCGTCAGCTTCGTGATGCCGCTCGGCTATTCCTTCAACCTCGACGGCTCCACGCTCTACCTCGCCGTGGCCTCGATCTTCATCGCCCAGGCCGCCGGCAAGGACCTCTCGGTCGGACAGCAGGTCACGCTGATGCTGACCCTGATGCTGACCTCGAAGGGCATGGCCGGGATCCCCCGCGCCTCCCAGGTGATCCTCGCCGGAACGCTGGTCAGCTTCGACCTGCCGCTGGAGGGCATCCTGCTGATCATCGGCGTCGACGAGCTGATGGACATGGCGCGCACCACCGTGAACCTGGTCGGCAACTGCCTCGCCACCGCCGTCATGGCCCGTTGGGAAGGCGAGTACCCGCCGCCGTCCGCGACGCCGTCCTCCGAGGCCTGAGCCGCAGCGGAACCGGATCGGTCCACGCGGAGGCGCGGAGACGCGGGTGGGTGCCTTCCAGAAGCGGGGCAGGGAACCCAACCGCCCGAGTCGATCGGGCAGCCGCCTCAAGGGCGTCCGCGTCTCCCCGGAATCCGTGGAATCCGCGTCCACCCAACGGCCGCCCTAGTTCGCCCCGGCCCGGATCCACTTCAGCACCGCGAGGACCTCGGCGTCGGTCAGCGGTTCCTTGCCCTCGGGCGGCATGACGTCGTCGTGGCCGCGCGGAAGGAGTATCAGGCGCACGAGAAGCGACTTCGCCGGATCGCCGGGAACGACCGCCGGTTCGCCGCTGTCGCCGCCCTTCAGCAGCGATTCCCGCTGGTCCACCCGGAACCTCCCCTTCTGCTTCTCCGCCCCGTGGCAGGAAGCGCAACGGGCGGCGAGGATGCGTTGGACCTCCGTTCCGCCGGGCGCGACGCCCGCGTCGGAGGCCGGCCTGGGCGTGTCCACCGACTCCATGAGGCTGCGCAACGGCTCGGGGCTGTATTGGGAGAGGAAGCCCCGGCCGTGGGTCAGCGTTCCGCCCTGGTGTCCCGCAACGGTGAGCACCAACAGGGTCGCCGCCATCGACGCCCGGTAGCCCCAGAGCCAGGCACCGCCCGACTTCAGCGAGGAGCCGTGCAGGCCCCAGGTGAGCGCGGTGAGCAGCACCAGACCGAGACCGGTGTTGCGGTGGAGCAGGAGGGTTTCCGGCGAGTATTCGCCGCCGTTGGCGCGGAGCAGGCCGAGGACCGCGGTGAGCGAGCCGGTGACCAGGCTCAGGCCGAGGACGATCCCGATCAGCCGGCGGATGCCGTCGAACGGCCGTACGGCGGCCCACACCTCGATCGCGGAGGCCAGGGCGAGGAAGCCGATCGGCAGGTGCAGGAACACCATGTGGAACGGCCCGAGGAACGAGGACCACTCGAAGCCGGCCGCGGCGGCCGCCGGGGCGGACTGGGCTGCGCAAAGTCCCGGCACGAGGACCAGGGACGCCAGGATGGCACGTTTGGGATGGATCACGCTCACCGTGACCTTGGACTCCGACGCCCGGCCGTCCACTCATCGTTTGTCCGGGATGCCGCCGGAATTTACCGGATCCGCGGCCCAAACCGCCCCGGATCGGCGTCGTCCGCAGGCGATTTCCAGAAAAGGCGGCAATCCGTACAGCCAACGGAGAACAAAAACACACCCACCCCTGTAACAGATACCCTAGGGCGTTGTACGGCACACGTGGGGGAACCCGGTCCCGATGTCTCGGAACCGGGCTTTCCCGCCGTTTTCGCCCATGAAGTCCATCCGCAAGGTCGTCCCCGCCTTGGCCCTCCTGGCCATCGTCGCCGTCGTCGCCGTGTCGAGGTTCCGTTCCGCGCCGGTGGAACCGCAAGCCGGCCCGACCGGTGTCGCGGCTCCCGCCGTGGCGACGGCTTCGATCCCGGCCGTCGCCAACGGCCCGGCCACCGCGCCGACGGCCGTGCCGCGCGCCGGGACGTCCGCCGAACCCGGATTGGACGGCTTCCGCCGGTGGGCCGCGGAGTATGCCCAGGCGGGTGCCGCGGAACGCGATGCGCTCGCGGTCGAGGGCCGCCGCCTCGTGGCCGAACGGCGCCGCGCCATGCAGGAGCTGATCCGGAAGGATCCCAAGGCGGCGATCGACCAGGCCCTTCCCTACGACCTCCGCGAGGCCATCCCGGCCGACATCGCCGCCCTGATCGAGCATCCGGTCCGCGCCCGCGGCGACCTGTCGGTGATGGCGCTGGTGGGCGAGGTGTCCGGCCCGGCCGCCTCCTACGAACGCGTGGCCTCCGTGGGTTCCCGTCACTACCAGGCCTTCGTCTACGGCTCCCGCGTCGACCAGATCACGACCTCGAACGACCACCTCCTTGGCGTGGCGGTCGACGACGCGTTGAACGGCGGCGTCATCGCCCTGCGGGAGGAGTCCTTCGAGATGGTCTCGAAGGCCGAGGCCGACCGGATCCTCGCGGGGAAGTCGCCGTTGGCCCGTTTCGTGGCCACGCACCGGCAGTCCGACGACGGTCCGGCCACCCCGGAGGACCAGGCCGTGATGGTGACCGGCGACGGCCCGGCGGTCTTCTGCTGCGCCGTGCACGCGGGCCAGTGGTCCTCGACGAACTCCGTCGATGCGTTGGGTGGCACGATCCCCTCGAGCGGCCGGTCCGCGGTCGTCCCGCCGACCCATGCGCAGGGCGACAAGCGCTTCCTCATCGTGCGGCTCCGCTTCGCCAACCAGGCCTCCGACTTCGAGCCCATCTCGGACTCCGACCTCGCGTCCACCCTGGAGAGGTCCCGCGACACCTTCGCCCGCTGGAGCTACGGCAAGCTCCAGTCCGAGTTCGTCTACACCCCGGTCTTCACCGCCCCGCGGACCGAGGACGAGTACGCCGCCATGTCGAGCCCGGAGAGCGTGATGACCCAGGACCTCCTGGCGATCGCCGCGGCGTACCAGGAGTCGGGCGCGTTCCCGTACGTCTCCACCAACTTCAACTTCCGCTGCATGGTGTTCGTCTCGGACAAGGTCGGGACCCGCTACTGCGGCCTCGCCCAGGTCGGCGGCGTGGATTCGTGGATGCGCTGCGCCTGGAGCATCTCGGTGTTCGCCCACGAGTGGGGCCACAACTTCGTGCTGAAGCACGCGAACCAATGGGAGGCGACCACCCTGGATCCGATCGGACCCGGCGTGGTGCGCGAGTACGGCGGCCGCTACTCGACGATGCACGCGTGGTTCCGGACGGACAACCCGATCTCCCCGGCCTTCAACACCGGCGAACGCTGGCAGATGGGCTGGCTCGCCGCGGGGGACGTCCTCCAGGCGACCACCAACGGCGTCTACCGCATCCACAGCGCGGACACCACCAACCTCGTGTCCGGGCGCGCCTACGGACTGCGGTTCCCCAAGGACCACCGCATCTACGCCATGGAATACCGCCCCGACTTCCGCGCGGACGGCGTGCGCGAGTTCCACACGGACAACGGCCTCGTGGTCATGTGGACCAGCGCGCGGTCCCAGTTCACCGCGGGCACCTCCCTCGGGACCATGGTCCTCGACATGCACCCGCGGACCTACGGCGACGGCGAGCCGGGCACCGTGGACTCGCCGCTGCTGGTGGGCCGGACGTTCACGGACGCGGAGGCCGGCCTGAGCGTCACGCCGCTGCGCGTCGGCGGATCGGGCGCGGAACGCTACATCGAGGTCGACGTCCGGGTCGGGCGGGAGACCACCAACTCCCCGCCCGTGGCGCTCGTCAAGGCGGCCTCTCCGACGGTCGCCCTGAACACGCCGCTGGACCTCTCCGTGGACGCCGCCGATCCCGACGGCGACGTCCTGTCGGTTTCCTGGGATTTCGGTGACAGGACCTATTCCGCCGACGATGCCACGACCCAGCGGCACCAGTGGACCGTCGCGGGCGACTACGTCGTCGAGGCCCGGGTCAGCGACCGCCGCGGCGGCGTGGCGGTCTCCCGCACCGTCGTCAGGGTCGGCACCCCGTCGACCTTCAGCCTTTCCGGCCGTGTGGCCACCGCGGACGGCCGTCCCGTGTCGGGCGTCCTCGTGTCCGACGCCGCCCGCCGGCTTGCGACCTCCGACCAGGAGGGTCGCTGGGTCCTCACCGGCGTGCCGGCCGGGGCGAACCAGCTCGCCTTCAACGTCCCCGGTTTCACGGTCGTCCC
Source organism: Verrucomicrobiales bacterium (assembly GCA_027488845.1). Lineage (GTDB taxonomy): Bacteria > Verrucomicrobiota > Verrucomicrobiia > Limisphaerales > UBA9464 > SXXZ01. The sequence continues at coordinate 7,354 of JAIYBC010000032.1, read as the reverse complement.
GGGTTTCGCCAGCCCCTTCACCGTCTCCGGTCCGATGCAGGGCCTGGACGCGGTGGCCACCTCCGCCCGGGCGGTCGGGCTCCTGTACGAACGCTGGAACGGCATCGCCGGGATCGGCGTGAGCAACCTGGTCGCGAGTCCGCGCTACGCGGGCCCGGCCGACGAGAGCTACATCCTCTCGCAGTCCTCGGAGCCCTTGTTCAACGTCGGCGACAACCACGGCATCCGTCTCGGCGGATGGTTCCATCCGAGCCAGACCGGTCCGCACACGCTGCTCGTCGCCAGCGACGACGCCTCGCAGGTGTGGCTGAGCACGGACGAGAGCTTCGCCAACCTGGCCCTCGCCGCGGAGGCCACGAGGGTCTCCGGCTACCAGGCCTGGACCCGTTACGCCTCCCAGCGGTCCGCGCCCATCCAGTTGGTGGCCGGCCGCCGGTACGCCTTCCGTGTCCTGCTCAAGGAAGGCACGGGCAACGACTACGTCTCGGTCGGCCTGGACCTCCCGGACTCCACCACGGAACGGCCCGTCTCGATCGGCCGCTTCGAGCCGCTCCCCGTCGTCACGTACCCGGTCCCGGAGACCGAGGTTTCCGTCGCCGCCGCCGTCCCGACCGCCACCGAGGGCGGCGCGGCCGGCGCCTTCCGGCTCTCCCGCTCGGGCGCCACGACGTCCCCGCTGACCGTCTACTACACCTTCTCCGGCGACGCCTCCCCGGGCCTCGACTACACGGTCCCGTCCTTCTCCGCGGTCATCCCCGCCGGCTCGGCCTTCGTCGACGTCCCGCTCGACGCCCTCCCCGACGTGCCGCGCGAGTCGGTGGAGTCGGTGACCCTGCTGCTGTCGCCGACGACCGGCTACCGGGTCGGCACCGCCCTTTCGGCCACGATCCGGGTGCTCGACGATTCCCCGGCCGAGGTCTCGATCTCGACCGTGGACGGCGTCGCCTCCGAGACCGGCGCCAACACCGCCCGCTTCCGCGTGACCCGCCTCGGCCGGAGCTCCGGGGACCTCGTCGTGAACTACACGGTCTCCGGCACCGCGACCTCCGGGGTCGATTTCCGCGCGCTGTCCGGCTCCGTGGTGATCCCGGCCGGCGGCTCCTCGGCGGACATCCTGCTCGAACCCCTCTCCGACGAACTCGTGGAGGACGTCGAAACGGTCGTGCTGACCCTCGCCTCCGGCTCCTACACGCTGGTCTCCCCGACCACGGCCAGCGCGTCCATCGACCTCGACGTCTCCCCCGGCCGCGGGATCCTGCGCGAGTGGTTCTCCGGCATCCCCAACGGCCTCAACGTCGCGGACCTGACCACGTCGCCGGCCTTCCCCGATGCGCCGACGGGCCGCGAGATCGTCACCACCGCCTTCGAGTCGGTCCTGAACCGGGCGGAACGCTTCGGTGAACGCTGGCGGGCCGTCTACACCGCGGGCGGCTCCGGCGAGCATCGCTTCCACCTCTACGCCGACGACGCGGCGGAGCTGTGGTTCTCCGAGAACCCGACCGGCGCCGGCGCCCGCGTCGTCGCCTCGGTCCGCAACGCCACCCAGCGCCGCTCCTGGACCGGTCGCGCCGGCCAGGAATCGGCCGGCATCAATCTGGCCGCGGGACAGAAGGTCTACCTGGAGGTCCGCTGGGTGGAGGCCACCGGCGGCGATTCCATGGGCGTCGGCGTCCGTCATCCGAACGGCCTGCTCGAGCGTCCGATCCCCGGACACCGGCTCGATCCGTTCACCCCGAACCGGACGCCGCTGCCCGCCCCGTGGGTCGCCCAAGCCGTCGGTCCGGTCCCGGCCGGCCGCGCCGGATTCGGCCTCGAACCCATCTCCGTCCAACCGGTGCACCGCTACCGCCTCGACGGCGTCGCCGGCTCCCGGATCGAATCCGGATCGGCGCTCCGGGACGAGTTCGGCGGCGGTGACGCCGTGGTCCGCGGCCCCGGCGCGCGCTTCGCCGCGGACGGCTCCGGCGTGTCGCTCCCCGGTGGCGACATCGCCTTCTCGCCCTACATCGACCTCCCCAACGGCATCGTCAGCGGCTCCACGTCCGGCTCCCGCCGCACCGCGGTCTCCATCGAGACCTGGGTGACCTTCCGCGGATCCGGCGAGACGCCGCCGATGCTCTTCTTCTCCGGCATCGACACGGCCGGGGAGATCTCCGGCTCCGACCCGGGCGAGGCGCCCATCGCCGGATTCGGCTTCTTCCCCGCCTTCTTCGACCCGCAACAGGACCACCAGGTCCTCACCCGCTTCGACGCCGACCGCATCGAGGATCCGCCGTTCGGGGGCGCCGCGTCGCCGCTTCCCCGCAACAGGCCGGTGCACGTCGTCCTCTCCTACGACGCCACCAGCCGCCTCTGGACCTACTACCGCGACGGCCTTCCGCTGGCCTCGATCACCGATCCGCTCGGGCCGGGCGAGATCCCCGACGTCAACAACTGGCTCGGCCGCGGCTACTTCGACTTCTTCCCCGCCTTGGACGGCGTCTTCCACGAGTTCCGCGTGTACGACTACGCGTTGAGTCCCTCCCAGGTGCGCGGGAACACCGTCGCCGGCCCCGATGCGATCGGCATCCCCAACCCCTCGCCGATCTCCCTCTTCGGCAGCGGGACGCTCTCCACCAACGTCGAGGACTCGTTCCACTTCGAGGCCCAGCCCGTCGAGGGCGGCGTGGACCTCCGCGTCCGTCTCGCCTCGTTCGTGTCCACGAACGCCTCGGGCACCGCCGGCCTGATGCTCCGCGACGACGCCGGCGCCGGTTCGCCGCATGCGTTCCTCGGCGCCTCGCCGGACGGCAGCCTCCGCTTCCTCAGCCGCACCAACGCCGGCTCGGCCGCCGCGCTCGTCTCCGTGTCCGGTGTCCCGCTCCCCGTCTGGCTCCGGCTCGAACGCTCCGGCGGATCGGTCGTCGCCTCCCACTCCGTGGACGGCACCAACTGGACCCGGGTGGCCGCCGTCCAGGGACTGCTCGTCGGCGACTCCTCCGGCGGTCCGGACTCGCTCCTCGCCGGCCTCGCCGCGGCCTCGCCGGAACCCAACTCCTCCGCCTACGCGGTGTTCGAGAACCTGACCATCGGCCGCAATGCGTCCGTCACCACGCTCGCCGCGACGTCCGTCGGAACCCGCTCCGCGACCCTGCGCGCCTCGGTGAACCCCAACGGCGCCCCGACGACCCTCTCCTTCGACTACGGCGCCACCTCCCTCTACGGCCGCTCGTCGCAGACCAACAACGCCGGTTCCGGCCTCGCTCCGGCCGTGGTCGAGATCCCCGTCTCCGGGCTCTCCCCCCACACCACCTACCAGTACCAGGCGGTGGCCCGTTCGGCCTCCGGTCCCTTCTCCGGCGGCAACCTCGAGTTCGCCACGCTCAACACCGTGCCGGTCGCCATGGACGACGCCCCCGCGCCGCTGACCTCGTCCTCCGCGGTCACCCTCGCGGTGCTCGCCAACGACTCCGATGCCGACGGCGACCGCCTGACGATCCAGTCCGTCACCCAGGGCGCCCGTGGATCGGTCGCCATCGCCGCCGGTGCGACCCGCCTCACCTACGACCCGTCCGACGCCCACGCCGGTCCCGACTCCTTCACCTACACCGTCTCCGACGGCTTCGGCGGCACCGCCACGGCCACCGTCCGCGTGGTCGTGCCCGACACGGCGGCCCCGTCCATCGCCGGGACCTTCTCGCCGCTCGCGCTCGCCACCGGCCCTGCCGGGACCGCGCTCCTGCCCGACTTCCTCGCCCAGGCCTCGATCACCGACAACGTCGGCGTCGCCGCCTCCTCGCAGACCCCGTCCGCCGGAACCCCGGTGCCGGTCGGTTCCCTCGAGGTCCGGCTCGCCGCCGCCGACGCCGCGGGCAACGCCTCGCAGCGCGCCCTTTCCGTCGCCGTCGCCGACGGCACCGCTCCCGTCCTCACCTCCGTGCCGGGTGCGACGGACCTCGCCCCGGGCGTCACCGCCCTCCCCGACCTGGCCGCCGCGTTGGTCGCCACCGACAACGTCGGAGTCACCGCCCGCTCCCAGTCCCCGGCCGCGGGGACGACGCTGCCGGTGGGAACCCACACGGTCACGCTGACCGCCCGTGACGCCGCCGGGAACACCGCCACCGCGGACGTCCGCGTCACGGTCAACGCGGCGACGCCTCCGGCGGTCGCCTTCGTCCGCAGCCCGCGGAACGTCGACGCCGACGCCTCCTGCCAGGCGGCCGCCCCCGACCTGACCACCCTCGCGGACCTCGTCGTCACCGGCGGTTCTGGCCCGTACACCTTCTCGCAGAGCCTCGTCGTCGGGACCTCCCTGTCGCCCGGAAGCCGCTACACCAACGTCACCACCGTGACCGGTTCCGACGGCGCCGCCGCCTTCGCCACCAACGTCGTCGTGGTCCGCGACGTCCTCGCCCCGGCTTTCACCCGCATCCCCGCGGACGTCTCGACCAACGTCGCCCCGGGTGTGCTCGGCATCGTCCCCGACCTCGCCGCGCTCGCCACCGCCACCGACTGCAACGGCCCGGTCGTGTACTCCCAGTCCGTCGTTGCCGGCGCCCTGCAGCTCCCCGGTGCCCGCGGGATCCTCGTCCACGCCGTCGACGCCGCCGGAAACACCAACTCCGTCACCGTGACCTTCACCGTCCAGGAGGTCCTGCCCCCGGTGGCCGAAATCGCGGTGCTCGGCAACGGTCTCGTGATCGCCGACGGCGACGCCGAGCCGGCCTTGGGTGACCACACCGACTTCGGCACCACCGGCACCGGCGCCGCGCCCATCCTCCGCACGTTCTCGGTCCGCAACTCCGGAAACGCCCCTCTCGCGGTCGCTTCGGTCGCGGTGTCCGGTCCCCACGCCGGTGAGTTCACCGTGGCCGGACCGACGCTCCCCGCCACGGTTCCCGCCGGCACGAACGTCGACTTCACCGTCTCCTTCGCCCCCGGCGCCGGCGGCCTCCGCATCGCCACCGTCACCGTCGGCAGCGACGACCCGGCCCACCCCGCCTACGACTTCGCGGTCCAGGGCGTCGGACTCGAGGCCGCCTCGGTGACCACGCTCGCCGCCACCGACGCCGTCGGAACCTCCGCCCGCCTCCACGCCGTGATCCGTGCGCGGAACGCCGTGACCGCGGTGACCTTCCAGTACGGAACGAACACGGCCTACGGCACCGAGGTCGCCGCCGTCCCCGCCACGGTCTCCGGCGACGACGAGACCGCCGTCGAGGCCGTCCTCGCCGGCCTGGTCCCGGGACTCGAGTACCACTTCCGCGCCGTGGCCGTGAACACCAACGGCACGGCCTTCGGCGCCGACCTCGTGTTCGCCACCGCCACCTCGGCCCCGAACGTCGCCCCGGTCGTCGCGGTCGCCGCTCCGGTCGTCGCGCTCCCCGAGGGTCCGACGGCCCAGGTTTCCGGTACCGTCTCCGACGCCGATGCCGACACCTTCGTCCTCACCGCCAGCATCGGAGCCGTCGCCGCGGGCACCGAGGCGGGCACCTGGACCTGGTCCGGTCCGGCCGTGGACGGTTCCCAGGTCACCATCACGGCCACCGACGCCCACGGCGCCGCGGGCCTCACCGCCTTCACGCTCTCGATCACCAACGTCCCGCCGCTCCTCGCGTCCACGGGCGACGTCACCGTCGGCGAGGGCTCGACCGCGGTGAGGTCCGGCACCTGGTCCGATGCGGGTGGCGACATCGTCACCCTCACCGCCTCGACGGGCTCCGTGCTCAAGGAGGACGCGGGCACCTGGTCCTGGTCCCTCGCCGTCACCGACGGACCGGAACAGGGTGGCAACGTCACCATCACGGCCACGGACGCCGACGGCGGCGTCCGCACGACGACGTTCCTCCTCACGGTGACCAACGTCGCCCCGACCGTGGTCTCCGCAGGCGCGGTCGCCGTCGGGGAAGGGCGGGTCGCCTCGAGTTCCGGCACCTGGTTCGATCCGGGCGTCGACACCGTGTCGCTGACCGTCACGGCCGGCACCGTCGTCCGTGACGCCAGCGGTTCCTGGACCTGGTCCATGACGCCCGCAGACGGACCGGAGGCCACGCAGACCGTCACCGTCACCGCGACCGACAGCGACGGCGCGGTCGGGACCTCCGCCTTCGAACTCACCGTGACCAACCTCCCGCCGACCGTGGCCGCCGCCGGCCCGGTGACCGTCGGGGAAGGCCAGGCCGCCTCGAACACCGGAACCTGGGGCGATCCGGGCGCCGACGCGGTGACCCTCTCGGCCTCCGCGGGAACCGTGGTGAAGAACGCCAACGGGACCTGGTCCTGGAGCCTCGCCACCGCGGACGGTCCCGAGGACGGCCGGACGGTGACCGTCACGGCGACCGACAGCGACGGCGCTTCGGCCACGGCCACCTTCGAACTCGTCGTCGAGAACCGTCCGCCGGTCCTCGCGAACGCCGGCAACCGCAGCGTCTCGGCCGGAGCCACCGCCACCAACACCGGCACCTGGTCCGATCCCGGAACGGACTCCGTGGTCCTGACCGCCTCGGTCGGCACGGTGACGCGCAACGACAACGGCACCTGGTCCTGGTCGTTCGACACCACCGGCGCGCTGAGCCAGCAGGTGGTCGTCACCGGCACGGACGCCGACGGCCTCGCGTCGACGACCGCGTTCAACCTGTCCGTGGACGCGTCGACCGGCGCCACCTTCGTCTGGAACGCCGCCGCGAACGGCGCGAACTGGTCCACGGCGTCGAGCTGGACCGTCACCGCCGGATCCGACGACGACGGCATCCCCGACTCGAACGACGCGGTGGTCTTCAACGCCACGCGGTCCACGTCCTCGACCGTCGGCGCCTCCTTCGCGGTGAAGTCCCTCGAGGTGGCCTCCGGATACGCGGGCACCATCGCCCTCGGCGGCAACACGCTCTCGGTCTCCGCCGGATTCTCCGTCGTTCCGACCGGCGCGTTCAACCCCGGCAGCGGCACGGTCCGCTTCGTCGGCTCCCAGGACGTCACCATCCCGTCCGTCCTCGTGAACATGGCGGTCGACGGCGGCTCCGTGGTCGCCCTGAAGTCCGACCTCACCCTGTGGGGCAACGGCACCCTGAGCGGCAATGGCCGCATCCGGAACGACGGCGGACGCCTGCTCCTCGGCCGTGGCGACCAGGTCGGCTACGTGGTGAACTTCACCGGCACGGTGGACGACCTGGTGCTGGTGCCCGGCTTCAATGCGGACATCGCACTGGGCACGAACCTGGTGGTGAACGGCTCGCTGACGGTGGCGGAGATGCGGACGCTGAACGGTCCGGGCGTCCTCCGGGTGCACGGCCGCGCCACCAGCACGGACACGTCGTGGTTCAACGGGACCTCGATCCAGCTGGTCGGCACCGCGGACCAACCGCTGAACGGCACGGGC
>JAIYBC010000020.1 GCA_027488845.1 Verrucomicrobiales bacterium | reverse complement strand
TTCAACGCTTCAACGCTTCAACGCTTCAACGCTTCAACGCTTCAACGCTTCAACGCTTCAACGCTTCAACGCTTCAACGCTTCAACCCCGGCACTCCATGCACCCCACAAGGCTCCAGAACCTTCTGCCAGGGTTGCTCATCATGGCCTGGGCCGGACTGAGCTTGGCGGCGGACGGCGTGGTCTTGAAGAAGGAGGTGGAGGCGGAAGCGCAGGAGGTCCGGATGCCCGACCAGCGGGCCGCGCTGGCGTGGGAGGACGGTGAGGAACGGCTCGTCATCGAGACCCGCTTCGTCGGAAGGGGCGACCGTTTCGCCTGGCTGGTCCCCTTGCCGTCGGTCCCGAGGATCGAAGCGGTGACTCCCGGCTTCTTCCCGACCCTGACCCGGCTCTCCGCTCCCAAGGCCATCCATGATCCGGCCGCCTGGTGGGGATGGTGTTGGTTCCTGGGAGCCCTGTTCTGGCTCGTGACGACCGTCCGCCGGACGGGTTCCATGACCCGGGCGGACTGGGTGGCGGTGTTCAGCCTTGGAGCCGGGGCCCTGGGAATGTCGGGGACCGTGGGAGCCATGACGGCTGTCTTGCTATGGGGCTTCGGTGGCTTGATCACCTCCAGGATCCGGCGGGGCGGCCAAGTCTATCTCATCCTGCTGCTGGCCGGGATGATTTCCGGGATGATTCCCATTCCAGCCGGGACATCTGGGAGCCAGGAATCCGTGCCCGCCGGGAAAGTCGAAGTCGTGGAGTCGTCCACGGTGGGGATTTTCGAGACCGCGGTCCTGCGTGGCACCAATACGCAGGCGGTCCGTGAATGGCTCGAAACCCGGGGGTTTTCACTGCCCGCAGGCGCGGAACCGGTCCTTGGCGACCATTTTCGGTCCGGTGGCGTCGTCGTCGCCTCGCAGCTCCGAAACGACCTGCCCGGCGACGCCGTGCGGGCCATCCATCCACTGAAGTTCACCTTCCCCACGCCCAGGCCGGTCTATCCGATGCGACTCACCGGCACCGCGACGCCGAAGCTGGAACTCGACCTCTACGTCTTCGGTCCGGGCACCGCGGAGATCGACGCGCTGGATCGGCTTTCCAGCATCGGCACCTTCCGATTCAACCCGGAATCCAACTGGCCCACCGACATGGAGGACGTCCTTCCCGTGGGGCATCCGGGACTCGCCTCCATGGTCGGCGGAGCCCCGTGGTTCACCCATCTTCGGGGAACGCTGACAGGTGGGTCCCTGCTCCACGACATGGAGCCCCGGTGGACGGAACCGGTGGACCAACGATGGATCGTCTGGAGCCGACGAGGGGCGGCGGTCGCAGCAGTCAACTGGACCTCCTTTGGAGCCGCCGCCGCGTTCGCCGTGTTGGCGCTCAGGCTGCGATCCAACCCCTCGTCCACCCCACAACTGGCTTCCGCCGCCAAGGCCATTGCCATCGCGAGCGCCATCATTCTCTGCGGCTTGGCGTTCCTCCGCCCGACCGTGCCGGTAATCCCGAAGAAGTCCCGGAAGGTCGAGCAGATGGAGGAATGGATTCGGTTCGAGCGGATCGGAAGCGCCTTGGAGGTGCTGAAGACCCGGAGCACGCCGATTGACGCCGAGGCGGTGCGGAAGGCGACCGCGGAAGCCCTCGGAGGCCGGGATGGCGAATCCGATACGATCCGGGAACTCGACGCACCGGGCCAACATACGATCGAGGTCGGGACCAATCGGATCAGCGTCCTCGTGTTCGACAGACGGGGTGGGTTCCAGCGGTTCGGCGTCCCAATGCGGCCGTGAAGTGAACCGCTCAACCCCGACCCACTCCATGCTCCCCACAAGGCTCCAGAACCTTCTACTCGGGATTCTCGTCCTCTCCTGGGCCTGCCTGCGCTTGTCGGCGGACGGAGTGGTCCTGAAGAAGGCGGCGGTGGCGCAGGAGGTCCGTATGCCGGACCAGCGCGCCGTGCTGGCGTGGGAGGACGGCGAGGAACGTCTCGTCATCGAAACGCGCTTCGTCGGACAGGGCGACCGTTTCGCCTGGATCGTCCCCTTGCCGGCGGTTCCGAAGATCGAAGCGGTGACGCCCGGCTTCTTCCCGACCTTGGTACAAGTCTCGGCGCCCAAGGTGATCCATGATCCGGACGCTGGGTGGGGATGGTGTTTGTTCGGGGGCGGCCTGCTGTGGTTGTTGGTCACCCTCCGCTCCACCGGCTCCATGGAAACGGCGGATTGGGTGGCGATCTTCATCACCGGCTGTGGCGCCCTCGCCCTCCACAACCTGCTGGGCATCCTTGTCGCCTGCTGGATCTGGGGTTTCGGCTCGTTCGTGGTGGGACGTGTCCGCCGCGGCGTCGAATCGACCTTGGCCGCCCTGATGGCGCTCCTGGTATCCGTGATCTTCGCCGGGATGCTGCTGCCCGCCTTGGCCCACGCCGGGAGTTCCGATGCGAGCACCCGGTCTTTGGAGATCCTGGATCGGAAATCGGTGGGGGCGTACGAGACGACGGTCCTCCGGGGCACGGACACAAAGGCCGTACGGGAATGGCTCACGGCGCGCGGCTTCGAACTCCCCGCCCACGCCGAACCGGTCCTCGTCGACCACTTCCGGTCCGGCGGCGTGCTCGTTGCCTGCCAACTCCGCAACGAACTGACCGGCGACGACGCGCGGGCCATCCATCCACTTAAGTTCACCTTCCCCACGCCCAGGCCGGTCTATCCGATGCGCCTCACCGGCACCGCGACGCCCAGGCTGGAACTCGACCTCTACCTCTTCGGACCGGGCACCGCGGAGGTCGCGGGCCTCGAGACGCTGTCCAGCGGCGGCCTCTTCCGCTTCCAGCCGGAAGAAGAGAACCCCCGCTTCGCCCAAGGGCTCTTTCCCGTCGGACATCCCGGTCTCGCCGCCGTCGCCGGGGGCACCGCGTGGTTCACCCATCTCCGAGGCACCCTGACCGGCCCGGGTCTCCTGAGGGACATCGAGCCCCGGTGGGCGTCGCCCTCCGAGAAGTCCTGGATCGTCTGGAGCCGCCGCGGCGCGCTGATCGTCGCCGCCAACTGGAGCGCGTTGATGCTCGCCCTCGGCTTCACCGGACTCGCCCTCCTCCTCCGGCTCCGGCCCGGTTCCGGTCGCCACCTCGGGCGCCATGCCGGAATGCTCATCGGAACCGGACTGTTGTTGTTCGCCGGCATGTCCTTCCTGCGTCCGACGGTTCCCGTGCTCGAGAAGAAGAGCCGCTGGATCGACCGCATCGAACGGCGGCAGAGGGCCGAGTGGATCGAGTGGGCGCTGAAGAAGCTCGAAGACTCCGACGGAGACGTCGATGCAGGAACCGTGCGGAAGGCCATCACAGCGGCGTATTCCGAAGCCCGGACGGCGGACGCAAAATTCAGAACGGACCTGGAGCTCGACGCTCCGGGAAACCACTCCATCGAAGTCCACCCCAACCGGATCGACGTGTTGGTCTACAACGACGTCGGCGGCTACCGGCGGCTCACCGTCCCGCGTAGGCCGTGATGGGGGTGGTGGAGGCTCTGAAAGGTTGAAAGGTTGAAAGGTTGAAGGGGAATGGGGCTGGGGCTCGGGACGCGTATCCTCGGATTTGGGGAGATACCATGCCGCCTTCCAAAGCGGCGGAGGACCGCCGCACTCCACGACCTGGCGGACCTTCCAGGCCCCATCGGATGGCCGGCCCATGGGCTCACTTCTTCCGATTCACTGGTCAGGCGCCCCTTGCGACGGATCGGGAATCGCAGATCCGGAATCCCGAACCCCCGCTCACTTCACTTCCACCGTGTCCAGGCGGACCTTCCAGTCCGGGAAGCGGGCGCCGATCTCGAGGATGTGCGCCGTGGCGAAGGTGAAGCCGTTGCCCTGTCCGTACACGCTGTCGGGACTGACGTTCAGGGTCCACACGGAGCCTTCCGGAACCCCTCGCGCCGCGTCGGTTTCCGTCGGGACAGCGGGCAGTGTCTCCGTGGTCGCCACCGGACCCTCCTGCCAATGCCGGTACAGCCCGCGGGAGGCGACGAGTCGGCGCATGAGGGGATTGGGGATGCCGGAATGCTGGTGGGCGCGGAAGACGGCGTGCAGACGGTTCGTGCCGCCGCCGGCGCGTCCGAGCAGGTCGATGACCGCTGCACGGCCGTAGACGAAGGCGCGGTCCGGGTTGTTGGCGAACGCGGGTTCGGATCCGAAGACCGTGTAGTCGTTCCACATGAACCCGAGCACGGTCGGCACCGTGGGCGCCTCCGGACGGAAGTCCCGCAGGTGGCGCCGCGCCTCGGCGGCAGCAGCCGGTTCCATGCGGGTCCATTCGGGCCTCTTTTCAAGCCACGCGGTCTGACGCAGTTCACCGAGCACTTGGAAGCGGTTCGTGCCCGAGGCCGCGAGCAGGGGCGTCGGATCGAAGCCGGGTTCCATGCCTCCGTGGTTCAGTTGCACCCAGTCGGCGCCATGGCCGAGGTAGGTCACCACCGGCAGGAAATCGTAGGCCCGCAGGATCTTCACGATGTCGAAGTCGGCGCCGTACTTCGAACGCCCTTCGGCGAGGAAGCCGTACCGGGAAACCAGGAGGGCATCCTCGTGGTTGCCGCGGACGAGGTGGACCCGACCCGGGTTCGCCCGGTGCAGGCGCATCAGGGTGTAGAGCACCTCGACGCCGTACAGGCCGCGGTCGGTGTAGTCGCCGAGGAAGGCGAGGTGGAAGTCCGGCGCGGTGATGCGGAAGCCGTCCATCCAGCCGCGCTCCTGCAGGCGGCCGACGACCGCCATCAGCGAGTGGACATCGCCGTGCAAGTCGCCTTGGAGGAGCACGCGGGATCCCGGCGGGAGGTCCAGCTTCCGGGCGAAGGGCTCGAAGGACGCCTTTCCTCCGGCGAACCAGTTGTCGGCGGCGTTGGTGAAGGCCGGCGAGGGCCTCGCGCCGACCCAGGCCTCGGCGCCACCGAGAGGTCCGGAGACGGCCCGGGAAAGGAAGCGGTCCAATTCGCCGGACAAAGGCCCGAACGTCGGCAATGGCAACCGGTCGCGCGACGGCAGGCGTCCACCGAGCTGGCGGTTCGAGGGCAGCTTCGCGCAGGCCGCCTTCCACTCCGCGAACGACGGACCGTCGGCCGTATCCGTCGCCGCCTGCGCATGGACGGAAACCGACAGGAGCGACACCAGGGACAGCGTCGCGGCGAGGAAGAAGCGGAAGCGGGGCACGGCGCGGTCAGCGTAGGATTCCGGCATATCGTCGCACGTGGAATCTCGGGGTTGTCCGTCGTCCGTCGGCGGTCGCCGTTCCACCCTTCCTCCCCATCCTACTCCGTGGAATCCGTGTCTCCCCAACCCGGTTCAGGCGCGCCGCATGGGCTGGAGCTTCCAGTAGGTCAGCGAGCGCCAGGCCCATTCGGCAGGGCCGAAGCGGAACCGGCGCAGCCAGACCGGGCTGGCCCAGAGCTGGAACACCCAGAGCACGAGCACGACCCCGTAGACCTGGTACCGCTCGAGGCGTCCGTAGAGCCCGAGGCCGTATCCGGTGAACACGAAGGCGCAGACCACGGAATGGGTGAGGTAGTTGCTCAAGGCCATCTGGCCGACGGCCGCGAGACGACCGGTCGCGCCGCGCAGCCAGCCGTTGCGGCAGATCCAGAGCAGGAGTCCGGCATGACCACAGGCCACGCCCAACCGGCCGAGGTCGTACACGGCGCCGGCGTAACCCTGGACCACCGGATCGAATCCCGACTTCATCGTGACCCATCCGTTGTAGGTGTGCAGCGGCAGTCCCACGAGGTAGCCGCCCGTCGCCATGGCCCCGTAGAAGCGCCCGCTGCGGGCGCCCCCGAGGACACCCCACTTCATCAAGGCCATGCCGAGCAGCATCATGGCGAGGGATTCCATGAGCCACGGGTGGTACCAGGGGATGGACCAGTAGTGGACCACGACGGCTCCGCGTGCCTGGATCACCTGCCAAGGAGTCCCCCGCCACTCCGCGGCGTCCTTGGCAAGGGCGTCGGCGTCGGGATTCCGGTCCTTGCGGAAGGCATCCCACGCGTCGCGCGCCTCGGTCTCCTCCGCCGTGAGGGTGGCGCCCGACTGCTCCTTCGCGACCGCCTCGCGTCCTGCGCGGATGGTCCCGGACAACTTCCAGGCGTCGATGGTGTAGAACACCGCGCAGTAGAGGATGAGGGCGGTGGCGAATCCCGTGATGCCCCGTGGCGACATCCGGCGGAACGGATACAACGCGAAGGCGATCACCGCGTAGGGATAGAGGATCTCGCCCTGCCAAAGCAGGTAGCTGTGCAGGATGCCGAATCCGAGGAGCCAGAGGTTCCGCCGATAGTAGATGTCGGCGCCATCCGGCCCCTCTTCCGCGGAACGGCGACCCAGCCGGGAGGCGAGGAGAACCGCGCTGGCGCCGAAGACCAGGGAGAACAGGCAGCGCATCTTGCCCTCCGCGAGGACGTGCAGGACGAACCAGACCCAGAGGTTCAACCCGGTGTCTCCGCCGGCCACCGTCGGGTTGTCGTAGGCGCCCGAGTGGAAGGCGAAGCCGACGATGTTCATCAACAGGATGCCCAACAGCGCGAAGCCGCGGAGGGTGTCCAAGGCGCTGAGACGCTCCGTGGCCGGGACCGGGGAGGCGGAAACGATGGGTTCGGCGTTGGGCCCTGGGTCAGGAGTCCGGTCCATGGGGAAGATCCGAGGGACTCGGTCGTGGCAAGTCAACCGTCCGGGCATCGGAACGGGTTGAAGGGTTGAAGGGTTGAAGGGTTGAAGGGTCGAAGGGTCGAAGGGTCGAAGGGTCGAAGGGTCGAAGGGTCGAAGGGGCGAATCGTTGAATCGTTGAATCGTTGAATCGTTGAATCGTTGAATCGTTGAATCGTTGAGTCACTGCGTCCTTCAGTCCCTTTAACCCTTCAACCCTTCAACCCTTCAACCCATCGGTGTCCCGGCTTCGTTGAAGTGTGGTGGGCGTTTGGGCGCATTGCTGAAGCCTGGGAGGGGGCTCCGCGGGTCGGTCTGCGCAGGGTTCCCGGATGGTTCCCATGCGTCTGGA
>JAIYBC010000059.1 GCA_027488845.1 Verrucomicrobiales bacterium | reverse complement strand
GGGGGCGATCATCAAGGCCGCCAAGACCGGCAAGATCGGCGACGGCAAGATCTTCGTCTCGGAGGTCGCCGAAGCCATCCGCATCCGCACCGAGGAAAAGGGCGACGCCGCCGTCTGATTTCCGCGAACGCCACCGATGAATCCCGGATCACGAAAATGAAAAGAATCCTGCTCCTTCTCTCCTGCCTCTGGATGTCGACCGCCGCTTTGGATCTGCGAGCCGCGGATCCCAGCCTGGAGGAACGCATCGCCGACCTCGAGGCCTACGTGAACAACGCCGCACGGGCCACGGCCGGCAACACCAACGTCACCACCAAGATCCCTGGGCCTGGTCCTGGCCACAACGCGTGGCAGATGACCTCCACCGCCCTGGTGCTCTTCATGACCCTTCCCGGTTTGGCGCTCTTCTACGGCGGCCTGGTCCGCAAGAAGAACGTCCTCTCGGTCCTTGCCCAGTGCATGGGCATCGCCGGGTTGGTCACCATCCTTTGGTGGGCCATCGGGTACTCGCTCTCCTTCGGAACGGGCAATGCCATCATCGGCGACACAGCCTATGCCTTTCTCAAGGGGGTCGAACCCGGCAACACCGGCGCCGGCTACTACTGGATCAGCGATTCCATGTGGGCGATGTTCCAGCTGACCTTCGCCATCATCACTCCCGCACTCATCATTGGCGCCATCGCCGAGCGCATGAAGTTCATTTCGGTCCTCCTCTTCGTCTCGATCTGGATGTTCGTGGTGTATTTCCCGTTCGCCCACATGGTCTGGTCGACCACCGGACTCATGTGCGGTCCGCTCAACAAGGATGCGGCGATCAAGGCTCTCGATTTCGCCGGTGGCACGGTCGTCCACATGACCTCCGGTTGGTCCGCCCTCGTCCTCTGCATCATCCTCGGCAAGCGCAAGGGACTTGGTAAGGAGCCGATGACCCCGCACTCCATGACCCTGTGCATGGTTGGAACCGGGATGCTTTGGGTCGGATGGTACGGCTTCAATGCCGGCTCTGCGCTCGGTGCCGACGCCATCGCCTCCAACGCCTTCACCACCACCACGCTCGCTGCGGCCACGGCCGGTTTCGTCTGGCCGGTCATCGAATGGATCACCCGGGGCAAGCCTTCGGTGCTCGGATTCTGCTCCGGCATCGTCGCGGGCCTTGTCGTGGTCACGCCTGCCTGCGGTTTCGTCACCCCGACGTCCGCCGTCATCATCGGTCTGCTCGCCGGCGTGGTGCCCTACCTCGCCTGTTCCTTCCTCAAGAAGATCATCGGCTATGACGACGCCTTGGATACTTTCGGTGTCCATGGCGTCGGCGGCACCCTAGGCGCGATCGTCACCGGCATCTTCGCCGATGAGAAGGCCAACTCCGTGGTCGGTGGCCTGAAGGAAGGACTCCTTGGCAACCAGATCAAGGCCGTCGTCCTGACCATAGTCTGGAGCGTCGTGGCCACCGCGGTCATCGCCTTCATCGTCAAGCTCGTCGTCGGCCTGCGTCCGACCGAGGAGGTCGAAGTCAACGGTCTGGACCTCGCCGAGCACGGCGAGGAAGCCTACCACGGCTGATCTCCGCCACCGTATTTCGATTCACAGGGGCCGCCTGGATCTTCCGGGCGGCCTCTTCGTTTGGTGGACGTCGGGGAGCGCGTCCGCCTCGGGCCCATCGAGCCGAGACCGCACCGTCCGAGTTTCGTGGGCCCTCGAAGCTTCGTCCCGGTTCAGAGGACCTCGACGATCATCGCCGTGGTGTTGTCCCGTCCGCTCCTCACGAGCGACGCCTCCACCATGCGATCCGCCGCGGCCGTGTCCACGGGGCGGACCAACTCGTCCTCCAGGCTGGCCCCGTAGAGGCCTTCGGTCAGCCCGTCGGTGCAGAGGAGGAAGCGGTCCCCCGGTTCGTACCCGACCGCGCCGACCTGCGGGTCGACGTACACGTTGCCGCCGCCGAGCGCCTTCTGGAGGACGTGTTTTCCGGGATGGGACCGGGCCTCCCATTCGGTGATCCGACCGTTGCGGAGCAGCCATCCCACGTGGGTGTCGTCCTGGGTGAGCTGCTTCAGGGTCCGTTCCCGGGCGGACCAGTAGTAGATGCGGCTGTCCCCGACGTGGCCGAAGTACATCCAGCCGGGGGTGAACCAGCAGAGGCTGAGCGTGGTTTCCATGCCACGGCATTCGTCGTAGCTCGCGCCGAGATAGGCGAGGGCCTGGTGGGTCTGGTGGAACACCTCGGTGAGCACGTCCTGGAACCCGACCTGGATCCCCGACGCCGACTGGTGGAAGGCCCGCGGCAGCAGCGTGGTGATCTTCTCCACCGCGATCCGGCTGGCGAACTCGCCCGCCTTCGCGCCGCCCATCCCGTCGCTGACGGCGAACGCGAAATCGGTGGCCTGGTGGGGTTGCTCGCCGAATCGGCCGAGGCGGAAGACCTCCTTGGCGTTGAACTCGAGGGCCAGGAACGAGTCCTCGTTGTTGGGACGGAACCGTCCGCGGTCGGTGCGGGCGGACCACCGGAGACGTGAGCCTTCGGTCTTCATGGCTTCACCTCCGCGGTCGCAGGAGCCGGCTGTCCGAGCAGGGTGGAGAACTCGAAGTCGATGACGCAGAAGCGGCCGTCGGAATTGCGGTAGGTCACGTTGCGGACGTCGGCGTCGTCGTGGCGGACGCCGTACTTCTCCAGTTCCTGGAAGATCTCGGCGCACCTATGGGCGTCGAGATGCTCCACGCGTTGGCCGCAGTTCGTGGTGACGATGCGCAGGCGCGTGGGATCGGCCTCGAGCAGGCGGGGAACGAAGTGGCATCCGCGGTCCTCGAGATGCCGGAGCACGCGGACCTCCTGGTCGAAGCGGTCCTGGGCGTTGGCCCCGTGGTAGACCTTGATGACCCTTCCGTCGAAGGTGAGGTTGACCGTGGACCTGAGGGTGTCCTTGACCTTCAGCATGTCAGGAGGATGGGGCCTTGGCCGAGGAATGCACGCCTGCACAATTCCGGGCAGCCCGGTCAATTGCCGACAGGGGCGAAGGGGTGCGGTAGCCCAAAAAAGTGCTGGCGGTCGCGGTGGCGTGACCAAGACTTGCGCGGTTCCCGGAGGGGTTGGCGACCGCAGGACGGTTTCGGGGTCATGGCATCTGCCGTGCTTCATGAAATCCCTGCATCTGGACCCCACCGGGCAGAAACACACCACTCACAACATGGCCAAATACAAACTCGAATACATCTGGCTCGACGGTTACGAGCCGACTGCAAACCTCCGCAGCAAGACGCAGATCAAGGATTTCGAAGCCTTCCCGAAGCTCGAACAGCTGCCGATGTGGGGTTTCGACGGCAGCTCCACCCGTCAGGCTGAGGGACGCACCTCGGACTGCATGCTGAAGCCGGTGGCCGTGTATCCGGACACCACCCGCAAGAACGGCGTGCTGGTGATGTGCGAAGTCATGATGCCGGACGGCGTCACCCCGCACCCCAGCAACAGCCGCGCGACGATCCTCGACGATCCCGGCGCCTGGTTCGGCTTCGAGCAGGAGTACTTCCTGTACAAGGACGGCGTTCCCCTCGGCTTCCCCCAGGGCGGCGGCTATCCGTATCCGCAGGGTGAGTACTACACCGGCGTCGGCTACAAGGCCGTCGGTGACATCGCCCGCGAGATCGTCGAGGAGCACCTCGACCTGTGCCTCGACGCCGGCATCAACCACGAGGGCATCAACGCCGAAGTGGCGAAGGGCCAGTGGGAGTTCCAGATCTTCGGCAAGGGCTCCCGCAGCGCCGCCGACCAGGTCTGGGTCGCCCGCTACCTGCTCATGCGCCTGTGCGAGAAGTACGGCGTGGACGTGAACTTCCACTGCAAGCCGCTCGGCAAGGACGTGGATTGGAACGGCTCCGGCATGCACTCCAACTTCTCCACCTCCTACATGCGCGAGAAGGGCGGCAAGGAGTACTTCGAGGCGCTCATGGCGGCCTTCGACAAGTACAAGAACGAGCACATCGCCGTGTACGGACCGGACAACCACCTGCGTCTGACCGGTCTCCACGAGACCCAGTCGATCGACAAGTTCAACTACGGTGTCGCCAACCGCGGCGCCTCGATCCGCGTGCCCCACAGCTTCGTCAACAACGGCTACAAGGGCTACCTCGAGGACCGTCGTCCGAACTCCCAGGGCGACCCGTACAAGATCGCCAGCCGCATCCTGCAGACGATCGCCACGGTTCCGACCCCGTAAGGGTTCCGGCCGCCGCACAGCGATTCCTGCGACACGGCCCGGGCTTCGGCCCGGGCCTTTTCCTTTTCCGACGTGGGCTCCGAAGGGACCGCCTCAGCGTCCGGGCAGGCCGTTGGTGGAACCGTTCGGCGGGACCGACAGGCTGCTGAAGTCGATCGTGCCGGACTTCGAGGCCCGGATGCCGCCTCCGCTCGCCTGGTAGAGGGTGCTGCGGACCTCGTAGGACAGGCGCCCCGTCTGGGAGGCCGCGTGGAGCTTCCGGGCGAGGTTGAAGTTGCTGATCCGCACGGTCACCGGTTGGGCCAGGTCGGAGAGTGCCGGGAGGGTGACCGCCTCGCGGCTCAGGCCGGTGCCCACCTTGGTGCCATCGAGGTAGATCTTGTGCGAAGCCCCGACGAGGCGGACCGGTTGCGGGCGCGCGTTCTGCAGGCGCACCGTGAAGACCAGGGTGGTTTCCCAGGGTTGGACGTCGCCCGAGGTGACGGTCACGAGGGCGACGTCGAAGTCCTCGTCCGGCTGGAACGTGGTGCAGCCGGCGACGAGGAGGAGCAGGGCGGCGAGTCCGGAAAGGCGCTTCATGGGAGGGCGGTGGTGGGTCAACCGAGCAGCATGACCGAAGCGACGATCACCACGCAGCCCACGAGGTCCAGCCAGATTCCGTGGCGCATCATGGATCGCAGGGGGACGCAGCCGGTGCCGTAGGCCATGGCGTTGGGTCCGGTGGAGACCGGAAGCATGAAGCCCATGGAGCAGGCGATGCAGGTGGCCAGGGCGGGCTTCACGGGATCCACACCGGCGGACTGGGCCACGGCGATGGCGATGGGGACGATCATGGTGGCGGAGGCGGTGTTGGTGGTCATCTCGCTGACCAGGACGCCGACCACGGTGAACAGGACGCAGAGGCCGAACACCGACTTGGCCTGGAAGATCCCGGCGAGTCCGCCGCCGATCCAGCGGGCGAGGCCGGTGGAGAACATCAGCTCCCCCAGCGCCATGCCTCCGGCGAAGAGCAGGATCGTTCCCCAGTCGATGCCGGCGGCGTCCTTCCAATCCAACGTGGCGCGGTGCTCGCGGACGCCGGTCGGCAGGAGGAAGAGCAGCGAGGCGGCGAGCAGCCCGACGATGCTCTCGGGGAGGTGGCCGTTGAGCCAGACATAGGCGGGGGCGTCGGCGCCGTCGGCGCTGAAGGCCGCGACGAAGCCCGGCAGGATCCAGGCGCACACCGCGGCGGCGAAGACCGCCACCACGTTCCGCTGACCGCGGGTCCAGGGACCGAGCTTCCGGCCTTCCTCGAGCAGCCAGTCCTGATTGCCGTCCAGCGAGCCCTTGGGCGGCGGGCAGGTCCGCGCGAAACGCCAGACCAGGAATCCGCAAAGCACGACCGCCACGGGAAGCCCCACGCGCATCCACTGGAAGAAGGTCACCTTCACCCCGAGCAGCCGTTCGATGGCTCCGATCCCGATCAGGTTGGGCGGTGTGCCGATCGGCGTCCCAAGGCCGCCGACACTGGCGGCGAAGGCGGTGATCAGCATCAGGCCCCCGGCGAACGGGGACGACCGGAAGTCCTTCAGTCCCTGTCGTGCACCGACCTCGGCGATGATCGAAAGCCCGATCGGCAGCATCATCGCGGTGGTGGCGGCGTTGGACACCCACATGGAGATGAGGGCGGTGATGCCGGCGAACGCGGCGTAGAGGCGGAGCGGGTTCGTTCCCACCCAGGGCAGGGTCAGGATCCCGAAAGCGAACCGGCGGTTGAGGCCGTGTTTCAACATCGCCTCGCCGATCATGAAGCTGCCGATGAAGAGGAAGATCACCGGATCGGCGAATGGCTTGAACACTTCGCGGGCGCTGCCCAATCCGGCCACGACGCAGAGCGACGGCGCCAGAAGGGCGGTGGGCGCCAGCGGGATGGCCTCGGTCATCCAGAGCAACAGCGCGAAGCAGACGATCGCGAAGAGGTGTCGGGGCGACTCCGCCAACCCGGGAAGCGGAGCGAACCACAACGTCGCCAGGGCCACCGGCGCGGCGATGAGGCCGGCCCGCTTCCGCAGTTCCTCGAAGCGCTCCTCCGCCGGCGAAAGCACGGCCCGGATCGGCTTGGACTCCGCGGTGGATGACATGGCCCCACGGAACCCGCCCAGCACCCGCCTCCGCAAGCCCGAAGGCCGTCCAACCCATCATCGCCCGCTATTGTTTACACGCTGCAACTTGACATGATTTACAATATGAAACAAAGTTTTCGCATTCCCCCCGAAAACCATGAATCTCCCGATTCGTGTCCTGATGCCGAACCGTCCTGTGTTCGGCTGCCAAGAAGCGCCATCCGCCGTTTCCGCATCCGATGTGGAACGCCCGGTTCCCCCTCGGGAACCCTCCCTGCCGGGTAGCCCGGAATGTCGTGGACGACATCGGTTGCCAGGCCGGGCCGCAATTCCCGGTTGGTTGGGATCATCCATGACACGATCCGCGCTTCTCGCCGCGTCGATCCTGGTTTCCATCGTGGGTTCCCGCGCCGCGACCCATCGGGTGGTGGCGCCGGGTTCCATCGCAACGGAAGGCTCCTGGGCCACGGCTGCCGCCCCGCTCGCCGAGGTGCTCTCCTCGGCGGTCGCCGGCGACGAAGTATGGGTTGCACGGGGGCGCCACGCCGGCCCGATCCGAATCCCGGCCGGCGTGACCGTTCTCGGCGGTTTCCGTGGCGACGAGACCGCCGCCACTCAACGGAATGCCCGGCTCAACGCCACCGAACTGGCCTTTGCGCCGACGCAATCCCCGACGGTCGTCTTCCTTCCCGGCACCTCGGTGGCGACGCTCGACGGCTTCCGGTTCCGCGGAACCCGCAACCGCGGGACGGTCCTGGCCGCAACCAACGCCGTGCCCCGATTGGTGGATGTCGAACTCCTCCTTCCTGGCAACGGGATCGGCGCATTTCCGTCGGAGCCTGTCGGGGTGTTCGAGTTCGTCGACTCCGACGTGGTCGTCGACGGTCTCCGCGCCAACGTCGCCACGGCGGGCGAGGCGGCTTTGATCCGTCTCCGTCGCGGCGGCGGCCGGATCCAGGACTGCCGGCTCTTCGGCAACTTCGTCCATCCCCCGGCCGCCGAGAACGAGTACGGCCTGGTCCTCCTCGAAAACAGCTCGCCGCGGATCGAGCGGAACTGGTTCGCCGGCAACTCCGCCAGCCATGGCGCGGGGATCTCGGCCTTGGGGACCTCGGCGCCGCTGATCCGGAACAACCTCTTCACCGACGCATCGTCGTCGTCGCCGAACCTTCCGGCGACCGCGGACCTCTCCGGCGGATCGGCGCTGTACGCCGACACCGACGCGTCCCCGGCGTTCCTCCACAACACCGTGGTGGTTCGGTACGGTCCACCGATCCGGCTCCGCGGACTCGGGGGCCGCGTGGCACACAACGTCTTCGCCCTCGCCGACGCGGATCCGATGGTCGGTTCCCGGGGCCAGTTGTCCGACAACGTATGGACCCGTGAGGTTTCCACCGCCGCAGAGTCGCCGCAGCCGGTGACAGGTTTCCAGGGCAACCGCGTCGTCCCGGCCTCGGCGTTCGTCGGCGAACCCACCTTCGGTCGGGCCTGGTTCCGGGACGTCCCCGGGGCGGTCGACTCCTCCGAAACGGATGCCGACGCCGGCGACACCGACTTCCTTGGCCAGCCCCGCGTCCAGGGAGCCGCGCCCGATCCGGGCGCCTTCGAGCATGGACCGGCCCTGGCCACGGCGATGCCGCGGCGCCGTTTCCGCGTCTCCACGACCGGCGACGACTTCAACGACGGGAACGATCCCTCACGCCCCTTCCGCACGGTCGACGCGGCGCTGCGCGCAGCGGCCCGGGAAGGCGGTCGGGTCGAGGTGGAATCGGGGCTCTATCCCGAGCGCTCCCTGGTCCTCGGCTATGGCGTCGACCTGGCCGGCGGATTCGCCTCCGGATCCGACGAGCCGAACCCCGATCGGAACCGGTCCGTCCTCGATGGCGGTGGGGCGGACACCATCCTGTTCCATTCCGTGCCGACCCTTTCGGCCGGCTCCCGGACAGCCTTGCAGACCGTCTCCGGACTCACCTTCCGTCGCGGCTTTTCGACCTCGGCGGGAGGGGCGCTGAGGGCGGCTTCGCTTCGGATCGTGGGCAATCGCTTCGAGGAGAACCGGGTCGAGGGTCCGGCCCCGCGCTTCGCGGGCGTCGGCGCGATCTCGGGCGGCGGAGCGGTCTACGTCGAGGGCGGAAACGCCTGGATCGTCGGCAACCGTTTCGAGCGGAACTCGGTCGCCGTGACGGTGCCCACCGGCGGCGGCAGCCTGGATGCGCGCCAGGGAAGCGGTGGGGCGCTCCTCCTGGTGGCGGCCTCCGCAACGGTCCGCGACAACCTCTTCGTCGCGAACACCAACCGGGTCGCCGCGAGCACCTTCTCCGGTTCGGCCGTCGCCCTGCACCCGTCCTCGGAGACCACCTATGTCGAGAACAACACCTTCCTGGACAACCAGTCCCTCGGTAACGGCTCTCCCATCGCCGGATCCCTGCCGCGCGCCTCGGTCCTGGTCTACCGTGGCGTTTTCGGAACCCCATCCCGTCCGCTGGTCGCCCGGAACAACCTCTTCGCCTTCAACCATGGCACGGTGGCCAAGGAGATCCTGCAGAACACCCCGCTGGAGGTCTCCCACAACGTCGCGTTCGCCAACCGCGACGACACGTTCCCGGCCGGCCTCTCGAACGTCGTGGCGGATCCCGGCTTCGCGGGTCCGGGCGCCTTCCCCAGGCTGGCCGCGAACTCGCCGCTCCGGGACGCCGGTGCCCCCGACACTTCGGCGGAAGCGGGCCGCACGGACCTCGAAGGCCGCCCACGCCTCATCGGGGAACGCGTCGACATCGGGGCCTTCGAGTTCGATCCCGTCGGCCCGACGCCGGCCGTCCCGGTGGTGCGTGTCCGCGTGGACGGCGACGACGCGGCGGACGGCCTCGGTTGGTCCACCGCCAAGCGCACGATCCAGGCCGCCGTCGATTCCCTCGGCCTGGGCGGCGGCGAGGTCTGGGTCCAGGGTGGCTCCCATGCCGGGTTCGTCCGTTCCGGCGAGGGCGTCCGGCTCTACGGCGGCTTCACCGGCGCCGAGACACGCCGCGAGGAGCGGGACTGGGGCCTCCAGCCGACCACCATCGCCCCTCCGCCCACCGGGCTGGATGGCGGTCCGTTGATCCTCCTCCGCGGCGAGGGCGTTGCGACCGAGTTCTCCGGATTCCGGGTCGTGGACGGACGGGGACGTCCCGCGGGTGGCCTCAGCGTCCTGGGTGGCGGACGGGTCGGAGAGACGTTCTTCCTCCGCAACACCGCGACCAACATCGCCGGAGCCGGCACCATTGCCGGCGGTGCGATCTTCCATTCCGGCAAAGGCCGTCTTCGGATCGAGAACGCCGCCTTCGCCACCAACACCTCCACGGGAATCACCGCGGGTTCCGCGATGGCGGCGATCGCCTCTCAGGAGGGCTCCGGAGGCTTGGACCTGCGGCATGTGACCTTCCACGCCAACCCGGTCCCGATCGGCGGCGGTGTGCTGCGGCTCCCATCCGTTCCCACCTCGGTCATCGCCAACAGCCTCTTCGTGGGAACCGGCAACACTTCGGCGCTGGGAACGATTCCGGTAGCGACCGAGGCCTCCGGCAATCTGTTCTGGAACGCCACCGCCTTCGCGGGATCCCCGACGAACGGTTGGCTCCGAGCCGATCCGCTCTTCGTGAACGCGGCCGTTGGAGACTTCCGCCTGACCGCGGGCTCCCCTGCGCGGGACTCGGCGGTCGCCGCTGTCCTTCCTTCTGAGCTGCGTGACCTCGCCGGCCGATTGGATGCCGGCGGCCGTGGCGACATCGGTGCTCTCGAGTACTTCCCGCCGCCGCCGGCCGACTTCGCCGTCGCCATCGACTTCCCGTCCGCCGGCTCTTCCATCGTGGCCCTGCGCGCCACCGACGTCTTCTACTTCATCGACAACACCAACCGCACCGCGGTCCGCGCGGTCCTCCATGTGGATGGCGTTCCGGTGGCGACCAACACCGCCGCCGGCGCCCGTGTGATCCGCTGGCCCGCCCCGCTCGTCGGCGACCACGACCTCATGGTCCGGGTCTGGGTGGACGGTTTCCTGCCGGCCGACTCGGCTCCGGTGAACGTCCGGGTGCCGGTGCCCGTCGGGGACACGCCTCCCGTCATCGGCGCCATCACGGTGTCGGCCCGCGGCGGCGTCCTCGTCGCCCCGGTCACCGTCACGGTGGTCGCCTCGGTTTCCGACACCGGCGGCATCCTGGGCTCTTGGCGCTGGACGGATTCCGACGGGCGTCCCGTGCGTTCGGGACCCGGCTTGGGTTCCGCCACCACCGGGCCGATGGAATTCCTCCAGGCCGGGACCCACACCTTCCGGCTCCGGGTCCAGGACCGCGTCGGCCAGTCCGCCGAGACCAACGTGACCTTCCGCGTCGAGTCGCCCTCGCGTTGGACCTCGAACTTCGGGCCGGACATCATGCTCCGCGCCCTCAACGAGGCGGGCGTCGTCGCCGGTTTCCGCCGGCAGGATTCTGTCGGGCGGATTCCCATCCGGATCGAGCAGGGCCGGGTGATCGCCCTGGTCGCGGAGAACGACGGGCCGGGTGAAGCGTTTGCGTTGAACGCTTCTGGAACCGCCGTCGGCAGCCTGCGTGGGATCCCAACCCTGTTCCGCGACTCCGGTCCGGTCCAGCTGACCAACATCCAGGGTGCCGCGCTGGCCATCAACGCGTCGGAACAGGTGGTCGGCACCGTGCTCCTTCCCGAGGGAGTTGCCCGCCCCTTCCTGTGGGCCAATGGAACGATGACGCTGCTGCCGATCGGTGAAGGACTCGAGGGAAGCGCCCGAGGCGTCAACGACGCGGGACTGGTCGTGGGTTCCGTGGTCGACCGTTTGGGACGGCCCCAGGCGGTGGCCTGGCGCCAAGGGGTTCTCGAATGGCTGACCACCGAGGCGGTCGGCGGCGCCGCCCATGCGGTGGATCCTTCCGGGGTGATCGTGGGCGAGGCCGATGAAAAGCCGATGGTCTGGCGGAATGGCGTGCAGGAGACGCTCTCCGGTGGCGAAGCGGGTGGTGGCGCGTTCGCGATCAGCGCGGACGGCGTCATCGGCGGCCAGCTCGGGGGCGCTCCGGCCCTGTGGGTCGCCGGCGAGGTGGTCGATCCGCTCCGGGGCCTCTCCGGCGATTCGCGGCTCTTCGGCGGCTACCTGCGGGTTGCCGGCGTCAATCGGCGCGGCGACCTCCTCGCCGGCAGCCCAACCACCTATCGGCTGGTCCAACTACGGGCGCAGGTCCCGGAACCCCGCCTGTGGCTGGCCCGCGGTTCCGCGCCGGGATCCTTGCGGCTGGAAGCCGGGATGGGATTCCAGGAATCCCCGGACTTCTTGGAATCCTCGGACGACTTCCGGGCGTGGCAGCCCGTGGGGACCAACGTGCTGTCGCTCGAAGTGCCCGCCGACGCGGCCCAGCGCTTCTTCCGCCTGCGCCGCCGGGAGCCGTAAGGCCGGATGGCCACGAAGGCACGGAGGTCGAGGAGGTCGGGGCCGTAGCCGAGGGGATCCCCGGCCGGCACGCCTTGGCCTCCGTGTCTCGGTGGAAGGGCTCCTCACCGCTTCGCCGCGAAG
The DNA here is from genome assembly GCA_027488845.1 of Verrucomicrobiales bacterium. Classification (GTDB taxonomy): domain Bacteria; phylum Verrucomicrobiota; class Verrucomicrobiia; order Limisphaerales; family UBA9464; genus SXXZ01. Next base: position 39,800 of record JAIYBC010000059.1, on the reverse strand, counting down.
CAGTACACGAAGCCGTCGTCGCAACCCACGACGATGTGTCCGTCCACCACGGCGGGGGAACTCTGGATCGGCTGGCCGATCTCGTGGTTCCACAGTTCCTTGCCGTCCTTCAGCGACACCACGTAGAGGCGTCCGTCGTCGCTGCCCACCACGACGTGTTCGCCGGCGACCACCGGCGAGCTCTCGACCTTGCCGCGGGTCTGGAAGGTCCAAACCGCCTTGCCGTCCTCGCGGTTCACGCAGTGCAGCCGTTTGTCGCGGCTGCCGACCAGAACCCGGTCCGCGGTCAGCGCCGGCGAGGACATGAACGGGAACGCCCGGTCGCGGTAGCGCCACACGACCGCGCCCTTCTCCACGTCGACGCAGAGCAGCTCGTTCTCATAGTGGCCGACGTAGAGGCGTCCGCCGGACATGGCGCCCGAAGCGGCGATGTAGGCGCCGGCCTCGACCTCGCGGAGCTTCTTGCCGTTGACCACGTCGACCACGTGGATCAGGGCGTCGCAGCCGCCGAACGCGGTCAGGCCGCCCGACACCGCCGCGGAGCCGTTGATGTAGTTGCCGGTCTCGTAGACCCAGTTCGAACGCCCGGTGGCCGCGTCGAAGCTGTAGAGCCGGAAGTCGTAGCCACCGACCAGCACGTTGCGCGACTTGCCGTCCGGGGCCGCGATCCAGGTGGCGCTGCTCTTGATCTTGTCGTCGAAGCCCCGGCTCCAGACCGGGGATCCCGTCGTGGCGTCGAGGCAGTAGAAGTTGGTGTTCACGTCCCCGATGAACACGCGTCCGTCGAGGACCAGCGGCGAGGCCTCGATCGGGCCCGAGGCGCGGAACGACCACAGCTTCCGGCCGTCGACGAGGGACAGGCAGACGACATTGGAGTCGGCGGAACCGATGAACACGCGGTCGCCGAGGATCGCCGCGGAGGAGGCGACGGGTCCGCCGGTCTGGAACTTCCAGGCGAGGTTCGGCGTGGACGGCACCTTGGCCTCGGTGCGGCCGGTCAACGCGGGATCGCCGCGGAACATCGGCCACTCCGACGGCGTCGCCGCGGCCGCGTGCGGCAGGCAGGCGAGGAACGGGATCAAGGCCAGGATCCGGAGGACGGTTCGCAGCATGGCGCGGGGAACATCCCGTGCGCCGGGGCCCTTGGCAACCGGAGGCGCGCCGGTTCCTCCCGCCGCGCCGCCGCCCCGCGGCCGTCTCGCGGGTTCCCTTCCGTCCGCCTCGGACCTACTGTTCCCGTCGTTCATGGCCTCCGTCGTCCCATCCGAGTCCCTGCTGATCCGTCCGGACATCCTCCGCCGGTTCGATTTCCCGTCCCTCTTCGGCAACGACCGTCCGGTGGAACTGGAGCTGGGATCCGGCGACGGATCGTTCCTGCTGCAGTACGCGGGACGTCGGCCCGGGGTGAACTTCCTGGCGGTGGAGCGGCTCCTGGGGCGGCTCCGGAAGATCGAGCGCAAGGCCCCGCGGCTCGGCCTGCGGAACATCCGCGGCCTGCGTCTGGAGGCGACCTACCTGCTGGAATGGATGATCCCGCCCGGCTCGCTGTCGGCGATCCACGTCTACTTCCCGGATCCGTGGCCCAAGAAGCGGCATCTGCGCCGGCGCCTGGTCAACGGCGCCTTCGCCGTGCTCGCGGCCCGGGCGTTGGCCCCCGGCGGCAGCCTGTTCTGCCGGACCGACGACGCGGACTACTTCGAGCAGATGACCACGGTGCTGGATGCGGCCGCGGGATTCGTCCGGGGCGTGGAGCCCGCGGACCTGCTGGAGGTGAAGACGGATTTCGAGACCCAGTTCAACGCCGAGGGCAAGCCGACCCGCCATGCCGTCTGGGTCCGATCGGAAGGGGCGGCGTCACGATGAGCCCGGGGCGTCCCGGACCGGCAAAACCCTTGCCCAGTGCCGGGCGCGTTCCGATCCTGCGACCGATGCTTCACCGACTCCTCTGGATCCTGCTCGGGCTCTCGGCCACGGCGTGGGCGGGCCAGCTCACGCCGTCCCAGGAGCGGGTGCTCACCGGGATCGCCCGCGAGCGTTTTTCCGGACGTTGGACAGACCTGACCACGAACCAGCTCCTGGAGTTGCGGAAGAAGGCGGAAGCCTACGACGAACGTCTCCGCGAGAGGCACCTGCCTGGCGGGATGGTGGTGAGCCTGCGCTTTGCTTCCACCAATTCCCCGGAACCCGTCTCCTATGAGGCGTTGGAGAACAGCGCCGCCTGGACCGGACTTTATCTCACGGCCTGTTCCTACCGCTGGGCCGTCCTCCACGAATCCCGGAGCCTCGGCGACCTCCGCCTCGTGCTGGAGGGGCTCACGCGGGCAGCCCGTTCCACCGGACGTCCCGGTGTCCTTCCCCGGTTTGCGGGGCGGGCTGCGGACGACCTCTACAAGCCGGTCTACGGCCGGTTCGGAGGAGAGGATCCGAAGCGTCCGGGCTACGGCCGCCTCGCCTTCCGGGGCGAAGGGGACCAGGCGAACCTGGTCTGGCTGGGCGGACCGAACCGCGACGACTACGCGGCGGTGAACCTGGGACTCGCCACCGCCTGGTTCTACCTCCGCGACGCCAAGATGCGGGGGCAGATCAGCAACCTGGTCGTCGAGGTCGTGGGTCGCATGGAGACGGATGGGTGGCGCCTCGACGACGGGAAGGGAAACGTGACCTTCGCCGACCCGATGCTGGTGACGGCCTGGCTGCGGACCGCGGCGACGGTCCATCCCAAGGCCTACGCCGAGAAATACGACCACCAGATCGCCGAACTCATCCGGCTCCGGGAGGATGCGGAAGTACCCGAGACCGGCTTCCCCCGCTATGGCGACATCCGGCCGGCCTTCTCGCGCCTGGTGAACATCCTCGCCCTGAACCGCAACGAGACCAACCAGGCCCGCCGCATCGCCATCCAGGACCGGATCACCAAGATGTGGCAGCGGAGCAGTTCGGGCCTGAACCCCTGGCCGGCCGTGGCCTTCCTCAGCGCCTTCGAGCGCATTCCCGTGGATTCCACCGCACGTTCGGTCATCCAGGGTGTCCTCTACGAGTATCCCGATCCGCCGAGGTGGTCGGCCGCGCGGGACCTGAGCGGGGACACGGCGGTGGAGCGGATCGAGGCGGATGGCCGCAACCACGCCCGCTATGCCCAACCGCTCGGGAAGCGGCCGGTGTTCCCGTTCCAATGGGCCGAGTCCGGCACCCTGTTGCAGGGAGGGAAGGACGAACCGGTGATGCACCCCGGTGTCGACCTTCTTCTGCCGTATTGGATCGGCCGCGACGTGGCGGTGACGCCCAGCGAAGACTCGGTCGCGCCGCTCGACCTGAAGCTGCGTCCGCCGACCGGGCCTGGCGGCAGGACGAACTCCCTGCCGTCCACCAACGCACCCCGCCGGCTCGGCCCCACGCCCCGCGCCCCAACCGGCGCGTCGACCGGCGCGACGAACGCCCCGGTGCGCCGTTGAGGGCGGCGCGTTCGGTTTCGGGAACCACAGTCGGGAGCCCGCCCGCCTACTCGGCCGATTCCGTGAGTCGGCGACGGTACTCGGCCCGGGCGTGGTCGTAGGCCGCGACCGCGCGCTCCCGCTCCTCGCCGCGGAAGATCCGCTGCTTCTGGCTCCAGCACTGCTCCACCGAATCCAGGCACCATTGGATCGAACGTCGTTCCCGCACCGGCTTGCCGCCGACCTCGACGAAGATCGGGTTGGTGTGGGAGCTCGGCAGGATGCGGACCGCATACCAGCCGCTCCGTCGCACCGTGTGCCGGAACTCCACCGGGCGCACCGTTCCATCGGCGGCGAGGACCGAGCGGGCCACGGCGACGCCGTTCTCCAGCAGCTCCACCTCCACGTTGCGCGACCCCGTCAGGCGCGCCCGTTCGATGTGCCAGTAGGGCTTGTCGCTGAAGCGCCGGTTCCGCAGGTCCTCCGACGGCGTCTCCTCGAGCCGGGCCGCTGCGTCGACCCGGAACGTCAACGGGCCGACGCCGGCCAGCTTCAGCTCGGATCCGTTCTCGCCCATCACCACGCCGTCGGCGCGGAAGTCCATCAGGTGGCTCCGGCCGTCGCCCACGTAGTTGCGTCCGGCCCGGATTCCCTCGCACCAGTCCTCGTAGCTCCACTTCGCCGGCAGCTTCACGTAGCTGCGTCCGAGGCCGACGCGTTCGCCGTAGATGCAGGGGAAGTCGGTCTCGCCGCTGATGCGCGTCCGGTAGCCGGCGTTGAGCGTGTGGTACCAGATGTTCAGCTCCCAGGCGTAGGGCGTGTCCACCGTGCTCATGAAGTCCACCGCCGGCACCGGTTTGCCGTCGGGGCCGGGGACCTGGTGGGTGACGTCCACGATGTACTCGTTTGCGCCGATGCCGTTGAACGGCGGGATGCGGTAGGTCGGCAATTCCGGGGTGTCGAGCTCGAGTCCCCAGCCGCTGTGCGCGGGGCCCGCCAAGGCCCCCTGCGCCTTCGCCCAACGCAACGTGTCGAGGCCGAGCCTGGGCCAATGGTGCTTCGAGGTGCCGCCCGGATACATCTGCTCCCGCAGCCGCAGCAGGCAGAGGTGCCCCGACTCGTGGGAACCGAAGCCGCTCACCTCGACGTCGTACCGCAGCAGGTAGGGCCAGCGGCTGACCGTGTCGTCGACGCCGGTGAAGAACCGCTTCTGGTAGTCGAAGCACGGTCCCCAGGTGAGGTTCGCACCGATCTTCAGGTCCTCGCCCAGGACGTGGCGCATCATGTCGGGCGCGTGGACGCCTTCGGTCGGCTTCTCGTAGTGGGCGCAGCCGGCGGCGTGGATGTGGTGGTCACCGGAGATCCAGCCGCGCAGTGAAGGATCGATCCAACGTCGGACCCCGAAGTCCCAGCGGTTCGTCCCGGCCTTCACCTCGACCTCGCGGCGCTCGGTCAGCGATTCGGGGCCGCGCGAGAACTCGACGGTGTAGCGTCCGGCCGCGAGGCGCAGCGACTCGCCGTCGTTGCGGTACACCTGCGGGTGGAAGAAGAAGTCCGGCGCCAGCCGTTTCGCCTGGGACGGAAAAACATGGCCGTGGCGATCCGTGACCAGCAGCGCCGCGGTCGTCGGGTTGCCGTTCTCGTCGCGCAGGCCGAGTTCCACCGGGAAGGCCGGTTCGCAGGTGAACAGGGTGTCGACCTCGCTGCGGAACCCGAGGTCCTGCGTGCCTTGGCCCACGTCGAAGACCAGCTTCGCCTCACGGCGTCCCGCATCGCGGGAGTAGAGCTGGAGCAGCCGGTACTCGACCGGGAGCCCGCCGAGGTTCGGCGTCAGGGGCTGGCCCTGGACCACGTTCAGGTCGAGCCAGCGGTCCGCGACCATCGGCTCCGGGGATCCGTGCAGTTGTGCCGCCTGCGGACTCCGCACCCGCAGCGTCGAGGTGGTCCCGGCCTCGTTGTGGACCTTGACCAGGAAGGTCGTCCAACCGCCCTCGACCAACCTCGGCTTGGCGTCGCCCGCCTGCGCCTTCACCCGCATCTCCGGGGTCACGTGCACGAACTGCAACACGTGGGCGTCGAGGATCTCCTGCACCTTCCTCGAAGCGGCTCCGGGCGACGGTTCCCTCAACGCCGCTTCCAATCCGGCCTTCTCGGACGAAGGCAGCGGCGCGCCGACGGTGTCCAACGCCTCGACCACGCGCCGAACCTGTGCCGCGAACGGCTGCCAGTCCGGGACGGTCACCAGGGGGACGTCGGCGTGGGCCAGCGCGGCCAGCACGACCGACGCGGAAAGGAGGTTGAAGAAGCGGTTCATCGGAAGTCGGTGTTCTCGGTCTCTTCCCGGTCTAACTTGCTCCTGATCTTAATCCTGATCGTACTCTTGATCCTCGGGCCGATCTCCTATTGGAGCTGGATGGGGGAAGAGGCGATGGGGATTGAGAGTAAGAGAAAGAGGTAGGACTCCCGGGTCAGTTGCTCATGGCGCGGTTGGTCCGGTAGGTGTCGGTCACGGCCCAGAGGTTGAGGGGATAGAGCGCGCCGCGGTATCGCATGTAGCGGGCGCTGCCATCGGCGAAGGCGTAGTTCGCGCCGCCGCCCTTGGAACGCTCTCCGTTGGTCCCGTGGCGGTCGCGCATGATCTGGTCCACGTCGTTGCCCGTGCCCTCCAGCATGTCCATGTAGAAGTGGTTCGAGTTCGTCCGCTTCTCGCCAAGGACGATGGTCAGGCTGGGCTCGGTCAGGGCGGACTCCGGCACCGAACGTCCGGTCATCTGGTTGATGTCTCGGAGGCCGGCCCGGAGCAGGAAGTAGTCGTTCCAGCCGTTGATGATGTAGCTGCGCAGGGCTCCGTCGGGCTCCGGGTTCCGCGTCGTCGGATTGATGGTCACCCGCCGTCGGTCCGCGGGGCATTTGAGGAGGGCCAGGTTCTGGTAGTAGGGCTTGAGCTGATGCGGCCAGCGCTGCGAGTCACGCCTCTGCGGGAAGAGCCCGCGGTGGTCGTCGGCGTACATCGAGTGTCCCAGGGAGATCTGACGCAGTCCGTTGAGGCACTGGACGGAGGTGGCCTTCTCCTTCGCCCGCCCCAAGGCCGGCAGCAGCATCCCGGCGAGGATCGCGATGATGGCGACCACCACCAGCAGTTCGATCAGGGTGAAGGCCCTCCTCCCTGTCCATTCGTGACCCTCGCTCATGGGAATGTGCACACCCTGCGCCGTCGGGGGAATGGCACGCAAGCGCCGGGCGAGGACGGCTGTCCTGGAGACCCGGGTTGCGGATCCGCCGGTTCCGCGAAGAGTCCTCCCGTTGCCCCCCGGCGGCTGGATGGGAACCCACTGCCACGGGGTGATCGGATCCCAAATCGGGTGAGCGGTCGCAGGACGGCAGGGCCGAGACTGACGCCGCATGGGAGCGATCGTCGTGAATTGTGTGCGATTTCGCCGATGGCGGCAGTGAGTAGGAAGATGAACACGACGGATCCAGAGCTTCTCCGGCAGTTTGTCCGCGATGGTTCGGAAGGCGCCTTCACCGAGATCCTCCGGCGGCACGTCGACCTCGTCCATTCTGCGGCGCTGCGGCAGGTCGGACTGGATGCCCCGGCGGCCGAGGAGATCACCCAGTCGGTCTTCACCGACCTCGCCCGCAAGGCTTCCCGGCTCGTCGGGCATCCTTCGCTGACCGGCTGGCTCTACACCAGCACGCGGATGGCCGCCGCAGAGCACCGCCGGTCCGAGGCCCGCCGAACCGCCCGCGAACAAGCCGCCCACGCCATGTCCCAGCTCCTCTCCAACGACGGTCCGGAACCCGACTGGAACCGCCTCCGGCCCGTGCTCGACGAGGCGATGCACGACCTGGACGAGGCGGACCGCGAGGCGGTGCTGCTTCGATTCTTCGAGAAGCGCCCGTTCGCCGAAATCGGCGAACGCCTGGGCCTGTCCGAGAACACCGCCCGGATGCGGGTCGAACGGGCCCTGGACAGGCTCCACGGCGCCCTGTCGAAGCGGGGCATCAACTCCACGGCGACGGCCATCGGCTTGGCCTTGGGCGCCCACGCCGTCGCCGCGGCCCCGGCGGGTTTGGCGGGCCGTATCGCCACGGTCGCCCTGGCCGCGAGCCGGGCCGGCGAGGTGGCGGGGAGTGGATTCGGCGCAAAGCTGGCGACAGCTCTGTGTGTTCTGCTGCTCGGCATCGGCGGCCTGATGTGGGGCAGTTGGCGGTTCGGAGGAGATCCAGGCGTTGCGACCCCAGCATCGTTGTCCGACACCCGGTCCGCCGGCGCCCCCGTCGGCATCGGCACATTGGGAAATTCCCAGGCCGACGCCAAGGTCACCGGCGCCGCGGCAACAGCCGGTCCGGCCTATTCCGCCGATCCCCTTCCAACCGGACCGGTGTTGGTGCTGACCTTCTTGGCCCAGGATTCCGGCCAGCCGGTTCCAAACGTCCAGGTGAACTACCGCGGCCACGAAGACCAGCACTTCACCTCGCAGAGCTTCACGGCCTCCCGGGCCGGCGTGGCCCGGGTGCGGGTCGTTCCCGGCACGACCCGCCTGCAGCTCATCTCCGTCTCCGAGGGCTTCGCCGACACCAAGCTGGTCTGGAACCCGGAGCTCGGAGACACCATTCCGTCCAACCGGATCGTCCGCCTGGAACGCGCGGCGTTGATCGGGGGGACCGTGGTCGATCCCGACGGCAGGCCGGTCGCCGGCGCCAAGGTGGGCTGGAATCACTCGGACAACGTTTCCGTGGGCCGCGAGACCGAGAGCCATGAATTCGACTGGATCGAGGTTCCCACGGACTCGGAGGGCCGCTGGCGGATCCACCGGATCGCGGCCCCGATGCTGAAGCGAATCTACGGCAGTGCTCAGCACCCGGAGTTCCAGCCGTCCGAATCCATCGGGTACGAAGGTCAGCCCAATCTCAACCACGACGAACTGGAGCGCCAGCTGTTGGCCGAGAAGCATGTCTTCCGCCTCAAGCAGGCAGCCTTGGTCCAGGGCGTGGTCGTCGACGAGGCCGATGCGCCGGTGCCCGGGGCGTCCGTCCTTGTGGGTTCCCGAGGGTTCACCGGAAGCCGCGAGGGGAAAGCCGCGGACGACGGCCGATTCGAGATCCGGGGTGCCCAGTTCGGCCCGACGCTGGTCACCGCCGAGGCCAAGGGCTTCGCCGCGAAGACCGTCCGTGCCGACCTGAAGGCGGTGAACGAGCCGCTGCGCCTGGTGCTGGCCAAGGGCACCCCACTGCGGATCCGAGTGGTCAACGCCGCCGGCGAGCCTCTGCCCAAGGTCTGGGTTTGGCTGAACACGATACCCCCGGTCACCCTCGTGGGCGCGGAGCCCCCGCTGTTGCTCCAGGCGTCCTTCGAGGGGCGGACCGATGCCGAGGGCCGCACCGTCTGGGAAGGCGCGCCGGCCGGAGTCCATGGATTCGACATCGAGGCCCCCGGCTATATGCGCTCCAACGGCGTGCAGATCCCCGCCGACGACATGGAGCACTTGGTCACGCTCACTGCCGCGCTGGTGCTCCAGGGTCAGGTGACGGACGCCGCCACCGGCCGCCCAATCCCGCGGTTCCGCCTTGGTCTGGGATGGCCCAACTTCAATCCGGTCACCGGGACCACCAACGCGCAATTCAGCAGCATCGGCCGGTTTTGGCCGGAATTCAGCGGCGGAGCCTACCGACACACAGTTGGCGAGCAGGTGCTTTCCGGCGCCAACGATCGGCGGCTGATGGTGAAGTTCGAGGCGGAGGGATACGTGCCCGTGACCAGCCGGCCCGTCGGCTATGAAGAGGGCGTGGTCACCCTCGACGTGGCCTTGGAGAAGGCGACGGAACTGGAGGTCACCGTGGTCGATCCTTCCGGACGTCCCGTCGCCGGCGCGGACGTGGGGCTGGTCTTCCCAGGGGCATCGCTTTCATTGGGTACCGGCGGACTTGCGAGCTATCCGTCCCAGGGCGGCGCCCCACTTCGGAAGGCCGATGCGGCAGGCCGGCTCAAGCTGTCCAAGGACCCCGCGGTCCAAAGCCTTGTCGCGGCCGGGGCGGCAGGATTTGCCGAGATATCCATTGCCGCGCTGGAACAGGACCCCGTCCTTCGCCTCCAGCCTTGGGGACGCATCACCGGGCATTTTCTGGGCAAGGCCGGAAGGGTCGCGGGCAAGGTCATCGCGCTGGGCACCCTCCAGCCCTATTCCCAAGCCCTTACCTACGACTTCTCCACCCGCACGGACCCGGACGGCCGCTTCGAGTTCTCGCGGGTTCCGCCGGGCTTGCTCTGGGTCGAGCACCGGGTGGTCGAGATCCTCGGGCCGGGACAAACCTCCTCCTACGCGAGCCAGGCCAAGGAAGTGACCGTCGATGCCGGGGAGTCGGCCGAGGTGACGCTCGGAGGCGGGATCCGTGTCAGCGGGCGCCTCGGGATTCCTGCCGGCTTTTCCGCGCCCGCCGGCAGCAGTTGGAGGGTGGGACTGCATTCGCACGCTGCGGTCCCGCCTCCGGAGGTGCAGGGCAATCCTGCGGAACTTCAACGCTGGGCGGGCCTGCCGGAAGTCCAGCGCCTAACCCGCCTCCAACGTCACCTGCCAGCCGAGGTTCAACCCGACGGTTCGTTCACAATCGAGGGCGTGGAACCGGATGACTACTCGTTCATGGCGTACCTCTCGGCACCGCCGAAGCCGGATGGATCCTTCGTCCCGCCGCTCCTCGTTTCGAGGGCCCCGACCACGGCCACGGTCGGGGCTGACACTGGTGAACTGGACCTGGGAGAGATTCCCATGGTCCCCACGCCGGAGACGGCACCCTGAATCGGGACAATCCCCTCAGCGGCGCCACCAGCTGCGGGTCGGGGATGCCGGGGCGGCGCCCGGCGTGGCCACGACGCCCGGATCGGGCTCGCGGCCGGTCAACTGCCGGATCAGCACCTGGCTGCGGGCCGCCGTCAGCGCCATGATGAACTCGTCGTAGCTCTGGAAGCGCTCACGCGGATCCTTCGCCATCGCCCTGCTCAAGGCGTCCGAGGTCGGCCGGCTCACCGCCGCGTTCACGTCGCTGGCCGGCTTCAGCGGTATCGCCAGGTGCGCGGCCACCACGTCCTCGACGCTGGGCGCCTCGAACGGCACGTGCCCGGTCAGCGCGTGGTAGAGTGTGCCCGCGAGGCTGTAGATGTCGCAAAGGAAGGTGTCGCCTTCCTGACGGACCCGCTCGGGCGCGATGTAGTACGGCGTCCCGAAGATCGGTGCGTAGGCGTCGGTCTCGGCGTCGGCCTTCTTGGCGAGGCCGAAGTCCACGACCTTGGGCTCGCCGTCGTCGCTGAACAGGATGTTGCCCGGCTTGATGTCGAGGTGGAGCAGCCCGCGCTTCAGGGCCGCCTGCAGCGCGCCGGCGACCTTGATGCCGGTGTCCAACACGTCGAGTTCCGGCACCGTGCCGCCCTTCTCGATGCGCGAGTCCAGGGTCCCGTCGTCCGCGATCTCCATCGCCAGGAAGCGGTACCCCTCGTGGTAGTCGAAGGTGTAGATGTGGATGATGTTCGTGTGGTTGACCTGCGCGCAGGCGCGGGCCTCCACCGCGAAGCTGTTCACCGCGGCCTCGTCCTCGGCGAACTCCTTCTTCATCAGCTTCACCGCCACCTCCCGGTGCAGCGCGGTGTCCCAGGCCCGGTACACCGTGCCCATGCCGCCGGAGGCGATCTCCGAGCGCAGTTCGTACTGCCGGAGCATCATCGGCATCATGACCCACTTGCCGCACTTCGTGCAGGCCACCCGCTCGAGCGGGGCAAGGTCTCCCGGGATGAACTGTTTCGCCTGGCAGGCGGGACAGCTCACCATCTTCAAGGACTTGCGTGGGGAATTCTCCATGGATCCGTCCGCGAAGTGTATGGCGTGACGATTTCGGGACAAGCGGGTATCCGCTGGAATACGGTGATTGCGAGGCCGTTGGCGTGGACTTCCCCGCGGAATTCCGCACCTCGTCCCCGCGGTGTCCGGTTTCCGGATCCGGGGGCCATTGGGGATTTCCTTCGGCCGTCCTTCCGCGGCGGATCCCGGATCCGCGGCTACTTCTTCGGATCCTGGTTCGCCTGGAGGTCCTCGGCGGTCACCGCCGATTCCACGCCGCCGGCGGGGATCTCGAGCTTGGCGATCCAGAGCAGCGCGTTGAGGAAGATCTTCCGCTGGTTCGCGTCGCCCCAGTTGGCGTGGGTGTGTCCGCCGGTGAAGCCGAACCCGCGTCCCCCGTCGGGCCGCTCGACCGCCCACATCATCGCCTCACGGCGTCCCGTCGCCGCGACCACATGCGCGTAGGGACCGGCCGGCCAGACGTAGGGTCCCTTGCGGACGTCGTCGGACGGCGTGTCGGACAGCAGCCACGTGGCCGGCTTCGCGCCTTCGGGCCAACGCATGTTGAAGTACCATTCGTCGCGGGTGGAGAAGGGCTTCACGCCGCGGCTCACGGGATGGTCGGGGAAGGTGGAGAACTTCGGGGACCACATCGGGTTCACGCTGAACCGGTCCTCGTAGAACCCGCCGATCCAGCGGTGCATGGCCTCGCCGGGATCGCCCTTGGGCACCTCGACGCCGAAGTGCGCGAAGCCGAGTCCCGCACCGCGGGCCGCGACCGCATCCAGCAGCTTCAGGCGGTCCGGCTTGATCGCCGGATGCCCGCCGCCGCCGTCGGCGTACACCACCACGGCGTCGGCCGCCTCGATGGAGGTGTTGTCGTCGACGCTCTTGCCGCCCTCCAGCCGCGTCGGCCAGCCGTTCGAATGGACCTGGACCTGGAGCCCGGGCACGCCGGCGAGGCACTTCTGGAAGAGCAGGCATCCCGCGCGGAACTCGTGCATGCCGGGCGGATGGCTCGGGCGTCCCGCAATCAGCACCAGCTTCCGGTCGGCGGCCTGGACGCCGCTTCCGAGCATCAGCGCGGAGGCGAGGAGGAGGAGGCGTTTCATGATCGGATCCTGCCCCGGCCGCGGGGCGGTGGCCAAGACGGGAGTGTCGGCATGGAATCCCCCGATTCAGCCGGGGCGAGGCGGAAGGGATCGGTTTCGGGCAGCGCGGCCGTCCGCGGTCGGATCCCCTGGCGCCCGGATGGTGCTTGAATCCGGGTTTCACAACCAAGGGTGCGAAGACACTCCGTACCCCTGCGTCTCCCCCGCGAACCCCGCGGCTCCGCGTGCGTCCTCCGCAAGCCTTCCTGAACCGCCGCGCGCGATTCCGGAAACGGGAGCGGAGAATGGAGAGGGGACCGCAGCTTGGCAGCCGCGGCTACTTGCGGGAGATCGGGAATCGCGGATCAGGAATCGCGAATCCCCGGCGGCTTTGCGCCTCTGCGTGCCGACCCCTTCTGCATCGTCTCGGTCAGGGACGCGAGAGGCTGACGCGGTAGAACGACGCCTCGAGCGTCAACGGAAGCGGGATCTCCTGTTCCGTCGCGCGGCTGCGGAAGCCCGGCGTGTTGGCCGGGACGTCGAGCGGCCTCCATCCGGCGCCGCCCAGCGAGTCGAGCACCTCGACCTGCAGGGCGGTGTCCGCGGGCAGCGGCACACGCAGGACCGGACGACCGTCGCGGACGTCGATCCGTGGACGCCACACGGCCCGGGCATCGGCGGGATCGGTGTCGGCGAGGAACTCGAGGTAGTCGGGGTCGCCGTCGCGGTCGGTGTCGGCCTGGCGGTTGGGTTCGGCGACGAAGTTGGTCCCCAGCCGCGCGCCGAGCCACGTGGTGAAGGTGTGCCTCGAGGGAAGCGCGTCGATCCAGGCGCCGACCAGGGCCACGCCGGATCCGTCGGGAACGTTCGAACCGATGGGCGGCATCCTGCGTGAATCGCGGCGCGACATGCGGTCCAGCAGCAAAGAGTGCGCGCGGTCGCCGGGGGCCAGCACCCGGGTCGCGGGATCGCCGAAGTCGACCGCGACCGCGCCGCGGATGAGCCCGGCGAGGTCGGTCGGGGTGGTGGACCGGGCGTCCCAGAATCCGCCTCCCGAACCCCCGGGCATGTGGCAGAAGGCGCAGTTCACCTCGAGGTAGCGGCGCACGCGCCATTCGAGGCTGACGGGATGAACCGGGCCCATGGTGGCGTCCTCGGGCTCGGCGAAGGTCGGCAGCGGCCCGAGGGCTTCGGGCAGGTCCGCGAGGAATCCGGCGGACGCCAACGCGGCGAGCTGGTTGGTGCGGAACCCGCCGGGATGGGCGCGGACGAGGTTCAGCTGGCGGGTGTTGAAGCTGAGCGAGCCGCCCGCGGCGGAGTTGTGGCAGGCCATGCATTCGGTCCGCGACGGATAGCGCCAGACCTGTTCGCGCAGGCGTCCGCCGTCGAGGACCTGGAACGTCTCCTCGACGCCCTCGTCGGGGACGAGCACGGCGTTGGTCGGCGAGTTCCAGCGGTAGGTGACGCCGTACATGCCGTTGGTGGTGCGGACGAGGAAGCGCGTCTCGACGCGGCGACGCGATTCCGGGACGCCGTTGGTCGTCTCCAGCTCGAAGTGCTTCAGCCAGACCGTGCCCGGCGGCGTGGTCCAGGCGCCCTTGGCGGCGAAGCGCGCCTGGGTGCCGGGAGGGATGTGGAACCAGCGGGACTTGACCGCGTGGTCGGACCAGAAGGGCAGGTTGACGTCGTAGGCCGTGAACGCCGGGGAGACCTGCATCGAGGCCGTGTCGACCAGCGCGCCGGTGGCGGCGAGCGTGGCCGGGAAGGCGCGTCCGTTGGTCACGCCGCCGGCTACCAGCCGGGAGATCCGGCCGTTCGGGAGCTGGGCCGCGAGCAGGTCGCCGTTCGACGGGTCGGCGCCGAAGGCGGCCACGCTGGCCAGTCCGGCGATCCGGTTCACCGTCGGGGCCGCGCCGGCGTTGCGACGCAGCGACCAGATGTTGCCGGAGACGTAGTCGCCGAAGATGTAGGCGCCGTGGAGGGCGGAGATGCGGTGGCCCCGGTAGACGCGGCCGCCGGTGATGGAATTGCCCTGGAACGTGCCGCTGCCGTGGGCGTAGGCGTACACCGGCGGGACGTGGTTGAAGGACGGGTTGGTGAGGAAGCCCGAGGGCATGCCGCTGCGTGGGCCGGCGACGTTGCCCTCGCGGAAGGGCCATCCGTGGTTCGCGCCGATCCGCGAGACGTAGACCATCTCCCAGCGGTCCTGTCCGACGTCGCCGATCCACAGCTCGCCGGTGGCGGTGTCGAAGGAGAACCGCCACGGATTGCGCAGGCCGACGGCCCAGAACTCGGTGCGCACCCGGGAGGGCGTCACCACCGCGCCGTTGAACCGCGAGGCGCCGACGTAGGGGTTGTCGGACGGGATCGAGTAGTTCGTGGTGATCATCCACGCGTTGGCCGGGTTGTTGGTGTCCCGGTTCGGCGGCAGGGAGCCGGGGCGCCGGTCCACGTCGAGGCGCAGCAGCCCGGCGAACAGCTCCTTGTCGATGCGTTGCCCGTTGGCGAAGTTGTCGTTGGCTCCGCCTTCGTCGCCGAGCGAGACGTAGAGCAATCCGTCCGGACCGAAGTGGAGGTCGCCGCCGTTGTGGTTCGAGGCCTCGTCGAACTGGGCGAAGAGCCGGATCTCGGACGAAGGCAGGGCCGCGTTCGCGTTGGTGGCGGTGACGCGGAACTCGCTGACGACGTCATGGAGGGCGCGCACGCCATCCGGCCCGGTGCTCATCGTGCGGAACACGAAGAAGCGGCCGTTCTCGGCGAAGCGCGGGTGGAAGGCCAACCCCAGCAGGCCCTGTTCGCCGTCGGAAAGCAGGTTCGTGGTCAGGTTCAGGAAGACCGTCCGGTTGGGCCGGGCCAGGTTGGTGACCACGACGATCCGGCCCGTCTTCTCGACCACGAAGAGGCGGTTGGTCTCGCCCGGGGGCGTGGCCATGGCGACCGGTTGGGTGAAGGTCAGCCCGGGAAAGGCGTCGGCGAAGGAGTAGGAGGTCTGCGGCGGCGCGGGGGGAAGCCCGTCGAAGACGTTGGTCGTGCGGCCCGGGACCTGGCCGCGGAGCACGAAGGACAGGAACGCCAACAGCAAGCCGACCGACGGAAGGAGTGACCGAGGGCTCATGAGGGAAACCCTTCCGTGGCAACCGTCGGGCCGCAACCGGGAAGCCGCCGGACGCGGGAGGTCAGGCCTCCTCGATCCGCACCGTGACCTCCATGGTGCGTTCCGTGACGCCCTTGTAGTGCCCGCGCGTGGGCGCGGCGTCCGAGTAGTCGCGTCCCACGGCCAGCTTGACGTAGTTCTGGTCCGGTTGACGCCCGTGGGTCGGATCCAGCGCGCGCCAGCCGATGCCCGGGATGAAGACCTCGATCCAGGCGTGGCTGGCGTTGGCGTCCGGCGTGTGCAGGTAGCCGCTGACGTACAGCGCGGGGATCTGGATGGACCGGCACAGCGCGAGGAGGACGTGCGCGAAGTCCTGGCAGACGCCCCGGCGGTCGGCGAGGACGTCGCTGGCCCGGGTACGGACGGTCGTCAGCTGCGGAGTGTAGCTGAAGCCGGTGTGCACGTAGCGCATCAGGGCCTGGGCGGCCTGCCACGTGTCGGTCTGCCCCTCGGTGGCGTCGACGGCCTGCCGCCACACCGCCGCCTCCACCTCCACGTAGGGGCTGGGCTGCAGGAAGTCGAAGCACCGTTCGATGCGGGAGCATTCGCCGATGCGTGCGCGGGGGAAGGGGCGCGCCTCGGGCTCGAGATGGTTCGAGGAGTTCGTGGAGACGCGGAACTGGCTCTCGATGGTCAGCGACGTGTGCGGCTCCGGGATCTCGAAGTGATGGGCGCGGTTCAGGTAGAAGTCCACGTAGTGCCGCAGGCGCGGAGGCGGCAGGACCTTCAGCACGAACGCCTCGACCGTCTGGTGCTCGTTGGTGACCGGTTCCAGACGCACCTCGTTGAAGCTCTCCTTCACGGGAGTCGCATAGGTGTATTTGGTTCGGTGGAGGACGCTGAACTTCATGGACCGGAACACCGATGCTGGGCCGCGCGCGGGGTGGGCGCAATTCCCCTTCGGACCGGAGTGGCGGATGCGCGGTGCACGGACCGGTGCGGTTCCCACAATTCCCCGGTTGACCTCCGGCCCGTCACTGGGCTTCAAACACGGCGTGAACCCCGTTTCCAACCGCGGCCATGCCGCGCTCTCCGCCGGCGCGGCGCTGCTGCTCGCCTCCCTCGCGCCCCTGGCGCTCGCCGACGTCTCCCTCCATCCGCTCTTCACCGACCACGGCGTCCTCCAACAGGGGAAGCGCCTTCCCGTGTGGGGCCTCGCCGACGACGGCGAGAAGGTCACGGTCGAGTTCGCCGGCCAGAAGGTCTCCACCGTCGCCGTCGACGGCCGTTGGCAGGTGACCCTGAAGCCGCTGGCCGCGACCGCCGAGGGCCGGTCGCTGAAGGTCACCGGGAAGAACAGCGTCGAGATCTCCGACGTGGTCGTCGGCGAGGTCTGGATCTGCTCCGGCCAGTCCAACATGGAATGGTCGATGTCCTCGAGCTTCGAGCCGGCTTCGGACATCGCCTCGAGCGCCAATCCGAACATCCGCCTCTTCACCGTCACCAAGCGCCGTTCGCCGCATCCGGAGACGGAACTCGGCCACGCCAAGCACGCCTGGGCGGTCGCCGCGCCCGACGTCGTGAAGTCGTTCTCCGCCGTCGGCTACTACTTCGGACGCGACCTCCAGCCGGCCCTCGGTGTCCCTGTCGGCCTGATCCACACCAGCTGGGGCGGTTCCCCGGCCGAGGTCTGGATGAGCGAGGAGGTCCTCAAGGGCAACCACGAGTACAGCCGTGACATCGTCGACGCCTACGCGCCCGCGCTCCGCGGCTACGTCGAGGCCCGGAACAAGTGGCTGGCCGCGAAGAAGGCCGCCGAGGCCAAGGGCGAGAAGTTCAACCAGGGCGGTCCCTGGACGCCTTGGTATCCGACCGAGCTCTACAACGGCATGCTCCGTCCGCTGATGCCCTACGCGATCGCCGGTGCCATCTGGTACCAGGGCGAGTCCAACGCCGGACGGGCCTGGCAGTATCGCAGCCTCTTCGCCGACATGATCCGCAACTGGCGCAAGGACTGGGGCCAGGGCGACTTCCCGTTCCTCGCCGTCCAGCTCGCGCCCTGGGACAAGAACCGCAAGCGCTCCCTCGCCGAGATCACCGCGAAGCCCGTCGACAGCGACTGGGCCGAGCTGCGCGAGGCCCAGAACCACGTCGCGGAAACCCTCCAGAAGGTCGGCGTGGCGGTCATCACCGACGTCGGCGACAAGGACGACATCCATCCCACGAAGAAGGCCCCGGTCGGCCAGCGTCTCTCGCTGCTCGCCCAGACGATCGCCTATGGCAAGCCGGTGGAGTCCTCCGGTCCGACCTACGCCTCCACCGGCCGCAGCGGCTCGACGCTGGTGCTCAACTTCAACCATTCGAAGGGACTGAAGACCTCCGACGGCGCGGCCCCCACGGGCTTCGCGATCGCCGGCGACGACGGCGTGTACCACTGGGCCACGGCGGAGATCGTCGGCCAGTCGGTCCGCCTTTCCTGCCCGGCCGTGCCGAAGCCGAAGACAGTCCGCTACGGCTGGTCCGACAACCCGGTGGTGAACCTCGTCAACGGTGACGGCCTGCCCGCCTCGCCGTTCCGCACCGACGACCTGCCTGCGACGACGAAGAAGTGACGGGTTGTCCGTCGTTCGTGGTCCGTTGTCCGTGGCCGCGGCTGCAAAGCCGCGGCCATTTTCCTTCAGGCACCGCGCACCGCGCACCGCCCTTCAGCCCTTCAGCCCTTCAGCCCTTCAGCCCTCCGCCAATGCGTCGGAGGCGAGGCGTTCCACGAGGCGCCGGTCAGGAAAATGGTAGAAGGCAGCCCAGGCCTCGCGCCGGGCGGCCTTCCTGTTCCCGCGGTGGTGTTCCAGCAGTGCGAGATAGAGGTGGGCCAATCCGAGGTCGACGGCCTCCGTGGCCTCGGCGACGACGGATCGCAGCAGCGGCTCCGCCTCGTCCACGCGGCCCAGTTCGCACAGCACGCCTGCCCGCGTGGCCCGGATGGTGGGAGAGGAATCCAGTTCCAACGCCTCGGCGGACCAACGGTCGGCTTGCGTCAGGAACTCGCCGTGGGCCGCGAGCAACGGCAGGGAGGCCAGGAGATCGAGTTGCGCGGTCCGGATCCTGCGATCCCCGGACCCGGCCAAGGCCCGCTCGGCGGCCGCGACCGCCTCGTCCGTCCGTCCCGCGCGGGCGAGCAACCCGACCTCGTGGTGGGCCAAGACCGCCCGTGTGGCCTCGCCGATCCCGGGAACGCCCCGTGCCGAGTCGAGGGCCGAAAGGGCTTCGTCGGTTCGGCCGAGATGCCACAGCACGTTGAAGGCGATCTCGTGCAGGGCGAGGCAGCCGGGGTGTTTCCGAAGCCGTTCCGCGACGTCGGGCAACGCCTCGGCGGCACGTCCCTGTTCGATGCGCGTCTGCGAACGCAGCCAAAGCGCCTGGGCCTCCTGGAAGGGCATGCCGTCGGTGAGGCGTTCCTGGTCGGCGACGTGCGGCAAAACGAGCGTGTCGGGAAGCGACTGCGTCTGGAGGTCCCGCGCGGCACGGAGCCGGGGTCGGTTCAGGGAACGGCCGACCGCGAGCAGCATCCCGCCGCAGAGCACGAAGATCCCGACACCGACCAGCAACGGGACCGGATGCCGTTCCCGCACGGCGTTCCAGAGCAGGAAGGCCGCGAG
Organism: Verrucomicrobiales bacterium; assembly: GCA_027488845.1. Taxonomy (GTDB): domain Bacteria; phylum Verrucomicrobiota; class Verrucomicrobiia; order Limisphaerales; family UBA9464; genus SXXZ01. The sequence goes on along the minus strand of JAIYBC010000059.1, from coordinate 20,699 downwards.
CAGGAGGACCACGCCGCCGAGGAACTGGACGGCCACTCCCGTCAGGCGGCCGAGGCGTGGATTCCGACGGCCGAGGCGACCCCGCGTCTTCGGTGAGTCCGCGTTCGCCGGGAACCAGATCCGCCAGAACTGCAGCATGTCGTTCGGCAGCGGACGCCCGTCCATCGAGTGGGTCATCGGGATGAGGCTCCAGAGGAGCAGGTAGGCGTTCCCCCAGACGAAGATCCACGGGAGCGCCAGGCGGTCCGCGACCGGGTGCGCGCCATCGAGGACCCACCCGAGCCCGAGCAGGACCACGTTCACCGCCGGACCTCCGAGCAGGAACATCGCCTGGGCTTTTCGAGGAGGCGTTTCGGTCCGGTGGAATCCGAAGCAGACGCCGCCGTAGGGGACCAGGCGGAACTGCCACTCCGTCCCGCGGAGACGTCCTGCGGCGACCAGCGAACCATAGCCGAGCCGGATCTGCTCGACGCGGTATCCGACCGCCATCCCGGCCACGGCGTGGCCGAGTTCATGCAGGAGGACGAACAGCGATTCGAACAGATAGAGGCCGCCCAAACGCTGGACCCAGGGATTCAGCGCGACGTCGGGCACGAGGACGGGTGCGAGCCAGGCGCCGACGGCGGGCGCGAGCAGCAGCATCCACAGGACGACGCCGCCCCGGCGTGCCGAGCGGTGTCGGCACGGGGCGCACAGCGGCGCCGGCCGGCGGAACGCGCGGGTCGTCGTCGTCAGCGGGCCGGTCTCGGACTCGGGACGTCCGCAGTCGGCGCAATGCCAGGTGGGAACGGGGTTCTCGGACAACGGCGGTGAGGATGGGGAGGGTCGGGGGAGTTTTCAGGTTCAAGTTTCCGGTTTTCGGTGGGGCTCCCCGCGCACGAGTAGGAGACGAGGTGAGGAGTCTCGCGCCCTCGGTTGAAGGACTGGTGTGGCCGCAGAAACCGCTCGCGTTGAGGGGGAGGTGTTTCGTGGTATTCTCGTCCATCAAGTCGACCTCCGTGAATCCATCCCTTCGAGACGCCATCGCCCCGCACCGCGAAGCCCTGCTCCAGCATCCGCTCTACCATGAACTCCGCACCCTGCGGGACCTCGGGGTCTTCATGGAGCACCACGTCTACGCCGTCTGGGACTTCATGTCCCTGCTCAAGGCGTTGCAAAGCCGGTTGACCGGCGTCGACCTGCCTTGGCGGCCGGTGGGGGATCCGCGGTTCCGGCGGATGATCAACGAGATGGTGCTTGGGGAAGAGAGCGACCTCGATCCGGCCGGGAACGCCCTCAGCCATTTCGAGCTGTACCGGACGGCCATGCGTCAGGCGGGGGCGGACACCGATCCGGTGGACCGTCTGCTCGAGCACCTGGGCCACGGCCTCGGCGTCGAAGAGGCGATGGACCGCGCCGGTTGCCCGATCTGTGCCCGGGAGTTCGTCCGGCACACCTTCTCGGTCATCGCCGCCGGACGGATCCATGAGATCGCCGCCGCCTTCACCTACGGACGCGAGGATCTCATTCCCGCGTTGTTCGGGCAGTTCGTCTCCCGTCTCGATGCCGGTCTCCCCGGACCGCTGACGACGTTCCGGTACTACCTGGACCGACACATCCAACTGGACGGCGACGAACACGGGGAACTGGGTCGGCAGTTGGTGGAGGGCCTTTGCGCCGGGGATCCGCAGAAGGAACGCGAGGCCCAGACGGCGGCCGTGGAGGCCTTGAAGGCGCGGCTCCGGTTCTGGGACGGCATCCACCGGCATCTGGTCGTTTGACACGGATTTCACGGAGGGGAGTGGTGCGGCGGGGGAGAACCCTTTTCCTGGATGTGGCCGAGACTCGTGGCTTGGTCTACTGCGGCGTGCACCGGTGGGACACGGCGTGTGGAGTCTGAGGCCCCCGGGTCGGGGAAACGGCTCGCCTCGCTGGGTGTGCCCAAGGCCATAGTCCTCGGGTCGCCTTTCCACCGCTGATTCCATCATGAATCGCCTGCTCCCAAGGTTCCGCATCGGACTTCGACGTTCCTTCCTCCCGCTGGTTTGGCTCGCCTTCGCGAGCGCCGTGGCGGAGGAGGCGAAGAACCGCGACTTCGACGTGGTCCGCGAGGAGTCCAAGGTGCCGCCGTACCAGTTGCCGCCGCTGCTGGCCACCGCTGCGGGGCGTCCGGTGACGACCGCGGAGGAATGGTTCCAGGTGCGTCGTCCTGAGATCCTCGGCCTGTTCGGCAACCTGGTCTACGGCGTGGTGCCGCGGGCGGAGGACCCGGTGCGCACCACCTTCGAGGTGCTCCGTTCCCGGTCCGATTTCCTGGAGGGCAATGCCACGCGGAAGGATGTCGCGATCCGCTTCTCGAACCGGCGTGGCGAGGCGGACCTCCGGATCCTGGTCTTCACGCCGACCGCGGCGAAGGGCCCGGTCCCGGTGATCCTCCTGCACAGCTTCTCCGGCACGCGCGACGACGGCCACGACCCGAGCCCGGACCGTCCGGGCCACCTGCGGAACGGGTTGCCGATCGGGGAGATCCTGCGACGCGGCTTCGGGCTGGTCGTGGTCCCGCAGTCGGAGTTGGTGCGCCACAACGAGGTGGAGTTCCAGAAGGGCGTACATCCGCTGTTCTACCGGGAAGGGCAGAGCTTCCCGAAGGCCAACGAATGGGGCGTGATCGCCACCGTGTCGTGGTCCGCGTCGCGGGCGATGGACTACCTGGAGACGGATCCCGACGTGGACGCGCGTCGGGTGGCGGCGATGGGGCATTCCAAGATGGGGAAGGCGGCGTTGTGGACGGCGGCGCAGGACACGCGGTTCGCGATGGCGATCCTGGCGCAGTCCGGATGTGGCGGGGCCGCCCTGTGGAAGCGCAGCTTCGGCGAGAACCTGGAGAAGATGGTGACCCGCTTTCCCTACTGGCTCTGCCGCAACGCCGCGAAGTTCGCCCGGAACGAGGAGGACCTCCCGGTGGACCAGCACCTGTTGCTCGCCTGCATCGCCCCGCGGCCGCTGTACGTGGCGAGCGGCGAGGACGACCTGTGGGCGGATCCCCGCGGCGAATACCTCGGCGCCTACCACGCCGGCGAGGTCTACCGCCTGCTCGGGAAGAAGGCCTTGGAGGCGGAGGCGTCGCCGCCCGTCGGGATGGCGCTGACCGGGGGTGACGTCGGTTACCACAACCGTGCCGGCGGGCATTCGGTGGAAGCCGAGGATTGGGAACGCTTCCTCGACTTCGCCCAGCGGCATTTCCGTCGGTGAACCGGGAGGCATGGCGCTGGCATCCGCCGGAAGGCGTATCCGCGGCCGCTCTTCCCGCTTGAGACTGGAGCGGTTCGGCGTGGTAGAAGCAGGGCATGATCTCCAAGGCCGTTTCCGCGTTGCTCCTGGGCGTCGGGCTTCTGCTGGTTCGGGCACAGGCGCAAGGGGTGATCGAGTTCTCAAACCGGGGCTACGACCTGGAGGATCGGCCGGTGTTCGGCCCCGATGGAGCGCTGGGTCTTTCGGGTCCGCGCTATTCGGCGCAGTTGCTCGCGGGAACGAATGGGACGCCCATCGAGCGTCTCGTCCCGGTGGGCGCCCCGCAGCCGTTCGGCCGGAGTGGCTTCTGGGTTTCCACCAACCTGGTGATCCCCGGGGTTTCCAACGGACAGACCGCGACGTTGCAGGTTCGGGTCTGGGACAACGAGAACGGCCGCTACCCGACCTACGAAGCCGCCACACTCAAGGCGGCCTCTTCCCGGTTCACCCACCGTCTCAACCGGCTTTCGCCTTGGGATGCCCTGTCGAGGATGCCTTCGTTTTCCCTGCCTCCGGGACGTCCCTATCCCCATCCGGCGGAATCGTGGCTGAGCCTGCTCGCCATCCACTACAACGGCGGCGGGGGCTTCGGCGGCAATTGCGATCCGGGCGACCTCATGGGCGTCCGGATCAACAGAGGCGGAAACCGGGTCTACAGCAGCCGAATCGTTCCCTGCCATGATCCTTCGGAGGTGACGTCCCTGTTGGACCTCGAAGCATGGGTGTCGATCCCGATCCCGGGTCCGTTCGATGTCGTCGAGTATCCCGGTCTCGGTCCCGGCCGATGGTCGTTGGCCGCCCTTTCCGCCGACGGCGCGTTGATCCTGGGCAACGTGACCCCAACCAACGGGACCGCAGGCCGGGCGTTCCTCGGCTTGGGCACCAACGCCATGGCGCTGCCCTTGGAGCGCTGCATCGCCATGTCCGGCGACGGCCGGTTCGTGTTCGGCACGAAGCCCGATGGAACGGTGGTTCGCCTTGGGATCTCCAACGGGGTCGAGCTTCCCGTCCCGCTGCCGGAAACGATCCAGGAACCGGTCACCATCGGCGTGTCCCTCGATGGGGACTCATGGCTGGTGGGTTCCAGGTTCGGACCGGTCCAGGCTTGGTGGAGGAGAAGCGGCGGTTGGCGGACACTCGGCCCCGAGGATCCTTTGGCCCGCCACCTCTCGGCGGACGGCGGCACGGTCACCGGCCTCGACCGAACGAACTCGCGGGCCCTGCTGCTGTCCGCCGACGGTTCGATCCGAACGATCCCGGAAGCAGCCCCACTCGGAATTGCGGTCGCGCTGTGCGACGGTGGTCGCCTGCTGTGGTGTGAGCGGGGCGTCCTCGATCTTCGAACCGGCCAGGCTTACGGCATCGAAGATCTGCTCCACGGCGATGCGCGTTCCCAATTGCGCGTCCCGGGTGATCCGCGAAGCCGCATTCCCCTTGAGATCGAGTTCGTCCATGTCGTCGACGACCGCGGTCGGACGGCTGTCTTCCGAGCACGGTCCGCCTCCCAGAGGCAGGGCTTCTCACAAAGCGGCTACTGGTATGTCGCGCGTCTGGCCCTTCCGGACGACGGAGCGCCGGTCTCGTTCATCCGATCCGGCGTGGAGCGGTTCCGGGTGCGGTTCCCTGGACGCGCCGGCATCCGGTACCGGGTCGAGTCCTCGGCGGACCTCCTGGACTGGTCCGAAAGGGTGCCTGAACACGAGGGCACCGGCGTGGACGAGGAACTCGAGTTCGACGCCGCAGGCGGTGGTCCGGGGTTCCTTAGGATCCGGGCCGCGGTGGTGCCCTTCTGAGCGGGTCCCGGCGGTGCGGTGTGCCGATTCAGGCTGGTTCCGAGGGGCCGCGGCTGCGATGACACGGCGGACGATGTCGTCCGAGAATTCCCCTGAGACGCCGGCGCCTGCGTTGGATGCAGACCGGCTGCGTGCCGTGACCGAGACGCTGGAGGCGGTGGTCCGCGACCGTTCCCTGCTGGCGCAGCTGACGCCCGAGGAGCGCACGCGTCTGGAGCAGGCGGCCGCGCAGGTCTACTGCCCGGACGTGGCGGAACGGCGCCGTCTCACCCGGGCCACCCAGCGCCAGCGCAAGGCCGCCCGGACGGAGCGGGACGACGCGGTGTTGTCGGAGACGGGGATCCGCCGGCTGCGGAAGCAGTCGGTCTTCACCACGCCGTCGCTCCCGCCGCCGCCGGAGGTGGAGCCACGCGAGGTGGAGGATCCGGACTTCCGAGACGTGCTCGAGCCGAGGAACTGCTACGTCTGCAAGCAGGACTACAACGTCCTCCATCCGTTCTACGACCAGCTCTGTCCGTCCTGCGGCGAGTTCAACTTCGCCAAGCGCACGGAGTCGGCGGATCTCCGTGGACGTGTGGCGCTGCTGACCGGCGGCCGGGTGAAGATCGGCTACCAGGCGGGCATCAAGCTGCTGCGGGCCGGGGCGCGGCTGATCGTGACCACCCGGTTTCCCCGCGACTCGGCGGCGCGCTACGCGGCCGAGCCGGACTTCGAGGCCTGGAAGGACCGTCTCGAGATCTTCGGCCTCGACCTCCGGCACACGCCCAGCGTCGAGGCCTTCTGCCGCCACCTGCTGGAGACCCGCGACCGGCTCGACTTCATCGTCAACAACGCCTGCCAGACCGTGCGTCGGCCGCCGGACTTCTACCGTCACATGATGGACCGGGAGCTGGCGCGGGCCTCGGACCTGGACCCGGTCGCCCGGAGGCTGCTCGGCGGGTACGAGGGGCTTCGCGGGTACCATCTCCTGCCGGAAGGTGGCGAGGGTCCGGTGGACGCGGCCCCGTTCGCCGCGGCGCCGGGATTGGTCCATGCCGCGGCCCTGTCGCAGGCGAAGCTCCTGCCGGAGGAGATGGAGGCCCAGAAGGGCCTCTTCCCCGAGGGGCGCCTCGACCAGGACCTCCAGCAGGTGGACCTGCGCGAACGCAACTCGTGGAGGCTGCTGCTCGACGAGGTGTCGTCGGTGGAACTGCTCGAGGTGCAGTTGGTGAACGCCGTCGCGCCGTTCGTGCTCAACGCGCGCCTGAAGCCCCTGATGACCCGCACGCCGGAGCGGGACAAGCACATCGTCAACGTCTCGGCGATGGAGGGGCAGTTCTACCGCCGCTTCAAGACGACGCGGCATCCGCACACCAACATGGCCAAGGCGGCGTTGAACATGATGACCCGGACCTCGGCGGCCGACTACGAGGCCTCGGGCATCCACATGAACGCCGTGGACACGGGTTGGGTGACCGACGAGGACGCCGCGCAGATCGCGGCCCGGAAGCAGGAGGCCCACCGGTTCCATCCGCCCCTCGACATCGTGGACGGCGCGGCACGGATCGTGGATCCCATCCTCGACGGGTTCAACACGGGCCGGCACGTGTGGGGGAAGTTCCTGAAGGACTACCGTCCGACGGACTGGTGAGCGTCCTCCCGGAACCGGATCTCAATTCCGGTGGGCTGCGCTTCCAGCTTCTTCATCCCGATCCCAAATCGGAAGGGCCGGTCCCTGCATGAAGGACCGGCCCTGCGCGCGGATTGTCCGGAAGCGGACGGAAAGTGGCGCATCATCGCGCCCCGCGGATCACTTGCCGGAGAGCTTCTTGGCGGCGGACTCGTAGGCGGCCTTGATGGCCTTGGGATAGGTCTTCTCCAGCTCCGGGTAGATGGCGATGGCGGTGGCGAGGGCCTTGGCGAACTCGCTGTCCGAGCCATGGGTCGCCTGGAGGTAGACCGCGTAGTCCTCGAGCTTCGAGAAGGAGAGGTCGGATCCGGCCTTGATCGCCTCGGGACCGCCGACGGCGGCGATGGCGCCGAGTTCCTTGCCCTTCTTCTTGGCCGCGCCGGAGAACAGGTTGCCGACTCCCAGGGGAACCTGGTTCAGGACGGCCTTCCCGGCCTCCTCGCCTGCCTTCTCCCCGACCGCGGCGCCGACCTGGGCGCTGATGGCCTTGCTGGCCCAGGGAGTGATCTCGCCCTTGGAGTTGTAGGGCACGAAGTAGGGTCCGGACTGGTTGGTCTGGGGCGTGGGAGCGGTCAGTTCGACCGACGCGGCCTTCATCTTCGCCCGGATGTCGATGACCACCTGGAGGATCTTCTGGGCCTTGGCGATGTCCTCGGGGCTGAGGGCGAAGGCCGATCCGGGGAGGAGGGTGGCGACGAGGGCGACTGCGAGGAGACGTTGGAGGTGCTTCATGGATGGGCCGTTTGGAAGGCGGGTGATGGGACGCGATGGGCGCCTCGGGCGCCGGGTGTGGGTTTAGGTCAGAACCCGCCGATTGGCGATACGTAGGCCTACGTACGCCGCGGGATCCTCGGGTAGGCGGGCCGCAGCTCCGCGAGCGGGAACGGGGCCGCTCCGAGGAAATCCGTGGACTCCGTGTCCCAAACTCAACGCCGCTCCCGCACGAACACGTTCCGGAACTCGATCGGGCCGTGTTCGTGTTGGAGGCCGATCGGCCCCTTCGCGGGCAGGCCGTGCATCTCGGCGTCGCGGATGACGGTCTCGCCATTGACCTCCACCGCGACCCGGTTGCCGGCCACCCGGAGGCGCATCGTGTTCCAGTCGCCAATCGGACGGTCGGCGGCCTTGGACGGGGTGAAGGCCCGGCGTTGGGCCGGCGTGGAGGCGGGGTCGGTGCGGTATTCCCAGAACTCTCCGCTGCCGACGGGGTAGCAGAAGAGGTTCGCCTGCGCCTTGTACAGGCCGCGGAACAGGACCCCGGAATCGCCGGCGTCGAGCACCCGCAGCGTCGCGGCGCGTCCGTCCGGACCGGCCTCGAGTCCCTCGGCGTTGATCAACGGGAAGTCCTCGAACACCGGCATCGCGGTCCAACGCCACTCGAGTTCCAGTTCGAAGTCGCCGAACTCCGCGTCGGTCCAGAGGTCGCCGCCTTGGCCGTCATGCACGAGGCGGCCGTCGAGCTTCCGCCAATGGACCGGCGACGCGGACTTGGAACGCGTCGCGGCGTCGATGCGCTGCGTGCCGGCCGGGAACTCCCGCCAGCCGGCCGGGATCCCGCCATCGTGTGCGGCAAGCAGGTCGGTCCAGCCGTCCGGCGTGGGACGGCTTCCCCGCAGCCGCGGGTCGGCCTTCCGCGACTCCAGGTAGGCGATGAGGTCGGCGAACTGCTCCTGGGTGAGCCCGGCGTGCAGGCCTTCCGGCATCAACGACTCGGGCCGAAGCGTCCGTTCCGCGATGTCCGACTTCGCCAACGTGCGGGGACGTCCGAGGGCGTCGACAAGCACCAGCTCCGACGCGGATTCGGAACGCACCAGGCCGGTGAGGGTCTCGTCGTCGCGGGTGACGACCAGGGTCTGCTGGTAGCCTTCGCGGACGGAGCGGCTCGGGTGGAGGACGTGTTCGATGAGTTCGCGCCGACCGAACTGCGCGCCGGCGAGGGTCAGGTCCGGGCCGAAGGCGACGCCGTGTCCGGCGACCGCGTGGCACCGGATGCAGGCCACCCCGGCCGGATCCCAGAACAGGCGTTGGCCGCGGACCGCGTCACCGGCGTTCGCCAAAGCGAAGGCCTCGTGGTCGGCCACCGATGGGCCGGCCGCGACGGTGGTGAAGATCGGTCCGTTGGTGGCGGCGCGGTCCTCGGCATAGACCTTCCGCAGTTCCTCGAGGGCCAAGGCCGGCAGCGACGCGGCGCGCTGCTCGAGCGTTCCGCGGACGGTGCCCTTCAGCGATTCGACGGCGGACCGTCCCAGGGCGCGCACCGACGGGTTCCGGTCCGAAAGGGCCGCGACGTAGGCGTCCAAGGCACGGGCATCCGGCGTGCGGGCCAGGGCCTCGATCGCCGCCGCGCGCAATGCCGGGTTGGCGACCTGCCGGAGCAGCACGGGGATGCCCTCGGCCAAGCCCAGCCGCCCGAGCGCCCGGACCGCGGCGATGCGGTCGACCTCGTTGGTGCCTTCGGCTGTCCGGGACAGCACGGCGAGGGCGGCCGGCGAACGGCTTTCGCCCAAGGCCTCGATGGCCGCCTGCCGGACCTCGGGCACGGGTTCGGCCACGGCCGTGGAAAGCACGCCGACGGCTTCCGCGGAACGCAGTCGTCCGAGGGCCGTCAACGCCAGCGGACGCCCGGGGAACGGCCGTCCCGCCAGGCCGATCAACGCCGGCACCGCCGAGGTCATCGCACGGCTGGCGGCCGTCCGCATCGCGGCCTCCAGCAACTCCGGCTCGCGTCCCTCGAGCAACCGCAGGGTGAGGCTTTCCACGGCCGCGTCTTCGAGCCGGACCAAGGCCTCGAACAGCCGTGGCCGGGTCAGCACGTCGGCCTCGGCCGTGAACCGTTCGCGGATCCACGGGCCGGCCTCGCGGAAGCCGGTGCGGGCGAAGGCGTCGGCGGAGATCCAACGGACGCGACGTTCGGGATGGGCGAGTCCCCGTCTCAGGGCTTCCGCGATGGCCGCCGTGCCTTCCCAATCGACGCTGGGTTCGGGCGCGGCGGTGAGCGCCGGGTGGTAGGCCCACCAGCCGCCGTCCCACTTCGGGTGCGTCCTCAGGAGGCCACCGAGGAGGCGTGCGTGGGTCACGGCGATTTCCGGATCCCTGGCCTTGTCGAAGGCCTCGACCAAGGCCCACGCGAGCCGGGCGTCCCAGGTTTTGCGCAGCGCGAATTCGATGCCCTCGCGGGCCCTCGGGGTGGCGGTTCCGATGCGGGAAAGCAGGTCCGTCCATGTCGCGGGGGCGGAACGGCCGAGGGCGTTCAGGGCCTGGAAGGCGGCATGGCGGGCGAACAGGTCCTCCTGCTCCAGCGCCGCGACCAGTTCCGGGACCGCGGAGGGATCGGCGAGCCGCCCCAACGCGGTCGCCGCGGCGGCGCGGACGGCCGGCGTCTCGGCGTCGTCTGCGACGAGTCGGCGGAGAGCTTCGATCGTCCTGGGGTCATCGAGACGACCCAAGGCCCGAGCCATTTGGCGTCGAACGGCCGGGTCCTTCTCAGTGCGGAGTCGAGCGAGGACCAGGCGGAGGGTGAGGTCGGTCCGTCCACCGGCGTCGACCAAGGCCCACAACGCGTGCATCCGCGCGAGCGCGGAGCTCCTTGTCAAGAACGCCGAACCGGCGGACGTGCGGGCAGAGTCGACCGCAAAGGCCTCCTCGTTCTGCTTCCGGGGGCCGAGCTGGATGTCCTCCTGGACGACGCGGCGGGTCAGTTCCCTCTGGGCTGCCATCCGGACGGCTCGGTCGGAGTGATCCAGATTCCAAGCCAGTTCCGACTCAGTGACGCGCGGCTTCCTTCCCATGGCCAGGTCGGTGTGCCACGCGGGCCGCGCGACGGCCGGGGCATTCGTCCAGGTGACCTTCCAGAGGCGTCCGACCGCGGCGTTCTCCTTGGTGTCGCGGTGGGCCCAGTCGCAGACGAACAGTCCGCGGTTGTCCGGCGTCCACGCGATGCCGACCGGACGGAAGGACTCGGGCGGCGACGGGAACAGCTCCTGGTGGCGGACGACGCGGTGGGTGGCGCCGGCACGTTCAGTGACGACCCGGAGGACCTGGCGCTTGCCGAAGTCGGCGAGGAACAGGTTCCCGCGGAACTCCTCCGGGAGCACCCCGGCCGTCTCGCATTCGACGCCGGTGGCCGCGCCGCCGCCGAAGTCGTGCATCATCCACAGCGTGTACGGACGGCGAGGGACGAAGTCATGGGGATAGCCGTACTCGCCGCCTTCCTGCATGTGGGTGAGGCGGCCCATCCAGTCGTGCTCGTCCGTGTTGTCGTAGGTGAAGAGCTCGTCCTCGGCGTCCATCGCCACGTCGAGGATGTTGCGGACGCCGCGGGCGAAGATGCCGAGCCGTGTTCCGTCGGGCTTCAGCCGCCAGATGCCGCCGCCGTGCAGCTCCACCGTGGAGCCGTCGGTGCCACGGGTGCCGAACAGGCCCTTGTCGCCGACGGCCACGTGCAGGAAGCCGTCCATGCCGAGCCGGAAGTTCGCCGGGACGTGGTCGTTCCAGTCGAGCGCCCAGGGCTTGGGGTTCGTCTGGGTGACCAGTTCGGTGCTCCCCGTCTGGTGGTCGCCGCCGTCGGTGAAGGCGGTGAACCGCGGGTTGTGCAGCACCAGCAGCCGGCCCTCGAGGTACTGCATGCCGAACACCGCCTGGAGGCGGTCGGCGAAGACCGTTCGGCGTCCGTCCGGGTGGAAGCAGAGGATCCGTCCCCGCGACGCGTCGGCCGGGACGTCGGCGCGGATGTCCATGGGGTCCTCGGCGACGAAGACGCGTCCGTCGGGCGCGGTGCAGACCACGCTGGGGTGGACGAGGTCGGGGGCTTGGGCGACCAGCTCGAGTTGCCAGCCTGGAAGGGTCCGTGGGGCGTCGGCGGGCAACGGGAGTGAAGGCAGGGAATCCGACGCCGCCCGCATGGTGGATCCGGAGGCGTGGAGCAGTGTCGCCGCCACGAGGGTGGCGAGCAGGGATCGGGGTCCTGCGCCGGCTGCCTTCATCGGGGCACGAGGCGTTCGACCGCGGCCTTGGGAAGCGGTCCATCGAAGGTGGCCACGCGGTAGCGCAGCGTGAGGGGACGTCCCGCGGCGAGCCGCACCGAGGACGGGGCGACGATGCAGGGATTGATCATCCGGACGTCCCGGTGGTTGTGCCAGAGCGTGGGGGGATTGCCCGGATGGTTGAACACCACCGCGCCGATCCGGTGGCCGTTGGAGAGGGTCTGTTCCGCCGCGTACCACGGGGCGTCGGGCCAGTCGCTGGAGGGTTCCACATGGCTCGGGTTCGGCAGCCCGACCACGCCCTTGCGGTCGGAGATGCGCAGGTCGCCGTCCTTGCGGACCCGGAGGCAAAACCCGCTGAACGCCCAGCGGGAAAGGGTCAGGTCGGACTCGGGCACGAAGCGGTACTCGAGGTCGAGGACGTTGAGTCCCTCCTGCCGGGAGACGCGGGTGGTGAGCGTCTCGCGGAGCACCACGGCATCGTCCGCCATCCAGTCGTTGTGCGAGACGAATCCGTCGGGGGTGGCCGTCGCGTCCCGGTTCACGATGCGACGGCCGCGGATCGGCGCGTGCTGTCCCCAGCCCCAGAAGTCGGCGTCCTTCGCCCCGTGCATCTCGACCCAGGCGAGGAAGAGCCCGCGGTGGTGCCGATGGTCCGAAGGCACGAAGTCCGTGACCACGTCGCCGGAGGGGGAACGGAGCGGGTGGAAGTATCCGGCGGCCTCCAACGGAAGGCCGGAATCGGCAGGCGGCCGAAGCACGTAGCTGGCGACCGCGCCCTCGGGCACGCCGAGCTCGAGCGTGGACTCCGTGCGGCGGACATCGACGCCGGGACGGCTGGCGCAACCGCCGGAAACCAGGAGGCAGGCCAGCAGCAGGGACGCGGCGGTTCCGGATCCGGCGCGGTAGAGGGAGGTTCGGCGGGGTGCGTTCATCGGGAGCGGGTGGGAGCCGGCGCATGGAAGCCGCGACGGCCGCCCACGGCAAGTGTGCGGGGAGCGCGTCGTGCGGACCGGACCGACGACGGAGGTTCAGCGCACCTCGAAGGTGCGGACCGCACCACCGGGAGCGGCCTTCGCGGAACCGGACGTGGAACCGGCTGCGGCCCCGGCGAGGTCGACGTCGAACAGCCGGTCCATGCGGTTGCCGGCGAGGTCCTCAAGGGCGGCCCCGACCTTCAGCCGATACACGCCGGACTTCCACGGCGTGGTCGGGACGAAGGTCCATTTCCGGTCGGAGTCGGAGAGGGACACCGAACCATCCACCGGCTTGCCGGCCACGTCGTGGACCGCGAGCAGCCGCTCCGCGAGCGCGTGGTCGAGCGGTTCGCCGAAGGAGACCTCGAGGGGGGTGCGTGCCCCGCCGACCGGAGGACGGAGGATCCATTGCTCCGGGTCCGGCGACTGGCGGTCGGCGGGCCCGACGCGGAACCGGCGTCGAAACCCGGACTTCAGGGGCCGCCCCGACGCGTCCGTCCAGTCGGCGTCGACGACGAGCGTGTAGTGGCGCCCGACCGCCAGCGCGGAGCCGGACTGCTCGTTCGGAAGCACGCCCCGTTTGATGCGGCCCGGGTCGAGCAGGAGGGTCAGCCGGGTCTGTTCCGGGTCCCACAGTTCCTCGTCGAGCTCGAGGAACGGGAGGTCCACCGGGGCGCCGGATTCGTCGAGCAGGCGGATGTGGCGATAGGCGTCGCCACGCCCCATCGGGCCCGAGAAGCGGAGGTAGAACTTCAACAGGTTCTCGGGCAGCTCGGCGGCGGAGGGATGGATCTCGGCGAGGGCGGTCTGCGGTCGGTCGCGGTCGCTGGCGGGCGGGAGCAGGTAGAGACGGTCGTAGGCGACCGTGTCGTCGCCGCCTCCGTGGAATTCCGCCGGATGGAACTCGGCCCGGTACTCCACGCCGTGGTTCACCGGGAAGGCCATGCGGAAGCGGAGGACGCCGTTGGTGACGGAATAGTCGCCGGCGAGCTGTGGAAGATCGCGCCGCACCGCTCCCCGGGGCCCGGTGTGGACCGCCAGGATCCGGCGCCAGTCGGTGGGCGGTTGGGATTGGGCGGCGAGGGTTGCGAGCCGGACCGGATCCAGCCCGTTCACCTCGGCCACGGGCCGTCCGTCCCGCGGCTTCTTCCAGCGGACGGAGATCGAGTTGGTTCGGCCGGGTTCGGCCGGCGAGGCGACCGGATACACGGAGTCCTCGGCGGCCGTGGGCAACGCGGAGGAAGCGGCAAGGATCCCGGCCAAGACGGCCGGGATCCAATGCGGGAACGCAGGTCGGGGGAACCGCACGGCGGGTCGATCAGGGCAGGGCCAGGGACTCGAGACGGTCGAGGCCGCCCTCGGGCTTGCGGAGGACCAGGGCGGTCGTCTTGTCGAGGCGGTCGAGCTGGGTCACTCCGTTCCAGCCGGCGACGTTCTCGAAGGAAAGGCCCTTGGTGCCGCCGTCGGGGACCGGTTGGGTGATCGCCTCCGCCTGCGGGAGACCCTCGGTGCTGACCTTCATCACGCCACGGCTCGAGTTGGCCAGCAGCAGCCAGGTCTTGCCGTCCTTCTCGTAGGAGATGATGTCGAGGGGGCGGTTGCGGTTGCCGAGTTCGGCGACGGTGCGTCCGCGGACCTGCGCGCCGGGCTTGAGGCCGGCCACGGGCAGCTGGACCAGCGGGGTGCAGGTGTAGGCGGCGATGATCTGCGGTTCGTTGCCGACGGTGATCGGGACGAAGGTGCGGATCGGGGCGCGGGTCTCGAAGCGACCGTGTGCGCCGTGGTAGATCTCGACACCGGTGCCGTCCGCGGCGGGCCGGAACGGGAAGGGGATGGCGTGGAGGGTCGAGGCGAACTCCTCGTTGGCCAGACCGGCCACCAGCACCTGGTCGCGGAGGAAGGCGAGGTCGGTGATGGATTCCAGCCGGGGATTCGACTGGCGGCGGCCTTCGCCGACCACCTTGTCGGCCGGCGGGTGGGGGATCTCGGCCTTCGAGAACTTCACCGAATCCAAGGAAACCAGCTCCAGCTTGTCGCCGCCGCCGGTGCGGACCAGTGCCGGCATGGCGTCGGGACCGCGGCCGCGCGAGACCGCGAGGTAGGCCCGGTGGGACGCCGGGTTCACGGCCATGTCCTCGACGAGGATGTCGGACTCGGCGGTGCCGAGCAGTCCCGAGAGCTGCTTCTGGAGGCCCTCGATGCGGATCGGTTGGGCGTCGGCGGGCGGGCGGGTGTCGTCGGTGGCGATGGCCACCACGGCGGCCGACTTGGTGTCCGCGGCGAACAGGACGCCGTCCGGACCGAAGGCGAGCTGGGAGATCGAGCGGAAGCCGGGGTTCCCGGTGCGGAAACCGGTGTCGGGTCCGGCCTGGAGGCCGCCGGACGTCGCCACGACGGCGAGGGCGGCGGAGAGGAGCAGCGGGGAGTTCATCGTGCGAAAAGGTGGGTAAAGTCCGGCGGAATGCAACGGCGGGAGTGGGGAGATCCGACGCCGGCCGGAATCGGATCCCGGGCCGGCGTCGGTGTCCCTGGTCGGCTACTTGGACTCGGCCTTCTTCTCGGTGACGCGCTTGGCTTCCCAATCGCGGGAACGGGACTCGCCGTTGCGGGTCGTCTCGATCTTCCCGGTGAGCTTGTCGGCCTCGACCTTGCCGCTGTACTTGGCGGTCATCGAGTTGCCGTTCCACTCGCGGGTGACCGAGAAGGAGACGGTTTCGCCCTCGAGCTTGGCGTCGGAGATCGGGGTCTCGACGTCCTTCCCGTCGCGGTTGGGGGCGGCGACGTTGCCGGAGACCTTCCCGCCCTCGACCTTGAGGGTGAGCGTGTTGGTGCGGTCGGACCCGCCGTTGCGGCCGGGCATGACCCAGGACCATTTGCCGGCGACGTCGGCGGCCTGGGCGGAGGCGGCCAGCACGAGGGTCAGTGCGGCCAGACGGAGCGAATTGCGGAGGTTCATGGGGATTCGGAGGTGATGTGTTGTGGTGGTGTGTGTCGGCTGCGGATCTACCGGACCGAGGGATCCGTCGCGGGGGCGGCGGAACGGTCTGGAAAGGGGGAGACGGTGCGGGGCTGGAGCGTGGCCAGCGCGAGGCCCAGGCCTGCGCCGAAGCCGAGTCCGTAGAAGACGCCCCAGGACAGCTTGGCGGCGGCAAACCAGGCCGCGCGGACATCCGGCTCGGCGGACTTGCGGGCGAGTCCGACCAGCAGGTCCATGGACAGGCCGCCTGCGAAGTAGCCGGCGGAGTGCAGGAAGAAGAAGCCGACCGCGGCGGGGACGAATCCGACCGGCCTGCGTTGGGCCACAGCAAGCACCCCCACGAACGCGAGGCTGCCGGCGCCGGCGCCGATCCATTCGCCAGCGCCCGACTCGAGGACGAACCAGGCGGCGGACCAGACCACGGAGTAGGCGGCGAAGGCGGGACCGAAGAGGCGGTAGAAGCGTCCGATCCCGCCGCCGGGCACGAGACGGTGCAACGCGGGGCCGGAAAGGCCGATGAACGCGGCCGCGATGGCGGCGTAGAGCGCGCCCTCGCCGCCGAAGCCGCGGAACAGGCCGCCTCCGAAGGCCCAGATCGAGAACGCCGCCGCGGAAACCCCGGCGAATCCCAAGGCCCCCCGGAACATCGCGAGGCGGCGGCGGGTGGGTTCGGGCGATGGCGTTTCGGCAGGCATGGGATTCCGGGCGCTTCCGGTTTGGAACTCGGGGATGACCGGCCCCCTGAGGTGCCGGTTACCGATTCCCATCCGGCCGGGGTGATCCGGTCCGGGGCGCCGATGGCCGGTCTTGCGTACCCCCGCGCCGTTGCGCCCAAGCCGAAATTGGTCCCGAATGTCCTCCATGAAACCCGGAATCTGGGGAGTGCTGCTCGGACTCTGGACCGGCGTCTGCCTGATTGCGGCGGCCCCGGCCGATACGCTTCGCCAGACGTTGTCCGACGCCCTTGCCTCCGGGAAGGGGACGAATGTCTCGTGGGGGGCCTTGGCCGTCACCGGTCGTGGAACCGTGGTCTTCGCCACCAACGAGGGCCGGCTCTTCATTCCGGCCTCCAACACCAAGCTCTACACCGGCGCCCTCGCCCTGGACCGCTTCGGGGCCGGCCAGGTGCTCCGCACTCCCATCCACGCCGCAGCGCGGCCCGATGCCGAAGGGGTGTTGCGTTCGGATCTCTGGGTGGTCGGCCAGGGAGACCCGACCTTCGGGGCCAACCCGACCAACACGTCGTACATCGATCCCCTGGGGCCGCTCGCGGACCGCCTCCACGGCCTCGGCATACGGGCGGTCGAAGGGGACCTGGTGCTGTGCGACGCCGCGCTGCGCACCGCCCCATACGGACGGGGCTGGGATCCCGAGGACTTCCTGGAATGGTACGGGGCGCCCGTCTCGGCGTTCGTGGTCAACGACAACACCTTCCGCGTGGTGGCGACGCCGGCGGAGGCGGTCGCAATGCCCGCGTTGTTCCGGGTGGAACCGGATCTCCCCAGCCTGCACATCGACTGGCGCGTGACCACGTCCACCAACCGCAACCACGCCGTTTCCTACACCCGGACACCCGGTTCCGCGGGAATGCGGTTCACCGGGAGGATCCCGCTCGGCTCGAAGCCATGGACCCCGGAGTTGGCCGTCGCGGATCCGGCACGGCATTTCGGCGAGGCGCTCCGCGACGCCCTCGGCCGACGCGGCGTCGAGTTCACCGGAAACACCCGGGTCGTCCATGTCACGAACGGTCTGCCTGCACTGGAGTTGATGTCCTGGACCTCCGAGCCGCTCGCGGTGCGGCTGAGCCGTTGCATGAAGCCGTCGCAGAACCTCCACGCCCAACTGCTGCTGGCCCAGGTCGGCGCCGACGCGGCCCGGCTCTCCGGGGACGCCACCAACGACGTCGCGGTCCTCGGCCTGCAGCCGATGAGGGGCCTCCTCGCCAAGGCCGGGATCCCGGAGGGGGCGGTCCGACTCGAGGAGGGTTCAGGCCTGTCGCGTTCGAATGCGGTGACGCCGGCGGCGACGGTCCAGCTGCTGCGCCTCTTCCGGAACCATCCCCAACGCGAGGCGTGGATGGCTTCCATGCCGGTGGGTGGCGTGGACGGCACGTTGAGGAACCGCTTCCGAAAGGGACCGGCGGCCGGCAACGTCCGCGCCAAGACCGGCGGCCTGCGCGGGGTCGCCGCACTTGCCGGCCAGGTCACCACCGCGGCCGGCGAGGAGGTGCTGTTCGCGATCTACGCCAACGAGGCCCCGAATGATTCCGAAGCCCGCGCCCGCATCGACCGCTGGGTGGAACTCATCGCCGCCCACGCGGGAAGGCTCTGAGACGGAACGGAGCAGAAGGGATCCTCCATTCACGATTCCTGATTCGTGATTCCCGAACTCGTCCTTCTTGCTCCCGGCTCCACTAGGGCTACTCGAAGCGGAAACGGACCAGGGTGTCGGTCACGGATTCGACGTTCAGGCGGCGTACGCCGAGGGCTCGAAAGAAGCGGCGGTCGGCGGTGCGGGGCACCTCGATCTGCCGGAGTTCCCCGTCGACACCGTAGAAGGGTTCCTCGGTGAAGCTGTCGTCGGGACCGGCCGCGGATTGCAACACGATGGAGTCCGCAGGGGCGGGTGCGGCGATCCGGGCGTTCAGCCAGTCGATGCTCGAGCTGATCCGGCTGACGAAGCTGCGGGTGGCGACCGCGCTGGGACCGTTCGGGATCAGCTGCTGCTGGCCCGGGAACCCGATGTAGAGCCCACGGGCGTCATGGACGGCGGCGAAGAACGGGTCTTCCGAAAGGGATCTCGCGAACGGTCCGTCCACGCCGTAGTTCACGCCGGCCAGCTTCCAGACGTTGTCGCGGTCGAGGATGAAGGTTCCTCCGCCGGAGTCCCCCGAGGAGAAGGTGCCTTCGTCGCCACCCGCGTTTCCCGCGAAGCCCATCTGCAACAGCTCGGCCGTCCCGGCGACGAGCGTCCCGTCGACGACGTTCGTGCCCCAGCGCTGCAAGCCGTCGTACTGGCCAATCCTCCAGCCGTGCGTCCCGAGGGCCTCGCCGCGTCGTCCGCCGCGTCCGATCATCACCACCGGCCGGCCGACCTCGCGTCGGGTGGAGCAGAGGGGCGCATGGTCGGGAAAGCGCCCGGCGACGGTGAAGACGTCGAGGTCGGTCCCGGCGAGGTTGGTGCTCGAGGTCACACGGTAGGTCACGCCCCGGAACACGAACTGCGCGCCGCCGATGTTGAGGTGCTTGGCGGTCACGAGGTGGCGCGGGCCGATCACGGTCGCCTGCGCGAAGCCGAGTTGGCCCACCCATTGCCAGCCGCTTCCCGTGAGGGCGCCGGTCGGTGCCGTGGTGTTGTGCGTGGGATCGTCGGTCCCGAACACGATCACCCCACGCCCCTGGATCGGCAGCACGAGAAGCGCGGCCAGCGTCAGTAAGGACCACATCGGACCCCGGAAGGACATCGGCCGGGGATGGCCGCCACGAGCGGCTTCCGGACGCATCGGGAGCGATCCTGTCGGGAACGTGAGGCGCATCACCCGATCAGTTCTCCCCGGGAGCCGAGGGGCGATCCTTCCGGGCGCGCTGTTCGGCGAAGAAGCTCTTCAGCAGATGACGGCATTCGTCCTCGCGGACACCGGGGGTGATCGCGCTCTGGTGGTTCAGGGTCGGGAACTGGAGCAGGTTCACCGCGCCGCCCGCGGCGCCGCCCTTGGAGTCGCCGACCCCGAAGACGACCCGTGCCAACCGGCAGTGGACGATCGCCCCGGCGCACATCGGACACGGCTCCTTGGTGACGTAGAGCGTGCAGTCCGTGAGCCGCCAATCCCCGACCGCCTCCTGGGCCATGGTGAGGGCCAGCATCTCCGCATGGGCGGTGGCGTCCTTCAGCATCTCCACCTGGTTCCAGGCCCGGGCGATGACGCGTCCGCCCCGCACGATCACCGCGCCGACGGGCACCTCCTCGGCCTTGTACGCCTTCGAGGCCTGCCGCAACGCCTCGCCCATGAAGGCGCGGTCGACCTCCGGATCGGCGTCCACCACGGGGACCACCGGCGCGTCGGGCGTCATCGTGGACCTCCCTGCGGCCGGAACGGACTGCTCTGCTCGACCGTCCAGTCCGAGGTGCCGTCCTCGTGGCAATGGACGTGCGCCGCGAAGAACCCGCCGCGATGGCTCCAGAACAGCGGCCAGATCTGTTGGCGGTCCGTCTCGGGGATGTCGAGCACCCCGAGTTCCGCGCGCGAATGGAATCCGAAGATCCCCTCCCGATGCGGCGGGGGCACGGCCTGGAGCCGGGGCTTCACCTCGAAGAGGAACATCAGCCAATGGGTTTGGCCTTGGTAGCCGTACTCGCTGACCAGCCCGGTGAGGTGCAGGTCGGAGGGTGTCAGGACGGCGCCAAACTCCTCGGCGGCCTCGCGGCAGGCGCAGGCGTAGGGCGATTCGCCGAGGTCGGTCTTCAGCTTGCCGCCGGGCGGGCTGAAGAGGCCGCGGTTCGGTTCCTGCGCCCGTTGGAGCAGGAGAACCTCGTCCCGCTCGTTGAAGCAGTAGAGCAACGTGGCGATCTTGTACGGCAGCGGCACGGGCACGATGGAAGCGTGGAACGGGGAAAGGTCAATGGTGCCAATGGAGTCCGTCGTCCGTTGTCCGTTGTCCGTTGTCAGTTGCCCGTTGTCAGTTGCCCGTTGTGGGTTGTGGGTTGTGGGTTGTGGGTTTGACGACCGACGACCGACGACTGACGACCGACCACTGACCACTGACCACTGACCTTCCTCCGGCGGTCTTCCGGGTGGTCCGGACCCTATAGGCCAACTCCTGCGCGGACACCCATCCCGCCACGCCGCGAAGGAGATGCACAACCAACGGTGCGAAGGGTGCTCACCTTTGGACCCGAAGCCCTTCCCTTGCGGCTTGGCGTCTACCAATGAACTGAACCCGAGATGTCAGCCTTTTGGGGCATTTCCTTCAGGTCGCCGGGATGGGGTCGGGATCCTTCACGAGGCTGAAGCCGAGCTTTCGACTTAGAGCC
>JAIYBC010000043.1 GCA_027488845.1 Verrucomicrobiales bacterium | reverse complement strand
CCGCTCACGCGCGCGACTCCGCTCCACTCCGTTGCGCTCCGCGCGTCCAAAACCATATCCAAACACAACCTGGCGGACACATCACTTCCCGTTGACAACCCTCATAGGCGCTGCAGCGCCCTTGTTCGACAATAACAGGATCATCTTAGTGCCTTTGTGCCAAGCCAAATCGTCCCCACGATGATTCCTGTACCTCCGACTGCAACCGTGACCGTTACTGCCCAAAACATCCAACCGTCATGGCCTCTGTAAAACCAGCCATGCCTGCAATAGAAGACTCCTCTACGCATACCGGAGATCGCCCAGTACAGAACATAAACTCCAAAACAGCACAATAGCACCAACGTGCCAAGGGCAAGATACCAAGTATCCGAATTGGTCATCGAAATGAAGTCGAACGGAAAAGGCTCAGCGACCCGGCGATCGAAGTGTCTGGATTGCAACAAGAACGCTCCCGCCGGGTTCGCTGGAGCGCCTTGTTAGCGAACCAACCTCGTCGGACGAGGGGCAATGACGTAAGAAACTGGAAAGGCATCGAGTGCTGACTATCAACGGTTTACGAAACCAGTTTCTCAGGAGGCCCTAGTGGCATAGTCAACAAATCCATACCCCGCCGGTGACAAAGAATCCAAAGAGTGCTGGCACGTCGAGAACGAATGACCACACCGTGGCTAAACCAACAGTGCGCCAACCCTTCGGAATCTGCTGAAGTGGACGGTCATAAAAAAGCCAAATCAGAAGCCACCACTCGACAATACGAAAAGGAACAAGGCCACCCACGTAGCCATGGCTGGCGGCCTCTTGACCTCCGGGAATAAAACGCCAAGCGGCATAGTAGGCCGCACCTACAGCCATGCCAATGAGCGTGCGAACACCGCCCACAACTAGGCAACTCCGGTCCGTACCACCGTAACTGTCCGAGATCAATCGCGCTGCGACCGAATAGCCGGCGAACTTCACGGCACAGAAGCCGAGGTAACCTAGAACTGGATTGCCTATTCCTGTCGGCATGGTGTGCCTTGCCGCCTAACGTCGGAAGCTCAGCGACCCGGCGCTCAAAACGCCCGGATTGCAACGACGACGCTCCCGCCGGGTTCGCTGAAGCGCCTTGTTAGCCTTCATTTGATTTTGATCTTTGGCTTGGCTTTGATCAGATCGATGATGTGACCTGAACCTTTTTTCGACCTAGACCATGCGATGCCAAACGCGATCCCGAGCGCAATGCCAACGCAGGCTACAACGAGATTCAGAATAAACTCCAATGACGGAGCGAAAGGCTGAACCTTTGTCGCAAGACTGATAGCATTGATAAGGCATGGAATACCCACTCCGCTGCACGCTAAGCAAAAATCCTTCCAAAGATTGTCTGCGCATTGGCGCAACTGCTCCAATTCGGACTCGGAGATAGAATAATCGACTCGCTCTGGGTCATAGTGAATAAAGCTTCCCCCGGAGGAAAAATTGATGTCTGAGCTCACGATGCCCCGCCTTTCTCTTTTGGGTCAATCTGCAATGGAGCCAAGGCGTGGAGCTTTATGAATCCACAATTATTGCAGACAAGTCCACCTGAAGGAATAAATGGCGGGGGCATTCGGTAGGGGCCGTCGACATCGGTAACTTGGACCGAAACAACTTTGTCGATAATCGCCCAACTATTCTGTCCGCAGCATGGACATTGAGCACTAACTTTCTTGGCCTGAAGTGCCTCGATTAGCTTTTTTTGGAGTGGATTTAGTTCTGCCATAGATTTGTTTGGCTAACGTAGAAAGCTCAGCGACCCGGCGACCCAAACGCCTGGATTGCAACCGCGACGCCCCGCCGGGTTCGCTGGAGCGCCTTGTTAGCGAACCAACCTCGTCGGACGAGGGGCAATGACGTAAGAAACTGGAAAGGCATCGAGTGCTGACTATCAACGGTTTATGAAGCCAGTTTCTCAGGAGACCACCGACAATCCTCGCTCAAACTCAGCATAACATCTCCAGACTGCTGCCTCATACTGTAGCCTCTCAAGGTCATTGGCAATCTGTCCAATCTCGGACGTGACTGTGTAAACTCGGTCACGCACCGCCGCCACCAACTCTGGCTGGCTACGCCACTCGAAATGCTCGGCACGCAAAACAGCGCACAGCAACCCCACAGCGTCTGGGTCATCGCGTAGCCGCTCCAACGCGACAGGCACGAGAATGTCTGCATCACTGCCCATGTCGAGGAAGCGAACGATCGCGGCATGTGGCAAACCACGAATCGGGGTGCGACGTATCTCGTGGCGCTCACGCACCAGCGTCCCCGCATCGGCTGGTGCGAGCCCCCAATCAACGCCCGTCAACTCGGCGAGGGACTTGGATGTATCTATGGTGGTGCTGACCGACATGACGCTAGGTGGTCTAACGGAGATAGCTCAGCGACCCGGCGACCTAAACGCCTGGATTGCAACGAGAACGCTCCCGCCGGGTTCGCTGGAGCGCCTTGTTAGCGAACCAACCTCGTCGGACGAGGGGCAATGACGCAAGAAACAGGAAAGGCATCGAGTGCTGACTATCAACGGTTTGCGCAGCCAGTTTCTCAGGAGGCCACGTTTTCATTGGATGCAAGGCGAAGGCGCTCACGTTGGTCGTCGGTGATCGGCTCAATGCTCGCTGGTGAATCTGACTGAGGTGCGTCAATGATGCGAATCTCCACTCTGTCACCGAGTTCTAGTGAGCGGTGAAACCACTCGAGATGCTGGTCGTCGCGGACACCGCCAACTCGAAAGCGCACTTCGCCCCCGTCTGGCGCATCTACAGAGCCCGCCAACACGATGCTGGACATAACCAGTCCGCCACCACCTGGTGCAGCAACGCAAATGGTACGTCCGTTCAGCAGGAACTCAAGAGCGCGCATAGTGTGAAGTGGTCTAACGTCGGAAGCTCAGCGACCCGGCGCTCGAAGTGCTTGGATTGCAACGACGACGCTCCCGCCGGGTTCGCTGAAGCGTCTTGTTAGCGAACCAACCTCGTCGGACGAGGGGCAATGACGTAAGAAACTGGAAAGGCATCGAGTGCTGACTATCAACGGTTTATGAAGCCAGTTTCTCAGGAGGCGACTGGTGCGTCATTTGAAGTTATAGGCCTGCAACGTCGATACGTGAGCCAAGTCCCGACCATCCAAAGAACCGCAACCGAGGCTGGGTGTCGGATTGCTTTGACAAACGGTGCGCCAAGGTCATTGGGTAGCCATCGCCACGCGGCACTCATCAAAAGGACGATCCCAACCAATAGAGCAAGGACCCACAGCATTTCACGGGCTGAAAGTGGGCGAGAATGCGTGCGTTGCGATAGGAGAATCATGTTGCTAATTGCCAGCATGCCAATGCCGATGCACAAGCCTAGGTCACCCGGCAATGTCCACCCGGCCATGCCGACGGTGAAAACAACGAACCAACCGATGAATCGCCTTTTGGTGATGGATTTTGGAGCCATAGCGTGTGCCTCCGCCTAACAGGTATTCTGCGCGACTGGGTCGCGGATATCGTGGCGGTGGCCGCGGACCGGTTTCCACCGAACTGACTCAACTGTGGCCAGTTGGACGCTTCGGTCAAGAAACGAGTCGCGGATATCCCGGCCAAAATGGGCGCCGGTTCGACCGGTCGAATGCGGGTTTCATGAATGTTTCCGTCATTTGTTGCCCTCTTCGGCGCCTTTAGTTGGATGGCTTTGGCTTAGACTCGATGGCCCTTGAGTGGCGACGACCTTGGTCACGACGGCCGCGACCAGAATCATCAACTCGCAGTCCCACAGGTGGTTATCCTTCCGAACCCGCTTCCACACGAACCGGAGACGGCCGCGCGCGTCCTTGGTCTCCTCACGCCGTTCGGCCGTGAGTTGCTTCAGGTAGTCCCGCCCGATCCGCTTGTGCCCCGGAATCGAGAACTCGCCAACGAGCCGCCCAATGTACTCCGCCAGCATGTCCTTGGTCGGATCGTTGGCGAACTGGAACAGCTTGATCGGCCGGAACTTGCCCGCCTGCGCTGTGCCGAAATGCGGATCGACGTAGGTGTAGCGCCAGATTCGACGGACGGTCCGCATCTGGCCGGGCTTCCCTGGGACCGGCTCGTGGAGCAGGAAGAACGGCGCATCGTCGCCCTTGAACGCCTTCCACCCCGTCGACGCACAGAACCGATAGACCTCCCGCGCCTTGAACCCCGAGTCCAGAATCGCGTTGGTGTTCGGCACGTTGTAGGTCTTCCGGATCTCCTCCAACTCGGCGAACGTGTTGCATCGGCCATAGCCGAGGAGCCGAGACTTCCCGAATGGTCCAAAGGCACGAACGACCCACCAGTAGTGCTCGCCGCCAGACTCCTGCTTGTCGGCGGCCATGAACCGCGCCCGTTCATCCGGCCACGGGTCGCCGAAGTCATAGTCCTCCATGCACCCCGCGAGGTTGTCGAAGTCGTCGATCTCCCCGAGTTGGTCCCGCCACGACTCGCCCAAGCTCTCATTCACGAAGGCCTTGAGCGGCGAGAGGTCCCCAGTCCGGGCCGCGGCCTGCGCGAGAAGGAACTCCTCGACCAAGCTCCGCCAGGTTACCCAATGCGGGAGGAGTGCGCTCCAAGTGAACGAGACGGTGGACCGCGGCGCGTTGGGGTTCATCCGGATGAACCGACCCGTCCGGGCGATGGTCCGTCGATCGACCGGGGTGTCCCGGATCACATGAACACAGGCGACACACTGGTACCGGATGGTCTCTGCGAGCGCGTCGAAGTTCCACTCGCCCGCCGGCTTGGTCGCATCGTTGGTGTCCCAGCGGAGCTGCTCCATCTTCAGCGGTTGGAGCTGGCCGCAGGCCGGGCACGAGAAGTGAAACATCCTCTGGTCGCCTTCCTTGAACGACCGGTCCACCGTGTCGCCTTCCATGTCGGGGGTGCTGATGATGAATTGCCGGGAGTTCCAGAACGACCGCGTCCGCTTCAAAACCGTGTCCAAAGCGCCCTTGGGGTAGTTCCGAACCTCGTCGAGAAAGAGCCATCGGATCGGCTTGGATTGAAGCTTCGAGGGTGAGCCAGCGCCGACGAAGTACAGCGGCATGGAAGCGAACCGGTACGTCAGCCCTTCGGTATCCAACAACAGGTCGGACACCGGCTTGCAGGCTCGGAACGTCGGGTCGATGCGATCCTTGAAGAGGTCCTTCGCGTCGTCCTTGGACGCCATGACCCACATCGCCGGCCCCGGGTCCTCGGCGATGGCCCAGCAGAGAATGCCCATGATGGTCTGGGTCTTGGCCGACTGCGCGGAACACTTCACGACGACCCGCTTCACGCGGTTGTCCGCGGCGACCTCGGCGATCTCTTTCACCCACGGCGAGTTGTCGGACCTCCAGTTGCCCGACATCGACGAGGTGTTGTCGACGACGACGTGGTCTTCCATCCACTGCCACGGAAGCCGGCGGTCGGAAGGTCGGACGGCCGCCTTGAACCCTCGCAGGAGCGGATTGATCACTCGCCGCCCTCCGGATCGGGTTGGGTCGCCGCCTGCTCCTCCAGGATGTGGAGCTTGGCGAGGATCTCGTCCTCCATCTCACGCAGCCGGGCCTCGGCGTCCTGGACCTGCATACCGACGATGGAAGGGGCCAGCCGGTGGATCTGGCAGACCACCTTTCGGATCTCGGCCCCGAGTTCAGAGCCCCACCGCTCGACGTCCGACGCGGGCACGTACTCCCGCCGCATGACGGCGATTTGGTGCTCGAGCTTCTGGTTCTGAAGGAGAAGATGACGCGCCTTCAGGGCGGTAACGGACTCCAGAGGGGCGCCAACCGTCTCACCCTCCCGCGCGGCCTTGAAGGCCCGCCATGCCTCGACGTTCCAGCGTCCGTCAGCCTCGGCGCCCGGATTGCCGTCAACCTTCCGCCATCTCTGGATGGTCTTCCGCTCGACTCCGATGGCTTCGGCGAGCTCGACCTGGGTGCGGACGTAGGCCGAGGTCGACGGCTTCCCGCCGCCGGTCATCGACGCGAGTAGCTTCCGCTCGCCGGCGGAAAGCGGACGCCCGGCCTTCACCTTCAAGGTGAGGTTCCGGATGTCCGCCTTCAGCAGCGTTTCCGCGTCCGACGAGTTCAGGAGGCCGGCAGGGCAGCCGGTAGGTGATTTCGTCCCCATCTAGGGAGACGGAACGCAGCATTACTCTACCAAATCTTTGTTCACACCAAGATACAACGTTCTAATCTGCCCAAATTCACTAAAGCCAATAGAAGGCGACTCTCCTTCAGGAAGCTCTTTTTGCTCAAAAACTCGAATGTATTGAAGCGACCGTGGGTCGCCGAGAAGCTGCTTTAATTCAAGGTCCTTTTTTGAATCAAGAACCATCTTTATCAGCAGTGTTTTCTCTTTTTGATTTTTTAGAACCTTTAGGGCCTCAGCATCAATATCGCTTATAAAACCAATGATTCGCTCCTTTATCGGCGGGACCCTTGTCCGTTTATCAAGCTCTATTGCAAGCTTCTCATTCGCTTCTGTTTTTTCCGCCACTTCCTTTGTTTTTTTCTCCAACTCAATGCTTTTCTGTTTCAATTCAAAATCAAACCTTGCTCGTTCGACAGCCTTTTCCGAGTCGCTTTTCTTTTTTAGCGAATCCAATCTTATTTTCAGACCAGCAGCAGAAGCGGAAAATATTACCGATAAAACTGTAATTACAGTAAGCAGCAAGGACACTTTTTCAGTCGATTCCCAAAATTGGGTTATGAAATTTAGCTTCATACATTACACCAAACAGTTAAATGACTGTTTTAAGTAGTTTAAACCAATTCGTTTCTCACAATATATTAGCCGTTTTCTCATCAAGATTCAAGCTGTCGCCTCACCCGTCAACGCATATTTGGTGTGCCCAAGAAATCTGGGAACGCTCGAACAAGGCTTCCGTCGAGCGTCGTCCCCATCTCTGTCCGCGGCGCGGCCGACTGCTTGAAGAAGAAGGCCGTCCCGGCGCGCTCGCAGGCCGCCCGCATGCACCGCGCCCATTCGACGTCCATCTTCCGGAACCCGGGGCCGGATTCGCCGCCGAAGATCACCCAGTCGATGCCCGCGAGGTCCACGACGCCCGCGAGAGGCCCCAAGGCAGGCTCGTAGGAGATGAACCGAACCGCAGCTGGGACCTTCCGAAGGTGTTCCGCGCGCCACGCGCCGCGGGCTTCGGAGATGGACACCCCGAGCCAGACGTTCGGGTAGCCTTCCAGGCCCCAGTCCTCCGGCAGGTTGTTCAGGATCCGGTCCGCGCGCTTCGTCAGGACCTGCCAGTGGAGGTTCGGCGTCGCCCGGATGAGCGGCCAGAGCTTCGCGCGCTCCTGGTCGATGGTCGGGTGGTCCTCGAAGACGTCGCACATCGACGAGGTGAACACCAACGGCGGCCGGCCGGCGCCCGCCACCGAGACGGTTTTCCCCTCGCGGGCCAGACGGTCCCACTTCAGAGGTTCATCCCAGTGTTTCGGACCGAACGTCCGCCGTGGCTTGCCGGGGCCCCACACGTCGAACCCGTAGCGGCTCGAAAGGGTGTCGGCGTAGCAGTTGGCACAGCCCGGATCGATCCGGGTGCATCCCCAGGCGACGTTGAAGGTGTGGTTCGTCCACGCGATGATGGTTTCGTTTCCCATGGTCTTGAACGGATAGAGGTTGAGGTTCCGCGCGTTGTAGGAGTCGCGCCCCTCCGTGCCCTTCTTCAGTTCGCCGCGAGCGCCCAGCCCTTCGCGACCTCGAACGCGCGCTCCTTCAGCTTCGCGCCGCCGCCGTCGACGATGTACCCGAGGTCCTCAGAGGTCCGGGCGTGGTCGACGTACTCGGTGACCGCGTTGTACGCGCCCCACAGGGTCCCGCGGACGCCCCTGATGTCGTGACCGACTCCGGTCTCATGGAGTTCCTCGACCTTCAGGATCCGGTTCCGGGTCACCGGGTGGAGATCGTCGAGATTTTCGAGGCGGGTGCCGGTGATCACTTCGGAGGCGAACCCGCGGACGTCCGCGGCCTTCATCGACTGCCGGGCGAAGCTCTGGAAGACCCCGGCCGCCTCGTCGAAGAACAGCCCGGCAGCCCGGAGGAGCTTCCCGGCGATCTCGAGCTTGGCCTTCACGTTCCCGATGTGCTGGACCCGCATCTCGCTGGCGTTGGTCGCCATGGCCGCGGTGAGCGTGTTCTGGCAAACGACCCGGATCGGGGTGAACCGGGCGCGAACCGGCTCGTTGGTGTCGAATCCGTTGGTCAGAAGGAGGAACTGGTTCACCGCGTCGCCCTTGATGACCTCGAACTCACCCGGGAGGCGGGCCAGAAGCCACACCCTCTCGCCCTGCCCCAGCACGCCGGCGACCTCGTACCGGGCCTTGTCCTTGCCGAAGGCGCCATCGAAGAAGGCGAAGGCGTCCCGGTTCTGTAGGGGCTGGTACATCCCAGCGCAGACGCCGAGGACCGCCTTGGTGTCGGTGCGGCGGAGACCAAAACGGTTCGGAACCGTCTGCCCGTCGGCGGTCATCAGGCCGATCTTCTCGACGGTGTAGTCCAGGCCGCCGTGGGTCAGGGCCTCGGCGGCCGTGAAGGCTTCCGGAAGGGCGGTCCCGAGGCGGTGCCACGGGGTCTTGCCGGTCCAAACGATGCTGTCCTTGCCGTTGTTGCGGTTGATGTTGTGAGCCATGTGATGTTTCGTTTCTTCGGCCGCCCACCGGTTGCACCCGGTTGCCCTGTTTGTGTGAGCGAACGGGGCGGGGCGGCCATTCCGTTTTGCTCGTTACAAGTCACTCACTTGCAACGACTTAAGGAAACACCAAGACATTCTCTTTCACAACAAGAAACTGTCTTAACTTGCTCATTTTCAACGACCTAAACGGATTCATTGGCGGAAACTCGCGCCAGATGGACGCCGATGTACCGCGCCCGGCCTTGGGGGAAGGCCTCCTGGACCTCGACGGCCTCCAATCCGTGCTTTCGGGCGTCGCCGAGGGCGTAGTCCAACGCCCATCCGTTGAATCGGGAGCGGAGTGAGGTCGGGAGCGGTCGGGAGAAGCGACATCCGGCCATGTCCAAGACGGTCGCGTCGCAGTTCGCGGAGAGGCCAAACATCTTCACCATCCCGAAGGTGAGGAACACGCTGATCCGGTCGCCGCGGAAGGTCCGAACCAGGTTGCGCCAGTGGGTCCACGGGGACCCGTAGGCGTCGAGGTCGACCACGTCCGCGTCCCAACCCTCCTGTTCGAGGATCCGCGCGGAATCGATCTTCAACCGGCCCTTCTTCGGCTTCAGGTCGACGCCCCAGTAGGACCCGATCGGGAACTCCGCCCCGAGCTGGCCCCAGATGAGGCCGGATCCTTGGAAGCAGTCGAGGACCCGCGGCGCTCGGTCTCGGTGGTACCGGCTAAGGAAGTGCCGGCGGAGAATGAGCTTCGCCGCCGGGTTATGGTTGTCGCACTTCGTGCTCATTTGTTCGCGACGGTGGTCTCGACGATGGAGTCCGGCCGGGCCGCGATGGCCTCGATCTCCTTGGCGATCTCCCCAAACTTCACGGTCGGGATTCCGACGAGGATCCACGACATGGCCGGCGGGACAGCCGGCTTAACCTCGCGCAGCGCGGCCGTCTCGATCTCTTTCACGATGCCGGCGATCTCGCTGTCGATCCCTGCCCCTTCGAGTTGCCGCAGGATCTTCCGGACCTCGGCCTCCGCGGTCTCCCCCAACTCCGGGAGCTTGTTGTCGGCGACCATGTGGGCCAGCTCGGCTTCCTCGCTTGGGAAGTCTTGATCGTCGACCGGGACCAACTTCAGCCCGAGACGCTTCAGGGTCTCCAGGAGCCCGTGGCCGCTGACCACGTACCCGCTCCGCTTGCTGACGACGATGGACCGGCGGATCCCCTGCTCGCGGATGACCTTCTCGAACACCCGGAGTTGCTCGGGCGGATGCCGCTTCGGGTTCTGCGGATGAGGCGCGAGCGATTCCGGATCAGCCATCCGGCTGAACTGGCAATGAATCGCGATCTTAGGGGGAGGCTTGGGCGTGGATTTCATGGGACAGACGGTTTCGGGTCGGCACTGCGTGGTCGACGGGATGACGCCGACCGCGCGCTCTTCGCCCCGGCCGGAAAAGATTCCTTGCCCTTCACTTGGCCAACCGGGCACGGAACAGCCGGGCTCAGCGCCGAAGCGGGGATGGGTCGCCGTTGCGCTTTTCCGTCGCCGGAGGGTGAAGATAGCGGGACGCAATTCTCGACGCCTTGGCGGGGCTTGTAGTTCCACGCGTGGGATTGGGCGTGAGAGCGGATGCCGAACCTCCGGGAGAAGGCGGCGGTGGCCCGGACGAGTTGGTCGAACGAGATGCCGGTCGACGATGCGACGGAGCGGAGGGAGCGGCCTTCGAAAGCGCCGGGGTTGACCACCCAGAGCGCGGCGACCACGCGGGAGGCGACGAGCTGGTGCGAGGTCCGATGGCCGAACCGGATGTCGATGGACCAACCGAGGAGCGCCTTGACCATCTCGGCCAGGTCGCCAGGCGAGCGCGTCGGTGCTGGACCGTCGAGGCGTTCGAACACCTCTTCGAAGGGGAACTCCTCGACACCGTGGCCGGACGGATCGACGTCGGGGCTGGCGTAGTCTTCGTGGAATGGGGGCTTCACTCGGTGGGTGGTCAGTTGGCGCCCTTGAGCCGGGGCCGGTAGGACGGCGCCCCGGTCATGTCGTGGTGATGCGCGGCATTCAGGCGGTCTGCCACGCGGTCGCCGAATTTCTCGGTCCACTCGGCCCTGGGGACATTCGTGGTCAGCAGCACAAACTTCAGTTCGCAGTCGCTGAGGAACGAGCGCAGCAGGTCCGCACCGGCACCGGATTTGAACCGGTCGGCCTCGGCCCCGGCGTCGTCGATCACGATGACTTGGGACTCGAGCGCGTCGCGCAGAACCATCTCCGGGTCGTTCTCTTCGGTTCGGCGGATCGCCTTGGGCCAGTCAAGGAACGCGGCGGTCGGGACTCGGTGGTTTTTCCAGACTCCAGCCACGCACAGGTCCACGGCCCAGTCGTTGAAGAACCGAACGGCAACCTCGCCGACGTGGGTCTTCCCAACTCCCGTTGGACCGGAGATGACGAGCCATGTCCCCTTGTCGCGGACGTTGAGGCAGGACCTCCGGATAAACCATTCGCCCCACCGAGAGAGCTTCTCAACCTTGGGGTGGGTTTCCGTTAGACCCAAGACCCGGGAGCGCCAGCTTGGGTTCTCGTTCAAACCCCGGAGGGGGAGCGTCGGGGTCTTCGCGGTCCCATTGCTCACGGCGTTCCCGAATTCGGTCGGCGACGCCTGCGACATGGGCGTTGAGGTTAGGGCCTCCAATGCGCTGGCCGTTTCCGTTTCCAGCGGTCTCTGCGGGCAGGTCTCGGTTGGCATAGTACGAATCGAACTTCGTGCGGTTGAACAGGGTCTCGGGGCGGAGGAACTCGGCCATCTTCGGGTCGCTGCCCCAGCGGGCGACCTGCCGGCGGATCATCGCGATGCAGCCGTCGACGGTGACGTCGGGCTCTTCCAACCGGCAGCGGATGAAATCCAGGTTCGTCTCGGTCTCGCGGTAGTGCCGGCCGGCGGCTTCGTTCAGCGCGTGGAGGACGATCCGGGCTTGGGTGTACTTCTTCGGGGATTCGGACTTCTCGTCGGCTGGCTCGGTGGCGCTTTGTGCGCCCACCTGTTCCCTGATCCCTGTTCCATCTCCCTGTTCCCTGATCCCTGTTCCAGCGGCGGATCGCGGCGAGTCGCGGCGAATCTCGCGAGGATCCACAGGGGAACCCTCCGAAGGTGCTGGTACTTTGGGCTTTCCAGCGTTGTCGACCCGCTGATGGCGTGACCAGTGGGCGACTTCGTAGAATCTTTCGCTGTCGACGGCGTAAAGTGCGATTCGGCCGCTCTTGGCGATGGTGTCGAGACTCGCCGCGACTCTCGCGAGGATCTCGATAGGGTCTCGCGAGAGGTCGTAAGGAAACAGCTCGGCAGCCAACCGTGCGGCCTCTGCGGATCCTCGGCCATGATCGTCCGCGGCCGACCAGAGTCCGATGTAGAGAAGGCGCGTGAAGTGGTCCCAACTGGCCACCTTCTTGTCGGTCCAGAACTCGGGCTTGATGGTTCGGATTCTCATTGGCGGATACACCCGAAGACTCCCCGGAGCATGACGGACAGCGGCGCGTGGCGGGCGAAGACTTGGAGGCCGTCCGTCACGGTCCAGACGCGCCAACCGGAGTGAGTGAACGTCGGGTAAGTCATGCGAAAGTGAGTTGATGGGAGTCCTTGGCCTTGCAGACGAACGGCCATAGGGAATCGATCCGCGGCTTCGGTCGGCTTCTCGCCCAGGATTCGAGGCCGGCTGTTTGGTTGGTGTCGCCGCGGTTCCACCCCGTCCCGTCGGTGCTCTCGCACCCGAGCCTTTCAAGAAGCTCAAGCCTGTCTGGCATATTGCAGCGGAGGAGGTGGACCCGCGGGAACTCCTCGCACCACTGCTCGACCGTCTTCCACTTCCACTCCGTTGATCCGCCAATGGCGACGACGGCCGGCGCTGGACTCAGTGACCGAACATCGGACGGCGTCATTCCATCTTGGCAGGCAATGGCGAGCGGGATGCCGGCGGCTTCAACGATAGGCGCGAAGGTGACCCAGCGTTCGAGCGTGGCATCGGAGTTCCCCGGGATGTCCGGGACGATGGCCCAGCGGGGACGGACAGGTGCAGCCTGAGCCCAAAACAGGAGATGCCGCCAAAGAGGCTCGGTCTTCTTCCATCGGGCTTGGTTGAAAGTGTTCGACGTCGGCTCCCAACAGGCGAAGGCACCATTGTCGAGGGCGAATGGGAACCAAGGCCACGGACCGCGCTGAGCCCCGGGGGAGTAGAGGTGCCCGATTCGCCCTGTTTCGCGAGCAAGGCAATGCCAGAACCATCCGGTCGAGTTGGCCGGCATGACGATCATCGGAGCGCCTCCAGACGCTTCACGCAGGCCGGGCAGGTGCCGCACTGATCCTCTCCTTTGACGTAGCACGACCACGTCAGTGGGAACGACACGCCGAGCTGGCGTCCTATCTGGACGATCTCGCGCTTGGTTTTCCCGATGTAGGGCGCGCAGACCTCGACCGGCACCTCAGCGGCGACCAGGGCACTGTTGAAGGCGGCGACAAACTCGGGCCGGCAGTCGGGGAATCCAGCCGCGTCGTCAAAATTCGACCCCACCGTCACCGCCTCGGAGTTCGCGGTCACGGCGAGATTGCAGGCGATCGAGAGCAGGACGGCATTGCGGTTTGGGACGACGTAAGTGCCGACTCCGTCGGTCAGCTTTGACCCGCGCAGCCTGGGCATCTGAAGATGTGTCGCCTTCACGCAAAGGCGTTCGCAATGGTCAGACGCGAAGAGCGCCTCTTTGATGTGGGACTGACCGTAGTCGATGACCAAGGCGTGGATGCGATGGCCTTGGTTGACGAGGTCGTAGAGGAGCACGGTCGAGTCCAGACCGCCGGAGAGGAGATGGATGATGGTTTTCGGGATCATGGTGCTGCCTATCTGATGGGGGACGCGGCGGTAGCTGCGCGGTCGTAGGCGGCGGCCTCGCGCCAAGCGAGGGCCACCTGAGAGGCGGTCGGGGTGGCGGATTCAGCGAGGATCCCAAGCCGCTCGTGGAAGCGGTAGCGGGCCTCGTCGGAGAGGCGGGACAAGTCGGCTTGGTGAGCCGTCCGGAGGTCGGCCACGGAGTCAGTCCGCGGGGTCTGGAACTCGATCATGGATTGGCCTCTTTCTTCGCGGCCTCGACGGCCGTGCGGACTCGATCGGAGAGAAGAGGTTCGTCGGAACTGGGGAGCATCACCTCGACACCGGATGGCCTGAATAAGACGACCTCGGCCGCGCCGTTCTCGATCACGATGACGAGCTGCCAGCTCTCGGGAAGGTCACGGGCGGCCTGGTTCACGGCGTCGCCGAGTCGGGGATCTTGATGGGCGTTCATGGTCGATCAGAACGGGAAATCATCGTCCTCCGGCGGCGGGGTGCCGGATCCCGGAGTGTCAGCCCCGGGCGCGGGCCACTCGGA
The DNA here is from genome assembly GCA_027488845.1 of Verrucomicrobiales bacterium. Classification (GTDB taxonomy): domain Bacteria; phylum Verrucomicrobiota; class Verrucomicrobiia; order Limisphaerales; family UBA9464; genus SXXZ01. The sequence continues at coordinate 18,695 of JAIYBC010000043.1, read as the reverse complement.
CGACGGCGGGCGGTCATCGTTGCCCGGGACGAAGCGTGAAGGCGGCGGTGACAATTGGCTGTCCGCCGGCTTCGGACCGGCGAACTCCCAGTCCTCGACCTGCACCTTGGTCTTCGTCTGCTTCTTCCCCGTGGTTTTGTCCTCCCACGAGTCCTGGACGATCTTCCCCCGGATGGATGCGCGGTATCCCTTGCGGTGGTACTTGGCGAAGGCCTCGGCACGCGGTCCGAAGAAGACGAGCCCGACGTAGGCGGTGATTTCCTTTACCTGCCCAGCGTCGTCGGTGCGCTTCTCGGAGACGCAGATGGTGGCCTCGGTGACGGCGGTCCCTTTCGGCGTGACCCGGGTCTCGGGATCGCGGGCGAGATTCCCGGTGAGAATGACGACGTTCATTCGACAATCTCCTCGATCCGGATCGACGCCCCCGGCTCGTTGACCGCGTACATCTTGGTTTTACCGACCGCGCAGACGAGGCTGTCGTCCTTCCAGACGCCAGCCGTTGTGATGGCGTCCTTGATGGCCTTCTCGATGTTGTCGAGGTCGGGCTTCGCGATGTGCCAGCGCGGGGCGCTTGGCTTGATCTCCCCTGTCGACCGAAGGTGCGACTTCGGCCGTGGCATCCAGACCTGAAGGGACAGCTTCACTGGGCCGGTGAACTGGCGACCGCCCCATGCGCGCCTCGCCTCGGCGGCTACCTGCGCCTTCCATGCGTCGGCCGTGCCGGGGTCGTACATCCCGGCGTGTCTACCTCGGATACAGGCCCGCGGCCGCGGTTGGCCGACAGGGGTTCCGTGGACGTAGAAGGACAGGGACATCACAGCCGCCCTCCCTTCCGGAACACCCATTCAGGCGCCTCTACGACCTTCGGCTCGTCGCCGTATCCGGCCCAGCGGTTCGCCTCCAGACACCTGCGGTAGAGGTCGAGGTCTTCGAAGTAGAGATCCAGCCCCAGCTCCATCGTCCGCCAACCGAGGGCGATGACGTTGACCAGGTACGGAGCCTCGTCCTCCACGACGACGAAGGTGAACTTCTCGCGGGGATCCGTGGTGCCCATCTGGGCGTTCCAGTTGTGGCGGTAGGAGGCCGCCTGGACGTGGTAGCGCCGCTCGATGGCCAGCTTGATGAACTCCTCGGCCGCGGCCTTCCCCTTCCCGACCTTCTTCACGTCGACGATGGAATCGGAGTCGTCCGGGATCCAATCGAGGCGGGCCTTGGTCAGGACCCTGCCTCCACCGACATCGAGCCGGTTGAAGATCGAGACCTCGGAGCGACCGGCAGCGAAAATGTCCTGACAGGTTGGGTGCTTGAGGATCGCGTCGACGCAACCGGTGACGCGGTCCGCCTCCGCCTGAGTCTGGACGATGCGGCCGGCCTGTAACTGAACACGTAGCCACGCCTTGCACTCGGTAGCGTTGCCGTTCCAGTCCTTCCCGTCCGGTCCGTATTTCGCCGGCCGGATCGCCAGCTTCGGAAGCGGCCTGTTCGGCTCCAGGACCCGTTGGTGAATCAGGGTCCCCATGACCATCCACGGGGTGACCTCGCGAGGCGTGGCAAGGTAGGCCGGAAGGCGGGCGGGCGGATCCATCTCGCCGAGCATGGAGTTCGAGACTCCGGGGGCGCGGTGGTAGGTCTCCGCCGGGATGTCGAAGACGCCCGGCTGGTTGGGCTCGAAGGCGTCAGACACGGCCGCCTCCATTCGCCTCACCCATCGGAAGGTCAGGCTGGTTCGGATCCGCCAGCTCCTCGGACACCTTCGCGACCCGCTTGATCGTGACCGGCATCTCGAAACTGATTTCCCGCCGGTAGAGGCTCCACTTGCAGGTGATCGGAAGGCTGATCTTCGCTTCAACCGGAGTTTCGGATTCCTCCTGCTTCTCCTGTGCCGCCTCCACGGCGGCTTCGATGGCCAGCTTGATGTCGTCCCGATTCATGTCCCACAGGACAGGGACGGCGTTGACGAAGAGGTCGCGGACCTCGTCGAGGATCTCCTTCGCCTTGGCGATCCGCTGTCTGGCGAGTTCGGTTTTCTGGTCGCTCATGGTGGTTCGTTCGTTGGCAGTTCAGGCGCGGACGGAGATCCGGACCTCTTGGAAGATCCGGGCGTGAGGGAGTTGGCGGGCGCCATCGCGGATCATCGCGAGGATCGCGGAACGCTTCGGCGAGATCTCGACCAGGTCGGGACAAGCGGCGGCGAAGGCCTTGAGGTCGAGGATCTCGAAGGTCCACGACTGCTGGGCCGCGAGCCCGGCCGGTGCTGCGGCCTTCGGGACCGGCGTCGGGAACGCCTGGGCGACCACGGCGGCGTCATTGGCAGACTCGATCCGGCCGCCGAGGTCGAGGACACGGCGGAGCGCCGCTTCGACTGCGATTCGTGCCGTGGCGAGTTCCTCCTTCGTCTCGGCGTTTCCGGCAGCTTCGCGGGCCGCGGCAAGCTCGCGCTCCGCCTCCGACTGCTGGGCGCGGAGAGCATCAGCCTTCTTCCGCTCTGCGGCGGCGAGGCGGTCGGCATCGGCCTGGGCCTTGCGGGCTTCCTCGTCCCGGAGCCGCTGCTGCTCGACCTCAAAGTCGGTCAGGAGCTTGGTCAGGCGCTGTTCCTCCGCGACGACCGGCGCCGCGAACTGTTCCGCGATGGCGTCGACCCGCTTCCCTAGATCCAGCACCGGCGCCTTCGCCGACTTCCGGGATGCCTCGACCTCCTTGGAGATGCCCTTCAAGGCCCGAAGCGCGGCGACCGCTGTGGCCTGCTGTCCTGAATTGACGACCACGAGAATCTCGGAGGCCAACGCGACGGCCTTGTCCCGCTTCGGGTAGGCTTCCGCGACGAACTCGACGGCGACGCCAGCGGTGCTCTGGACGGTCAGGAGGCTCACCTAGCACCCCCTGTCTTCCCGTAGATCGTGCAGCACTTCTTGAGGAACGCGCAGCCGTCGGCGGTGATCTTGACCGCGACTGACCTCGGAAGGTCATTGATGTCCGCCATCGAATCGGCCTGCTCGAAGTGCCCGGCGATCTTCAACCAGTCTCGAAAGTCGTCGAATTTGACCCCGTACTGCCCGAGCTTGAACTGGATGAACCCGTGCGGGTCGGTAGTGACGTCGGGGATCGCGGGAGCAACCGGAGCAGATGTCGGAGCCGCAGCCGAGGCCGCCGCGGCGATGGCCTCATTCGCGAGCCCGTCCGCCGTGGTGGTCGACGGCTCGGCAGGCACGGGAGCAGCAGGCTGCGCGGCGGTTGCGGGGCTGGCCTCCGCCGGAGTCTCGGCCGCCTTCTCGCGACGCCGACGGAAGGTCGGAGCGCCCGGGGCAGCCGAAGCCGGCGCATCAGACGACGGCGGCGGGGTGACGTTAAGCTCCTGCGGATCGTCCTGGACCTCTTCGGCAGCCCGTAGGCCCTTGAGCGCGTCGCCGAACGTGTCACGCAGAGCGAACGAGCGGGCGCGGAACTTCAGCATCCGGGCCGGGTATTGCGACCACGGGCCGGACTTGCCCCACAGGTTCGCCGTCTTGGCTTCAGCGACGGAGAAACCAACCTCGACCGCTTCGAACCCGCGGCGCTTCACCCGGCAAACGGCCGAGGTGTCGTCGAAGAACGTGGCCGGGTTGCGCGGCAGCTTGGTGCCCTTGGCCTCGTACCACTCAGCGAACTCTTCGAGGTCACCGGTGCCGCGGACCACGGCAAGCTGGGCATCGCCCCAGATGGACGGCCGGCCATTGATGACGGCGATGTTCTGGAGCGCGGCCATCGGCGGGAGGCCGACCTCAAGACCCATCTCCAAGGCAACGAAGATAGCTTCCGGATGCTCGATGCCTTTCGGCGCGAGGCCCGACTTGGCGACGGCCGTGGCGAAGCGCCAGAGCTCGTCCATGTTGGTGATCTGCAACCCGCGCGCGACGGCCATGGGCGGGCCTTTCGGGGTGGCGGGAGCGGTTACTGCGTTGGTTTCAGACATGGTAGGTGCGTGATTTGTGATTTCTCGGAACAGAGCTGGCGGAAGGTGAGACTACTGGGCCGCGATCAGGCGGCGGGTCGGGTACGGCGCCCGGTCAGGGTCGAAACCGTAGCGTCTGGCGTCGGAGAGACCGTCGTTCCAGGCGCAGAGAATGGCGGCCGGTGTAGGCTCGGCGCCGGCTCGGCGGATCCGCCCGGCAAGGATGGTGATGTAGGCGCGAGCGACGGCCGCGGATGTCTCGGCGTTGGTCAGGCTCGCGAACCGGACCTTGGTCGCCCTGCCCTTGTTGACGTCGACAAGCGCGGCCCGGGTGATCTGGAGTCGTCCGCGTTCGCCGGACGCGCCGACGGCCCCGTCCCGGCTCTGGGATTCGGCGTGGGCGAGCTTTCGCAGGTCGATGCCGTACCAGCGCCCGCCGCCGGCATGAAACGACGGCGGGGCTGGCGGGGTGACCGGTCCGAGGTTGTTGGGCAAAGCGCCTCCGGTCGAAGACGCCCAACTCGGGATGCCTCCCGTGCCCTGCCCCACTCTCGGTTTGGGGCTTCCGCCGCTGTGGTCTCGTCGCACGGCGGAAAAGGAAGATGGCGCGAGCACCGGGGCACCGGCTCTCGCCGGTAGGGGCTGTGGTGTTACTCCCGGCATCCTGCTGACGCCGCCAGCCGGGACTCGCTTTGCGGAAAGGGGCTCCCCGGCGGCTGACCTGCTGGCAGAGGGTGCCGCAGGCTCCAGGAAGGTCGGATTCGCCGCCGAGGAGGTGGGACTGAGGAGAATGAGGAAGGACGCGACCATGCCCAGCTTCGCGGCCACCGTCGGCCAGTGGTACCGGACGGCGCGTCCGATCCGGACCGCCGGGATCGTCGGGCGACGGCCGCGGGACTTCTCCGCCACGGTGTCCTTGTGGAGGTTCAGCTTGGCCGCGAGTTCCTCGACGGTCAGGAGCCGGTCGCGATCTTGGTTTTCTGCGCTCATGGGATGATCAGAGAGGAAGTGACAGGGAGGAATCTGATAGGTCCGAGCGAACAGGCCGCGAACCAACGAGAGGGCGGAGAGCTTCGATGCTGCGCCGGGCCTTCTCGATTTCCCGACGCGCAGGAGCGATGACCCACAGCTCATAGGCGGCCGTGGCCAATCCGAAGCCGACAACGGCGCCGACGAGAATGGCCGGAATCACCGGGCACCTCCGGACGTTTGGGCAGTGGTCTCCGCGCGATCCAGGAACCGCTGTATGTCGAGAGCGATGGAGTCGAAGGCGGCACCCCGGCCCTTGTTGAACTCGGCGGAGCCGATGGCGGACCGCACGGCGCAGGTCTTGGAGGCGTCGGCCTGCACCCGGAGGCGCTTCATCAACGCGGCAAGGTACTCGCGATCGGAGGTCACCGGGCACCTCCGTTCACAGAGGCTTCCTCAACCGCAAAGGCGTCGTTCGAGAGAAAGAATGTCTGGTTCGCGATCTCCAGCGCATGAGCGGCGTCCCTCGCGGCGACAACGCACAGGTAGGTCTTCGAGCCACGGCCCCGGTAGATGCGGAAACGCTTGGTCTTGAAGGCCAGATTCACCGGGCACCTCCCGCCTTCTCGGCCATGAAAGCCTCGATGGCCTTCTCGGTCGCCCATCCCAGCTTCAGCCCATTCGACCGAGCCCAGCCCTTGAACCGGCTGTGGAGGGGTTTCGGAACGAGCAGTGGAGCGGTTCGCTGCTTTCGCTCAACGCGGGGTGCGTTCTGCATGTGTGCAATGTGTGTGCAGACCACACCTTAGGGCAAATAAAAAGTTCAGTTTTCTAAAGAAATGTTCAGAAACGGCCGGGTGAGGGTCGATGAGTGCTGAATTCCAAAACGTTCGGGTGTCGCGGGATACGGTCGCGAGAGTGGCCGACCTGTTGGCTCGAAATGCCGGCGTAAACCATTCGCTGAATTCGTTCACCGATGCAGCCCTAGTGGCCGTCCTCGACCTGATCGAGGCCCGTGCCGGCGAGCGCCGGGAACCCGCCATTGTCCGCGTCTTCGACGCCTTCCGCGAAGCCGGGCCAGCCCTGACCGGACCACCGACCCCGCCCGTCAGTTCGCCGCGTCCTTACTCGGCCGCGGACGCAATGGCCGTCGCTTCCGCGGTGGCCGGACGATCTGTCCCCCGTGAAGTTCCAGGATCCGGAGCTTCACCGAAAACTGGCGAACGATCCGCCGATGTTCCCGAATCGCCGCGCGGAACTGGTCGGGCGTCCAGTCGCGGGAAATCTCCTCCAGTGCCGGCGAAAGCTCGATGATCCGCCGCGGAGCAAAGGGTTTCTCTGCCATGCCGGAGACTGTAGGATCCTCCGTCGGACAATGGGTGTCCGATCAATAACTTGGGAGTAAGTCATGAAATGGATTTGGATCGCGATTTGGCTATCAGCGCGGGCCGCTCTGGTTGCCGAAGTTGACCCGATAGGATTCAACGTCCCTTCCAACGCGGTTTGGACCAACGTCGAAGGGGCAAGGTACGTTGTGAATGTGAAGGGCCGCCTGGATCCAATTCGGATGATCGGAACAAATCGGGTGCTTGTTGCCGGGGATTGGAGTCTGGAAGACGCGGGCGTCAGGCAAGGCGGTTTGGCGGGCTGGAGGAGCCTTCCTGTTCGATACAGCCATGACACCGAGAATGGATTGAGGATTTTTGAGGTAACAGGCTGGGATGGAAAGCGTTGGCAAAAGATCGCGGTCACAAACTTCAATTATGATGTGACTAGGGATTCAGTGGTAATCGCCCACCTGAAGAAGGTCGGAACCGCTCGAGTCTCGCGCTCCTTGGAAAGTCCTGAGTTTGGCGGTGGAACCACCCTTGAACTTTGGGACTACGGAGTGCCAGTGGAACCCGCCACAAACGCTCTATCCGCGAACCCTTCAAAGGGAAAAATGCAATCCTCAGATAAGGAAAAGAAGGCGGCCGAGGCCCGCTTTGCCGGTGTGAAGACTCGCGCCGAAGGCGGGTCCACCAATGCGATGCTGGAGCTGGCCAAGCTGTACCGGACCGGCACCGGCACCGAGACCAACGACTTCGAGGCCCGCGTCTGGGAGATCCGCGCAGGGAAGTGAGACTCGGTCTTGCGATTGAGATGCATCGCTTCTGTCTCAGGCATTGTTCTGGCTATCCGCGAGGCCGTAAGGGGGGTTAATCGAATCAGGAAGCGATCTGGTTGGAAGAGCAGTACATACAATCTCAACCTTGACTCCTTTTCGCGACCGCCCACGCTTCTGAAGCTTACCACAAAGGCGAGGTTCTCTAGAATTCATGCTAGGCGGAACTCTGTTTCGCTCGATGTCCGTTAGGCGAATGAAACGCGCATCCGTCATCAAGAAGCTCAAAACTGTAAATGCTGCACCGAGGCTCGGTTCAGGCGATTTCGTTGGTGCCGTTTACGACACGTCATCGCAAGATGCCGACCTTCCAGTCGCCGTCATCATCGGGATCAATTACGGGCAGCGAGCATCCTCCGGCTCGTTAATCGGTTTCTCCCAAGACGACATCCGCTATGCGCGCCACATCAATGCGCTGACGGGCAAGGCGCATCATACGGTAATTTGGAACTTTTTCCCTTACCTGACAGAGAGCGAATGGCTGGAAGATATTGTGAACGCCGCGGATGAAGCCGAACGCATTTTCGATTCTGGGTATGTTGATCCATTTGCCGCATTTGAGACGCTCATCCGCAAGCTACAACCGAACGAGATCATCTTCCACGGCATTTCATCCGCTGTTCCTATTTTGGCGCGTGTCGCACTTCGACGCGTTCACCGTGAAGGTCAATTGGTTCCAAATCTGGCGAGAGGCTTTGCCTTTTCCCGGGCAACAAAAATCTCCTAGCCAGGCGCTTCAGCGAACCTGGCGGGGGCACCACCGTTGCAATCCATGCGTTTCAGCCGCCGGATCACTGACCTTTCATCTAGGTACACTCACTTGATGGCCCCACAATCATACTACCATGTCCCTCGCCGACATTAAACATCCGGTTTTGTATTCGACCATGACGGCGGTCGCATACAACATCAACACAAAATACTACGGTGGGCTGCACTATCTCTGGTGCACACCATATTTTGGATCAGACTTTGCGTCACCACACTTCACCGTTCCTCCAAGCTCTTCACCTTTGGAGATATACAACACCATTAAAAAGGAGATCGAAGGCGCAGATTTACACAACACGAAGATCAAATTGAACAGAATGGGCATCCGAAAAGGAGCTGGGATAATGCTCAAATGTGGAAAGATCAGCTCAGATCAACACAATGAACTTATTGCAATCTCAAAAGCCGCCCCAATGCAGCAATTCAAACCACTGCTGTGTGTGATTTCTCGAATTGAGGCGGTCCCCTATTATCAAAAGATTAACGTAAAGGACAAAGCCAACCCACTTTCACATGAATATATAGTCGCAGATCTTCCTCAATCAGCTTTTGACATAATCAGAATCGGCTAATGCATGAAGACCATAAAACCTCTCCTCTCCACAATTGAAGTCAGTGACGCCCGGTCCGCGCTCTACTATCTGAGCCGCTATCTGAAACAGGCAACGATTTTTGAAAAGTATCAAAAAGATATTTTTGAAGACACCGAACGCAGTTACCCCACTGAGTTCGTCCGCAAATTAACCATTTCCTTAATTGATTTTATTGAACATGAACAAGGCATGAAGGCATCAGAGTTCGACCTTGATACATATTCGTTATGGTCAGATCATGTTACGGAAATCGAGGAAGGCTTAGATCCCGAACCAACGCCAGAAGAATTGGAACGTGCAAACACTTTTGTGAACGCGATCAGCATGCCAGTAACAAAGGGTCAGTCTTCAAACTGAAAACGATCAACGCCTAAAAAGGCGCTTCAGCGCCTAACCCGCCGTAAGCGCTGTCGCTGCAAGTCAGACGTTTGAAGCGCCGGGTCGCTGAACTCCTTACGATAGGCGTAAGAAGGCAAGGGCACTTATGCGAAGCGCCGCTCGGTTCCAGGGAACAAATAGTAGAGCTTCAAAGTGATTCCCCAATCTGTCATCAACCTTTAACGATAGCGGTCGTTGAGTATTTCTGTTATTTATATAATGCAAATTGCATCAGAAACAAAGAGCGTCATATAATCTCCAAACGTGACTATGAAGATCCTTGAACCAAAAACACCGGGATTCAACACGATTAAGGCCTTAATGAAGCGGATCGACGCTTCGCGAAAGACTGAACTGGGTAAGGTTGTATCTGTCGACGATGCGGACGTTCCAGCTTGGCAACGGCAAACCGTGTGGAACACGGACGAAATGGGGCTGTTGGCATATTCGATCATTCGTCAGTACCCGATTGGCATGATTATTCTCTGGCAGAAGTCCAATGGAATGCGCGTTCCAATTGACGGTCGCCAGCGCATTACTGCAATCGTTGAATATTTCAGGGGGCGGGTTGCAATTCCAGATTTCCCTTCCGTTCAAAAGGAGTATCGGAAGAAGAAATTCGTGTTGCTTCCTGGCGATGAAGAAAAGGGCTATTCGCTGTTGTCACTTGATGATCGCGAAACCTTCGAGGACTATGAACTAGAATGCGTTGAATATCAGGAACTAGAAGAGTCTATTGCAATGGACATTTTCGCCATGCTTCAAGGCGGAAAGCCATTAACCAAAACTGAAGTAAGGGCAGCTCTTGGCGGAGACCTGTGCGATTTCATAACCGAATTAACCACAGACAACAGTATACAAGAAGAAGATTCCGAGGTTGAAGAAGTTTCTCGTCACGAGTTCTTTAATGCGCTTTCGAAAAACATGCCCAACCGCCGAAAAGCGCATAGAAACATGGCGGACATCATGATTCATGAAATACTATATCCAGGTGAAGACAAACACTGGTCTTCTCTGGAGTCAATGTACAGAGACAAGGCATCCACGCTAACCAAAACCGAGAAAGAATTCTGTAGACGAGTGATTAAGCAGTTTCTCCAGGCTACAACAATTGAGTCGGCAGGCAACAGGATCCTGATGCCGCAACTTAGGAGTGCACATTTTATACTAACAGTCTTCCGCGCGTGGCAAGAACTTAGCCATGACTATGATATCCCGAAAGGAGACTTCTTCGCCAATGTAATCGCGCGGTTTGAGACGCTGAGGGCACAGCACCCAAATGACAAGCCCTGGATTAATTTCACGTCAGCATTAAGTAATGCCGGCTATGCAAGGAATCGAATTCAAAGCAGGCATGAACTCTTGATGACATTTATCCTTCAGGAAATGCCTGATTTGGAGCCGAAGGATAGGGATGGAAAAAGGCTTTTTACTTTCGACCAAAAGCTCGCCATCTGGGAGAGGGCACATCACCAATGCGAATGGACCGATGATAAAGGCTCCAGATGTTCTGAGAAGTTCTCAAACCCGAAGGAAGCCGATGCAGACCATATCGTTCGCTGGAAAGAGAACGGCAAGACAACAGTTGCGAACGGTCGTCTTCTTTGCAAAAAACACAATCGTGGCCGTGGTAAGAGTTGAGGCCGTATTCTTGTGCCCAACAACTCGCTTCCGAGAAGCTAACCATGTAGACCGATATCATGGCAGCGCATTCTGCCGGCGTACAGCATGCGCCACAGATCGTTTTAATGAATCTGCTGGAAAGGTTTTCGTGGCAATCGTAGATTCTGTAGCACTGAGAAGCTGAGCGTCTATTTTAAAATGAAACCACCGCTATTCACATCAGAGGTTGGCGATCCACATTTTGAGTATTCAATATCCGTTTTCATGGACTTGCTTAGTTTTATTTAAACTCAAAAGGCGTCTTTTAGGAGCCCAAATCCGTTGATTAGATTCCAAGCTTTCTACCGGGTGATTAGGTAAGAAGTTCTGAGATCCCCTTCGACACCGTCATCGATTCTGCCTCCGACGCTAGGCGGCCAGCGTTGGTTTCCTAGGCGCCCAAGCTGGGACTGCATGATGGGACTGCGCACCTCTAGAATCGCCTTTTCGGCTTCCTGGAACTGACCATCCAGACCGGCCGCCCAAACCCGATCAGGACGACGGTCTATCGGGGGTGATCGCCAGCCACCGTTCCGCCTCCTCTCGCTTCACCAGTGCCCGGTAGTTTTTTAGCAGTACGCCCGGGGAGTGCCCCAATTGGTCTGCCACCCGACCTGCGTCCTGCCACGCGGCCATCAGGTAGCTCGCCGCAGTCTTCCGGAGTAGCTTCACCGGCCACGCCTTCAGCCGTAGCCGCTCCCGCATCGCCCGAGTATGCCGCCGACCGGAAACGTCGGTGACCGGCAACTCAGACCTCAACCGCTTCGCCTCGACCATCCACGCCTTTGCCGAGTCGGTGAACTGGACGATGCGCCGAGTCCGGACCTTGGTCTTCGAAGCGTCGATCGTGACCGTACCGCCGCCGAGGTCCACGTCGGTCCAGACGATCTTTTCCGCCTCGTCCGGCCGGAGACCGCAGAGCAGCTCCAAAACGAGCAGGGCAAGGTACCTGGGGCGCTCCGCGCGGGTCCACTCGAGGAGGTCCCGGCACTGGTCGACGGTCAGGCACTCCACCGGGTTCGTCTCGATGCGGACACGCTCGATCGACTCGCACGGGTTGGCGGTGACGTACCCGGCCCGGCGTGCCCACGAGAACAGCGCCGAGAGACGGTTGAGCCACGTTGCCCGGCTGCCGAGGTTCTCGACCGGCGCCAGCCATTCTCGGATCGCGGACTGACCGACGGCAGAAATCGACGTCTCTTCCCTGCCCTTGGCAAACCGCCCGAGCTGCTGCCGCAAATTCTCGACGTACACCCCACGGCGCCCGCTGGCCGCCTTCTCCTGGCAGCAGAGCGCGATGGCCTTCCCGAGCGGGATGGACTCGACCTTCGGCTGGTCCCGCTTCATCTGACGCCACTCGGCAAAGACCTCGGAGAGCGTCGTTCCCTCGACCTCCGCCTCTTTGGCCAACGCGGCCAGAACTGCGCGCTCCCGATCGGACAGCGTCGCCCACGCGGCGCCGGCGTTCACGTCCGCCCGAAGTGCCGAGGCGGCCTGTTCAGCAGCTCGCTTCGATCCAAAAAACTGTCGAGTCCGGCCCGTGGCTAGGTGTGCATCGACGCACCAAGTCTTTGCGCCCCGGACCATCCGCTCGTGAACAGTCACCTTCACGGGCGGCACTGTTGCCAGTTGTTGCCAGTTTTTCGACCTGTTTCCGCCTTTCGGATCCAACACGGGCCGCCTTGGGCCGTTTGAGCAGCTCCACCGGCAGAAACGAAAAACCCCGGTATTCCTGAGGAAATCCGGGGTTTTCTTCGGGTCTTGAAGTGGTGCGCGCTCCAGGTTTCGAACCTGGGACCCCATCCGTGTGAAGGATGTGCTCTACCACTGAGCTAAGCGCGCCCCGAAGTGCGGAGGACATTCCTTTCTGGCCGCCCACCGTTCAAGAAAAAGTTCTGCCTCCCCCAGGATCCCGCCGCTGCGTCCCTCCCCTTCCCATTCGTCCTCGGAAGGCTGCCGCCCTTCCGGCAGCCGAGCCGGATTCCTTGTTTTGACGCCCCGTCGGCTTGCGACACTCTTGCCTCCATGCGCCTCGACCAATGGCTCTGGGCTGTCCGCCTCTACCGCACACGCACCGTCGCCACGACCGCCATCCGGTCGGGCCAGGTGACCGTGGACGGCGTCGCGCCCAAAGCGGCGATGGAGGTGCGTCCCGGTCAGACCGTCGCAGCCCAGACCGGTGACATCACCCGTACCTATCGCGTGATCGGCGCACCGAAATCCCGAGTCGGCGCACCGTTGGTGGCCGGTTTCGCCGAGGACCTCACACCGGCTTCCGAGTTCGAGCGGGTCAAGCAGCTGGCCGAGCAGTCGGGGTTCCGTCCCCGTGGCGCCGGGCGTCCGACCAAGAAGGATCGTCGCCAGATCATCCGCTGGTCCGGGGATGTGTAGGGCGACAGGTCGCCGTCCGTGGTCAGTGATCAGTGGTCCGTGGTCCGTGGCACACTCACCAGACCACGGACACCAATTGCCGCCGATTCGGTTGTTTCCCCACTGAAATCTGAAGACTTGAAACTGAAAACTCCCGCAAACAGCTACGGAGACTTTGTCAATTGGCAGTTGTCGGACCTCACCGACCCGGATGTTGATGGGCGGACCCGGGGTTGACCTTGGCTTCCAACCCGGTGGCTTCCACTGGGGCCTTCAGTGCGGCCTCCTGCAAGGCACGCCAGCGGTCCACGCGTTCCTTGATCTTCCGCTCCACTCCCTGCTCGGTGGGCTCGTAGAAGCGCCGGGGCTCGCCGAGATGGTCCTGGGGCACGAAATGTCCCGGGAAGTCGTGCGCGTAGAGGTAACCCAGTCCGTTGCCGAGCTGCTTGGCGCCGGCGTAGTGCGCGTCCCTCAGCGCCCGCGGCACCGGGAGCGTCCGACCCGAACGGACGTCCTCCAAGGCCTTGTCGATGGCTAGGATCACGGAATTGCTCTTGTTGGCGGTGGCCACGTAGAGGGCCGCCTCGGCGATGGGGATGCGCGCCTCGGGCCAACCGATGTTCGCCGCCACCTCACACGCCGCCTGCGCCAGCACCAACGCCATGGGATCCGCCAGGCCGACGTCCTCGCAGGCATGGACCAGGATGCGCCGGGCGATGAACCGCGGGTCCTCCCCGGCGTGGATCATCTTGGCCAGCCAGTAGAGCGTGGCATCGGCGTCGCTGCCACGCATGGACTTGATGAAGGCGCTGATGGTGTCGAAGTGGGCATCGCCGTCCCCGTCGTACACCACGGCCTTCTTCTGGATGCATTGTTCCGCCACCGCGAGATCGATCCGGATCCGGCCGTCGGCTCCCGGATCGGTGGTGAGCGCGGCGATTTCGAGGGAGTTGAGCGCCTTCCGGGCATCGCCATCCGCCACCGTCGCCAGATGTCGGAGCGCGTCCTCCTCCGCGTCGATCGGGAGGTGGCCCAGTCCGCGGGAGGCGTCCGACAACGCCCGCCGGAGCAGCCCGAAGAGGTCCTCCGGCGAAAGCGGCCGCAGCTCGAAGACCTGGGAACGCGAGACCAGGGGCGAGTTGACGAAGAAGAACGGGTTGTGGGTGGTGGCGCCGATGAGCCGGATCACCCCGCTCTCGACGTCGGGCAGGAGGGAGTCCTGCTGGGACTTGTTGAACCGGTGGATCTCGTCGATGAAGAGGATGGTCCCCTGCCCGGTGTTGCGGAGCCGATGGCCCGCGCCCTGGAGCACGCGCCGCATCTCGGCGACGTTCGACTCCACGGCGTTCAGCCTTTCGAAGTGGGCCTTGGTGCGCGCGGCGATCAGCTGGGCCAGCGAGGTCTTCCCCGTGCCGGGCGGGCCGAAGAAGATCAGCGACTGGATGCGGTCCGCCTCGATCGCCCGACGGAGCAGCAGTCCCGGGGCAAGCAGATGCCCCTGGCCGACGTACTCGTCCAACGTGCGCGGACGCATCCTCGCGGCCAACGGTGCGGCCGAGGTCGCGGTCGAGGAGCCATCCGAAGCCGCCGGCGCCGTCGACGATCCCGGGAGCGATTCCGCGGGAGGGTTTCCAAAGAGTTCGGACTGCGCCACGGCAGGAGCCTAGGGCGGCCGCGGACGCTTGTCAGCCAGTGCCCGGAGGCGATGATCCGGCCATGGTCCGCCCTGCATCGCTCCTCGTCGCCGCGCTCCTGGTTTCGGGTTGCAGCTCCTTCGAGAAGGAATGGGCCGCGGCGCCGGCATCGGCACCGGACGGCGTGTCGGGCCGTTGGATCGGACATTGGCAGAACACCAACAACACCCATGGCGGTGCGCTGAGGGCCGTGGTGAAGCCCGATGGCAAGGAGGGCTATGACGCGCGGTTCCATGCGGAATGGGGAAGCCATTCCGGGAGCTTCCGCACGCCGCTTCCGGGTGCCTTCAAGGACGGGGAGTACCGGTTCCGTGGTTCACGCCGGATCCTGGGGGTGAAGATCACCACCGCCGGCAGCATCGGGACCAACGGCTTCGACGCCACCTACGACAGCGCCTTCGACCGCGGGACCTTCCGGCTCCGGCGAACGGAACGGTGAACCGGCTTTGGGAAACCCGGAGCCGGTGGAAATGAAAAAGGCGACGTCTTGGGTCGGAACCAGGACGTCGCCGGAAAGAATCCCCACCATGGCCGTTGGAGACGGGCCCCTTCTACCGAAGGAACCAGGTGGGAGCAGCGGGCGCTTCGCGGCCTTCCTGTAAGGAGGCCTGGCTTTGTTGCGCAAACCGCTTTGACGCTCCCCTGTTTGAAACAAGGTCGAAGAGCACTGTCTCGATACACGCACCTGGCAGGGAAAAACTGGAAAGATCGCTCCGACAAGGGAGTTGTCGTCCTCCACGCGCAGCACCGCAAGCCGTTTCCTTCGGTCGTCTCCTATCCGTGGACGCCGTAGGAGACGAGGTCACGAGTCTCTCACTTCCTCCGGGTGAAACGGGCTTCCAGCCAGGCGCTAGACCGGGATGGCTGAGACTCCTCACGTCGTCTCCTACCCGTGCACGCTTTAGGAGACGAGGTCACGAGTCTCACGCCGTCCCCTACACCGGTACGCAGTGGGTCGATTTCTCAACCCCCGGCGGAATCCGTGGGGCGCTCAAGCACATCCGTGTCGTCTTCCGACTCCGGAGCCACGGATTCCATCGCCCGGCCCGTGGACTTCGCGATGGCGTCGCGCAGTTGGCGGCGCATCTCGTAGCGGTGCTTGGGGGTGATCACGAACTTCCGGAGCAACCCGGTTTTCCGCTCAAGGACGAGGATCCTATGACGGTCAAAACGGGAGGTCCGCCAGTTTTCGGTCTCGGTCCAGCGCAGTTCCCGGTAGGGCTTGTGCACCCGTTCGATGTCGGAGTACGGGATCCGACGCAGGGTGCGCTCGCCCAGCATGACCCGGAACGAATCACGCCCGATCACATACCGCATCCTCGAAGCCACCTCCCGCCAAGCCCAGAACGCCAACAATGCCGTCACGAGTACGGATCCGGCGATGATGAGGCTTGTGGGCGGCATTCAAGGACTCCTGCCTGCCCAAAGAATCAGGATCGGCACGCCGACGCCAGCACCAAGACACAGCGCCACGGGCCACGGAGTCCGGGCAAACCGGAACGCCAACACCACCCCGAGTACGGTCGTGGCCAGGAGCGCCACCGACATCACGACCACCAGAGCCTGGAACAGCTTGGGCGACGAAGGCTTCCGGAATTCGTGGTCGCCGGGGTAGATCTGATCGGTGTGCACCACGCGGAGCTTCTGCACGACCGATTCGGCCTCGCTGACCGACTTCAGCCGCTCCGGATTGATCGTCTGGTACCAGCCCGAGGCGATGAAGAACACCAGAAGGGGCGTGAAGAAGACCCCGAGGTAGAGGTGGGCGAGACGCAGGCGTTTCATCGGATCGGGGACCTCCGGCAGGAGCCTACTTGACCTCGGGGATCCGGATCTTCTTCCCGACCACCATGCGGTTGGGATTGAGCTTCGGATTGGCCTCCTGGATGTGCTTCAGCCGCACCTTCATCCCGTGGGCCTTGTTGTACTCGGCGATGATCTCCCCGAGCGTCTGGCCTTCCTCCACGGTGTGTTCGAAGAACGCGTAGTTGGGAGGGAGCAGCGGCTTGGGTTCGCCGGCAGCGGCGGCGGCCGAGCCCGCCCCGGATTCACCGGCGGACGCGGGGGCGGCCTCCTTCTCCTTCGCCTTGGCCTTCGTCCCACCCGCGCGACGATCGGTCTTCTCCAGGTCCGCCGGCAGCTGGGGCGCCGGGATGTCGGCCAGCTTCTTCAACTGCATCACGATCCGGTCGTTGTCTTCCTGACGCCGCTTGTCGAGCTCCCGGATCTGGTCCACGACCTTCTTGAGCTGATCCTGGGACACGCCGTCCTTGCCCGCGTTGGAGGCGACCCCTCGGACCTCGCCGAGCGAGGTGCGGATCTCGGCGATGGCGGACTCGAGCTTCTGCACCCTCGCGCGCAGACGGTCGACGTCCTCTTCCGCCTGTTGGAAGCGGGTCTGCATCTGCCGGTATTCCTCCTGGCTGATCTCGGCGTGGGATTCCAGGGAGAGGGAGGTCAGCGCCACCGCGACCAGATAGGGACGGAGTCGTTTCATCAATGGATCAAGCTAGGAAGCTTTCGGCCGCGCCCGCAAGACGGAGTTGTCCAGACGGTGAACAACTTCTCCCGGAGCACGGGCCGACTCGGCCAATGGCGGCGCCGGAGTGGGCGGATGGCTGAACTTCGGCTTGCCTGCGGGGCGCCCTGCGCCACCCTCCGCGCCGTTTCTCGATGAACTATCCGATCTCACGTCGCGCCGCCACGCTGTCGCCCTCCCTCACCCTCGCCATCGATTCGAAGGCCAAGGAGATGAAGGCGAAGGGCGAGGACGTCGTCGGCTTCGGCGCCGGCGAGCCCGACTTCGACACCCCTCAGCACATCAAGGACGCCGCCGCCGCCGCGTTGGCCGCCGGGTTCACCAAGTACACCCCCAGCTCCGGCATCCCCGAGCTGCGCCAAGCCATCGCCGACAAGTTCCAACGCGAGAACGGGCTGACCTACAAGCCCTCCCAGATCGTCGTCAGCAACGGCGGAAAGCACTCCTGCTACAACGTCATCCTCGCCACCTGCCAGGAAGGCGACGAGGTGATCATCCCGGCGCCGTATTGGCTGAGCTATCCGGAGATGGCGAAGCTGGCCGGTGCGACCCCGGTGATCCTCGAGACCTCGGACAAGACCGAGTTCAAGGTGACGCCCGGGCAACTGCGTGCGGCGATCACCCCGCGCACCCGGCTGTTCATCCTCAATTCCCCGAGCAACCCGACCGGCTCGGTCTACACCCCGGACGAGATCAAGGCGCTCGGCGACGTCTGCGTCGAGAAGGGCGTGCTGATCATGAGCGACGAGATCTACGAGCACCTCACCTATGACGGCGCCGTGGTGAAGAGCGTCGCCTCGTTCAGCAAGGCCCACTTCGACCACACCATCATCGTCCACGGCTTCGCGAAGGCCTGGAGCATGACCGGTTGGCGCCTCGGCTTCCTCGCCGCCCCGGAGCCGATCGCCAAGGCCATCGACGCCCTCCAGAGCCACAGCACCAGCAACCCCTGCTCCTTTGCCCAGAAGGGTGGCGTCGCCGCCCTGACCGGTTCCCAGGAGCACCTGCCGAAGTGGCTCGCCGAATACGCCAAGCGCCGCACCGCCGCATGGCAGAAGCTCAACGCCATGCCCGGGGTCACCTGCGTCAACAGCAAGGGCGCGTTCTATCTCTTCCCCAACATCTCGGGCACCGGCCTCAAGTCCGCCGAGTTCTGCGCCCGCCTGCTTGAACAGGAGAAGGTCGCCGCCGTCCCCGGCATCGCCTTCGGCGCCGACGACTACATCCGCATCAGCTACGCGACCTCACTCGCCAACATCGAGAAGGGCCTCGACCGCATGGATCGGTTTGTGCGCGGGTTGAAGGGTTGAAGGGTTGAAGGGTTGAAGGGTTGAAGGCATCGGTGTCCCGGCTTCGTTGAAGTGTGGTGGGCGTTTGGGCGCATTGCTGAAGCCTGGGAGGGGGCTCCGCGGGTCGGTCTGCGCAGGGTTCCCGGATGGTTCCCATGCGTCTGGAACGCAGCAGAAAGGCACCTGTGTGCGGCATTGGTGCTTGACGTCGGTTTGGATGCCCAAAATCGAACTCGATGTCCATCTTCACCGGTTCCACCACCGTCAACGACACCTTCTTCGCTCCCGTGCTTGGCCTTGCCGAGGGATCGAAGCATTGGCGTCCGTGTCCCGAGTTG
>JAIYBC010000069.1 GCA_027488845.1 Verrucomicrobiales bacterium | reverse complement strand
CGGAGGTGCGCCTGCGGTGGCCGCTTTGCCGGCCGATACCGCCCATATCGAAGCGAGCGGGCTCCAAAACCGCCGCCAAGCGCCGCTGACGAACGATCCCAACCGCCGAACACAGTGCTGCCGGCGATCAGCAGGCCTGTAAGTCACCTGAGCTAACCACGCCCACCCGCCTACCCAGCCTGACCTTCCCGATTCGGTAGGCTACGGACGTGTCCCCAATCGGTTCCATGTTGGATGAACAATTTAAACAGAAGGCTAGTGCAGTCGGAACTTTTTTATTGAAGGAGACCCTCGACTGCTCAGAATCCTTAGCCGAATTTGGTTACTGGTTACTGGCAGGGGCAGTTTGATAATGCAGCGATATCCAACAGTAGTTCCGGCTACTATCTGCTGCCATTTGGCTCTTAGTTCAACGTCAATTGCAAATCGATCAATTCGCTGCCCTGATTCAAGACGCTCGCCGAAATCAAATCCACTTGGGACAAGTCCGTAGGCGATGGAGATTCCGCTCCAAAGGCATGTCCCAAAAGTTGAGCTGTGGTAGTCCAAAGGTGAATCGGCGTAATCTCATTTGCCCTTATTGACTTCGTCCTCCTTGGCGGAATGCGCCTCGATGCCGCGCAAGGCGACCAATGTGGCGACTATCCCTACCACGAGGAGCAACGTGAGGCCGCTCCGACTTGTTGCCCACGGAATCGAGTCCAGAAAGGTCCAGACACTTCTGAAAATCAGGATCGAAGACCCGATCAGCACCATTTCCAGCCAGATTATCTTCTTCATTTTCAATGATTTGGAACGCCGTGTTCTGTGCGGCAATCTATGCAAGCTTCGGCCTGATTGGGCATTCGTCCACTGGGTGACCAGTGAAATCGATTGGGGACACGTCCGTGGGCGCTAGAGATTCCGCTCCAAAGGGCATGTCCCTAAAGCTGTGCTGCTACCCTGGCTGTGTTCGCTATTGGAAATACGTCCGCGGAGGTCGGAAAACCCGCGACATACGACGTGTCCCTACGGCTTGAGGTGTCCCCGTCTGTGCCGGTCGGAAAACTCTCGATATAGGACGTGTCCCCAAGCCCGTCCGCGGAAGTCGGAAAACTGGCGGCATAGGACGTGTCCCTACGGCTGGGAGGCGGGGCGCCAGTTCGGGCGATAAGGAGACCGACGTAGGTTCACCGAAGGACGGCCGACCACACTCCCGCTTTCGAATGCAGGGAGAGGTCGGCCGCGACACAGAATGATTCAGCTCAGCACGACTCGGCGACTCAGCACCCAAGGCTCAGCCGAGGTCGAATACCAGGACTTCCGAGGGCGAGAGACCCTCGATCTCCAACCGCGTCTCGTCGCTGACCGCGGCACCGTCGCCTTGGGCCAGATTGTTGCCATTGAGCCGCACCCCGCCGGCGGCAACCTGCACCCAAGCATGCCGGCCGGGTTCAAGTGTCAACGTCCGCTTCTCTTCCGCGACCGGGCGCAAAAGGTGGAGCCGAACGTCGCTGTGGATTGGGAGGGATCCATCCATGCCATCCGGCGAAGCCAGCAACGTCGGCGCGCTTCCTAGCCCACGGCCTGATGACGGCAATTCCCCGTACCGGGGCTCAAACCCGCGGCGGGTGGGAAACATCCAGATCTGCAGCAGATGCACCGGCTCCACCGGCGACCAGTTGTGCTCGCTGTGGAGGATTCCAGTGCCGGCGCTGATCCGCTGGACGTCACCCGCCTTCATCACCGCCGAATTCCCCATGCTGTCCTCATGCCGCAGGGCGCCCGAAAGGACGTAGGTCACGATCTCCATGTCGCGATGGGGATGCATCCCGAAGCCGCCGCCGCCGGCGATCACGTCTTCGTTGATGACCCGCAATGCCCGGAAACCGATGTGGCTGGGATCATGGTAGTCCGCGAACGAGAAGGTGTGTTTCGCCTGAAGCCATCCGTGGTCGGCGTGGCCGCGGTCTTGGGATCTGCGGATCTGTATCATATCAATTTCTCCCGAAGGTTCGTTGTTTCGATTTCAGCAACACCCACTCTGCGGAATCCGTGCCATCAACCCGATCCATACAAGTCCCTTTCCCAAAGGCATCTTCAATCACACCGTGGACCACGACACCTCGTTGACCACGAATGTCCGTTGTCCGCGAAGCCGATTTGCCTAGCTTCTGCGCATGGAGGAAATCGGGTTACCCTTGGGGTCGGAGACCTTGGAAGCCGGGGCCGGGGCGAATCTCAGCGCGCACCTTTCGCAAAGGGAGCACTTTTTCCGATGCGTCCTCGAAAGCCTCGGCGAAGGCGTGCTGATCACCGATCCCGAGGGACGGATCGTCTATGCGAACGCGCAGTCGGAACGCATCACGGGATTCAGCAAGGCGGAGATGGCCGGTGCCTTGAGCCACGAACTGTTCCTTCCCGACGAAGGCCACGAGGCGGCACTGCGGCGGTTGAAGGAGCGGATGGACGGCAAGGAGGAGACCTACGAGCACGAACACCGGCGCAAGGATGGCACGCGTCATTGGGTGGCTGTCCGGGCGGTTCCCTACCGGGACCCCGCGGGACGGGTGGTCGGCACGATCGGCACCCTTCGATGCATCGAGCGTGAGAAAGGTTTGGAACGGGAGAACGAGTACCTGCGCGAAGAAGTCCGCATTCGGCCGGGATCGATCGTGGGCTCAAGCCCGGCCCTGCGACAGGTGCTGGAACAGATCGCAGTGGTGGCCCCGACCCAGGCCAATGTGCTGGTGCTTGGTGAATCCGGCACCGGCAAGGAACTCGTCGCGCGGGCCATCCATGAGGCAAGCACCCGGTCGCGTCGCCCGCTCGTCCGGGTGAATTGCGCCTCGATTCCCAAGGATCTCTTCGAGAGCGAATTCTTCGGCCATGTCCGCGGCGCGTTCACCGGCGCCATCCGCGATCGCGTCGGACGCTTCGAACTCGCCGACGGCGGCACCCTCTTCCTGGACGAGGTCGGGGAGATTCCGCAGGAGCTGCAGGCGAAGCTGTTGCGGGTGCTACAGGAAGGGCAGTTCGAACGGATCGGCGAAGAGCGGACACGGACCGTCGACGTCCGGATCGTGGCCGCCACCAACCGCGACCTGCTTCAGGAAGTGCGCGAAGGACGCTTCCGCCAGGACTTGTACTACCGGCTGGGGGTCTTTCCGGTCCAACTGCCGCCTTTGCGAGACCGGATCTCCGACATCCCGGCGCTGGCGGAGTTCTTCCTGCGCACGGCTTCCGCGCGGCTCGGCGTTCGGACACCCCGCATGGGCTCCGCGCAGGTCGCCGCGTTGCAGCGCTATGACTGGCCCGGGAACGTGCGGGAACTCCAGAACGTGCTTGAACGGGCCGTGATCCTGTCGCGAGGCGGTACGTTGCAGGTGGAATCACTTCTCCCCGGCGGGGACAAAGCCCGCCATGACGATCTCGCCGTCACTTCGACGGTCGGTCCGGTGACCACGCTTGCCGACATCGCCCGACTGGAACGCGAGCTCATCCGGCGCGCCCTGGAGGAATCCGGCGGAAAGGTCTATGGAGCCGACGGCGCCGCAGCCCGCCTCGGGCTCAAGCCCACGACCCTTGCCTCCCGCATCAAGGCGGCGGGACTGGACGCACGATGAATATCGGTGCGCGGTTTCCGGAAAGATTCCGCTAAAGCCCGACGGACTCCCGCCGATGACTCCTGAGGGAAGCCGGTTTCGAAAGCCGCAGGAGGTGGCCGACGGGCCGGGGATTGGAGAGGAATCTTATGAAACGCACGTTCGTCGTGTGTGCGGCCATGATGGCCATTCAATTGGGGGGCTCCGCGGAGATCGTGGAGGAACTGCAACCTGGTGACGGGGATGTCACCATCATCGAGGACACCGGGGAAAATCCGGACATGGACTCGCTGCTGGGCAATCCCGACAGCGGGTTGTTCGACAATTTCGTCAACGGTGTCTGGCAAGACCCTTTCTCGACGGGCTTCTCGGGCGGATCCAGCAACGTCAGCATCGGCTACCTGCCTTCGCCCGGAGGCTCCGGAAGCATGTTCTCCATGGGAGCAGGCGCTTCGCTCGAATACTTCCGTCTCAGCATGCCAGGAGCGCGACTGACCCTGACCTCGGTGGACCCGGTTCCCGAACCCAGCACTTGGGCGGCCATCGTCGTGGCGGGTGTCATCGGCACCTCGGTCTGGTTCCGTCGCCGGATCGCCTGATCCGAGGTCGCCTTACCGGGTTCGGGTCCGGCGCGACGCAAATGCGCCACGACGCCGGCCGTCTCATCCAACCGAATACCCCTGGTTACCTGCCCGTTCCTTCGTACCCTACGACCGAGCGGGACGTCGGTCTTGGGTGAATCCCACCGCAGTCCTCGGTTCAGGTGATTCGAACCGCTTCCCGCTGAACCGGCGCCTCCTGGATCACGAAGGCGTTCGCGATCTCGGAAACCGCGGCCTCCGCCGCCTTCTCGGACCGGGCGTGGATCCGCACGAGGACATCTCCCGAGCGTACCGGATCCCCCACTTGGACAATCCGGTCGAACCCGACTTCGGGATCGACCACGTCGCCGGCCTGCAACCTACCCGCACCCAGACGGCGCAAGGCCTCGCCCAACAGGCGGGCATCGACCTGACAGACGCAGCCGGAAGCGGGGCTGCGGAACTCCCGGACCACGGGAGCGAGCACGTTCGATTCGAGCTTCCGGAAATAGGCGTCCATGTCGGAACCTTGCCGTTCCAGCATGCGTTGCCACACCGCGAGCGGACGTCCCGAATCCAATTCGCCGGCGGCGACACCGATCGCCGACGTGAGATCCGAGGCACGTCCGGTCTGGACGAGCAGGCTCCCGGCGAAACAGCAAACGAGTTCCCTCAGGTCGGCCGGCCCCTTTCCACGAAGGCAATCCACCGACTCCACGACCTCGAGCCAATTCCCGGCGGCGCGGCCAATGGGCTGGTCCATGCGGGTCACGAAGGCTCGGGTCCCGACGCCGCACTGGTTGGCCAAACCCTCGAGAGACTCCGCCAACCGCGTCGCATCCGCGCGCGTTCGCATGAAGGCCGCGGCACCGCACTTCACGTCGAGGACCAGGGCTTCCAAGCCTTCGGCCAGCTTCTTCGACAGGATCGAGGCGGTGATGAGGTCGCGGCTCGGAACCGTGCCGGTGACATCCCGCAGCGCGTAGAGGATCCGGTCCGCGGGCACCATCCGGTCGGTCTGGCCGACCATCGCCACGCCGTCCACCTCGACCAGTTCCCGGATCCGTTCCGACGACAGCCGGGTGCTGAAGCCCGGGATGCTCTCAAGCTTGTCGAGGGTGCCGCCGGTGATGCCGAGTCCGCGGCCGGAAATCATCGGCACACGGAATCCGAGGCTCGCCAGCAAGGGGGCCAACGGCAGCGACACCTTGTCGCCGACGCCACCGGTGGAATGCTTGTCGACCACCGGCCGGCGTGGATCCGGCGTCCAGGCAAGCACCTCGCCGGAATCGCGCATGGCGAGGGTCAGCGTCCGGCGTTCGGAATCGTCCATCCCGCGGAACAGGACCGCCATCAGGAAGGCCGACACCTGCTCGCGCGGGAGAACGCCGGCCACCACCTCCTGCACGAATCCACGGATCTCATCCGGTGAGAGAACGCCGCCGTCCCGCTTGCGCTCGATGAGGTCGAGGAATGCCATGGACCGGATTCAATCCATGGAGTTCGCCGAACGCGAGTGTGGACGCACATCCTTGGCGAATGCGGTTGGAAGCCGGCCCGGATCGGT
This sequence comes from Verrucomicrobiales bacterium, assembly GCA_027488845.1. Classification (GTDB taxonomy): domain Bacteria; phylum Verrucomicrobiota; class Verrucomicrobiia; order Limisphaerales; family UBA9464; genus SXXZ01. The sequence continues at coordinate 15,353 of JAIYBC010000069.1, read as the reverse complement.
CTCCATGACATACGTGGGACGGCGCTGGCCAGAATCCAGCCGTGGTGGTACCCCTCTCGCTCGCCGCGCTCCGGTAGGGCGCCTCCACCATGGCCAACAAAGTCATCCGAAAGAAGGATCTCGACGTCGAACAGGTGCAGCCTGCGGTCACTCCCCCGCTGCTCGACGGCACCGAGACCTCGTTCTTCACCAAGCCGAAGCTGTCTTCCAAGTCGAAGAAGCGGGACATCCCGGAGGGTCTCTGGACCAAGTGCCCGAGCTGCGACAACCTGATTTACGACAAGGAGTTGGACGACAACCTGAAAGTCTGTCCGAAGTGTTCCCACCACTTCAAGCTGGGCGCCCGTGAACGGATCCATTCGCTCGTCGAGACCTGCTCTTTCGAGGAGATCGACCCGTTGATGGAGAGCGTCGACGTGCTCCGCTTCACCGGCACCGCGAGCTACGAGGCCAAGCTGAACTCGTACCGCAAGAAGATGCCGATGCTGAAGGACGCGGTGATCACGGGCCTGGGGTCCATCGGCCCGCATCGCGTGGCCTTGGGCGTCATGGATTTCAACTTCCTGGGCGGCTCGATGGGTTCCGTGGTCGGCGAAAAACTCACCCGCCTGATCGAGACTGCGACCGAGCGGGGCGTCCCGCTGATCATCGTCTCCAGCAGCGGTGGCGCCCGGATGTACGAGGGGATGTTCAGCCTCATGCAGATGGCCAAGACGTGCGGCGCCCTCGCCTACCATGGTCGTCAACGTCTTCCGTACATCAGCATCCTCACCGATCCGACCACGGCCGGCGTCATGGCCAGCTACGCGAGCGTTGGCGACCTGATCCTCGCGGAACCCTGCGCCACCATCGGGTTCGCCGGACGACGCGTGGTCGAAGCCACGACCCAGTCCGAGCTGCCGCCCGACTTCCAGACCGCGGAGTTCCTGATGAAGCGGGGCCTGATCGATTCGATCGTCCCTCGGTTGGAGATGAAGTCCCGCCTGATCGGCTACCTGGACTTCCTGACCGCGGCCCGACGCGAATCCTGACACAGACGCCCACCCCCGCGACACGACCGGCGTCGCGGGTGGGACAGGAGTCCGTTGCCGGACGGCGACTTCGGATCCACGTTCGTCCATGGCCAAGGCACCTGAACTCCAACTCAAGGCCGGGGATGTGGCCCCCGACTTCTCCGCCGTCACCACCGACGGTTCCCGCATCGAACTCTCCCGGCTTCGGGGCAAGCACGTGGTGCTCTACTTCTATCCGAAGGACGACACCCCGGGTTGCACCAAGGAGGCCTGCGCGTTCCGGGACGCCTTCCCGGACTTCACCGCCGCCGGTGCCGTTGTGCTTGGGGTCAGCACCGATCCCGTCCGATCCCATGTCCGTTTCACTGAAAAATTCCGTCTCCCGTTCCCGCTGATCGCCGACGAGGACCGTTCGGTGGTCAACGCCTACGGCGCCTGGGGTGAGAAGACGTTCATGGGCCGCCGTTACCAGGGGACCTTCCGGATCACCTACCACATCGGTCCGGACGGGCTCATCCGGAACATCTGGCCGCAGGTGAAGCCGGAACTCCATGCCGCCGAGGTCTTGAAGGCGATCCGGGGCTGACTTGTTCCGCGAGGCCGAAGCGGACGAAGTCCACGCGACGCCAGCCTGCCGGGGTCGGCACCGCCGACGCGGGCGGTCGAAGCGAACTGGATTCCGACGCCTTCAACCGCCATCTTCCGCGGACCGATGCTCCGCCGCTGGCTCCTCCATCCGGTCCTGTTCGCCGCCTTCCTGACCGCGGCCGTCTCCTGGGCCGCGCCCGGACCGAAGGCCCCCGACAACCTCAATCCGCGGCGGAAGTCCAAGGTCCCGAACGTGGTCCTGATCGTCGCCGACGACCTCGGGTGGGGCGACATCGGCTGCCAAGGCCAGGAGAAGATCCGCACGCCGCACATCGACCGTCTGGCCGCGTCCGGGATGCGCTTCACCCAGGCCTATGCCGGGAACACCGTGTGTGCGCCGAGCCGTTGCGCCCTGATGACCGGGCTGCATTCCGGACATGGCCGGACCCGCAGCAACGTGCAGGTGCCGCTCGAGGATTCCGACGTCACGCTGGCCGAGGTGTTGAGGACCGCCGGACTTCGGACGGCGGGAGTCGGGAAGTGGGCGTTGGGCTGGGAGGAGACCACGGGGCATCCGAACAACCAGGGGTTCGAGGACTGGTTCGGCTTCCTGGACCAGGGACATGCGCACGACTACTACCCGCAGTTCGTCTGGAGGAACCGGAACCGGTTCTCGAACTGGGGCAACATGCACGGCGAACGCGTGGACTACATCGGGGATTGGTTTGCGCGGTTTTCGACCAACTACGTGGAAGTCCATGAGGACCACCCGTTCTTCCTCTATGTCGCGAGCACCTTTCCCCATGCGAACAACGAACTGGGCACCAATGGGATGGAGGTGCCGGATTTCGGTTCCTACGCCCGCGAGGACTGGCCGCGGCCGGAGAAGGGCAAGGCGGCGATGATCGAGCGGCTGGACCGGCTGGTGGGCCAGCTCGTCGCCCGCGCCCAGCGCAGCCGGATCCTTTCCGACACGATCTTCGTCTTCACCAGCGACAACGGCCCGCACGTCGAAAGCGGCGTCAGCACCAACTTCTTCCGCAGCTCGGGCCCGTTCCGTGGGGTCAAGCGCAGCCTGCATGAGGGCGGCATCCGGGTGCCGCTGATCGTCTCCTGGCCCGGCCACATCGCGCCTGGCCGGACGAACTCCCTGCCCGTCGCCCTTTGGGACCTGTTGCCGACGCTGGGTGAACTCACAGGTTCCTCGATCCCGTCGGGATTGGACGGCGTTTCGTTCGCCCCGGCCCTGCTGGGCAAGGAACCCCGGCCCCGGGCGGCCTGCCTCTATTGGGAGTCCCACGAGTCGGGATACTCCCAGGCGGTGAGGTTCGGCGATTGGAAGGCGGTCCGGCACGGGACGAACTCGCCCGTGGAACTCTATCATCTCGGCGAGGACCCGGGCGAGACGAGGGACATGGCCCCGATGCGGCCGGAGGAGGCCCGACGGGCGGCCCAACTCATGGCGGACTCCGCGTCGCCTTGGGTGGCGCCGAAGCCGAAAAGCGTGACGCCGCGGCAGTCTTGGCAGAAGGGCACGGCGGGCGTACCCCGCTGAAAATACCGCTGGGCAAACCCCGGGGATTGAACGAGGTTCCGCCCCGTGCCGAAGGCCGCACACCAGTCCGAACAGGACGGCGAACCCGCATTCGAGGACGCCCTGCGACAGTTGGAATCCATCGTGGAAGCGATGGAATCCGACGACCTTCCCTTGGACCAGCTCCTGAAGCGTTTCGAGGAAGGCACCCGCTTGGCGCAGTTGTGCCAGAACCGCCTGTCCACGGCGGAGGTCCGCATCCGCAAGCTGGAGGAGACCCTCGGCGGCACGCTGGTGACCAAACCGGTCGCCTTGGATTCCGGCGACGCGGCCTGAGCCGCGGCACCTCACACACCTTTCCCCCGCAGCAACCCCATGAGCCGATATCTCGAAATGGTCGACCATCCGTCGCACCTCAAGAAGCTGACACCGGAACAACTGGCCGAACTCGCCGGAGACGTCCGTCAGGAACTGATCGAAGGCCTCGCCAAGAACGGAGGCCATCTGGGCCCCAACCTCGGCGTGGTCGAGTTGTCGATCGCCCTGCATCGGGTCTTCGAGACGCCCAGGGACAAGTTCGTCTGGGACGTCAGCCACCAGGTCTATGTCCACAAGATCCTGACCGGCCGCCGCGACCGCTTCCGCACCATCCGGACGACCAACGGCCTCAACGGCTTCGCGCTCCGCAGCGAAAGCGAGCACGACTGCTATGGCGCCGGCCACGCCGGCACGGCGCTCTCCGCGGCCTTGGGCATGTGTGCGGCCCGCGACCAGCGCAAGGGCGATGAGCACGTCGTCTGCGTCTTCGGCGACGCCGCCCTGACCAACGGCATCAGCTTCGAGGCGCTGAACAACATCAAGTGCACGACGAAGCGGTTCATCGGCATCCTCAACGACAACGAGTGGTCGATCGCCAAGAACGTCGGCGCCATCGCCGAGTACCTCGGCAAGCTCACGACGAGCCCGCGCTACAACAAGGTCGCCCGCGACTTCAACAACTGGCTGCGCCGGCTGCCCAAGGGCGACCTGGTCGCGATGCTTGGAAGCAAGACCGAGGAGGCGCTCAAGGGGATCGCGGCCTCGGTCGCGCTGGAGCCGGCACATGGCCCCCTCGAGGGCGACGGACGTGGCGGACACGGTTCGGCCATGCTCTTCGAGGAGTTCGGACTCCGCTACCTGGGACCGATCGACGGCCACAACATCCCGCTGCTCGTCAGCACCTTGGAGTTTGCCAAGACCTGCAACGAGCCGGTGGTGATCCACGTGCTCACCCAGAAGGGCAAGGGCTACGAGGCGGCGCTGAAGTTCCCGGAGAAGTTCCACGGCCTCGGGCCCTACGACGCCGCCACCGGCCAGACGCCCGCACCCAAGTCCGGAGCCGCCCCGATGTGGCAGGAGGTCTTCGGCCGCACGATGGTGAAGCTGTGCCAGCAGAACAAGAACGTCGTCGGCATCACCGCCGCGATGCCGAGCGGCACCAGCCTCAAGCTGTTGGAACAGGCCGTGCCGGGCCAGTACTACGACGTCGGCATCGCCGAGGAGCATGCGGTGATCTTCGCCGCGGGCATGGCCACGATGGGCTTCCATCCGGTGGTCGCGATCTACAGCACCTTCCTCCAGCGCGCCTACGACTGCATCCACCACGACGTCTGCCTGCAGGACCTTCCGGTGATCTTCTGCATGGATCGCGCCGGCCTGAGTGCCAACGACGGTCCGACCCACCACGGTCTTTTCGACATCTCCTATCTCCGCTGCCTGCCCGGGATCATCGGCATGGCGCCGGCGAACGAGGATGAACTGCAGGACATGATGTTCACCGCGACGCTCCAGTCGCATCCGGTGGCCATCCGCTATCCCCGCGGCAACGCCGAGGGCGTTCCGATCAAGGAGATCCCGGCCATGGTGCCCATCGGGAAGGCGGTCGTGGTCGAGAACTTCTCGAACACCGCGGGTTCCACCCGGGTCGCGCTGTTCGGACTGGGACCGATGTTGACCTTGGCCCGCGCCGCCGCGGTGCAGTTGCGCGCCGACGGTTTCGACGTGGCCGTGATCAACCCGCGCTACTTCAAGCCGCTGGACCGGGAAGTCCACGAGTTCTACGGCAAGGCCGCGGACGTGGTCGCCACCCTCGAGGACCATGTCGCCATGGGCGGCTACGGCAGCGCGGTCCTCGAATGCCTCTCCGAAGCCGGCATCTCCACCCCGATGCACCGTCTGGCCTGGCCCGACCAGTTCGTCGAACATGCCACCACGGTCGACTACCTGCGTGAGAAGCACGGACTCACCGTGGCCGCACTTGTGGCCGGCGTGAAATCGATCGCCGCCCGCAAGGCGCCGTCGCAGACATCCTCCGCGACCCGGTTCGCCTGACAGGGTGTACCGTTGCCCCAAGGATCCGAGGGGCGACGTCTGGAGGAAAAGGAAGACCCCGGTCTCCCACATCGGGGGCCGGGGTCTTTCGCTGCCGCTTTCGTTTCCGATGCGCTCAGGCTTCCGGATTCAGGCGGATCACCGATTCCCGCATCTCCTTGCCGGGCTTGAACTTGACCACGGTGCGTGAGGGAATGGGGACATCGGTCTCGGGACGGTTCGGGTTCCTTCCGATGCGGGCTTTGCGGACCTTCACCTCGAAGACTCCGAAGTTGCGGAGTTCGACGGTTTGGCCCTTGGCAACGGCTTCGGAAATGTAGTCGAGGGTCTTCTGGATCACGTCGAGAACCTGCTCTTGGGTGAGGCCGGTCTCGCCGCTAATCCGGACGACCAGATCGCGCTTTGTCATGGGTCGGTTGTGGGTAGGTGTGGGGTTGGGTCGGCAGCAGAAATGAAAGCACACGGGTGATGGACGTTCTCATTTCAGGGCTGTCGGATTGGCTGAATATGGCCGCAACCGCACAGGGTCAAGCGCATTAGGTCATGGCGCCGACCACCTCTTCCGCATGGCCGCGGAATCCCTCCGTCTTCGAGGGCGGGAGCGTCCCCGGGATGGCAAACTCCACTCGAACCCCGCATTGCATCGAGGACGACGAACCGTACTCTGGCCCCGCCAGATGGATAAGCTCCTGCTCATCGACGACGAGGCGGATGTCCAATACTCGTTCCGTCGGATCTTCGATTCCCCGGACCTCGAGCTGCACACCGCGTCCAGCGGCGAAGAGGGGTTGAAGTTGATCCCGAAGCTGCGACCCGACCTGGTCCTCAGCGACATCCGCATGGCGGGCCTCAACGGCCTCGAGACCCTCCGCCGGATCCGCCAGATCGACCCGAAGCTTCCGGTGATCCTGATGACCGCCTACGGGACCACGCAGACGGCCATCGAGGCCATGAAGCTGGGGGCTTACGACTACCTGCTGAAGCCGTTCGACGTGCCGAGGTTGAAGCAGCTGGTGGCCAACGCCCTGAAGGCGTCCAAGGACATGCGTCAGACGGTGGCCCTCCAGCCGCAGCTGGAGCAGCAGGACTACGACCTCGGTGTCATCGGTCGGAGCGAGCCGATGCAGGAGGTCTTCAAGCTGATCGGCCAGCTGGCGGCGTCGGACGCCACGGCCCTCATCACCGGCGAAAGCGGCACCGGCAAGGAGCTGGTCGCCCGGGCCGTCTACCAGAACAGCCGACGCGCCAAGGAGCCCTTCGTGGCGATCAACTGCGCCGCAATCCCGGAGAACCTGCTCGAGAGCGAGCTGTTCGGACACGAACGCGGCGCGTTCACCGGTGCCACCGCGCAGCGAATCGGACGATTCGAACAGTGCAACCGCGGAACCCTGTTCCTCGACGAGATCGGCGACATGGCGCCAGCCACGCAGACGAAGATCCTCCGTGTGTTGCAGAACGGCTCCTTCGAACGGGTCGGCGGCAATTCCACGGTCCAGGTCGATGTCCGCATCATCGCGGCAACCAACAAACCGCTGGAGGAAGCCGTCGCCCGCAAGGAGTTCCGCGAGGACCTCTTCTACCGCCTGAACGTCGTACGGATCCAGTTGCCGGCGCTCCGCGACCGTCGCAGCGACATCCGCCTTCTGGTGGACTACTTCCTCCGCAAGATCGGCGCCGCGTCGGGCGGCATGAAGTCGATCAACGAGAACACGCTGATCGCCTTGGAGGCCTATTCGTGGCCGGGCAACGTCCGCGAACTCGAGAACGTCCTCCGCAGGGCTGTCGTGGTCGCCAAGGGACCCGCGATCCTTCCCGGGGACCTTCCGGCCGAACTGCACCAACCGGTGGCCGCCAAGGAGGTCCCGAAGCCCGTGGCCTCCACCGGGCCGGCGCCGGCGCCGGCGCCGGCGGTTCCCGGCACTCCTTTGTCACCTGCAGCGGTCGAGGCGCCGACCCCGGCCGAGGCCCCGGGCGACATCCCCGAGTTGGCCCGCCTGCTCTTCCGTTGGGCCAAGACGCAGCCCGGCTTGAAGGTCCTGCCCGCCGTGGAACGGGAACTGGTGATCGAGGCCCTTCGCGAGACCCAAGGCAACCAGGTCCGCGCGGCACGCCTGCTCGGAATCACCCGGGCCACCCTGCGCAAACGCGTCGACAAGTTCGGCATCCGCCGCGAGCTCAACGTCACCTGAGGTTCCACCAGACGGATCCACATGCCCCTTCCTGTCATCACCGCGGAGGAAATGCGCGCCTGGGAGGCCTCCACCTGGGAATCCGGCATCGCCCCGGCGGAAGTGATCGAACGGGTCGGCCGGGTGCTCGCGGCCGAACTGATGCGCCGGACCCGGTCCGGTGACCGCATCCTCGTCGTCGCCGGCCCCGGCAACAACGGCGCGGACGCCAAGGCCTGCGTCCGCTTCCTCAGCGATCGCCAGGTGGGCGTGGTCGACGCCACGGAACCGGTGTCGGCAACCGGACAACTGCAGGATGAACTTTCTGAACCGCCGGACTGGATCGTCGACGGCGTGTTCGGGATCGGCCTCAACCGGCCGCTGGATCAGGCATGGGCCGGCTTGGTCGATACGCTCAACCGCTTCCGGAGCTTCCGCGTGTCGATCGACGTCCCCTCGGGTTTGGACGCCACCACGGGTGCCGTGCTCGGCACCGCGGTCCAGGCGGACGAGACCTGGACGTTGGGCGCTCCCAAGACGGGACTGACCGTTCCAACCGCCTCCGCCTTCACGGGGCGCGTCCGGCTTTTCCCCGACATCGGACTGCGGGGACGTCCCCGCGCCTCCGGAGGCCTGCTCTGGTCGGTGCCCGGCGACTTCGTCGGCTTCCCGCCGCGGCGTCCGGTCGACGGACACAAGGGCACCTTCGGCCACGTCACGTTGCTGGTGGGAAGCCAGGGCTACCACGGTGCTGCCGTCCTCGCGGCGCGCGGAGCCCTGCGGGCAAGGCCGGGCCTGACCACGCTCATCGTCCAGCCCGAGATCCTGGCGGTCGTTGCCGCGCAGTTGTCCGCACCGATGGTGCGCTCTTGGACCGCGAACCTCCGCCTCCCGGAGAACGCCACCTCCGTCGTCATCGGACCGGGTCTCGCGGCCAAGGACCTGCCGGTTCCGTTCCGGGACTTGGCCTCGCGGACCTGGAGGGAACACGAGGGAGCCGTCTTGGCAGACGCCTCGGCATTGGACTGGCTCCCGCCGCGCTCCGGGCTGTCCTCCACCCTCCGCGTCGTCACTCCCCATCCCGGGGAAGCCGCGGACATGCTCGACACCACCGTCAAAAAGGTTCTCGCCGACCGCGTGGGAAGCCTGCGTGAGATCTCACGTCGGCTCGGCAACGCCTGGGTGGTGCTCAAGGGCTTCCAGACCTTGGTCGGCCGGGCGGAAGGGCCGGTCTGGGTGAACCCCACCGGGAATCCCGGACTAGGACAGGGCGGCACCGGGGATGTGCTGGCCGGCTTCCTCGGCGGACTGCTCGCCCAATCCCGCTTGGCCGCGATGCCCGAACGCACTCTGGCCTATGCGGTTTGGGAACACGGGGCCGCCGCGGACCGACTCGAGGAAGCCTCGAGGAACTGGAGTGCCGAGGAACTGAACGCCGAAGTCGGACGCTGAGGTCGGCGACCGGAGCCCAAACCGGTTCCGGCGGCCCTTGGACTTCCTGGCTCGGCCGCGAGAGGTCCGCCTTCGCCTCGTTTGGGCGGATGCGGGTTCAGAGACGCTTCTCGTCGGCGTCGATGTAGTCCACGAACGTCGTCAGGTCGTTCCGATGGGCCAGTCCCGACTGCTCCTTCCGCATGGCGAGACGCGCACGGAGGTCCGGGTCCTGCTCGGAACCGTGCTGGACGAGCCATTGGTTGAACGCGGCCTGTTCGGCCGGCCGCTGGACGTTCCTCCTCACCCAGTCCGCCACCTGACCGTCGGTGACAGAACCCCGCACGACTTCGATGAACGCCTCCGCCTCGAGTCCGGCGGCCTTGAGCCACTGGGCGTCGAAGCCGCGTTTGGCGAAGTTCGCCTCGTAGTCCGACGGCAACAGACCGGCCAGGTTCAGGCGGATCTTGTCCACGAACCGCGGGAGGTACAGCCATCCGGACATGGACTCTCGGGGACTGCGTGGGAAAATCGGGTCGCTCATCTCCGAACCATCATGGACTGCACGGGGCGGGCCCTCCAACCGGGAAAATGATCCGGCCGCGGAAGCGGGAGGAAAGAAGCTGGTGCCAGTGGGAAGAATCGAACTTCCGACCAAGGGCTTATGAGTCCCCTGCTCTACCGCTGAGCTACACTGGCACAACCACCGGAAAGGTGGCCGGTTTGGATAGGATAGGCGCCGGTCCGGATCAAGCCGGTTTTTTGGCCGACTCCAACCTTGGGTTCCGATCTTCGCCTCAACCGGGAGGTGTGGCGCCCAGCACGATGTCGAACCGCGCCTGCAGCTCGCCGACCTTGGATCCCTTCAACGGCTCGAAGGCCGCCAACAGCAGGGCCCGCTCCCGGGCGTCCCGGACACCGTTCAGGACGCCATCCTTGTCGTTCGCCTCGTGGCCCCGGATGTAGCACTGCGTGGTGAAACGTTCCCGCCCCTTCGCCTTCACCGCGAAATGGATGTGCGGCGTCCTTCCCGGATAGGGCACCGGCCGGATCGTGCGGAACAGGTACTCGCCGGAACTCCCGGTGTGGAACCGGCCGAATCCCTGGAAGCCCGGATCCCGGCGTCCCGCGTTGTCGCTGCCCTTGTGCAGGTACACGCCGTTCGCGTCCGCCTGCCAGATCTCCACCACGGCGTCCCGGACCGGTTCCCCCTTCGGGTCCAGGATCCGACCCGACAGGTAGGTCACCGTCCCCAACGCGGGGGTGCTGGCATCGTTCAACACGAGCAGGTCGTTGTCCGTGTCCAATGGAAGCCGGTCCGGATAGAAGGGCCCTTCGGTCTGGACGGGTGTGCGGGTCAACGCCTCGGCAAACGCACCCGGGACCCACAGGAACGCCGGCAGCATCGCCGCCCGGCGCAGGAAACCACGACGGGGCACGCTGCGCGGAAAGGAGGTTCTCATGCACCCAACTCCACCCGCAACGGTCCGGGGGTGCGAGCGGATTCCTCCGTGCACCGCCCTTCCCTTCGCTTCGATGCGCGGCTCGCCGCGCGGCCCGGCACCGCCCGGCCCCTTCACGCCGACGTCGGCGGGACGGCGGCCGCTGGAAGCGGACACAGACATCCGAAGACGAGGGCGGCCGCAGCGAATCCGAACGTGCCGGTCACCACCGCCGCGGAACCGAAGCCCGTGGCGCAGTTCAGCCGCATCGGCTGGTCGGGACCGGACCGCCTTTCGGCACAAACCCCTCCCTCCCCGTCGGGAAACATCTGGGTTTCCGGCGAGAAGACGCACGGAATGCCAAGACGGCTGCCGTCCCGCGACAGGCCATGCTCCTTGCGCAAACGCTTCCGAACCTCGGCGAGCAGACGATCATGCGTGGCCTCCGCGAGGTCCGCCGAGCGGATCCGCGTCGGGTCGCGACGCCCCCCCGCCGCACCGCAGACCACGACCGGGATGCCGTTGCCATGGCACAGGGCGATCAGGCGGACCTTGTTCGCCATGGCGTCGATGGCGTCCACAACGACGTCCGGCCGGCTCCCTTCCATCCCCGGTTCCAGCCCGAGCAGGCGCGAGGCGTTCTCCGAATGGAAGAACTCCGTCACCGCATCCACCCGGATGCCGGGGGCGATGGAACGGAGTCGACGTGCCATGACCTCGACCTTGGGCAGTCCCACGGTTTCTTCCAATGCGTGGACCTGGCGGTTGACGTTGGTGACGCAGATCTCGTCGAGGTCGACCAAAGTGACCCGCCCGATCCCGGTCCGCGCAAGCGCCTCGGCGGTCCAGGAACCCACGCCCCCGATCCCGACGACCATCACGTGCGCTCCGAGAAACCGGGACAGGGCGGCGCCGCCGTACAGGCGGGCGACCCCTCCGAATCGTTCCGAGACTTCGTCCATGTCCGGAAAGGATCCAACGTCGCGGGCGCCGCGGGCAACAGCGACGAACAGCGGCAACGTCGGAAAACGGTCAACCGCGGAAGATCCGCCGGATCTCCGTCGTGACCGTGTCGAGGTCACGGACCACCCGAGGCCAGTCGGGCTTCAATCCGGGGTTCGGGTGGGATCGGTCCACCGGATCCGGATCCAAGGCGCCCTGACGGACCAGTTCGATGCGCACCTCGGGGGACAGGATGTGGTCGGCGAGTTGGGACGCTGGGCTCCCGGTGGAGGCCGGCTTCACCAAGACGACCACATTGGGCATGTCGAGGGTCCACGAGTCGCACGGCAACGCCCGCACCGGAAGGGACTCCCGACGGGCCGCGGAAACGTCATCGGAATCGGTCAAACCCACCCAGGCCTCACCTCGCGCCACGCGCCGGACGACCTGGGAATTGCCGTCCTCGATGAACGGCTGGTTCGCGGCCAAGGCCTCGCACCAGGTCCTCCAGCCGCCTTCACCGAGCACGGAACGGAGGGCATGGAGGTGGGTCGAGGTGGAACCGAACAGCGGATTGGCGATGGAGACGCGGCCGCGCCAGGCGGCGTTGGTGAGGTCGCGGATGGATCTCGGGTGGCGGGTCGCGGATTCGGGCACGACGAGAACCCGATGGCGGCTGCCGAACACCCGGACCCGCGATGCGTCGCTGATGGCTCCCAGCGCCACCAACTGGCGTGGACGCAAGGGCTCGTTTCCCCACCAGACGTCGCAACGGGGCTGCGCCCGTTCGGCCAGGAGCCGGTTCGCGAGACCCACGGTCTTGACAGCCTCGCTGTCGTACACCGCCGAGACCTTGATCCCGGTCGTCACCCGAAAGCGCTCGAGGATCGGCTCGGCGTAGAGCTGGTCCTGGGAGCAGTAGACCACCAGGCTTCGGGTGCCTTCCCCTCGGATGAGGTCCGGGAAGGACCACACGGCCACCATCGCGCCACCCACCACCAGGAGAAGAGTCGCCATCACCGTCTTGAACACGGGAATGCTGCGGCGACGGATCTCGGTTTCGGACACGCCCCCAAATGCGATCACCGGGACACTGGCGGCAAGTCAGAACCGCTCTGAAATCAACCGGTTCGGGCGGGATCCGGCCAAATCGGACGCGGAATCTCCGGGGCCAGCCGGATCTGGAGGCTTGGCGAAGGCACCCCCGACCCCGCCACCTCCGGCAACCGACCGCAACCGTCCTTTCCCGTTGGCGGGTCCATGTCCATGCTCGTCCCGTGATCGGACTCATCGCCGGCAGCCGCACGCTGCCCTTCCTCTTCGCCCGCGAGGCGCGCCGCCGCGGCGACGCGGTGCTTGCCGTCGGATTCGAGGGGGAGACCGACCCGGCGCTTGAGAAGGAGGTGGACGCCATGGTCTGGACCCGGGTTGGACAGCTTTCGCGCATGATCCGGGCCTTCACCGAACGCGACGTCACCCGCTGCGTCATGCTCGGCCAGATCGCGCCGAAGAACCTCTTCGACCTCCGGCCGGACCTGAGGGCGATGTCCCTGATGCTCCGGCTGAAGGAGAAGAACGCCCACACCATCTTCGGCGCGATCGGCGACGAACTGGCCAAGGACGGCGTGGAACTGGTTCCCGCGGTTCCCTGGCTCCAGCCATGGATGCCCGGCCCCGGATACGCCGCCGGCGCACGGGTCCCGAAGGACTCGGAGTCCGACATCGGGTTCGGACTCGGCATCGCCAAGGGCGTCTCGCTGCTCGAGATAGGCCAGACGGTCGTGGTGAAGGGCGGCACGACGTTGGCCGTCGAGGGATTCGAAGGAACGGACGCCTGCCTGGAGCGCGGAGGCCGACTGGCCGGGAAGGGTGGCGGCGCCGTCGCCGTGAAGGTCGCACGTGAGAACCACGACATGCGGTTCGACATCCCCTGTGTCGGCCCGAAGACGGTGGAGACCTGCGCCGCCCACGGAGTCGCCGTCCTCGCCTTCGAAGCCGGCATGACCCTGCTGATCGACCGACCCGAACTCGAGGCGCTCGCCGCCGAACGTGGGGTCGCGCTCCGTTCGGTCCAGGCGACCTAGCCCCCCCCGCAGGACACGATGCACGAGATCCAGAACGTCCTGATCCTGATCGCCTGTGTGGCGTTGCTCTCGCCCGTCGCCACGCGCTTGGGCATGGCGGAACCGATCCTGTTCGTGCTCGGCGGGCTGATCCTGGGACTGGTGCCCCATTTCCCTGCGCTCCCCCTTGATCCGGAGGTCATCTTCTTCCTCTTCCTGCCGCCGCTGCTCTTCCTCCAGGCGTACTTCACCTCGTGGCGCGAGTTCCGACGCAACCTCCGTCCGATCGGCCTCCTGGCAGTCGGACTGGTCCTCTTCACCTCGGCCGGAGTCGCCATCCTCTGCCGCCTCCTCATCCCCGGGATGTCCCTCGCCGAGGGGTTCGTCCTCGGTGGCATCGTGTCGCCTCCCGATGCCGTGGCGGTGGCCGCCGTGGCACGCCGTCTCCGACTCCCCCGGCGCCTCGTGGTGATCCTCGAGGGCGAAAGCCTGGTGAACGACGCCAGCGGACTGGTGGTCCTCAAGTTCGCGCTGGCCGCCCTCGCAACCGGACATTTCTCGGCCTCGGAGGCCTCGCTCCGGTTCCTCTGGGTCGCCGCCGGAGGTGTTGGCATCGGGATGGGACTCGGCTGGGCGCTCAGCCGGATCTTCCACCGGATCGAGGACGATTCCCTCGCGGTCCTCGTCTCGCTGCTCGTGCCGTTTGCGGCGTACTTCCCGGCGGAACACCTGGGCGTGTCCGGCGTGCTGGCGGTGGTCGCCGCCGGACTGTGGATCGGCTGGGAGATCTCCGGCCGCATCCGGTTCTCGATCCGCATCAAGGGCAACGCCACCTGGCGGACCGTCGAATACCTGCTCAACGGCCTGATCTTCCTGATGATCGGAATGCAGATCCGCTTCGTGTTCGCCGACCTCCGCTCCGACTTCGGCGTCCTCGAGCTGCTCGGCTACGGCGCCGCGGTCTCCCTCGCCGTCATCCTCCTCCGTCCGATCTGGGTCTATCCCATCACCCATCTCCAACGCCGGATCTTCCCCTCCCTCGCGCGTCGCGATCCGACGCCTCCGCCCGGCGCCATCGCCGTGCTGAGCTGGGCGGGCATCCGCGGGGTCGTCTCGCTCGCGGCCGCCATGGCCCTGCCACGCTCCCTGCCCGGCGGGATTCCCTTCCTCAACCGCGACCTCATCCTCTTCCTCACCTTCTGCGTGATCCTTTCCACCCTCGTCCTCCAGGGTCTCACCTTCCCCGCGCTGGTGCGCCGGCTGGGGGTGCGCGAGTCGGCCGACGAGGCGGAGGAATCCCGCGTGGCCCGCGACCACCTGCTCGCCGCGGGACTTCAGGCGGTGGACCGGACCGCACGGGAGGAGTCCCTCGACCCCGAAACCGCCAAGGAGGTCGTGGTCGAATTCCAACGCCGCCGGAGCAACCTCCGCGACGGCCTCGTCGAGGCGCTGGGCTGGAGTCCGGAGAGACACCGACTGCTCACGCGGCGACGCCTGGAAGAGGCCGCTTTGCACGCCCAACGTCTCGAACTTCAGCGTCTGCGACGCGCAGGCGAACTCCCCGAGGAACTCCGTCTGCACCTGGAGAACGAACTCGACCTCGAGGAGGCCCGACTCCGGAGCTGAGCCGAAACCGGAGAAGGGAGCCTCACGAAAAGGCGCCAAGCCGCGAAGGGGATCCGCTTATTGAGTCTCGCATAATAGGGTGTCATTCAGGCCATAGCGTGGATTGCTTGTAGCAGGCGGCAATGATGGGGCGTCGGCGGCGCATGCGGCGCAGCGCGGCGGTGGCCTGCATGCTG
>JAIYBC010000053.1 GCA_027488845.1 Verrucomicrobiales bacterium | reverse complement strand
GCGTTGAAGCGTTGAAGCGTTGAAGCGTTGAAGCGTTGAAGCGTTCGATTGGCGGCAAATAAAAACAGGCGAAAAGTCCAGAACTATCTCCGATCCACCCTTCAGCCCTTCAGCCCTTTCAACCTTTCAACCTTTCAACCTTTCAACCTTTCAACCCCGCTCCACCCCAAACCGGTGCAGGACATTCCGGACGAGCGTCTGGAGGCGCGGGTCCGCATGGACGGCCCAGCCGCTGGCAATGCAGCCGGCGTTGAACACCTGGCCGCCTCCGGGGCGCTTCCACCAGATCATCTCGCCGCCCTGGTCGGTCTTCGGCCGGATCGGCCGGAAGTAGAAGTCGAAGGCGGCGCCACCCTCCTTCCACGGCAGGATGCCGTTGGCCAATGGCTCGATGCCCGCGGGGTCGGGCGGCACCGAGGCGCCCTTCGGATCGGGTTGCTCCTGCATCGCACGCAGCGTCGAGAGGCGGATGTCCATCTCGTGGCCGTTCGCGAGGGTCGTCCCGTCGGGAAGCGTGCCGAAGCGGTCGCCGTCCCGGAGCCCGGTGTCCTCGGGCGAGCGGAAGAGCGGATGGTCGGAGTGGGTGACGACGTAGGGGCCGAAGTTCCGCGGGTTGCCCTGGTTGTTCCAGCCGAGGGTCTCGAGTCCGGTGTAGTTCCACCCCGGATGCCCGCATTCCCGCAGCATGCCGCCGCGGAGCCGGTCGTGGCTGTGCCAGGCCTCGCCCCGTTCGTGCGGGAGCATCTGCTCGCCCGGCGCGTCGACCTTCCGGCATTCGAGGACCGAGCCGTCGCCGTTGAAACTCACCCGCCAGAACAGGGAATTGCCGGAGAAGACCGCCAGGTTTCCGCCGCCGGCAAGGTAGCGGTCCAACCCCGCCAGCATCGGCAGCGACCAGTATTCGCTGTGCCCGTTCAGGACCACCGCCCGGTACCCGCGCAGCAGGTCGGGGTCGCGATGGAGGTCGTCGTCGGCGACCACGTCGAACCGGTATCCCTCCCCCTCCAGCCAGACGTGCAGGAAGCGTTCGGCCCGCATGAGGTGGCTGTAACGGGTCGGCCCGCCGTAGAGCACGTAGGGTGAGGCCACGGGGAAGGGCATGCGCAAGCCGACCTGATAGGTTCCTTGGCCGCCGGCGTGACGTCGGTAGAAGCAGTACGCCGGGGGCGAACCCGCGGCGTTGGGCAGGCCGTCCGTGCCGACCACGGCATGGAGCGAATCCGGCCAGACGCCGAACGGGGCCCCGTTGTAGGCGCGCCAGGTGTTGGTGGAACACACCAGCAGCAAAGGCGCCTTCGCCGCGCGCCGCGCCTTCCGCACGATGAAGGTGATGTCGTACTGGCGCGGTTTCCCGTCGCGCTCGAAGCGGAGGCGGGCGACATGCAGTCCGGGGCGGGTTCCCGCGGGGACCTTCCATCGGAACGTCTCCTCCCAACGGCAGTCGTACAGGTCGTCCGAGGCCAGGCGCAGCGAATGCCCGCGGTCCCGGGTCGCGTACAGCGATCCCCCGCCGAAGCGTGGGACGTCCCGGTGGAAGGAAGGGCCGCCGACCATCCAGGTGCCGTGGTTGACCACCGTTCCATGTCGGCCGTGCGGCGAGGCGTCGCCGATGCGGGAACCGCGTTCCTCCGGGAAGCCCCACGCACCGAGCAGTCCGGGACCGGACGGCGTGGTCCGGCCGCCATCGGCATGCCGGGCACGGATCTCGTCGTCGGACAGCGCGCGGCCGTGGATCCCGCATTGGGCGAGGTCGCCGTCGAGGAACCGGAGCGCCCGTCCCAAGTCGCCCATGGCCCCGAGGCGCAGCGGATGGGTTCCCACCCGGAGCGGGCCGGCGAACTCCCAGCGGGCGATGCGGAGTCCGTCGACCCAGACCTCCTTGTGACGGCCGTCCCAGCGTCCGACGACGTGGTGCCATTCGCCTTTCCGGACCACGCCGGTGGCGGTGCGGTGGACCACGGCCTCGTCGGGCCCGGCGCCATTGCCGAGGAACAGGCCGACGTAGCCGTCCTTGCCGATGCCCAAGGCGAAGCCGTCGTCGCTCTGCTTGTCCTCCTGGGTGACCAGGCCGGCCAGGCGTGCCAGCGACCACGGCCGGACCCAGCATTCCAACGTGAGGGCGGGCGGTGCCTGAGCGATGGGCGTGCCGACATGGACGTAGCTGCCGGGATGGATGGGCTGGACGCGGGCCGGAAGGGATCCGGCATCGTGGACCACGGTGTCCCCTGCGGGATCGTCGATCTCCCGTCCGAGACGGACCAGGGACACCTGGACCGGCACGTCGGCCGAGGTGTGGAAGCCGAGGGTGTCCCCGGCCGCGACGCCGTGGGCGGAGGCGTATCCATGGACGCCGGAGACGGACATCGGCGTGTGGGGTGGGATGGAATCCGGGGCTGGGGCGGCCGCCAGGACGCGGGGCAGGGCGTGGAGCGACACCACGCCGGCCGTGGTGGCCTTGAGGAACGATCGACGGGAGGATCCGGACATGGTGGGAGTGCGGCGGTTATCCTCCCGCGGAACGCCCGCGGCGAGCGGGATTCCGGCGAGCGGCGCGGAACCGGCAGAAGCGTAGGGAAAGGTCCGCAGGGGAAAGGTCCGCGTCGACTCCGTCTCGCAGCGCCGGTTCTCCGCGTTCCCCGCGACTCCGCGTGGGCCCCTCTCCATCCCCAGCCGCTTCCCCGCACCCGAGAGACTTCCCGGGGGAGAGCGGCCACGCGCCTTCGCTTGTCGGTGGCGCCCCGCTGTGGTTGCCTTCCGGGGTGATCCGTCTCCGCCGTTCCGTCTGCGCCTGGGCCGTCCTCGGCCTGGCCTTGGCGTATTCCGGTTGCGTGACCGAACCGATCACCGGGCGTCGTCAGTTCATCGCCACGGGTGCCGGCGAGGAGACGGCCCTGGGACTGGGCGAGTTCGAGAAGATGAAGAAGGAGGTTCCGGTGAGCCGGGACGCCGCGAAGTCCGCCCTGGTTGCCCGTGTTGGCCGCCGGATCGCCGAGGTCTCGGGCATGGAAGGCGCACAGTGGGAATTCGTCCTCTTCGAAAGCCCCCAGGCGAACGCATTCTGCCTCCCCGGCGGCAAGGTCGGGGTCTACACCGGCATCCTTGAGATCACCCGCGACGAGGCGGGACTGGCCACGGTCCTCGGACACGAGGTGGCCCATGCGCTGGCCCGTCACGGCGGTGAGCGCATGACCACCGCCATGGGTCTCCAGCTGCTCGGGACGGCGGGCGATGTCGCGGCGAGGGATTCCAAGTACCACGCCCTCTACCAGCAGCTCTATGCGCCCGCTTCGCAGGTTGCGGTGGCGCTGCCGCACAACCGGCGGCAGGAGAGCTCGGCCGACGAGATCGGGCTGGTCCTCATGGCCCGGGCCGGCTACGAGCCGGGTGAGGCGGTCGGCTTCTGGCGGCGGTTCGCCGAGTACAACCGGACGCAGGGCCGGCAGACGCCGTGGTTCCTGCGCACCCATCCGCTCGACGAGAGCCGAATTTCCCACATCGAAAGCCTCCTTCCCAAGGCCCGGGCCGAATTGCGTCCGGCCACACGTTGATTCCGCATGAAGTCCCACATCCTGTTCCAGCGCCTGTTGATCGTCCTCGTCGCCGCCCTGGTCTCCTCCGGCTGCCGCACCAAGAAGTCCGCCGTCGCGGGGGCCGCGGATGCGAACCAGGAGATCACGACCACCACCGGGCTGCCCTACTGGCCGCCGGGGCCTGTCTACCTGGTGGATCCCCCCGCCGGATTCCACAACGAGTCCCTGCTCCCGCCGCTCAAGGCGGTGCCGCAGCTCCAGGTGGAACCGGCACCGTTGACGCCTCCCGTGCGCCCGTTCCGGGCGGTGAAGGCCACCAACGAATGGATCGCTGCGGCGCAACCGTGGCTGGGCACGCCCTATCGCCTGGGCGGCGATGGCCGTGACGGGATCGACTGCTCCGCCTACTCGGCGACCCTGCACAAGCAGGTCGCGCAGCGGAACCTCCCCCGGACCACCAAGGAACAATGGGATTCCAGCGTCTCCGTGGGCATCGCCGCGTTCCAGCCCGGCGACCTCGTCTTCTTCAACACCCTCGGCGCCGGGGTTCCGAGCCACGTCGGCGTCTATGTCGGCGACCGCATGTTCACCCACGCCGGAACGTCGACGGGGGTCACCTTCTCCTCCCTCGACGACAACTACTGGGCGAGCCGCTTCCTCGGGGCGCGCCGGTTCCTCCGCTGAGTCCGGACGCTCCCCGAAGATGACCATCCCGTTCCTGAACCCGGGGGCGCAGACGCCGCCGCTCCGGCCCGAGCTCCTGGCCGCGATGACGTCCGTGCTGGACCGCGGCCATTTCATCCTGGGACCCGAGGTGTCGGCGCTCGAGCAGGAGGTCGCGGCCTTCTGCGGCGCCGGCCACGGCATCGGCGTGAACTCCGGGTCCGACGCGCTGACCCTGGCGTTGAAGTCGCTGGGAATCGGCCCAGGCGACGAGGTGATCACCACGCCGTTCACCTACATCGCTCCGGCCGAAAGCATCCTGCAGGTCGGGGCGAAGCCGGTGTTCGCGGACATCGACCCGCGGCTCTTCACGATCGACGCGGCCGACGTGGCGCGACGGATCACGGCGAGGACCCGGGCGATCCTGCCGGTGCACCTCTTCGGCCAGGCCGCGCCGTTGGCGGAGCTGATCCCGCTGTGCGAACGGCACGGGCTCGGGATGGTGGAGGACTGCGCCCAGGCGATCGGCGCCACATGGAACGGCCGCGGGTTGGCCGGCATCGGGCGCGTGGGATGCCTGAGCTTCTATCCGACCAAGAACCTCGGCGCCGACGGCGACGGCGGCATGATGCTCACCGGGGACGCCGCCCTGGCGAAGCGGCTCCGGATGCTGCGCGTGCACGGCATCGAGCGGCGGTACCACCATGATTTGCATGGATACAACTCGCGCCTGGACGAGATGCAGGCGGCCATCCTGCGGGTGAAGCTGCCGCATCTGAAGGCTTGGAACGACCGTCGCGCGGAGATCGCGGCCCGGTACACCGCGGGTCTTGCGGGACTTCCCGTGGAGACGCCGGTCGTGGGTCCGGGCAACACCCATGTCTGGCACGTGTACGCCATCCTCTCGGACCGGCGGGACGCCCTCCAGAAGCACCTCGAGGCCTCGGGCGTCCCGACGCTGGTGTACTACCCGGTGCCGCTGCACCTGCAGAAGTGCAACGCCGACGGCGGCTGGAAGGAAGGCGACTTCCCCGTGGCCGAGGCGGTCTCGCGTCGGATCCAACCGCTGCCGATGTACCCCGAGCTCACCGACGCACAGGTCGACCACGTGATCGCGGCCATCCGGTCCTTCTTCGGCTGAACCAAGAGCCGACTTGGCCACCGGGACACGGAGCACACGGAGGCTGGGACACGGATACCCCTGAACCGGCGTGCGACCGAGGGGTGATCGGCCTTTTGTCTTGGATCAGGCGTCCTGCTGGTGTCTTGGCCTGTCTTTGTGAGGTCCGTCTCGGCTCCGGCGGAATCGGTCAGGCCTTGCGGAAGAGGTAGTGGCTCACATGCCACTCGTTGCCGTCGCGGAAGTCCCACAGCTCGGCGCAGGCCATGAAGAACACCCGCCAGTACACCCACCAGCGGGTCTCGTTCGCGGCGCCATAGGTGGCGCGCAGGATGGATCGGACCTCGGGTCCGTTGGCGTCCATGTTCTCCAGCCACTGGTTGGCGGTCCGTCCGTAGTGCCTGCCGTTGACCGCCCAATGCCGTTCCACGCGGAGGTCCCGGTTGAAGTACAGCAGCAGGTCGTCGCTCGGCATGATGCCGCCCGTGAAGAAGTGCCGGGACATCCAGTCGGAATCGTCCTTGGCCACGAAATGGTAGGCGAACTCCCGATGGGTGAAGATGTGCACGAAGAGCTTTCCGTCCGGCTTCAGCCAGCGCCCGATGTTCCCCATCAGCCGCTCGTAGTTCTTCATGTGCTCGAACATCTCCACCGAGACCACGCGGTCGAAGCGGCCCTCTCCGCCGGGGGGCTCGAAGGTGTTCATGTCGCAGGTGAGGATCTCGACGTTGTTGAGCCCGCGGCGGGCGGCCTCGGCGAGGATGTGGGCACGTTGGCCGTGCGAGTTCGAGACGCCGGTGATCCGGGCCTGCGGGTACTTCGAGGCCATCCAGAGGGTCAACGAGCCCCAACCGCATCCGAGTTCGAGGATCCGTTGACCGTCGGCCAGCTCCGCCCGCTGGCAGGTCAGCGACAGCATGGTCTCCTCGGCCTCGCCGAGGGTCTCGGTGAAGGTGCGGTAGTAGCAGCTCGAGTACTTCAGGTTCGGGCCGAGGCAGAGCTGGTAGAAGCGGGTCGGGACCTCGTAGTGCTGCTCGTTGGCGGCGGTCGTCTCCACCGCGATCGGCATCCGCCGCAGCTCCTCGACCGTCTGCAGGATCCGGCTCCGGTTCGATTCGACGTCCCCCTGGTCCTCCTCGGCCAGCCGCTGACGCAGGAGCCGTCGGATTCCGAATCGGATGAGCGGATCGGGGAGGACGTCCGAGGTGAGCAGCCGGTCGAGCAGTCCCTCGGTGGGACGGGAGGGAAGCGGGCGGATGTCCGCCGGGGCTGCGGGGACCGGAAGGGTCAGGCTGTTGCTCATCTTCGAAGGAGGTCTGGAACCGATCCACCATTCATCGCCCGGAATGCATGGAGGTCAACCGCGTCCCCAGCGGATTTCCAACGAAACCCCGCTCGCACCGAAGGATCCCAAGCAACACGTGGGGAAGCGTTGGCAAGGCGTCGGGCGTCCGGTACAGAAATCCGTGGAATCCGTGTCCCAACCGCAGCGGCCGTCAGCAGATCCGGAATCGCGAATCGGGGATCACGACCACCACCTCCTGCCATTCGTCGTGAACCGCCCCGCGGCTCCGTGTCACGGCCCCTGCAGCGGAGTGCCGGCGGAGTTCGTCAACGGATGGGCACCTGCGGGGGCACGGCCGCCTGGATGCGGCGGAGGTCCCGGTCGCCCGTCCCGGCGCCGGCCTGGAGCACCAGCCAGGTGTTGCGTCGGGCGATGGCCTGGGTCTGGGGTTCCACCCAGCGCCAGGTCTCGGTGTGGCCGTCGGCGAAGGAGACGGTGCCCGCCCCGTTGTGGCGCAGCGACGGGAAGCTGATCCAGGTGGCGGTGGGGGTGTCGAAGAGGTTCCAGCGGTTGGGGGCGTTGATGCCGAAGGCGCCCTGCTGGATGCTCTTCTCGTTCTCGTCCAGGAAGACCACGGCGCCGGCCGGACCGGGATCGTTGATCTGCGACGTCTTGTGCCAGCACTTCGTGTAGTTCCCGTCCGACGGGCTGGTCGCGACGTTCATGTACACGCTCATGGAGACGCTGCGGTTCCGGCGCTGACGGCCGAGGTCCCGGACGGTGGAGCGGTCGGCCGGACAGAGGTAGATCCCGGCGGACTGGTTGTACTTCCAGAAGACCCCCGCGGTGATGGCGGCGGTGTTGGTGTCGATGAAGGTGTTGCCCTGGATCCAGGAATTGGCCCGGACGTTCCATTCCTCGCGTCCGCCGCCGCCGACCGAGAAGGCCTCGTTGGGGGCGAGGAACTCCTGGTTGTCGTCCGAGTACAGCTGTGCGCAGAGCTGGAGCTGGCGGAGGTTGCTGGCACAGGCCGTTCCCTGGGCGCGTCCCTTGGCCTTCGAAAGCGCCGGCAGGAGCATCGAGGCGAGGATCGCGATGATGGCGATCACCACGAGGAGCTCGATCAGGGTGAACCCTCCCGAGGCTCGGAAGCGGGTTGGGACCGGCGGGGTGGACACGACCAAACCGTGGAGGGCCGTGGATTTCCCGGGCAAGGTGAAAGCCCGAATGGCCGGTGACAGTGTGGCAACGCCGCGGCGAGGCGGCTCAACCCCGTCTCGGCCAGGGGAAGAAGGCGTTCGTGGTCCGCTGGTACTCGCGGTAGGCGTCGCCCTTGGACTTCACGGAGAGTTCCTCGGTCATGGGGATACCGGTGACGTTCACCAGGAAGTGCCACATGGCGACCGGCGAGAGAAGGCCCACCCAACCGAAGGGGGAGGGCAGCGCGAAGGTGGCGAAGCCGACCCACACGAGCCATTCGAAGAAGTAGTTCGGATGCCGGGAGAGGGACCAGAGGCCGTCGCGGCAGACCTGTCCGCGGCGCGCGGGATCGGCGCGGAAACGGGCCAGCTGTCGGTCGGCGATCGACTCGCCCACGATGCCACCGAGGACCAGGACGACGCCGGCCCATTGGAAGGGGCCGAGCCCCAGCGGTCCGGTGCCCCGTTTCGGGTCGAGGCAGGCGAGGAGGAAGGGAAGCGCGAGGACGACCTGGAGGAACCCCTGGAGCTGGTAGAAGCCGAACATCCGGCGACCGGTGCGGGGGCCCCATTCCTCGCGGAGGCGGGCGTACCGGACGTCCTCGTGCGGCAGGTGCTTCTGCCAGCGTGCGAAGAGGTGGCTGCCGAGGCGGAGGCTCCAGAGCGCGACCAGGAGGAAGACGGCGAAGCGGCGGACCGGATCGCCCGGGGCGAGCACCGAGTAGAGGATGACGATGGGCGTGAAGCCGAGCGACCAGATCGGGTCGACGACGCTGAAGTTGTCGATGTGGCGTCCGACGAAGTAGGTGTTCGTCATGATGCCCGCCGCGAGCACGACGGCGGTGAGGAAGAGGATGAGGAAGGGCGTGAGCATGGGCTTCAGCCTGGGCTTCCGGGGTTCGAGGGACGCCTTTCGAACAGGCGCGACAACGGGGCGTCCTTGGGCAGTCGGGCGAGTTGGATCAGGACGTAGGCGGCCATGGCGATGTTTCCGAGGAGCAGGATGGCGATGAGCCACGCGATCCGGGCCGGCCAGGAACGCTCACGCCAGGCGAGCCAGATCCAGAAGGTGAGGAAGGCGAAGTAGGTGTCGAAGAGGGTGGCGACGAACCACGGATGAAGGGCCACGCCACGAGGGATGTCCCAGAGGGCGACCTGCGAGGAGGCCCAGCCGGTCACGGCGAGCATCGCGACGAGGACGCCGGCGAAGAGGACCTGGAACCGTCGTCGGACCATGGCTGTCGTGGGTGGAGGGACCGCCGGACTCAGGTGGCCGACGGGGCGGCCGGCATCAGGGAGCGGTTGTTGGGTCCGGTCCAGACGGCCTGGACGACGCTGATGTTCCTCCAGAGGAAGGCCGATTCGCAGTAGGCGAGGTAGTAGTTCCAGGTGCGGACGAACTTCTCGTCGAAGCCCTGTGAGCGGATGGCGTCGAGGCTGCAGTTGAAGCGTTCCCGCCAGATCCTGAGGGTCTGGCTGTAATCGAGGCCCATGTCGTGGAGGCCATGGAGGTGGAGCGGACCGGTGCGCTGCATCGCCGCGTTCAGGCGGTTGAGCGAGAGCAGGAGGGAGCCCGGGAAGATGTGCTTCTGGATCCAGTCCACACCGCGCCGCAGTTCGGCGTGGCGGGAGTCGGGGCAGGTGATGAACTGCGCGGCGAAGAGCCCGTCGGGCTTCAGTAGCGCCTGCACCTGGCGGCAGTAGGACTCCAGGAAGTCGTCCCCCACGGCCTCGAGCATCTCGATGCTGACGATCCGGTCGTACTGGCCCCGGGCGAGGCGGTAGTCGAGCACCTGGACCTCGGCGCGGTCGGAGATGCCCTCGCGCTGGAAGCGTTCGCGGCAGAACCGGGCCTGCTCGACGGAAAGGGTCAGGGTGGTGACGCGGCAGCCGCGGGTGCGGACGGCGTGGCTCGCCATGCCGCCCCAGCCGGAACCGATCTCGAGGAGGTGGTGTTCCGGGCCGAGGCGGAGTTCCCGGGCGAGGCGCTCGTACTTGGCGGTCTGGGCCTGCTCGAGCGGGGTGCCGGCGGATTCGAACAGCGCCGACGAGTAGGTCATGGTGGCGTCCAGCCACTGCGAATAGAACGCGTTCCCGAGGTCGTAGTGCGCCGCGATGTTGGACCGGGATCCCGAGAGGGTGTTGCGGTTCAGCCAGTGCCGGATGCGGCTGGCGCCGTTCAGGAGCGAGAAGCGGAGGCGTTTGCGAGCTGAGCCCGACATCGCCGGGGAGCGGTCGACGTTCGCGCAGAACCAGGCGATCACCGCCGGCAGGTCGGGCGTGTCCCACAGGGCGTCCTGGAACGCCTCGCCGAATCCGATGTCCCCGCCCACGGCGCAGCGGCGGTAGAACCCGAGGTCACGCACGACGATCTCGGCCGAGGGCGTCGCCCCGGCCTGGCCGAACTCCACCACGGTTCCGCCCGGTTCGAGGATGCGCAGGTGCCCGGCGGTCATCGGCGCAAAGGAGCCGAGCACCAGGTCCCGGGCGACCCGGGTGGCCCACGAGGCGCGGGGCGCGCCCTCGACGGCGGGACATTCCAATCCGGCTGCGGTCAGGGCTTCAACGGTCTGGGCGTCGGGATTCTGGATGTCGGGGCTCATTGCAATTGACGAGGTGGAATGATGGTTCCGTCCGCGGGATTCACAACCGGTGAACTTGAATCATTTCACCGGGTCGCGCACTGCGGCCGTCCTGAGGCTCGCGTGGGGTCGGAAAACGTCCTTCTGAAGGTCGGTCCGGTCGGCCTTCCGGTGCCAGGCGAAGCCCTTCCACCACAGTCGCAGCGCGTGCCAGTGGATGAGCGTGATCACGCGGAGGGTCACCAGCGGATAGCGGAGGGTCAGGCGGAGCAGTTCGCGGTCGGTGAACGGCCGGCGCTCGCCGACCAGGGTGCTGATGAGATGGGTCCCGCCGTCGGACGCGGCCACGTCGTTGACCACGATCTCGAGGCGTTCACCGGGAAGCCGCAGCCGGAAGTCGAAGCACAGGTCGAGCGCCGAGAACGGCGAGACGTAGTAGTGCTTGGGAACGACGACCCGGAATCGGGTGCCGCCGCCCGCGGCCGCCTCCAGCGGCACCAGGTAGGGCTTCAGTTCCCCGAACGTGTTCCCGACCTCGGCCACCGCGCAGATCGGGGAGCCGTCCGCCGCCTCGCAGAAGTAGAAGCTGACGGGATTGAGGATGTATCCGGCCACCCGTGTGAGGGTGACGAGGAAGATGCGTGCGTCCGCAGGCAGGGAAACGCCCTGGGACTGGAGCCAGGAGGCGAGTGAATCGCGCAGGGTCGCGCCGGGACGGTCGGCGGGGAACCGGAGGTGGTCCGAATCGCGGAATTCGTAGGGACGCCCCCGGTTGTGTCCGAAGAACCGCAGGGAACCGTCGAGCCGGCCCAGTTCGTCGAGGTCGACTCCGACGAGGAAGACCCCGTGTTCGAACCGGTTGCGCCGCGGGATCCGACGCTGGTGCATCACGCGGCACTCGTAGAGACACGAGCGGAGCGGGACTTCCTGTTGCGGTTCCGGGACGGACATCGGACCCCAAGGCTGCCACACCTCCCACGGATGTCGAATCCCCCGGGGATGAAAGCAGGGAGCGTGGAGCAGGGAGCAGGGAGCCGCGATTGTCTTCCGCCCTTAGCCCTTTCGCCCTTTCAACCTTTCAACCTTTCAACCTTTCAACCTTTCAACCTTTCAACCTCCCCCACCAATTCCGCCGGCCATACCAAGGTGGCGGTGCGGCGTGGGATGTGTACTGTCCGCGGCCTCGTGAACGAAGGAGTGCTGATCTCGGCCCAGGAACTGGTCCTCAAGGTGAACGACCGCGCCCTGCTCGACCGCGCCACGCTGGCCATCGGGGCCGGCGACCGCATCGGGCTGGTCGGTCGCAACGGTGCAGGCAAGTCGACCTTCCTGCGGATGCTGGCGGGGGAGTCCGTGCCCGACGACGGGGAGATCGTCCGCCGCCGCGACCTGGTCGTCGGCTACCTGCCGCAGGCGTTCGAGCTGGATCCGACGCTGACGGTCCATGCGGCGGCCCGCAGCGGCGCGGCCCCGGTGCTGGCCCTGATCGAGGAGTTCGAGAACCTCCCCGGCCACACGAACCGCCATGACGAACTCGAGGAACGCATCGTCCAACTCGACGGCTGGACGGTCGACAACCGGGTGCGCACCGCCCTGAACCAGCTGGGTTGTCCGCCCGACGACCGCGTGATCGGGACGCTGTCCGGCGGTGAACGCCGCCGCGTCGCCCTCGCCCGGGCCCTGGTGGCGAAGCCCGAGCTGCTCATCCTGGACGAGCCCACCAACCACCTCGACACCGAATCCGTGGAATGGATCACCGGCTACCTCGCCGGCTACCCGGGCGGACTGCTCGTGGTCACCCACGACCGCCACTTCCTCGACCAGGTCGCGACGCGCATCGTCGAGCTGCGCAACGGCGTCTTCGAACGGTACGAGGGCAACTACACCGAGTACCTCTCCCAACGCGCGGAGAAGCTCGCCACGGAGGAGTTGGTGGAACACAAGCGCCAGATGTTCCTGCGCCGGGAGATCGAATGGGTGCGGCGTCGTCCGAAGGCGCAGACGAGCAAGAGCCAGGCGCGTCTGGACCGATTCCAGGACGCCCAGGAGGACGCGCCGCCGCCGTCCGAGTCGGAAATGGAGCTGGTCATCCCGCCGCCGCCGCCGCTCGGCAACCGCGTGGTCGAGGTCGACGGCGTCGGCATCACCCTCGGTGGACGTCGCCTGTTCTCCGACCTCAGCTTCAACTTCGCCGCCAAGACCCGCATCGGGGTCACCGGCCGCAACGGCCTCGGCAAGACGACGCTGCTCCGGCTGGTGCTCGGGGATCTGGCGCCGGAAGCCGGCGAGGTGCGCATCGGCGGGCTCACGCGCTTCAACTACGTCGACCAGGGACGTCTGCGCGTGGACGAGAACCGCACCGTGCTCGAGGAGGTCTCGGACGGCACGGAGTGGGTTCAGTGGGGCGACGACAAGCTGTCGTTGCGGGGCTACCTGAAGCGGTTCCTCTTCACCGACGACCGCATCACCACCCAGGTGCGCCACCTGAGCGGCGGTGAACGGAGCCGCCTGCTGCTCGCGCGGGTGCTCAAGCGCGGCGGCAACTTCCTGATCCTCGACGAGCCGACCAACGACCTGGACCTGCAGACCATGCGTGTCCTCGAGGAGGCGCTGGTCCTGTTCCCGGGATGCGTGCTGGTGGTCAGCCACGACCGCTACTTCCTCAACCGCGTCTGCACCGGGATCGTGGCCTTCGAGGGCGAGGGCCAGGTGACCTTCAGCGAGGGCAGCTACGACTACTACCTCGAGAAGCGGCGTCGCGCCCGCAACGCCGCCTCCGAGCCCGATCCGAGGGCGTGGACGGCGGCGGCGAAGGCGCCGGCCGCGGTGGTGCCCCAGGCGAAGCCCGCGCCCAAGGGACGCAAGCTGAGCTTCAAGGAGCAGCGCGAACTCGATGGCATCGAGGAGGCGATCCACGCGGCCGAGGCCGAGGTCGCTGAGAAGGAGGCCCGCTTCCTGGAGCCGGACTTCCATCGCAAGCACGGTCCCCGGGTCGCCGAACTCACCGAGGAGATCGAGTCCGGGAAACGCAACGTGGCCCGGCTCTACGCCCGATGGGAGGAGCTGGAGGCCATGAAGGGTTGAAGGCGGTGGAGAACGCCGGGCCATCCGACGGCGTGCGGATCGCGGTCGTCGGCGGAGGTCCCGCAGGACTGCGGGCCGCGGAGGTTTCGGCGGCGGGCGGAGCCGACGTCGCCGTCTTCGACGCCAAGTCCTCGGTCGGCCGCAAGTTCCTGGTCGCCGGCCGCGGCGGCCTGAACCTCACCCACGACGAGCCGGCGGAGGACTTCCGGCGACGGTACTCGGGTCCGGGCCAGCCGGCCCAGGCCTGGGATTCGTTGCTGGCCGACTTCGACGCGACGGCGCTCCGGGCGTGGGCGGCCGCACTCGGTGTCGAGACCTTCGCCGCGTCCACCGGAAGGGTCTATCCGCGCGAGATGAAGGCGGCGCCGCTGCTCCGTCGCTGGGTGGAACGGTTGCGCGCCGCCGGCGTCCGGTTCCGTTTGCGCCACCGCTGGACGGGACTGCGTCGAAACGGCCCGGCGTGGGAGGTGGAGTTCGAGCACGAGGGCGCCGTCCGGACGGAAACCTTCGACGGAGTCATCCTCGCGATGGGAGGCGGCTCGTGGCCGGAGACCGGTTCGGACGGCGGCTGGGTCGATGGGCTGTCCCACCTGGGTGTCTCGGTGGCGCCCCTGGCCCCGGCCAACTGCGGATGGGAGATCGCGTGGCCTACGCAGGTCCTCGAAGTCGCCGAGGGAAAACCGCTGAAGAACGTGCGGGTGCACGCAGGCGCGGAGTCCGTGGACGGCGAGTTGCTGGTGACGCGCTACGGACTGGAAGGCGGCGCCGTGTACGCGCTGGGTGCTGCGTTGCGTGCGATGCCCGGACCGGAGATCCGGATCGACTTCAAGCCATCCGTCGCCGCCGAGGTGTTGTCGCGTCGGTTGGGTGTGTGCCGGAGGAACTTCCTGGCGGAGGGAACCGTCCGATGGCGTCTGGGTCCGGCTGTTGCCGCGGTCGTGGCCCACGCCGCCGGTGGTCGGGACTTCCAGGACGCCGGACAACTCGTCGCCGCGGTGAAGGGGTGCCGGTTGCGCCTGGTACGTCCGCGACCCATCGCCGAGGCGATCTCCTCGGCGGGCGGCGTCCGCTGGTCGGAACTCGACGGCCAGCTGATGCTCCGCAGCCACCCCGGGGTCTTCGTGGCCGGCGAGATGATCGACTGGGAGGCACCGACCGGCGGCTATCTGATGCAGGGCTGCTTCGCGACCGGCACGCGGGCTGGCCAGTCGGCCGTGGATTGGGGTCGGAGACGTTGAAGCGTTGAAGCGTTGAAGCGTTGAAGCGTTGAAGCGTTGAAGCGTTGAAGCGTTGAAGCGTTGAAGCGTT
>JAIYBC010000044.1 GCA_027488845.1 Verrucomicrobiales bacterium | reverse complement strand
TGTTCAACGACAATTATTCTTCCCCCTTGGCGACAATTAAAAATCCCCACGTGAGGTGGGGAGAGGAAGGAGTGGAGGGTCGTGGGTGGTGGAGTGGAGGGAGGGAGCCGTGAGGCGAACCTCCCGGAACGGAGCCACCCACGACTTGGCCTGTGGGGTCGATGGGTTCAGTCGGCGGAGCGTTTCCTGGCCTCGGAGGCGCGGAGGCTTGGGTTGTCGAACTCGAGGATGTGGGCGTGGTGAACGAGGCGGTCGACGGCGGCCATGGTCGTGAGCGGGTCCTTGAAGATCTGGTCCCACTGGGAGAAGACGAGGTTGCTGCTGATCATGACGCTGCGGCGTTCGTAGCGTTCGGCCAGGAAGGTGAAGAGCACCTCCATTTCCTCGCGGCTCTGTTGGACGTAACCGATGTCGTCGAGGATCACGACCCGGTAGCGGTCGAGTCGCTGGAGGAGTGGCGCCAGTTTGAAGGCCGCCTTGGCGGCCAGGAGCTGCTGGACCAGCTTGAAGGTGGGGGTGAACCAGACGGAGTGTTCGTGTCTCAGGACGAGTTCGCGGCCCAGGACCGCCAGGCAATGGGTCTTTCCCCGGCCGGGCAGGCCGAAGGCCAGGACGTTCTCGGCCCGTTCCACGAAGCCCCCCTCGAGGAGTGCCGGCCATTGTCGGCGGACCTTGGCTGGAAGCTGTTCTTCGTCGAGGGAGCCGAGGGTCTTTCCTGCTGGCAGCCCGGACTCCTTGAGCAGTCGTTCCCGGCGGCGTTCCTTCCGATCGGCGGCCTCGGCCTCGCAGAGGTCGAGGAGGAACCTGCGGCAGTCCCATCCGTGGGCTTGGGCGTTTGCCAGGGTCTCCGGATAACGTTTGGCCATCGTGGGCAGCTTGAAGGAGCGCAGCAGAAGGCCCAGTGGATCAGCCGACATGGGGAACCTCCGATCCGAGCAGGGCGTCGTAGCATTGGAGATCGGGCACCAGGCTCGGGGTCTCAAGCCACCGGCCGCGGTTCGGGGTCAGTTCCCGGGCGAGCATCAGGGCCGTCCACTTCTGCTTCCCTTCCAGGCAGGAGCTCAGGCGTGCATCAACGGCGTCGACGCCGTGCTCGGCGGCCACGCGCAGCACCTGCAGGTACTCGGTGACTCCGTCTTTCTGGCCGTGGTCGGCCACCAGGCGGTCGTAGGCCGCCCGGAAGCCGGGGGTCGGATACAGCTGTTCCCGGTGCTGGTACTGCGCGAAGGCGCCGGGCTTGCGCAACAGCGGTCCCACGACGTGGCGGAAATCGATCACGACACCGCGGTCGCCCCGCTGGCGTGGCAGGCGAAGCACCGGTTCACGGCCCAGGAACACCTTCAGCTCCGACTCGTAGCGTTCCACCCGGACCCGCTGGCCGATGAGGCGCGAGGGAACGGAGTAGCTGACGTTCCGGACCCGGATGGTGCTTTGGGAACTGACCTGCACGAACAGCTCGCGGTACTCCGCAAGACGGTTCGGCGGCAGAGGACGCATCACTGCGAGCTCCTCCGCCAGGCGGGCTTGGCGACCTGCGTTGGCCGACTCCAACACCGAGGCGACGAACTGGTCGTAGGACTCGGCCGACGGGAAGTCCCGGCTGCCGCGAAGCAACAGATGCTGGTCGAGGCGCCGCTTCAGGTGTCGGTTGGCCGACTCCACGTCGCCCTGTTCGTTGGGACAGCCGACGTTGATCGTCAGCGGGCTCAGGTCGTAGTGGGCGCACAGGTCCAGGTAGTCGGGGTTGTAGGCCCGCTTCCCGGCGTCGATCTCGTGGGTCGCAGCGCTGCTGTTGTCCGTACCCAGACACTGGGGAGCCTTCCCAAGCCGGTTCAAGCAAGCCTGGACGGCGCTCACCAGGCTCAGGAACGACTCCGACTGGCAACGCACCGCCCACTGCCAGTTCGAATAGGCCAGGACCCCGTGGCAAAGCAGATGGTCCAGGGGCTGCCCCTGCACAGTGACCTGCAGTTGGCCGGGGTGTGTCCAGTCGACCTCCAGCAGGCCGCCAGGGACCCGCTCCTGTGCGAACATCACCTCCTTCTCCGGTCCCTCGGTTCCACGCCATTGGCGCACCCTCCTCTGGAAAGTCCGGATGTGCTCAGGCTTCAATCCGCTACCAGTCTGGGCGGACAGGAAATCAAAGAGGGACCGGGCCTCCAGTTCCGGGGCCTCCTTCAGCATCGCGACGGCCTTCGGCCAGTCCGCGGCCAGAGGATCGGCTCGGGTCCGCCATCGATGCGGCTTCCGGAGTTGTTGGGGAGTGGCTTCCTCCTGCAGATACTTCCGGGCCGTCTTTCGATCAACCCCTGCCCTCAGGGCACTGAGCTTCATGTTGTGGGTGCGGGCGTACTCCTCCCGAAGCCGCCGCCATTGCTTCTCGGTGATCATCTTGCGGCGGACCTCCAGACACGCAGGCACTCGCCAGCCGTCCGTCCGCCGGACGAACCGAAAATCCCCTCACTTCACGTGGGGAATTTTAATCGTCGTCACCGGGAAAAATAATCGTCGTCGTACAGGTTGTCGCTGAGCGGGACCACGCGCATGCGTCCGCCCTTGGGATGGCTGACCCGGAGTTGGTGACGGGCCGAGTCGATGTCCTGGACCTGGACATGGGTGGCTTCGGAGAGCCGCA
>JAIYBC010000009.1 GCA_027488845.1 Verrucomicrobiales bacterium | reverse complement strand
ATCTCCGACCCTCCCTTTAGCCCTTCAGCCCTTCAGCCCTTCAGCCCTTCAGCCCTTCAGCCCTTCAGCCCTTCAGCCCTTCAGCCCTTCAACCTTTCAACCTTTCAACCTTTCAACCTTTCAACCTTTCAACCCCCTGTCCGCCGCCACCCCCAGCACCACCTTGCTACAGGTCGGGGTGGCCGGGTATCCTGTCTCTCCTTTGCTTATGTTCACCGGCACCTACACCGCTTTGGTCACCCCCTTCCGCGACGGAGTCCTCGACGAGGCCGCCTTCGAGAAACTGGTCGCAAGCCAGCTCAAGGGTGGCGTGGACGGCATCGTGCCGGTGGGCACGACGGGCGAGTCGCCGACCCTGGACTACGACGAACACATCCGCGTGGTCGAGCTGGCGGTGAAGTTCGCCAAGGGACGCATCCCGGTCATCGCCGGCACCGGCGCCAACTCCACCAAGGAGGCGATCCTCCTCACCGAACGGGCCGAAGCCGTCGGCGCGGACGCCTCGCTCCAGGTGGCGCCGTACTACAACAAGCCCAGCCAGGAGGGGGTCTACCGGCACTTCGCCGAGATCGCCCGGCACACCAAGCTCAAGATCCTGCTCTACAGCATCCCGGGCCGCTGCGGCATCGAGATCGGCGTCGACACCGCGAAGCGTCTCGCGGCGGACTTCCCGAACATCGTCGGCATCAAGGAAGCCGGCGGTTCCTGCGACCGCGTCAGCCAGCTGCGCGCGGCGTGCGGACCCCGCTTCGTCATCCTCAGCGGCGACGATTCGCTGACGCTGCCCTTCATGTCCGTCGGCGCCGTCGGTGTCGTCAGCGTGGCCTCCAACGTCGCCCCGAAGCAGGTCTCCCGCATGGTCAACGCCTTCCTCGCCGGCGATCCGAAGACCGCCCTGAAGATGCACGCGAAGCTCTACCCGCTCTTCCGGAACCTCTTCGTCGAGACCAACCCGGTGCCCTGCAAGGCCGCCCTCGCACTCGAGGGAATGATGACCGACGAGGTCCGACTGCCGCTCGTCTCCGCCTCCAAGGCCACCCGCGAACTCATGGCCGCGACGATGATGGAAGTGGGGCTGTGAAGGGGTTGTGGGTGAGGGGATGAAGGGCGGAAGGGTGGAAGGGTGGAAGGGTGGAAGGGACGCCTGACGCCCGACGCCCGACGCCTGATGCCTGATGCCTGATGCCTGATGCCTGATGCCTGATGCCTGATGCCTGATGCCTGATGCCTGATGCCTGATGCCGCTCTGCTCCCCGCTGGAAACTGAAAACTTCTTGGAACGGTTCCTACCGCCGGAGGAGTTTCTGGATCCGGTGGTTCATGGCGTCGGCGACGTAGAGGTTGCCTTTCGAGTCGAGGGCGATGCCCCAGGGGTTGGCGAATTCGCCGGGCTCGGAGCCGGCCTTTCCCACGACCTCGCGCAGGGTTCCTTCCGGTTCCAACACCGTGATCCGCGAGTTGCCGAACTCGCACACGTACACCACGCCGTCCCGGTCCACCTTCACGTCGTACGGATAGCCCAACGTCCCCGGCGCCGTGCCGGCCCGGCCCCAGCTCCTCAGGAAACGGCCGTCGCCGTCGAAGGCCTGGATCCGGTGGTTGCAGGAATCCGCCACCCACACGGTGCCGTCCGGCCCAAGCCCCAGTCCTTCCGCACGGTTGAACTGGCCTTCGCCCAGGCCCGGTGTTCCCCAGGTCCGGACCGTCGCCAGGGTCGCGTCGGATGCCGCGGCGCCGGTCGTCGCCACGGAGGACGGGAACACCTGGATCCGCTCCACCAACGTGTATTCGCTGACGAGGTAGTCGCCGTTCGGCCGCTGAACCACCGCCCGCGGCAGGATCATCCGGCCGACCTCGGTCCCACGGGAACCCCACTGGGCCACCCGCCTTCCGTCCGGCGTGAAGTGGTTCACCCGCTGGTAGTGCGGCTCGACCACGAGCACGTTCCCGTCCCGGTCGAGGCCCAGTCCCTTCGGACGTCCCAGGTCCGTCTCCGGCAACTGCCATTGCAGCACGAAGCGTCCGTCCGGGGTGAACCGCTGCACGCGGCCGGTCATGTCCACGACATAGACGTGGTCCTCGCGGTCGCAGACCACCGAGCGCGGTTTGTTGAAGCGGCCGGGGGCCACGCCGGGTCCGCCGAACGACTCCACGCGCCGGAACGTCTTCGACGCGATCTCCGCCGTCGTTTCCCTCGACCCTTCCGGAACCCCGCAGCCGGAGAGCACCGCGAATCCCACCCACACCGCGGCGGCACGGAAATCGGCCGTCGATCTCATCGTTGGCCTCCTTCCTCGGATTCCGAGCGTTTGGGCGTGAGCCATCGGAGCAGGGGTGGACCGAGGATCCATGGGACGGCGCCAAGGACCGCGAGCACGACGCACAGCGCGTTGACCTGGGTGGCGTGGCCGTAGTGGAGGAGGTTGAAGATGCGCATGGCCAGCGTCTCGCCGCCCGGGGGCGCGACGAGCAGCACCGACTCCACATCCCACAGGGCGAGCAGGTAGACGATTCCGGCGGTGGCGAAGACCTTGCCGCGGATCTGCGGCCAAAGTCCGGTCCGGAAGGCGTGGAACCGGTTGCCGTCGAGTTGCGCGGCATGGACGAGATCCGGGTCGGCGGTGCGGGCCGCGGCGGCGACGGCGGCCCAGGCCGGGGCGAGATGTCGCAGGCCCAAGGCCATCGCGAAGAGCAACGGACTCGAGGCGAGCACGCCGAGGCCGGGCAGTCGGAGCAGCGCTATCCAGCCCACCGAGAGCACGACGCCGGGGACCAGGAAGAGGATCCAAAGCAATCCGGGGCCGCGCGCACGGGAGCCTTGGAGGAAGACCGCAAGCAGGCCCGCTCCCGTGGCCGCACCGGCTCCGAGAAGCGCTCCCAGCAGCGAGTTCGCGGTCGCCGATCCGCCGGCGGCAAGGGCACCGGGGAGTTCGCTCCACGTCCGCGGTTCCAGGATCAGTCGACCCCACGGAAGTCCGAGTCCGAGTCCCACCGCCATCAACGCCCAGGGAAGGGCCAGGACGAAGGCGGATCCGCGAAGGCGGTCACGCAAACGGTCCGCGGCCTCGCCGGTGGCTGTTCCGGGGATCCATTGGACCGGGCCTTTTCCGATCCACCGCCAGACCAGGATCGGGACCAAGGCCATCGGCAGCGAGGCGGTCACGGCTCCCCAGGTGTCCAGCCGGGTGTTCAGGCTCAGCCAGACGACCTCCGGCAGGACCTTCACCTGGAAGAGCACGGGCAGGCTGAACTGGGTGATGGCGAGGATGCCGACGAGCCCGAGTGCGGGACCCAGCGAAGGTCGGGCCGCGGGCCAGAGATGTCGGCGGAACAGGCCGAGTCCGGCGGAGCGGGGTTCCGCCTCCAGCCAACCGACGGGCATCCGGCTCCACGCCGCATGGACGGCCAAGGCCGGGATGGGCCACAGGGTGAGCCCGAGCACGAGGATCGTCAGGCCGAGTCCCCACGCGGCTCCCGACGGCGTGTTGCCCGAGGAACGCAGGTCGCCGGTGAGGTCGAGCCAGGCGTTGGCGGCGAGGAATGGCGGTTGGACCAGGGTGATCCCGGCGAGCAGGCGTCCCAGCCGGGCGATTCCCGGAGGGCACGCCGACCAGACCAGCGCCGACCCGAGTCCCAGCACCGTCGCCACGCCGAGGGCGCCGAGGGCGAGCAGGAGGGATTGGGCCAACGCGGACACGGCGTGATGGAGAACGGGAGCAGGTCCGGTATCCAGTCCCAAGAGCGGGGAGCGAGAGGGGAGAAGAGGGGACTCACGCGAAATCGCAAAGGCGCCAACGTGAATCGGGAACGGGGCCGGGAAAGCAACCGCCGGTTATCCTGCGACCATGCTACCGAAGTACCCCACCTGCTTTGGGTTCCTTCGCGTCTTGGCGTCTACCAATGAAGTGAAGACAGTTACGTTGATTGCGAGCG
Organism: Verrucomicrobiales bacterium; assembly: GCA_027488845.1. GTDB lineage: Bacteria > Verrucomicrobiota > Verrucomicrobiia > Limisphaerales > UBA9464 > SXXZ01. The sequence goes on along the minus strand of JAIYBC010000009.1, from coordinate 76 downwards.
ACTTACGCCGAAATCGTTGAACAATGTAAACAGTTTGGTGACTGCCGCTTCATTGCAGCAAAACACCCCAATCGGT